>NZ_JWIO01000002.1:0-7086 GCF_001017755.1 Protofrankia coriariae
GTCACCTAACGATGTCCTACTAGAGGGCCGACAACAGCAGAAGGCCGACAAAGAGGGCCAACAACCGCGCGGCCATGGTTCCCGGCGCCCGGTTCCCCGCCGAATCCGGGCGCCGGGAACCGGCCCGGCCGGCCCAGGAGGTCTGGTGCCCCTGGCCGACGGGGGTCGCGGGCAGCGCGATCTGTTCTTCGTGTGCTCGGGCCCTGGGCGGTGGCCGCAGTTTGGCGGAGGGAAGCTACATGACGCGGACGAAGGTGTTCGGGATCGACCTGGGAACGACGTACTCGTGTATCGCCCAGGTGGACGAGTACGGACGCCCGGACGTCATCCGTAACATCGAGTCGCAGCCGACCACACCGTCGGTGGTGCTCTTCGACGAGTCGGCCGACGGCGACGTCAGCTTCGTCGTCGGCACGCAGGCCAAGCGGCAGGCCCGGATCCGTCCGGACGACGTGGCGAGCCTGGTCAAGCGGCACATGGGCGAGGCGGACTGGCGGTTCGTCGTCCACGGCGAGGAGTACAGCGCTTCCGCGGTGTCCAGCCTCGTGCTCAAGGCCCTGGCCGCCGACGCGCGGCGGGTGACCGGGAACCCGGTGACCGACGTGGTCATCACCGTGCCCGCCTACTTCGGCGACGAGGAGCGCAAGGCGACGAAACTCGCCGGGACGCTCGCCGGGCTGAACGTCGTCGACATCATCAACGAGCCGACCGCAGCCGCCTTCGCCTACGGGTTCGCGCGGGGCGGCGCGGCGGAGTCCACCGTGCTGGTCTACGACCTCGGCGGCGGCACCTTCGACACCACGGTCATCCGGCTGTCGGAGAACGAGATCACGGTGGTCGCCACCGACGGCGACCACGAGCTGGGCGGCGCCGACTGGGACGCCGAGCTGGTGCGCTTCCTCGCGCAGAAGTTCGTCGAGGCGCAGCCCGACGCAGGCGACCCGCTCGACGACGTCTACGACGAGCAGGAGCTGCTGACCGCGGCGGAGGAGGCGAAGCTGGCGCTCTCGGGCCGGGAGAGCGTGGACGTGCTGGTGGTCCATGCCGGCCGGCGCACGAGCGTGACCGTCACCCGCGCCGATCTTGAGGAGATCACGGCGCCGTTGCTGCAGCGCACGCTCGACCTGACCGGCTCGGTGCTCGACCGGGCGAAGGAGCGCGGTGTCGACCACGTCGACGTCTGCCTGCTCGTCGGGGGGATGAGCAAGAGCCCCGCCATCACCCGGAAGCTGACCGAGGAGTTCGGCCTGACTCCCCGTCTCGTCGACCCCGATCTTGCGGTGGCCAAGGGCGCGGCGGTGTTCGGGCAGAAGAAGGAGCTGGAACGCCAGGTCATCGACGATCTGGTCGCGAAGGGCAGGCTCGCCGAGGGGGAGGGCCTGGAGGCGGCGGAGCCGGCCGACGTGCGGCAGGCGGCGTCCGGGGCGGCCGACAGCTTCGGGCTGGACACCACCGCCGTGGCGGACCTGGTGAAAACGAAGATCGTCAACGTGACCTCGCGCGGTTTCGGGATCTTTGCCGAGGACAGGGGCAAGACGGTCGCCGCGTTCCTGGCGCACCGCAACGACCCGTTGCCGATCGAGGTGACGCGGACCTTCTACACGGTCTCCGACAACCAGGCCGAGGTCGACATCCGCGTGTTCGAGCAGGGCACGAGCGCCGAGTCGCCCGTGCCGGAGGACAACAAGGTGATCGTTGAGGGTGCCATCGCCGGTATCCCGGGTGGCCATCCCCGCGGCACACCAGTCGAAGTCACCTTCTTCATGCGCCCGGACCAGACCATCCGGGTCACCGCCACCCATCCCGGCGCGAAGGAGCCCCTGCTCCTGCAGGTGAAGGCCGGGGTCGGCAGCGAGGCGATGCGGGACGAGGAGGGCAGGAAGGTCACACTGCTCAAACAGCGCGACTAGGGCGTGGCTGATGGAAGCCGGCCGACGGGGGCGCTGACGCGGACGGCCGGCATCCACCGGACATGTGTCCACGAAGGGTGCCCACCGGCATGGCCTGACCTGTGTGGGGTGTCACCAGGAGTGGGCAAGGTGCAGTTCTGGCCGGTACATTGCCTCGTCCAGTACATATGGTGAATGTTCCAGGCTGTGTCCAGGACGGGCACGGGCTGTACAGGCACGGGTTTCACCTGCCCCGCGGCAGGGACGGGACGAAGGTGGGACGGTGAGCGCGGCGTTCGACGGCAGTGGTTATCGCCAGCGCGTGCTGGCGGAGCTGCACCGCCGGTCCTCGTTGGATCTCGACGATCCTTTTTTCGTCGCGGCCCTCGACCCGGATGTCGTCCACACCGACGCGCAGGTACGCGAGCAGCTGGCCGCCGTCATGGCCTTCCTGCAGCGGCAGCGGAACGCGACCCGGTACGCGTCGCTCGCCGCGACGCTGGTGCGGCGGCGGGCGGAGTGGGAGGCGCCGCTGCTGGACGCCGCCACCCGTGACCAGCTCCGGGCCCGGGTACTGGCGGCCNGTACTGGCGGCCCGCCAGGCCGGGCAGGCCGAACGGCTGGCGAAGGTGGCCCGCAACCTCGCGACCGTGCGTGAGCGTTTCGGCGGGGTGCCGCGTTCCCGGGTGGCCGGGCTGCGCCGGCTGGCGGCGGCCGACGGGGTGACCACCGAGCAGTTCGACGCGGTCCTCGCCGGTGAGCAGGTGATCGAGGACGGCTGGGGGGACGGGATCGAGCCCCTCGCCGCGGGGGTACGCCGCCAGATCCGGGACCGTCTGGTCGAACTGCGGCAGCTACGGGTCGGCAACCGGGCCGCCACCGCCTCCCTGTGGGCCTTCCTGGGCGTTCCGGCCGACTCGCCGCCGGAACGGATCCGGGCAGCCTACGAGATCGCGCTGGAACGCAACCAGCGGCGTCCGCACGACCGTGAGAAGACGGTGATCGCGGACCTGCTCGCGCAGGTGCGCACCAGGCTGCTGGACGGGGATCCGGCCGCCTACACCGCCGGCCTGGTCGCGGACGCCCGGGAGGAGATCCGGGGACGGGTCGAGGAGCACATCGTTCTCGACGGCGAACTGGGACCGGCCGCGTTCGAGGGGCTGGTACGGGAGATCCTGTCGAGTGGGTCGGGCCTGTCCACGGCGCAGGCCAAGACCCTGCTGCTCGGCGTCGCCCGGGAGCTGGGCGCGGCCGTGACGACCGGGGTCTTCCTCGACTACGTGGTGTGTGCGCAGTGTTGCCGTCCAGAGCCGGTGGACGGCTCGCGGATCTGCCGTTACTGCGACACCGAGCTGTACACCGCGTGCCCCTCGTGCGGGCGGGAGACCGAGGCCGCCGCGGTGGCCTGCCGCTCCTGCGGGCGGAGCATGCGCCAGGCGCGGGAGGCCGCCGAGGCGGTGTTCGCCATCCGTCGGGCGCTGGACGCCGGCCGGGTTCGCTATGCCGGCGAGCTGCTGGCCGCCGCCCGCCCGGTGCTGGCGCTGCTCGACGGTGCCGCCGCGCGGGAGGCCGAAGAACTCGGCGCGCGGGTGCAGGCGGCGCTGGCCGCCGCCGACGCCGGCTGGCGGGCGCTGGTGGACAACCGTGAGGCCCGGCGCGCGGATGCCGCCACCGACGGGGCACGGTGGCTGGTCTCCCACGCCCGCGACGTGCCCGGCCCGGACGGGCGCACCCCCGAGGAGGTGCTCGCCGAACTCGTCGCCCATCAGGACGTCATCCACCGCCGGGTCGCCGCGGCCCGGGAGCTGCCCGCCCCCGACCAGGAGAACGCCCTGGCCGCGGTGCTCGCCACGGCGGCCGACAGCCGCGAGGCGCTGGCGGCGCTGGCCGCGCTGCCCCTCGAGCCGCCCCGGGACCTGACCGCGACCGAGCAGGACGGCGGGGTGGTCCTGCGGTGGCGCGCCTCCCTGTCCAGCGCCGCCCCGGTGTCCTACCGGGTGGTCCGCCTGTTCGGGGACGCGAGCGACCCGGAGCGGGTGGTCGCGCCGGAACACAGCCTGGGCACCACCGGGTCCACGGAGCTCGTCGACGCCGGAGTGCCGGTGGGGGTGATGGTCCGCTACGAGGTGACCGCGATCGTCGGCAGCCGACGGTCGGTACCGGTACGCACACCCGGGCTCGTGGTCATGCGGGACGTCACCGAGCTGCGCGCGGAGCAGATCGGTGACGCGGTGAAGCTGTCCTGGCGCCTGGACGGTCCGGTGGACGCGGTCACGATCGAGCGGACCGTGGACGAATCGTCGCCGGTGCGGCTTCCGACGCGGCGGACCAGGGCGAACGCCGGTCAGTACGTCGACTCCGCCGTCCAGGCAGGTGTCACATACCGTTACCAGGTCTACGTCGAGTTCCATGACGCGGACGCTGTTCCCGCGCGTACGGACGGGGCGTCGACCATGGCGACGGTGATACCGCGTCCACCGGCGATCCGTGATCTGCAGGTCACCACCGCCGCGGGCCGCACCATGCTGCGCTGGAACGCGCCGGCGGGCAGCGAGGTGCGGATCTACGCGGTGCCCCCGAACGATCCGCAGCCGAGCTCGCAGTCGGGTCTGTCGAGCTCGCCGCCGGGGCATCCGCTCGCGGTCGAGGACACCGAGGTGGACCTGGCGCGGATCGCCGATCCGGCCCGGCTGGTCGGGTCCAGTGACAGCGGCCACCTGGTCGATCTGTCGGCGGCCGGCGAGCTGGAGTACGTCCCGGTGACCGTACTGGCCGGCCGGGCCGTGGTCGGCAGGGCGGTACGGCACCTGATCGTCGGGGAGATCACGGAGCTGCGTGCCGACGACCGCGGCGAGGAGATCGTGCTGTCCTTCCGGATGCCGCTGGGGATCACCGAGGCCCGGGTCCTGTGGCGTCGGGACCAGCTGCCGACCGGGCCCGACGATCCCGAGGCGGACCAGGCGAAGGTCACCAACACGAGCCTGGAGATAAAAGGCGGCTGGCACCTGGCCGCGCCGTCGGACGGCTCGGCGTATTTCATCGCCTGCTATCCGCTGGTGCATATCGGCGGGACGCTGACCGCGGTACCGCCGGGAACGGGCATCCTGGCCCGGCCGGCGGTCCGGGCGGAACAGGATGCCCGCCCGAATCCGCCGCTTCGCGTGGACGTCTCGGCCCCGGCAGCGGGTGGCCAGGAGGGCTGGCGGGCCGCGCACCCCTCGACACATCCCTCGACATCCGCGGATCCCGCGGATCCAGCGGCTGCCGGAGACCAGCAGGCTGCCGGAGACCAGCGGGCTGCCGAGGACCGGCAGGCTGCCGGGAGCGCGGGGGCTTCCGCGGACCCGCCGACCGGGGCCAGTTCGCTGGTCCAGCCGGACCAACAGCCACAGCAGGAGCAGCCCTACCAGGGGCAGCCACGGAAGGAGCAGCAGCCACAGCAGCCACAGCAGGAGCAGCAGGAGCAGCAGCCGCAACAGGAGCACCAGCCGCAACAGCAACAGATGCGGGAGGATGCGGCGATGGTCAGTTATATGGTGGCCCGGGTGGGCTGGCGTCGTCGTACGCTGCGTGTACAGGTGCGCGCGGAAGGGCTCCTGCCCGAGCTGCTGCTGGTCGCCCGGTCCGGAACGACCCCGCCGCAGACCAGGGAAGACGGGCAGGTGCTCGCCCGGGTACCCGCCCGTGAGGCGGCACACGCACACGGTGAGCACACCGTGGAGGTCCCGCTGGACGGCGCGCGGCTGCCGTGGGGTGTCCGGCTGCTTCCGGGCCCGGACGCCGCGCAGATCGTGCTGCGGCATCCTCCGGACGACGCCCTGGTGCTTCGCTGAACCCGCCCGCCGGCCTGTCACGTGTACACATCTCGCTATTGCGCGTTGTGCATAACGCGCAATAGCGAATGGATCGGCAGCGAATAGATTACGCGGCGGGTAATCGGATAACGCGCGTCCGGCACGATACGTCGTGCTCACGGTCACCGGCCAGCGGCGTGGTGTATGCGGGCGCCCGGCGTGAGCGGTGGCTGGGCGCGGATGACTGTTTGATCCGCCATGTTGATCCGCCCTATTGATCCATCGGGCTGGTCGACCTGCCCTGATGCCCTGCCGCGGGCAGTCGACGGCCCGGCCACCAGTCGGTGGCGATCTCGTTCGCCACGGTCGCGGTTGTGTGAAAACAGGTTGTCCGGTTGATGACAACAGTGTGCGGAATTTCGGAACCAGCGGCTGTGGCTGTAGGTTCTGGCCAGTCCGGCGCCCACAAATGACGACGTGCGGCCGCCCCGATCAGTGAACGGTCCGACGACAGGGGGTTCGACCGGTGCGTCACTTCGGTTTCCTGGCCGCGGACCGGGCGGATGCGCTGTTTCACCGCCTGCCCGAGGAGATCCTGCCGGCTGCGGACCGCCTGTTGGTGGCAACGGCGCTCGGGGCGACCCTTTACGCTCCGGGCACCCGCCCGACACTGGCCGCGGACGTCCGCCGCCAGGTGTCCGCCGGGGTGACGTCGATGGTGCTCTGCCTGGAGGACGCCATCGCCGACCACGAGGTCCCCGCGGCGGAGGCGAACATCATTGCTACGCTGCACGACCTGAGTGAGAATCCGCCGGCCAGCGCGGGCGGGCCGCCGTTGCTGTTCGTCCGCGTGCGTGACACCGATCAGATATCGCGCATCATCGCGCGGCTCGACGTCGACGCGTCGGAGATGCTCGGCGGTTTCGTGCTGCCCAAGTTCGATCCCGAGGGCGGCGTGGCGGCGCTGGCCGCGGTCACGCAGGCCTCCGACCGGCTCGGCCGGCCGCTGTGGGCGATGCCCGTGCTGGAAAGTCCTCAGATCATCTTTCGCGAGACCCGGGAGCGGACGCTGCTGGGCGTGCACGACCTCGTCGACAAGCACGACGACATCGTTCTTGCCGTGCGTATCGGCGCGACCGATCTCTGCGGCCTGTTCGGGCTGCGCCGGGACCGCGATCTGACCATCTACGACATCGCGGTGGTGCGCGACTGCATTGCCGACATCGTCAACGTGTGCGGCCGCGGCGGGGAGCACGTGGTGAGCGGGCCGGTCTGGGAGTACTTCGCGCAGCCGGAACGGCTTTTCGTCAGCTCGCTGCGGGTCACGCCGTTCGAGGAGGCGGACCTCGTCGACGACAGCGCGGACGGCGCGCGGATGCGGTCCCGGCTCGTCTCCGCCGATC
>NZ_JWIO01000002.1:7095-37505 GCF_001017755.1 Protofrankia coriariae
GCTCGTCTCCGCCGATCTCGACCGGCTCATCCGCGAAGTCGTGCTCGACAAGGCCAACGGGCTGCTCGGCAAAACGGTGATCCACCCCAGCCATGTGCCCGCTGTACACGCCCTGCACGTAGCCACCCACGAGGAGTACACGGACGCGATGGCGATTCTCGCGGACGACACCGGTGGCGTGCGTCCGAGCCACTATGCGAACAAGATGAACGAGCTGCGGCCCCACCGGACCTGGGCTGAGGGGGTGCTGCGGCGGTCTCGGGCCTTCGGCGTCCTGCGCGAGGGGCACACGTTCGTCGACGTGCTGGCGGCGACCAGCGCCCTGTGACCGGCCAGGCGCGGACGAGGACCTGGCGGGCGAGTGGCCGGAACGGGTGGAGACCCTGCTGGGAATGCCGGTCGGGATGTTGATGGGAATGCCGGTGAGGACGGAGGTCATGTGAGTCTGGCGGATGCTGCCGCGGTGCCGTCGAACGGTGCGGGATGGCTGTGGGACGAGCTGGGGCTCGATGTTCGCCTGCGGACCGACGTGGTCGGCGGGGGGCTGGACGCGATGGTGGGCCTTGCGCTGCGACGCAATCCGAGGCGGGCCCATCTGCTGGTCAGCCGGGTGCTCGGCAAACATCTGCCGGTACGGCCGGCGCGGTCGGTCGCGGCTGGTCACCTGCTGGCCGCACAGGTCCGTGCCGACCAGCGGGCGACCGGTGGCGACCGCGTGACGGTGGCGCCGCTGGTGCTCGGCTACTGCGAGACCGCCACCTCGCTCGGGCACACCGTGGCCGACGGGCTGGACGACTGCGACTACCTGCACACCACACGCCGGCTCGTTCCCGGTGCCACCACGTTGCTGGACTTCGACGAGGCGCATTCGCACGCCACCTTCCACTGGCTGATGCCGGGCGATCCCGAGCTGGTGCGGGCGCCCCGGCCGCTGGTGCTCGTCGACGACGAGCTGTCCACCGGCCGGACCGCCCTGGGCACGATCCGCGCGTTGCACGCGTTCGCGCCCCGGCCGTCGTACACGGTGGCCACCCTTTTCGACGCCCGGCCGGCACCGGCCCGCCGCGCCTTCGACGAGCTCGCGGACCGTCTCGGCGTGCCCGTGCGGGTGGTGTCGCTGCTGGCCGGGGAGGTGACCGTCCCGGACGACGTGACCGCGCGCGCCGAGCGGATACGGGCCCGGTACGGCAGCAGCCCGACGCAGTCGCCCACAGCGCCCGCTCCAGTGCGTTTTGTGACACCCGACTGGCCGGAGGAGCTTCCCGACGGCGCCCGCCACGGCTGGTCGNCGGCGCCCGCCACGGCTGGTCGCGGTCGGACCGGGCGCTGCTTGCCGAGGTGGCGCCGCTGGTCGCCAAGGATGTGGCCGCGGCGCTGAACAGGCCCTCGGGTCGCGTTCTCGTGCTCGGCACCGAGGAGCTGATGTACACGCCGCTACGTATCGGTGACGCGCTCGACCAGATCATCCCTGGCGAGGTCGTCTACCATTCGACGACCCGTTCACCGGTCCACCCCATCGACGCCGACGGCTACGCGATCCGCTGCGCGCGGACCTTTCCGGCGCCTGACGACCCGGGCCGGGTCAGCCAGGTGTACAACGTCCGGCCCGGTCTGTACGACGACATCGTCGTGGTGGTCGACTCGGCCGCGAACGGGCGGGCCGCCGTCGGGGCGGCCGGGGTGAGCGTGGCGGGGGCAGCCGACGTGTCGGGGATGGTCGGGGCGCTGCGCCGGTGCGCGCCGGTCACCGTGGTCACGATCCCGGCGCGGGGGCCGGCCGGCCGGCCGCTGACCCTGCCGGCCGACAGCACCGGGGGTGCGCGTTGACCGGGAGCGCCGCGAGCACCGGAGGTGCGCCCGGGAGCGCGGTGCGGCCGGTCCTCCCGGGAACGGTGGGTTCGGGCTCCTACGACCCGGCAGATGTCACCTTTCTGTTGAAGGACCTCAGCGACATCCCGCTGGAACGCCCCACCGAGGACCGTGAGGAGGACTTCTCCAAGGGCCGCCACTACTCCGAGGACCTGCCGGTCGAGTACGAGCCGTCGCAGGCCTACCTTGCCCTGTTCGAGGACGCCCTTGCCCGCTCGGCGGTGCGGGTCGCCACCGCGGTCGGGGTGGCCACCGAACTCGTGCTCGCGGCCAGGGTGCGGCCGGTCATCGTGTCGCTGGCGCGGGCCGGCACGCCCGCCGGCATCCTCATGCGGCGTTGGGCCCGCTGGCGGCACGGCCTCGACCTGCCGCACTATTCGGTCTCCATCATCAAGGACCGGGGGCTCGACGAGAACGCGATGCGCTGGATCCTCGCCCGGCACGACCGGCACAGCCTGCAGTTCGTCGACGGCTGGACGGGCAAGGGCGCCATCCTCAAGGTGCTTGAGGCCGCCGCCGGCGGCCTCGGGCTGGACGCGTCCATGGCGGTCATCTCCGACCCCGGCCACTGCACACCTCTGCACGGGACACGGGACGACTTCCTGATCCCGCACAGCTGCCTGAACTCCACGGTCAGCGGCCTGGTGAGCCGGACGGTGCTGAACCGGTCGCTGATCGGCCCGGCCGACTTCCACGGGGCGAAGTACTACCGGCATCTCGCCGACCGGGACTACTCCCGCCGTTACGTCGAGACCGTTGTCGAGGCGTTTCCCGCCGCGTCGGCCGCGGTCGCGGACGGCGTCTCGCGGCCGGCGGAGCGTACCCCGACCTGGGCCGGCTGGCAGGCGGTCGAGACATTGGCGAAGGAGTACGGGATCGACAACATCGGCCTGGTCAAGCCCGGGGTCGGTGAGACCACCAGGGTGCTGTTGCGCCGGGTGCCCTGGAAGGTCGTCGTCACGCCCGAGCGGCTGGCGGAGCTGCCTCATGTCCTGTCCCTGTGCGAGGCCAAGGGCGTACCCGTCGAGGAAAGGGCCGATCTGCCGTACTCGTGTGTCGGGATCATCAAACCGCCCGACGGCGAGCCCGACCGCGCACTGTTCAGCGCGCCGTCGTGACAGGGCGCGCCGTCACCGGGAGGCGTGTCGTCACGGCTCGTGGTGACGGGTGTGGGCTGGCCCGCCGCATCCGGGCCGGCTGACGCCGCGCCCGGGCCGCTCAGCACCTGTGCTGCCTCCAGACTGCCCAGCACCTGAAGGATCAGGTTTTTCCGGGGGATCGGCCCACGCGCCCCGGTGGCGACACGCAGCTCGCCGACCGTGACCAGGCGTTGCCGGACGGCGGACGCGATGATGTCGTACACGGCTTCCGGCCGCCGCGCCCAGCCGGCCATGTCCACGACGGACCGGGCCGGCCTGGTCCGGGGCGGACGCAGGTGCGGGTGCACGGCGTCGGAATCCAGCCGGGCGCTGTGGTGAATGACGACGCCCGGCCGCGGGGCGGGATACCGCCCGGCAGGCACGACGATGGTGACGTGTTCGTCGTCGAAGCCGCGCAGGCCGCCCATGGCGGCCGCGGAGGCACCGCCGACAACGGCGTGCGGCCCGATGGATTCGACCGCGCACCACAGCAGCTGCATACGGGTGAGCGGTTGCGGGCGGGTCACGAGCACACCCGCCATGGGGCGCTGCCAGCGTCCGGTCCGCACCTGCCGGTGGATCGTCGAGCGGCTCGTGCCGGCGGCGACGACAGCGCGGACGGCGATGACGCCGCACTGGCTGTCGGCGATCTGTTGCCAGGAGTACTGCTGCCAGGAATGCTGGCCGGGGTCCGGGGCCATGTCTGTCAGGCTCGCAGCCGTGCCGGCCGGATGAAACAGCGCGCGCTGGCCTGTGGACAACCGTCCCCCGCCCGAACGGGTTGTGGACAGACTTCGCTCTGTCCCCTGTCCCCTGTCCCCTGTCCGGCTTCCGCACCAGAGCGGCTTCCGTGCTCGGGCGGCTTCCGTATCCGGGCAACACGTGTGATTGCGCGGCATCTCGGCCCGCCCGTGGCATACAGTTGGGCAATCAGCACATGGACGTCCGCGCCGTCCCCGGCTGCGGCCCTGCCGGGCCCGCGCTGGGTCGTCGCCTGCGATCTCGACCAGACGCTGATCTACAGCAGGCGTTCCTTCCGGCTCCCTCCCGGTGCCGTCGAACCCGAGCTGGTCACGGTGGAGCACATCGACGGCGAGCCCGCCGCGTTCTGTACCACCGGGGCCGCCGAGCTGATCGCCAAGCTGCACGCGGCGGCGACCCTTGTTCCGGTCACCACCCGTACCCGCGCCCAGTACGAACGGGTCGATCTCGGTGTCCGCCCCCGGTACGCGATCACGACCAACGGCGGCCACCTGCTGGTCGACGGCCGTCCGGACGAGGCCTGGGCGGCCCGGATCCGGGAGCGGATCGCCACCGGTGCCCGCCCGCTCGCCGACGTGTGGGCCATCGCGCAGCGGCTCGCCGCCGACGGCTGGGTCCGGGTGAGCCGGGTCGCCGACGACCTGTTCGTATACCTCGTCGCCTACGAACGCGACGGTATCCCCGACCTGTCCGGCCTCGCGGCGAGCCTGGCGGCCGATGGATGGGGCCTGTCCGCCCAGGGCCGCAAGGTCTACCTGGTACCGGCCGTGCTGACCAAGGAGGCGGCCCTCGCCGAGGTGATGCGCAGGGCCGGGCCGGCAAGGCTCGCCGCCGCGGGGGACTCGCTGCTGGACGCGGGCATGCTCGCCGGCGCGGATCTCGCCGTCCGTCCCGCCCACGGCGAACTGGACGAGCACCGGTGGACACACCCGAACCTGCGGGTCACCACTGCCCCGGGCCTGCACGGTGGGCAGGAACTGCTCGAGATCATCGAAGCTGAGCTCGCCACGGGGCACGGCCCCGACCGCTGAGCCGGCCGCGTCAGGCCGAAGATGTCGTGATCACAATTTTCGTACATAATCGTACTTTTCGTATGTCCGCGGATCGTCGGGCGCGGGCCGTCCCGGCGTCCGCGACGTTCTGTCACCGTCGGTCACGCTAGTTCTAATTCAGGTACAGTACGGTACTGTTTTGGAACATGGCCGACGGTGGGAGGGGGCCACGACCATGATGGTTTCGACGCCCCTGGGCGGTGCCGTGCGTGGGCGTCCCCGCGACGACGCCCGTGAGCAGGCGATCCTGCACGCCGCGCTCGAGCTGCTCACCGAGGTCGGCTACGAGCGCATGAGCATGGTCGCCGTCGCGGCCCGGGCCCGGGCGAGCAAGGCGACGATCTATCGGCGATGGGCGGGCAAGGACGAACTCGTCGTCGAGGCGATCCGTCGCCAGGCGGTCGACGACATCATCATCGCGGACACCGGCAGCCTGCGCGGCGACATGATCGATATCATTCGCCAGAAGGTCAGGCGCCTGGCCGACGGCGGTGCCGCCCTGATGGCCGGCGTCGTGCTGGCCATGCGCGACTCCGTGGCCCTGGCGTCGGCGCTGCGGGCCCAGATGATCGAGGACGGGCGCGGTCTGGCCGCCCTCATCGTGCAACGGGCCGTCGACCGGGGTGAGCCGTGCTCGCCGACGGCTGCCTGCGTTTTCAACGAACTGGTTCCCGCGGCGTTCTTCTTCCGGCTTCTGATCACTGGGGAAGCCCTGGACGACGTGTTCATTCATCATCTGGTCGACGACATCCTGTTACCGCTGATGACAGCGGAACGCTGATGTTCCCGGACTTCCGTGGCACGCCGACGCCACGGCGGGAACATGATCGAAATATTTTCACCGTACCGGGGCCCCGGCGGCGGCGTCGGCCGCGGACGGTGCGTGGGAAACCATGCGCGAAACCGTGAAGGAGACAAAGGAGACATCGTCCGGCCGCCGGTTTCATTCAGGGCGGGGCGGCGTTCAACGCGACATCGGCAACAGTCGGTAAATCGCCAGAAAACACCGGCGGGGCGGCTGCCCTGCCCGGGTTCCGGCCTGGCCGGTCAAGGAGCAGTTGTGACAACGACGACCGAAGAAGATGCCCCACCGCCCACCGACCTGGGGCCACCGCAGCCTGATCCCCGGCGGTGGTTAGCGCTCATCGTCATCGCCATTGCGCAGCTGATGATCGTGCTCGACGCGTCCATCGTGAACATTGCCCTACCGCATGCCCAGGCCGACCTGCACATCTCCACGGCCGACCGACAGTGGATCATCACCGCGTACACCCTGGCCTTCGGTGGCCTGCTGTTGCTCGGCGGCCGGATCGCCGACTTCACCGGGCGCAGGCGCGCCTTTGTCGGCGGCCTGCTGGCCTTTGCCGCGGCCTCCGCGCTCGGTGGGGCCGCGCCGAACGCCGAGCTTCTCTTCGCCGCCCGCGCGTTACAGGGAGTATTTGCGGCGGTGCTCGCGCCGGCATCGCTGTCCCTGCTCACGGTGACCTTCACCGACAGCCGGGAGCGGGCCCGCGCGTTCGGTGTCTACGGCGGGATCTCCGGCGGCGGTGCCGCCATCGGGCTCATCGTCGGCGGTGTGCTCACCGAGTTCACCTCCTGGCGCTGGTGCCTGCTGGTCAACGTCCCGATCGCGCTGCTCGCAGCCGGGGCGGCCGTACTGGTCGTGCGGGAGAGCAGGGCGTCGGGCAACACCCGTTACGACATTCCGGGGGCACTCACCGTCACCGCCGGGCTCGTCCTGCTGGTCTACGGCTTCACCAGGGCGGCGGAGGACGGCTGGAGCGCGAACGTCACCCTAGGGCTGCTCGCCGCCGCCGTGGCGCTGCTCGTCGCGTTCGTCGTCATCGAGACCCGCAGCGGCGCGCCGCTGCTCCCGCTGCGTGTCCCCCTGGAGCGCAACCGTGGCGCCTCCTACCTGTCGTCCCTGCTCGTCGGCGCCGGCCTGTTCGCCACGTTCCTGTTCCTCACCTACTACTTCCAGGCCAGCCTCGGGTACAGCGCGCTGCGCGCGGGCTTCGCCTTCCTGCCCTTCAGCGTCGGCATCATCGTCTCGGCCGGGATCACGGGCCAGCTCCTGCCCCGGACCGGTCCGAAGATCCTGATGGTGACCGGGAGCCTGATGGCCACGGGTGGGATGCTCCTGCTGACGGGGATCGGGCTCGACACCGGTTACGTCAGCCATGTCCTGCCCTCCGAGGTGCTGATGAGCCTCGGGATAGGGCTGGTGTTCGTCCCGCTGACGAGTACCGCGCTCGCCGGTGTCGACGCCCACGACGCCGGGGTCGCCAGCGCTCTGATCAACACCACCCAGCAGGTGGGCGGGTCGCTGGGCACGGCGCTGCTCAACACGATTTTCGCCACCGCCGTGTCGAGTTACGCCGTCAACCACGTTCCCGGCCCGGACACCCAGGCCGAGGCTCTGATCTCCGGTTACACGACCGCGTTCGTGTGGAGCGCGGTAATACTTTTCGCCGCTTTCCTCGTGATCCTCTTCCTGCTGCGCGCCGGCAGGGACGAGCTGCCGGCCGGCGCGCTGCCGGTTCACGCCGGGTAGCGGGCGGCGCAACCGTCGGAAAGCGCCGGAGTACTGACCGCTGTATGCGGCCGGCACTTCGTGGTACACCCAATGCGGACGAGACGACATCGCTTCCGGAGGGCCAGGGGTAGCGTGATCGTGTTCTTTTCCGCGCTGACGGAGGCCCCGTCCCCGGATCATCAGGAGGGCATGTGACCAGCACGGCGGACGGTACCGGTCTGGACGCTGTCGGTACCGACATCGTCGGTACCGACGATGTCAGCCTGGAGCGCGAACTCGACCAACTGCTGGCGGTGGAGCGTTTCGACCCGCCGCCCGACTTCGTCTCCCGCTGGTATCGGCCCGCCGATGCCGCCGCGGCCGCCGCCGACCCGCCGGCTTTCTGGGCGGAGCAGGCCCGCACCCTGCTGGACTGGGACACGCCGTTCACAACCGTGCTGGACGACAGCAACCCGCCCTTTTACCGCTGGTTCACCGACGGCCGGCTCAACGTCTCGGCGAACTGCCTGGACCGGCACGTGGCCGCCGGCCGCGGGGACAAGGTGGCCATCCACTGGGTCGGTGAGGAGGGCGAACGCCGCCGGGTGACCTACTCCGACCTGCTGGCCGACACCCAGCGGCTGGCCAACGGGCTCAAGGAGCTGGGGGTCGGCAAGGGCGACGTCGTGGGGATCTTCCTCCCGATGATCCCCGAGGTCGCGGTGGCCATGCTGGCCTGCGCCCGCATCGGCGCGGTGCACAACGTCGTCTTCGGTGGCTTCGCCCCGTCCGCCGTGCGTGAGCGGATGGAGGTCTCCGACGCCAAGGTTCTGATCACGGTGGACGGCGCCCGCCGCAAGGGCCGCACCGCCCCTGTCAAGGAGGCCGTGGACGCCGAGCTGGGCGATCTGAAGGCCCTGGAGCACATCGTGGTGGTCCGCTCCACCGGGATCGCGGCGCCGATCCGCGAGGGCCGGGACGTCTGGTACCACGAGCTGCTCGAGCGGGCCGACCCGGTGGCCCCGCCGGAGCCGCTGGATGCCGAGCACCCGCTGTTCATCCTGTACAGCTCCGGTTCCACGGCCAAGCCCAAGGGCATCCTGCACACCACCGGGGGGTACCTGACCGGGGCGACGTACACCCACCGGCTGGTCTTCGACCTCGACGCGGACTCCGACGTCTACTGGTGCTCGGCGGACGTCGGCTGGATCACCGGCCACTCCTACATCGTCTACGGGCCGTTGTCCAACGGCGCGACCAGTGTGATGTTCGAGGGTGCCCCGGACTATCCCGACCGGGACATCTGGTGGAAGATCATCGAAGAGTTCAAGGTCACGATCTTCTACACCGCTCCGACCGCCATCCGGACCTGCATCAAGTGGGGCCCGCAGTACCCGGGCCGGCACGACCTCTCCTCGCTGCGGCTGCTCGGCACGGTGGGGGAGCCGATCAACCCCAAGGCGTGGCTGTGGTACCACAAGGTGATCGGCGGCGGCCGTTGCCCCATTGTCGACACCTGGTGGCAGACCGAGACCGGCGCCATCCTGATCTCCCCGTTGCCCGGTGTGACGTCGACCAAGCCGGGTTCGGCCACCACGCCGCTGCCGGGGATCTTCCCTGCCCTGCTGTCCGAGGACGGCCAGCCGGTGACCGAGGGCACCGGCGTCCTGGTGATCACCAAGCCGTGGCCGTCCATGCTGCGCACCCTCTACCGGGACGACGAGCGGTACGTGCAGACGTACTTCTCCCGCTTCGGCCGGGACGTGTACGTCGTCGGCGACGCCGCCAGGCTGGACGCGGACGGCTACTTCTGGATCATCGGCCGGATCGACGACGTGATCAACGTGTCCGGGCACCGGCTGTCGACCGCCGAGGTCGAGTCGGCGATCGTCTCGCACGAGCTGGTGGCGGAGGCCGCGGTCGTCGCCCAGTCCGACGAGCAGACCGGCCAGGCCATCGTGGCCTTTGTCACGCTCACCGGCAACCAGTCCGGGGACGACGCCACCATCGCCGAACTGCGCGAGCACGTCGCCACCCGGATCGGCAAGCTCGCTCGCCCCAAGCGGGTGATCTGGGCGGACGACCTGCCCAAGACCCGGTCCGGGAAGATCATGAGGAGGCTGCTGCGGGACATCGCCGAGGGGCGCGAGCTCGGTGACGTCACGACGCTGCGGGATCCGGACGTGGTGGCCGCCCTGGCAGGCAAGGTTGCCCAGGCCGACGCGGACGAGTGACGGCCCGGCGATCGCCGATCCCGCCTCCGGCCGGATCCGCTGCTTCCGGCCGGAAGCCCCCCGGTGGGAGAAGTCCGTTCGGGCTGTCTAGGCTGACCATTTCGTGAGAGCCCTTCGACGCTTCACCGTCCGCGCGCAGCTCCCCGAGCAGCTTCACCCGCTCGGGGAGCTCGTCCTCAACCTTCGCTGGTCGTGGCACCCGGAGACGCTGGATCTCTTCGAGTCGGTCGATCCCGAGCTGTGGCGCACCTGCAAGGGGGACCCGGTGCGCCTTCTCGGCGAGGTCGACCATGAGCGCCTCGAAAGCCTCGCAGCCGACCGCCGCTTCGTCCGCCGCCTTGGCGATGCCGCTGACGACCTGCACGAGTACCTGACCGCGCCGCGCTGGTACCAGTCGCTGCCCGACGGCCCGCGCGCGATCGCCTACTTCTCGCCGGAGTTCGGCATCACCGAGGTGCTGCCGCAGTACTCCGGCGGGCTCGGCATCCTCGCCGGCGACCATCTCAAGACCGCCAGCGACCTGGGCGTGCCGATCGTGGGGGTGGGCCTGCTCTACCGGGCCGGCTACTTCGTCCAGTCGCTGTCCCGGGACGGCTGGCAGCAGGAACGCTATCCCGGCATCGACCCGCACGGCCTGCCGCTGACCCAGCTCACCGACGCTGCCGGCGACCCCGTGAAGATCACGCTCGGGCTGCCGGACGGGCGCACCCTGCACGCCCAGATCTGGAAGGCGCAGGTCGGTCGGGTGCCGCTGCTGCTGCTCGACTCCGACGTCGAGGACAACCAGCCGGCCGAGCGGGGCGTGACCGACCGGCTCTACGGCGGCGGCACCGACCACCGCCTGCTCCAGGAGATGCTGCTGGGCATCGGCGGGGTGCGGGCGCTGCGGGCCTACTCGGCGGTGTCCGGTGCCCCGGAGCCGGAGGTGTTCCACACCAACGAGGGCCATGCCGGCTTCCTCGGCCTGGAGCGCATCCGGGAGCTGACCGCGACCGGCCTGAGCTTCGACGAGGCGTTGGAGGCGACCCGGGCCGGGACGCTGTTCACCACCCACACCCCGGTACCGGCCGGGATCGACCGGTTCCCCCGCGACCTGGTGGCCCGCCACTTCGGCGCGGACAACGTCTGGCCCGGCGTGCCCGTCGAGCGGGTGCTCGAGCTCGGCGCCGAGTCCGACCCGAACGTGTTCAACATGGCGCACATGGGCCTGCGGCTGGCCCAGCGCTCCAACGGGGTCTCCCGGCTGCACGGGATCGTCAGCCGGGAGATGTTCGCCGGCCTGTGGCCGGGCTTCGACCCCGACGAGGTCGCGATCGGCTCGGTCACCAACGGTGTGCACGCGGCCACCTGGGTGTCCCGGAACGTGATCGAACTGGCCGACCGGGAGCTTGGCCCGTCCCCCCTCGACGACGGGGGCGAGGGCTTCACCAAGATCTCCCAGATCTCCGACGAGGCGGTCTGGGCAACCCGCCGTGAGCTGCGGGAACGCCTGGTGGCCGAGGTCCGCCGCCGGCTGCGGGAGTCCTGGCTGCAGCGCGGCGCCGCCCCCGGCGAACTGGACTGGGTCGACGGCGTGTTCGACCCGGGCGTCCTCACGATCGGGTTCGCCCGCCGGGTGCCCTCCTACAAGCGGCTGACCCTGATGCTGCACGACCCCGAGCGGCTGACCCGGCTGCTGCTGCACCCCCAGCGCCCGATCCAGCTGGTCATCGCCGGCAAGGCGCACCCGGCCGACGACGGCGGCAAGCAGCTCGTCCAGCAGATCGTGCAGTTCTCCGACAGCCCGGAGGTCCGCCACCGCATCGTGTTCCTGCCGGACTACGACATCGGCATGGCACGCTTCCTCTACTCCGGGTCGGACGTGTGGCTGAACAACCCGCTGCGCCCGCTGGAGGCGTGCGGCACGTCGGGGATGAAGGCCGCGCTCAACGGCTGTCTCAACCTGTCCATCCGGGACGGCTGGTGGGACGAGATGTTCGACGGCCGCAACGGCTGGGCGATCCCCACCGCGGACGGCGTGGAGGACCCCGAGCGCCGGGACGCCATCGAGTCGGCCGCCCTGTACGACCTGCTGGAGAACGCGGTCACCACGCGCTTCTACGACGTCGCCGGCGCGGGCGCGCCCCCACGGCACTGGACGTCGATGGTCAAGCACACCCTGTCGACCCTCGGGCCGCAGGTGCTTGCCACCCGGATGGTGCGCGAGTACGTCGAGCGGTACTACATCCCCGCCGCCGCCTCGGCCCGAGTGGCCTCGGTGGACAGCGCGCACGGGGCCCGCGACCTGGCAGCGTGGAAGGAGCGGGTCCGGGCGGCCTGGCCCGGGGTGCGGGTGGTCAACGTCGACTCGGCCGGTCTCGGCGACACCCCGCAGGTCGGCCAGTCGCTGGTGGTCCGCGCCACGGTCGAGCTCGGCGGCCTGGAGCTGACCGATGTGGAAGTCGAGGCGTCCTATGGGCGCATCGACGAGTCCGACCGGCTGCTGGGCCCGGCCACCCTGCCGCTGGCCCATGTCGGTGCCGGCGAGGGCGGTGGCCTGCGCTTCGAGGGCACCATCCCGCTGCGGCGGACAGGATCCTTCGGCTACACCGTCCGGGTGCTGCCGCGCCACCCCCTGCTCGCCTCACCGGCCGAACTCGGCCTGGTGGCGAACCCTGACTGAACGATCTCCGTCGGTTTCGCAGGCTCCAGCCAGCGGAGCCAGTGAGCGGGCCGGCATGCCGATGCCGGCCCGCTCACTTTCGCCCGATGTGTTCATCCAGCATCCCTACGTGCACATAGCGCCCCGCGGAACATGCCAACAATCCAACAAACATGCTAATTTCAAGATCAATTATCATGTTTGTTGGTGTCGGGCGACCTGGTGTCGGGCCGATGGCGGGCGCATTCGCCTGATCTCGATCATCGTCGCGGTATGGCACCGCGCGACCGCGTCAGCCGGGATGCCAGCCCCGCCGATCTCATCGGGTTCACAAGCCGTACGTCTGGCGCCTTGCTTGTACGGAACGATGGCCCACCGTACGTTCGATCCATGACCATGTCGTCCGAACTGAGCGTGTCCGAGGCTCGGGAGTGCCTGGCCTCGATCATCGACCAGGTCCGTGTCGACCACCAGCCGATCTATCTGTCCCGCCGTAGTCGACGCCGACGATCTGGACCGCATCCTCGCCCTGGCCGAGGACATGACCGACATCCGCGAAGCCGAACGAGCCCACGAGGAGATGACGCTCACCGGCCGGACACCCGTTCCCTGGGACGAGGTGAAGGCCGATCTCGGCCTGGAATGAGATACCCGGCCACCATTGCTCCGGCCGCGTTCCGCGGTTAGGCGCACCCGACCCCGTCGCGCGGCGCCGTGTACAGGCCGTGATCGACCTGCTCGCCGACAGTCCTCACCCGCCGCTCGCCCGGCAGTTGGTCGGTGGCGCCGACGAACGGCGGGTACGCACCGGTGTCCACCGCATTATGTACGACATCCAGGACAAAGAGCCGATCATCCTGGTCGTCGCCGTCGGCAATAGCTCTCTACAATCAGAGGACTGCGATTTCTGGCCGACTGTGAAGAGCAGGAAATCCGGCCCGGCGTCTCGGTATGGTCGGACGGTTCGCGTGGTTAATGCCGGTCCGGTTAATCAGGGCCAGGAATCGGCGCGGCTACGACATCAACGGGCTTGTCCAGTTGCGCGTGGTCGCCGAACTACGGCAGGGCGGCGTCAGTCTCCAGCACGTCCGACGGGTCGTTCAATACCTGCAGGCGCACTATCGGGCACCGCTCAGCGAGTTGCGTTTCTCCGTCCGAGGAAACGAAATCTGTTTCCAGCACCCCGACGGGAGCTGGGAGGGGGATCGGCAGCCCGGGCAGCTCGTCTACAGTCAGGTTCTCCAGCTCGAGGCGATTCGCATGAATCTCCTGCGGCAGGTCGGTGAAAACGACCGGACGCGGGACGCCGGTCAGATTCAGCGCCGTCAACGGGTACGGGGCGCACAGCCCGTTTTTGCCGGAACGCGGATACCCGTTGCCGCGGTCATGGCCTATCTCGACCGGGGATATGGCACGAAGCGGATCATTCAGGCTTATCCGCAACTGACTCCGGACGACATCGAGGCCGCCCGTCGTCAGGCCGGGTGGATTCTTCTTGCGGTTCATTCTCGATCACGATGTGGACGCGGCTGTTCGCGGCGTCCTGATCGGGTATGGGCACGAGTGTCGGAGCGCTTTCGAGGTGGGTCTTCATCTGGTCCATGACGAGGACCTCGCCGTGTACGGCCACAACCAGGGCGCCGCCATCGTCAGCCATGACCGGAGGTTCGCACAATGGCGACAGAGGCGAACCTTTGGTCAGCAAATCTGGACTGCGGTGTCCGGAACCGGACGCGGTCGACGTCATCAGTACCCATATCGACGCGATCGTTTACCACCTGGCCCGGATGGCCGAGGTCGTCATCACCATCGGGCCGGATACCTTCAGGGTTTCGGCCGCCAAATGGGAGTGACTGGTTCTGCTCATTCGGTGGCGCGCAGGAGGAGGACGGCGCGGCCGGCGACGGGTAGGTGTTCGCCGGCGTCGAGGGGCCGTGACGGGGTGTCGAGCGTGGCGGGGAAGCCTGCGAGGTCGTCCGCGCTGGTGTCGAGCAGCAGCGCGTAGGCCGACGCCCACGGCTGGCCTGGCAGGACGACGGTCACCGGGTCGCTGTCCGGGTGCAGGACGAGCAGGAAGCTGTCGCCGGTGGCCGCGATGCCGTCCGGCGCGCGCCAGCCGAGGGCCGTCCCGCACAGGTGGGCGACGACCGTGCGGACGTTCGGGGAGTTCCAGTCCGCGTCCGACATGACCGCGCCGTCCGGGCGGAACCAGGTGATGTCCGCGGCTGTCCCGGCGGTGGAGGAGCCGCCCTGGAAGAACGTCCGTCGGCACAGCGTCGGGGAGCGGCGCCGTAGCGCGATCAGGCCGCTGACCAGCGGCAGCAGCATCAGGTCGGGCCCGGCCGGGTCGGGCGCGGGCAGGCCGTCCGCGGGTGCCGGGCCGTCCTCGCCGGAGGTGCCGGCGGGCAGGGCGCGCCCGGGGGCGTGACCGTCGAGGAGGCGGCCGTCGGGCGCCGGGGCGGTGCGGGTGGGCCAGCGCAGCCACGAGGTGGCGTTGTCCTGGCAGTAGGCGTTGTTGTTGCCGCCCTGGGAACGGCCGAGCTCGTCCCCGGCGAGCAGCATCGGCACCCCCGCCGACAGCAGCAGGGTCGCCAGCAGCGAGCGGCGGACCAGCCGCCGGCAGGCCAGCACGGCCGGATCGTCGCTGGGCCCCTCCACCCCGAAGTTCGCCGAGTTGCCGTGGTCGTCGCCGTCGCGGTTGTCCTCGCCGTTGGCCTCGTTGTGCTTGTGGTCGTAGGAGACGAGGTCGGCGAGGGTGAAGCCGTCGTGCGCGGTGACGAAGTTCACCGACGCCCACGGCTGGCGGCCCGAATGGTGGTACAGATCACTTGATCCGGTGATCCGGTAGCCCAGGTCGGCCACGGTGGAGGCACCGCGCGTCCATGCCGCGCGCACGGTGTCCCGGTAGCGGCCGTTCCACTCCGCCCACGGCGCCGGGAACGCGCCCACCTGGTAGCCGCCCCAGCCGACGTCCCAGGGCTCGGCGATGAGCTTGACGGTGGACAGCAGCGGGTCGGCGTGGATGGCGGTCAGCAGCGGCGCCGCCGGGTCGAAGCCGTCGGGGCTGCGCGCGAGCGCCGTCGCCAGGTCGAAGCGGAACCCGTCCACGCCCATCTCGGTGACCCAGTAGCGCAGCGAGTCCGTGATCAGCTTCACCACGTGCGGGGACGCGGTGTTCACCGTGTTGCCGCAGCCGGTGACGTCCCGGTAGCGACGTGGGTCGCCCGGGTCCACCCGGTAGTAGGTCGTGTTGTCCAGGCCGCGCAGCGACAGGGTGGGGCCGTGCTCGTCGCCCTCGGCGGTGTGGTTGAACACCACGTCGAGAATGACCTCTATCCCGGCCGCGTGTAACGCGCCCACCATCGACTGGAACTCGGCCACCGGGTTGTTCGTGGCCGCGTAGCCCGGGTGCGGGGCGAAGAAGCCCACGGTGTTGTAGCCCCAGTAGTTGGTCAGGCCGCGCTGGGACAGGGCCGGCTCCGGGACGTGCGCGTGGACCGGGAGCAGTTCCACCGCGGTGACGCCGAGCGTGCGCAGGTGGTCGATGACCGCCGGGTGGGCCAGGCCTGCGTAGGTGCCGCGCTGCGCCGGCGGGACGTCCGGATGCGTCCGGGTGAACCCCTTCACGTGCAGTTCGTAGATGACCGTCTCGGGCCAGGGGATGGCCGGGCGCTTCCCGGTCGGGCGGCGGCGGCCGTCGACCACCACGCACACCGGGACGAAGGGCGCGGAGTCGTGCCCGTCGGGGCCGGCCGCGTACGGGTCGGCCTCCTCGAAACCGTGGATCGCGGGATGTGGGACGAGGGAACCGGTCAGCATCCGCGCGTAGGGGTCGACGAGCAGCTTGGCCGGGTTGTGACGCAGACCGCGTTCGGGGGCGTAGGGCCCGTGTGCCCGCAGCCCGTAACGCTGGCCCGGCCCGACCCCGGGCAGGTAGCCGTACCAGACCCCGCCGCCCCGTTCGGGCAGCCGGTGGCGCTTCTCCCGGCCCCGGGTGTCGAACAGGCAGATCTCGACCGCGTCCGCGCTCGGGGCCGCCACCGCGACGTTGGCACCCCGGCCGTCCCAGTGGACCCCCAGCGGCTCGGGCGACCCGGGCAGCACGAGCCCGCGCCGGGCGGCAGCGGCCTGACCGGCCTTGGGCCGATCGGTGTTGGGCTGATCGGTGCTGTCACGAACGCGGAATCGTGGCGTCACCTCCGTGACGGTAGCCGCGGCATGTTACCGGCGCCCGATTCCGGTCACTGCTGTCCGGTTACTCCCGCCGGTGGGAGGGGCCGTGGGTGGCCGGCGGTGCCGCGATTCGGTGGGATCCGATCATCAGGATCGGGTCGTCACGGCTGCCGAACGCGCCATAGCC
This sequence comes from Protofrankia coriariae, assembly GCF_001017755.1. Classification (GTDB taxonomy): domain Bacteria; phylum Actinomycetota; class Actinomycetes; order Frankiales; family Frankiaceae; genus Protofrankia; species Protofrankia coriariae. The sequence continues at coordinate 23,668 of NZ_JWIO01000002.1, forward strand.
GCCAAAAGGTGTCGGAAACGTAATCGTCGCGTATCCGTGAAGATCGAGTCGTCAGGGCTTAGGCTGCCTGAATCAGGGGTGCCGTCTGGACGTCACGGGCCCGGCACGGGTACCAGCGGATGACAGTTGGCCAACGGTGGGGCGACGGATGGGCCGTACGCCGCCGGAAGCCGGGAATGATCGAGGAGGTCGGTCGGTGGCGGTCGTGGGGTTCGACGTCGACGGCGGTGTTGGCACGATCAGGCTGGATCGGCCCCCGATGAACGTCATCAACAGCGAGGTCACCGCCGGGCTGCGCGCGGCGGCCGACGAGGCGACCAGGCGGACGGACGTGCGGGCGGTCATCATCTACGGCGGCCCGAAGGTGTTCGCGGCCGGGGCCGACGTCAAGGAGATGGCTCCGCTGGACCACGCGGAGATCCTGACGTGGGTGACCGAGCTGACCACCACGTTCGAGGCGGTGGCCCGGATCCCGAAACCGGTGGTGGCCGCGGTGACCGGCTACGCCCTCGGCGGTGGCCTGGAGCTCGCCCTGACCGCCGACTTCCGGGTCTTCGGGGACAACGTCAAGGCGGGACAGCCCGAGATCCTGCTCGGCATCATCCCGGGCGCGGGCGGGACGCAGCGGCTGCCACGGCTGATCGGGGTGGCGAAGGCCAAGGATCTGATCTTCACTGGCCGGCAGGTCCGGGCCGCCGAGGCCAAGGAGATCGGTCTCGCCGACCGGCTGGTCGCCCCCGACGACGTCTACACCGAGGCACGCTCCCTCGTCGCCCGGTTCGTCGACGGGCCGGCGGTCGCGCTGCGGGCGGCCAAGCGGGCGATCGACGACGGGCTGGACAGCGGGCTGTCCGAGGGGCTGCGCCTGGAGACGTCGCTGTTCGCCGGGCTGTTCGGCACGCAGGACAGGCGCATCGGCCTGGACTCCTTCGTCGAGCGCGGTCCCGGCAAGGCTGATTTCGTCGGCCGCTGAACGCCATGGACGACGCCGTGGACGTGCCCCGGGCAGGCGAGGCGAACCCGGAAGCCGGGACGGACCGGGTGCCGGGAACGGACCAGGAATCCGAGACGGCCGGGCCGGGCCGGGCGGCCGGGCCGTCGGCGTCCGACATCCGGGCGGCCTGGAACGACCCCAAACAGGCGAACATCATCTACCACGACGCCGAGGCCGACTCCTACGACGCCAAGTGGTCGATCTCGTTCGACGACCGCTGCATCGACTACGCCCGGGACAGGTTCGTCACCATCGCCGGGAGAACCGGCTGGCCCTACCCGAACGCCCTCGAGATCGGCGCGGGCACCGGGTTCTTCCTGCTCAACCTGGTGCAGGCCGGGGTGGTCGCCCGCGACGGGGCGCACGTCAGCGACATCAGCCCCGGGATGGTCGCCACCGCGACCCGCAACGCCGCGAACCTGGGCCTGACGGTCGCGGGCCGGGTCGCCGACGCCGAGTTCGTCCCGTACCCGGACGCGAGTTTCGACCTGGTGGTGGGGCACGCCGTCCTGCACCACATCCCGGATGTCGAGCGGGCGCTGCGGGAGGTGCTGCGGGTACTGCGGCCGGGTGGGCGGTTCGTGTTCGCGGGGGAGCCGACCCGCTACGGCGACGTGGTGGCCCGCCGGCTGTCGCGGGCGACCTGGTGGGCGACCACCCGGGTGACCAGGCTGCCGATGCTGCGGGACTGGGCCCGGCCGGCCGAGGAGCTCGCGGCCAGTTCCGCCGCGCACGCCCTGGAGTCCGTGGTGGACCTGCACACCTTCGTCCCGGCGGAGTTGGCCGCGCTGGCGCGCCGCGCCGGCGCGGCCGAGGTGAAGGTGCGCACGGAGGAGCTCACCGCGGCCTGGTTCGGCTGGCCGGTGCGCACCTTCGAATGCGCCGTCGCCGAGTCGAAGCTCGGCTTCGGCTACCGGATGCGCGTCTACCGGACCTGGCAGCGCCTTGCCGCCTTCGACGCCCGGTACGCTTCCCGGGTGGTGCCTTCCGGTCTTTTCTACAACGCTCTCGTCACCGGTGTCCGGGCGCCGGATCCACACCGGTGAGAATACTCGGCCGCCGCTCGGGCGGAGATCCCCGGCAGGAGCGTTTCCTCACGTTCTCCGCGGTGCGCTGGATCGTCCGCCATCGGGCCTGGACGCCTTTCTACCTGCACCGGTACTGGCGGTTCGCGCTGTTTCGGCTACGGTATCCGCAGGTGGTGACCGAGGGTTTCGTTTTTCTTGGGAAGAACGTGGTCCTCGAGGGGCGCCCCGGCTACGGGAGGATCGTGCTGGGCCGCTGGGTGCACCTCGGTGACAACAGTCGGATCCGCTGCCACGAGGGAAACCTGCGTATCGGCGACAAATGTGTCCTCGGACGGAACAGCACCATCAACTGCTATCTTGACGTCGAAATCGGCGCAAAATCCCTGATCGCGGACGACGTGTACATCATAGATTTCGATCACGTGTTCGACGATATTCACGTGCCAATCAAGGACCAGGGCATCGTGAAGTCCCCGGTGCGGATCGGCTCGGACGTGTGGATCGGCACCAAGGTCACCGTGCTGCGCGGGACCCGCGTCGGCCCGGGATCGGTGATCGCCGCGGGTGCCGTGGTGAACGCCGACATCGCGCCGATGTCGGTCGCGGTGGGTGTGCCCGCCCGTGTCGTGCGTAACCGGACAGCGGACTACCAGGCCGCCGAGGCGAAGCGGGCGGCTCTGGCCGACATCGCCCGCAAGACGGCCGCGGCCGCCGCCGGGGTCATCGCGGCCCGCGCCGAGGCCGGTCGCCCCCGTCAGGGATGACCTGTCGCGCCGGCGGTCGAACCGGTGATCGGCCCGGTGACGGGCACAATGGTCAACACGATGATCGACATGATGTCGGAAAGTCGACTTCGTCACCACCGTGGGTGGGGCTTTCGCGACCTTCCGGCGGGCTCTATTATGTCGTCTGACGTCCCGCTTAGATCGATAATATGGTGATCGACCAGTACGACGATCAACAAGTACGGCGATCGGCAGGTACAGCGATCAACAATTGTCGATCGACAAGGTGGCCGACAACAGCGGCCCGGGCGGGTGTCCCGAGAGGTTGAGGATGGCCGAAGCCGACGACATCGTAAACATCCGAAAGCTACCGGTGGATTTCACTGAAACGAGCCGACAGGTCGCCGACCGGCCAGAAAAAGGCGGGCGGGTCCGGTTGCCGGGGCTCGACCCCGATGCCTTTCGGCATCCTCTCGACCGGCGGGCCACCCGTACGCTGCAGCGGATTCCCGGGTTCGACCGGGCCGTGGCGAAATACATCGAATGGGGCGTGGAACGCGGCCACTACGTGGAGCACACGGCGTCCAGCGTGAAAGTGGGGCCGAACCAGCTCCCGGAGATCTACGCGATCCTGCGCGAGGCGTGCGCGATCTTGGACGTTCCGGAGCCCGAGCTCTACGTCCGGCGCGGCCCGGTCGACGCCTACACCGCCGGGCACACCCGGCCCTACGTGGTGCTGTTCACCGACCTGCTCGACATCATGGACACCGACGAGCTGCTGGCCGTGATCGCGCACGAGCTCGGCCACGTCAAGTGCGGCCACGTCCTCTACGGGACGATGGCCCGCATCGTAGGCGGTGCCATGGGCGCGGGGGTGGCCCGCAGGGCGGGCGCCGCCATGGGCAACGTCGTCTCCTTCGGGCTGGGAGCGGGCCTGGCGGCCTGGTCCCGCAAGGCGGAGCTGACCGCCGACCGGGCGGCGATGCTCGCCGTCCAGGATCCCGGCCCGTGCGTCCGGATGATGATGAAGCTCGCCGGCGGCGCGACCCGCTGGCTGGACCAGATGAACCCGGAGGCCTTCCTCGAGCAGGCCCGGCTGCTCGAGGACATGGTCGAGGAGAGCGCGCTCGCCCGGCTCCACCGACTGCGGATCCGCACCACCGGATCCCATCCGCTCGCGGTCGAGCGCGCCCGCTACTTCGACGAGTGGCTGCACGAGGACGAGCCCCGCAAGATCCTGGAGGGCATCTATGCCGTGCGGGCCGGCAGCCGGCACTGCCTGACCTGCGAGACACCGCCGCGTCCGACCGAGAACTTCTGCGCGTCCTGCGGCACCGGTCTCGCCGTCTGGACGGCCGCCGGCTGACCCGGCCCGGCCGGCCGCTTCGGCGCACGGCGCACGGCGCACGGCGCAGGCACGGCTGCACGGCGAGGGCTCAGCGCAGGGCGAGGTCGACCACGAGTGGTTTGTGGTCGCTGCCGATCTTGTCGCCCACCTGATAGCCGGTGACGGCGAACTGCGGTGACGCCAGCACGTGGTCGATCCGTAGCAGCGGTGGCAGAGCCAGGTGGTTGGCGTTCCAGGTCGGGGTCCAGCCGGCGCCGGCCACGTCGTGGGCGTCCCGCAGCCGCTCGTCGAGCAGGCGCGCGAACGGCCGGTGGTCGCGGGTGGCGTTGAAGTCACCGGCGAACACCACCGGGACAGGGGAGAGGGCGGCCTCCGCCCGCAGGGCGTCCAGCTGCCGTCGCCACCGGGCGGCGTAGTCGCGGCTCGTCGGTGACACCGTGTGGACGGCGAAGAGCCGGAACTGGCGGGTGGCGTCCACCCGGACCGTCATCCGCAGCGACGGCAGGTCGGCGACCATCGGCAGCTCCGCCTGGACGAGCGGGAACCGGGAGAACACCGCCACCCCGAACGGATCCGGCCGCGGATGCGCCTCCCGGTAGGCGTAGCCGTCCAGCACGCCGGACTTTGTCACCGCGTCCAGGGTGAGCGGGGTGGCCTCCTCCAGCACGACGATGTCGGGCCGGGCACGGGTGATCTGGGCGCCGAGCCGCCCGGCGTCGCCGTTGGTGTACAGCAGGTTGGACGTCATGATCCGTACCTTTGCCGCGCCGGCGGGGACGGCCTCGGGCCTGCCCGGCCACAGTTCGGGCACGGTGAAGGCCAGATGGGCGATGACGGCCAGCAGCGAGACGACCAGCAACCGGTTGCGCCGCAGCGCGAAGGCGGCCGCCAGCGCCACGTAGGCGGGCAGGTACTCGACCGGGGCGAACGCGTTGATCCCCGAGTACGGCCAGCTCAGCACGTCGTCCAGATGGAGCAGCCGGCCCGCGGTGATGATCACGAGGGTGCCGGCGACCACCCAGGAGAGAAAGATCGTCAGGGTTCGTGGCGGTATCACGGCGGCGGCGCGGTCCTTCGCNCGCGGTCCTTCGCCCCCGGCCTGTCCGGCTCGCCGGGGAACACGGGCAGGTCGGAACCGGTCTCCGGATGCGGGGAGGTCATGACAACAGGTTGCCGGTAGGGATGGCCGCCGCGGCCACCAGGGTGGGACGCGGATCCGACACTGCGGCCGAGTACACACCGACATCGCGGCCGACCGCACACTGACCCCGTCCGCAACCGTCCGTATGGACCATGATCCAAGCGAGTTTGTCGTTCTGTACGTTTTTCCACCGCATTGGCGTACACGCCGACAAACTCGCGCCGATCTTCCCCGGTTGGCCGGCAGCGGTCAGGCCCTGGTGAGCCGGCGGGCGTCCAGGGCCGGGAAGGGGTGGTCCAGGGTGCGGTAGTGGCGGGCGAGCCTGGTGGCGGCGAGCCGGTCGCGGGCGTGGACCGTGTCGGCCAGTGCGTCGAAACGCCCCGCGTGCGTGTAGGCCCGGGATCTGGCGTAGTCCGCGGCGCTGTCGTGGGTGACGCAGAACGCCCAGTCGCTGGCGCTGGTGAGGAACGCCTCCCGTGCCATCTGGTCGAGGACGTCGTCCCGCTCGGCCGGGTGGGCGGCGGCGGTCACGACCTCGACCAGCCGCCCGTTCACCTCGGCGGCGAGCTTGGCCAGGTCGGTCACGTCCGCCCAGACGTGGAAGTCCTTGCCGCGCCCCCAGGAGCCCGCCGGCAGGTCGCGGGCGCCATCGACGTGCCCGGCCGCGGCCGCCTGTGACAGCGTCGCAGCCTGGATGCCGGCGTCGGGCAGCAGGGTGAGGACCGCTTCCAGGAACGCCGGCCCCTCGTGCCAGTGGTGGCCGAACAGTTCGGTGTCGAAGGCGCACACGACCAGCGCGCGGCGGCCGTCCCTGGCCGCGGCCAGCTCGGTCAGCCGCCGCCGGAGCACACCGACGAAGCGCGCGGCGTCGTCTGCGGCGGCCCGGCGGGCGGCGGCGGGTTCGTACGGCGCCTTGCGCCCGGGCGGGGTGTCCACGGACGTCACCCTGGACACCCGCAGGCCACTGCCGTGGTCGAAGGTGTGGAAGTCGCGGTACCACGCGCCTCTGGGATAGCCGGCGGTGGGCGACCACACCTCGTAGGAGACGCCGAGGTCGCGGGGGAAGGCCAGCACGCCGCTGCCCGCGACGTCGTAGGCGCCGGCGGTCTCGCCGCCGACGGTCGGGCCGTCCACCACGAAGTGGGTCACACCCGCGGCGGCGTAGTGCCGTTCCAGCCCCGGCCGGTAGGCGCACTCGGGCGCCCAGATCCCGCGGGGCCGGGTACCGAGGCGTAGGGCGGCGTCGTCGAGGCCGGCGCCGAGCTGGACCGGCACGATCCGCTCGTCCAGCAGCGGCAGCACCGGGTGGGACGCCGGCCCCCCGAGCAGTTCGACGACACCGGCGTCGGCCAGGCGGCGCAGCAGCGGTGACGCCCCGTGCCGCCAGCGGCCCTCGACGGCGCGCAGGGCGGCGGTGGCCAGCGCGCCTTCGTGGCCCGCGCCGGGCACGCCGTCCACCAGTGCCCCCTGCGCCCGAAGCTGCCAGTCCGCCACCCACCTGGCCAGTCCGGACAGGCAGTACGGGTCGTCCAGCATGGCGGCCAGCACGGGTGTGACGCCGAGGGTGAGCACGTTGCGCTGGCCGGTGTCGGCGAGACGCTCGAGCAGGTCGAGCAGGGGCAGGTAGGCACCGGTCCAGGCCTGGTAGAGCCATTCCTCGCCGACCGGCCACGCGCCGGCGTGCGCGACCCACGGCAGATGGCTGTGCAGCACCAGGCAGAACGTTCCGACCGGCTCGGCCGGCGTCCGGGCCGCTCCGCGGGTCGGGGTCGGGGAAATGGTCGGGGTCGGGGAAGCGGTCGGGGTCGGGGAAGCGGCCGGGGTCGGCGCCGCGGGCCGTGCCGGGTGGCTCATGGCCGGCGGTAGGCGACCACGGCCAGGTCGAGACAGGCCGTGATCGGGGTGTCGGCGGTGTCCGGGTGCAGGGCGAAGTCGTCGATGGCGGTGCGGCGTACCCGCTCGGCCAGCGCGGCGGACCACTGCGGGTAGGGGCGGGCGAGCTGGGCGTCCACGATCGCGCCGTTGCGGCGCTCCCAGGCCCGTAGTCGCGGCGCGTGCCAGACGCCCCACAGGCGGGTGACCACGAAATGCTCCTCGAGGAGGGAGACGAGCTCGTCGGGGGCGAGCTCCCGGGTGTGGTAAGGGTTCGCGGGAGTGTCGAGCCCCGGTGAGAAGGTCAGCCGGTTCGGGGTCGTCAGCACCAGCGTGCCGGCCGGGCGCAGCACCCGGGCGCACTCGGCCAGGAACGCCTCCTGGTCGTTGAGATGCTCGATGACCTGCAGGTTCGCGACGACCTCGGCGGTGGCGTCGGCGAACGGCAGCCGCTGGAGATCGGCGCGGACAGGGGTGGTGGCGGGATAGGTGCGCCGGACGTGCTCGACGACGTCGGCGGCGGTGTCGACCGCGATGACCCGGGAGGCGGACCTCGCCAGCATCGCCGCGCCGTACCCCTCGCCGCAGCCCGCCTCGACGACCACGGCCCCGGTGGTGAAGGGGGCAAACGCGGCATAGGCCGCCTCGTGCCGTTTGAACCAGTACCGCTCGAACCACACCCCCGGTACGGTCCGTTCCCCGAAGACCGCCCAGGCGAGCAGGGTGTTGTGGTCATCGGACGTGGGGGTGGCCCCGGCGGTGTGGCGGGGTTCAGCGATGTTGCGGGGCCCGGTGGTGTGGCGGGGCGTCGTCGCCGCTTCGTGCCTGACCATGAAACCCGACCCTACGCACTGGTAACCACAACGTGTCGGCGGCTCTCCACAGACAGCAAAAGGTGTGACTTATATGACGTATTACGGGAGGGCTACGGGACGGGTACGAAAGCGGCGTAAAGATGTAACAAAACGGGGTCTCGTCCGCCATGGTTCGGTCCGTTGCAGTACCAACGGAATGCGTCCGACAGGCAACGGTGCGTAATAGTCTACCAGCGGTGAGCGCAACCGCGGTGACGGGCGCCGTGGGCCGTCACGCCCCGGCTGCCCGTCACAGGGCTCGTTCGCCGTCACAGGCCAGTTCGCCCCTGGCCTGTTCACATCTGTCGCGTTATGGCTTTCTCATACGGCTCTGCTTGTACCTCTCTGTACTGATATATCAATTTCTGTACTGATTTATACGATGTACGATGTTGAACGCGTTGCCGTGGAGCTCATGCCCGTGAAGCTCCCTGCGGATCCGGTCCGCGGCTTCGGCCGGTCACGCGGAGATGGCTGTCGCGGCCACCCTGGTGGGGACGCCGGGGCGGGTCACCAGCGGCGCGGCGTGCCGGCGCCACTCCCGGACGGCGACGACGTCGTCGTGCCGGCTCAGCTCGCGGTCGAGATCGCGCAGCTTCTCGGTGATCCGGGCGGAGTCGAGACTGCTCGCCAGGTCGACCGCGCGGTTCCCGGCGTCCAGGGCGGCTTCGAGATCCGGGCCGGGCCTGCGCAGATAGGACAGGGCGAGATCCGCCTCGGCATAGCTGCGGGTGCGGGTCCGGGACGGAAGCTGCCGGGCGCGGGACTCCAGCAGCAGGGGCTCGGCCTGCTGGGTCCACCCGAGCAGCATGAAGCAGTGGCCCTTGCACTCGGCAACGTCCGTCTCGTTGTAGTGCGCGGACCATGGTGGGTCGTCGTCGCCGCCAGCCCGGTCGAGCTCGGCGTCCATGGCGGTCAGCGCCTTGCAACAGCCGGCCTCGTCGCCGTTGCGGGCCAGGGCCCAGGCGTGCTTGTCGTGCAGCATCACCCGTACCGAGCGGGACGCGACGGAGCGGGAGCGCTCGAGGGCGGCCTTGGCCAGTGCGAGGCTCTGGCGAAGTTGGCCGAGACGTCCGGCCTGGTCGCTCATGGTGGAGAGGATCCGGCTGGCCAGCATGGCGTCCCCGGCGTGTTCGGCGAGGCCGAGCGCCTGAATGTAATAGCGTTGTGCCAGTGACTGACGGTCACAGTCCTGGGCGAGCCAGCCGCTGAACTGGGTCAGCTCGGCCAGCGCGCCGAAGAGATCCGGGGTGTGCCGGGCCTCCAGCGCGGTCCTGGCCCGGTCGTGGAGGAAGGCGACCACCTGTCCACGGATCTCGCCGCTGCCGTACCGGGCGTCAAGTTTGCGGAAGGTCTCGGTCATGTCCCTGATCATCATTGCGGTCGGGGCGGTGGCCGGGGTGTCGTCGTCGACCGTCCTGACGACGCCGGTGAGGCTGGCCAGCACCGAGTCCGCGAAGGCGCTCGCTATGAACGCGCTTCCGTCCTGCAAGAGATCTCGCCTGCGCATGTCGCGTCCTGAGAGTCCGGCGATGGTTCCAAGGGTGCCCGCGGGCTGCTCGGCCACGGTGAGCCCGAAGTCGTCCCCGCGAAATGTCTCACCCCGCCAACCGAGGTCGGTCGGGGTGATCCGGTAGCCCACCAGCGCCGACATCTCGGCGGCGGCGAGCTCGGCCACCATGGGGTCGCGGGGGCGCATGCCGCGACGCCAGTGGCCCACCGTGGTCCTGGCCAACCCGAGCTCGATCCGGCGGTGCCGCCGTGCGCGCTCGTTGACCTGCCGGGCGAAACGGGTGTCGGAGATCGAGGTCTCGGCGAGCAGGCGTGCGAACAGCGTGGGCCTGGATCCATCTTTGTCCGATACAGGGTCATCATCCCGAACGAAGTCGATCAGTTCCGGTTTTCTGTCCATTGTGCCCTCATGGCTCGTGTAATGACTTTTCGTGACGACAGGGTGTTTTTTCAGCCTCGGGACAGAACGTAGTGATGCGATCACGGTGACGGAAGGGACTGTGCAGAAGTCGGCTTGAATGCACACGTGGGTGCCTTCCGGTGGCAACGTGGACGGAGTGTGGCTCCGGGTGTGGGCGGGGCGCGGTACCGGACGCGTCGGCGATCATTGAGCGTGACAACGTTGCCGGTGCGACCATGTCAGGAACAAGCAGACCGATGAAAGTGGCTACGGAGGCCTCGAGGCGTGGTGAACATCGTTGTTACTGTCAAGCAGGTGCCGGACACCTGGGCAGAGAAGAAGCTCGATCCGGTCACCAAGACGATCGATCGTAAGAGTGTGGACAACGTCATAAACGAGATGGACGAATACGGTGTCGAAGAGGCTCTGAAGATCAAGGAAGCCCATGGTGGCGAGGTGACAGTGGTCACCCTGGGCCCGCAGAAGGCCATCGAGACCATCCGCAAGGCACTGTCGATGGGCGCGGACAAGGCCGTGCACATCACCGACGAGCAGCTGGCCGGCTCCGACGCCCTGCAGACGTCCGTCGTGCTCGCGAAAGTTATTTCCACGCTGTCGCCCGACATCGTCATCACCGCAGCCGAGGCCTCTGACGCCCGGGGCGGTGTGCTGGGGGCCCTGCTCGCCGAGCAGCTCGGGCTCCCGCAGCTCACCCAGGCCCGTAAGGTGACCGTCGACCCGGCGGCAGGCACTGTTCGTATCGAACGCCAGGCCGACAACGGCTACGCTCTGGTAGAAGCGTCCACACCGGCGGTCGTCGGTGTCGTCGAGAAGATCAACCAGCCGCGTTACCCGTCGTTCAAGGGGATCATGGCGGCCAAGAAGAAGCCGCTGACCACCGTGTCCGTTGCCGACGCCGGCCTGGATCCCGCCACGGTCGGGCTTGCCAACGCCGCGTCGACGGTGGTGGACGCCCAGCCGGCGCCGCCCCGTCAGACCGGAACGATCGTCAAGGACGAGGGCGACGGCGGTACGAAGGCCGCCGAGTTCCTCGTCGCGCAGAAGCTGATCTGAGGGGTCCTTATCCGATGGCTGAGGTTCTGGTACTCGTCGAGCACGCGGACGGCGAGCCGAAGAAGATCACTGCCGAACTGCTGACGCTCGCCCGGTCGCTGGGCGAGGCGTCCGCGGTCTTCCTCGGCGCTCCCGGCACGTACGAGAAGAGCAAGGATTTCCTGGCGGAGTACGGAGCGTCGAAGGTGTACGTCGTCGAGTCCGACGACGTCGTCGACTATGTGGTGGCGCCGGTGGCCGAGGTCCTGGCCAAGCTGGTGACCGACGTCTCGCCCGCGGCGGTCCTCACGGCCGCCACCGCGGAGGCTCGGGAGGCCGCCANGCTCGGGAGGCCGCCGCTCGGACGGCCGCGAAGACCGGGTCCGGTCTGCTCTGGGACGCCGTCGCCGTCGCGGCGGACCTGACCGCGACCCAGGGCATCTTCGGTGGCTCCACGATCGTCACCTCGAAGGTCACCAAGGGGACGCCGATCTTCGTGGTGCGGCCGAACACCACCGCCCCCGAGGCCGCGCCGACCACCCCGGTGACGGAGAACGTCCACATCACGATCTCGGACGTGGCGAAGTCGGCGAAGATCCTCGACCGGGTGGTCGAGGCCAAGTCGGGCCGTCCCGACCTCACCGAGGCGCAGATCGTGGTCTCCGGCGGCCGTGGTCTCGGCGCCGCCGAGCACTTCACGCTGGTCGAGAAGCTGGCGGACAGCCTCGGCGCCGCGGTGGGCGCGTCCCGGGCGGCGACCGACGCTGGCTGGTACCCCCACCAGCAGCAGGTCGGCCAGACCGGCAAGACCGTGTCGCCGCAGCTCTACGTCGCGGTCGGCATCTCCGGTGCGATCCAGCACCGGGCCGGGATGCAGACGTCCAAGACGATCGTAGCGATCAACAAGGATCCGGAGGCGCCCATCTTCGAGTTCGCCGACTACGGAGTCGTGGGTGACCTGTTCAATGTCGTCCCACAGCTCACCGAGGCGATCGAGAAGCGCAAGGGGTAGCCGGGCTGCCGCTTTGCGGCAGCGTGTCCGCGGATGTTCCACCGGTGTCCTTCCGCGGCCTTCCGCGGTCCCTGACGGCCGGATGTTCCCACCCGGGGAACGTCCGGCCGTTGCTGTTTCACCCCCGGCGCGGGCGGCCATCTGGAGCTGGAACCGCCTCGGAACAGCCTGACGAACGCTGGCCGCGGACCCCTGCAGGTCCTGGTGGTGCGCTGGGGGTCCGGGCATCGGAACCCCTGTTCGATCCCGTTTCCCGGTCTCTGGGGCTGGTTCCGGATGATGCTGGTCCGGTGCCCGGTGGTCATCGCCCGGTGGTCATTGCTGATCCAGTGGGCGCCAGCTGGCTGGAACGCCCTCCCGTCGCCTTCCGTTGCGGATGCGGCCGGGAATCTCCGCAAAATGATGATCATGCTGGGGTCTGGACGTCCAGCCTATTGTGTGGGCATCCTAATATCTGCCCATCCAACTATTGGATGGGGGAGCATGCCCGCCGTTGGTCCGGAGGTTTCGAGGATGGGCGCAGCCAGTCAGTCACCCCTGCACGTCCCGCAGCATCCGGTGCGGGTCGTCACCGTGGCCTCCCTGTTCGACGGCCACGACGCGGCGATCAACATCATGCGCAGGATCCTGCAGTCCCAGGGCGTCGAAGTGATCCACCTCGGCCATGACCGCGGTGTGGAGGAGGTGGTCACGGCCGCGATCCAGGAGGACGCCCAGGCGGTGGCGCTGTCGTCCTACCAGGGCGGGCACGTCGAGTACTTCAGCTATCTGGTCCAGCGGCTGCGCGAGCGCGGCGCCGGCCACATCCGGGTGTACGGCGGGGGAGGGGGCGTCATCGTCCCCGACGAGATCGCCCTGCTGCACTCCCGCGGAGTCGCCCGGATCTTCTCGCCGCAGGACGGGCAGCGGCTCGGGCTGCCAGGGATGATCAATATTATCGTCACCGAGTGCGACACCGACTTGACCACTGACCTGCCGTCGCTGCCGGCGATCACAGCTGGTGACCAGGGTGCGCTCGCCCGGGCGATCACCGTGTTGCAGGGCGGCGCCTCGCCCGAGCTCGCGCGCCAGGTGCGCCAGGCGGCCCGGCCCGGTGTCCCGGTGCTGGGCATCACGGGCACGGGCGGATCCGGCAAGTCCTCGCTGACCGACGAGCTGCTGCGCCGGCTGCGCCTCGACCAGCAGGACAAGCTGCGCGCCGCCGTGATCGCGGTGGACCCGACCCGCCGCCGCGCCGGCGGCGCCCTGCTCGGCGACCGCATCCGGATGAACGTGCTCGGGGACGCCGACGGCCCGTCCACGATCTTCTTCCGTTCGCTGGCGACCCGGGGCGCCGGCAGTGAGCTGCCCGAACGGATCGGCGACGTGATCGCGGCCTGCCAGGCCGCCGGCTACGACCTGGTCGTGGTCGAGACGCCGGGAATCGGCCAGGGTGACACCGGCATCGTCGACCTGGTGGACGTCTCGCTGTACGTGATGACGCCCGAGTACGGTGCCGCGTCCCAGCTCGAGAAGATCGACATGCTGGACTTCGCCGACGTGGTGGCGATCAACAAGTTCGAGCGGTCCGGGGCCGAGGACGCCCGCCGCGACGTCGGCCGTCAGCTGGTGCGCAACCGGGAGGCCTTCGGCTCCTCCTGGGAGGACATGCCGGTGTTCGGGACGAGCGCGGCCCGGTTCAACGACGACGGGGTCACCGCGCTCTACCAGCATCTGACCTCGCTGCTCGGGGCCAAGGGCCTGCCGCTGGCCGCCGGCACGCTGCCGCGGGTGTCGGTCAAGGCGTCCTCGGGGCTGACGAGGGTGCTCCCGGCGTCCCGCGTCCGCTACCTGGCGGAGATCGCCGAGACCGTCCGCTCCTACCACCGGCACAGCGCCGAGCAGGTCGAGGCGGCCCGC
>NZ_JWIO01000002.1:37512-61682 GCF_001017755.1 Protofrankia coriariae
CGGCCCGCCGGCGCCAGCACCTGCGCACGGCGCACCAGGAGCTCGCCGCCGCCGGTGACCGGCACGCGGGGCTCGACGCCCTGCTCGAAGGCGCCGAGAAGGCGCTGGATCCCGGCGTGCGCGAGCAGTTGGACGCCTGGCCGACGACGGTGACGGAGTACTCCGGCGAGGAACTGGTCTACAAGGTGCGCGGCAAGGAGATCCACACGCCGCTGCGCCGCACGACGCTGTCGGGCAGCTCGATACCCCGGGTGGCGCTGCCCCGCATCGGCGACGACGGTGATCTCGTGCGCTTCCTGCGCGCGGAGAACCTGCCCGGCCGGTTCCCGTTCACCGCCGGGGTGTTCCCGTTCAAGCGGATCGGCGAGGCGCCGGCGCGGATGTTCGCCGGCGAGGGTGACCCGTTCCGCACCAACCGGCGCTTCCACTACCTCTCCCGGGGCTCGGAGGCCACCCGGCTGTCCACGGCGTTCGACTCGGTCACGCTCTACGGACGGGACCCGGCGCCCCGTCCCGACATCTACGGCAAGATCGGCACGTCCGGGGTCTCGATCGCGACCCTGGACGACATGAAGGAGCTCTACGCCGGCTTCGACCTGTGCTCGCCGACGACGAGCGTCTCCATGACGATCAACGGGCCGGCTCCGGCGATCCTCGCGATGTTCCTCAACGTCGCCATCGACCAGCAGCTGGAACAGTTCGCCGCCACCGAGGGTCGCCAGCCCACCCCGGCCGAGGCCGCCGAGGTGCGGGCCAGGGCGCTGACGACCGTGCGCGGCACCGTGCAGGCCGACATCCTCAAGGAGGACCAGGGGCAGAACACCTGCATCTTCTCCACCGAGTTCGCCCTGCGCTGCATGGCCGACGTGCAGGAATGGTTCATCGACCACGGCGTCCGCAACTTCTACTCCGTGTCGATCTCCGGCTACCACATCGCGGAGGCCGGGGCGAATCCGATCAGCCAGGTCGCGTTCACCCTCGCCAACGGCTTCACCTACGTCGAGGCCTACCTCGCCCGCGGCATGCGCATCGACGACTTCGCGCCGAACCTGTCGTTCTTCTTCTCCAACGGCCTGGACGCGGAGTACACCGTCATCGGCCGGGTGGCCCGGCGGATCTGGGCGGTGGCCCTGCGCGAGCGCTACGGTGCCGCCGAGCGGTCGCAGAAGCTCAAGTACCACGTCCAGACCTCCGGCCGTTCCCTGCACGCCCAGGAGATGGACTTCAACGACATCCGCACCACGCTGCAGGCCCTGTGCGCCATCTACGACAACTGCAACAGCCTGCACACCAACGCCTACGACGAGGCGGTGACCACTCCGACCGAGCACTCCGTCCGCCGCGCGCTGGCCATCCAGATGATCATCGACAAGGAGTGGGGGCTGTCCGGCAACGAGAACCCGCTCCAGGGCTCCTACATCGTCGAGGAGCTCACCGACCTCGTGGAGGAGGCCGTACTCGCCGAGTTCGAGCGGATCTCCGAGCGCGGCGGTGTGCTCGGCGCGATGGAAACCGGCTACCAGCGCGGCCGTATCCAGGACGAGTCCATGCTCTACGAGCAGCGCAAGCACGACGGCAGCCTGCCGATCGTCGGGGTGAACACCTTCCTCGACCCCGACGCGGAGGACAGCTCGCAGGGTCCCATCGAGCTCGCCCGGGCCACGGAGGAGGAGAAGGTCTCACAGCTCGAGCGCCTCGCCGACTTCCAGGCCCGGCACGCCGAGGAGGCCCCCGAGGCGCTGCGCCGGCTGCGTGAGGCCGCGGCGGCCGGCGAGAACGTCTTCGACGTTCTCATCGACGCGGTCCGGCACTGCTCGCTCGGTCAGATCAGTGACGCCTTCTTCGAAGTCGGTGGCCGGTATCGTCGTAATGTCTGAGCAAACCTAGTTTCCCAGCGCCCTGGCTGGCCAGGGCAGCGCGGTCGTGATTCGCTCGCGTCCGGGGTTCCCGCCGGATCCGGTGGGAACCCCGGATTCGGCGGGTCTCCGGCAGGTCCGGGAGGCCCACGTTTCCCAGGAGTCCACGGCGGCCCGATGGGTCCGCGGCGGCACGGGAAACGAGGCCCGTGCTGTTCCGGCCGACCGGCCACGTCGTGGAGGAGCCGTCCGACCGTGTCCTTTCCCAAACCTCTGCCGTTCGACCCCATCGAGGAGGCGCGCAAGCAGTGGACGGCGCACGGATGGGCCGAGGCTGCTGACGGGATGGCGGCTGTCACGTCCGTGATGCGCGCCCAGCAGATCATCCTGGCCCGGGCGGACGAGGTGCTGCGCCCCTTCGAGCTGACCTTCGCCCGCTACGAGCTGCTCGTGCTGCTGCTGTTCAGCCGGGCCGGCTCCCTGCCGATGAGCAAGGTCGGCAATCGCCTGCAGGTGCATCCGACGAGCGTGACCAGCGCGGTCGACCGGCTGTCCTCGCAGGGCCTGGTCCGCCGCATCCCGCACCCCACGGACCGGCGCACGACCCTGGCCGAGATCACCGCGGCCGGCCGGGAGGTGGCGACCGCCGCCACCGTCGAGCTCAACCGGCGCCTCTTCGCCGACCCGGGCTTCCCGCCCGAGCAGGTCGGCCCGCTCGTCGAGATCCTCCGGGAGTTCCGCAGCCGCGCCGGCGACTTCTGACCTGCCAGCCCGTCAGCCCACCGGCCTCCGCCAGGCCACCCTTGAGTTGATGGCCGCCTGGCACGGCACGACATGGGATCGCCGGGGCGTCGGCGGCACGGAACGGCTGACCGTGGGGTCGGCGCTCTTCCGTCAGGTCGCCGAATGGTTCCTCTTGGCAACACCTACGTCGTCCCCGGCGAAGGCCGGCGTTTCCTCGACTGGCAGACGGTCTGCCCGGCCCCCTGGTCGGAGGACGTCAACTACTTCCTCACCGGTGCGCTGACGGTGGAAGACCGCAGGAAGCACGAGGTGGAGCTGCCATCAACGCGCTTCGGTCCGCCGTGGGCGAGCGCGCCCCGGCCTTCGACGAGGCTTGGCTCGCCTACCGCCGGCACCAGTTGCACGGCCTGATGTTCGCGTTCTGCCCACCCGACATGCAGCCGGAGAACGTCTGCGCCCAGATGGGAGTCCGCTACGGGACCGCCGCCGCTGACCTCGAGACGCTGGGCGTCTTCGAGCTGTGGCCGGTCCGCGGGCAAGGCCAAATCCAGTCGGACCCGCCCGGGCAACCCCTGTCCGCAAGGCATGTTCGGCGCCGCGGCGATAGCACGACCAGCCCCACCGGCAGCCAGAAACCGACGCGCGACAGCGCGCTGGCAGCTCGGTGTGCCCAGCTACCCGCGACTGGTTCCGACAAGCCGCCGACGGCGGCCCAAGCCGGACGGCGCATCCAGGCCTCAGGTGCCACTTGATTACGGGCTGTTGATAACACATGTGTTATCAACGAGCGGTGGTATGGCAGGTTCTGGTCCATCCCGACGCTGACGTCGAGCTGAGCAAGATCCCCGCGAGGGAGCGTGCCGCTGTCGTCACCGCCTCGACAAGCTGCGTGCCATCGGGCCCACGCTCGGCCATCCACACACCAGCGACATCAGGACCGCCTGGCGCCTGCGGGAACTACGGCCACGACAGGGCCGTAGCCCGTGGCGTGCTTTCTACCGGCAGCTCGGATCCGCCCTGGTCGTCGGCGCCTTCGGCCCAGAGACTGACACCGACCCGAAGGGTTTCGCAAGAGCCATCAGGTCGGCCGAGCAGCGACTTGACGATATGGAGACCGGCGTATGAAGATCTCTGATCTCAAGCTCCTCGACCAGGTCATCGAGGAGCAGCGCGAGGATGCCGAGTTCCGTGACGAGTGGGACCGGATGGCCTTCGCCCGTGATGTCGCCAACAGGATGCTCCGGTACCGGACCGAGCACGGTCTGAGCCAGCGTGATCTGGCGGCCATCGTCGGCCTGGCGCAGCCCCAGATCACCAGGCTGGAGAACGCCGACCACCAGCCTTCCTTCGACACGCTTGCGAAGCTGAGCCGGGCCACCGGGCTCGAGTTCCACTTCGAGATCGCCCGTGCGGGTGTCGTGCTGGTCGACGCGTGATCCTTGGTGAGGTTCCGGCCGGGATGAGGACATTCCGTCGCCGCAAGGTGGCCGGGGTGCGACGGGGTGTGCTGGGGATGTCGTCGCGTCGGGTTGCGGACTCCCGGGCACCGGCCGGATTCGCGGCGGTGCGCGGATATCCTCGGTGATGTGACCTACCTCGACCATGCGGCGACCACGCCGATGCGTCCGGAGGCTGTGGCCGCCTACAACGCGGCGCTCGCGGACGGCGGGAACGCGTCGTCGCTGCACGCCAGCGGCCGTCGTGCACGTAGGGTGGTTGAAGAATCGCGTGAGGCGCTGGCCGCCGCACTGCGCGCCCGCCCGTCCGAGGTGGTCTTCACCGCCGGCGGCACCGAGAGCGACAACCTGGCCATCAAGGGGCTGTACTGGGCCCGCCGGGCCGCCGAGCCGCGCCGGCACCGGGTACTCGTCAGCGCGGTCGAGCACCGGGCCATCCTCGACGCCGTGATCTGGCTCGCCGAGGCGCAGGACGCCCAGGTCGAACTGCTCCCGGTGGACGCCACCGGAATGGTGCGCCCCGACGCCCTCGCCGCGGCGATCGCGCGGGATCCCGACAGCGTCGCCCTGGTCAGCGTGATGTGGGCGAACAACGAGGTCGGGACTGTCTCGCCGATCGCGGAACTCGCCGCGGTCGCGCACCGTTACGGGATCGCGTTCCACACCGACGCCGTCCAGGCCGTCGGGTCGATCCCGGTGTCGTTCGAGGACAGCGGCGCGGACGCGCTGACGGTCAGCGCGCACAAGCTCGGCGGCCCGATCGGCATGGGCGCGCTGCTGGTACGCCGCGGCCTGACACTGGCGCCGCTGACGCACGGCGGCGGGCAGGAGCGCGATGTCCGCTCCGGCACCCTGGACACCCCGGGGGTGGCCGCCTTCGCGGCGGCGGCGTCGGCGGCGGTCGCCGAGCAGCCGGTCGAGTCGGTGCGGCTGGCCGCCCTGCGGGACGGCCTGGTCGCCCGGGTGCTCGCCGCGGTGCCGGGCGCGGTGGCCAACGGTGCGCCCGCCGGCCCCGGCTCCCTGCCCGGTATCGCCCATCTGACCTTCCCCGGCTGCGAGGGCGACTCGCTGCTGCTGCTGCTCGACGCCCACGGGATCGAGTGCTCGACGGGGTCGGCCTGCTCCGCGGGAGTGGCCCAGCCGTCCCACGTGTTGCTGGCCATGGGCGTCGACGAGGCCCGCGCCCGCGGCTCGCTGCGCTTCTCGCTGGGGCGGACGTCCACCGCGAGTGACGTCGACGCCCTGATTCGCGTGATCGCGCCGGTGGTCGACCGGGCGCGCCGGGCGGGGGCGCTCGCCGGGCTGTCCGGGGGGTGAGCGGGATGCGTGTGCTTGCGGCGATGTCCGGGGGCGTCGACTCGGCGGTGGCGGCGGCCCGCGCGGTGGACGCCGGCCACGACGTGACGGGCGTGCACCTGGCCCTGTCGAAGTCGCCCGATTCGCACCGCACAGGCGCCCGCGGCTGCTGCACCGTCGAGGACGCCCGGGACGCCCGCCGCGCCGCCGACGTCCTCGGAATCCCCTTCTACGTGTGGGATCTCGCCGACCGCTTCGAGCATGACGTCATCGACGAGTTCGTCGCCGCCTACGAGGCCGGCCGGACGCCCAACCCGTGCGTGCGCTGCAACGAGCGGATCAAGTTCGCGGCGGTGCTGGAGCGGGCGCTGGCCCTGGGTTTCGACGCGGTGGTCACCGGCCATCACGCGCAGCTTTCCGGGGCGGTGCTGCGCCGTTCGGTCGACCCTGGCAAGGACCAGTCCTACGTGCTGGGGACGCTGCGCCCCGACCAGCTCGCCCACGCGATCTTCCCGCTGGGGGACACGACGAAGACCGAGGTCCGTGCCGAGGCCGCCCGCCGCGGCCTCGCGGTCGCGGACAAGCCCGACAGCCACGACATCTGCTTCATCGCCGACGGCGACACCGGCCGCTGGCTGCGGGACCGGCTCGGCACCCAGCCCGGGCCGGTGGTGGACGCGGCCACCGGCGAGACGCTGGCGGAGCACGACGGGGCCTTCGCGTTCACGATCGGCCAGCGCCGCGGCCTGCGCCTGGGCCGGCCCGCGCCCGACGGCAGGCCACGCTACGTCCTCGACATCTCTCCGGTGACCCGGACGGTGACGGTCGGCCCGGCCGAGGCACTCGACGTCTCCCACCTGGTGGCCGACCGGGCGGTCTGGCCGTACGAGGGGCCGGTGGTCTGCGCGGCGCAGGTCCGGGCGCACGGACGGGCGGTGCCGGCCATCGCCGAGGGCGTCGGCGACGAGCTGCGCGTGACCCTGGACGAGCCGCTGCGCGGTACCGCCCCCGGCCAGGCCGTCGTCCTCTACGACGGTGACCGTGTCCTCGGCGGCGGCCATGTCATCCGGCTCGGGCGCTGACAGGAGGCCCGGGTACCGCGGGGCGCGGGTACCGCGGGGTCCGGCCGGCCTTTCCCCGCTCCTCTGCCCGCTCCTTGGCACCTGTTTCGACACCTGTTTCCCGCGGACGGCGATTCCGATGACGGTGATGAGCCCGTGACACCATTCACCACCATGCCTGACATCGCACCCGCCGACGCATCCACAGCAGTGCCCCCCGGCGCACCCACCGCTGTGCCCGCGACAGCGCCCGCCGCCGGCCGCCTGTGGGAGCCGGGGGCGGCGACCGGCATCGGGTCGCTGCCGGGGAGCGACCCGGTCGAGGCGTGCCGGCTGGTCTTCGACGAGCTGCCCGACCTGCCGCACCTGCCCGAGCTGCCGGCCCGCGGCCCCGGCGCCGACATGATCGGCCGTTCGGCGGGTCTGCTTGCGGACATGCCGGTCGACCTGCAACCGTCCGGGTGGCGGCTGGTACCGCGTCCCGGAATGGACCTGCGCCGCACCCGGGACCTGCTCGCCCGCGATCTCGACGCGCTGGGTGAGGTCGCCGCCGGCTACACCGGGCCGCTGAAGGTCGCCGTCGCCGGCCCGTGGACGCTCGCCGCCACCGTCGAGCTGCCCCGCGGGCACAAGGCCCTCAAGGACGCCGGCGCCAGCCGGGACATCGCCGAGGCCCTGGCCGAGGGACTCGCCGCCCACCTCGCCGGCATCGCCCTGGCCGTGCCCGGCGCCCGCCTGATCGTGCAGGTCGACGAGCCCTGCCTGCCGGCGGTGCTCGCCGGTGAGGTCCGCACACCCAGCGGTTTCGGGGTGCTCCCCGCGGTGGAGGAGGGTGTTGTCGTCGACCGGCTGCGGACGCTGCTGGCCGCCACCGGGGTGCCCACCGGGGTGCACTGCTGCGCGTCCGCGCCGCCGCTGGGAGTGCTGCGGCTGGCGAAGGCGGCCTTCGCCAGCGTGGATGCGACCCTGCTGACGCCCGCCGACGACGACGCCGTCGGCGAGGCGGTCGAGGCCGGGGTCGCGCTGATGGTCGGGGTGGTGCCGGCGCGGGGCGCGGAACTGTCGGAACTGTCGGACGCCCGTCGTACCTTCGAGCCCGTCCGGTCGATGTGGCGGCGGCTGGGGTTCGCCCCGGAGCAGCTTCGGGAGGTGGTCGTGGTGACTCCCACCTGTGGTCTCGCGGGTGCGACACCCGCCTATGCCAGGGCGGCGCTGCGGCGTTGCCGCAAGGCGGGCCGGGCACTGGCGGACGGCTCGGTATGAGCCCGCTCGACATCTCGAGTCCGGACGCCCCCCCGGGCGTGGCCGGCGCGCCGGCGGCCGAGGCAACGGTGGATGCTCCCCCGGACGCGGGCGGCTCCCCGGACGCTTCCCGGAGCGTGACGCCGGGGAGCGGGCCCGAGCCCCGACCCGACGGTGAGCTCCCCGCCGGTGGCGACGCCGAGCTGTCGGCGCCGGGCGTCGCGGTCGACGAGATCCCGGCGCGGACGCGGGCGCGGGCGGCGGAACTGGCCCGGGAGCTGGGCGAACACGCCTTCCGGTACTACGTTCTGGACTCCCCGACCGTCTCCGACGCCGAGTACGACCGGCTCATGGCCGAGCTGACGGAGATCGAGACCCGTTACCCGGGGCTGCGCACGCCGGACTCACCTACCCAGAAGGTCGCCGGCGCCATCTCGACCCTGTTCACCCCGGTGGAGCATCTGGAGCGGCTGCTCTCGCTGGACAACGTCTTCACGGAGGTGGAGTTCGAGGCGTGGGCCGCCCGCGTCACCCGGGAGGCCGAGGTGGACGCCTGGCTGTGCGAGCTGAAGATCGACGGTCTCGCGGTCGACCTGGTCTACGAGGACGGCTACCTGGTGCGCGCGGCCACCCGCGGTGACGGGCGGACGGGGGAAGACGTCACCCCGAACATCCGGACCCTCGCGGCGGTGCCGGGCCGGCTGCGCGGTGGGAGCGTGCCCGGGCTGCTGGAGGTCCGCGGCGAGGTCTTCTTCCCGACGGCGGCCTTTACCGAGCTCAACGCCACGCTGGTCGCCGCCGGCGACAAACCGTTCGCCAACCCGCGCAACGCCGCCGCCGGCTCCCTGCGGCAGAAGGACCCGCGGGTCACCGCCGGCCGCCCACTGTCCATGATCATGCATGGGCTCGGCGCTCACCGCGGCTTCGACGTCACCTCCCAGTCCGAGGCGTACCAGCGGATGGCCGAACTCGGCCTGCCCGTCTCCACGCACCACGAGGTGCTGGCGAGCGTCGCCGAGGTCGAGGCGTTCGTCCGCCGGTGGGGCGAGCACCGCCACGACGTCGAGCACGAGATCGACGGTGTGGTGGTGAAGGTCGACGCCTTCGGTCTGCAACGCCGCCTCGGCGCCACGTCGAAGTCCCCGCGCTGGGCGGTGGCCTACAAGTACCCGCCCGAGGAGGTCACCACCAGGCTGCTCGGCATCGAGGTCAACGTGGGCCGCACGGGGCGAGTCACCCCGTTCGGCCGCCTGGAGCCGGTCAAGGTCGCCGGCTCCACCGTCGGCCTCGCCACCCTGCACAACGCCGACCAGGTGGAACGCAAGGGCGTGCTGATCGGCGACACCGTCGTCCTGCGCAAGGCCGGGGACGTGATCCCGGAGATCGTCGGCCCGGTCGTGGACCTGCGGGACGGTTCCGAACGCGCCTTCGTGATGCCCACCCACTGCCCGGAGTGCGGCACCGAGCTGGTGCGTCCCGAGGGCGAGGTCGACGTCCGCTGCCCGAACACCGTCTCGTGCCCGGCGCAACTGCGCGAGTCGCTGTTCCACTTCGCCTCCCGTGGCGCCCTGGACATCGACGGCTTCGGCTACGAGACGGCGACCGCCCTGCTGGAGGCCGGCCGGGTACGCGACGTCGGCGACGTCTTCCACCTCACCGCCGAGTCGTTCGCCGAGTTGCGCGGCTTCGCCAAGAAGAAGATCGACCAGATTCTGCGCGGGGTGGAGGCGGCCCGGCGGCAGCCACTGTGGCGGCTGCTGGTCGGGCTGTCCATCCGGCACGTGGGCCCGAGCGCGGCCCGGGCGCTGGCCCGCGAGATGCGCTCGGTGGACGCCATCGCCGCCGCGTCCACCGAGACGCTGGCCGCCGTCGACGGCGTGGGCCCGACCATCGCCGCGACCGTGGTGGACTGGTTCGCCGACCCGCGCCACCAGGACATCCTGGAACGGATCCGTTCCGGTGGGGCGCGGTTCGCCGACGCCGGCGCGGACGACGGGCCCGGCCCGCTCACCGGCGTCACCGTCGTGATCACCGGGACGCTGGTGGGCTGGAGCCGGGACTCCGCCACCGAGGCCGTCCAGGCCCGCGGCGGCAAGGTCACCGCCTCGGTGAGCAAGAAGACGGCCTTCGTGGTGGTCGGCGCCGACCCGGGGGCGAGCAAGTACGACAAGGCCCGCGCCTGGAAGCTGCCGATCCTCGACGAGGCCGGCTTCGCCGTCCTGTTGGAGCAGGGCCCGCAGGCCGCGGCCCCGCTCGCGCTCCCGCCGGAACCGGACGACGGCCCACCGCAACCAGCCGACGGGTAGCCCGAGCCACGCCCCGCCGGTGGCCGGGGCGGGATGGTTGTTCGGGTGTCAGGTGGGGGCTGGCGAGGCGTGGCGGTTGCGCACGATCGTGGCGGCTATGCCGGCGAGATGGGCCAGGCGCTGGACCTCGGAGGCGCGGAAGCGCGGGCCGCCGGGCCGTCCGACGAGCACCGCCAGCTCGGAGCTGCCTCCCGGGGGAGTACCCACCGGCGCCACCGCGAGCTCCATGCCGAGCGCGCTCCAGCGCGGCGGGAACCAGCCGCTGTCCGCGCCGAGGCCGCGCGCCCGGTCCAGAGGTAGCGACAGCAGTTCGGGGCGCACCTTCTTCGGGCTGGTCAGCTCGTCACCGCCGAGGTCGGGGGCGCCGACGGAGGATTCGACGACCCGGATGTCGCCGGGCGCGACCCGTTCGAGCAGCACCGCCCAGTCGGCGTGGAACACCGCGCCGACGAACCCGGTAAGGACGGCGAGCGCGTCGTCGGGCCGGGCGGTCAGCGCTTCGACGAGGTCCAGGTCGTCTCTGATCCCGACCCCGCCGGCCGGGTACGGGCGCAGGGACTCCACGCTCACCCCGGGCACGGAGCAGGCCGCGGTCAGCACGGTGTCGGCCAGCCCGTTCGGGGGCAGTTCGACGACGAGATCGTCCACGGCACCGCGCGCGCCGCGCTCGACCACGCTCAGGCTGACGATGTCGATGCCGGCCTGGCCGAGGGCGGTCGCGACGGCGCCCAGGGCGCCGGGACGGTCCGGCAGGACGAGGCGTAGCAGGTACGACATGTGGTCAAGGATGCATTCTGTGCATGCCAGCTTGGTGGCAACAACGTCACGTGCAGGTATCAGTGCTGGTCATCTAGTGTATCCGGGTCGCTGTGGCCGGCAGTGAGTCACGCAGATATTCACGTTGCGTCACCTCGGAGTGGGAAGAACGGGAGCCGTGCCCCGTACCGGACGCCTGGCTCCCATCAGGTGAGCCGGGCCAGGGCCGCGCGCAGGCGGGCGAGCGTCCGCTGGGGGCCGAGGGCCGCGAGCGTCTCGAACAGCGGCAGCCCCACCGAGCGGCCGGTCACCGCCACCCGCACCGGCGCCTGCGCCTTGCCCAGCTTCAGCCCGTGGGCGAGACCGACCTCCTCCAGCCGCGCCTTGAGGGCCGCCGCGTCCCACCCCTGGCCGCCGTGCTCGCCCTGGCCGCTCGCCCCGTCCGTCCCGTCCGTCCCGTCGTCGCCGCCCTCGGCGGCCAGCCGGGTGTAGGCGTCGACGGTGGCCGTGAGCAGGGCGGCCGCGGTGTCCCGGTCCTTCGTGGCCTTCGCCCACGCCGCCTCGTCGACGACCGGGGTGTCGAGGAAGAGGAAGTCCACCAGCGGCACGATCTCGGACAGCAGCACCAACCGGGTCTGCGCGAGCGGCGCGACCGCCGCGAACACCTCCGGGTCGTAGGCGTCGGCGTCCCACGGGGTGGACGGCCCGGTCAGCCACGGCTGGCAGGCTGCGACGAACTCCTCGACGGTCAGCGCCCGGATGTACTCGCCGTTGAACGCGCGCAGCTTCGTCACGTCGAAGAACGCCGGGGCGGAGTTGACCTCCTCCAGCCGGAACTCGTTCTCGATGACCTCCCAGGGGACGATCTCCCGGTCGCCCGAGGGCGCCCAGCCGAGCAGCATCAGGTAGTTGCGCATGGCCGCGGCCAGGTAGCCCTCGGCGCGGAAGTCCTCCAGCGCCACCCTGTCCCGCCGCTTGGACAGCTTCTGCCGCTTGGCGTTGACCAGGATCGGTGTGTGCGCCCACAGCGGCGGCGGGGTGCCCAGGGCCTCCCACAGCAGTTGCTGTTTGGGCGCGTTGGACAGGTGCTCCTCGGCCCGGATGACGTGGGTGATGCCCATGGTCACGTCGTCGACGACGTTGGCCAGCAGGAAGGTCGCCGAACCGTCCCCGCGGGCGATGACGAAGTCCTCCAGCAGGGCGTTGTCGAACGCGGGCTTGCCGCGCACCAGGTCGTCGACGATCGTCGCGCCCTCGTCCGGCGTCCGGAAGCGCACGGCGCGGCCCTCGGCGGCGGCGAGCCCCCGGNNNCGGCGGCGGCGAGCCCCCGGTCGCGACAGAAGCCGTCGTAGCCGCGGTGGCTGTCCCCGGTCCGGGCGAGGAGGTCCTCGCGCGAGCAGTCGCAGTAGTAGGCGCGCCCGGCGGCGAGCAGCCGGGCGATCGCCTCCCGGTGCGCGGTGGCGTTCGCCGACTGGAAGTAGGGACCTTCGTACTCGTCCGGCCCGACGCCGAGCCAGGCCATCGCGTCGATGATCCCCTGCGTCCACTCGGGGCGGCTGCGGGCGGCGTCGGTGTCCTCGATCCGCAGCACGAGCGAACCGCCGGACTGGCGGGCGACCACCCAGTTCAGCAGCAGGGACCGGGCGTTGCCGACATGGAACATGCCGGTCGGGGACGGCGCGAAACGCAGCCGGGGAACGACGCTGACCACCCTCGCACCGTATCGCCCGAGCACACGAAGTCGTCGCTGGCCGGCACGCCACAGGCCGATCGGACGGGTCGGACCGTACGATGACCACAGCGTCGTACGCGGGCCAGGTCGTACGCGGGCCGGCCTGGGGTCGGCTCCCGTCCGTCGCCGTCCGCTGTCGGCGCGTACGCGGGTCAGCAGGCCACCGCGGGTCAGCAAGCCATGAGGTGATCGGAAGGTCATCGGGAAGTCAGAGGGTCGTAACCGGTATGGCGATTACCAGGGACGAGGTCGCGCACCTCGCCCGCCTGTCGCGGCTGGCGCTGTCGGAGGAGGAACTCGACACGCTCGCCCCCCAGCTCGATGTGATCATCGGCGCGGTCGCCCGGGTCGCGGAGGTGGCCGCCGGCGACATCCCGCCGACGACGCACGCCGTCCCGCTGACGAACGTGTTCCGGGCCGACATCACCGGTCCGTCCCTGCCGCGCACCGACGCTCTCGCCGGCGCGCCCGCCACGCAGGACGGCCGCTTCCGGGTGCCGCGCATCCTCGATATGGACGAGTGAGGGTTCCTGTCCGTGACCGACGTCATCCACTTCTCCGCCGCCCGAACCGCCGCCGCGATCGCCGCTGGTGAGCTCAGCGCGCTGGAGGTGACCCAGGCCGCGCTCGACCGGATCGCGAAGGTCGACGACCGGATCAACGCGTTCCTGCACGTCGACGCCGACGGCGCCCTCGCCGCGGCCCGGGACGTCGACCAGCGCCGGGCGCTGGGGGAGACGCTCGGGCCGCTCGCGGGCGTCCCGCTCGCGCTCAAGGACGTCTTCACCGCCCGCGGGATGCCCACGACCTGCGGCAGCCGAATCCTGGAGGGCTGGTACCCGCCGTACGACGCGACCGCCGTGGCGAAGCTGCGCGCGGCCGGCGTGATCATCATTGGCAAGGCCAACATGGACGAGTTCGCGATGGGGTCGTCCACGGAGAACTCCGCCTACGGCCCGACCCGCAACCCGTGGGACACCGACCGCATCCCCGGCGGCAGCAGCGGGGGCAGCGCGGCGGCGGTGGCCGCGTTCGAGACGCCGATCGCGCTCGGTACCGACACCGGCGGCTCGATCCGCCAGNGCCGGCGGCGGTGTGCGGGCTGGTCGGGGTCAAGCCGACCTACGGCGGGGTGAGCCGCTACGGCCTGGTCGCCTTCTCCAGCTCCCTGGACCAGGCCGGCCCGCTGGCCCGCACGGTGACCGACGCCGCCCTGCTGCACGCCGCCATCGCCGGCCACGACCCGCTGGACACCACCAGCGTGGAGCTCGCGCCGCCGCCCGTGGTGGCCGCCGCCGCCAGCCGTGACCTGCGCGGGGNGACCTGCGCGGGGTGCGCATCGGGGTGGTCCGCGAGCTGTCCGGGGACGGCTACGACATCGGGGTGCGCGCGCGTTTCTCCGACACCCTTGAGGTGCTCGTCGGTCTCGGCGCCGAGGTCGTCGAGGTCAGCTGCCCGCACTTCACCTACGCGCTGCCCGCCTACTACCTGATCGCGCCGAGCGAGTGCTCGTCCAACCTGGCCCGTTTCGACGCGATGCGGTTCGGCCTGCGGGTCGGCGACGACGGCGAGGCGAGCGCCGAGGAGGTCATGAGCCGCACCCGCGGCATCGGCTTCGGCCCCGAGGTCAAGCGGCGGATCATCCTGGGGACGTACGCGCTGTCGTCGGGCTACTACGACGCCTACTACGGCCAGGCCCAGAAGGTCCGGACGCTGATCAGCCAGGACTTCGCCGCCGCCTACGAGCGGGTCGACGTGCTGGTCTCGCCCACCACGCCCACCGTCGCGTTCCGGCTGGGGGAGAAGGTCGACGACCCGGTG
The DNA here is from genome assembly GCF_001017755.1 of Protofrankia coriariae. Taxonomy (GTDB): domain Bacteria; phylum Actinomycetota; class Actinomycetes; order Frankiales; family Frankiaceae; genus Protofrankia; species Protofrankia coriariae. The sequence goes on from NZ_JWIO01000002.1 coordinate 51,784, forward strand.
TCGATGTACCTGTCCGACCTGTGCACGATCCCGTCGAACCTGGCCGGCGGGCCGGCGATGAGCCTGCCGGTCGGTCTCGCCGACGGGCTCCCCGTCGGATTCCAGATCATGGCGCCGGCGTTCGCAGACGACCGGCTGTACCGGGTCGGCGGCGCGCTGGAGGCGGCGCTGGAGGCCAGGCGTGGCCGTCCCTTTCTTGACGACGCCCCGCCCCTGTGACCGACCCGCCGGCACGGACGTCCGGTGACGGAGGCCGCGGCGCGGGCATGCCAGGGCCGGCCGCGCCGTGACGGGCGGGCTCGCGTCGGGTATGCCCGCACCGGGCGTGTCGTGACAGGATCCCGGGCTCGCCCGGAGAGGATCATGATCGCGCGTGTGTCGGCCGACTACGATGGCGAGAGGGAGGCCTATGATGGTTGCGCTACGTAGCAGACGTGAGGACCGGGTGCTGCTGGTGGCAGCCTGGGTTCTGACTGTCGCCGCGCTTGTACTCGGTGTCGTCGCGTCGGCGCCCATCCTGATCCTGTGGGGCGTCCTCGGCGTCGGCGCGGCCGTGTTCGCCACCCGGATCCACCTGCGTGACACCCGGCCCCGCCAGCCGGACCCCGCCACCGGCACGCGGCCCGCCGGCGAGGCCCAGCCCGCCGATCAGGCGCGGCCGGCCGGCGCGGATCACGGCCCCACTTCGGTACAGACGGACGCGGTTGAACAGGAGCACGTGCGTTGACACCCACGGCCACCACGACGGCCACCATCCCCACCTTCGACGACGCCGTCGCCCGCTACGAGCCGGTGATCGGGCTGGAGACGCACGTCGAGCTCGGCACCACCTCGAAGATGTTCTGCGGCTGCTCCACCGCGTTCGGAGCGGAGCCCAACACCCAGGTGTGCCCGACCTGCCTGGGCCTGCCGGGCTCGCTGCCGGTGGTCAACGAGGCCGCGGTCCGGTTCGCCGTGATGATCGGTCTGGCGCTCAACTGCTCGATCTCACCGTGGTGCCGTTTCGCGCGCAAGAACTACTTCTACCCGGACATGCCGAAGAACTTCCAGATCAGCCAGTACGACGAGCCGCTGTGCGAGAACGGCTGGCTCGACGTGGAGGCCGACGGGAAGATCCACCGGGTCGGCATCACCCGCGTCCACATGGAGGAGGACACCGGCAAGTCCCTGCACGTCGGCGGGGCCACCGGGCGCATCCACGGGGCCACCCACTCGCTGGTCGACTACAACCGGGCCGGCATCCCGCTGGTCGAGATCGTCACCGAGCCGGACATCCGCTCGCCCGAGGTCGCCCGCGCCTACGTCGACGAGCTGCGTGAGCTCTGCCGGGCGCTGACCGTCTCCGACGTCCGGATGGAGCAGGGCTCGCTGCGCTGCGACGCCAACGTGTCGCTGCGTCCGCGCACCGCCCCCGGCGAGCCCGCCGCGCCCTACGGCACCCGGTCGGAGACCAAGAACCTCAACTCGCTGCGCTCGGTGGAGCGGGCGGTCCGGCACGAGATCGTCCGACAGGCCACCCGGCTGGACGCGGGCCTGAAGGTCGTCCAGGAGACCCGGCACTTCGACGAGGCCTCCGGGACGACGTCGGCCGGCCGCTCCAAGGAGGAGGCGACCGACTACCGGTACTTCCCCGAACCGGACCTCACCCCGCTGGCGCTGACCCACGAGTACGTCGACGCCGTCCGGGCGACCATCCCGGAGCTGCCGGCGCAGCGCCGGGCGCGCCTCGCCGCCGACCACGGCTTCACACCCGCCGACATCGTGAACATGCGCAACGCCGGCGTCCTCGACCTGGTCGAGGAGACCGTCGCGGCGGGGGCGACGGCCGAGGCGGCCCGCAAGTGGTGGCTGAACGAGCTCGCGCGCCGGGCCGCCGACGCCGGTGTGCCCCCGATCGGCCTCGCGATCGGGCCGTTCGACGTCGCCCGCATCACGGAGATGATCGCTGACGGCGAGCTGACCGACGCCCTCGCCCGCACGGTCATCACCGGTGTCCTCGCCGGTGAGGGAACGCCGGACGAGGTGGTGGCCGGTCGCGGCCTCAAGATTGTCTCGGACGACGGCGCGCTCGCCGAGGCGGTCGACAAGGTCATCGCTGCCCAGCCGGCCATCGCCGACAAGGTGCGCGGCGGCAAGCTGAACGCGGTCGGCCCGCTGGTCGGCGCGGTCATGAAGGCCATGAAGGGTCAGGCGGACCCGGGCACGGTACGCAAACTCCTCCTGGAACGCCTCGGCCAGTAACCGCCGCCCTTTCTCCGCCTGCTCGTCACCCGCAAGCCGTAGGTGGAAAACGTCACTATCACGCCGGTTTTCACCTAGGGCTTGCGCGTCCGTAGGTGAAAACCGCTGTGATAGCAACGGTTTTCACCTACGGTCCGCGTTGTGCTCACGGCGCGTCGACAGGCGGGTCCCGGCTGGGCCTTCGTAAGCTGGTGCCACGCCCGGAGCCCGGCCGTCGATGGCGGCGGGGCCCAGGTCGCCATCAGCGGGGCCGCCGCTGAGATCGTCAATGGGGGAGGAGCACGCCAAGGTGCCTCTGACTCCTGGCGGGTTCACCGCGTCGACGTCACGGCGGGGCCGTGGCCGCACCCGTCTGCTCATCGCCCTCGCCGTCGTCATCGTGCTGCTCGCCGCGTCCGGCGCCGGATACCTGTGGAAGGTCCGCAGCGACAACCGCGCCCAGGACAGGGCGGCGACGGCCGCGGCGGAGGCGTACCTGTCCAGCTGGCAGAGCCTCGCCTCGTCCGGTGACACGGCCACCTCCACCACGGACCGCGCCGCGGGTACGGGCACCGCCACGGCCGCGCCCAGCGCCGCGCCCGCCAGCGCCGGACCCAGCGCCGCGCCTGCCAGCGCCGCGCCCACGGCCGCGCAGGAGCAGGGCAGGGCCGGCGTGACCGCGGTGGCCACGCCGGGGACGATCAGCGTCGACCAGCTCGTCGCATCCATGGTCGACGCCCGTACCAGACTGAACGTGACCGGGGCCCGCTTCGTCCCGGGCGCGCTGGAGCGGACGGGTTCGACCGCCACGGTCGGCTACTCGGCGTCGCTCACCCTGGCCGGCTTCCCCGAGCCGTACAGCTATGACGGTGTGCTGCACCTCGCGCGGCAGGGGAAGGACTGGAAGGTCCAGGCCCGGCCGGACGCGATCCACCCCGCGCTGGCCCCCGGCCTGCGGCTGGACCGCACGACGTCCACGGGCAAACGCGGCCAGTTGGTCGACGTCAACGGCCAGCCGCTGAGCGGCGACGCGGAGCTTGCCGGCAACCTGGTCGGCCAGGTGGCTCCGCTGTCGGGGCTGCAGCGCGTCCACGACGCGGTCCTTGCCCCACAGGGCGGTACCGTGGCCGTCCGCAACGAGCGGAACGAGACTGTCAACACCCTGCGGTCGTATCCGATGACCGATGGCAAGGACGTGGAGACCACGCTGGATCTGAAGGTGCAGCGTGCCGGCGAGGCCGCGATGGCGACCGCGTCCAAACCCACCGGCGCGCTGGTGGCCGTCGACGTGCGCACCGGCGGCGTTCTCGCCCTGGTGAACCACCCGCTCAACGGGTACGGTCGGGCGATCAACGGCCGCTATCCACCGGGATCCACCTTCAAGATTGTCACGGCGACCGCCGCGCTGATCGCGGGGAAGGACGCGAACACCCCGCTGGACTGCACTCAGACCGTGGCGGTCGGCGGGCGTACCTTCGCCAACGCCGAGAACGAGGAGTTCGGCGTGATCCCGCTGCGGGAGGCGTTCGCCCACAGCTGCAACACCGCGTTCATCCGGCTGGAGGGCTCGCTGCCCGACTCGGCGCTGGAGCAGGCCGCGAAGCTCTACGGTTTCGACAGCAGCCGGCCGCTGCCGATAGCCAGCGTCGGCGGTTCCTTCCCGACGCCGAAGGACGCGGTGGAATCGGCCGCGGACGCTCTCGGCCAGGGCAGGGTGAACGCGAGCCCGCTACAGATGGCCAGCGTGGCCGCGGCGGTCGCCAGCGGCACCTGGCACCAGCCGTTCGTGAGCGGTTCGGCGCCGCGGAGCAACCCGCTGCCGGCGGCGGTGGTCCCGACGTTGCAGGACTTCATGCGATCGGTGGTCACCGAGGGGACGGCGGCCAGCGTCGCCTTCCCCGGTGAGGTGCACGGCAAGACCGGCACCGCCGAGTACAAGGACGGCAACCCGCCGCCGACCCACGGCTGGTTCGTCGGCTACCGCGGCGACGTCGCCTTCGCGGTCATCGTCGAGGACGGTGGCTTCGGCGCCCAGTCCGCGGCCCCCATAGCCGCCCACTTCCTCCAGAACCTCGACACCACACCCTGACCGCCTCCGCCTTGCCGGGGCAGCGTCGTCGGAGTTCCGCGTCCGCCTGAAGCGGCGTTGCCGTTGTCCAGCGCGGGGCGGGGGATCGTAGCGGCGACCGTGGTCGGCCTGTTGACGGGCGTCGTGCTGGCGGCCTGCGCCGTCCGCCTCCCAGTGTCGCCGCAATCCGCGGCTGACCGTACTGCTGCCTCAGGTGCCCTAGGGATACTCGGGACGTCGGAGGCAGAGGTCATGGCCGCAAAACTGACACCTTTGAAAGTCGATCCGGAGGCTGACAGGCTGATCTCGGACGGGGCCCACTTCCTCGGCATGACGAAGAATCTTGTGGCCGAGGCGGTCAGGGTGTATCTGGAGATCCGACGTGAGGAGATCCGGGCCCGGATGCGGGAGGTGATGGCACTGCTGGACGGCACCAACCGATCTCGGCTGGCGTTGCTCACAGGGCTGACACCCGAACAGATCGACGCGGTCGGCGGAATCGGCGAGAACCTGTGAACGGCTGATGGAGCGGGCTCGTCCGACTTTGCGCTGCCTCTGCGAGGATGGTGATCTCTATGTGCTCCGGAGAAGCTGGAGGCCGTCATATTCGGCGAAGTCGATAAAGTTTTTGATATTGAGGGTGGCCAGTGGCAGTCCGCTTGTAATACAGCAGGCAGCGATCCATGTGTCGTTTGTCGGCCGTGGCCGACCGCGGATCTGCCCCCGAGCCTGGAGTTCGCCCCACGCTCTGGCTACGGGTGCGTTGTAGGGCAGCACCCCTACCCGGGCGGTAAGAAATGGTTGAGAACAACGAGTCTGTGAGATCCCCAGCTCCGGACCAGCGTCCATTTGGTCAACTCGCCGACGGTGACAAATGTGACCGCCAGTGTCTGTCCGGCAAGCCGTGCCTCGAGCGGTCCCGGTACTCGGCCTCGTAAGATCGCCGACGCGACGTCGGTGTCTATGACGAGGACGCTCACCCGATGTCCGAGTGTCGAGAAGCGTACAGGTCGGCGAGGAAGTTCTCGTAGTCCTCATCGGAGTCCCACAGCTCGGGGTGGGCGAGCTCCCTGAGTGAACCGACCGGCCGCACACCCTGACTACGGAACACCTCTTCGACGGGGATGCCCTCCTCGATGGGGATGCCGTCGATCGGCCAGCGCGAAGCCGGCTGTGCGCCTGGCGTCACTTCGACCACCCCTCCCCGCCTATTTTCGATCATCATAGCTCGCGGGCCGTTCATGTCTGCTGCTCCGTCTGGCGTACCTGCGGACCAGGCTGGACCCGGCGGGTGGGCGGGCGGGTTGCGTCGGGACGGGGCGCTTCGCGGCGGGCCCGGGGGCGTTGCGGTGGGCGCGGTGTTGGGTGACGAGGGTGTTGATGAGCTTGACGGGGGAGTGGATGTCAGGGCATGGTAGGGACCATGCTCAGTGGCATCCTCACACCTGCGATTCTTGTACTTGTGGAGCGCGCGTAGTCGATCTCAGGACTGCGTGCGCCGCCCCTCAGTGCCTTCGGCACGAGGGGTTTTTTTGTGCCCGGCCCACCCACCCGTCACCACCGTGGAACGTCAAGGAAGACGATCAGATGAGCAGTCAGATCACCGGAGCGCAGTCGCTGGTCCGTTCGCTGGAGGCCGCCGGGGCCGACGTGGTCTTCGGCATCCCCGGTGGCGCGATCCTCCCGGCGTACGACCCGTTGTACGACGCCGAGCACCTCCGGCACATCCTGGTCCGTCACGAGCAGGGCGCCGGGCACGCCGCCGAGGGCTATGCGCAGGCCACCGGACGGGTGGGCGTGTGCATCGCGACGTCCGGGCCGGGCGCGACGAACCTGGTCACGCCGATCGCGGACGCCTACATGGACTCGGTACCCCTGGTGGCGATCACCGGCCAGGTGCCCAGCGGCGCGATCGGGACGGACGCGTTCCAGGAGGCCGACATCTGCGGCATCACCCTGCCGATCACCAAGCACAACTTCCTGGTGGCCTCCGCGGACGACATCCCGCGCACGATCGCCGAGGCGTTCCACCTCGCCTCGACCGGACGCCCCGGGCCGGTGCTCGTCGACCTGCCCAAGGACATCCTGCAGGCGACCACGTCGGTGCTGCCCGCCGACGTCTGGCCGCCCACGCTGTGCCTGCCCGGCTACCGGCCGGTGACCCGCCCGCACGGCAAGCAGATCCGCGAGGCGGCCCGGATGATCAGCGCGGCCCGTCGGCCGGTCCTCTACGTCGGCGGCGGGGTGCTCAAGGCGCGGGCCGCCGCCGAGCTGCGCACGCTCGCCGAGCTCACCGGCATCCCGGTGGTGACGACGCTGATGGCCCGCGGCGCGTTCCCCGACTCGCATCCGCAGCACCTGGGCATGCCGGGGATGCACGGGTCGGTCGCTGCGGTGACCGCCCTGCAGAAGTCCGACCTGCTGATCGCTCTCGGCGCCCGTTTCGACGACCGGGTGACGGGCAGGCTGTCCTCGTTCGCGCCGAAGGCCGCGGTCATCCATGCCGACATCGACCCGGCCGAGATCGGTAAGAACCGGGTGGCGGACGTGCCCATCGTGGGGGACTGCCGTGAGGTGATCGCTGATCTCGTCGCCGCGCTGCAGGGCGAGCCGCGGGCGGATCTCGCCGGCTGGTGGCGGCAGATCGACGGCTGGCGCCGGACGTACCCGCTGGGCTACGACCTGCCGACGGACGGCTCGGTCGCCCCGCAGTACGTCATCGAACGGCTTGGCAGGATCGCCGGCCCGGAAGCGCTGTACGTCGCCGGGGTCGGCCAGCACCAGATGTGGGCCGCGCAGTTCATCTCGTACGAGCACCCCTACACCTGGCTGAACTCGGGTGGGCTCGGCACGATGGGCTACGCGGTGCCGGCGGCGATGGGCGCCAAGGTCGGCCGGCCGGAGGCGACGGTGTGGGCGATCGACGGTGACGGCTGCTTCCAGATGACCAACCAGGAGCTGGCCACCTGCGCGCTGGAAGGCATCCCGATCAAGGTTGCGATCATCAACAACGGGTCGCTCGGCATGGTCCGGCAGTGGCAGACCCTGTTCTACGACCAGCGGTACTCCAACACCGACCTGGGCACCCGGCCGGACGGCGCCGGCACCAGCGCCGGCCCCGGTGTCGGTGCCGCGTCCAGTGCCCCGCGGGGCGCGCGCCGGGTGCCGGACTTCGTGCGCCTCGCCGAGGCGCTCGGCTGCGTCGGTATGCGCTGCGAGTCGCTGGACGAGGTCGACGCCACGATCGACAAGGCCATGGCCATCGACGACGCGCCGGTCGTGGTGGACTTCGTCGTCCACCGGGATGCGATGGTGTGGCCGATGGTCGCCGCCGGCGCGAGCAACGACGAGATCAGGATCGCCCGGGACATCGCTCCCGACTTCGACTATGAAGAGGCTTAGGAAGAGGTTCAGGCCGTGAGCACGCACACCCTGTCGGTGCTGGTGGAGAACAAGCCCGGGGTGCTCGCCCGGGTCGCGGGGCTGTTCTCCCGGCGCGGCTTCAACATCGAGTCGCTCGCGGTCGGGCCGACCGAGCACGACGACATCTCCCGCATGACGATCGTCGTGTCCGTCGACGAGCTACCGCTCGAGCAGGTCACGAAGCAGCTCAACAAGCTGGTCAACGTCATCAAGATCGTCGAAATGGAGCCGTTGGCCGCGGTGCGGCGGGAGCTGGTCCTGATCAAGGTGCGGGCGGACCTGTCGGTCCGTTCGCAGGTGCTCGAAACCGTCCAGCTCTTCCGCGCGAAGGTGGTTGACGTCGCTCCGGAGGCGGTCACCGTGGAGGCCACCGGCACCCGCGACAAGCTCGACGCCCTCATCCGGATGCTCGAACCGTTCGGCATCAGGGAACTGGTCCAGTCCGGCATGGTCGCCCTCGGCCGAGGCCCGCGATCGATTACCGACCGTAGTCTGCGTGCTCTCGACCGGACGGCCTGAGGGCCATGAAGATCCCGTGGGCCCGGTTGCGCCGGGCCCACTGACGAAGAATCGAGGAGATTCGCCCACGATGGCCGAGATCTACTACGACGCGGACGCGTCGCTCGACAACATCACCAACCGTAAGGTCGCCGTCATCGGGTACGGCAGCCAGGGCCACGCCCACGCCCTCAACCTGCGCGACAGCGGCGTGGACGTCCGGGTCGGCCTGCCCGAGGGCAGCCGCAGCCGGGCGCGGGCCGCCGAGCAGGGCCTGCGGGTGCTCACCCCGGCCGAGGCATCGGCCGAGGCGGACGTGATCATCCTGCTTGCGCCGGACACCACCCACCGTAAGATCTACGCGGAGTCCATCGCGCCCAACCTGTCGCCGGGCAAGGCGCTCGCGTTCGGCCACGGTTTCAACATCCGGTACGGGCTGATCGAGCCGCCGGCCGGGGTGGACGTGTTCATGGTCGCGCCGAAGGGCCCGGGGCACCTGGTCCGGCGGACCTTCACCGAGGGCAAGGGCGTCCCCGTGCTGGTCGCGGTCGAGGCGGACGCGTCGGGCGGCGCTCTCGCGCTCGCGCTCGCCTACGCCAAGGCGATCGGCGGCACCCGGGCCGGGGCGCTGCGCACGACCTTCACCGAGGAGACCGAAACCGACCTCTTCGGCGAGCAGGCTGTGCTCTGCGGCGGCGCGAGCGCCCTGGTACAGGCCGGTTTCGAGACGCTGGTCGAGGCCGGCTACCAGCCGGAGGTCGCCTACTTCGAGTGCCTGCACGAGCTCAAGCTGATCGTCGACCTGATGTACGAGGGCGGTATCAGCCGGATGCGGTACTCGATCTCGGACACGGCCGAGTACGGTGACGTCACACGCGGTCCGCGGGTGATAACGCAGGCGGTGAAGGACGAGCTGCGCCGCATCCTCGGCGAGATCCGGGACGGCTCGTTCGCCCGGGAGTGGGTGGCCGAGGACGACGCGGGTCGCCCGCAGTTCACCAAGCTCGTCGAGGAGGGCAAGAAGCATCCGATCGAGCAGGTCGGCGCCCAGCTGCGGCCGCTGATGTCCTGGATCGCCGAGCCCGTCGACTGACACCCGCCCAGCGGCCTGGCCCGGTGGATCCGCGGCTGTCGTCGACCGCCGCGTCCGCCTGGCCAGGTCGTGGACACCAGGGATTCCCGGGCTGGACAGCCCCGGTACATCACCGGCAGCGGCCCACAGTGGGTACGCTGGGCGGCGCTCACAACCTCCTGGCCCTGTACCTCGGGTGTCCTCGTCGTCGCCCGTCGTCGCGTCCGCTGTCCTTCTGACCCGCCGTCCCGCCGGCCGTCTTCCCAAGGAGCCTCACCGTGCCCGTCGTCCTGGTTGCCGAGGAGCTGTCGCCGGCCGGGCTGGAACTGCTGTCCGGCGAGTTCGAGGTCCGCCATCTCGACGGAACCGACCGGGCCGCCCTGCTGGGCGCGATCCCCGAGGCCGACGCCCTGATCGTGCGCAGCGCGACCAGAGTGGACGCGGAGGTGCTCGCCGCCGCCCGTTCGCTGAAGGTCGTCGCCCGGGCGGGGATCGGGCTGGACAACGTCGACGTCGCCACCGCCACCACCCGCGGTGTGATGGTCGTCAACGCCCCGCTGTCGAACATCGTCAGCGCCGCCGAGCACGCCGTCGCGCTGCTGGCGGCGGTGGCCCGCC
>NZ_JWIO01000002.1:61689-63534 GCF_001017755.1 Protofrankia coriariae
CTGGCGGCGGTGGCCCGCCGCATCCCGGCGGCCAACGCCGCGCTGCGCGGCGGTGAGTGGAAGCGCTCGAAGTACGTCGGCGTCGAACTCGCGGACAAGACCGCGGGCGTGGTGGGGCTCGGGCGCATCGGCCTGCTGGTCGCGCAGCGGCTGGCCGCCTTCGGCATGAAGATCGTCGCCTACGACCCCTACGTCTCGGTGGGCCGCGCCGCCCAGCTGGGGGTGCGCCTGGTCGACCTCGACGAGCTGCTGCGGATCAGTGACGTCATCACGATCCACCTGCCGAAGACGCCGGAGACGATCGGCCTCATCGGCCGGGACGAGCTCGAGCGGGTCAGGCCAGGAGTGATCATCATCAACGACGCCCGGGGCGGGCTCGTCGACGAGGAGGCCCTGGCCGACGCGGTCCGGGACGGCCGGGTGGGCGGCGCCGGCATCGACGTGTTCGTCACCGAGCCGACCACCTCCTCGCCCCTGTTCGAGCTGGACAACGTGGTGGTCACCCCGCACCTGGGGGCGTCCACCGCGGAGGCCCAGGAGAAGGCCGGGGTCGCGGTGGCCCGGTCGGTGCGCCTGGCGCTGCGCGGCGAGTTCGTCCCGGACGCGGTGAACGTGCAGGCGGGCGGGGTCGTGGCCGAGGACGTCCGCCCGGGGCTGCCGCTCGCGGAGAAGCTCGGCCAGCTGTTCACCGGCCTTGCCGGTGGCCTCGCCGCCGCGATCACCGTCGAGGTCCGCGGCGAGATCGTCGCCCACGACGTGTCGGTGCTGCAGCTCGCCGCGCTCAAGGGCGTGTTCACCGACGTGATCGAGGAGCCGGTCACCTACGTCAACGCGCCGCTGCTCGCGAAGGACCGGGGCGTCGACGTCGCGCTGGAGACGTTCGAGGAGAGCCCCGACTATCGCAACCTCGTCACCGTCCGTGGCGTGCTCGTGGACGGGACGCCGGTGTCGGTGAGCGGCACGCTGACCGGCCCCCGGCAGGTCGAGAAGGTCACCGCGATCGACGACTTCGAGGTGGACATCCGGCCCCAGGCACACCTGGCCTTCTTCCGGTACGAGGACCGTCCGGGAGTGGTCGGCGCGGTCGGCGCGCTGCTGGGCGAGGCCCAGATCAACATTGCCGGCGCGCAGGTCAGCCGTCGCAAGGCCGGCGGCGAGGCACTGATGTCGCTCTCGCTCGACGACACGGTGCCCGTGGACGTCCTGACCGAGATCGCCAAGATCATCGGAGCGTCGGCGGCTCGGTCGGTCAGCCTCCACAGCCAGTGACCAGCCGGTGAGGAGCCGATCCGGCGAGGAGCCGACAGGGCACAGGTGACCGGGCCGTCCGGCCGGTTGCGCACCGAGGCCGGACGGCCCGGTCACCGCCGTCCATCGCGGTGTGCCACAGGTCGTGGTGACCTGGCCCCTGGTTCGGTGACCATGGTGTGGGAAACGAGTCCCTGGGTTTACCGTGAAAGCCATGGCTCGGGACGGTCGGGACCCGTTCGAGGGGTTGCACCTCGATGACACTTTCGTGCGCTCCGCGCGCTTCATCGAGCCGTCAGCCGATGAACGCCTGGCAGCCTCCGGCGAGGCCGCGCGCGGCCGCTGCCGGGTGGAACCCGTCCGGTCGAAAGGGCAGCGGGTGTTCTACCGCTGGATGTGGACGCCGGGTTCCCCGCGTCGCCGCCGCGCCACCCGGCTGGTGGCGTTCCTGACGCTGCTCGCCGGAATGGCGGGTCTCGGTCTCTTCCTGCTCCGCAACAATCCGCGCGCGGCGGTGGTGTCCGCTCCGGCACCCTCGGCCGGCACCCCGGTCCGGATGCAGGAGCCCGGTCTCGCCGACTCGGCGGCGGCCGCCAG
>NZ_JWIO01000002.1:63540-66372 GCF_001017755.1 Protofrankia coriariae
GGCGGCCGCCAGCCCGGCGACGAGCCCGGCCGTGCTCTCCGTCCCGGCGCAGCGGTTCGTGCTCGAGCCCACCCTGCTCGGCGAGCTGCGGCCGGGGGACTGCCTGCTGTGGGCGCCGGATTCGGCGCACGAGGTCACTCCCGCCAAGGTGGGCTGCGACCAGCCGCACCTCGACCAGGTGACGGGGGTGGTCGATCTGGCCGCGCCCTTCCCCGGCTGGCCGGGCCGGCCGGCCCTGGACGCCGCCACCGCCAGGGACTGCGTGGCCGCCGCGCGCGCCATCTTCGGCGACACCGGCAGCGTCCCCGGCCTGAAGGTCGCCTCGATCTATCCGGAGGAGAGCGCCTGGCAGGCCGGCACCCACGCGCTGGTGTGTACCGTGCGGGCCGACGATCTGCGGCCGCGGGTTGGCCCGGCGCCGGTCGTGGGCCTGCCGACCTGATCTCACCGGCCCCTCGGGGCGGTGTGGGGGACGGTGTGAGCCGTCGGGTAGTAAGCTCGCCGCAGTATGCGCACGCTTCTGCTTCTTAGTCGCCGCGGCGGGGCCTGAGACAGGTCGGCTTCCTCGTCGCGGGGTTGTTGGTGCGCGCTGGCCGCCGCAGGTTTTCTCCCGAAGCAGGAGCGGTAGAAACTAGTGACTACTTCACGGCAGTTTCCCGGTTTGCATATTCCCGGCGCGCAGTCTCCGGGTGCGCAGTCTCCCGGCTCACAGCGGCCTTCCGGTATGCCCGTCGACAAGTACCGGCCGTTCGTCCCGGTCGACCTCCCCGACCGGACCTGGCCGAACCGGACGATCACCCGGGCGCCCCGGTGGTGCAGCGTGGACCTGCGCGACGGCAACCAGGCGCTGATCGACCCGATGACCCCGGCGCGCAAGACGCAGATGTTCCAGCTGCTGGTGCGGATGGGCTACAAGGAGATCGAGGTCGGCTTCCCCGCCGCCAGCCAGACGGACTTCGACTTCATCCGGCAGCTCGTCGAGGGCGGGCACATCCCCGACGACGTCACCGTCCAGGTGCTCACCCAGGCCCGGGAGGAGCTGATCGAACGCACGGTCCGCGCGGTCGTCGGCGCGCCGAACGTGCTCGTACACCTGTACAACTCGACGTCGACGCTGCAGCGCCGGGTGGTGTTCGGGCTCGACCGGGCCGGCATCACCGACATCGCCGTCCAGGGCGCGCAGTGGTGCGCCCGGTACGCGGAGAAGCTGCTGGCGGGCACGGACGTCCGCTGGCAGTACAGCCCGGAGTCGTTCACCGGGACCGAGCTGGACTACGCCCTGGAGGTCTGCGAGGCGGTCATGGACGTCTGGCAGCCCACCGCGGACCGGCCGGTCGTGCTGAACCTGCCGGCGACCGTGGAGATGTCCACGCCCAACGTCTACGCCGACCAGATCGAGTGGATGTCACGCAACCTGACCCGGCGGGACGCGGTCGTGCTGTCCCTGCACCCGCACAACGACCGTGGCTGTGCCGTGGCCGCCGCGGAGCTCGGGGTGCTGGCGGGCGCCGACCGGGTCGAGGGATGCCTGTTCGGCAACGGCGAGCGCACCGGCAACGTCTGCCTGGTGACCCTGGGGATGAACCTGTTCTCCCAGGGCATCGACCCGGAGATCGACTTCGGCGACATCGACGAGATCCGCCGGACCGTGGAGCACTGCAACCAGCTCCCGGTGCACCCCCGGCATCCCTACGGCGGCGACCTCGTCTACACCGCCTTCTCCGGCTCCCACCAGGACGCCATCAAGAAGGGCTTCGAGGCGATGGAACGGACCGGGCAGCGGCTGTGGGAGGTGCCCTACCTGCCCATCGACCCGAAGGACGTCGGCCGCTCCTACGAGGCCGTGATCCGGGTGAACAGCCAGTCGGGCAAGGGCGGCGTCGCCTACCTGCTGAAGGCGGAGCACTCCCTGGACCTGCCCCGTCGGCTGCAGATCGAGTTCTCCCACGTCGTGCAGCGCCACACCGACGACATCGGCGGCGAGGTGACCGGCGAGGAACTGTGGGAGATCTTCTCCCGGGAGTACTTCCTGACCGGCGACGCCTCCGACGCCCCGCTGGAGCTGCTCGGCTCCCGGACCACCGCCGCGCACGGGGAACGCGACGAGGTCCGCGTCTCGGTGCGCATCCACGGCGGTGAGGAGGTCCTCAGCGGCACCGGCAACGGGCCGATCGACGCGTTCGTCGCCGCGCTGCGCACCCGGGACGTCGAGGTACGCGTCCTCGACTACCACGAGCACGCCCTGGGCTCGGGCGCGGACGCGCGGGCCGCGGCCTATCTCGAGGTCGCGGTGGGGGACAGGGTGTTCTGGGGCGTGGGGGTCGACCCGAACATCGTCACCGCGTCCCTGCGCGCGGTGGTGAGCGCGGTCAACCGGGCCGCGCGGGACCAGCGCACTGCCCCCGGCATCCAGGCCGCCACGGGTATCTGAGGGCCTCTGGCCGTGACCATCTGGGTCACGCTCCCGCGGCCGGGCCGTGGCTCGGGCGCGCCGCCGCCCGCTCCACCACGACCCGGTCGGCGGCCCGATTCGCGGCCCAGGCCGTGGCCCGGTTCGTGGCCGCCAGCTCCACGGCCTGCCCCGGGGCCTTCCCACGCGGCTGTGGACGGTCGTGCTCCGGTGGCCGCGGGCGTCCGCCGGACATCTCCGCCAGCCGGAGCATCAGCCGTTCGATCCGGACCAGGCCGACCGGTCGGCCCAGCTCGGTGACCACCACGACCGGGTCGAAGCGCAGCGCCGGCGCGCGGCTCATCGCCCGGCGCGCCACGTCCACGATGTGTTCGTCGGGCCGGGCGACCATGCTGGCCGGCACCCGCCGGGCCGCGGCGGCG
>NZ_JWIO01000002.1:66427-83623 GCF_001017755.1 Protofrankia coriariae
GCGCGGCGGCCGGCCGTCCCCGACGCGGATCCGTACCTGTTCGAGCAGGCTGCCCACCCCCTCGCCGCGCCCGGTCCGCTGGGCGAGCAGCCGGATGCGCCTGGCGACCGCGGGGTCGAGGCGCTGCCAGTTCTGTGCGGGGCGGCCGAGATACCAGCCCTGCCCGAGCGGGACGCCGAGCCCGACGAGCACGGCCAGCTCCTCGTCACGCTCGATGCCCTCGGCGATCACCCAGGCGTCCAACCTGCGGGCGAAGACGTTGACCAGTTCGGTCAACGTCCGCCGCACCTGGTCGCCGTCGGCGCGGGCGACCAGCTCCCGGTCGAGTTTGACCAGGTCGGGGTGGACCCTGGCGATCTGGCGCAGCCCCGCGTAGCCGGACCCGACGTCGTCCATGGCGATGCGGCCGCCGCGCTCGCGCAGCGCCTGGATGGTGGTGGCCAGCTCAGGGGTCCGCTCGGCGCTGACCGTCTCGTTGAACTCCAGGACGAGCCGGCTGAGATCGGCATCGGCCCAGACCGAGGCAACCTCCGTGGTGGTCAGCAGGTTCGGCATGACGTTGACGCTGAGGAAGCAGTCGGGTGGCAGCCGTTCGCGAGCCGCCAGTGCCGCCCGCAGCACCCTGGCCTCGAAGCGGGCGGCGACCCCGGCGCGCTCGGCGGCGGCGAACCACAGGTCGGGTGAGGGCGCCGCGGCCGTCCCGAAACGCGCCAGTGCCTCGTACCCGGCGATGACACCACGCCGGAGATCGACGATCGGCTGGAAGACGATGCGCGGCTGCTCCGGATCGGCCAGCGCGTCGCGCAGCGCGTCGGACCACTCGTCCGCGGAACCGGTCGCGCGGACGGGACCGGTCACGCGGTGGGTGGCGGAGCGGACCGGTGGTGGCGTTGTTTCAACGATCATGCGTCGTACACTCCCTTGTGCCGTCGCATGCCACGCGTGCCCGACCGGGGGAGATGCCCGCTCACCTCCAGCCGGTTACGGAGCTGCTTGCCGAGGCGGTTGTGGTATGTGGTCGGTGCACTGTACGTGAGGACCTTTGTCGCCATCGGCGATTCATCGTGCGTGTCGCGCGCCCCGCGCCCATCCCGGGCATTTTCCGGCCGTCCGGAGGAAGTATGCGGAAAATTTTCGCGGAGAATCATGAGGAAATGTATGTCGAAAGCTTCGGCGTACATTTTGTCTGATTTTTCGGTATGTTTCCTGCGATCTGCCGGGAGATGCTGCGGCGCGTACGCCTGATCATCGAAGACGCCGTCGCCGACAGATGACCCGCACCCGCGGCGCGGTGGGCCCGGCGCGGTGGGCCCGACGCGGTGTGAACGTGGTGTGATCGTGCTGCGAACACGGTGCGAACACGCCACGAAGGCCCGCCACGGCTGCGGGCGGGGGTGGGCGCCGCGGGTGGGGGATGACGGATTACAGTCGCGTTCATGAGGCTTGCGGTCATCGGCGGGGACGGTATCGGTCCAGAGGTCGTCGCGGAGGGCCTGCGTGTCCTGCGTGTCATCGAGCCCAAGGTGGAGGCCACCGACTACGACCTGGGCGCGCGCCGCTGGTACGCCACCGGCGAGACCCTGCCGGACTCGGTGCTCGCCGAACTGCGCGAGCACGACGCGATCCTGCTCGGCGCGGTCGGCGACCCCGGGGTGCCCAGCGGCATCCTCGAACGCGGGCTGCTGCTGCGGCTGCGCTTCGAGCTCGACCATCACGTCAACCTGCGCCCGGTGCGGCTGTACCCGGGTGTGGCCACGCCGCTGGCCGGCGAGCACACCATCGACATGGTGGTGGTGCGGGAGGGCACCGAGGGCCCGTACGCGGGCGCCGGCGGTACCCTGCGCCGCGGCACCCCGTACGAGGTGGCCACCGAGGAGAGCCTCAACACCCGTTTCGGCGTCGAGCGCGTCGTACGGGACGCGTTCCACCGGGCGCGGGCGCGTCCCCGGCGGCGGCTCACCCTCGTCCACAAGACGAACGTCCTGACCAACGCCGGGGACCTCTGGCTGCGCACGGTCGCCGAGGTTGCCCCCGAGTTCAGCGAGATCCAGGTCGACTACCAGCACGTGGACGCGGCCTCGATGTTCTTCGTCACCGACCCCGGGCGTTTCGACGTGGTCGTGACCGACAACATGTTCGGGGACATCCTCACCGACATCGGCGCGGCGATCACCGGCGGTATCGGGCGGGCTGCCAGTGGCAATCTCGACCCGTCCGGGAAGAACCCGAGCATGTTCGAGCCGGTGCACGGCAGCGCGCCGGACATAGCCGGGCAGGGGATCGCCGACCCGACCGCCACCGTGCTGTCGGTCGCGATGCTGCTGGCGCATCTGGGCCGGACGGAGGACGCCGCCCGGGTGGAGGCGGCGGTCGCCGCGTCCCTGGCCGAGCGTTCCCGGCCGCGCAACGGCTACCTGCACGACCAGATCTCCACGCGGGAGGTCGGGGAGGACCTGGCGGCGCGGGTCGCCGGCTACACCGGTTGAGCCGGTAGGCAGGCCTGCGCCGGACGGCCGTGCAGCCCGTCCGGTGCTGTCCGTTGTCGTTCCTGCTCAGAAGGTGGTTATCCGTACGCGAGCTGATGCAAGCGGCCGGAGAAACGCTATTCTTTGAAGAGCCGTAGATCCGGTACGACGGCAGCCGACGGGGCCCGACCACGGCGAAGATCGGCGCGATCGTCACTCGCCCACACGCTTCGTCGCATACGCCTGGAGTCACCCGTGCCCATCACACCGACATCGAAGATCTGGATGAGCGGCCAGTTCGTCGACTGGGACGACGCCCACATCCACGTGCTCAACCCGACGCTGCACTACGGCTGGGGTGTCTTCGAGGGCATCCGCGCCTACCCCACCGCCCGCGGCAGCGCCGTGTTCCGGCTGACCGACCACATCGCGCGGCTGTACCGCAGCGCCAAGATCTACATGATGGAGCCGTCGTTCACGCAGGACGAGCTCGTCGCCGCCGTCAAGGAGACGGTCGCCGTCAACAGGGTCGACGCCTGCTACATCCGGCCGCTGATCTACCTCGGGTACGGGGAGATGGGCCTCAACCCGCTGCCCTCCTCGATCGAGGTGATGGTCGCGGTCTGGCCCTGGGGCGCCTACCTCGGCGCCGACGCGGAGGAGAACGGCTGCCGGGCCACCGTGTCCACCTGGCGCCGCAACGACAACAACATCATTCCGCCGGCGGCCAAGGCGTCCGGGCAGTATCTCAACTCGTCGCTGGCCAAGGTCGCGGCGCTCAAGGCCGGTTACGACGAGGCCATCCTGACCAGCCCCAACGGGAACGTCGCCGACGGGTCGGGCGAGAACGTCTTCATCATCTCGGAGGGCAGGCTGATCACCCCGCCGCTCAGCGACGGGCCGCTCGGCGGCATCACCCGGGCGTCCATCATGCAGATCGCCGCGGACCAGGGGTACGAGGTCCGCGAGCAGCACATCGTCCGCACCGACCTGTACCTGGCGGACGAGGCGTTCTTCACCGGGACGGCGGCCGAGATGGTGCCGATCGTCGAGATCGACGACCGCCCGGTCGGGGCGGGCCGCCCCGGCCCGATCACCCGCGAGCTGCTTGAGCTGTTCCACCAGGCGACCCGCGGGGAGATCGACCGTTACAAGAACTGGAACGAGCTCGTCCAGGAACCGTAGGGCTCCGCGGGCCGTCTCCGGCGGATCGTCAGTCGCGCCACGGGCCAGTGCCTGGACGGTCGATATCCGCCGGAGATAGTTCTGGCCCCGGTCGGCCCGGTCGGCCCGGTCGGCCGGGCATGTCGTGACGGCCGGCCTGCCGGCTGGCCGGTACGTCTGACCGCACTGTCGTGTGATCACGCTTTCGCACGGCCGTCGCGGCCGGGTGGCACGAGCGGATGCCACGGGGCCGGCGGGCGGGATACAGCCGTGTTCCGCCCGGATTCCGGCTTTGTTCGACTTGGGTTCCGCTCGGGTTCCATCCGGGTTCTGCCCAGGTTTCATCCAGGTTCCGCCCACGGACCGTTGTTTGTCGTGACGGTCTGGTCAGCGGACCATTCCGCGCCTACTCTCTCCTGTCAGGCTCTTTTTCACAAGTGCACAAGCCCCGGGGAGAGGCGTGATGCGGGTTTCCGACGGGATGACCAGTCCGGTACTCATGATCGGCCCGAACCACACCCTGCGTCAGGCGGCGCGGCTGATGGCAGCCCGGAAGGTGGGCGCGGCCATTGTGCGGGACGTCGACGGCGAGGGGTACACCATCCTGACCGAACGTGATGTTCTGATGTCGGTGGCGGCCGGCCAGAACCCGGACGTCGAACTGGTCGGAGATCATGTCGCCCGGGACGTCGTGTTCGCCGATCCCGGCTGGCCGCTGACGGAGGCTGCCGGCGCGATGCTGCGTGGCGGGTTCCGGCACCTGATCGTCTGCGATCGGGGCGACGTGGCCGGCGTGTTGTCCATGCGCGATGTAGTGCGTTGCTGGAGTACCCAGCGGGTGTCTGTTTAGGGAGCAGTGTGCCTCTGTTTGGTTGACTGTTCCTTCTGTGTCGTTTTTTGCTCCATCGACGCACATCACTGCACAAGGGGGGCACCGGGCGCCCACATTTCCCGACATTGGCGCTACGGTCACGGTGTGCAGGAGGAAGAGGTAGTCGCGCTGCTGCGGGCGACCACGTTGCTGAAGGAATTGGACGAGCCGGCCCTGGCGCGCCTCGCCGCACGATCCGTCGTGCGCCGATATCGCCGCGGTCAGGTTGTGCTTACTGAAGGTGATCCCGCTGACACGTTGCTCGTAGTGGCCTCCGGCCGCCTGAAGGTACTCACGACCGCCGACGACGGCCGTGACCACGTCCTGAACATCGCCGGTCCCGGCGACACCCTTGGCGAGCTCAACATCGTCGAGGCCGGCCCGCGCTCGGCCAGCGTCGAGGCGCTGGAACCCAGCGAGGCCGTCGTCCTCGACCGAGCCGCCGTGTGGGAGCTGGTCCGGGAGCGCCCGGCCGTCGCCGAACAGCTCATCCGGGCGCTGGTGGCTCACGTCCGCCGGCTGACCGGGGCAAACGCCGACCTGGTCTTCCTCGACCTGCCCCGGCGTGTCGCCAAGCTGCTGCTGATGCGGATGCGGGAGTCCGGGCGTCCGCTGATCGAACTGGGCCTGACCCAGACCGAGATCGCCTCCCTGCTGGGTGGCTCACGCCAGTCGGTCAACCAGGCCCTGCGAGAGTTCGAGAAGCGCAACTGGATCCTCGCCGAGGGCCAGACCGTCACCATCCTCCAGGTCGAACGCCTACGCCGCTTCGCCGGCGACTGAGGGGCCTCCCCCAAATAGTCGCTTTCGCGACTATTTGGGGGCCCCTGCCTCTTGGGCGGGCCGCCGTCCGGGGCTTTTGGATCATCTGATGATGATCCAAAAGGTGGAGGTCGGTCTGGGTGTGGTGCGGGCTTTGTCGTGAGCTGGGGGATCGCGGGCTTCTGGGCGGGTGGCGCCGTACAGTGGGCAGTCGGCGGTGAACCCGCCATCGTCGCGCGTGCCGGCTGCCCACCCACGCCGCCGGGCGCGTGACACCCCGCGGATCCGCAGGTCCGGATCCACAGATCGCGATCCGCGGATGGCCGACTACCCGCAGGTGATCCGCAGCTGAGAGGCACGCCGTGCAGCCAGACGATCCCGACTCCTTTCACGTCTATGACACGACGTTGCGTGACGGGACCCAGCAGGAGGGGCTGTCGCTGTCGGTCGGCGACAAGATCGCGGTAGCTCGGCACCTCGACGAGATCGGGGTCGGCTTCATCGAGGGCGGCTGGCCCGGGTCGAACCCGAAGGACGCCGAGTTCTTCCACCGCGCCCGCACCGAGCTGAGGCTGGAGCACGCCCTGCTCACCGCCTTCGGCGCGACCCGCCGGGCCCGCACCACCGCCGCCGACGACCCGCAGGTCGCCGCCCTGCGGGAGGCTGGCACGGCCGTCGTCTGCCTGGTGGCGAAGTCCGACCGCCGGCACGTCGAGCGCGCCCTGCGCACCACCCCCGCCGAGAACCTGGCGATGATCCGCGACACCGTGGCGCATCTGCGCGCCGAGGGCAAGCGGGTGTTCGTCGACGCGGAGCACTTCTTCGACGGCTACCGAGCCGACGCCGACTACGCCCTCGAGGTGGTCCGGGTGGCGGCCGAGGCCGGCGCCGAGGTCGTGGTCCTCTGCGACACCAACGGCGGGATGTTGCCGACGCGTATCGGCGACGTTGTCTCCGCCGTCCGCGACCGCACCGGCGCCCGGCTGGGCATCCACTGCCACAACGACACCGCCTGCGCGGTCGCGAACACGCTGGTCGCGGTCGAGGCCGGCGTCACCCACGTTCAGGGCACCGCCAACGGCTACGGCGAGCGCTGCGGCAACGCGGACCTGTTCAGCGTCGTCGCCGGGCTGGAGACCAAGCTCGGCCGCCGGGTGCTGCCCCCGGGCAGGCTGCGCGAGCTGGTCCGGGTGTCGCACGCCATCGACGAGATCACCAACTCCGCGCCGGACGCCCACCGCGCCTACGTCGGCGCGAGCGCGTTCGCCCACAAGGCCGGCCTGCACGCCAGTGCCGTCAAGATCGATCCGGACATGTACCAGCACATCGACCCCGCCGTGGTCGGCAACGACATGCGGATGCTGGTCTCGGAGCTCGCCGGCCGGGCCACCATCGAGCTCAAGGGCCGGGAGCTGGGCCTGGACCTCTCCGGCCAGCGGGAGGCGCTGGGGAGGGTCGTCGACCTGGTCAAGGAGCGGGAGGCGGCCGGCTACACCTACGAGGCCGCGGAGGCGTCGTTCGAGCTGCTGCTGCGCGACGAGACCGAAGGCCCCCGGCGGTTCTTCACCCTCGAGTCGTGGCGCGTGATCGTCGAGCGGCGGCCGGACGGCGAGGTCGTCAGTGAGGCGACCGTGAAGCTCGTCTCCAACGGCGTGCGGCACGTGTCCACGGCCGAGGGCAACGGCCCGGTCAACGCCCTCGACCGGGCCCTGCGTGAGGCCCTGGAGAAGAGCTACCCGGGCCTTGCCGACCTCGACCTGGTCGACTACAAGGTGCGCATCCTCGACGGCAGATCCGGCACCGGCGCGGTGACCCGGGTCCTGGTCGGCACCAGCGACGGCCGCGACCGCTGGGACACCATCGGCGTCGACGAGAACATCATCGCCGCCTCCTGGGAGGCGCTCCAGGACGCCGTCACCTACGGCCTGCACCGCCAGGGCGAGCAGATCGTTCCCAAGTAGCCGTTTCATGGCGCTTCGGGGTGAGTGGCAACGTCCGGGGCGACTGGCAGCAGCGCATCATCAGCGCATTATCAGTCCCGATGTCAGCATATGAATGACTTGTTCAACTTTTATCTGAACTGACCGTTTTCCGTATCGGTGAGAGGGCTGTCACCGAAGCATGCTTATGATTCCCCTTGTATGGCGATGGCGGGGGACGGCGTGAGGGACAGCGCAGGCAGCGGTGCCGGTATGGTGATATTCCGGTGACGGATCGTCCGCCGCGGGTGTTTCTCTCCTATGCCCACGAGTCGCCCGAGTACGAGAATGTCGTCCGCGATCTGTGGATCTTCCTGCGGGCGCGGGAGATCGACGCGAAGCTCGACCTGTCGGCGAACGAACGCCGGCAGGACTGGCCGTTGTGGATGCTGGCCGAGGTCCGTGAGTCCGACCATGTGCTGGTCATGGCTTCGCCGGAGTACCGCCGCCGCAGCGAGGGCGAGGCTGCCGCGGACGACGGCCGCGCGGTGCTGTCCGGCACGTCGCTGGGGGAGCGCGTTACGGCGCTGCCGCCCGGGCTCGGCACGGTGTGGGCGTCGCTGCCAGGGAGCCCGGCGGAGGCGGACGCGCGCCTGTCCCAGGCCGGTCACCGGTTGCGGGAGGCGCTGCTGGACGCCGACGCCGCGCGGCGGCTGACCGAGCTGATCGACACGTCTCCCTTCGGCACGGCCGTGGACGTCGTGGTGGAGGCCGACGGCCCGGCGCTGGCACTGCCCTACGAGCTGCTGCGGCTGGCCGACGGGCGGCTGCTCGCGACCATGCCCGGGGTGCGCTTCACCCGCAGGGCCGCCGGGTTGCGCCGGGCCGCGACCGGCCCGCTGAAGATCCTGGTGGCGGTGGCCGCGCCGGAGGAGACCCGGACGAATAACCCGCCGCTCGACGTCGAAGCCGAGATGCAGGCGATCATCGATGCTGTCCGCGGGGTCGCGGGGTCGCGGGGTCCGGGGCCGCGCAGGTCACGATCCTCGAGGTCGCTGGACTGAAGCAGATCGCCGACGCGCTGAGCGGCCAGAGCACGGACGGCGACGATTTCTACCACGTGCTGCACCTGTCCGCGCACGGCTCGGCGTCCACGGTGGAGCTGGAGGACGAGGACGGCAACCCGGTGCCGGTCCGCGCCGAGGAGCTGGTGGACGCCCTGAAGGGTGCGTCCCGCCCACTGCCGCTGATCGTGCTGTCGTCCTGCTCCGGCGCGACCGCGAGCCCGCCCGGCCCGGACAGCCCGGCCGGCTCAGCGGGCTTGGACGGCTCAGTAGACCCAGGCGGTTCAGCGGATCCGGTCGGCTCAGCGGGCTCGGATGGCTCAGCGGGTCCGGATGAGCCGGCCGGCTCGGACGGGCTGGCCGCGACCCTGGTCCGGCGTGGCGCCGACCGGGTGGTGGCCATACAGACGACCGTCACCGACCGTTACGCGACCGATCTGGCCGGGGTGTTCTACGAGGAGCTGGCCACCGGCCGGGCCGGCTCGGTGCCGGCGGCCCTCGCCGCTGCCCGCCGGCAGGTGGACGCCGACCGGCGGACGGCCGCGCGCGCCACGGGCCGCCTCGCCCCGCCCGAGTACGCCACCGCGACGCTGCTGGCCGCGGCCGATGACCCGCCGCTGCTGGACATGGCCGCGGACCCGCGTCCGCTTGCCCGCCCGTTCGCCGCGCCGGCCGGTGGCACCGTCCGCGAGCTGGCCATGGGGGATCTGGTCGGGCGGCGCCGCGAGGTCCGTACCGCGCTGGACGTGCTGCGCGGCGGCCGGGCCGCGGTGGAGCGGTACGGCGCGGTCGCCGGCGTGGTGCTGACCGGGCCCGGCGGTATCGGCAAGACCTCTGCTCCTGCGGTTGCCGAGCCTGCGGACGCTGAACGAGACCGACCGGCGCACCCTGGCCCGGACGGTCGGCGGGCATCCGCGGCTGGTGGAGTTCGTTGACGCGTTGTTGCGCAACGGCGCCGCGAACCTACGGTAGGTCACTGAGCGGATCGTGGGCCTGGCCGACGAACTCGGCGTCGATCTCTCCGAGGATCGCACCTTCGATCGGGCGGTGGATGATGCTCTGCTGCTCGGCAGCCGCGACATCGTCCTGGAGTTGCTGCTCGCGACAGTGACCGCCGATGAGCGCTCACTGCTGCTCCATGCGGCGGTGTCGAACGTTCCCATGTCAGCCGACGATCTTGCATTCGCCTAGCTGGGTGAAGAACCTGACGATCAGCGGCGTCGGATGGTCTCATCGGCGGTTATGCGGCTCGCGGACCGGACACTGCTGTTACGTCTCGACGGCGATGTGCTCGTCCACCCGTGGATCGCCGCCCGGCTCGTCGACGTCGAGCCCGAGACCCGGGCAGAGCGGCACGGTAGGGCAGAGCGCATGCGGCTGGCCCGGCTCGATGCGGGACGCGGGGATTTCGCCGACGTGGTGGAGGTCGCCCGCCACCGCAGTGCCCAGCACAGGTTCGACGACGTCGTCGCATTCACGTTGGACGTCGCCGAGATGCTCACGGGCGAGTCGTCGGTGGCCGCGCTGCTGGGCGAGGTCGTGCCGATGGTACCGCCGGACAGCCGGGGATTTCTCGAGCTTGTCGATCGGGAACTCGCCGCGCTGCTGAACATCGGTATCACCTCGGCGGCGTGGGAGCGCGGCGACACCATGGTCGCCTCCGCCCGGCGGTTGGCGGAGGCGGAGGCGGATCCGACGGATAGTCAGGCGCAACGCGACCTGTCGATCTCCTACGACAGGCTTGCGGCGCTGGCCGTGAAATCGGGGGAAATCGATCAGGCGCGTGCCTACTATGAACTGGATCTGGCGATTGCCAGGCGGTTGGCGGAGGCGGATCCGGTCAATGCCGGCAAGCAGCATGATCTCGTGATTTCGCTCATGCAGCTCGGCCAGCTCCTGTCCGGTAGCGACGACCGTGAGCGCGGCAGTGCGATGCTGGACGAAGCGGCGCGGGTAGCACGTGGAATCGGCCTCGACATAGGCCCTCCGGAAGAGGTCGATCACAGCGGGAGAAGCCCACAACGTCGGCGATGGCCTTTCCGGAGATCGCGGGTGGGCTGATATGACGAGTCCGGGCTTCCCCGGTGCCTACTGGCGTGCATGCGTCATGATCGGTCCGTTTGGGGGCCGGTAGACTTTGATCGTGGTTGACAGTCGTGTGATCCCCTGGCGTGAGGTGCGTCCGGTGCCGACGGTCAACGGCGACCTCGCGCAGGCCCTCGCCACGGTCGACGCGCTCCAGCGGGCCTGGCAGGAAGCCGTGGCCACCGCGAGCCACGAGGACTTCACCGCGGCCCGGTACCGCAGCCTGCGGCGTCACGCCATCGAGACCGGCATCATCGAGCGTCTGTACGACGTCGAGTGGGGCGTGACCGAGGCGCTGGTCGCCGAGGGCCTCACGGCCGAGGTGGCGGCCCGTAACGGCGGGGTGGACGAGGATGTGCTTGAGATCATCCGCTCCCAGTTCGGCGCCCTGACCTTTCTCGCGGATGCGGTGCGTGACGGGGAGGATCTTTCGATCACGCTGGTCCGCCGGGTGCACACGGCGATCTGCGGCCGGCAGGCGACCTACGACGCGACGACGGCGTTCGGCCGGCCCGTCAAGGTACCCCTGCGTCACGGCGCATGGAAGGAACACCCCAATCATGTCCGCCGGCCGGACGACACGACGCTTGAGTACGTCCCGCCGGAGCACGTCCAAAGCGAAATGGACCGGCTGCTGGTCTATTACCGGGAGTCGGTAGGAACCCATCCCGTCGTGCGGGCAGCCTGGCTGCATCACGCCTTCATCGGTATCCATCCGTTCGAGGACGGCAACGGCAGGGTCGCCCGCGCTCTGACGCTTCTGGTGCTGCTGCGGTCGAAATACGCGCCGCTGGTCGTCGACCGTTTCACCCGCGCCGACTACATCGCCGCGCTCGACCGCGCCAACGACGGTGATCTGCGCGACCTCGTGCGCCTCTTCGCCCGGCTGGAGATCGTGGCTCTCCGATCGGAGCTCGAGCGTCCCGCCCGGCCCGAGACGGATGGCGCGGGAGCGGTGGACGTCGCCCGTTCCTACGTCGGACGGCTGCGAGCCGTCCGACAGGGCAGCGACCAGAACAAGAAGGAGCGGGCCGAGGATCTTGCTCGACGGCTCCAGAACCTTGTCGTGAACTACCTGACGGATCTGGGTGAAAGCATCCGGACGGAGTTTTCCGCGATTGATGAGGACACCCGGGCGAAGGTGCACACAGGGGCACCTCCGCAGCCCGAGGCGCACTGGTGGCGGGCGCAGATCATACGGGCGGCGCGCGAGGCCGACTTCTTCGTCAATCTCCGTGACGGAACCTGGTGGACGAACCTTCGCCTGCGGGTGCTGAAGCAGACCCTGCGTTTCGTCGCCGTCATCCAGAAGGTCGGGCATGGTGAAACCGGAGTGCTTGCGCTCACCGTCCTTGCTGAAATCGTCGCGGATGCCGAACCGGCACCGGTTGACGAGGCCGGTCCGGGTGGGCGGGTTCTGCCGGTACAGGCCCTACGGCCCACCGAAACGGAGAGCGCGACGTTCGTGTACACCGACGAGCCGGAAGCCCGCTGGCCGGAGGTAGCCGCTCTGCTCGATCACACGCTCGCCGCGGCCCTCGCCGTGTTCGCGGACGGACTGGACTGACGCCCGCCGACCGGGCTGACATTCGTCAGCCGGCCGGGCTGCTCGCTGACGGGACAGGCCGCCAACGTATGGACGATCTATGGATGGGAGCAGGCCGCGGACCGGACCCGTCGGGAACGGGCCGCGGACCCTTGGGGTTATTCCTCGATCTCCTCCCACCATTGGCACCACCAGTCGCCGCCGACGAGGATGCGCAGCTTGGGGTGCCAGCAGTAGGTGATGTCCTTGTCGGTGTCGAGGTAGTACAGGCAGTTGTCGCACCGCTCGGTGCCGTTGGGCTTGCCGCGCAGGATGGCGTCCTCGGCGAGGTGGCCGAGCTTGACGCTCAGTTCCTCGTCGATGGGCTTCGGCTCCGGCGCGCCGACATCGTAGACGGGTGTGATCTCGCTCACCTGGCTCCTTCCGGACTGGCGCTGTGTGGACGTGCACTGAGGGCGGGCGTGCACTGGGGTGCGCGGCTGAGGGTATGCGTGATTCGAGGGCATGCGAAACCGGTCCCACGCCCTCCTGCGATTGTGGCCTCCGCCGCCCGTTGGATGACGAACGGGCCGTTTCGGCAGCCCCACCGGCTTCGCCGGCCGCGGGTTGGCCGGTTAACGTCGGCAGGGTGCGTATCGCGAGGTTCACAGACGGGACGGAACCGGCCTTCGGCGTCGTCGAGGGCTCGGTCGAGACGGGCGAGGCCACCGTGGCCACGATCACCCCCCATCCGTTCGGCGCGTTCAGCTTCACCGGGGCCCGGCACGCGCTCGGCGACGTGCGGTTACTCGCGCCGGTGCTGCCCAGCAAGGTGCTGTGCGTCGGCAAGAACTACGCCGACCACGTCCGGGAGATGGGCGGGGACGCCGTGCCCCAGCGCCCGGTGCTCTTCCTCAAGCCGTCGACGAGCGTGGTCGGGCCGGGGGACCCGGTCGCGCTGCCCGCCGACAGCGACCGGGTCGACTACGAGGGTGAGCTTGCGATCGTCGTCGGGCGGCTGTGCCGGGACGTCCCGGCGGCCCGCGCGCTGGACGTCGTCCTGGGGTACACCTGCGCGAACGACGTGACCGCGCGTGATCAGCAACAGGCGGACGGCCAGTGGACCCGGGCCAAGGGGCATGACACCTTCTGCCCGGTCGGCCCCTGGATCGAGACCGATCTGGACGCCTCCGACCTGGCGATCCGCACCACCGTCGACGGCGAGCTGCGGCAGGACTCACGCACGAAGCTGCTGGTGCACGACATCCCGTCGCTGATCGCCTACATGTCGGCGGCGATGACGCTGCTGCCCGGCGACCTGCTGCTGACCGGGACCCCGGCCGGCGTAGGCCCGCTGAACCCCGGCCAGACCGTGGCCGTCACGGTCGAGGGCATCGGCACGCTCACCAACCCGGTCGTGGCCCGCTGACATCGGCCTGACCGGCCTGACCGGCCTGACCGGTGAGCGGCCTGAGCGGCTTGGCCGGCGTGTGGCCGGCCTGTGGCCGGTATGCCGGGCGGCGCTGGCGGGCCCGGGGAGCCGGGCCGGCGCGCCGACGGAGCGTCGGCGCGGTTGCCGCCCTGCTCCCCGTGCGGATGCGGTACAGTGGGCCTCGCCCGCAAGGGCAGCCTTGGGGTATGGGGTAATTGGCAGCCCAACGGATTCTGGTTCCGTTAGTCTAGGTTCGAGTCCTGGTACCCCAGCTTCAGATGTTCCTCGCTGTAGAGTGAGGGCCGTTTGAAGATGGAGAAAAGAACAGTTCGGCCCCGTCGTCTAGTGGCCTAGGACGCCGCCCTCTCAAGGCGGTAGCGCCGGTTCGAATCCGGTCGGGGCTACATCGGAATAGGGATGGCAAAGGCCGTCGACCTGAGTGATCATGGTCGGCGGCCTTTGTTCCGCGTCCGATCCGTTGTGCCGCTCGTGCGGCGGCCGGCCGCACCAGATACCTCGCCAGGTTCTGGCGTTGACCTCTGGTGGAGCCCATCCGTGCGCGGTTACGCTGATCTCCGACAGCGCGATCTCGCGATAACGCCGCGCCGGAGGCAGCCTCCGCGAGGCGTTCTCACGGGGCAGCGTTACGACGTGTGCGGCCAGGCAGGGAGGTGAGCGGGTGCTGTTCGACGAGGTGCTTGCCGAACCCGGTTTCACGCGGGACGACCTGTTGATCTGACAGGTCGTCATCGACATCAGGTCGATTGCTGTGAGCGAAGCGATATCCGTGGCGCTGTGAGACGGCTCTGTCGGGCCGCCGTGCCAGCCGGGCCGGCACGGCACCACCCGATCGGGCTATCGGACCACCGGGGCTATCGGACTACCGCGAGACGGGGGAGGGAGGCGGGATGACGGGCCATCGCGCACTCCCGGCAGCCGCAGGAGCTCGGGCCGCCGCGGCCGTGGACGGTCTCACCCGTCCGGCGGCCGGTAGTGATCAGACGCAGCCGGGGGACGGTGCCCTCGGCCGGCTCCTTCGTGGCCACCGCCTGCGTCGTCGCGGCGAGCGAGGGCAGCGGAGTGAGTGGGGTGAGCGGGGACGTCGGGCCGGCGCAGGTCGGGTCCATGGCGGCTGCGGCGCAGGTCGGGCTGGCAGCGGTCAGGGTCACGGGGAGCACAGGGTCCTCCTCCTACGGCGGCCCTTCCGAAGGCCACCTTGCAGCCCACAGGTTGTCGAAGT
The DNA here is from genome assembly GCF_001017755.1 of Protofrankia coriariae. Classification (GTDB taxonomy): domain Bacteria; phylum Actinomycetota; class Actinomycetes; order Frankiales; family Frankiaceae; genus Protofrankia; species Protofrankia coriariae. Next base: position 80,955 of record NZ_JWIO01000002.1, read on the forward strand.
GGGCACGCACCGCGCCATGCCCCTTTTGAACCTGTTGCGGACTGGTGAAGATGGTCTAGTCCCAGGTAGGCATGCTTGGCATGGCACACCATCCTTGACGGCCATGGTGCGTCCGATGGTGATCGGTGCAGGATAGCCCGGATGTCCTCCGCGGCCCCTGTACCTGACCGGGCGCGGCGTCGCCACGGTGGTGCGCGCGCCGGCCGGGTTCGCCGTGTCGATTTGTCGGATTCCGGCAGCCGGTCCGCGGCGGTGGATCCCGCGAGCGTCACCAGTAAGATCGGCGAGGAGCTGCTGGAGTGGATGCCGCACGGGCGCGGCCTGCCCACCGAGGACTGGGTCGCCCGGCACCGGCTGCTGGTCTGGGTCCTGGCCGTCCACCTGCCCGCGATCGTTGTCTTCGCCTGGTACCAGGATTTCCGGATCTGGCAGGGCCTGGCCTCGACCGCCCCGTCCGCGGTGCTGCTGGGCGCGGCCGTCATGCCGGGTGTGCGCCGGCTGCGGGCGCTGGCCACCAGCCTCGGGCTGCTGTGCAGCTCGGTGGTGTTCGTCCACCTCTCGCACGGGCAGACCGAGGTGTACTTCCACTTCTTCGTGGTCGTGGCCCTCATCGCCCTGTACGAGGACTGGACGGTCTACCTGCTGGCGATCGCGTTCGTGTTCGTGGCGAACGGCGTGGTGGGCGACCAGATCGTCATGGCCGAGCGCACCGGGTCGTCCTGGGTGTTCGCCGCGGTCAGCGCGGCGTTCATCTGCGCGCTGGCGGCCGCGCAGGTGATCTTCTGGCATTTCAACGAGCAGGCGCGGCGGCGGGCCGAGCACTTCCGGGCGCAGCTCTACGAGGGGCAGCAGAGCCTGATGGCCCGCCTGGAGGAGACCGACCGGATCCGCAGTGACCTGGTCGCCACCGTCTCCCACGAGTTCCGCACGCCGCTGACCGGCATCCGTGGGACCCTGCTCACCATCAAGCGCCGGCGGGACAGAATGTCCCCGGCGCAGCTCGACGACATGCTCGACTCGGCGGTCAGCTACTCCGACCGGCTGTCCCGGCTGCTGGAGAACATGCTCACCGCGGCGACGGCCACCGGCACCGAGGAGAACAGCGTCGCGGACCTCCCCGAGGTCGTCAACGAGGTCCTCGCGACCCTGTCCTACACGCCGACGACGGCCGCCAACGTCACCGTCGACGTCCCGCCCAACCTGCCCGTGCGGATGGCCCGGCAGGCGCTGCACCAGGTCGTCGCGAACCTCGTCGACAACGCGCTGGTGCACTCCTGGCCGGGAGCGCCGGTACGGCTGATCGCCGGACGGGTGGGCGACGAGGTGATCCTGCGGGTGCGCAATCCCGGCCCCGACCTCGACCCGGCCACGATCCGCCAGCTCTTCGAGCCGTTCACCCAGCGGGACGGGACGGCCACCCGGGAGACCGACGGCGCGGGCATGGGCCTGTACGTCGTGCGGCGCCTGGTCGAGGTCCACGGCGGGCGGCTGCGGATGGCCTCCGAGGACGGGGAGATCATCGTCGAGGTCGACATGTGGGCGGCGGTGCCTCGTCAGGGCACGGTCGACCCGCGGCCTTCGGCGGGCGTCCGGGCGGCTTTCGACCGGTCCGCGGTGGGCGCTCGCGTCCCGCAACGGCCCACGCTGCCGCTGGCCCGCGAGTTCGGCCGTCACACCCGGCAGGGCCTGCGCCCGGGGGAGAACGGCCGGCCAGGCCTGCGTTCCGGTGAGGATGCCCGCCTCGGCCTGTGGTCCGGTGAGAACGTCCGGCCGGGGCTGCGGTCGGGCGAGGACCCCGAGCCGGGCCTGCGGTCGTCGTCGGGGGACGATGCTCGGTCGGGCCCGCGCGCGGACGAGGAGGCCCGCTCCCGGGCCGCCGAGGAGTCCCGGTCGGGTCTGCGGGCCGCTCCGCCGCTGTGGTCGAACCGGCCGCGCCCGATCGACCGTTCCGGCTGACCGACGGCCGTTACGGCTGGCCGGTGTGACGGCCAGCCTGGGTGATCAGCAGTTGTTCGCCTGCAGCTTCAGGCTCACCGGCTTGCTTCTGCCGTAGCTGGTCCCCGGCGCGACCGACTGGGTGACGACGGCCCCGATCTGTTTCGAGTTCAGGCACTCGTACACGTAGGGGATGTTGGTGAAGCCGACCTTCTTGAGGGTCGCCGCGGCGTCGTCCAGCGTCATCCCGACGACGTTCGGCACGTCCGAGCAGTCGTTGGCCTGCAGGTACAGGCGTACCGCGGACGTTGTCGCGATCCGCGTGCCGGCCACCGGGTCCTGGCGCACCACATTGCCCGTGTCGGGGGAGCGGTAGCAGTCGTACACGTAGGGGATGTTGCTGAAGCCGGCCCGGCGCAGGGCCGCGGACGCGTCGCCCAGCACCATGCCCCGCACGTCCGGCACCGCCACCCGGGAATCCGCCGGTGATGACGGTGGCGCCGGGGGCGGCGCGGTGCTCGGGGCACCGCCAGGCCCGCCGCCGGGGCCGGCCGGCCCGCTGGTTGGCCCGGCGCTGGCCTGCGTCGTGGGGTTCGCGGTGGGCAGCGCGGATACCGCCGCGGCCGTGGCAACCGCCGCCGGTGCCGGGCCGCCGGCGGCGCCCGGCCCAGAGGTGGCTACCGCGGTGTCCGGTGCGTCCGTCGTGGTGATCAGCGGCCCGCCCGCCACGGCGG
>NZ_JWIO01000002.1:83646-84068 GCF_001017755.1 Protofrankia coriariae
CGGCGGCCGCGACACCGGCCACGACCAGGACACCGGCGCGGGCGGACCGCGTCCGCGGGTGTTCCCCCACCGGCGGCGACGGCTGCGCGGCCAGCTGTGCCGCTGCCGACTGCCCCGGTGGTGGCTGCCCGACCGATGGCCGTGCCGCCGGTGGGACGGCCGGCCCGGCGACGGCGGTCCGGGTGTACTCCGACTCGTCCTTGTCCTCGTGCTCTTGGCCCGCCACGTACGCGGGGGATGCCGCCGTCGGTGAGAGCAGGGTCGCCGGGTCGTCGTCCTCGTCGGGCGGCTGCCGCGAGGCGACCACGACTGTCGCGTCGGGATCCGCCGGGGTCCCGCCGTCCGGCGGCCCAGCCGCCTCGAAGGCGTGGCCGTGCCGCTTCTTCCCGTCGGCCAGCGCGGCCCGCAGCTCCAGGCGGGCC
>NZ_JWIO01000002.1:84074-84430 GCF_001017755.1 Protofrankia coriariae
CGGGCCGCCTCCGCGGTGGCGGGCCGCTCCGAGGGGCGTTTGGCCAGCAGGTGGCACACGGCGTCCCACAGCGGCCCGTCGATCCCGTCGATCGGCGATGGCGCCTCGAAGGCGTGTGCCCGGATCATGGCGATCGGGTTCGGCGCGACGAACGGGGGCCGTCCGGCCAGCAGTTCGTAGAGGACGACCCCGGCGCCGTAGAGGTCGGCGGCGGGGCTCGCCCGGGTGTGCTCGGCGAGTTCCGGCGCCATGTACATCGGTGTGCCGATCGCGACGCTGAGCCTGGTCATGGACGGGCTCTGGGTCAGCCGGGCGATGCCGAAGTCGGTCAGCATGGCCCGGGCCGGCCCGCCGCC
>NZ_JWIO01000002.1:84488-93250 GCF_001017755.1 Protofrankia coriariae
CGGGCGGGAGCCGGCCGTGCGCGCGCAGGTAGCCGCGCAGGTCTGTCCCGTCCACGAGGTCCATCACGATCGCGAGGGTGCTGCCCTCGGCGACGATGTCGCGGACCTTCACCAGGTGCGGGTCGTCGAAGGCCAGCAGGACCCGGCGCTCGCGCAGGAAGCGGTCGACGATCTCCGGGTCGTCGGACACCTCGGGCCGCAGGATCTTGACCGCTACCAGCCCGTGGTCGCCGGTACCGTCGTCGACCCGTTCGCCCCGCCAGACCTCGCCGCTGGCACCCCTCCCGAGCGGCTGGTGCAGAACGTAGCGGGAACCCAGCCTGCGCATCGCCGGTGCTCCCCCCTGTGCGCGCATCAGCCGTGGTACATCCGGCCGGGATGCCCGGCCGGGACACCCGGCCAGACACCGTGGTGCAGGCCCGGTGACCAGGACCTTATGACGGAAACGCCACTAGCGGGCAGGAGATGCTCGCGTAGTCCGTCGATCATTGCGGAAAGTGTGAGAATCATGGCGGTACGGTGTCGCGGCGCTGTACCGGTGGCAGCCTCCGTTTTTGTACCCGAGCAAAAAGGTACTCTGCGCCACCAGCTCTGTGACAGAAGGAAACACGTGACCGCAGGTGACACGGACGGGCGTGGGCATGCTCGGCGGTGAACGCGAACACGCCCAGATGAGCCCGCGGGACCGGCTCGCGCTCGAGGCGCTCGGGACGGTCCGACACTACGGGCAGGGCGACGTCCTGTTGCGGGAGGGCGACCGGGCCGACCTGGTGATGATCGTGCGGACCGGGCGCGTGAAGGTCGTGACCGTCGCCGAGAGCGGGTACGAGACCCTGCTCGCCCACCGCGGCCCCGGTGATCTCATCGGTGAGATGGCGGTCATCGACGGCGGGACCCGGTCGGCGTCGGTCGTGGCGGTGGAGTCCGCGCAGGTGGTCGTCGTGTCCGCCGAGGCGTTCCGGACGTTCGTGGCCACCCATCCCCAGGTCGTACGGGCCCTGGTCAGCTCGATCACCCGGCGGCTGCGGGAATCCGACCGGCGCCGGTCGGAACTGGGCGCGTACCCGACCGGCATCCGCCTCGCCCGGCACCTGCTCGAGCTCGCGCACCGGCACGGGGACAGGCAGCCGGACGGCAGTATCGCGATCACGCTGCGCGTGACACAGCGTGACCTTGCTGCCGCCATCGGATCGTCCCGGGAGTCCGTCGGCCGGGACCTGCGGACCTTCCGGTCGGACGGGCTGATCGCGAACAGGGGACGGACGCTCGTCGTCCTGAACGTTGCCGCGCTGCGAGCGTTCGCTTATGGCGAAAGCACGGGCCGCCAAATGTGACAGATGACGTCGTCGGTCCACCTGCTGCCCACTACGACAGGTATGGGCGGGAACGCCTTCGTCCGAGGCGCTCACGAGCTGCCCACGAGGCGTGGACGTTCTCACCCCCGGTGACCCGACGAGGCCGGGTCACCGCCGGCCGCGCCAGGTTGGGCGGAGCCAGCCCGCGGCGGGTACAGGGGGTCCGCCNCCACCGGTGGGACCGGCCGCTCAGCCGCTCAGCCGCTCAGCCGCTCAGCCGCGGCGGCGACGGCGGCCCCGTGACGCTGGCCGGGGGAGCGGGTGAGCCGTTCGACCGGGCCGGACAGGGACAGCGCCGCGACGACCCGACCGGTGGCGTCGCGTACCGGGGCCGACACCGACGCGAGCCCGGCCTCCCGCTCGCCGACGCTCTCGGCCCAGCCCCGCCGCCGCACCCGTTCCAGGGTGGATGCTCCGAAGACCGCGCCCGCCGGCGGTTCCGCAGCCCCCGCCGGCGCGCCCTCGGCCCTGCCCACGGCCCCGGTCGTGGGCAGGGCGCGGGCGTCCCGGCCCGGGAACGGGTCCGCGCCGAAGGCGAGCAGGACCTGCGCTCCGGAGCCGGCGGTCATCGGCAGCATGGTCCCGACCGGGACGGTGTCGCGCAGGCCGCTGGCCCGCTCGGCGGCGGCCACGCACACCCGCACGTCCCCGCGCCGTACGTAGAGCTGGGTGCTCTCCCCGGTGGCGTCCCGCAGGTGCGCGAGTACCGGCGCGGCGGCGGCCAGCAGGGCCCACGGCAGCGGTGCCGCGCCGCCGGCGGCCAGCCGTGGGCCGGGCACGAACCGGCCGCTGGGGTCGCGTCCGACCAGCCGGTGCACCTCGAGGGCGACGGCCAGGCGGTGGGCGGTCGCCCGGGTCAGCCCGGTGCGGGCGACCAGGTCGCCCAGGGAGGCGGGGGAGGTTTCCACCGCGGTCAGCACAAGGGCCGCCTTGTCCAGCACACCGACTCCGCTAAGCTGTTCCACACATTGATACTGCCATCCCAAATAATGAGATGCACGGGGGTGTACGAGGTTTCGGATGGCCCGGGTCAGTGATCCGCACCGCATGTTCGTCACCCCGCCCGGCGCTGCCGGACGGGCCCGAGAAAGCCACCTGAAGGAGTGGGCCATGGGGCGCACACTCGCGAGGAAGGTCTGGGACGCCCACGTCGTCCGGCGTGCCGACAACGAACCCGACCTGCTCTACATCGACCTGCATCTCGTCCACGAGGTGACCAGCCCGCAGGCGTTCGAGGCGCTGCGGCTGGCCGGCCGNGCCGCCCGGACCTGACCATCGCCACCGAGGACCACAACGTCCCGACCGCCGACACGCTGCTGCCGATCGCCGACCCGGTCTCGGCGGCCCAGGTCGAGGCCCTGCGCAAGAACTGCGCCGACTTCGGCGTCCGGCTGCACCCCATGAACGACCCCGGGCAGGGCATCGTCCACGTCGTGGGCCCGCAGTTGGGCCTGACCCAGCCGGGCATGACGATCGTCTGCGGTGACAGCCACACCTCCACCCACGGCGCGTTCGGCGCGCTCGCCTTCGGTATCGGCACCAGCCAGGTCGAGCACGTGCTGGCCACCCAGACGCTGCCGCAGCGCCCGCCCAAGACCATGGCCGTCACCGTGGACGGGGCGCTGCCGGCCGGCGTGACCGCCAAGGACCTGATCCTCGCGATCATCGCCCGGATCGGTACCGGCGGCGGCCAGGGCCACGTGATCGAATACCGGGGTGAGGCCGTCCGGGCGCTGTCCATGGAAGGCCGGATGACGGTCTGCAACATGTCCATCGAGGCGGGCGCCCGCGCCGGCATGATCGCTCCGGACGAGGTGACCTTCGCCCACCTGCGGGGACGCCCGCACGCCCCGGCCGGGGCCGCCTGGGACGAGGCGGTGGCCTACTGGCGCACCCTCGCCACCGACGACGACGCCACCTTCGACCGCGAGGTCGTCATCGACGCCGCCGAGCTCAGCCCGTTCGTCACCTGGGGTACCAACCCGGGGCAGGGCGCGCCGCTGGCCGCCCGGGTCCCCGACCCGGCCGACTACGCCGATCCCGCGCTGCGGGCCTCGGTCGAGCGGGCCCTGGCCTACATGGCGCTCACCCCGGGCACGCCGCTGCGTGACGTCGCCGTGGACACGGTGTTCATCGGCTCCTGCACCAACGGGCGCATCGAGGACCTGCGGGCCGCCGCCGAGGTCCTGCGCGGGCGGCGGGTCGCCGACGGGGTGCGCGTACTGGTCGTCCCGGGTTCGATGGTGGTGAAGGCCGATGCCGAGGCGGAAGGGCTCGACGAGGTCTTCCGCGCCGCCGGGGCGCAGTGGCGCAGCGCGGGCTGCTCGATGTGCCTCGGGATGAACCCGGACACCCTGCGCCCGGGGGAGCGCAGCGCGTCCACGTCCAACCGCAACTTCGAGGGACGCCAGGGGCCCGGCGGTCGTACTCACCTGGTGTCGCCGGCCGTCGCCGCGGCCACCGCCGTCACCGGGCGGCTGACCGCCCCGGCGGACCTCTGACCCCGCGGCCGGCCATCCCGGCCGGTCCTCGTGACCGGCAGCCCGGCCGGCCCCCNGGCAGCCCGGCCGGCCCCCGCGACACCTCACACCGACGAAGGGAGCGCACCCGCGATGGAGGCGTTCACCACCCACACCGGCCGGGCGGTGCCGCTGCGGCGCAGCGACGTCGACACCGACCAGATCATCCCCAGCGAGTGGCTGAAGCGGATCGAACGCACCGGCTTCGGTGCCGGGCTGTTCTCCGAGTGGCGGGCCGACCCCGCGTTCGTGCTGAACAACCCCGTCCACGCCGGTGCCACGATCCTGCTTGCCGGCCCGGACTTCGGTACCGGCTCGTCTCGTGAGCACGCTGTGTGGGCGCTACAGGACTACGGGTTCAAGGCGGTGATCTCCGCCAGGTTTGCCGACATCTTCCGTGGTAACGCTCTCGGTAACGGGCTGTTGGCCGTCGCCCTGCCCGCCGCGACGGTCGAGGCGCTGACCAGCCAGGTCGAGGCCGACCCCACCATCGAGATCACCGTCGATCTGGGCGCTCGCGAGGTGCGCGCGCCCGGGCTCGTCGCGGCCTTCGACATCGACGACTTCACCCGCTGGCGGCTGCTGGAGGGCCTCGACGACGTGGGCCTGACACTGCGCCACCAGGACGCCGTCACCGCCTTCGAGGCTACCCGGCCCGGCTGGCTGCCCACCACCGTACCGGTCCCGGCAGGAGTCAGCGAAAAACATTGAATGTTACGAAACGTAGTCCATCGGAGGATCGCCGGCATCCTCCCGATGGCATCGGATGATCTAGAAGGGCCGCTGACGTGCATGTTTGTGTCGCGCGACACGCGCACGGGAATTGCCCTAACCGGTGGACATGCCTACGGTGCAGCGCAGTGTGATGCCCGATCTGCTCCCTACCCCGCGCCCGCGGGGGGCGTCCGGAGGTTGTTGTGAACAAGTCCCAGTTGGTTGATCGAATCGCTCAGCAGATCGAGGGCGGGCGGTCGAACGCGACCAAGGCCGTCGATGCCGTCTTCGACGCGATTCAGGAGGCCGTCTCCGCCGGTGAGAAGGTGACCATCACGGGGTTCGGTGTCTTCGAGCGCGTCGAGCGGGCGGCTCGTACCGGTCGTAACCCCGCGACGGGTGAGCCGGTGCACGTCGCCGCCTCGGTCGTGCCGAAGTTCCGGCCCGGTTCGGAGTTCAAGGCCAGCGTCTCCGCCAGCGAGGATCCGCAGGACAACTGAGCACCAGGACCACCGGCCTCGGAGGTCCCGCGAAGTTGGCTCGGCACCACCGAAGGCTGTGTGATCATGGAGTGATTGCGCAGCCGGAGGCTGGGAAAGTCGACACCACCGAAGGCTGTGTGATCATGGAGTGATTGCGCAGCCGGAGGCTGGGAAAGTCGACAGAGCCTCCGGTCGTGCGGTCATTCTGTGATCGCGCGGCCGGAGGCTCCGGCGGGTTGTCCGCCGTGGTCAGGCGTGCGCCGCTCGCCGGGGCGGCACGCCCATCAGGTCGTTCTGGTAGTCCGACAGGGGCTGCCCGTCCGGGTCGGTGGCCCGGCGGTACCAGGTCCCGTCCGGCCGCAGAATCCAGGCTGCCACGCTGTCGGAGAAGGCGTGGTCGAGCATGGCCTTCAGCGGCCCCTGCTGGGACGGCTGCGCGACCCGTACCAGCGCCTCTATCCGGCGGTCGAGGTTGCGGTGCATCATGTCCGCGCTGCCGATCCAGCACTCCTGGATCGCGGTGAACTCCAGCACCCGGCTGTGCTCCAGGAAACGGCCCAGGATCGAGCGGACGTGCACCGTCTCCGACAGGCCCGGAACGCCCGGGCGCAGCGCGCAGATCCCACGGACGAGGCACTGGACGGGCACGCCCTCACGGGAGGCTCGGTACAGCGCGTCGATGACCTCTTCGTCGACGAGGCTGTTCACCTTGATCCGGACGCCGGACGGGTGGCCCCGGCGCGCCGCCTCGGTCTCCTGCTCGATGCGTTCGATGATCCCGTTCCGCATGAGCTGGGGGGCGACCAGTAGCGAGCGGTACTCGGTCTGGCGGCTGTACCCGGTCAGGACGTTGAACAGGTCGGTGAGGTCGGCGCCGATGTCGGGGTCGGCGGTGAGCAGGCCGAGGTCCTCGTACAGGCGGGCGGTCTTCGGGTTGTAGTTGCCCGTCCCGATGTGGCAGTAGCGCCGCAGCCCGCCGCGTTCCTGGCGGACCACCAGGCATGTCTTGCAGTGGGTCTTCAGCCCGATCAGCCCGTACACGACATGGCAGCCGGCCCGCTCCAGCTCACGGGCCCAGCGGATGTTCGCGGTCTCGTCGAACCTGGCCTTGATCTCGACCAGGACGACGACCTGCTTGCCGGCCTCGGCCGCGGAGATCAGCGCGTCCACGATGGGGGAGTCGCCCGAGGTCCGGTACAGGGTCTGTTTGATGGCCAGTACCTGCGGGTCGGCGGCGGCCTGCTCGATGAAGCGCTGCACCGAGGTGGTGAACGAGTCGTAGGGGTGGTGGACGAGCACGTCGCCCTCGCGCAGCGCCGCGAAGAAGTCGACCTGCTCGTCGGAGGACACCAGCCGTGGGTGGGTCCGCCGCACGTGCGGCCGGTCCTTGAGCTTCGGGCGGTCGAGTTCGTACAGCGCCCACAGCACCGACAGGTCGAGCAGCCCGCGGACCCGGACCACCTCGCGATGGGTGACCTCAAGTTCGCGCATCAGCAGGTCGAGCAGGTTGTCGTCGACGTCGTCACCGACCTCGAGGCGGACGGCCGGGCCGAACCGCCGGCGGGCCAGTTCGCGTTCGAGGGCCTGGAGGAGGTCCTCGGCCTCGTCCTCCTCGACCTCCAGGTCGGCGTTGCGGGTCACCCGGAACAGGTGGGAGTCCACCACCTCCATGCCGGGGAAGAGCTGCGAGAGGTGAGCGGAGATGACTTCTTCCAGCGGGATGAAGCAGACCTCGTGGTCGTCGTCGCCCAGGTCGTGCGCGAGGTGGTGGCCGCCCACGCCCGCCGGGAGCTCCGGGGCGACCCGGATCAGCCGGGGCACGTTCTGCGGGACCTTCACGCGGGCGAACCGGTCGCCATCCCCGCCGGGGTCACGTACAGTGACTGCAAGGTTGAGGGAGAGTCCGCTGATGTAGGGGAAGGGATGCGCCGGGTCGACCGCGAGCGGGGTGAGGACGGGGAAGATCTGCTGGTGGAAGTAGTGGTGCAGTCGGTCCTTCTGCCCGTCGGTCAGGTCGTTCCACAACTGGATGGTGATGCCCGCCTCGGCCAGAGCGGGGATGACGGCGTCGGTGAAGCACCGGGAGTGACGCTCGCCGAGATCGGCCGCGGTACGGCTGATGAGGTCGAGCTGTTCACGCGCGGTGAGGCCGTCGGCGGAGAGCACCGCGAGCCGGGTCGCCTCCCGGCGCATCAGGCCCGCGACCCTGACCATGTAGAACTCGTCGAGGTTGCTGGCGAAGATTGCCAGGAACTTGGCGCGTTCAAGCAGCGGGACGCTCTCGTCCTCGGCGAGTGCCAGCACTCGCGCGTTGAAGTCCAGCCAGGACTTCTCCCGGTTGATGAACCGATCATTTGGAAGATCTGACGGTACCGGCGGCCGGGGTGCTTCCAGCGGTTCGAGCAGGGCGCTTCGCGGTTTGCGCTGCGGTTGCTCAGATCGGTTCACCACCAGCTCTGTCATGCCCTCGATGGTGCCAGTTCGTTGGGAACGAGGCAGCCGTGTGGGGCGATTAGGACCGGCGCAACTCGCCTGGGATGACGCCTGGACGAACGCAATGTGTAACGCTCATGAAATGCGTTCGGGTGAATATCGCAGCGTGGGGGAAACATCCTGTGGCTCGGGGCCGGCGGACGCCGGAGCGTGGCGGTGACGACCGGGGCGGTACCGGCGCAGCCGGTGCGTGCGCAACAGCTGGCACAGGCAGCTTTGTTGCGCACAGTGCCGGACGATATGCTTTCCGCTAGTGAAATGGACGTCGATCCGGCGGACTCGGCGGTCGTGTCAGTGACTTATCGTGTTCGGCAGCGGTTCGGTTACACCTATGACGGTCCGGCCTGGCAGCTGGCGCACCGCCTGGTCGTCGTCCCCCCGCGCCGGCACGGTGACCAGACGGTGTGCGCGTACCACCTCGCCGTGTCCGACCCGACGGCCACCGTTACCTGGGAGCGCACGGTCGACGGCTCCCAGGCCGCGCTGGTGCGGCTGGACACCGTGCCACGGCGGCTCGACTTCGACGCCACGGTCGTCCTCACCCGCACCGCCGGGGCCGGGCCGCCGACGCTGCCGGCGTCCGCGCTGACCGGCCGCAGGCTGCTCACACCCACCCCGCTGACGGCGCCCGACGCCACCATGATCGCGGCAGCTCGGGCGCTGGCCGTCCCCGACCCGCTCGAGACCGCGTTGCGGTGCTGCGCCTGGGTGCACCGCAGGATCGGGTACGCGGGCGGGAGCACCGACGTGACGACCACGGCCGCGCAGGCCCTCGCCGGGGGGCGCGGGGTCTGCCAGGACCACGCGCACGTCATGCTGGCGCTGTGCCGGGCCGCGGGCGTGCCGGCACGGTACGTCTCCGGCCACATGATCGGTGAGAGCGCCTCACACGCCTGGGTCGAAGTGATCGTCCCCGCGGCCACGGGGACGATCGGCGGCGGGGCGTGCGCGGTCGCGCTCGACCCCTGTCACGACCGGCTGGTGGACCGGCGGTACGTGACCGTGGCCACCGGCCGGGACTACACCGAGGTGGCACCCACGTCCGGCTCCTATCGCGGGCCGGGCCGCGGCACCCTCACCACACGCCAGCGGGTGGACGTCATAGGAGTGGACCTCGTCGGGACGGGCACCGGCACCGCCGGGCCCGGGCCCGCGGCCATGGTCTGATCCCCGCCGCGAGCCGCGGCAGGGCCGGCTGC
>NZ_JWIO01000002.1:93277-94358 GCF_001017755.1 Protofrankia coriariae
CGGCGCCGGCCGCGGGCCGGCGGACAGGACCTGCCTGGTCCAGGGGCCGACGCCCAGGCTGACCGCCTCCCACAGGTGCTCGACCGTGTCCACGTCACGGCGCAGGCCACGGACGGATCCGCCGAGCGGCCCGGTCAGGTCCCGGGCGCCGGAGCGGATGTGTGCCGCGCGGCTCGCCGGCCCGAACCGGGGCGCCAGCGGTGTGCCGGCCGCGGCGGCGAGCAGGACGGTGCCGGTACCGTCCGCGTCCGCGACCAGGCCACGGCCGCCCGCCGGCACGGCCAGCAGAGCCGCGCGCAGGTGGGCCGGGCGCAGCGCGGGGATGTCGGCGGACAGGGCCGCGACACCGGCGTCCGGCCACCACCGCGCGGCCAGGGCCGCGCCGTGCGCCAGTGCCGCGTTCAGACCGGTGTCAGGCATGTCGGGGACGACGACGATCCGGCCGCCGGCTGCCGGGGTACCTCCGGTCAGTGCGGCGCCGTCGGTCGCTGGGGTGCCGTCGGTCGCGGGCCGCCCGGTGGGGCCCGGGCCCGACAGGGCGGCCATTCCGGCCCGGGCCACGCCGTCGTTCGTCACGATCATGACGGCTTCGACAGTGCCGTGGCCGACCGCGCTGGCCGCGGCCACCGCGTCCTGGGCCATCGCGAGCGCGAGGGCTGCCCGGTCCGGACGGGCGAGCCGGCTCTTGGCGGTTGCCAGCGGTTTGACCGGTACGACAACGACCCAACCGGTCATGTGGATGGCGGCTTCATGCGGGTGGCGGCTCCGGTGGCGCCGGTGTCACACACCGGCTCGTGTCCGCAGCGACTCTATGGCACGCCGACTCTATGGCACGCCGACCCGATGGTATGCCGACCCGATGGCACGCCGACTGTCGGCACGTGCCATCCGGGCCGTCCTGCCGCACCGGTTGGGACACGATCTGTGCGGGCGCCGGTGCCTTCTCGACAGCCTTTGCGTGACTGAGCAAGACTCCTGCGACGTGAAGCGAGCTGAACGTGCCGGTGTCGGGGTGATGTCGACGGCGGCCGTCAGCGCGCCGTACCGGATGCGCGCACGGCCGGGCGGGCGCCGGCCGTGC
>NZ_JWIO01000002.1:94367-103421 GCF_001017755.1 Protofrankia coriariae
CGGGCGCCGGCCGGGTCACGCCCGATCCGGCAATCTTCGATCCGGCGGCATCCAGGCCGGCGATCTTCAGACCAGCGGTCTTCAGGCCGGCAGCCTTCGGCCTGGTCGTCTTCGGTCCGGCGATCCGCGGCCGGTGGCCCGCCGTGGTGGATCCCCGGCCGCGCGGACCGCTGCCGGCAGGCGGTCCGGATGAGGCGGGCGGCTGTTCTCTGCGCCGGGTCCTGGGGGACCGTCTTCGCCAAGGTGCTCGCGGACGCCGGAGCCGGGGTCACGCTGCTGGCACGCGAGCCCGACGTGGTCACGTCGATCAACCGCTTCCACACCAACCCCCGCTACCTGCCCGGCCTGACGCTGCCGGACCGACTTGACGCCACGCTCGAGGCCGCCGAGGCGCTGCGCGGGGCCGAGCTGGTCGTCCTGGCCGTGCCGTCGCAGGTGCTGCGGGCCTGCCTGGCGCGGTGGGCCCCGCTGGTGGAGCCGTCCGCGGTGTACGTGAGCCTGATGAAGGGCATCGAGTTGGGCTCCCAGCTGCGGATGAGCGAGGTGATCCAGGAGGTCACCGGAGCGGCCCCGGAGCGGATCGCCGTGGTCAGCGGCCCGAACCTGGCCCGGGAGATCGCGGCCGAGCAGCCAGCCGCCACCGTCGTCGCCAGCGTCAGCGATCGGGCGGCCAGGGCGGTCCAGACAGCCTGCTGGACGCCCTACCTCCGCCCGTACACGAACCCGGACGTGATCGGCTGTGAGCTCGCCGGCGCCGTCAAGAACGTGATCGCGCTGGCCGCCGGGATGGTCGAGGGCATGGGGTTCGGCACCAACACGATCGCCTCCCTGATCACCCGGGGGCTGGCCGAGACGACCCGGCTCGGTGTGGCGCTCGGCGCCGACCCGTTGACCTTCGCCGGGCTCGCCGGCATGGGCGATCTGGTGGCCACCTGCTCGTCTCCGCTGTCCCGCAACCGCACCTTCGGGGAGAAGCTCGGCCGGGGCGTGCCGCTCGCCCAGGCCAACGCCCAGCAGCACCAGGTCGCCGAGGGCGTCCGCTCCTGCCGTCCCGTCCTGGACCTGGCCCGCTCCCTGGACGTCCAGATGCCGATCACCGAGCAGGTGGAGCGGGTCATCCACGAGGGCCTGGCCCCGCTGGACGCGGTCAAGGAACTGATGAGCCGGGAGCCCGGCCCCGAGTACCGCGCCGGCTGACCACCCCCCAGCCACCCCTGGCCATCCCCGACCCCGCGCCACGGACACCGCCCACGACCGGCTATCCGCCAAACGCGCCCCCAAACCCCGGTCGGGTTCCCGTGATCGAAGGAATGAGTAAGGAAACGGCTGTTATGGCGACCGTTTGTTCCCTCGTTCTCATGATCCGGCGATGACCGTTCATGTATTTCTTGTTGATTGTTTGTTTTTGGTTGATTTTACGACGGTTTTGTGTTGCCTGAACGGTGTTTACAGGTGGACTCGCTGTGGGGTTCGGCGGGACGCGGCCGGGCATCGGTTAGGGTCCCGTCATGCCTGGCTCTCCGCCGCGCCGGACCCGGATCGCCGTCCTGTACGGCGGCCGCAGCACCGAGCACGCGATCTCCTGTGTCTCGGCTGGCAGCGTCCTGCGAGCCCTGGACCGGCGGCGTTATGACGTTGTCGCTGTCGGTATCACCCCCGATGGCCGATGGGTGCTCGGCCCGGACGATCCGGACGTGCTCGCCGTCCGCGACGGCGTGCTGCCCGCGGTCGACGCCACCGCCAGGCCGGTGGTGCTGCCAGGTGACCCCACCGTGGGCGGCCTGATAGCGCTCGACGGGGCGGCGGCCTCGGCGGGCCCCGGCCCCGCNCGGGCCCCGGCCCCGCCGACCGCGATACCGCCGGTCGCGGTACCGCCGACCTTGGCGCCGTTGGCCTTGGCGCCGTCGACGTGGTGTTCCCGCTGCTGCACGGGCCGTTCGGTGAGGACGGCACCGTGCAGGGGCTGCTGGAGATGGCCGCCGTCCCCTACGTCGGCTCCGGGGTGTTCGCCAGCGCCGCGGCCATGGACAAGCAGTACATGAAGATCCTGCTCGCCGCCGCCGGGCTCGACATCGGCCCGTACACGGTGCTGCGCGCCGGGCAGGACCTGAGCGGCGACGACCGCGAACGCCTCGGCCTGCCCGTGTTCGTCAAACCGGCCCGGGGCGGGTCGAGCATCGGCATCAGCCGGGTGGACGCCTGGGACGACCTGGCGACCGCGCTGAAGGCCGCCCGCGCCGTCGACCCGAAGGTGCTGGTCGAGGCCGCCGTCGTCGGCCGTGAGGTCGAGTGCGGCGTGCTCGGCAGCCTCGACGGCGGCGGGCCGGAGGCGAGCCTGCCCGCGGAGGTGACGGTGGCCTTGTCCGCGGGGTCCGCGGGCTTCTACGACTTCGAGGCCAAGTACCTTTCGGACGCGGCCCGCTTCGACGTCCCGGCGAACCTGCCCGCCGAGGTCACCGCCGCGGTCCGTCAGATCGCCGTGCGGGCGTTCGCCGCGCTGGACTGCGCGGGCCTTGCCCGGGTGGATGTGTTCGTCCGCCCGGACGGCTCGGTCGTCGTCAACGAGGTGAACACCATGCCGGGGTTCACCCCGACCTCGATGTTCCCGCGGATGTGGGCCGCCACCGGCCTGGACTATCCGCGGTTGGTGGACCGGTTGGTCGCGCTGGCGACCCGTCACGGCACGGGGCTGCGCTGATCCCCGTCGCCTCCCTCCGTCGCCGCTGCCGCCGGCTGGCCGGCCGCGCTCAGGCCGTCGTCGACCGTGTCGCGTCACGAACCAGCGCGGCGAGCGTGGCCAGCACGTCGAAGGCCTGGACGGACGCGGGGAGCAGCAGCACAACCTGCGGACGCCGAGTAGGCGTAGAGTAGCGGACGGTGTCGCCGCGTTCCTCGGCGAACCAGCCGACGTCGTCGACCACCGCGAGCGTCACGTCAGGCCGGTAGCCGGGAGCGACCCCCGACACGCCGCAGGAGAGCACCGCCGGCGGGGAGCCCCAGGCCGCGACGAACGGCGACGCCGGCCGGACCTCGCGACGCTCCAGGCCCGGCCCCAGGGATGACGGCAGGGCGGCGCCGAGGGTGAGGCAGGCCGACCGTTGCTCCCCGGCCGGATCCGGAGCGCCGTTGACCGTGACCGGGCCAGGGGCGCCAGCACACGCGGTGAGCGGAATCACAACGGCGAGGGCCATGATCTGAGCGAGGAGCACGACCGGCCACCCGGTCCGTCGCCCGACCGCTGGCCCCGGTGACCCGGCTGGCCGACAGGGCCGCGCGGCCGATGACCGCCCTGCCCGTACCCTGTCGTCCCGGCCGGTCATGACGGGGAACAGGCGCGCGCGAGGCGTCAGAAGTGCACCACCGGGCAGGTCAGCGTGCGGGTGATCCCGTCGACCGTCTGCACGCGCGACATGACGAGCTTTCCCAGCTCATCGACGCTGGCCGCCTCGGCACGTGCGATCACGTCGTAGGGGCCGGTGACGTCCTCCGCCTGGGTGACACCGGGGATCTGTTCGATCTCCTTGGCCACTGATGAGGACTTTCCGACCTCGGTCTGGATGAGGATGTACGCGTGGACCACAGAGGCTCCCTTGTCGGACGTCGACAACCCGTGCCGCAGAACAACGGGCCGACAGAAGGTAACAGGCAATCGGCTCCGGTGAGAGTGTCTGAGGTAGGGGAATTTGGTCTGATCGCCCGAGTGGCGGCCAGACTGGGCGCACCGGCGCCGCCAGCGGGTCCTGGTGACGACGCCGCGGTGGTCCTGACACCCTCCGGTTATGTGATTGCTACCACAGATCTGCTCGTGGAAGGGCGGCACTTCCGGTTTGACTGGTCCTCCCCATATGACGTCGGACGTAAAGCTGCCGCGCAGAGCCTCGCCGACGTGGCGGCCATGGGAGCCGTCCCGACCGCCCTGCTGGTCGGCCTGGCCTGCCCGCCGTCCACCCTGGTCGAGCTCGCCGAGGGCCTGGCCGACGGCCTGCGCGACGAGTGCGCCGAGGTGGGCGCGGTCGTCGTCGGCGGTGACACGGTCAGCGCGACCGAGGTCTGCCTGGCCGTGACCGCGCTCGGGGACCCGCGGGGTGCCGCCCCGCTGACCCGCTCGGGAGCACGCCCGGGAGAGTCGGTCGTCCTCGCCGGCACGGTGGGCCGCTCCGCTGCGGGGCTGGAGCTGCTGCTCGCGGGCGTGCAGGAGGGGCCCCTGGTCGACGCCCACCGCAGGCCGACGCCGCCGTACGCGGCCGGGCCGGCTCTGGCCAGGGCGGGCGCGACCGCGCTGCTCGACGTCAGCGACGGGCTGCTCGCCGATCTCGGGCATGTGGCGGCCGCCTCCGGCGTCGTGCTGGAGGTGGACGCCGACGCGCTGCGGGCGGCCGTCCCCGGCGTGGACGTCCGGCATCTGCTGACCGGCGGCGAGGATCACGGGCTGGCCGGGACGCTGCCGGCGGGCGTCGCCCCGCCGTCCGGGGTCACCGTGATCGGCCGTGTGCTGGCCGCCGACCCGGCCGCGGGCGGGCCAGGCGTGCGGGTCGTGGGCGGCAACGTCCCGCCGGACCTGCGCGGCGGCCCGCTCCGGCCACCGGGGCCGGACGGCCCGACGGCCGCCGCGCCGGGCGGCTGGGACCACTTCCGCACGTCCTGAGCTGTGACGTCGAAAACCTGGATCCGCGAGGGACGAGAACCACGTCACCGCCCCACTCGCGCACCTGTCCGCCCGTCTACCAGACGGGCGGCGTGGGGGCGGGTGGGCAGCGGTCTAGCGTGGGGACCGTGGTCTCTTTCGGTTCCGCTCCCGGCCCGGTCGCGCGTCTGCCACCGGCTCGGGTGTTGGCGATCGCGGGGTCGGACTCCGGCGGGGGCGCTGGTATCCAGGCTGATCTGAAGACCGCGCTGGCCTTCGGGGTCCACGGGATGAGCGCGCTGACCGCGGTGACGGCTCAGAACTCCCTGGGTGTGCACGGAGTGTGGGAGCTGCTGCCGGAGGCCGTGGTGGCGCAGATCCGCGCGGTCGTGGCCGACATCGGGGTGGACGCGGTCAAGACCGGGATGCTGTCGTCACCGCCGATCGTCGCCGCGGTCGCGGGCGAGCTGGCCGGGGTCGGCGTCCCCGTCGTCGTCGATCCCGTGGGGGTGTCCAAGCACGGGGATCCGCTGCTCGCGCCCGAGGCGGTGGAGACCGTGCGCACCCGGTTGCTGCCGGTGGCGACGGTGGCGACCCCGAACCTCGACGAGGTGCGGCTGCTCACCGGCGTCGACGTGCGGACCGAGGCGGACCTGCCGGCCGCCGCGCGCGCCGTGCTCGACCTCGGGCCACGCTGGGTGCTGGTCAAGGGCGGGCACCTGCCCGGCGACGCCGTGGACCTGCTCACCGACGGCCAGCACAGCGTCGTGCTCCGGGCGCCCAGGCACGACAACCGGCACACCCACGGGACCGGCTGCACGCTCGCGTCCGCGATCGCGTCGCTGCTGGCCCGTGGGGCGGACGTCCCCGATGCCGTACGTGCGGCAAAGGACTACGTCACTGGCGCGGTGGGAGCGGGTTTTCCGCTCGGCGCGGGCATCGGCCCCGTCGACCACGCCTGGCAGCGGCGACAGCCGCCACACCTGGCTACGCGGCCTGCTACGCGCGGGTGACCTTGCCGGCCTTGATGCAGGAGGTGCAGACGTTCAGGCGCTTCGGCGTCTTGCCGACGAGCGCGTGCACGGTCTGGATGTTGGGGTTCCAGCGCCGCCGGGTGCGCCGGTGGGAGTGGGAGACCGACATACCGAAGCCCGGCCCCTTGCCGCAGACGTCGCACACCGAAGACACGAGACACTCCGCCAGAGAATAGTAATGATCATGCCGCGTTCGCGGCGGTCATCCGAGGCTACCCCACGCCGCGCCGCCACCGGACACCGCCAGCCCGTGAGGCGCCCGTAAGGGCCGCCCATGAAAGCGCGTGGGCAGGCCGAACACGTGGGGCAGATCGAAGCTGTCGGCGCCGTCGGGCAGGATCGTGGGTGTGGTCGACCAGCAGACGCGGCTTCGGGACGTGGTGGGTGCGCGGACCGCCACGGCGCTCGCCGGCGCCCTGGAGCTGGAGACGGTCGGTGACCTGCTCGCCCATCTGCCAAGGCGCTACCAGGAGCGGGGGGAACTGACCGATCTCGCTGACCTCACCGTCGGTGAGGCGGTCACCATCCAGGCGCGGGTCACCAGCGCCAAGCGGCGCCCGCTGCGGGGACGCGGGCGGGAGATGCTGATCGTCACGGTCAGTGACGGTCGGCACAGTCTCGCCCTGACGTTCTTCAACCAGCCGTGGCGGTCGCGGGACCTGCGGCCGGGGGTGACCGCGTTGTTCGCCGGGAAGGTCGAGGTGTTCAACCGCCGGCGGCAGATGACCAACCCCGAGGTACAGCTGCTCGACGACACGATCCCGGGGTTCTCCGACGGCCCGGGGGAGGTCGAGCTTCCCGGGATCGCCGAGTCGGCGAGCGGGCAGCTCCCGGTTCACGCGGGCACGGCCCGTAACGGCATAGTCGGCAACGGCACAGTTCCCGCCGGTAGCGGCTCCCCGGGTACCGGTCCCACAGGTACCGGCGGGGACGGCCCAGGCGGGGACGTCGAGGGTTTCGCGGGCGGCCTGTTGCCCATCTACCCGAGCGCGGCGAAGATCCCGAGCTGGGCGATCGGCAAGTGCGTGCGGATCGTCCTGGACCTGCTGACCGAGCTCGACGACCCGCTGCCGGCCGCCATCCGCGCCCGCTACCGGCTGGTGAGCCTGCTGGAGGCGTACCGGCTGGTCCACCAGCCGTCGTCCTGGGCGGACGTCGGCCGCGGCCGGACCAGGCTGAAATGGGATGAGGCACTCGTCCTGCAGGTCGCGCTGGCACAGCGCCGGCACGACGTCGAGAAGATCGCGGCGACGCCGCGGCATCCCCGTCCCGACGGTCTGCTCGCGGCTTTCGACGCGTCCCTGCCCTTCTCACTCACCGCCGGGCAGCGCGCTGTGGGTGCCACGATCGCGGCGGAGCTCGCCCGGCCCTTCCCGATGCACCGGCTGCTGCAGGGCGAGGTCGGGTCCGGCAAGACGGTGGTGGCGCTGCGCGCGATGCTCGCCGCGGTGGACGCCGCCGGGCAGGCGGTGCTGCTCGCGCCCACCGAGACGCTCGCGGCCCAGCACCTGCGCAGCCTGCGCGCTCTGCTCGGCCCGCTGGGACGGGCCGGGGAGCTCGACGCCGCGCCCGAGGCCGCTCGGGCCGTGCTGGTGACGGGCTCGCTGGGCGTGAAGGCGCGGCGGGAGGCGCTCGCCGCTGTCGCGGACGGCAGCGCGGGCCTCGTCGTCGGCACGCACGCCCTGCTCGAGGAGTCGGTGGTATTTCACGATCTTGCTCTTGTGGTCGTCGACGAGCAGCACCGCTTCGGGGTGGAGCAGCGGGACGCGCTGCGCTCCCGGTCCGACCGTCCGCCGCATCTGCTGGTGATGACCGCCACCCCGATTCCGCGGACGGTCGCGATGACCGTCTTCGGTGACCTGGAGGCGTCGACGCTCACCGAGCTGCCCGCCGGTCGTTCGCCGATCTCCACGTTCGTCGTGCCCGCGACAGCCCCGAAGTGGGCCAACCGGGTGTGGGGGCGGATCCGCGACGAGGTCGCCGCGGGCCGGCAGGCCTATGTCGTCTGCCCGCGCATCGGTGGGGATACCAGCGACGCCGATGACGTCCCCGGGGCCGACGGCCCCGCGGCCGGAGACGTGGCCGGGGACGTGGCCGACGATGCGGCCGACCCGGCGGCCGACCCGGCGGCCGGCCCGGTGGACGGGGCGCGGCCGGACGACACCGCGTCGCGGGACGCGTCGGCGGCTGCCCGGCGGCCGGGCGCGGGCGTTCTCGACGTGCTGCCCAAGCTGCGGGCCGGCGAGCTCGCCGAGCTGCGGGTCGAGGCGCTGCACGGCCGGCTGCCCCCGGACGAGAAGGAAGAGATCATGACCAGGTTCGCCGCGGGGGAGCTGGACGTCCTCGTGGCCACCACGGTGATCGAGGTCGGGGTCGACGTGCCGAACGCGACCGTGATGGTCGTCATGGACGCCGACCGTTTCGGTGTCTCCCAGCTGCACCAGCTGCGCGGCCGGGTCGGTCGCGGCAGCGCGCCCGGGTGGTGCCTGCTGTACACCGACGCGGAGGGCGGCTCGCCCGCCTGGGAGCGGCTGTCCGCGGTGGCGGCCACCTCCGACGGGGCCGAGCTCGCCCGTCTCGACCTCGCACAGCGACGCGAGGGTGACGTGCTGGGGGCGGCCCAGTCCGGCGGCCGGCGTTCCCTGCGCCTGCTGGAACTGCTCAAGGACGAGGAGCTGATCCGCTGCGCGCGGGGCGAGGCGAGCTCCCTCGTCGATGCCGATCCGCAGCTGTCGGCGCATCCGGTCCTGGCCGCGGCGCTCGCCGCCACCCTCGACGAGGCCGCTGCCGCCTATCTGGAAAAGGGATGACCGGCGCGCGGGCCAAGGCCGGCGGGCTGTGCGCCGGCGGCCGGCGCGCACAGCCACCAGAAATCCGAAGAAAAACAAAGAAAAACGACGAGACGAAGACGGGAAATGACCAGGATCATCGGTGGGGTCGCGCGTGGGCGCCCTATTCGGGTGCCACCGGGGGGCGGGACTCGTCCGACTTCCGACCGGGCGCGGGAGGGGCTGTTCAACACGCTCGCCTCACTGGTCGAGCTGCGCGGCGCGCGGTTCGCCGATCTCTACGCCGGTAGTGGCGCGGTCGGGTTCGAGGCGTTGTCGCGCGGGGCGTCCCACGTCCTGTTCGTCGACCGGTCGGCGGCGGCGGTCCGCACCCTGCGCGCGAATGCGGCGACGCTCGGGTTCACCGGTGTGGAGATCCTTTCCCAGTCCGTCCCACGTGTGGTGGAAATCATGCCGGAGCGCGCGTTCGACATGGTGTTCCTGGATCCTCCGTACGCGCTGTCGGACAGCGCGTTGACCAGCGTGCTCGCCGGGCTGATCGCCGGTGCCTGGCTGCAGCCGGACGGGGTGTGTGTCGTGGAGCGCTCGCGCCGCAGCGGCCCGCCGG
>NZ_JWIO01000002.1:103434-127302 GCF_001017755.1 Protofrankia coriariae
GCGGCCCGCCGGTCTGGCCGGACGGGATCATTACTATTCGCAATCGCGCGTATGGTGAGGGGGTGCTCTGGTACGGTTCCGGATCATGAGAAGGGCTGCCTGTCCAGGTTCGTTCGACCCGATCACCAACGGTCATCTGGATATCATCGTCCGCGCCAGTCGGCTCTTCGACGAGGTCGTCGTAGCCGTGCTCATCAACAAGAACAAGGCCAATCTTTTCACCGTGGAGGAGCGGATAGAGTTGATCCGTGAGGTGACCCGGGACCATTCCAACGTGGTGGTCGAGTCGTCCCACGGTCTGCTCGTCGACTTCTGCCGGGCCCGCGGCATTCAGGCCATCGTCAAGGGCCTGCGCGCGGTCAGTGACTTCGACTACGAGTTGCAGATGGCGCAGATGAACCATTCGCTCGCGGGTGTCGAAACCCTCTTTATGAGTACGAACCCGCAGTATGCGTTTCTGTCCTCCAGCCTGGTCAAGGAGGTCGCCACCTACGGCGGTGACGTGTCCGGGCTGGTCCCCGACGTGGTGCTCAAACAGTTGCGCGAACGTCTCGCCCGCTGAAGCGCGGCCCCGGGCGGCGCTCCGCCCGGGGCCGCGCCCGAGGGGCCCCGGGCCCACTTTGACAAGCGTCATCGGACCGTGAATTCTTAACTGGTTGACGTCATAGCTGTACGTGGAGTGTCTACGCAGGGTGTTGATACTGATCCGCGCCGGGCTGTATCTGTAGGACGGATAGGGCTTGGCGATCACGCATGCCTGAGCTTCGTCGACGACGACGCGTGCTGGAGCGTGCTGGCCGCCTACAGTCAGTGGGGGCTCGCCAAGGGCGAGAAGGTGCTGGTCGTCACCGACCCCGACCTCTCGAAGGGCGAGATCTTCGCTCGGCTGGACTCCTATGGTCCGCCGGCGGAGCCGGCATGGGAGCGCGGCCAACTGAACATCGAGAGCACCGAATCGATGTATCTGCCGCCTGCCCGGTTCTCCGTCGAGGGTCAGATCCAGCGGTACCGGGAGCAGATCGAGCTGTCGTACCGGCAGGAGTACCCGGGACTCCGAGCCTGCGCCGACATGGCCTGGGCGCTGGATCCTGACATGGATCTCGACCAGCTCGTCACCTATGAGCATAAGCTCAAGGTCTTGTTCACCGATCCGCGGTGCAGTGTGATCTGCTGCTACGACCGGAAGCGTTTCAGCAGGGAAATGCTGGACCGCATGGACGGCGTCCACCCCATGGCGGTGCTCGAAGGTATCGGATCCCTGGATATTGCGTATACCGACTCCGGCCTGAAACTGGCCGGAGAAGTTGATCTATCTACCCGCGAGCAGTTCATCGGTGGCCTTGAGCAGGCGTTCGCCCGGTTCGGGGACCGCCTGCTCCTGGACCTGGCAGATCTTTCCTTCCTGGACGCCCATGGCGCCGGGGCGATCATCAGGCTGGCGGCCGAAATGCCGCCGGGCGGGCGGCTGGAGATCCGTTGTAGTACCCGTCAGGCGTACGTACTACGTATCCTCGGCGCGGAATCGATCCCGTGGATGGTCCTGACCAAGGTGTGATGTGATCCGCGAATGCCAGTAGCAGAACGATCATTCCGACTCGGAACGTGTGCCCACGGTTGTTCCGGCGACAGCTGTCGGGTCAGGCGACCACGGATGCGGCCTATGCCACGCCGGTGACCTCCCGCCCCCACACCCCGACCGTGGAGCAACTCGCCATCTGGGAGCTGCCCCTCGACCCCGCCGTTGTCGCCGCGGTCCGTGCCGGGGTTTCCCGGCAGTTGTGCGCATGGGGATTGGAAGAAGCGGTGTTCACCACCGAGTTGCTGGTCAGCGAGCTGGTCACCAACGCGATCTGCCACGGTGCCGCTCCCATCACGTTGCGCCTGATCCGGGAGCATGTCCTCATCTGCGAGGTCTCCGACGGCGGCTGCGGCTCCCCTCATCCGCGCCGGGTCCGTGGCTGCGACGAGGGCGGGCGGGGCCTGTTCCTCATCACCCAGCTCTGTCAGAGCTGGGGCGTTCGTTATACCTCCACCGGCAAGACCGTCTGGACCGAGCAACCCCTACCGTGAATGGCTGGTATCACTCGCGGTGAGCCAGGGCGTATGACCGTGGTCCACCACCAGCCATGGCCTACCGCTTACTACGGATCTCCATATGTCTCCTTGAGGCGACCATTGCGATGGTTCGTGACACGCGGGCGGACGACGGGCGCGGGTCGTCCGGATGCCCGGGCGCGCCGGTTCCGGTCATTGATGTGGCGGTCGGGGATCGTCCGCCGGCTGGCGACCCGAGGCCGGCGGACGTGCCGCGGTCGGTCCCCCGGTCCGTCCGAGGTGACGGTGAGCGGATTTCGCGAGACGATCGGATAGGGTGGTCCCTGGCGCCTGGATTCCCGGGCACCGAACCCACCGACCGACGAGCCACAGATCATGATCGCGTTATCGTCACGCGGTCGGCCATCTGCGACACCCGAGAGTTGTGAATCCGGTACTCCGTGGCAACGACAGGCACCTCCTCCATGACTGCGCCGTCATTCCGCCGCCGGGCCCCTCGGGGTCCGCTCGTGCTCGACATCCGTGAGCTGGGCCGCCGGGCGGGTTCGATGAAGCGCGTCGTGACGCGGCTGCCCGCCCCGTCGGAGCTGGGCACCGAGATGATCCACGTTCCGTCGGGCGCGCCCATCGACCTGGATCTGCGCCTGGAGGCCGTGATGGAGGGCGTGCTGGTCAGCGGCACGGTGTTCACGCCACTGACCGGCGAGTGCGCGCGCTGCCTCGACCCGATCGAGGACGAGACCACGGTCGACCTCCGCGAGCTGTTCTACTACCCGGACCGGGCCCCCGACGACCCCGAGGACGACTCCTTCCAGGTCGTGAACGACCATCTCGATCTCGAGCCGGCGCTGCGCGACGCGCTGGTGCTCAGCCTGCCGCTGTCCCCCTGCTGCCGGCCGGACTGCGCCGGCCTGTGCGCCGACTGTGGGGGCCGGCTGGACGATCCTGATGTCGACCACGAGCACGCCCGGGCCGATCCCAGGTGGGCGGCGCTGCCGTCACTGATCGAGAACCTGCCACCGAACGAGAACACCAACACAGCGAGCAACACCAACGCAGAGAGCAAGGAGAAGGACTAGTGGCCGTCCCGAAGCGCCGGACCTCGCGCAGCAACACCCGTTCCCGGCGGGCACAGTGGAAGACGCAGGCCCCGGCCCTCACGAAGTGCCCCCGCGGCCACGTGACCCGTCCGCACACGGTCTGCCCGACGTGCGGTCGTTACAACGATCGACAGGTCCTCGACGTCTAAGTTGATGTGACACACGTCGCGGTCGATCTGCTGGGTGGTGACGGCGCGCCGGATGCGGTCGTCGACGGCATCGGCAGCGCGCTGGACGCCGACGAGTCGCTGGTGGTCAGCGTCGTCGGTCCGTCCGCGGTTGCCGAACGGCTGTCGGCCGAGCGTGGGCTCACCGTCGGTGGCCGGTTACGGCTGGCCGAAGCGCCCCATCTGATCGGTCCTGGCCAGGACGCGGCCCGTGAGGTCCGCTCGAGGCGGGATGCCACGGTCCGTGTCGCGACCCGGCTGATCAGAGATGGTGTGGCGGACGCGGTCGTCTCCGCCGGTCCGCCCGAAGCGCTCGTGGCCGCCGCCTCGTTCACCCTCGGGCCGGTGCCGGGGGCGACCCGGCCGGCTCTCGCCGTGCTGCTCGGCTCCCGGTTGCGCCCGACGGTCCTGCTGGACGCGGGCGCGGCCCCCGGCAGCGGCACCGGGGCCGATCATCTCGTCCAGCACGCGATCGTCGGCGCGGCCTACGCGACGGCCTGTCTGGGCGTGGCACGTCCCAGGGTCGGCCGGCTGGTGGCGGGGCCGGTCCGTCACCCCGGAGCACGCTTTGGCGCCGGTGGACCGGGTACCGGTCGGCCAGGCGCCGATGGACCGTATGCCGGGGGCCTGGACGTCAGCGCGCCCGACGGGTCTGGCGAGTTCGGTGACTTCCTCGCCGGGCTGGAGCTCGACGTCGTCGGCGCCGTCGACGCCGCCACGGTGGCGGCTGGCGGACAGGTCGATGTCGTGGTCTGCGACGGTTCGACCGGGGCTGTTGTGGTCTCGTGGTTGCGGGCGGTGGCGGAGTCTGTCGACCAGCCGCCACCGGCGCTGTCGGGGTGGTATCCGCAGGAGGGAGCATTCGTGGTTGGCGTCGACGGGATCGTGATCGTCGCGGGCGGCGGGCCTGGTTCCGGTGCGGCCGGTTCAGGCGTCGCGGAAGCGATCGCGCGGGCAGTCGCGCAGGCATCCGTCGCGGACCGCTCCGGATGGGTGCCGCGCCAACGGGCGGCCCTGGCCGGTCTCGTCACCCGCCGTCGCAGCCGGGCCGGGTTGCCGTCATGACCCGCGGCCTGCCTCCGCCGGTGCCCCGGGACGGCCTGCGGACCGCGCTCGGCGTGCCCGTCGACGTCGACCTGCTGGAGCTGGCGCTCACGCACCGCTCGTACGCCTACGAGCAGGGTGGCCTGCCGACCAACGAGAGGCTGGAGTTCCTCGGGGACTCGGTGCTCAGCCTGGTCGTCACCGACGCTCTGTTCAATCGTCATCCCGACCTGCCCGAGGGGCAGTTGGCCAAGCAGCGCGCGTCCGTGGTCAACATGCGGGCCCTGGCCGAGGTCGCCCGCACGCTGGGGGAGAGGGGCATCGGCCCCTACCTGCTGCTCGGCCGAGGAGAGGAGACCACCGGCGGGCGGGACAAGGCCAGCATCCTCGCGGACACCCTGGAGGCGCTGATCGGCGCGGTCTACCTGTCGTCCGGTCTGGAGAGCGCCTCCGAGTTCGTCCACCGGCTGTTCGACCCGTTGCTCGACGTCGCCGCCGGCCGGGGCGCCGGGCTGGACTGGAAGACGTCGTTGCAGGAGCGCACCGCCAGCCTGCTGCTCGGCCCCCCCGAGTACGAGGTGGACGAGTTCGGGCCGGACCACGCCAAACGGTTCACCGCCCGGGCCGTCGTGGCCGGCCGGGTGCTCGGTCACGGCGACGGGGGCAGTAAGAAGGAGGCTGAGCAGCGGGCCGCCGCCGCCGCGTTCCAGGCGCTGGAGGACGAGGCGGAAGCTCCCGGCCAGGCGGTATCCGATGCTGTCGGCGCCACCGCTGACTCTGTGGCAGAGACCACCCATGGCCATTCCGAGGCGGCTGTGGGCACGGGCAACGGCTGACCGCCACCCACGTTGTCCAACGTCCTTCTGATGCCCGAGTCCGATGCCTGAACTGCCCGAAGTCGAGGTGGTCCGCCGCGGCCTTGAGCGGACGCTGCCCGGCAGGACGATCGCCACGGTGGCGGTCGCCCATCCCCGGGCGGTCCGGCGGCATGCCGCCGGCGCCGCCGACTTCGCCGCGGTGCTCACCGGCCGCACGATCGAGGCTGCCTGCCGCCGGGGCAAGTACCTGTGGCTGGCCCTCGACAGCGGGGCTGCGCTGCTGGGCCATCTCGGGATGAGCGGCCAGCTCCTGGTGGTTGCCACGGAGAAGCCCGACGAGACGCACCTGCGGGTGCGTTTCACCTTCTCCGACGCCGGCCGGGAGCTGCGGTTCGTCGACCAGCGCACCTTCGGGGGGCTGGCGGTCGTCCCGGCAGACGCGGGCGTGCCCGCGCCGATCGCGCACATCGCCCGGGACCCCCTCGACCCGGGCTTCTCCGACGCCGGCTTCGTCGCGGCCGTGCGCCGCCGCCGGACCGGGATCAAACGGGCGTTACTCGACCAGACCCTCGTCAGCGGGATTGGTAACATCTATGAGGACGAATCACTGTGGCGAGCGGGTCTGCACTACGCGCGTCCGACCGGGACGTTGACCCGCGGCGAGCTCAACCGGTTACTTCAGTCGGTGCGCGAGGTGCTGCTCGAGGCCCTACATGCCGGTGGCACCTCTTTCGACGCGCTCTACGTGTCGGTCAACGGTGAGAGCGGGTTGTTCGACCGTTCGCTCGCGGTCTACGGGCGGGCGGGCCTGCCCTGCACGCGGTGCGAAACCCCGATCCGCCGGGACGCCTTCATGAACCGGTCCAGTTTCACCTGTCCGCGCTGCCAGCCACGCCCGCGAAAGGCGCACTGGTAGGCGGCTGTCGGCAGCTGGTAGTGGGAGGAGCGCGACAACCGTCATGGACGCGGACGCCGCCCTGGGAAAGATCCGCAAGCTGCTGGCGATGGCCGAGGCCGAGGGCCTGCCCGAACAGGCTCGGGAGTCCTACAACGACAAGGCCGCGGACCTCATCGCCCAGTACGGCATCGACCGGGCGCTGCTGGAGGAGACAGCGCCCACCACAGCGACGGCCGGGGACGTCGTGCTGGGCGTCGACCATCCCTACGCCCGGGACAAGATCACTCTGTTGGCCGCCATCGCCGGCCCGCTCGGCTGCCGGCTGATCCACCGGACGAACCCGCTGGGCGGCGCGATCGCGCACGCGGCGCACCTGTTCGGGATGGCGGCTGATCTGGAACGGACCCAGATCCTCTACACGTCCCTGCTGGTCCAGCAGGCGCACGCCCTCGCGCTGGTTCGGGTGCCGCCTGCTGAGGACGTCCGCGCGTTCCGCCGATCCTGGATGGCCGGGTTCGCCGCCGCCGTCCAGAGCCGGCTCACCGCGGCCGAGTCCGGGGCCAGGGAACGCCACCGGTCCGGGCATGTCGGCGGTCGATCGGTCGAGCTCGTCCTCGCCGACCGGTCGGCGAGGGTCGACCGGCACGTCGCCGAGGTCTATCCGCGGCTGCGCACGACACGGTCGCGCAACCTGTCCGGGTCGGGCGGGCTGGCCGGCTTTCAGGCCGGGCAGCGAGCCGATATCGGCACCGGCAGCCGCCTCGCCAGCAGGCCCCACCGCAAGCAGCTGTGACCAACCAGGGGAGGTCGGACGCGTCAGCCGCGGGTGTGTCGGTCCAGGTGGGGCCGGTGCGTCGGTGGCTGCCGTCGGATCGGCACCTGACCTGTTGTCGGATCAGTACCGGATCGGTACCGGATCAGTGTTTGCCACCGGGGATGTTGGGGACCGCTGTCTGGGTGGGGCCTGACGTTCGGGGCGGGGCGTAGCCGGGCCCGATGATCTCGGCCGCGGCGGGCTCGGGCTCCGGTATCGCGCTGCGCAGGCCTTCGGTGCTGGCTTTCGGCACCGGCAGCACGCCGCCGTCCTGCTCGAAGTTCTGGCCGCAGCCGCCGAGGAGCAGCGTCGACGGGATGACGATGGCGCACACCGTCGTCAGCGCGACCCGGCCGCGGCGGTACCGGCGCGACCGAGGCTGACGGAAGCGGGGGGAATGTGTCGTGTCCACAGTGATCCGGTATCCTACCGGCTTCATGCGTGACGTTCCCGCCTGCCCGCACGGCGGCCCCGCCGATTCCGCTGTTTCCGGTGACTCCGCGTCCGGGGAGCCACTGGTCCGGCTCACGGCATGGGTGTCGGGGACCGTGCAGGGTGTTGGTTTTCGTGCGTATGTTCGATCGAGGGGGCGTCGGCTCGGCCTGGTGGGTTCCGCGACCAACCTCGCGGACGGCCGGGTCGAGGTGATCGTCGAGGGTCCGCGCGCGGACTGCCAGACCCTGCTGGAAATGTTGCGGGCGGGACACACGCCCGGCCGGACGACGCAGGTGACGTACTCCTGGTCGCCGCCCAGCGGTGACCTGCTGAATTTTGTTCGTAAGTGACGCGTTTGTTGACACTCCCAATCGTCCGGTCCGGCATCAATCGTCCGGTCCGGTGTGCGGGTGAGTCGCGGTGGGATGCCAGCGGGGCTCGTGTGTACCGGGTTGGTAACGGTCCCGGCGCGTATCGGCCGGCTGACCGGCCGTGTCGGTGTGGGTGGCATGACAACCCGGTGACATGAGTGTCCGTCGTGCCGACGGACACTCCGACAGGCCCGGCTGTCCCCATCTCGACAAAACGCCGTAGTCGGCGAGTGGGGTATGGCATCGTCTTGACTTTCGGTCGCAAGACGTGCCATCCTCGATTCATTGTCTGGCGCGTCGTGTGGTCTGCCTGAGCCGGTTGGCCAGGTCGCAGCGCATCCCGCACCCGCTCGGTCACTCATCGTGGAGGACCACTATCATGGCGAAGGCCCTTTTCGGCCACGTCGGCTCTGGCAACGACGTTCGTTTGTCGTATGAGGTACGCCGACTTCGTGCGCGTGTAGCAGAACTGGAGGACGAGCTCGCGCGTAGTCGCGCTCTCAATGATGCTCTTGAAGGGGTCGATGTCTCGGATGAACTCCGAGCGTTCGAGGCAGAGCCCGCGCTGACCTGATCCTCCTGGACCCGCAGCGGGACCCAAGGGACGTTTCTCTTCATGGGGAACGTCCCTTTGTGTTGTCGGCGGCATTCATGAAACCTCCCGTCGAGGTTTCCCGCCATGCCTGTGACGTTGCGAGCTACGTCGATTTCTGTCGGTGATACGATTCACCTTCCAGTGCCCGCCTGCCCCGGTCTCCGCCGGTCCCTGTCAGGCCGCCGCACCCGGCCCCGGTTCGCTACCGGACACCGCAGTATCGTGAGTACCCGATCGTCCCCTCGGGCATGGTGGCAGAGACGGGCCTACGCACGCGTGGCGGGCCCGCCCGTCGGTTGCACTGTGCGGCCAACTGTCCGCGGCCCGTTCCCTGCGACAGCTGTCGGAGACCGGTGCACCTCAAAAGCCTCACCCTGCGGGGTTTCAAGTCGTTCGCGAGTTCGACGACTCTGCACCTTGAGCCCGGTATCACCTGCGTGGTCGGGCCGAACGGCTCCGGCAAGAGCAACGTCGTCGACGCCATGGCCTGGGTCCTCGGCGAGCAGGGGGCCAAGGCGCTGCGCGGCGGAACCATGTCCGACGTCATCTTCGCGGGTACCCCGTCGCGGCCGCCGCTGGGCCGCGCCGAGGTGCTGCTGACCATCGACAACACCGACGGCGCCCTGCCGATCGACTACAGCGAGGTCACCGTCGGCCGGCTGATGTTCCGCAGCGGCGAGAGCGAATACACGATCAATGGCAGCACCTGCCGGCTCCTGGACATCCAGGAGCTCATGAGTGACTCCGGGATCGGCCGCGAACTGCACGTCATCGTCGGGCAGGGGCAGCTCGACGCGGTCCTGCACGCCCGCCCGGAAGACCGCCGTGCCTTCGTTGAGGAGGCGGCCGGCGTGCTCAAGCACCGCAAGCGCAAGGAGAAGGCGCTGCGCAAGCTGGAGGCGATGGCCGCCAACCTCACCAGGCTCACCGACCTGTCCGCCGAACTGCGCCGTCAGCTCGGCCCGCTCGGCCGGCAGGCGGAGATCGCCCGTAAGGCGGGCGTCATCCAGGCGACGCTGCGTGACTCCCGGCTGCGGCTGCTCGCCGACGACATCGTCACGGCCCGTGGCAACCTGGCAACCGACATCCGGGACGAGGAGGCGCTGCGAGCCCGTCTCGCCACGGTGGGCCGTACCCACACCGAGGGGCAGCGGCGCGAGCAGGAGCTGGAGGCGGCGCTGGCCGCGGTGACCCCGCGGGCCGCTGCCGCGGGCGAGGTCTGGCACGCCCTGGTATCCCTGCGGGAACGCATCCGGGGCACCCGGTCGCTGGCCGCCGAGCGGGCCCGGCTGCTGCGGGCCGGCGCCGAGGAGCAGCGCAGCGGCCGTGACCCCGAGCAGATGGAGCAGGAGGCCGCCGCGGTCCGGGAGCAGGAGAACGCGCTGCTGACCCGGCTGGACGCCGACCGCGACAGCCTTGAGGAGGTCGTCACCCGCCGGGCGCGGCTCGNGCTCGAAGCCGCCCTCGCCCAGGAGGAGAAGGCGCTGGTAGCGGCCGCGCGGGAGGCGTCGAGCCGGCGGGAGAACCTCNAGAACCTCGCCCGGTTGGCCGGCCGGGTCGAGGCCGCGAGGTCCCGGGCCGGCAGCGCCGAGGTGGAGATCGTCCGGATGTCCGAGGCGGTGGACGCGGCCCGGCTGCGCGGCGGGGAGACCAGCGACCAGCGGATCGCGCTCGAGTCGGAGCTCGCCCGGATCCGGACCACCCGCGGCGAGCTCACCGCGCGCCACGACGAGGCGGCGGCGGTGCACACCACCGCCACCGACCGGTTGGAGGAGCTGCGCGCGCAGGAGCGTTCCGCCGAACGCGACCGGGCGTCCTGGCAGGCTCGCCGGGAGGCGCTGACCCTGTCGCTGACCCCGCGCGACGGTGCCGCGGCACTGCTGGACGCCGCCGCCGGCAGCTGGACGCCCCCGCCCGCCGGCCAGGCCGGCGCGGGTAGCGGAGCCGGCGGACCTGCCGGCAGGGGGAACAGAGGCAAAGAGCCCAAAGGGAAAAAGGGGAAGGCCGGCCGGGAGGCCGCCGGCGGACAGGACAGGGTCGACGCCGACGCCGACGCCGACGCCGCGGAGGTCGCGGACGTCGAGGTTCGTGTCGAACCGCCCACCGGCATCCTCGGCCGGCTCACCGGATGGCTGTCGGTCGAGCCGGGGGCGGAGGTGGCCGTCGCGACCGTGCTGGGCCCGGCCGCCGACGCCGTCGCCGTCGCCGGCACCGACGACGTCACCGCCGCGTTCGAGTGGCTGCGGGCGGTCGACGCCGGCCGGGCGTCCCTGGTCGTCGCCGCCGAGGGCGCGGCGCCGGGCGCCGCGGCCGACAGCGCGGCCGACCCGGCACGGGCCCTGTCGCCACAGGCCCGCGGCGGTGGCGTACCCGCGGCCGATCTCGTGCGGGTCGGTGACCCGCGCTATGCCGCGGCCGTCGCGCGGATGCTCGCCGCCACCCTGGTGGTCGACGACCTCGCCGCCGCGGTGGAGGTGGTCCGGGCACATCCCGACATCCGGGCGGTCACCCGGGCCGGTGACGTGATCGGGCCGGCGCTGGCCACCGGCGGCAGCGCCCGGGCACCGTCCCTGCTGGAGCTGCAGGCCGCCGCCGAGGAGGCGGAGAGCCAGATGATCGCTGCGGCCGGCCGCGGCGAACACGCCAGGGGAGCGGTCGCCGCCGCCGGGGAGGAGGTCACCCGGGCCCGCGGCGGGATCGACGAGGCGCTCGCGGCGCTGCACGGCGCCGACGCCCGGCACCGCGCGCTCTCCGAGCAGCTCTCCCAGCTGGAGCGGGCGAACCGCTCCGGCGCGGCCGAGATCGAACGGCTCGAACGGGCCCGCGCCCAGGCCGAGACAGCCCGTGACCAGGCATATGGCGCGCTGGCGGAGCTGGAGGCGGCGCTGGCCGCGGCCTCGGACGAACCAGAGACCGGGGAACGCTCGTCAGCCGAACGCGACCGGCTGGTCGCGGCGACCTCGGCCGTGCGCGCCGAGGAGGTCGAGGCCCGGCTCGCCGTGCGCACCAGTGAGGAGCGGGCGCGGGCGCTGGCCGGCCGCGCGGACGCGCTGGTGCGCTCCGCCGCGAACGAACGTGCCGCGCGGATGGCCGCGGCGCGCCGCCGGGAGGTCCGGGAACGCCAGGCAGCGGTGACCGCGGCGGCCGCCGACGCCGCCGACACCGCCCTGACCGCCCTGGAGCACTCCCTCGTCGCCGCCGACACCGAACGCCAGCGCGTCGAGGCGCTGCGCCGGCAGACCGAGTCCGACCTGACCGGCGTCCGCGAGCAGGTCCGCACGCTTGCCACCGAACTCGCCGCGCTGCGCGACGACGTCCATCGCGACGAGCTCGCCCGCGCCGAGAAGCGCCTGCGGGTCGAGACGTTGGAGACCAAGGCGATGGACGAGCACGGGATAGCCGCTGACGACCTGGTCGCCGAGTACGGGCCGGACGTCCCGGTGCCGCCGGACACCCCCGACGGTGAGCCCGTCCCGTTCGACCGGGCCGAGCAGGCGGCGCGGGCGGCCGCCGCGGAGAAGCAGCTGAACCGTCTGGGCAAGGTCAACCCGCTGGCGCTGGAGGAGTTCGAGGCGCTGCAGGAGCGTGCGGCGTTCCTTTCCACCCAGCTTGACGACATCAAGAACACCCGTCGTGACCTGCTGCTGGTCGTCGCGGAGGTCGACGAGCGGGTGCGGGAGGTCTTTCGGGCGGCGTTCGCGGACACCGCGCGGGAGTTCGAGACGGTCTTCGCGACCCTCTTCCCCGGCGGTGAGGGCCGGCTCGTCCTGACCGACCCCGACGACATGCTCACGACGGGTATCGAGGTGGAGGCCCGGCCGCCGGGCAAGAAGGTCAAGCGGCTGTCGCTGCTGTCCGGTGGAGAGCGGTCGCTGACGGCGATTGCGCTGCTGCTGGCGATCTTCCGGGCCCGTCCGTCGCCGTTCTACGTCCTCGACGAGGTCGAGGCGGCTCTCGACGACCGCAACCTCGGCCGCCTGCTGGAGGCGCTGGAGGGGCTGCGGGAGAAATCCCAGTTGATTGTCATCACCCACCAGAAGCGCACGATGGAGATCGCTGACGCGCTCTACGGAGTGGCGATGCGTGGTGACGGGGTCACCACGGTGATCAGTCAGCGGCTGCGCGAGCGCGCCTCGGCCTGAGCACAGCACGCCTGGTCTGCCAGGATCGAAGGCGTGGAGTACGTCCTCATCATTATCGCGATCGTCGTGTTCGCCGTCGTCACGGCCGCTGGCCTGGTGGTGGGCACCCGCCGCCGCGGGCGGGNNCCCGCCGCCGCGGGCGGGCGGGCACCGCCGCCCCCGGCCACGCCCCCGACCGGCCGCAGCCAGGGACGGACTACCCGCCCGGGGTGGGTGACGACGCCGAGGTGCCGCGGGACTCCCCCCGCCGGACGGTCGACACGGTCGATCTCCCGGCCGACCTTGATATTCCCGTGCCCCCGACCGGGGCCGAGGCCGCCGAGGTTGGGCTGTACGAGCTGGAGCTGGAGAAGGTACCGGAGCTGGAGGTGCCGGCCCCGGCCGCGGGCCGGCTGGTGCGGCTGCGCGCGCGTTTGGCCCGCTCCCAGAGCAGCCTGGGCCGTGGCCTGCTGCTGTTGCTGTCCGGGGACAACCTCGACGAGGAGGTCTGGGAGGACGTCGAGACGACCCTGCTGGTCGCGGACGTCGGCGTCACGCCCACCGAGGAGCTGGTCGCGTCGTTGCGGACGAAGGTGAAGGTCCTCGGCGCGCGCCGGCCCGCGGACGTCCACGTCCTGCTGCGCGACGAGCTGCTCGCCCAGATCGGCACCAGCACCGACCGCACGGTTCAGGCGTTCGCGCAGGGCCGGCCGGCGAACATCCTCGTCGTCGGGGTGAACGGCACCGGCAAGACCACGACCTGCGGAAAGATCGCCCGTCTTCTCGTGGCGGACGGCCGGCGGGTCGTGCTGGGCGCGGCGGACACCTTCCGGGCCGCGGCCGCCGACCAGTTGGAGACCTGGGGCAGTCGGGTCGGGGCGCACACGGTGCGTGGCAGCGAGGGCAGCGATCCGGCGTCGGTGGCCTTCGAGGCGGCCAAGCGGGGGATCAGTGACGACGTCGACACGGTGGTGATCGACACCGCGGGCCGTCTGCACACCAAGACCGGCCTGATGGACGAGCTCTCCAAGATCAAGAGGGTGGTCGCCAAGCTCGGCCCCGTCGACGAGGTGCTGCTGGTGCTGGACGCGACCACCGGCCAGAACGCGGTCGAGCAGGCCAGGGTCTTCACTCAGGCGGTGGACATCACCGGGGTCGTGCTGACCAAGCTCGACGGCACCGCCAAGGGCGGCATCGTGATCGCCGTACAGCGGGAGCTCGGCGTCCCCGTGAAGCTGATCGGCCTGGGGGAGGGCCCGGACGACCTCGCGCCCTTCGAGCCGGAGGCGTTCGTCGACGCGCTGCTCGGGGACCCGCCGGACTGAGCCGCGACACGTGGGCGACAAAGTCCTGAAACGCAACATCGAAACGTAACAACGCAACACAGCAGGTGAGCCGGTAGAACCAGGCCGGGGACCACGGTGTGGCCACTGCGTCCGACGCCGAAGCTTCTTCCGTACCCGCATGCCGCGACCTACAGTGCCGGGGTGAGGATTTCACTCCCGGTCGGTGGTGACGGCCGGGATGGACGACGTCCGGCGAGGTGTCCCCACCATCCTCGGTGTGGAGGGCGGAGATCACGGCGGGTCCGCCTGTGATCGTCGTGTGGGTGCGCCTCGCCGGGGCTTGGTGATCTTTGTGGTTCCGTCGGGCGGGGCGGTGCCGAGCGGTCCGGCTCCGGTCCGGGCCGGTGGGTGCGTACCCTGAGAGCTGCGGTCCGCCAGCGATCCCGGAGTGTGCGCGTGTTCGACACCCTGTCCAGCCGTCTCGACAAGGCCTTCTCGTCACTGCGTGGCAAGGGGCGGCTGTCCGAGGCCGACATCAGTGCGACCGCCCGGGAGATCCGGGTGGCGTTGCTGGAGGCCGACGTCGCTCTGCCGGTGGTCCGGGCCTTCATCGGCGCTGTTCGGGAGCGGGCCAGGGGCGAGGAGGTCTCGACCTCGCTGAACCCCGCCCAGCAGGTCATAAAGATCGTCAACCAGGAGCTGGTCACGATCCTGGGTGGCGGGACGACCACCCTGCGGTTCGCCCGGACGCCACCCACCGTCATCCTGCTGGCGGGCCTGCAGGGGACGGGCAAGACGACGCTGGCTGGCAAGCTCGGCCGGTGGCTGAAGGAGCAGGGTCACACCCCCCTGCTCGTCGCCGCCGACCTGCAGCGGCCGAACGCCGTCACGCAGCTTCAGGTCGTCGCCGGCCAGGCCGGCGTGGACGTGTACGCGCCCGAGCCCGGCAACGGTGTGGGCGACCCGGTCGCGGTCGCCCGCGACGCCGTGGAGCACGCCCGCCGTCGTCTGCACGACGTGGTCGTCGTCGACACCGCGGGCCGGCTCGGCGTGGACGCCGACATGATGCGCCAGGCCGCCGACATCCGGGACGTGACGTCCCCGGACGAGATCCTGTTCGTCGTCGACACCATGATCGGCCAGGATGCCGTCACCACCGCGCAGGCGTTCGCCGACGGGGTGGGCTTCACCGGGGTGGTGCTCACCAAGCTCGACGGTGACGCCCGCGGCGGTGCCGCGCTGTCGGTCGCGCACCTGACCGGCCGTCCGATCATGTTCGCCTCCACCGGTGAGGCGCTGGACGACTTCGACGTCTTCCACCCCGAGCGGATGGCCTCGCGCATCCTCGGGATGGGCGACGTCCTCACCCTCATCGAGCAGGCCGAGAAGGCCTTCGAGGCCGAGCAGGCCGAACAGCTGGCGGCGAAGATGGCCGCCTCCGAGTTCACCCTCTCCGACTTTCTCGAGCAGATGCTCACCGTCCGCAAGATGGGGCCGATCGCCAACCTGCTCGGGATGCTGCCCGGCATGGGGCAGATGAAGGATCAGCTCGCCCAGATCGACGACCGGGACGTCGACCGGGTGGTGGCGATCATCCGGTCGATGACGCCGGCCGAGCGCGACGATCCACGCATCCTGCAGGCCTCCCGCAAGGCCCGGGTCGCCCGTGGCTCCGGAGTGACCGTCACCGAGGTCAACCAGCTCCTCGATCGGTTCGAGGAGGCGCGCAAGGTCATGAAGCAGATGGCCGGTGGCCTCGGCGGGCCCGGTGGGGCGTTGCGCGCGAAGTCGGCCGCGGGCCGCAAGACTGCCAAGAAGGCCAAGGGCGCGAAGCGCAAGGGCAACCCCGCCGCCCGCGCCGCGCAGACGCAGGCGCAGCGGGCCGCGGCCGAGGCGCGGCGGGCCGGNGGCGCGGCGGGCCGGTGGGCTGCCCGGCGGGCCCGGCGGGCTGCCGCCCGGGCTCGGCGAGGGCGAGCTGCCCGACCTGTCGGCCCTGATGCGCGGCGAGGGTCTGCCCGGTGGCGCTTTCCCGCCGCCCGGGCAGGGGCGTGGCCGGCGGCACTGACGGCGCCGACGGCGCCACCGGCGCCCGGGCACACCCCGCGTCGGGCGATCTGGCAAACTGGGATGGCGGTCCGGGGTTCCCGCCCTGGTCCCGTTCACCATCGGCGCCGCGAGTGGCGTCCGGCAAACCCAGCTACCGGTACTCCGCGTCCGCACTGTGGTGTCCGGTGACTACTGACGTACGTCTGGAGCAGTTCGACAATCGTGGCAACCAAGATCAAACTTCAGCGCCTCGGCAAGATGCGCGAGCCGCACTACCGGATCGTCGTCGCGGACGCCCGTACCAAGCGGGACGGACGGGTCATCGAAACGATCGGGCAGTACCACCCGAAGTCCGACCCGAGCATCATCAAGGTCGACGGCGAGCGTGCCGGATACTGGCTCGGTGTCGGTGCGCAGCCGACCGAATCGGTACTCGCGATCCTCAAGGTCACCGGTGACTGGCAGAAGTTCAAGGGTCTTCCCGCGCCGCCGCCGGTGAAGGTCGCCGCTCCCAAGGCCGACAAGCGCGAGGTGTTCCAGGCGGCGGCCAAGGCCGCGGCCGGCCTCACCGACAAGCCCGCGACCACGCCGAAGAAGGTCAAGAAGGCGACGGAGGACGCCCCCGCCGCCGGGAAGACCGAGCCGGCGGCGGCCGAGTCGCAGGCTCCGGAGGGGCAGTAAGTGCTGGAAGCCGCCCTCGAGCATCTTGTTCGGGGCATCGTCGACCACCCGGACGATGTGCGCGTGAACCTGCAGTCGGGCCGGCGGGGCCGCACCCTTCAGGTCCGGGTGCATCCGGACGATCTCGGTAAGGTCATCGGGCGCGGCGGGCGGACAGCCCGCGCGCTGCGGACGGTCATGGCCGGAGTGGGTGACCGGGGCCTGCGGGTCGATGTGATCGACGTCGACCGGTAGGGCCGTCTTCAGATGGCTGTCGGAACACACGGCGAAAGCGCCACCAGCCGGCCGCGGTCCGCGGCAGCACGTGACGGAGGCGGCCCTGCCGCCGACCCGGCGGCGGACGAGCCGGTCGTGGTCGGCCGGATCGGCCGTCCCCACGGCATCCGGGGCGAGGTGACGATCGACGTCCGTACGGACGTTCCCGAGCGCAGGTTCGCGCCCGGGACGCACCTGTGTGGCGAGCCGCCCACGGCCACGCCGCTGGTGGTGGCCGGGGCGCGTTGGCACGCCGGCCGCCTGCTGGCGCGCTTCGAGGGCGTCGGCGACCGCGACGCCGCCGAGGCCCTGCGCGGTCGCGTTCTCACCATCGCCGCCGGTCAGGCGGGCCAGGCCGCGGACGACGGCGACGAGGATGCCGGCAACCTGTGGTGGGACCGCGACCTCGTCGGACTGCGGGTGGTCACGGTTGATGATGTCGACGTGGGCACGGTCGTCGACGTCGTCCACACGCCCGCCGGGGAACTACTCGCCGTCGAGCACGTCGGCGGCCGTGAGGTGCTCGTCCCGTTCGTGCGTGAGATCGTGCCGACGGTCGAGGTGCCGGTCGGCCGGATCGTCGTCGACCCGCCACCGGGCCTGTTCGACCTGGAGTAGCGCGGCGGACCTGGAGCAGCGGAGCGGTTGTGCGCGTCGACATAGTTACGATCTTCCCCGACTATCTCAGCCCGCTGGAGCTGTCCCTGGTCGGTAGGGCCCGCGCGCGCGGCATCCTCGACGTCCACCTGCACGACCTGCGGCAGTGGGCCGACGACGTGCATCGCAGCGTCGACGATGCCCCCTACGGCGGTGGGCCGGGCATGGTCATGCGTCCGCAGCCGTGGTGGGCTGCGCTGACCGAGATCCGCGCGCTGGGCGCGGCGGACGGTCGGCGGCCCCGGATCGTCGTCCCGACCCCGGTCGGACGGCCCTTCACACAGGCGTACGCTGCCGATCTCGCCGACGTGCCGTGGCTGGTGTTCTGCTGCGGCCGTTACGAGGGCATCGACGCGCGTGTCATCGACGAGTGGGCCGACGACGAGATCTCCATCGGGGACTACGTTCTCGCCGGGGGAGAGGTCGCCACCCTGGTCATCCTGGAGGCGGTCACCCGGCTGCTGCCCGGCGTGGTCGGCAACGCCGAGTCCGTGACGGACGACTCCTTCACCGACGGCCTGCTGGAGGCCCCGGTGTACACCCGGCCGGCGGTGTGGGGTGACCGCGAGGTCCCGGCCGTGCTGCGCTCCGGCGACCACGCCGCCATTGGCCGGTGGCGGCGGGCCGAAGCCCTGCGGCGGACCGCGCAACGCCGCCCGGACCTGCTCGCCCGCCAGGACCAGGCGGCGGCGGACGACGGCTCGGGTGGGACCGGCTCGAACGCTCGTGTGGCACAGTAGGATACGGTTTCCGGCCGTCCGCCGCACCGGGTGACATCACTCGGCGTGAGCGGGCACCGAGCGGATGCCACCAGGGGCCAATGCCAGCACGACTGCCAGCACGGCCCGCTGATGCGCAGACCGCCGGTGTGTGGTCCGCTAGTAGGTGCTCCGTTACAGTGGCTCACCTCCGCCGGCCGGACCAGGCCTGACCCGTCCCGTCATCACCGCGAGAAAGCGACTGCCATGCAAACCCTGGACAGCCTCGACGCCGCGTCACTGAGGACCGACGTCCCGACGTTCTGGCCGGGCGACACTCTGAAGGTTCATGTTCGTGTCGTCGAGGGCAACCGCCAGCGCATCCAGGTCTTCCAGGGCGTCGTGATCCGGCGGCAGGGCGGCGGCGTGCGCGAGACCTTCACGGTCCGTAAGGTCAGCTTCGGTGTCGGTGTGGAGCGGACCTTCCCCGTCCACAGCCCGGTGATATCCAAGATCGAAGTTGTCACCCGCGGGGACGTTCGCCGCGCGAAGCTCTACTACCTGCGTGATCTGCGTGGCAAGGCGGCGAAGATCAAGGAGAAGCGCCGGCCGGCGTAGGACGTGCCCGGTCGGCCGTGGCGGTTTGGCGGGCCGGAGCTGACACTGGAACTGAGGATGGCTGACACGACCGGCTGTGGTACGGCCGTTGCGGCATGATCGCGACCGGTGCGTGTGGCGACCCGAACATCGGACACGCGTCCGCCGTGGCGTCGTTGGCGCCGGCCAGGCGCGTAGGGTGGTCAGCGATCGTTTTCAACCGGGTTCCCCGGACAGCACATTCCAGCCCGAGTCGGCGAACCCATGAGGTGGCGCGGTGAGTGGAGCCGAGCACAGTCGTCCGATGCGCTGGGGCGGGCCTCCGCCCGCCGGCTCCACGGGCGGCCGCGAGGACGACGCGGTCGACACGCCCGGAGAGCGGACTGGCTCCCCCCCACCGGCCGACGACGAAGCGGCCGGGTCCACATCGGCCACCACCCGGCCGCAGCCGGGTCCGGTCGGCGTGCCTGGCCGGCATCAGGGGCATCCGGCCGCTGTCCCCGACGACGGCCGGCCGGCCGGCCGTCAGACCGAGGCCGTAGGCGACGCTACCGGGGAGAACGTCATCGGTGAGAACCTGACCGGTCAGGAGTTCCAGGAGTTCCCGGAGCCCCAGCGGGCCGGGGTGGATGCCACGGACGGCCCGCCCACCCGCCAGCGCCCGGGCCGCGGCGGCCGCGGTGGCCGCGGCTCGTTCGCCCGTGAGCTGCCGTTGCTGGTCCTGATCGCCTTCCTGCTCGCCCTGCTCATCAAGGCGTTCCTCGTCCAGGCGTTCTGGATACCGACCGTGTCGATGGAGCGCACCCTGCTGGTCAACGACCGGGTGCTGGTCAACAAGCTCGTCTACCGTTTCCGGGACGTCCACCGTGGCGAGATCGTGGTGTTCAACGGGGACGGGACCGGTTTCGAGCGGGCCGAGGTCCTGGTCACTCCGCCGGGCAACGTCTTCTCCCGGGCGCTGCGGTCGGTGCAGGGGATGCTCGGCCTCGGCGCGCCCAGCGACAAGGACTTCATCAAGCGTGTCATCGGTGTGGGCGGTGACACCGTCGCGTGTTGTGACGCCCAGGGACGGGTGACGGTCAACGGCCAGCCGCTGGACGAACCGTACGTGTACGAGAACAGCCCGCTCGGAGGGGGCCGTGAGTTCGAGCCGGTGAAGGTGCCACCCGGCGAGCTGTGGGTCATGGGTGACCACCGCGGTGAGTCCTCGGACTCCCGGGTGAACGGCACCATCCCGCAGAGCAAGGTCGTCGGCCGGGCCTTCGTGCGGGTCTGGCCCCTGAGCCGGATGGCGATCCTGAGCCCGCCGAACATCTTTGCCGCCGCGGGTGCGCAGGCGGCGGGCGCCGCGCCGCTTGCCGGCGCCGGGCTGGCGGGAGCGGCGGTGGTGGGCGTCGCCACCACGGCGCGGCGCAGGCGAGCCTCGCCCGGTACCCTGCCGACGCGACCGGTGAAACGGCTCGGGAGGAACGCAGGTGACGACAACGGCGACTGCCCGTCAGCCCACCGCGACGGCCGCCGGTCGCGGTGGCGCCCGGCGGCCCGCCGAGGGCGGCGTCCGGCCGCGGCCCCTCCCGCCGTTCGCGCCGACCGGCGCGGCGGTCCGAGGTGAGAGCGGGCTGTGGGGCTGTGAGCGTCTCCTGCGGCGCCGGGGGTTCGCGCCCGTGGCCGGCGTCGACGAGGCCGGCCGTGGCGCGTGCGCGGGGCCGCTCGTGGTGGCCGCTGTCGTCCTCCCCGCGAACGGGTCGCGCCGCCTCGTCGATCTCGCGGACTCCAAGCGGCTGTCGCCGCGGTTACGCGAACAGGTGTTCGACGAGATACTGTCTGTCGCCCAGGCGTGGGCGACCGTCGTGATCCAGTCATCCGAGATCGACGCGTGCGGTGTGCACGTGGCGAACATCGCCGGGATGCGCCGGGCCGTGGCACGCCTGGGCCGGCGGCCGGGGTACGTCATCACCGACGGGTTCGCGGTGCCGGGGCTGGGGGTCGCCTCCACCGCCGTGCTCAAGGGTGACCAGGTCGTCGCCTGTGTGGCGGCCGCGTCGGTGGTGGCCAAGGTGACCCGGGACCGGATCATGAAAGATCTCCACCACCGGCATCCCGAGTACGATTTCGCCCAACACAAGGGGTATGTAACGGCCGGGCACGCCGCGGCACTGTCCGCGTACGGACCGTGCGAACAGCATCGGATGTCGTATGTCAATGTGGCACAAGCTCAACGTGAACGACTGGCGCGGCTGGAGGACGCCGTGACACGGACCGGGCTACCCAGCGCGACGGAGAGCGCATGAGCGCCGAAGACCTCGAGAAGTACGAGACCGAGATGGAGCTCCAGCTCTACCGTGAGTACCGGGACGTCGTCGGTCTCTTCTCCTATGTGATCGAGACGGAGCGTCGCTTCTACCTCGCGAACGACTACCAGATCGAGGCCCGCAACAGCGCCGGTGAGATCTTCTTTGAACTCACCCTGCGTGATGCCTGGGTCTGGGACATGTTCCGGCCGGCGAGGTTCGTGAAGAACGTTCGAGTGGTCACGTTCAAGGACATCAACGTCGAGGAGCTGACCAAAGCCGAGCTCTAACCTGTGGACGGGCGAACGACGCGAGGCCCGTTTTGTCCACAGATCGGCAGGTAATCTCGTTCTGTCCGTTTTCGCCAGTCATCCTGATCTCCACGGGCGCGTCCGTCGCCCGTGGACGGGAGCGCGCGATGCGGGTCAAGGACGTACTCGGGCGGTTCGGGGAGGACACCGCCGCCCGGCATCTGTCGCGGTGCGGGATGGAGATCCTCGACCGTAACTGGCGATGCGCGGCCGGTGAGATCGACATTGTCGCCCGGGACGGCTCGTGTCTGGTGTTCTGCGAGGTCAAGACCCGCTCCGGGGACCGCTACGGCACACCGGCGCAGGCCGTGGTGCCGGCAAAGGCCGCTCGTATCCGCCGCGTGGCGCTCGTCTGGCTGCGTGACCACGAGCACGCGCTGATGCCGCTGCGCTTCGACGTGGTCGAGGTGTACCGCACCCGTAACAACCCGCCGCGGGTGGAGCATCTGCGCGGGGCGTTCTGATGGCGCTGGCGCGGGCGTTCAGCGTCGCGGTCGTGGGGGTGCACGGGCATCTCGTCGAGGTCGAGGCGGATCTCGCGAACGGGCTGCCGGCCATCACCCTTGTCGGGCTGCCGGACACCTCCCTGCACGAGGCCCGGGACCGCATCCGGGCCGCGATCGTCAACTCCGGCCAGCAGTGGCCGAGCCAGCGGATCACGGTCGGGCTCTTCCCGGCGACCCTGCCGAAGTCCGGTAGCGGGTTCGACGTGGCGATGGCCGCCGCGATCCTCGGAGCGGCGGCCACCGTCCCCCCGGCGGCGCTGCGCTCCCGGGTGCTGCTCGGGGAACTGGCGCTCGACGGCCGGCTGCGGCCGGTCCGCGGGGTGCTGCCGGCGACGATCGCGGCGCTCGACGCCGGCATCGAACGTGTCGTCGTGCCCGAGGCGAACGGCCCGGAGGCCGCGCTCGTCCCGGGGGCCGTCGTCGAACCGGTGAAGGATCTCGACTGCCTGGTCCGGCTGCTGCGCGGGGAGTACGAGCCGGATCCGCCGGCGGCCACCACCTGTTCATGCAGGGACCGCCGGGCAGCGGCAAGACCATGCTGGCCGAACGGCTGCCGGGCCTGCTGCCC
Source organism: Protofrankia coriariae (assembly GCF_001017755.1). GTDB lineage: Bacteria > Actinomycetota > Actinomycetes > Frankiales > Frankiaceae > Protofrankia > Protofrankia coriariae. The sequence continues at coordinate 125,749 of NZ_JWIO01000002.1, forward strand.
GCGCTCGACACCGAGGCCGCCCTCGAGGTGACCGCGGTGCACTCGGTGGCCGGGCTGCTGCCCGAGGACTGCCCGCTGGTGCTCCGTCCGCCGTACCGCAACCCGCATCATTCGGCCACGCCGGCCGCGCTCGTCGGAGCGGGCTCGACCGTGCTGCGCCCGGGCCTGGCCAGCCAGGCGCACCGGGGTGTGCTGTTCCTCGACGAGGCGCCGGAGTTCTCCCGCCCCACCCTCGACGCGCTGCGCCAACCGCTGGAAAGCGGGGTGATCGAACTGGCGCGGGCCCGGGTGAGCGCGCGGTTTCCCGCCCGTTTCCTGCTGGTGCTCGCGGCGAACCCGTGCCCGTGCGCCCGGGCGGGCGCCGCCACGGCCAGGGCGTGCGAGTGCCCGAGCCTGGTACGCCGGCGCTACCTCTCCCGGCTGTCAGGTCCGCTGCTCGACCGGGTGGACCTGCAGGTCGAACTCGCCGCGCCCAGCCGGGCCGAACTGCGTGCGGACGCCAGATACGCCGACACCTCGGCGGTCGCGGCGGGGCGGGTCGAAGCGGCGCGAGCGGCCACGGCGTCCCGGCTGGCCGGTACGCCGTGGCGCACCAACGCGGAGATCCCCGGTGCCGCCCTGCGGCGGACGTGGGCACTGCCAGCGAAGGTGACCCGTCCAGCCGATCTCGCCTTCGAGTCCGGGCAGCTCACCGCGCGTGGTCTGGACCGTGTCCTGCGGGTGGCCTGGACGCTCGCGGACCTGACCGGCCTGCCCGCCCCGGGGCCGACCCAGATCGGGATGGCGCTGGACCTGCGGCTGCCCGGGAGACAGCAGTGACGGCCACCGACAGCGAGCGGCTGGCCAGGGCGGCACTGTCCCGCGCGGTCAGCTCGGACCGGCCGGCGGTTGGCGTCGAGGTGGCCCGGCGCGGCGCCGTGGCCGTCTGGGCCGACCTGCGCGGCCGTTATCCCGACGTCGACCCGGAACGCGACCTGGGCCTGCTTGCGGCCCTCGGCGGGCGGTTCATCTGCCCGGGGGACCCGGAGTGGCCGTCCGCGCTGACCGCCCTCGGGCGGCTGTCCGAGGGCCCGGAGCCGGAGGCGGGGGAGCCGTTCGGGCTGTGGGCCCGTGGGGACGGAGACCTGGGCCGACTGTGCGAACGGGCGGTGGCAGTGGTGGGCTCCCGGGCGGCGACCGCCTATGGGACCACCATCGCGGTCGACCTCGCCGCCGGGCTCGCGGACCGGGGCTGGACGATCGTTTCCGGCGCGGCGTTCGGTATCGACGCGGCGGCCCATCACGGGGCGCTGGCGGCCGCCGGCCCCACGATCGCGGTCCTGGCCGGCGGGGTCGACATTGCGTATCCCCGGGCCCACACCGAACTGCTGGCACGGATCCGTGACAACGGGCTGGTCGTCAGCGAAGCGGCGCCCGGAAGCCCGCCGTACCGGGGGCGTTTCCTGACCCGCAACAGAATCATCGCCGGGCTGACCAGGGGCACGGTTCTCGTCGAGGCGGGCCACCGCAGCGGCGCGCTGAACACCGTCCGGCACGCCCGCCGGCTCGGGCGGG
>NZ_JWIO01000002.1:127310-149661 GCF_001017755.1 Protofrankia coriariae
CGCCCGCCGGCTCGGGCGGGTGGTGATGGCCGTGCCGGGGCCGGTCACGAGCGCCGCCAGCGTCGGATGCCACCGCCTGCTGCGGACCCACCGCGAACAGACCGTCCTGGTCACCGATGCCGCCGAGGTCTGTGAGGAGATCGGCGGCATCGGTGAGCTCGCCGAGTACCCACCGGCGGACACCGGCAGTCGCGACGGCCTGCCCGAGCTGGTCCGTCGCATGCTGGACGTGATGCCAGCCCGCAGTTCGGTGGGAGCGGCGGTGCTGGCACAACGGCTGGGGGAACGGCCCGAAACGGTGCAGGCGCTGATGGGCCCGCTGGTCGTCGAGGGCCTGGTCGAGCTGCGCGGCGACGGATACCGCCTGACAGCGCTGGGCCGAGCGCCGTCCGCGGCCGGCAGGGCCGGCGCGGCTGACGATGCCGGTGCGACCGGTACAGCCGGCTGAGACTGGTGTGGCCGGCTGAGGCTGGTGTGCCGGGGCGTCGCGGGCCGGCCGGTCGGTGTTGACACGAAGCTGATCGAAGGACACCGTGCGGTGGATGGGCGGTGCGGTCGCTGACTCCCGGGATCCGGTCACCGGGGATACCACAACTTCCCGGAGCACCGCCCCGCTGGACAACGCGTCCCGGGACACCGCACCCCGAGACAGCGCCCCGCGGAACAGCGCCCCGCGGGATATCGCTTGCCCGGACAGTGTTCCGCGGGACAGCGCTTCCCGGAGCACCGCCCCGCGGGACATGACGGCCCGCGGGGAAACGGGGGCCTGTGGGGACACGGGGGTTTTCCGGGCTGCCGGGGTCTGCCGGGAGGCCGAGGTTTCCTGGGACGTCGCGGTTTCGGCATACCTTCGCCATCTGGCGACTGAACGTGACCGATCTCCGGAAACCGTTCGCGCCTACCGGGCCGATCTAGCCCATCTGCGCGGGTACGCCCAGGATGTCGGGCTCGACGGGCCTGCCGGTGTCGATCTCGGGGTGCTGCGCGGATGGCTTGCCGGGATGCGGGCCCACGGGGCCGCCGCCACCACGCTGGCCAGGCGGGCCTCGGTGGCGCGCGGCTTCAGCGCGTTCGCGGCCCGGCAGGGATGGCTGGCCGCCGACGTCGCCGAGCGGCTGGCAGGCCCCCGGCGGCCCGCGTCGCTACCGACGGTGCTGACCGCCGCCCAGGCATGGGAGCTGTTGGCGGCCGGCCAGAGCGCGGCCGGCCAGAGCGCGATCGTCGTCCGTGACGACGCCGTCCTCGAGCTGCTGTACGCCACCGCCACCCGGGTCAGCGAACTGTGCGGTCTCGACATCGACGACGTCGACGACGAGCGACGGCTGGTGCGGGTCCGCGGCAAGGGCGGCCGTGAACGTGCCGTTCCCTTCGGCGTGCCCGCCCAGCGGGCCCTACGGAACTGGCTTGCGGCCGGTCGTCCGACGCTCGCCGTGGCCGGCAGCGGGCGGGCGCTGTTCCTGGGGGTGCGGGGCCGCCGGCTCGACCCCAGGACGGTCCGGCGCATCCTGGCCGCCCGAACCGCCACGGCAGACGGGATCGGGCCGATCAGCCCGCACGGCATCCGCCACTCCGCGGCCACGCATCTGCTGGCAGGCGGCGCGGATCTCCGGTCGGTGCAGGAGTTCCTCGGTCATGCCAGCCCGGCCACGACGCAGATCTACACCCATGTCACACCGCAACGGCTGCGTGCCGCGTTCGAGCAGAGTCATCCGCGGGCCTGACGGCCAGGGAGAGCCCAGCGGCCGGGCAACAGTGGCAGGTGATCCCACCCGAGGGGCACGAGGAGCAATCGGTCTCATCCGAGGGGCAGCAGCCGCGGGGAACGGCGCCGGAGCAGGCCGAGCGGGTCGAGATAGCGGCTCCCCTCGAGCAGGCCCCAGTGCAGGCAGGCGGCAGCGGGGCAGCCGGGATGCCCGGCGGCCAGCCGGCCGATCGGTTCGCCCGCGGCCACCGTCCGGCCGGCCGCCACGGTCGGCTCCACCGGCTCGTAGGTCGTCCGCAACGATCCGTGGCTGACGGTCGTCACACCGCGTCCAGCGATCGTTCCGGCGAACGTGACGACGCCTCGGCCGGCGGCCCGCACCTGCGTCCCCGGGGCGGCCACCAGGTCGACGCCGCGGTGGCCGGGGCCGTACGGCGACGACGGCGGGCTGAAGGCGCGGCCGAGGATGAGCGTCCCGTCCAGCGGGGCGCGCCAGAGCGGGCCTGATGGCGCCGTGACGGCACGCCCCGGTGACACCGGGTTCATGCCGGTGCCGCTCCCGAGCGGTACCGGCCCCTCGGATACCGGCGCCGCGATGGCCGGCCGCGTGGGCGCCGGCTGTACGGGGGAGGCGGGGGAGACGGCCGCCCGAGTGCCGTAGCCGGTCAGCGGATGCGGCCATCCGGTGGCCACCAGGGCGAGCAGCGCGGCCGTCAGCAGCAGGAGAAGCAACGGACGGTGTCGGGACGGCGGGATCATGGCGCCTCCGGATTTCCGGGCCGTGAGCGTGCGGCGGGCGGGCGGGTGGCTGGCGGACCGTCGCCGGCACGGCAGGTGCGACCGTGACGCCCGAGCCCGGGAGCCGGGGCGCGTCCGTAGTAGTGATCCGCGCATGTTCCCGCTGCTGCCACGGTGACCGGTGCGGGCCTGGCGGTCACGGCCGGACGGGCTCCTGTGGACAACCCGCCGGTTGCGAGCCGGTCCGTGCACAACCCCCGTCCGGGTGGCCCGTACCCGCTGTGGACGACCCGCCTGTGGACAACCCGCCTGTGGACAACCCGCTGGGGGGCGGCACGCGGGTGGGCGTAGGATTGGGGTACGGCTCGAACGGTCGAGCTGAATCCACACGCCCTTCTCCGCCCGCCCGCCCTCCCGGTGCGGCTGGAAGGCTCTCTCGGTCCGCTGCCATCCGCGGCGGTAGGGGCCAGCAGGGCGTCAGGGGTCCCGGTCGCTGGCCGGGGCCGGTAACCGAGGTGCGTCGGTACCCCCGGCGCAGAAGGGAGCGACGAGCCGTGGCCGTCGTCACCATGAAGCAGTTGCTCGAAAGCGGTGTGCATTTCGGACACCAGACGAAGCGCTGGAACCCGAAGATGAAGCGTTTCATCTTCACGGAGCGCAACGGCATTTACATCATTGACCTGCAGCAGACCCTGTCCTACATCGACCGTGCCTACGACTTCGTCAAGGAGACCGTCGCGCACGGTGGCACCGTCCTGTTCATCGGCACGAAGAAGCAGGCTCAGGAAGCCATCGAGGAGCAGGCGCAGCGGGTCGGCATGCCCTACGTCAAGGAGCGTTGGCTCGGTGGCATGCTCACCAACTTCTCCACGGTGTACAAGCGCCTCCAGCGGCTGAAGGAGCTCGAGGAGATCGAGCTGACCGGCGGCACCGAGGTTCGGACGAAGAAGGAACAGCTCGTGCTGTCCCGGGAGAAGGCCAAGCTCGAGCGGACCCTTGGCGGTATCCGGGACATGACCCGGGTGCCGAGCGCGGTCTGGGTCGTCGACACGAAGAAGGAGCACATCGCCGTCGGGGAGGCCCGCAAGCTCGGCATTCCGGTCGTCGCGATCCTGGACACCAACTGCGACCCGGACGAGGTCGACTACCCGATCCCCGGCAACGACGACGCCATCCGCTCCGCGACCCTGCTCACCCGGGTGGTGGCCGACGCCGTGGCGGACGGGCTGGTGGCCCGTGCGGGTGGGGCGACGTCGGCGGACGTCAAGCCGGAGACGCCCAGCGGCGGGGAGCCACTGACCGAGTGGGAGCAGGAGCTGCTGCGGGGGCAGGTGTCCTCCGCCGACGCGCCGGCCACGGCCGGCTCCGAGGCGCAGCAGCCGGCCGGTCAGGCGCCGGCCGCGCCGGCCGTGCCGGCCCACCCCGACTCCGACACGGTCTCCGCAGTGGGCGCCGCGACCGCCCGGGTCTGACCAGCCGTCCCGGACGCTGGCCTGCCCGGCCTTCGCGCGGTACCCGCCAGCACGTCCTCGCAAGATCCAGTAGCGACCCTACGGGGGCACCGGGGCCCGGCAGCGTGAACGTGAAGAAGTGACGATCGCGCTGCCCGCGGCCCCGGTGGCTCCCACCAACACCAGCAGCCGGATGGAACGAGAAGAGCACCATGGCAGAAATCACCGCCGCTGACATTCGTAAGCTCCGGGAACTCACCGGCGCCGGGATGAGCGACGTCAAGAAAGCGCTCGTCGAGAACGACGGCGACTTCGAGAAGGCCAGGTTCTGGCTGCGGGAGAAGGGCCTGGCGCAGGTCGCCAAGCGGGCTGGGCGCAGCGCCTCCAACGGCCTGGTGGAGTCCTACCTGCACAAGACCGACCCGCAGCTGCCCCCCACCATCGGTGTCCTGCTGGAACTGAAGTGCGAAACCGACTTCGTCGCGAAGACCGACCAGTTCAAGCAGCTCGCGCGGGACATCGCGCAGCACGTCGCGGCGGCAGATCCGCTCTACGTGACCGCGGAGCAGATCCCGAACGAGGTTCTCGAGCAGGAGAAGAAGATCTACGAGGCCGCGGCCCGCGAGGAGGGCAAGCCCGAGCAGGCGCTCCCGAAGATCGTGGAGGGGCGGCTGAACGGCTATGTGAAAGCGGTCGTCCTGCTTGAGCAGCCCTGGGTCCGGGACGGCAAGATCACTATCCGCGCGCTGCTGGAGCAGGCGGGATCCTCGCTCGGCGAGAAGATCGAGGTTGGCCGGTTCGCCCGGTTCAACGTCAAGACGGCCTGACGGCCTGACGGGCCAGTGCCGGTTCCGGCCAGCGGTCCCGGCACTGGCCCCGGCTTCTCCTCAGAGACGTTTTGTCCCTGCTGCCCGTCATGTGTACGTCCAGGTGTACGTCGAACGAACCGGAGGTGGCGGTCAGAGGTTCTGCGACCCGATCGGGTAGGGCAGACTACTCGCAGTGCATATCCACCGGCCGATGATCGTAGCCGACGGCGAGGGGGCCGCTCGTGATCGAAAACGCCATCAGGGACGCGGAAGCGGCTACACCCCATAGTGGCGTTGCCGAGGTGCACTGGCGACGGGTGTTGCTGAAGCTCTCCGGTGAGGCATTCGCCGGTGGCGAGCCACTGGGCATCGACCCGGAGACGCTCGCGACGATCGCTCGCCAGATCGCCGAGGTGAGCCGGACCGGTATCGAGGTCGCGATCGTGGTCGGTGGCGGCAACATGTTCCGTGGCCATCTGCTGGCCGAACGTGGTGTCGACCGGGCCCGGGCCGACTATATGGGCATGCTCTGCACCGTGATCAACTGCCTGGCTCTCCAGGACGCCCTCGAGCGCGAGGGAGTCGTCACCCGGGTGCAGACGGCGATCGCCATGGGCCAGGTCGCCGAGCCCTACCTGCCGCTGCGGGCCATCCGGCATCTGGAGAAGGGCCGTGTCGTCATCTTCGGCGCGGGGCTGGGGGCGCCGTTCTTCTCCACCGACACCACGGCCGCGCAGCGCGCCCTGGAAATCAAGGCACAGGCTGTTCTCAAGGCCACCAAGGTCGACGGTGTGTACGACACCGACCCAACGACGAATCCCCATGCGGTTCGTTTCGATGCACTCGTTTACGGCGAGGTGCTGTCTCGTGGGCTGAAGGTCATGGACGCCACGGCCATCAGTCTGTGCATGGACAACAGGCTGCCGATCGTGGTTTTCGACCTGCTGACGGAGGGGAACATACTGCGAGCCGTCCGCGGTGAGAAGATCGGCACCCTGGTCAGTGTGGACGAGGGCGGGACGGAAGGACGACGGTGATCGACGATGTACTCCTCGAGGCCGAGGAGAAAATGGACAAGGCGGTCGCGGTAGCGAAGGACGACTTCGCCAACATCCGGACGGGGCGGATCACCCCGTCGGTGTTCTCGAAGGTTCTCGTCGACTACTATGGCGCGCCGACCCCGGTGAACCAGCTCGCGTCGTTCCACATTCCGGAACCGAGAATGGTGATCATCACCCCGTACGACAAGGGCTCGCTGGCCGCCATCGAGAAGGCCGTGCGCGACTCCGATCTGGGAGTGAACCCGAGCAACGACGGTACGATCATCCGCTGCCTGTTCCCGGAGCTCTCCGAGCAGCGTCGGCGTGACCTGGCCAAGGTCGCCCGGACGAAGGCGGAGGAGGCCAGGATCAGCATCCGCAACGTGCGCCGGCACAGCAAGGACGCGATCGACCGCATCGTCCGTGACGGCGAGGCCGGCGAGGACGAGGGCCGGCGCGGGGAGAAGGACCTGGACGAGGCGACGCACCGGTACGTCAGCCAGGTCGACGAACTACTGCGGCACAAGGAGTCGGAGCTGCTGGCGGTCTGACCGACAATCGACAGCCATCGATCGCCCCGCGTTGTTCTCCGGCACCGTGAGATGACGTCGTGACCCGCACCGGTCCGGCGGTCGGCACGTCCCGCCCGCGTGGTATCCGGGCCGGTCGGGATCTGCCGGCCGCGATCGCCGTCGGGGTCGTGCTGGCCCTGATCATCCTCGTCCCCCTGTTCACCGTCCGTCCGCTGTGGATCGCCGTCGTCTGTGTGGCGATGGTGGTGGGTACGTACGAACTGGTCAGGGCGCTGCGCCAGCTCGGGGCGCGGATCGCGTTGCCGCCACTGGCGGCGGGNGTACGGCGGCGATGCCCGTGGCCGCCTATGTCGGGGGTGCGTCCGCGCTGGTGGTGGCCCTGGCCGCGACCGTCGTCGTGGTGACGGCGTGCCGTCTCGCCCACGGGGCCGACCATCTGCTCCACGATGTGGCCGCGGGGGCGTTCTGCGCGGCCTACGTGGGCCTGCCGGCCGGCTGCGCCGCGCTGCTGACCAGCCCGTCGGACGGGCCGTGGCGGATAGTCGCCTGCCTGGCCACCGTGGTCGCCAGCGACATCGGCGGCTACGCGGCCGGCGTGCTCTCCGGCGGCCGGCACAAGCTCGCCCCGAACGTCTCCCCGGGGAAGTCCTGGGAGGGTTTTGCCGGCTCCACCGTCACCTGTGTGGTCGTCGCCGGCACGCTGATGGCCTGGACCCTGCACGCCGCCGTCTGGCAGGGGGTGCTGCTCGGACTCGCGGTGGTGTGCACCGCCACCGTTGGTGATCTTGGTGAGTCGCTGCTCAAACGGGACATCGGCATCAAGGACATGGGCAACCTGCTGCCGGGGCACGGCGGGATCATGGACAGGCTGGACTCGGTGCTCTGCACCGTTCCCGTGGCCTGGCTACTGATCACTGTTTTCGTGCCGCCGCCATGACCTGGCAGACTGGACAGGCCATGGCCGTCTCCTCCGCTGTCCCGTCCACCGCCGCCGGCGGCGCCGAAGCGTCCGCGCCGGCCCGGTCGGTGCCGCTCGTCGCCGCACCCAGGCCGCGTCCGCCCCGCCATCTCGCGGATCTGACCACCGCGCAGCGGCGGGAACTCACCGTCTCGCTCGGCGAGCCGGCCTTCCGCGCCGACCAGGTCGCCCGGCACTACTTCGCCAGGTACCTGCGCGCGGGCGACGCCGAGGCGATGACGGATCTTCCCGCCGCCTCCCGCGCGGCGCTGCTGGACGCGTTGCTGCCCGCGCTGCTGACCCCCGCCAAGACCATGACCTGCGACGCCGGCGCCACCCACAAGACGCTGTGGCGGGCCTTCGACGGAGTGCTGATCGAGTCCGTCCTGATGCGCTATCCGGACCGGGCCACGGTCTGCGTGTCCAGCCAGGCCGGCTGCGGCATGGGCTGCCCGTTCTGCGCCACCGGCCAGGGTGGGCTGACCCGCAACCTGTCCGCCGCCGAGATCGTCGAGCAGGTGGTCGCCGCGGCCGGGGCCGTCGCTCGCGGCGAGCTCGCCGGTGGGCCGGCCCGGCTGTCGAACGTGGTGTTCATGGGGATGGGGGAGCCGTTGGCGAACTACGCCACGGTGGTCGCGGCGCTGCGGGTGCTGACCGCCCCGCCACCCGCGGGCCTCGGCCTGTCCGCCCGCTCGATCACCGTGAGCACCGTGGGGCTGGTGCCGGCGATCCGCCGGCTCGCNCCGGTCTGCCGGTGACGCTGGCGGTCTCCCTGCACGCGCCCGACGACGAGCTGCGTGACAGTCTGGTCCCGGTGAACAGGCGCTGGCCGGTGGCCGAGGTGCTCACCGCCGCGTGGGAGTACGCCGAGACGACCGGCCGCCGGGTCAGCATCGAGTACGCCCTGATCGACGATGTCAACGACCAGCCGGAACGCGCCGACGCGCTGGCGGACCTGCTCTTCGGCAGGCTCACCCACGTCAACCTGATCCCGCTCAACCCGACCCGGGGGGTGTCCTGGCAGGCCAGCGAGCGGCGCCGGGAGCGCGAGTTCGTCCGCCGGTTACGGTTACGCGGTATAACGGCCACTGTTCGCGACACCAGGGGGCGTGACATCGCGGCGGCCTGCGGGCAACTCGCCGCCGACGCCCCGACCGGGCTGACCGGGCCGGGTACGGACCGGCCGGACGGGAGTGGCCGTGCCGGCAGGTGAGCGCCGTTCCGCCCGCNAGGTGAGCGCCGTTCCGCCCGCCGGGTCCCGCCCCGCCGCTCTCCCCTGTGGGGGCCGCTCGTCGCGGTGGTCGGGGCGATAATGATCGTTGTTGTGCTGATCCTGTATGCCGGCGGGCACGGCGGCGGCACGGTCACCGAGACCGGGCAGTCGGACGCCGCGACGGGCCCTGACACCGCCAGCGTGCTGCCGAGGGCAGCCGGCGGTACCGGCGGTACCGGTGGTACCGCCGGCGCCGGTACACCGCGGGCGTCGGCGGTACCGGCCGTGGTGAGCGGATGCGTCTCCGGCAAGAACATCTCGGCCGGATCGAGCCACCAGACGCTGCGGGTCGGCGCGGACACCCGTGGCTATCAGCTCGCGGTCCCCGCCGGGAGCATCCCGGCCAGACCACTCCCGCTGATCGTCGTCTTCCACGCCGCCGGGGAGAACGCCGCCGCGGTGGAGGGCTACACCCACCTGAGCGAGGTCGGCGCCAGGTCCGGCTACGCGGTGGCCACGCCGGACGGCGTGGACGGGAAGTGGAACTTCGTCCGCCGCCCCGCGGCCGGCCCGGACGACGTGGCCTTCGTGGCCGCGCTCGTCAACGACCTGACCGCGCGGACGTGTCTGGACGCCCAGCGGGTCTTCGCCACCGGCCTCGGGGACGGCGCGGACATGGCGGTGACCGCGGCCTGCGCGCTGCCCGGCGTGTTCGCCGCGGTGGTGCCGGTGGCCTCCGCCGTCATACCCGCAGCCTGCGCCTCCCCGGCGCCGAGTCTGCTGGCCATCCACGGCACGAGCGACCCGGTGACGCCGCTGGATGGCGGCGGGGCCGACCGTCCCGCTCCCTTCGACGGCACCCAGGCCCAGCCGATGGAGGCCAGGCTGGGCCGTTACGCCGGCTTCGTCGGCTGCGGCCCGGCTGCCCCCTGGATCGACGACACCAGGTCGCTCGGCCTGAAGCGGCTGATCCACACGGCCTGCCCGGGCGGGCGTGACGTGGGCCTGCTGGCGGTGCAGGGCGGTGGGCACGTCTGGCCGGACCCCGACGCCAGCCCGCCCGCGGGAGCGGCCCGCGCGCGGTTCAGCGCCACGGAGGTCGCCCTGGCCTACTTCCGGGGGCATCCGCAGCCGGCGCCGGCCAGTGTCTCGCCAACCGCCGGGACGCCGACCCAGGCGGGCCGGTAGCCGGCCGCCGCACCGGGCCTGTGATTACTTTTGGTAACCCTCTGTTCGGCAAATCGGGATATCCGGGACGATAGACTGTGGCTATGACAAATGCCATATCGGCGGTGACTGCCGCCCCCTTCCGGGCGCGGATGGTCCTGCCCAGGCAGGGCCGGGTGTCGGCATGCGAACAGGTGTCGTCGTAGCCGGATGACGCCTGCGACAATGGTTCACGTGGTCGAGTCACCGTCCCCGCGTGAGGTTGTCCTGCTCGGTTCGACCGGTTCGATCGGAACCCAGGCCATCGACGTGGTGAAACGCAATCCCGATCGGTTCCGCGTGGTGGCGCTCACCGGCGGTGGTGGCAGGGTCGACCTGCTGGCCGCCCAAGCGCTTGAGCTGGGCGTCGAGGCGGTGGGTGTGGCCCGCGCCTCCGCCGCGCAGGACCTCCAGCTCGCCTTCTACGCGGAGGCCTCCCGGCGGGGCTTCCGCCGCGGCGAGTACGCCATCCCGAAGATTCTCACCGGGCCGGACGGCGCCACGGAGGTCGCCGCCTGGCCGTCCGACGTCGTTCTCAACGGCATCACCGGGTCGGTCGGCCTCGCCCCGACGCTCGCGGCGCTGCGGGCGGGCCGCACGGTGGCCCTGGCCAACAAGGAGTCGCTCGTCGCCGGTGGCCCGCTGGTGCTCGACGCCCTCGGTGGTGACCCGTCCCGGCTCGTCCCGGTGGACTCCGAGCACTCCGCGCTCGCCCAGTGCCTGCGCGGCGGCCGGGCCGACGAGGTGCGCAAGCTCGTCCTGACCGCGAGTGGTGGACCGTTCCGTGGCCGCACCCGTGACCAGTTGGGCGAGGTGACGCCCGAGCAGGCCCTCGCGCACCCAACGTGGGACATGGGGCCGCTCGTCACGATCAACTCGGCCACCCTGGTGAACAAGGGCCTTGAGCTGATCGAGGCGCACCTGTTCTTCGGCGTGCCCTACGACGACATCGACGTGGTCGTCCACCCGCAGTCGCTGGTGCACTCGATGGTCGAGTTCACCGACGGGTCCACGCTCGCCCAGGTCTCCCCGCCGGACATGCGGCTGCCGATCGCCCTCGCGCTGGGCTGGCCCGACCGGGTGCCGCACGCCCAGGCTCCGATGGACTGGCGCCGGGCGCAGTCGCTGACCTTCGAGCCGCTGGACGCCACCGTGTTCCCCGCGGTCGACCTCGCCCGCGAGGCCGGCCGCCGCGGGGGGACCGCGCCGGCCGTCTTCAACGCCGCCAACGAAGAGGCGGTGGCGGCCTTCCTCGACCACCGGCTGCCCTTCGTGCGCATCGTCGACGTGGTGGCCGAGGTGGTCACGGCGCATACCGTGGTGCGACGTCCGAGCCTGGACGAGGTCCTGGACACCGAGCGGGACGCGCGCGCCCGGGTGCGCGCCCTTGTCGATCAAGGAGCCTGATCGAGACGTGATGCCTTCGTGACCGAGGGGTACCCAGTAGAAGCGTGTAGGGCTGTGATCGGGGCGTGAGCGCACCATGACCAACGCAGTCGGCATTGTCGCGTTCGCGCTGGCGCTGCTCGTCTCGATCCTGCTGCACGAGGCCGGCCACTTTGTGACGGCCCGTCACTACGGTATGAAGGCGTCGAAGTTCTTCGTCGGGTTCGGCCCCACCCTGTGGTCCCGGACCAGGGGCGAGACCGAGTACGGCATCAAGGCGCTGCCGGTCGGCGGGTTCGTCAAGATCGAGGGGATGACCCCGCTCGAGGAGATCGACCCGGCCGACGCACCCCGGGCGTTCCACACCCGGCCGGCGTACCAGCGGGCCGTCGTGCTGGTGGCCGGGTCGTTCATGCACTTCGTCATCGCACTGGTGCTGATCTACGGCGTGCTGCTGGCGCTGGGCACCTCACGCCCCAGTGAGAACACGGTCGGTCGGACGGTCTGTGTGCCGGTGGCGAACGAGTGCGCCCCGGGTGCCTCGGCCGGCCCGGCCGAACGCGCGGGCGTGCGCGCGGGCGACCAGGTGGTCAGCTTCGACGGCACGCCGATCACGAGCTGGAACCAGTTCACCCGCCTCATCCGTACCCACGGCGCGGGGGTCGCGCCCCTGGTGGTGGAGCGGGACGGCCAGACCGTCACGCTGTACCCGGAGCTGGTCTCGGTCATGCGTGACCGGCAGACCGGGCTCGCCGGCAACGACCCCGTCGGGGCGATCGGGATCGCGCAGGGCTACGAGACCGTCCGGTACAACCCGATCTCGGCCGTGCCGAAGACCCTGAGCGTCCTGGGCGGCGGTGTCACCGGCATGTACGACACGCTCGTGCACCGGCTCGACGAGCTCACGAACCTGTTCAGCCCCGACCGCAACCCGAACGGGCTGGTCGGTGTGGTCGGCGCGGCCCGCGTCGGTGGCGAGCTGCTGTCCGCCCCGGACACCTCCGCGAGCCAGCGGATAGGTGACTTCGTCGTTCTCGTGGCCGGGGTCAACCTGGCGGTCGGTCTGTTCAACCTGCTGCCGCTGTTCCCGCTCGACGGTGGGCACCTGGCGGTGCTCGGTTTCGAACAGGCCCGCCACGGTGTGCGCAGGCTCGCCGGCTACCGGGGCCCGACCAAGCGTGTCGATCTTGTGAAGCTCATGCCCGCGGCGTACGTAATGGTCGCATCCTTCGCCTTGCTGAGCCTGCTCATCCTGTTCGCCGACATCATCAATCCGATCAGATTCAACTAGCCGGCCGACGAGGGCGTGATCACAACTTTTTACGCCGCCGATATCCGGAAACCGGCGAGCGGTAACACCTCGTGACTTTCGTCCAGTTTCTGACCTTCGTGACCATCGACACGCCAGTGAGGACATCGTGACCGTAACTCTCGGCATGCCTGAGGCACCGGCCCTCTCGATTGCCTCCCGGCGCCGCAGCCGACAGATTCACGTCGGCAACGTGCCGGTCGGCGGGGACGCGCCCGTCTCCGTCCAGTCCATGACCACGACGCTCACCTCCGATGTCAACGCCACCCTGCAGCAGATCGCGCAGCTGACCGCCTCCGGCTGCCAGATCGTGCGCGTGGCCGTCCCCAGCCAGGACGACGCGGACGCGCTGCCCGCCATTGCCAGGAAGTCGCCGATCCCGGTTATCGCCGACATTCACTTCCAGCCGAAGTACGTGTTCGCGGCAATCAACGCCGGCTGTGCCGCCGTCCGCGTCAACCCCGGGAACATCAAGGAGTTCGACGACAAGGTCGGCGAGATCGCCCGGGCCGCCATCGACGCCGGCACCCCGATCCGCATCGGGGTCAACGCCGGCTCGCTGGACAAGCGCCTGCTGGCCAAGTACGGACGCGCCACCCCCGAAGCGCTGGTGGAGTCGGCGCTGTGGGAGTGCTCCCTGTTCGAGGAGCACGGCTTCACCGACATCAAGATCTCCGTGAAGCACCACGACCCGGTCGTGATGGTCCAGGCGTACCGGCTGCTGGCGCAGCGCTGCGACTACCCGCTGCACCTCGGGGTCACCGAGGCGGGCCCGGCGTTCCAGGGCACGATCAAGTCGGCGGTGGCCTTCGGTGCCCTGCTGTCCGAGGGCATCGGGGACACGCTGCGGGTCTCGCTGTCCGCGCCCCCGGTCGAGGAGGTCAAGGTCGGCATCGGGATCCTGGAGTCCCTGGGCCTGCGGCAGCGCACCCTGGAGATCGTCTCCTGCCCGTCCTGCGGCCGTGCCCAGGTCAACGTGTACAAGTTGGCAGAGGAGGTCAGCGCCGGGCTGGACGGGATGACCGTGCCGCTGCGGGTCGCCGTCATGGGCTGCGTGGTCAACGGCCCCGGCGAGGCGCGCGAGGCCGACCTCGGGGTGGCCTCGGGCAACGGCAAGGGGCAGATCTTCGTCCGGGGCAAGGTCATCAAGACCGTGCCCGAGGCCCAGATCGTGGAGACCCTCATCGAGGAGGCCCTGCGGCTGGCCGAGCAGATGGAGGCCGACGGCGTTTCCGGTGAACCCTCGGTTTCGGTCAGCTGACCTCAAATACTCGTGACCATGGGCCTGCCGCTGCGTTCCGCCCCCATCCGTCTGCTCGACGACCGCGACCTGCCGGCGGTGCGGGAGGTGCTGGCGCGCAATCCGATCGCCGACGTGTTCGTCGCCTCCCGCGTGCAGGCGTGCGGACTCGCTCCCTGGCGGCTCGGGGCGCAGATGTGGGGTCACATGGTCGACGGCCAGCTGGCCGCGCTGTGCTATTCGGGGGCGAACCTCTGGCCCGTGGCGGCGGGTCCGGCGTCGGCGAAGGTGTTTGCCGAACGGGCCCGTCGCCAGGGCCGCCGGTGTTCCTCGATCGTCGGGGTGGCCGAGACGGTGCTGGCGATGTGGCGGCACCTGGAACCGGGCTGGGGGCCGGCCCGCGAGGTCAGGGCGGACCAGCCGCTGCTGGCGATCTCCAAGCCGCCTGCGGTCGCCCCGGATCCGGCCGTCCGCCGAGTGCGGCCGGACGAACTGGACGTGCTGCTGCCGGCGTGCGTGGCGATGTTCACCGAGGAGATCGGGGTCTCCCCGGTCCGTGACGACGGTGGCGCGCTCTACCGGGCCCGGGTCGCCGAGTTCGTCAACCAGCGTCGTTCCTTCGCCCGCATCGAGGACGGGCGCGTGGTGTTCAAGGCCGAGATCGGCGCGGTCGCCGGGGACGTCTGCCAGATCCAGGGGGTCTGGGTGGCCCCGGAGCTGCGGGGCACGGGGATCGGGACGGCGGGTACGGCCAGCGTCGTGGCGCTGGCGCAGACCAGCCTCGCGCCCGTGGTGAGCCTCTACGTCAACGAGTACAACCATGCCGCCCGCCGGGTTTACGACCGGGTGGGCTTCTACCGGGCCGGGACCTTCGCGTCGATCCTGTTCTGACTGTCCGTTTCTGCGCGCCCACCGGCCGTTTTCTAACCATTTTTGTGAACAAAGGGCCGGGATGGCGACCTTGTCGCGAGTCTGGCATCCTCTGTTTCTCAACCACTTCTATCGAATTGCGTGGCGCTGCGTGCTGCCACGGTGGAGGGGAAGGCTCATGTTCTCGAGGAGGCTGTGGCGTCGGGTCGCGCCACTGCTCACGGCCGGCGCGCTGGCGTTGGCGCTGACGGCCTGCTCGAGCGGGGGAGACGACGACACCGTCACGACCGGCAACGCCACCGGTGGCAACCCGACCGGCACCCTGCGGCTCGGCTATTTCCCCAACCTCACCCACGCGCCCGCCGTTTACGGCATCGATCAGGGCATCTTCGCGCAGAAGCTCGGCCCGGGCGTGGAGCTGAAGACCGCGACGTTCAACTCGGGTGTCCAGGCGTCCGAAGCCCTCATTTCCGGTGCGCTGGACGCCACCTATATCGGACCGAACCCGGCGGTCAACACCTTCACCAAGTCCAAGGGTGAGGCTGTCCGGATCGTCTCAGGGGTGACCTCGGGCGGTGCCGGGCTGGTGGTGAAGAGCGACATCACCTCGGTCGAGCAGCTGCGGGGCAGGACGATCGCCACCCCGAGCCTGGGCAACACCCAGGACGTGGCCCTGCGCTACTACCTCAAGCAGCACGGCCTGGCCACCGACAAGAGCGGCGGCGGCGACGTCCAGATCCGCCCGCAGGACAACACGGTGACGGTGGACGCCTTCAAGTCCGGCGCCATCGACGGCGCGTGGGTGCCCGAGCCGACTCTGTCCCGGCTGATCTCCGACGGTGGGAAGCTGCTGGTCGACGAGGCGACGGAATGGCCCGGCGGCAGGTTTGTCACCACGTTGCTGCTGGTGCGCACCGACTATCTCAAGAGCAACCCTGAGATCGTCAGGCGTCTGGTGGAGGCGAACGCCGCCTCGATCGACGCCCTCAACGCCGACCCGGTCAAGGGTCGGGACGTGACCAACCAGGGGCTGGCGAAACTGTCCGGCAAGCCGTTGGCCGACGCCGTCATCGAGCCGGCCTGGAAGCGCCTGACGTTCACGGTCGACCCGGTCGCGTCGTCGCTGGTCGCCTCGGCCGATCACGCGACCGAGCTCGGCCTGCTGCCCAAGGCCGATCTGAACGGAATTTTCGATCTCACGGCTGTGAACGCGGTGCTGGCGGCGAGCGGCAAGCCGTCGGTGTCCGCGCAGTAGCTGTACGTTCCGGATCAGGGAGCAGTTTCCAGTGACCGCTGTCATCGACGCGAGCGCGGTCCGGATCGACGGTGTGAGCCGGATCTTCGGGTCCGGCTCACACCGCGTCCACGCACTCGACAACGTCTCCTTCGACGCCCGGCCGGGGGAGTTCGTCTGTCTGCTGGGCGCCTCCGGCTGTGGGAAGTCGACGTTGCTGGGCATCCTCGCCGGCATCGACAACCCCACGTCCGGCACGGTCGACGTCGGTGACCGCCAGGTCGGGCTGATGTTCCAGGATTCGGCGTTGCTGCCGTGGCTGACCGCCGGGGGCAACGTCGCCCTGCCGATGAAGATCCGCGGTGTCCCCCGGGCCGACCGGAAGGCCCGGGTCGAACAGCTGCTCGCGCTGGTCCGCCTCGCCGGCCTGGCCGACAAGCGTCCGCACGAACTCTCCGGCGGTATGCGCCAGCGGGTCAGTCTCGCCAGGGCGTTCGCCCAGGAGGCGGACGTGCTGTGCATGGACGAGCCCTTCGGCGCCCTCGACGCGATGACGCGCGACCTGCTGCACGACGAGCTGGAACGGATCTGGCGGGAGACCGGCGTGACCATCCTGTTCGTCACCCACGACGTGCGGGAGGCGGTGCGCCTCGGCGACCGCGTCGTGCTGCTGTCGAGCCGGCCGGGGCGGGTGGCCGAGATCTTCGACGTCGGGCTGCCGCGTCCCCGCCGTATCGACTCACCCGACGTGGCCGCGCTGGCCGTGGCCATCACCGACCGACTGCGTGAGGAGGTGGTCCGCCATGGCCACTGAGGTCACGATCACGTCCGCGACGGCGCGCGCCACGCCGGTCGGGTCAGCCGCCGACATCGACGCCGCCCTCGCCGGGCTCGACGCCCTTGAGACGGCCACCGAGCCCCGTCCCCCGCTCGCGCTGAGGATCTGGTCGGTGACCTGGCCGAAGCTGGGCGCGATCATCATCTTCCTGCTGCTGTGGCAGGTCGTGGTGTGGAGCGGCTGGAAGCCCTCCTACGTGCTGCCCGGCCCGGGTGAGGCCCTCTCGGACCTGGGCCGCAGGGTCACCACCGGGGACTTCTGGTCGGCCGCCGCCCGCACCCTGCAACGGGCCGTGGCCGGATACGCACTGGCCATCCTCATCGGCGGAATCGTCGGCGTGGCCGTGGCCCGGTTCGCCCTGCTGCGGTCCGCGGTTGGCTCGTTCATCACGGCGTTGCAGACCATGCCGTCCATCGTCTGGTTCCCGCTGGCGATCCTGCTGTTCAAGCTCACCGAGTCCGCGATCCTCTTCGTCGTCGTGCTCGGCGCCGCGCCGTCGATCGCCAACGGTGTCATCAGCGGCATCGACTACGTCCCGCCCCTGCTGACCCGGCTCGGCCGGACCATGGGAGCGCGCGGCCTGCAGCTCTACCGGCTGGTGGTGGCACCGGCGGCCCTGCCGTCGGTGGTGGCCGGGCTCAAGCAGGGCTGGGCGTTCGCCTGGCGCAGCCTGATGGCCGGCGAACTGCTCGTCGTCGTCCCCGGCCACCCCTCCATCGGCTCGGACCTGGAGGACAGCCGGCAGCTGCTGGACACGGTGGGCGTGCTGGCGATGATGATGACGATCTTCGTCATCGGGGTGCTGGTGGACGCCGCCTTCAACGCCGGCGACCGCCGAATGCGCGCCCGCCGGGGGCTGCTGCCGCCTCGGTCACACTGAGTTGTAGCGGATCCGGGTCGCGCGGCGGCGGGTGGCACCCGGCTCGGGCGTACGGGGACCTTGGCCGGCAAGATGGATGCATGCAGATCTCCGCGCGAGCCGACTATGCCCTGCGTGCGTTGCTCACCCTGGCCGCGTCCAACGGCGATCTCGTCAAGGGTGAGACGCTGGCGACCGCGCAGGATCTGCCGCTGCGGTTCCTGGAGAACATCCTCACCGACCTGCGCCGCAGCGGTCTGGTGCGCAGCCGGCGAGGGGCTGACGGCGGCTACCGGCTCTGCCGGCCGGCGAACGAGATCACCGTGGCGATGGTCATCCGGGCCACCGACGGCCCACTGGCCAGCGTCCGGGGCCGCCGGCCGGAGGAGGCGGTGTACGAAGGCGCCGCCAAACACCTCCAGGAGGTGTGGATCGCCGTGCGGGTCAGCCTCCGCCGGGTCCTTGAGGAGGTGACGCTGGCCGACATCGCCAGCGGCCACCTGCCACCGATCGTCGGCGAGCTCGGCCGGGACCGTGACGCCTGGGTCGGCCGCTGATCTTTCCCGTCACGCTCGGAGTTTCCCGCCACCTTCAGACACCGGGCAGTGCCCGGGTGGCCCGCTCCACCGGCTGGCCCGCGGCCAGGCGTGCCTGCTGGCCGCGTACGGCCGTCCCCGCCAGCGCGTCGACCACCAGCGCGCGCAGATCGCCGGCCAGCGCGTCGAGCGCGTCGTACGCGGCGGCCGCGCAGCGGTCCTCAACGGCGGCGAGCAGTTCGAGCGCGCCGGTGAGCCCGCTGGGCGGCACCGGCAGCTGGTACGCGGGCTGGGCCGCCGGCGGGCTGCANGCGGGCTGCCGCCGCGGCCGAGGACCTCGGCCACCAGCCGGTCTCGCAGCTCCCGGTGGGCGCTGTAGGCGGTCTGGGCGAGCAGCCGGGTCGGGTCCGAGGCGGGCCGCAGCGGCGCCAGCGCGCCACCGGCCGCGGCACAGGCGTACACGGCGGCGTGCTGCACCGCCAGCAGGTCGGACAGCGCCTGGACGGTGCCCGGGTCGTCCGCCATCAGCGATCACCCAGCCAGCTGGGTGAGCAGGTCGGCATGGGCGAGTTCGGCCGCGTGGATGCTGGCCAGCAGGGGGACGACGGCCGCGGCCGCCGTCAGGCACCGGGTGCGCAGCAGGGCCGCGGCCTGTTGTTCCAGTTGGACGAGCGCGGCGACCGTGACCTGTTGGGACACCGCGCTCCGTTGGGGCGTCGCCTGGTCGGCCGTGGCGAGCTGGGCGGTGGTGGGCCGGGCCGTGGCGGAACCGAACGCCCCGGGGGCGCTGGGTATCCCTGGCAGGTCAGTGGCGATCGTGAGGCCGCCGCCGGTCGCGGCCGATCCGAGACGGCCGACGTGCTCGACATGGTGGGCGCGTAGCACCGTCAGGGTGGCGGCGATCGCCGGATGCGTGCGGATCGCCTGATCATAGGCGACGAGAAGGCCCTGCTCGGACCGTGTCGCCGCCTCGAGCAGGGCGCTGTCGACGGTGTCCGGGCCGCTGGGCTCGCCCGGGCCGTACGCCGACCGGTTCCAGCTGCAGCCGGCGAGCACAGCCGTCGCGGCCAGGGGGAGCGCGCCGAGAACACCCCGCCGGCTCNCCGGCTCGGTCGCCGGCCAGCACCTGTCACGCTCACGGTCCAGCAGCTTGTCACAGCGACGGCGGTGGCGGCCGGACTCCCCGGCCGCCGCGGGGAGAAGCCGGTCGGGTCGGACGTAGGCTCAGGATCTCCGGAGAGCACCATCGTGGAAAGGAGCGGGTCGACATGGGCGACGCCGTGGCCGCAACCAGTGCCGCCGATGCCGGGGGTGGGCGACGTCGCGCCCGGACCCGGCCCCGAAGCCCGGACGTCCGGCCCAGCTCCGCCCGGGCGGAGCTGGTGCGCCTGCTCACCCCGCAGCTTGCCGCACGGGGGTTCGACCTGGAAGACGTCACCGTCAGCCGGGCCGGCTCCCGTAGCGTGGTCCGGGTGGTCGTGGACCGCGACGGCGGGGTGGACCTGGACGCGGTCGCCGAGGCCAGCCGGGTGGCCTCGGCCGTGCTCGACGCCGCCGAGACCGATCCGGCGGCCGGTGGCCCGCCGCTGGCCGGGCCGTACGTCCTCGAGGTCAGCTCGCCCGGTGTCGATCGTCCGCTGGTGGCGCCGCGGCACTGGCGCCGGGCCCGCGGGCGGCTGGTGTCGGTGCGTACCCGGGACGGCCGGCAGCTGCTCGGGCGGGTGCGCGCCACGGACGAGCAGACGGCCGAGCTGGTGCCCGAGGGTGGGCGCACGGCCGTCGGCGAAGTGATACGGATATCCTTTGCGGACGTGGTCAGAGCCGCTGTGCAGGTGGAGTTCCGCGCAACCGACGAGGATCTCGTGACCGGCGACGAGGATCCCGCGGGCGACGAGCATCCTGCAGGCGACGAGGTCCTCGCGGCCGGCGAGGCCCAGGACGCGGAGGCGCAGCGATGAAACTCGACGTGGCGGCGTTGCGCGGCATCGAACGTGAGAAGGACATCGCCTTCGACACCCTGGTGGAGGCGATCGAGACCGCGCTGCTGACCGCCTACCGGCACACCGACGGGGCGGCCGCGGACGCTCGGGTGGTCATCGACCGGACGTCCGGGCACGTGGCGGTGTACGCCCGCGAGACCTCCCTGGACGGGATGACGCGGGAATGGGAGGACACCCCCGCGGACTTCGGCCGGATCGCCACGATGACGGCCAAGCAGGTGATCATGCAGCGGCTGCGCGAGGCCCAGCAGGAGATCACCTACGGGCAGTATGCCGACCGGGAGCACGAGGTCGTCTCCGGCGTCGTCCAGCACCACGAGCAGCGGGCCGGCTCGAAGGTCGTTCTGGTCGATCTCGGCACCATCGAGGGCGTGCTGCCGCCCGCCGAGCAGGTTCCCGGCGAACGTTTCGAGCACGGGGACCGCATCAAGTGTTATGTCGTCAGCGTCACCCGGGGCGTGCACGGCCCCACGGTGACCCTGTCGCGGACCCATCCGGAGCTGGTCAAGGGCCTGTTCCGGCTGGAGGTGCCGGAGGTGGCCGACGGCACGGTGGAAATAGCCGCGATCGCCAGGGAGGCGGGCCACCGCAGCAAGATCGCGGTTCGGTCGACGGTGGCCGGGGTGAACCCGAAGGGCGCCTGCATCGGCCCGATGGGAGCGCGGGTACGGGCCGTCATGGCCGAGCTGCATGGCGAAAAGATCGACATCGTCGACTGGTCCGCTGACCCGGCCACGTTCGTCGGTAACGCACTGTCACCGGCACGGGTGGCCCGGGTCGAGGTCACGGATCCCGCCGTCCGCGCGGCGCGGGTGGTCGTGCCGGACTACCAGCTCTCCCTCGCCATTGGCCGGGAAGGGCAGAACGCCCGGTTGGCGGCACGCCTGACCGGGTGGCGCATCGACATCCACTCGGACACGGAAGGCGCCGGTGACCCAGTGGCACGGGATGGTGCCGAGGCGGGTGCCCGGCGGGCCGTGTCGCCGTCCCTTCCCCGGAGATCTCCCGCTACCGGCGGCCCCTCGTCAGGTGCAACGAGATAGACTGATGGGCGCACGCCGTGCGGAGCCGGTCCGTACATGTGTGGGATGCCGTGCCCGGGTGGCGCGGTCGGACCTGATGCGTACGGTGGCAGTTGGCGGTGAGCTCAGACCAGATGTTCGCCGACGTATGCCTGGGCGGGGGGCACACCTGCACCCCGATCTGGCATGCCTGGATCTCGCGGAACGCCGCAGGGCGTTTCCGCGGGCGCTGCGGGTCGCGGGGCCGCTCGGACTTGAACATGTCAGGGCGCACCTCGTCCAGCAGCGCACGGCCGGGGAGCAGCGTAGGACGGACAGGCCTCGCACCGATGCGGGGTTGACGGAAGATCGAACGACGTCACCAGATGTCGACACGGAAGCAGGTCGAGACAGCGATGACCGCGCGATGAGCACGCAGCCATGATCACGACCGGCAGGTAACCAGGGTCACGCGGGCGGACCGCGGGCCGAACGAAGGAGCACCGTGGCAGGAAAGGCCCGCGTACATGAGCTCGCCAAGGAGCTTGGCGTCGACAGCAAGACCGTGCTTGCCAAACTGAAGGATCTCGGCGAGTTCGTGAAGTCGGCATCATCCACAGTCGAGGCACCGGTCGTCCGCAAGCTCAAGGAGTCGTTCCCCTCCGAGAGCGCCGGCGCGCAGCGGCCCGCCGCGCGCGGCGGCGGCGCCTCGGGCAACGGCGCCCGGCCGGTACCCGGTGCCCGTCCCGGGCCGGTACCGCCCCGCCCGGGTCCGCGGGTACCCGGCCGTCCGGGCGCACCGGGCGCACCGGGCGCACCAGGCGCACCAGCCCGTCAGCAGGGCCCCGGGGCCCCGGCCGCGCCCGCCGGCCAGACACCGTCAGGCCCGGTCGCCCCACCGCGTCCGAACACGTCGCCGACACCGCACGCCGCCGCGGCCCGCGGGGCCAGCCCGGTTCCCGCGGCGGGTGCCCCGTCGGCCGCGCAGCACACGCGGCCCCGCCCGGGCCCCACTCCGCCCTCCCGGCCGGGCTCCACGGGCGGCGCGCACAACGCGCCCGCGCAGACCCCGCCGGACACGGGCCCGGCGGCGCAGACCCCGCCGGTGAAGAACGCCCCGGCCTCGGGGCCGTCGGTGAAGAACTCTGGCTCGCGGCCCACGCCCGGCCCGCGTCCCGGCCCCCGGCCGGCCGGCCCTGGTAACAACCCGTACACGACATCGGGCTCGCAGTCACGGCCGCAGTCGCCGGCTTCCGGCGCCTCCGGTGGTACGCCGGCCGCGCCGTCGCACCGTCCAGGCGCCGGTGGGCGTCCCGGCGGCCCACGTCCGGGCGGCGCGGGTGGCCCGCGTCCCGGTGGTACCGGTGGCCCGCGGCCGTCGCCCGGCCAGATGCCGCCGCGTCCCGGTGGTACCGGTGGCCCGCGGCC
>NZ_JWIO01000002.1:149674-150371 GCF_001017755.1 Protofrankia coriariae
TCCCGCCCCGCCGGGGGCGGGCCGCGCCCCGGCGGTGGTGGCGGCGGTGGCGGCGGTGGCCGTCCGGCTCCCGGTGGTGGTGGCGGCGGACGACCCGGCGGCGGGCGTCCAGGCGGTGGCGGCGGCTTCGCCGGTCGCGGCGCGCCTGGCCGTCCGGCCGGCGCAGGGGCCGGCGGGGGCGCGGGTGCCCCCGGGCGTCCCGGTGGCGGTGGTCCTGGCGGTCCCGGTGGTCCCGGCGGTCGTCCCACCTCCGGGGGGCGCGGCCGCGGTGGCACCACGGCCGGCGCGTTCGGTCCCGGTGGCCGTGGCCGCCCAGGGCGTCAGCGCAAGTCCAAGCGCGCGAAGCGGCAGGAATGGGAGAGCGGGCTGGAAGCCCCCCGCATGGGGGCGATGGTCCCGCGCGGCAACGGGCAGGTCATCAGACTGCCCCGGGGCGCCTCCCTGGCCGACTTCGCGGACAAGATCGACGCCAACCAGGGCGCGCTCGTCCAGGTCGTGTTCACCCAGCTCGGCGAGATGGTGACCGCGACGCAGTCGTGCACGGACGAGACCCTGCAGCTGCTCGGCGTGACGCTCGGGTACGAGGTGCAGATCGTCAGCCCCGAGGACGAGGACAAGGAGCTCCTGGAGAGCTTCGACCTGTCCTTCGGGGGTGCCTACGGCGACGAGGTCGAGCTGCGGCCGCGGCCGCCGGTCG
>NZ_JWIO01000002.1:150384-154784 GCF_001017755.1 Protofrankia coriariae
TGCGGCCGCGGCCGCCGGTCGTGACAGTCATGGGCCACGTCGACCACGGCAAGACGAAGCTGCTCGACGCGATCAGGCAGACGGACGTCGTCAGCGGCGAGGCCGGTGGGATCACCCAGCACATCGGGGCCTACCAGGTCCGGGCGAAGGTCGACGGCGAAGAGCGGAAGATCACCTTCATTGACACCCCTGGTCACGAGGCGTTCACCGCGATGCGTGCCCGTGGTGCGCAGGTGACCGACATCGTGGTGCTGGTGGTCGCCGCCGACGACGGCGTCAAGCCGCAGACGATCGAGGCGCTCAACCATGCCCAGGCCGCCGACGTGCCCATCGTCGTCGCCGTCAACAAGATCGACAAGGAGGGGGCGGACCCGCAGAAGGTGCGCGGGCAGCTCACCGAGTACGGGCTGGTCGCCGAGGAGTACGGCGGTGACGCCATGTTTGTCGACGTCTCCGCCCGCAACCGCACCAACATCGACGGGCTGCTCGAGGCGGTCATCCTCACCGCCGACGCGGCGCTGGACATGCGTGCCCCGACCGACGTCGAGGCCCAGGGAGTGGCGATCGAAGGCCGGCTGGACCGCGGCCGCGGCCCGGTGGCCACCGTCCTCGTCCAGCGCGGAACGCTGCGGGTCGGGGACTCGATCGTCGCCGGCGAGGCCTTCGGCCGTGTCCGGGCGATGCTCGACGAGCACGGCGACCCGGTGACCGAGGCCGGCCCGGCCCGTCCCGTCCAGGTGCTCGGGTTCACCAGCGTCCCCGACGCCGGCGACAACTTCCTGGTCGTTCCGGAGGACCGGGTCGCCCGCCAGATCGCCGAGCGGCGGCAGGCGCGCGAACGCAACGCCGAGCTCGCGCTCAGCCGTGGCCGCCCGACCCTGGAGACGATCCTGGAGCGGATGAAGGAGGGCGAGAAGACCCAGCTCAACCTCATCCTCAAGGGCGACGTGTCCGGTTCGGTCGAGACGGTCGAGGACTCGCTCCTCAAGATCGATATCGGCGACGAGGTCTCGTTGCGGATCATCGGACGCGGCGTCGGTGCGATCACCGAGAACGACGTGAACCTGGCCAGCGCGTCCGACGCGGTCATCCTCGGCTTCAACGTCCGCGCCGAGGGCAAGGCGCGGGAGCTCGCCGAGCGCGAGCGCGTCGACGTCCGCTACTACTCGGTCATCTACCAGGCGATCGAGGACATCGAGAACGCGCTCAAGGGCATGCTCAAGCCGGTCTACGAGGAGATCCAGCTCGGGACCGCCGAAGTCCGCGAGGTGTTCCGGGTGCCGCGGATCGGCAACGTCGCCGGCTGCCTCGTACGCTCCGGGCTCATCCGCCGCAACGCCAGGGCGCGCCTGGTCCGCGACGGTGTCGTCGTCGCGGACAACCTCACGGTCGAGTCGCTCAAGCGGTTCAAGGACGACGCGACCGAGGTCCGGGAGGGCTACGAGTGTGGTGTGGGGCTCGGCTCGTTCAACGACATCAAGGTCGATGACGTGATCGAGACCTTCGAGCAGCGGGAGGTTCCCCGTTCCTGAGGAGCTTCCCAGGCAGCCTTGAGGACACGGCTATGTGGACGGGAACGGCGGTGTTCGACCTTCTCCTCGGCGACATCCGCTCGCTGAAGGAGAAACGGTCGATGGTCCGACCGGTGGTGGCGGAGCTCCGCCGCAGGCATGCGGTGAGTGCGGCGGAGACCGGCCATCACGATCTGCACCGTCGGGCGCAGGTCGCCGTGGCCGTGGTGGCTGCGGATCGGGCCCACTGCGTCGAAGTCGTCGAGGCCTGTGAGCGTCTGGTTGCGCAGCGTCCCGAACTGGAGCTGCTTTCGGCGCGAGTACGGTATTTCTCCGACGAGGACGACTCCTCCGACAAGGACGACTCCTCCGACGAGGATGCGGTGACGGTGACGGTGACGGGAGGAAGCCATGGCTGACCCTGCTCGGGCCCGCCGGCTCGCGGTACGTATCCGTGAAGTGGTTGCGGCCGCGCTGGAACGCCAGGTGAAGGACCCGCGACTGGGCATGGTCACCGTGACCGACGCCCGGGTGACGCCGGACCTGACCGAGGCCACCGTCTTCTACACCGTCTACGGCGACGACGCGGACCGGGCGGACTCGGCCCGCGCGCTGGAGTCGGCCAAGGGCCTGCTGCGCAGCCAGGTCGGCCGGCAGACCGGGGTCAAGGTCACCCCGACCCTGACCTTCGTCCACGACCGGCTGCCGGAGGACGCCCGCCACCTCGAGGAACTGATCAGCACTGCCCGGAAGCGGGACGCGAGCCTGGCCGGCGTGCGGGATGGCGCCCGACCGGCCGGTGAGGCCGACCCGTACCGTAAGCCCCGTGGGGATGACGACGAGCCCGCTGGGGGCATGATGTCTGATGAGGGCCTGATGGGGACATGATGGGGGTCGAGCTGCGATGACCGACGTGACGAGCCTCGCGGACCTGTCCCTGCTACCGGTACCCGAGGCCGGGGACGCGACGGCTCGGACGCAGGCGGAGTCCGGGGACGCGGTCGGCGAGCAACGAAACCGCGCGGTCGAGGCGATCCTGTCCGCCGTCCAGGGCGGCGAGAGCATCCTGCTGGTGGCGCACGTCGACCCGGACGGGGACAGCCTCGGGTCGGCGATCGCGCTTGGGCTGGCCCTGCGCACGCTCGGCAGCCGGGCGTCGGTGTCGTTCGACAGTGACCCGTTCGTGGTGCCGCGTTCCCTGACCTTCCTGCCCGGCCAGGACCTCCTCGTCCCGCCGGCGCTGGTCCCGGCGACCCCGGATCTGGTGGTGACGCTGGACGCCGGCAGCCTTGGCCGGCTCGGGGCCTTGGGGCGGGTCGCCACCCGGGCCCGCCGGATGGTCGTGATCGACCATCACGCCTCGAACACCCGGTTCGGGGACATCAACGTCATCGACGCCGACGCCGCGTCCACCAGCGTAATGATCACCGATGTCATCGACGCGCTCGGCGTGGAGCTCGACCACGACCTGGCCGTGGCGATCTACACCGGTCTGGTGACCGACACCGGATCGTTCCGCTACGCCGCGACGACGCCGGCTGTCCACCAGCTGGCCGCCCGGCTGCTGGCCACCGGCATCCGCCACGACCTGATCACCCGGACGGTGTGGGACACCCACCGGTTCGGCTACCTGCGGCTGCTCGGCGAACTGCTCGGCCGGGCCCGCCTGGAGCCCGAACACGACCTGGTCTGGACGTGGTGCGCGTTCCCGGACCTCACCCGCGCCGGGCTCACCCTGGACGAGATCGAAGGGGTGATCGACATCGTGCGGACCACCGCCGAGGCCGAGGTGGCGGTCGTCTGCAAGCAGGGCGCCGACGAGGTCTGGCGGGTGTCGGTACGTTCCAAGGGTGCTGTCGACGTCGGCGCGGTGTGCACCGAACTCGGTGGCGGCGGCCACCGCTTCGCCGCCGGGCTGACCTCGTCGAACCCTCTTGAGCAGACACTGGACAGCCTGCGCGACGCGCTGGTGCGAGCACCCCGGCTGCCCGTCTGATGGGTGCCGCCACCGTCCCGGGCGGGGCGGGAGGCCCGGTCACGGAGGGTCTGGTCGTGGTCGACAAGCCGTCGGGGTGGACCTCACACGACGTGGTCGCCCGCTCCCGCCGGATACTGCGCACCCGCCGGATCGGCCATGCGGGCACGCTCGACCCGATGGCCACCGGCGTGCTGGTGCTCGGGGTGGGCCGGGGCACCCGACTGCTCGGGCACCTCGCGCTGACGGACAAGGTCTACGAGGCGACGGTGCGGCTCGGCGTCTCGACCACCACCGACGACGCCGAGGGTGAGGTGCTCGCCGTCGCGGACGACGCCGTCGCCCAGACGGCGGCCGCCGACCAGCCGCGCCTGGCCGCCGCCATGGCAGCGCTCACCGGTGAGATCGACCAGGTCCCGTCCGCGGTCAGTGCGGTGAAGGTCGACGGGGTGCGAGCCTACGCCCGGGTGCGCGCCGGGCAGGACGTCATCCTGGCGGCGCGCCGGGTGACGGTGAGCCGGTTCGACCTGCTGGCCCGTCGCGGCACGGATCTCGACGTGGCCGTGGCCTGCTCCAGCGGCACCTACGTGCGGGCGCTGGCCCGCGACCTCGGCGCGGCGCTGGGCTGCGGCGCCCACCTCACCGCCCTGCGGCGGACGTCGGTGGGCTCGTTCGGCCTTGCCGGGGCGGTCACGCTCGACGCCCTCGCCGAGCGGGGGGCGGCCGCGCTGCGTCCGCTGGCCGACGCTGTCGGTACGCTTTTCCCCCGTCGCCAGGTCGACGCCGACGAAGCATGTGCGATATCTCATGGCCGCCGGCTGCCGCCGTTCGGAGCGCCCGACATCTACGGTGTCTTCGGCCCTGCTGGTGAGCTGCTTGCCCTGGCTCGGGACACCGCGGGGGCCGGCCGGCCG
>NZ_JWIO01000002.1:154795-155806 GCF_001017755.1 Protofrankia coriariae
CCGCGGGGGCCGGCCGGCCGTTGGTGGTTTTCACGCCGCCTTCCACCCCTGGGCCCGCGGAGATCCCGATAGGCTTTTGAACGTGCAGTGGTGGCGTGAAGTGCGCAATACGCCGGACGACTGGCCCGGCGGTGTCGTGACGATCGGTTTTTTCGACGGCGTCCACCGCGGCCACCAGCAGATCATCACGCGTGCGGTCGAGCGGGGGCGCCAGGCCGGCGAGCCGGTGCTGGTGCTGACCTTCGATCCGCATCCGGCGGAGGTCATCAGTCCAGGTAGTCACCCACCGTTGCTGACCACTCCCGATTTCAAGATTGAACTGCTGGGTCGTCTGGGTGTCGACGCCGTGTGCGTGCAGTCGTTCACGCCCGAGTTCAGCCTGGTGTCGGCGGCGGACTTCGTCCACGACATGCTGCGGCCCCGGCTGCGGCCGAGCGTGGTGGTGGTGGGTGAGAACTTCACCTACGGCCACCGGGCGGAGGGGAACCTGGAGAGCCTGCGCCGCGCCGGCGAGACGGAGGGCTTCGCGGTGGAGGGCGTCCGGCTCGTGCGCGAGGACGACCATGTGCTCTCCTCCACCCATATCCGGGCTCGTATCGCCGAGGGTGACGTGGCGACGGCGGCGCGTGCGCTCGGCCGTGACCATCGGATCGAGGGGATCGTGGTGCACGGCGACGCGCGCGGGCGGACCATCGGATATCCGACAGCGAACCTGCTCACCACCCGGTATGCGGCGATACCGGCGGACGGTGTCTACGCCGGGTACGTGCTGCGCGCCGCCGAGCGTTGTCCGGCGGCGATCTCGATCGGGACGAACCCCACGTTCGACGGTGCAGACCGCCGGGTCGAGGCGTACCTGCTCGACTTCGATGGCGATCTCTACGGCGCCCAGCTGGCGTTCGAGTTCACCGAGCGGCTGCGTCCGACCCTGCGTTTCGACTCCGTGGGCGACCTGATCACCCAGATGGCCGCCGACGTGACCGCCACCCGCAAGATCACGGCGGCGGCGGG
>NZ_JWIO01000002.1:155816-177356 GCF_001017755.1 Protofrankia coriariae
GCGGGCCCGGGGCGCCGGTAGCCGCGGGACGCCGGTGGCCGCGGGACGCCGACAGACGCAGGTCGGGCAGTACCCGCTGGGTTGGTAAGCTTCGACACCAGACGAGCGCGGTGTGTCCGTCAGCCCGGGTGGGGAAGACCCCGGGCGCACATCCCGCCCGGTGACGAAAGAGGTTTCGCGTGCCGCTCGCGAGCGATGTCAAGCAGCAGATCCTGTCCGAGTACGCCACGGTCGAACGGGACACCGGCTCCCCCGAGGTGCAGGTGGCGATGCTCACCCGACGGATCAGCGACCTGACCGAGCACCTGAAGGTGCACAAGCACGACCACCACAGCCGTCGGGGCCTGCTGCTGCTGGTCGGGCGCAGGCGGCGGCTGTTGAACTACCTCGCCAAGACCGACATCAACCGGTACCGGTCGCTGATCGAGCGGCTCGGGCTGCGGCGGTAGCGGCGGAGGCGGGGATAGTGATGGGGAAGCGATGTCGTATGTGAGGCGATGTCGCTTCCATTGATATGACCGGGTCCGTGACGGTGCGAGCTGTCGGTCCTCGGTGGTGGTGTCCGGGTGGTGGGCCGTACGAGGTGGTCGTACGGCGAACCCGGGGGCTTCGACTGAGCGCCGGCCTCCTCGGCAAGACGGACCCGGCCGATGTGGAGGAGAAATGGTGCCAGTAGAAGACCAGACGATCTCGGCCGAGGCAGTCATCGACAACGGTGCCGCTGGCCAGCGGACCGTTCGTTTCGAGACGGGCCGGCTGGCCCGCCAGGCGGCCGGCTCGGCCGTCGCCTACCTGGGCGACACGATGGTGCTGTCCGCGACGACGGTCAGCAAGCAGCCCAAGGAGCAGCTCGACTTCTTCCCGCTGACGGTGGACGTCGAGGAGCGGATGTACGCCGCCGGGCGTATTCCCGGCTCGTTCTTCCGGCGGGAGGGGCGTCCCAGCGAGGACGCGATCCTGACCTGTCGCCTGATCGACCGCCCGTTGCGGCCGTCGTTCGTCAAGGGCCTGCGCAACGAGATCCAGATCGTGGCGACGGTGCTCGCCCTCGACCCGGACACGCTCTACGACGTGGTCGCGATCAACGCCGCCAGCGCGTCCACGACACTGGCCGGGCTGCCGTTCTCAGGCCCGATCGGGGCCACCCGGGTCGGCTACGTGGACGGGACCTGGATCGCCTTCCCGACCCACGCGGAGCTGGAGCGGGCCACCTTCGACATGGTCGTGGCCGGTCGCGTCCTCGACGACGACTCCGACATCGCGATCATGATGGTCGAGGCGGAGGCCACCGCGCACACGATCCCGCTGCTCGCCGCGGGCTCGCCCGCGCCGACCGAGGATGTCGTGGCCGCGGGCCTGGAGGCGGCCAAGCCCGCCATCCGGGAGCTGTGCCGGGCCCAGCGCGAACTGGCCGAGCGGGCGGCCAAGCCCACCCGCGACTTCCCGCTGTTCATCGACTACCACGATGACGTGCTGGAAGCGCTGTCGATAGCTGTCGGCGACGAGCTGGCCGCGGCCCTGCGCATCGCCGGCAAGCAGGAGCGGGAGACCGAGCTCGACCGGGTCCGCCTGCTGGCCGCGGAGAAGGTCGTGGGCCAGTTCGAGGGCCGGGAGAAGGAGATCGGGGCGGCCTACCGCGCCCTGACCAAGAAGCTGGTGCGCCAGCGCATCGTCGCCGACGGCGTCCGCATCGACGGGCGTGGGGTCACCGAGATCCGCGAGCTGTCGGCGGAGGTCGACTTCATCCCCCGAGTGCACGGCTCCGCCCTGTTCGAGCGGGGCGAGACCCAGATCCTCGGCGTGACCACCCTGGCCATGCTGAGGATGGAGCAGACGGTCGACACGCTCAACCCCGACCGCACCAAGCGCTACATGCACAACTACAACTTCCCGCCGTACTCCACCGGGGAGACCGGCCGGGTGGGCTCGCCGAAGCGGCGTGAGATCGGCCATGGCGCGCTGGCCGAGCGGGCGCTGCTGCCGGTGCTGCCCAGCCGGGAGGAGTTCCCGTACGCGATCCGGCAGGTCTCCGAGGCGCTGGGCTCCAACGGGTCGACCAGTATGGGATCGGTCTGCGCGAGCACGTTGTCGTTACTGAACGCCGGTGTTCCGCTCAAGGCCGCCGTCGCCGGGATCGCGATGGGACTGATCCACGAGGGTGACGATTTCGTCACGCTCACCGACATCCTCGGTGCCGAGGACGCCTACGGCGACATGGACTTCAAGGTCGCCGGGACGCGGGACTTCGTCACGGCCCTCCAGCTCGACACGAAGCTGGACGGCATTCCCGCCACCGTCCTCGCCGGCGCACTCCAGCAGGCCAAGGCCGCGCGGCTGGCGATCCTCGACGTCATGGCCGAGGCCATCGACGGGCCGGACGAGATGTCCACGCACGCGCCACGGGTCATCTCCGTCAAGATTCCGGTGGACAAGATCGGTGAGGTCATCGGCCCGAAGGGCAAGATGATCAATCAGATCCAGGCGGACAGCGGGGCCGAGATCACCGTCGAGGACGACGGCACCATCTACATCGGCGCGCAGGACGGCGTCTCCGCCGAGAGCGCCCGTTCGGCGATCAACGCGATCGCCAACCCCCAGCTCCCCGAGGTCGGGGAACGCTACCTGGGCACGATCGTCAAGATCACGACCTTCGGCGCGTTCGTCTCGCTGACCCCGGGCAAGGACGGGCTCCTCCACGTCAGCAAGCTCAAGCAGCTTTCCGGAGGGAAGCGGGTGGAGAAGGTGGAAGAGGTGGTACAGGTCGGCCAGAAGCTCCAGGTCGAGATCACCGACATCGACAGCCGCGGAAAGATCAGCCTGAGTCCCGTGGTCGAGGACGCCGACGGCGTCCCGGTCGGGGCCTGACCGCCGCCAGTGACCGACACGGCTGTTATCGGGGCGGGCGAGGAGCTGCTGTCCGGCACGGTCCGGCGGGTGGTGCTGCCCGGCGGACTGCGGGTGCTGACGGAGAAGGTCCCTGGGGTCCGCTCGGTCGCGATCGGGATCTGGGTCGGGGTGGGCTCTCGCGACGAGAGCCCACTGACGGCGGGCTGCTCCCACTACCTCGAACACCTGCTGTTCAAGGGCACCCCCTCCCGGGACGCGCTCACGATCAGCGCGGCGATCGAGGCGGTCGGCGGTGAGCTCAACGCCTTCACGACCAAGGAATACACCTGCTACTACGTGCGGGTGCTCGACAACGACCTCGCCGACGCGGTCGAGGTGCTCAGCGACATGGTGTCCCACTCGCTGATCACCGCCGACGACGTCGAGGCCGAACGCGGCGTGATCCTCGAGGAGATCGCCATGCACGACGACGACCCGAGCGACGTCGTGCACGACGTGTTCTCCGCGGCGCTGCTCGGTGACACCGAGCTGGGCCGCCCGGTGCTGGGCACGACCGAGTCCATCGAGAACCTTGAGCGCGACACCATCGCCGAGTACTACCGCTCCCGGTACACCCCCTCGGACATGGTGGTCGCGATCGCCGGCAACATCGACCACGAGCGGACGCTCGCACTCGTCACCTCGGCCTTCGCCGACCGGCTGGGCGGGCCGGGCGCCCCGGCGGCGGCGCGCGGCGGTTCCTACGCCTACCCCGACGCCGCGGGCGTGGTGGTCACCCGGCGTCCCACCGAGCAGGCGCACGTCGTGCTCGGCACCGTCGGGATGTCACGCCAGGACGACCGCCGGTTCGCTCTGGGGATCATGTCCTCGGCCCTCGGCGGGGGGATGAGCTCCCGGCTGTTCCAGGAGGTTCGGGAGAAGCGCGGGCTGGCCTACTCCGTCTACTCGTTCGCCTCCCACTTCGCCGACGCCGGGCTGTTCGGCGTGTACGCGGGATGCGCGCCCCGGCGGGCCGACGACGTGCTCGCCCTCTGCCGCGAGCAGCTCGAGCTGGTGGCGACGGTGGGCATCACCGACGAGGAGCTGGCCCGGGCCAAGGGCCAGAGCCGAGGCTCACTGGTGCTGGGTCTGGAGGACACCGGTTCGCGGATGAGCCGGATCGGCAAGAGCGAGCTCGTCCACGGCGAGCTGCTCTCCGTCGACGAGATACTCGCCCGGGTGGACGCGGTCACCCGCGACGACGTCCGAGCCGTCGCCGCCGAGCTGCTCACCCGTCCGCTCGCCCTGGGCGTGATCGGCCCGTTCGACGATCACGACTTCGCGCGTGTGGTCGCGGCATGACCGCCGTTTCCCCCGCCGCTGCCGCCCCCGTTGTCCCCGACCGCCTGAGGGTCGGTGTGCTCGGCGCCCGGGGCCGGATGGGCTCGACGGTCCGCGCCGCCGTCGAGGCCGCTGACGATCTTTCCCTGGTCGCCGCGATCGACGCCGGGGACGACCGCGACGCCCTGCGCGCCGCCCAGGTCGTCGTCGACTTCACCCGCCCCGACGCCGTCATGGACAACCTGCGCTGGTGCGTCGACGCCGGCCTGCACGTCGTCGTGGGCACCTCCGGCTTTGACGCGCAGCGGCTGGCCACCGTGCGCGGCTGGCTCGCCGACACCCCCGGAGTCGGGGTGCTGGTGGCCCCGAACTTCGGTGTCGCGGCGGTACTTATGATCCATTTTGCCGCCCAGGCGGCTCGCTTCTTCGAGTCCGTGGAGATCATCGAGTTGCACCATCCGGGCAAGCTCGACGCCCCCAGCGGGACGGCCGCCCACACCGCGGAGGCGATCGCGCAGGCCCGGGCCAAGGCCGGGCTGGACCCGGCGGGCCCGGACGCCACCTCGTCCGCGCTGGCCGGGGCGCGCGGCGCGCGGGTCGGCGGGGTGCCCGTCCACAGCATCCGGCTGTCCGGGCTCGTCGCGCACCAGGAGGTGCTCTTCGGCGGAGCCGGAGAGACGCTGACCCTGCGTCACGACTCGTTGGACCGAACCTCCTTCATGCCGGGTGTGCTGCTCGGCGTGCGGCGCACGCCCGGGCGGCCCGGCCTGACCGTGGGCCTCGAGGCCCTGCTCGAACTGTGAGGCCGCAGCGGTGAAAGCCCGTCAGGTAGTGGTCGTGCTGGTCGTCGCGGCGGTGTTCTACCTCGCCCTGATCGGCTGGCGGGGCGTCCAGCTGCTCACCGAGGACAGCTGGGCCGCGCGTGGGATGGGCGTGGGCGTCCTGCTGCTGCCCGTGGTGGGCGCGGCCGTCATCGTCCGGGAGCTGCAGTTCGGCCGGGCCGCCGAACGCCTGGGCCGCCTGCTGTCAGCGGAATCGGTCAGTTCCGCCGATGCCGCGACGCGGCTGCCGCGACGCCCCTCCGGCCGGATCGACCGTGCCGCCGCCGACGTGCTCTTCGAGACCCGGCGGGCCGAGACCGAAGCTGCCCCGCGGGACTGGCGGGCCTGGTACCGGCTCGCGGCGGCTTACGGTGACGCTGGGGACACCCGTCGGGGACGCCGTGCGATGCGCTACGCAATAGCTCTCGAACGTGCCGATTCCGCCGCGTGATCTCGATACGTTTCGGACATGAGCGCGGGCGTCGTCTACGGAATCGATCTCGGAACCACGTACAGCTGTGTTGCCCGGGTGGACCGGTCGGGGGAGCCGGAGGTGGTTCCGCTCTCCGACGGCGCCACCACGCTGCCGAGCGTCGTGCTGTTCGTCGGGCCGGACGACTACGTCACCGGTGAGCCCGCCCGCCGCCTCGCCCGCGCCCGTGCCGACGACGTGTGCGCACTGGTCAAACGCCGGATGGGCGACGGTGACTGGCGTTTCGTCAGCTCCGGCCGGGCCTGGTCGGCGCCGGCGGTCAGCAGCCTCATCCTGCGGGCGCTGGTCAGTGACGTGGCCTTCGCCGCCGGCGAGTCGGTCCGCGACGTCGTCATCACCGTCCCGGCCTACTTCGGTGACGAGGAGCGCCGCGCGACGGTGCTCGCCGGGCAGTACGCCGGCCTGACGGTCGTGGACGTCATCAACGAGCCGACCGCCGCCGCGCTGTCCTACGGCTTCGCCCGGTTCAACGCCGACCCCTCCGACGCGGGCCTCGGCGGGCGGGAGGAGCGCGAGGAGGTCGCGCTCGTCTACGATCTCGGCGGTGGCACCTTCGACGTGACCGTCGTCGAGCTCGCAGACCGCCGGGTCTCGGTGGTCGCGGTCGACGGCGATCACCAGCTCGGCGGGGCCGACTGGGACGAGAAGATCGCGCTGCACCTGTCCCGGCAGTTCCTCGACGCCCATCCCGACGCCGAGGACCCGCTCGACGACTCCGAGGCCGCCCAGGCGCTGCTGCTGGCGGCCGAACAGGCCAAGCGCGAGCTCAGCGACCGGACGCGGACAACGGTCCGGGTGGAACACGACGGGCACGCGCTGACGGTGCCGTTCTCCCGGGACGACCTGGAGCGGCTGACCGCCGGCCTGCTGGAGCGGACCGTGACGCTGGCCCGCTCCGTCCTGGCCGCGGCCCGGGCCCGCGGGGTCACCCGGCTGGACCGGGCGCTGCTCGTCGGCGGATCGTCCAGGATGCCGGCGGTGGCCCGCCGGCTGGCCNNNGGTGGCCCGCCGGCTGGCCGCCGAACTCGGCGTACCGGTGGAGCTGCGCGACCCCGACCTCGCGGTCGCCAAGGGCGCGGCCCTCTACGGGGAGAAGAAGGCCATCGAGCGGCTGGTGCTGGCCGACCTGGTGTCCCGGGGGCAGATCCTCGACGGCGCCCAGCCCGACACCGCCGCGCCCGAGGATCTCGCCGCTGCCTGCCGGCGCCTGGCGGAGGCGTTCGGGCTGACCGCCGAGAGGGTCCGCCGCACCGTCGAGGTGCAGGTGGTCAACGTGGTCTCCCGCGGGTTCGGCGTGCTCGCGCTCGACCGTTTCGGCGAACGCTCCGCGGTGTTCCTCGTCCACCGCAACGACCGGCTGCCGATAGCGGTCAGGCGTAGTTTCGGCACCGTTCGTGACGATCAGGATGTTGTCACGGTTCACGTGGTGGAACAGGGCGGTGGTGTCGAGTCGACCCGGGTCGACGACGTTAAGATCATCGCACAGGCGGACATCACCGGGATCCCCCCGGGCTTCCCGGCCGGGACGCCCATCGAGATCACCTTCCGGATGGGCTTCGACGGCATCCTGGAGGTGACCGCGCTGCACGAGGGGCTGGCCGATCGTCCCCTGACCGTGCGGGTGGAGACCAGTGCGGCGCTCAGCCAGGCCGACGTCGCCCGGGAACGGGACGCGGTGGCCCGGTTGCGCCGTCGGGAGGGCTGAAGGAGCGGGCGTGGAGGAATTCCAGCCTAACGACTACCGCAAGCGGGTCCTCGCCGCCGTCCAGGCCCGTGGTGGGGTCGGGCAGTCCGACCCCTTCGAGCTGTACGACATCCCGCTGGCGGAGGTCGACCGGCTCACCGACGCCGACGTCGCCGCCCGCGTCGACCAGGTGTGGGCCTTCTGGCAGAAGTCCCGGGACCATCCCAAGTACCGGGGCCTGGTGCTCGCCCTGCTGGCCGCGCACGGCCAGGTCGGCCAGGAACTGCTCGACGCGCGGCGCCGCGGCCTGCTCGCCGAGCGGGTCCGCCGCGAACGCGACGACCGGGACGGGCAGCGCTTCGCCGACCTCGACGCCGCCGTGGCCCGGCTGGTGCAGCGCTTCGGCGGCCTGCCCGAGGACAAGCTCGCCGGCCTGCGGCAGCTCGCCGCCGAGCGCGGCATCGACGCCGACGCCTTCGCCCTGCGGGTGCGCCGGTACAAGGTGTTGCCCGCCGGGACGCCGGCGCGTCCCGACCGTCCCGCCGTCGACCCCGACCTGCTCCGGCAGGTACGCGCCGACCTCGACGAGCTCGGCCGGCTGTCCGGGGAGACCCCGCCGACGAGCCTGCTCACCCTGCTCGGCCTGCCGCCCGACGCCGAACGGGACGAGATCCGCCAGGCCCGGGACGAGTTCGCCGCCCGCAACCGCGAACGCCGTCCGGACCGCCGCCGCGCACTCGTGGACGACCTGCTGGCCGCGGTCACCGCCCTGCTCGTCGACGCCGACCCGGCGCTGTACCTGGACGCCCTGGCAGCCGACGTGACCGCCCGGCTGCGGCCGGCGGTGGCCGCGGCGGTGCTGGTCGAGGACGCCCTCACCCCGCGGCACTACACGGCCTTCCTCGCCGAGGCCGAGGAGCACGGCCTCGACCGGGGTCGGGCCGAGGCCGTGCTCGCCGAGCTCGCCCGCGAACACGGCGTCGACGTGCCGGACGTCCCCGCCCGGGCCCGGCCGACCCGGTTGGCCCGGCCAAGCCAGCCGCTCCGGCCAGCCCAGCGGCCCCAGCAGTCCCGAACCGCGCCGTCCCGGGCCACGCAGTGGCTGGAGCCGCTGGCCAGGGCCCGGGCCGCGCTGCGGGCGGGCCGTCCGGTCGAGGCCCACGAGCAGGTCGCCGAGGCCCGGGAACGGGCCGGGGAGCTGCTGCCCGCGATCCGGGCCGTCGCCGACGAGGTCGAGCAGGTGATCCGCGAGGCCGGGTCGCGGTGGCGGCAGGTCGAGGCGGCGGTGTCCGGCCGTAACCTGCGGACCGCCGCCCGGCTGCTCGACGAACTCGCCCGCGACGCCGCTGACGTGCCCGGCCGGGACGGGCGCAGCGTCGCCGAGGAGATCGCGACTGTCCGTGAGCAGCTCGTGCGCGCCGACGAGATGGTCGCCGCCGCCGGCCGCAGCCACGGCGCGCAGCGGGAGAGCCTGCTGCTGGAGGCGCTGGAGATCGTCGCCGACCATCAGGCCGCCCGCGACGCCCTTGCCGTCACCGGGGTGGCGCCACCGACGCGGGTACGGGCCCGGCGTGCCGGCCGCGCCGTGGTGGTCACCTGGCAGCCGTCGCCGTCGGCGGGCACGATCAGGTACCGCGTGCTGCGGATCGGGCCGGACGGCGCCTCCCGCGCGGTCGGTGTCACCCAGGTCACCAGCATCGAGGACGGCGGGGTCGGCCCGGACGCGCCGATCCCGGCCTACGAGGTGCTCGCCGGCCGGTCCGGGCTGTGGTCAGCCCCCGCCCGCTCAGACGCGGCCCAGCCCGCTTCCGATCCCGTGTCCGTCGTCCTGACCGCCGCGGACCGCCTCGCGCCCGCGGCCGGCCTGCACCTCGCCGGTGACCTGCTGCGCTGGACCTGGCCGCCGGGCTGCACCGAGATGATGGTCGTCTGGCGCGCCGACGCGCCGGCCCACACGGCGGACGACCCGGCGGCGCATCGCCGTAAGGTCACCAACGCCAGGTACGACGTGGATGGCGGCGTCCCGGTACCGGCCGAACGGCCGCTGCACCTGGCGGTGTTCGGCTGCGTGCGCGACGGCGGGCGGCTGCTGGTCGCCAGCGTCTGCCCGCCGTCGGCCCGCCTGTGGGCGGCCGGGGGTTGACGGGGGGCGGGAAACCCCCGACCGCCAGGGACGATCGACTGGGGGATGACCGTCGATCCTGGTCTATCACGGTCCGGCGCCGTCCAGAATCATCGCGGTGCGTTACTGTTACCGAGACGGCGGGTCGGTGCCATAGGTTGCCATAGGTCCGGTCCGGGCCAGATGGCCGCAGGTTACGGTATGGGCATGCGTGTCCAGATCATTGCTCAGACGCAGTTCGTCCCACCGGACGACGTCGACTGGAGCACCGATGCCGACGGTGGCCAGGCACTGGCGGAGTTCGCCGGCCGGGCCTGTTACCAGAGCTGGTCGAAACCGAACCCCGCCACGGCCACGAATGCCGGCTACCTGCGCCACATCCTCGACGTCGGGCATCTGTCCGTGCTCGAGCACGCGACGGTGAGCGTGTACATCACCGGGGTCTCCCGGAGCCTGACCCACGAGCTGGTGCGCCACCGGCACTTCTCCTACAGTCAGCTTTCCCAGCGTTACGTACCGGAGCGGGACGCCGCCGTGATCGAGCCGGACGTCATCGCTGAGGACCCACGGTTGCACGAACTGTTCACCGAGGCCGCCGCCGCCTCGCTGGAGGCCTACGGCAAGCTCCTCGAGGGGCTGGAGAAGCGGTTCGCCGACGTGGCGACACCGACAT
Organism: Protofrankia coriariae; assembly: GCF_001017755.1. Lineage (GTDB taxonomy): Bacteria > Actinomycetota > Actinomycetes > Frankiales > Frankiaceae > Protofrankia > Protofrankia coriariae. The sequence continues at coordinate 165,777 of NZ_JWIO01000002.1, forward strand.
CCCGGCGCAAGCTCGCCCGGCAGGCCGCCCGGTCGGTGCTGCCCAACGCCACCGAGACCCGGATCGTGGTGACCGGGAACTACCGGGCCTGGCGTCACTTCATCGCGATGCGGGCGAGCGAGGCGGCCGACGTCGAGATCCGCGCCCTGGCGGTGGCGGTGCTGCGTGAGCTCCAGCGACTCGCGCCGAATGTCTTCGGCGACTTCCAGGTGACCGCTCTGGACGACGGAACCGAGGTTGCGTCGAGCCCGCTCGCCGACTGAGGTGGATGCATGACCAGCAGCCTTCTCACCACTGCCACAGGGCCGCTGTCACCGGGGCCGCTGTCACCGGACGAGCTGCGGCGCATCCACGCCTACTGGCGCGCGGCGAACTACCTGTCGGTCGGTCAGATCTACCTGCTCGACAACCCCCTGCTGCGGGAGCCTCTGCGGGCCGAGCACGTCAAGCCCCGTCTGCTCGGCCACTGGGGCACCACGCCGGGACTCAACCTGATCTACGCGCACATGAACCGCGTGATCAGGGCGAACGACCTGAACGCGATCTACGTCATCGGCCCGGGTCACGGTGGCCCCGGCATCGTCGCGAACGCCTACCTGGAGGGCACGTACTCCGAGGTCTATCCCTCCATCACCCGGGACGCCGCCGGGCTGCGCAGGCTGTTCCGCCAGTTCTCCTTCCCCGGCGGTATCCCCAGCCACGTGGCGCCGGAGATCCCCGGCTCGATCCACGAGGGCGGGGAACTCGGCTACGCCCTCACCCATGCCTTCGGCGCCGCGTTCGACAACCCTGACCTGCTGGTCTGCGCGGTCGTCGGGGACGGGGAGGCCGAGACCGGCCCGCTGGCGGCGAGCTGGCACTCGAACAAGTTCCTCGACCCGGTCCGTGACGGCGCGGTGCTGCCGATCCTCCACCTGAACGGCTACAAGATCGCTCAGCCGACCGTGCTCGCGCGCATCCCGCAGGCCGAGCTCGACCAGCTGATGCGCGGCTACGGCTACCAGCCGTTCCACGTCACCGGGGATGATCCCGAGCAGGTCCATCAGCGCCTCGCCGCCGTCCTGGACACCGTCGTCGCCGAGATCGCCCGGATTCAGCGGCAGGCGCGGGCGCACGGCGACCCGTCCCGCCCGCCGTGGCCCATGATCGTCCTTCGTACCCCGAAGGGCTGGACCGGCCCGAGCGTCGTCGACGGCGCACAGGTCGAGGGCACGTGGCGATCCCATCAGGTGCCGGTCGCGCAGATCCACGACAACCCCGAGCACCTGGCGGAGCTGGAGCGGTGGCTGCACAGCTACCGGCCCGAGGAGCTCTTCGACGCCGACGGCCGCCTGGTCGCCGAGCTCACCGGCCTCGCGCCGTCGGGCAACCGGCGGATGAGCGCGAACCCGCATGCCAACGGCGGCGAGCTGCTGCGTGACCTCGCCCTGCCCGACTTCCGCGACTACGCCGTGGAGGTCGCCAACCCGGCCACGACGTTCAGTGAGGCGACAAGGGTCCTCGGCGGCTTCCTGCGGGACGTGATGACGGCGAACCCGACGACGTTCCGGGTCATGGGCCCGGACGAGACCGCCTCCAACCGTCTCGGCGCGCTGTTCCAGACGACGTCCCGGGCCTGGAACGCGCAGATCGTCGACGGCGACGACGACCTCGCGCCGAACGGCCGGGTCATGGAGGTGCTCTCGGAGCATCTGTGCCAGGGCTGGCTGGAGGGGTATCTCCTCACCGGCCGGCACGGGTTCTTCTCCTGCTACGAGGCGTTCATCCACATCGTCGACTCGATGGTGAACCAGCACGCGAAGTGGTTGAAGACGACCCGCCACATCCCGTGGCGGCGTCCGATCGCGTCGCTGAACTACCTGCTCACCAGCCATGTCTGGCGGCAGGACCACAACGGCTTCTCCCACCAGGACCCGGGCTTCATCGACCATGTGGTCAACAAGAAGGCGGAGATAATCCGGGTGTACCTCCCGCCGGACGCGAACACGTTGCTGTCCGTCGCCGACCACTGCCTGCGCGGCCGGCACTACATCAACGTCATCGTGGCGGGCAAGCAGCCGGCGCTGAACTACCTGCCGATGGACGCGGCGATCGCCCACTGCACCCGGGGCATCGGCATCTGGGACTGGGCCAGCAACGACCACGGACCCGCCAGCCGCTCCGAGCACGCAGCCGGCGACGGCATGCCCGACGTGGTCATGGCCTGCGCCGGCGACATCCCGACCCTGGAGACCCTGGCCGCGGTCGACATCCTGCGGCGCCACTTCCCCGACCTGAAGGTGCGCGTCGTCAACATCGTCGATCTGATGTGCCTCCAGCCTGACAGCGAGCACCCACACGGGATCTCCAACGCCCGTTTCGACGCGTTGTTCACCGCCGACCGACCGGTGATCTTCGCTTATCACGGCTACCCGTGGCTGATCCACCGGCTGACCTACCGGCGGACCAACCACACGAACATCCATGTCCGCGGCTACATCGAGGAGGGCACGACCACCACGCCGTTCGACATGGTGATGATGAACAACCTCGACCGGTTCCACCTGGTGATCGACGTGATCGACCGGGTGCCGTCGCTGGGTGCGCGCGCCGCGCACGTCCGGCAGGACATGGTGGACGCCCGGATCGCGGCCCGCACGTACACCCGCGACTTCGGCACGGACATGCCCGAGATCTCCAACTGGACCTGGCCCTACTAGACGGCCCAGCAGCGTGAACATCCTCGTGGTCAACGCCGGTTCGTCCAGCCTGAAACTGCGTCTCCTCGGGCCGGGGGACGCTCTGCTGGCCGCGGTCGACCTTCGCGCGCGGGAAGGCCGACCGAACCCGGACGAGGTCACCGCCGCGATCACAGACCTGGCTCGGCTCGGCGAGCTCGGCGCGGTCGGGCACCGGATCGTGCACGGTGGAACAGCGTTCACCGACCCGGTGGTCGTCACCGACCGGGTGGTCAAGGAGCTACGCTCGCTCGCCGTACTGGCTCCCCTGCACCAGCCGGCGGCGCTGGCCGCGCTGGCCGAGGTACGGACCGCGGCACCCGGCATCACCCAGGTCGCCTGCTTCGACACCTCCTTCCATGCCCGGATACCACCGGCCGCGGCCACCTACGCGGTTCCGGCCGACTGGCGGGACCGTCTCGGCGTGCGCCGCTACGGCTTCCACGGGCTGTCCCACGCGTATGCGTCCCGCCGGGCGGCTGCGCTGACCAGCGGGCGGCGGGTGGTGACCTGCCATCTGGGCTCGGGCGCGTCGCTGGCAGCCGTCCGCGACGGCGTCAGCATCGACACCACCATGGGGTTCACCCCACTGGAGGGGCTGGTCATGGCGACCCGTTCCGGCACGATCGACCCGGGCCTGCTGCTGTGGCTGCAGACGTCGGCCGGCCTGTCCGCCGACGAGCTCACCGAGGCGTTGTTCCACCGCTCGGGCCTGGCCGCCCTGGCCGGCACCCCGGACATGCGTACGGTCGTCAACCGCGCCGTCACCGGTGAGGCCGCATCCTCCCTGGCGCTGGCGGTGTACCTCCACCGACTGCGCGCGCAGATCGCCGCGATGGCGGCGGCTCTCGGCGGGCTGGACACGCTGGTCTTCACCGGTGGGGTGGGAGAGCGCTCCGCGACAGTACGAGCCGGCGCCACGGACAGGCTGGGTTTTCTCGGTGTGGGCATCGACCCGGAGCGTAACGTCGCTCATGCAGACGGCGATCATGACATCACCGCTGCCGGCTCGCCGGCCCNCCGCTGCCGGCTCGCCGGCCCGGACGCTCGTTGTCGAGGCCCGCGAGGACCTGGAGATCGCCCGGAGTGTCCGCGTGTGCCTTGCCGGGCAGCTCCCGCGTTGAGGAGCGCGGTGACCGACTCCTGGAGGCGCAGTGATTCCCCGGCCCACCGCCCGCTGATGGCACCGGGGGCGACGGATGCGGCCGCGTTCCGCAGATGGCGCAGAGGCTCGGTGCCTGCGTTGAGGGGATGCTGATGGGGGATCACGGTGCCGTCGGGGCGCCGTACGGTGACACCGTGGTCCGGGCTGATGGCGAGGGTGAGTCCCGCCTCGTGGACGGCATGGTGATGGAACGAGCAGAGCAGAACGAGGTTGTCGAGATCCGTTCTGCCGCCGTCGGCCCAGTGGACGGCGTGATGAGCGTGCAGCCAATGGGTGTGGTCACAGCCGGGGTACCGGCAGGTGCCTCGGTCACGGGCCTCCAGCAGGCGCCGGAGGGTCTGGGGAACGGTGCGGCGGCGGCGCCCGGCGTTCGGGATGGCGACACCTGCGTCGTAGGCGAGCCGACGAACAGTTTCCGGATGTACCGCGACACCCGGTTCGACGTCGCTGCGGGACTGGTGCTCACGGTCGCCGTCGGTGAGCAGATTCGCGTCGATATGGACGTTCACGGTGTAGCGGGCGGGGTCGGCCAGCGTGGGTGCCCTGCTGGTGAGGAAACCGCCGGCGACCGCGGTGAGAGCGTCGGCGTTCGTGGCCCGGTCCCGAGGCATGCCAGGCGCGTGGCCGGTGTGGGCCGCGTCGAGGGCATTGACGAACAGGGCGCCGTCCTCGGGGGTCAGCCGGGCATGGATGATCAGGCTGCCGTCGTCGTCCCACCGCCACGAGCAGGACCGGCGGGCGTGTCGGTCGATCACCTGACCCAGCCCGTCACGGCCATGCAGACGACCGTATGCGGCGACGAGCCGGTCAAGCTGACTGGCCGTGGCATGTTCGGCCTGACGGACCCATTCGGCCTCGCTGCCGACGTCGGTGACCCGACTGATGGCGCGGACCTTGGCGTAGGACAACCGACCGCTCGCGAAGGCGTCGCGCAGTGCGGGGAGCTGTTCGAGAGCGTGCCCGACGCGGAGGTGTTCATAGCCGGTGCGCAGGCTGGTCCCGCACTTCCACGACAGCCAGTGTGCGCAGGAGCGGATCCCCACCCCTGCCCAGCCCTCGCGGCGGTCGAACGCGGCCAGCGCCAACAGCCAGGCGCACCTCGCGGCTGAGATCCGTCCGGCCCAGGAGCAGATTTCCGCTTCGAGCTGGTGGAGGGGGGCATGCTCCACATCGATATCGAACATAGGTTCGATGCTAGACCCATATTGTCTGGCCTGCAAGGAATCGTCTGTTCTGTGCAGGATTGTGAGGTGGGGCCGGCGGGGCCGAAGCCCGAGGCGCGAGGCGGTCACGTCCAGGCGCGGGGTCGAAGGTCGGGTTCGCGTCCCGGGGTGCCGTGGGGCCTTCGGCAGGGGAATGATCATTCAGGAAGGAGGGGTGCGTTCCGCGGAACACGGTCGAGACGACAGTGACGGCCACGGCTGCGACAGGTGGTTGTGGCAGTCGGATGAGAGGTAGGGCGGGCGGAAGCCGGTGACAGCCAGGCTGCGGACGCGGTGGAGGTCCGGCTGTGTTCGGCTGGCGCGTGCTGTCGCGGCTGGCGGGCGTTACTGGACGTTGCTGCGTCTGTCGGCTGCTGGCTCTGTTGGCGGAGTAGACTGATCGCTCGCAGGCGCGGACCGGCCGGCCCGGGAACGGGCCGATGAGGAAACGGGCCAGCGAGGAACAGGATGGTCACCATGCCGAAGAACCAGGGTCGAGGGGTGGCCGTCCGCTCCTGGCGTCCCGGTGGTCCGCGATGCCTCGTCCAGCTTGGCCGGAACATGCCGCGAGCATCCGGCGCCCCGGGGTCGGGCGCGCTGTCGGAGCGCCGTCGCCAGGATGCCGGTCGCGCTGGGTAGCGGCTATCGTCGAAGCTTCCTGGCCGTCGTCGGCATTCCGGCCGTCTCATGTGTGGCGGACTCATGTGCGTCCGAGGTGCCGTCACGTGCCGTGCCGGGCGTTGCCCGACAAGGCACCATGAGAACTAAGGTGACCGGCATGTCAGTGTTGTCCCGAGCGCCCTTCGGTCGCATGATTACAGCAATGATCACTCCGTTCACCGCGGACGGTGAACTTGATCTTAAAGGTGCCGCGGCACTCGCGGAGTATCTGGTAGACGTCGGCAACGACGGTCTGGTTGTCAACGGGACGACAGGGGAATCGCCGACCACCTCGGACGCGGAAAAAGAAGAGCTGCTCAGGACGGTGGTGGAGTCCGTCGGCACCCGGGCGAAGGTGATTGCCGGTGTGGGCACCAACGACACTCGGCACACGGTGGAACTGGCCGTGGCGGCGCAGAAGGCCGGCGCGCATGGGCTGCTGGTGGTCAGCCCTTATTACAGCAAGCCTCCACAGGCCGGGCTTGCGGCGCACTTCCGTACGGTCGCGGACGCTACTGGCCTACCTGTCATGATCTATGATATACCTGGCCGTACCGGTGTGCCGGTGGCAACGGATACGCTGGTACATCTGGCTGACCATCCACGGATCGTGGCTGTCAAGGACGCCAAGGACGATCTTGGCGCGTCGTCGTGGGTCCTTGCTCGAACAGAACTTGCGTACTACTCCGGTACGGACATTCTCAACCTCCCGCTCCTGGCGGTGGGGGCCGTGGGGGTCGTAAGCGTCGTCGGGCATGTCGCCACCGCCCGGATCCGTTCGATGATCGATGCTTTCGACGCAGGTGACGCCGTTCGTGCCCGTTCACTACACCTGAGTCTGCTTCCGGCGTACGAAGGCATGTTCAGGAACCAAGGTGTGATCATGACAAAAGCTGCTCTTCACATAGCTGGGCTGCCCGCTGGGGGAGTCCGGCCGCCGCTGGTGGATGCCACCGAGCAGGAACGCGAGCGACTCAGGGCCGACCTGGCCGCGGCCGGAATCGACCTGTCCGCGGACGTGGCCACGGCGACGGTGGGTTCCGCGTGAGCCATCCCCACCCCGGGCTGGGAACACCGCCACCGCTTCCGCCGGACGGGCTGCGCATCGTCGCGCTCGGGGGTCTCGGCGAGATCGGGCGCAACATGACCGTGTTCGAGTTCGACGGCCGGCTGCTCGTCGTCGACTGCGGAGTGCTCTTCCCCGAGAGTGACCAGCCCGGCGTCGACCTCATTCTCCCCGACTTCACCGCCATCCGGGACAGGTTGGACGCCATCGAGGCGGTCGTGCTCACCCACGCACACGAGGACCACATCGGCGCCATCCCCTACCTGCTGCGCGAACGTGCCGACATCCCGCTGGTCGGCTCCCGGCTGACGCTCGCGCTGACCGTGGCCAAGCTCGCCGAGCACCGCATCACCCCGGTCACCGTCGAGGTGCGGGAGGGGCAGGTCCACAGTTTCGGCCCGTTCGGCTGTGAGTTCTTCGCGGTCAACCATTCCATCCCGGACGCCCTGGCTGTCGCGATCCGCACGCCGGCCGGTCTGGTGCTGCACACCGGCGACTTCAAGATGGACCAGCTTCCCCTCGACGGCAGGCTGACCGATCTGGGCGGTTTCGCCCGGCTCGGCCGAGAGGGTGTCGATCTTCTGCTGTCCGACTCCACCAACGCCGAGGTGCCAGGCTTCGTGACCTCGGAGCGGGAGATCGCTCCCGTCCTCGACGGTGTGTTCCGGGGAGCGAACAAGAGAATCATCGTCGCGTGTTTCGCCAGTCATGTGCACCGTGTGCAGCAGGTTCTTGACGCGGCGGAGGCTCATGGTCGCTCGGTGTGCTTCGTGGGACGCTCGATGGTGCGCAACATGGGGGTGGCCCGTGACCTGGGGCTGCTGCGGGTCGCGCCGGGCCTCATGGTCGACATGCGTGACATCGCTTCGCTGCCCGATCGCAACGTCTGCCTGGTCTCGACCGGTTCCCAGGGCGAGCCGTTGTCGGCCCTGTCCCGGATGGCCAACCGTGACCACGCGATCCGGATCGAGGCCGGCGACACGGTCGTGCTCGCCTCCAGTCTGATCCCGGGCAACGAGAACGCGGTCCATCGGGTGATCAATGGGCTGACCCGCTGGGGGGCGAAGGTCGTTCACAAGGGCGTGGCCAAGGTGCACACCTCCGGGCACGCGCCGGCCGGCGAGCTCCTGTACGTCCTCAACGCCACCCGCCCGTCCAACGTCATGCCGGTACACGGCGAGTGGCGTCATCTGCGTGCGCATGGCGCGCTCGCCGAGGCGACCGGTGTGCCCGCGGACAGGATCGTGCTCGCCGACGACGGCATGGTCGTCGACCTGGTCGACGGGCAGGCGAACATCACCGGCGTCGTCCCGTGCGGCTACGTCTACGTCGACGGGCTCGCCGTCGGCGATGTCGGCGAGTCGAGCCTGAAGGATCGTCGCATCCTGGGCGATGAGGGCTTCATCACGATCACGGTTGTGGTCGACGCCGCGTCGGGGAAGGTCGTGGGCGGCCCCGAGCTGTCGGCCCGGGGGTTCTCCGACGCCCGCGAGGCATTCGAGCAGGTACGCGGCCTGGTGTCCGAGGTGTTGGCCGAGTCGATGCGTTCTGGCATGGTGGACGTCGCCGCGTTGCAGCAGCTGGTGCGCCGCACGGTCGGACGCTGGGTGAGTGACACCTACCGGCGCCGTCCGATGATCGTGCCGGTGGTTGTCGAGGTCTGAGGCGACGCGCCCGGAAGGTCGGGGTTGCCGGATGTCGTGGCCGAAGACCGGTACCGTCCTGGAGTGGCCACACGGGCGAGTGGTACGCGGACGCGTGCCCAGAGCGGGAGGTCTCCCTCCCGCTCGGCGCCTGCGCGACGTCCACCGGCCGCGGGCAAGGCGTCGAGCGGAAAGCAGACAGCGAGCAGGCCCCGGCCGAAGGCCAGCCCCGCGAAGGCCGGTACGGGCAGATCACGCCCTCCCTTCACCGTGGTCGCCGCCCAAGCCGCGATCCGGCTGGTGGTCCGGGCCTGGCAGGCCGCGGCCGCGCTGTTGGGCGGGATGGGCCGCCGGATCGGTCGGGGCGCCCGTGACCTGCGTATCGACGAGGCGCACCGGCGGGACGGCGCGGGGCTTGCCACGCTTGGCGCGACCGCGCTCACCCTGGCTGCGGTCTGGTTTCATGCCGGTGGGCCGGTGGGCCGTGTTGTCGCAGGCCTGTTGCACTTCCTGGTCGGCGCGGGCGCGGTGGCGCTTCCGCTGTTCGGCCTCGGCGCGACCTGGCGGCTGATCCGCAGCCCGAGCGATCCGGACAGCCGTGGCCGGGTGCTGATCGGCTGGACCGCTTTCGCGGCGGGTGCGCTGGGGCTGGTGCACGTCGCGCACGGGGTGCCTGATTTCGGCGCCGGTACCGCCGCGATCGAGCGGGCGGGGGGGCTGGCCGGGTTCCTGGTCAGTTCGCCGCTGTCCAGCGCTGTCACCGCGTACCTGGCGGTGCCTCTGCTGGTCCTGGTGAGCGTGTTCGGCATACTCGTGATCACCAAGACCCCGATTCACACGATCCCCGACCGACTGCGCGAGCTGCGGGACAGGGTCATGGCCGGTTACCAGCGCGGGGAGGACCGTGGAGGTCGCCGGGACCGGGACCGGGGTCGGGACCGGGACCGGGACCGGGGTCGCCGAAACGAGCCGGCCACCGGCAGCCCGGCGCAGGATCGGTTCCGCGGGTCACTGGTGGAGGACCTGCTCGGCATCCCTGCCTCCCATCCGCTGCCGGATCCGGATGTGTTCGACATCGACGCGACAGGGGATGCCGGGCCGCCGGTGGCGGACGAACCGGCGCCGGCGCCCCGGGCCGGCGGACGGCGGGTCCCGAAGACGCGGGGACGCGGACCAGGGCCCGAGCCGCCGTCCGAGCCGGTACAGATGCGTCTGCCCGATCCGTCCGAGGTGGAGCACTTCGTCGCTCCCGGCCTGAGCGGTATGGCGGAAAGTGGCTATGTTCTGCCGTCGCCGACCTTGTTGCAGCAGGGTACGCCGCCGAAGGTGCGGTCGGCTGCGACGGATGCGGTGATCGGTTCGTTGACGGACGTCTTCGCGCAGTTCCGGGTGGATGCCAGGGTGACGGGTTTCACTCGGGGGCCGACGGTGACCCGGTACGAGATCGAGTTGGGTGCGGCGGTGAAGGTCGAGCGGATCATCCAGCTCACCAAGAACATCGCGTACGCGGTGAAGAGCCCGGATGTGCGGATCATCAGTCCGATCCCGGGGAAGAGCGCGGTCGGGATCGAGATCCCGAACACCGACCGGGAGCTGGTTTCGCTCGGGGACGTGTTGCGCAGTGAGGAGGCGACCGGGAACCCGCATCCGCTGCTGGTCGGTCTGGGTAAGGACATCGAGGGCGGCTATGTGGTCGCGAACCTCGCGAAGATGCCGCACATCCTGATCGCCGGGGCGACCGGGGCGGGGAAGTCGACCTGTATCAACACGCTGATCACGAGTGTGTTGGCGCGGGCCACGCCGGATCAGGTGCGGCTGGTGCTGGTGGATCCCAAGCGGGTGGAGTTGACGAGCTATCAGGGGATTCCGCATCTGATCACGCCGATCATCACGAGTCCGAAGAAGGCCGCGGACGCGTTGGAGTGGGTGGTCAAGGAGATGGAGAACCGTTACGAGGATCTGGCCGCGTGCGGGGTGCGGCACGTCGATGACTTCAATCGCAAGGTGCGGGCGGGGCAGATCGTGGCGCCGGCGGGGTCGGAGCGGGTGTACGCGCCGTATCCGTACATTCTGACGATCGTGGACGAGTTGGCGGACCTGATGATGGTGGCGCCGCGGGATGTCGAGGACTCGATCTCGCGGATCACGGCGATGGCGCGGGCGGTGGGGATTCATCTGGTGTTGGCGACGCAGCGGCCGTCGGTGGACGTGGTGACCGGGTTGATCAAGGCGAATGTGCCGTCGCGGTTGGCGTTCGCGACGTCGTCGTTGGCGGACAGCCGGGTGATCCTGGATCAGGCGGGGGCGGAGAAGCTCGTCGGTCTCGGGGATGCGTTGTTCCTGCCGATGGGGGCGGGGAAGCCGGCGCGGATCCAGGGGGCGTTCGTTTCCGAGGAGGAGATCGCCGCGATCGTCGCTCATACCCGGGAGCAGGCGGCGCCGGCGTTTCGGGCGGATGTGTTCGAGGGTGCCGCCGAGTCCAGGAAGGAGATCGACGAGGACATCGGGGATGATCTGCAGTTGTTCGTGCAGGCGGTTGAGTTGGTGGTGTCGACCCAGTTCGGGTCGACCTCGATGCTTCAGCGCAAGTTGCGAGTCGGGTTCGCCAAGGCTGGCCGTCTGATGGACCTGATGGAAAGCCGTGGCATCGTTGGTCCCAGCGAGGGGTCGAAGGCCCGGGACGTGCTGGTCATGCCGGACGAACTTGAAGGACTCCTGGTAACTCTACGCAATGACTAGTGACGTCCACGGCGATCATCGGAGTGTGCTTTCGGCGACTGGCCAACCACCGTAGACTCGCCAGTACTGCCGATCCGACCGGGCGGAGGGTGGCTATGCAGTCCACTGACCCGACGGTGTCCGCAGGCAGCCCGCCTCCTGAGGGAGTGGGTGCGGCGCTCGCGACCGCCCGGGTCAGACAGGGCCTGTCGATCTTGGACATCAGCGAGCGGACCCGTGTGCGCGCCGCGCTGATCGAGCAGATAGAGGTTGACGATTTCACCAGCTGTGGTGGTTCGGTGTATGCGCGTGGCCACATCCGCAGCATCGCCCGCACCCTGGGGATCGATCCCGCGCCGCTGATCTCCGAGTTCGACCGGCGGCACGGCCGGTCGACCGGGCCGCAGCC
>NZ_JWIO01000002.1:177366-184107 GCF_001017755.1 Protofrankia coriariae
GCCGGTCGACCGGGCCGCAGCCGCTCCCGTCGCGGCCGGTCGATCCGTTGATCCCGCACGGGGCGGTAGCCCGTCGGGGGTTCCCCTGGGCACCCGCGGTGATCGTCGCGCTGGTAGCGGTCTGTGTCCTGGCCGCTCTCGCCGTCTTTGTCCCGGACGACTCCGGCGGTGCGCTGCGCGGCCCAACCGATGTCCGGGCGGCCGCCACGGTCCCGCCGGCGACGCCGGGAGCCGGCGCGTCCGCCGCACCCGTGCGGTCCGCGACGCCCGCGCCGAGCGGGGTGAACGTCGAGGTGGCGGTACGGGACGAGCCGAGCTGGCTGGAGATGCGGGACGAGGCACAGCGGGTCCTGTTGCAGCAGCTCCTGCAGCCCGGCGACAGCCGTCTGGTGAAGGCGGCCCGTTCCATGGAGATCAAAATCGGCAATGCCGGATCGGTGGCGGTCTTCTGCAACGGGCGGGATCTGGGACTGGGGGGCAGCCCCGGCCAGGTCCTCACCGTACGTGTGGGTCTGGGTGCGTCGGGAGACTGTGCCATTGGTAACCCGGCATCCCGGTAGCCTGACGTCGTGCCCGATCGTCCCGTTCGCCGTGTCGCGCTGATCACACTGGGCTGTGCCCGCAACGACGTGGACTCCGAGGAGCTCGCGGCGCGGCTCGGGGGGGATGGCTGGGCCGTGGTCGACGATCCGGCCACCGCCGACGCCGTGGTGGTCAACACCTGCGGTTTCGTCGACGTCGCCAAGAAGGACTCGATCGACACGCTGCTCGCCGCCGCCGATCTGCGCGACGCCGCCACGGACGCCGGGGGCCCGAAGGCCGTGGTCGCAGTCGGCTGCCTGGCCGAGCGGTACGGCCGGCAGCTCGCCGACAGTCTGCCGGAGGCCGACGCCGTCCTCGGTTTCGACGCCTACCCGACGCTCGGCAGCCATCTGGACGCGGTGCTGCGTGGCGAGAAACCCGCGGCGCACACTCCGCGTGACCGGCGGACCCTGCTGCCGATCACACCGGTCGACCGCCAGGCGGAGCGGACGGGACGGGCGGAGCGGACCGGGCCCGCCTCCGGCCCGCCGGTCCTGCGCCAGCGCCTGCTCGGGGGACCTGTCGCGTCGTTGAAGATTTCCAGTGGTTGTGACCGGCGCTGCGCGTTCTGCGCGATCCCCACGTTCCGCGGGGCACACGTCTCCCGGCCACCGCAGGACGTCCTCGCCGAGGCCGAGTGGCTCGCCGGCCAGGGCGTGCGGGAACTCGTCCTGGTCAGCGAGAACTCGACCTCCTACGGCAAGGACCTCGGGGACCTGCGGGCGCTGGAGAAACTGCTGCCCCAACTGGCCGCGATCACCGGTGTGGTCCGGGTCAGAGCGGTGTACCTGCAGCCCGCCGAGGTACGCCCGTCCCTGCTGGAGACGGTGCTGACGACTCCGGGAGTCGCCCCCTACCTCGATCTGTCGTTCCAGCACGCCAGTCCGTCGGTGCTGCGGCGGATGCGCCGTTTCGGTGGCGCGGACGCCTTCCTCGATCTGCTGGCGCGGGCCCGCGCGCTGGCCCCGGACGTCGGCGCCCGCTCGAACGTGATCGTCGGCTTCCCGGGCGAGACCCGGGCGGACGTCGCGCTGCTGGAGCGCTTCCTCACCGACGCCGACCTCGACGCAGTCGGGGTCTTCGGATACTCCGACGAGGACGGGACCGAGGCGGCCACCCTGCCCGGCAAGGTCACGCCGGCCACGGTACGCCGGCGCCAGGCGCGCGTGACCGACCTGGTCGAGCAATTGACCGCCGCCCGCGCGCAGCAGCGACTCTCCTCGGTCGTCGAGGTCCTGGTGGAGGAGGTCGACGGTGGGCTGGCACATGGACGGGCCGCGCACCAGCAGCCCGAGGTCGACGGAGCGTGCACGGTCCGCCTGCCAGCGGCCGAGGCCGCGCGGGTGCGGGTGGGCGATCTGGTGAGTGCGAAGGTGGTCGCGTCCGAAGGGGTGGACCTGGTCGCCGAGCTCCTCAACATCGTCGACCCTGTGACAGTCGACCCTGTGGCATGAGCGGGGCCGCCGTCAGCCGGCTGAATCTTGCCAACGCGCTCACCGTCGGGCGGGTCGCGCTCGTCCCGGTGTTCGTGGTGTTCATGTTCGCCGGTGGGCAGGACGGTTCCGACTGGCGGGTGGCGGCGTTCGCCGTCTACGCGCTCGCGGCGGTCACCGACCAGGTCGACGGATATGTCGCCCGCAGCCGCGGGATCGTCACGGATTTCGGGATCATCCTCGATCCGATCGCGGACAAGGCTCTCACCGGCGCCGCGCTGCTGTCCCTGTCGCTGCTCGATGACCTACCGTGGCTGGTGACGGTGGTCGTCGCGGTCCGGGAGGTCGGGGTCACCCTGCTGCGGTTACGGATGATCCGCTACGAGGTGATGGCACCCAGCCGCGGGGGCAAGCTGAAGACCCTGCTGCTCAACTGCGCGATCGGTCTCTACGTGCTCCCGCTGGAAGGGATCGCCGCCTCCGCGCGGGCGGTCGTTCTCGCCGCCGGGGTGCTGGTGGCGGTGGTCACCGGTCTTGACTATGTGGGACGGGCGGTGGCCCTGCGACGGCAGGCGACGCGGCCGGTTCCCGCGATCTCCGAGGAGAGCGATGCGGGCTGAACTGCTGGCAGTGGGTGACGAGCTGCTGTTCGGGGACATCGTCAATGGCAACGCGGCGTGGCTCGGGCGGCAGCTTGCCGACGTGGGCGTGCGGCTGACGATGTCGACGGTGGTGGGCGACAACGTCGAAACGATCGCGGCCGGGATCCGGGCGGCGCTGGGCCGCGCGGACGCGGTCATCCTCACCGGCGGGCTCGGGCCGACCCAGGACGATCTGACCCGGGAGGGGATCGCCCTGGCGGCCGGCGTGGCCCTGCGCCGGGATCCCTTCCTCGAGGCGTCCTTACGCCGCTGGTTCCAGGCGCTGCGGCGGGACGCGCCGGGCGGTACGGGCCGGGGGGCGCCGGAGATGAACTACCGGCAGGCGGATCTTCCCGAGGGCGCCGAACCGCTGCCGAACGAGGTCGGCACCGCCCCCGGCGTCCGTCTGGAAACAGCCGGTGGCGTGGTGTACGCCCTGCCTGGCGTCCCCAACGAGATGTACGCGATGTTCACCGGGTCGGTCCTGCCGGATCTGCTGCGCCGGGCCGGGGAGCCGGCGGTCGTGGTGCACCGGGTCCTGCGCACCGCCGGGATCTGGGAGTCGGCGGTGGCCCAGGCGCTGGCCGGCGAGGTCGAGCGGCTCGCCCCGGTCGGAAACCCGACAATTGCCTTTCTGGCCAGCGGCGGGCAGACCCGGGTGCGGGTCAGCGCCCGCGCCACCGACCGGGCCGAGGCCCACCGGCTCATCGAGCCGGTGGAGAAGGCGGCCCGCGACGCGCTCGGGATCGCGCTCTACGGCGTCGACGACGATTCGCTGGAGGGGACCGTCCTGCGGCTGCTCGCCGAGCGCGGTGAGACGCTCGCCGTCGCCGAGTCGATGACCGGTGGGCTGCTCGCCGGCCGGCTCACCGACGTCGCCGGTGCCAGCGCGGTGCTGCGCGGCGGGGTGGTCTCCTACGCCACCGAGGCCAAGCGGGACGTGCTCGGGGTCGACCCGGACGTGCTGGCGACGTCCGGCGCGGTGTCCCCGGAGGCGGCGGCGGCGATGGCCGCGGGCGTACGGGACCTGCTGGGGGCGAGCAACGGGCTGGCGGTGACCGGGGTGGCCGGTCCCGACGAGCAGGAGGGCAAGCCCGTCGGGACGCTGCACATCGGTATGGTTGGTGCCTTCGGCACGCTGACGAGGTCCCTGCGCCTCCCCGGTGACCGTCGTACGAACCGTATCTATGCGGTCGTCCAGGCGTTGGACGCTCTTCGGCGTACCCTGACTGTTCATACTTGTTGACTGGGATGAACCGCCGGACGCGTGTTGCTTACATGGTTACAGTCGTATCAACGGCCAGCCATCACGGTGGACAGCAGGTATACGGTAAGGCCCAGCCCGAGGACGAAGGAGGAGGCACGATGGTCCTGCTCCGACGCATGCTCGGCGAGGCATTGCGCCGCCGCCGCCAGGATCAGCACCGGACCCTGCGTGAGGTGTCCTCCAACGCGAGAGTCTCGCTCGGATACCTTTCCGAGATCGAGCGGGGACAGAAGGAGGCCAGCTCCGAGCTGCTCGCGTCGATCTGCGACGCGCTCGGCGTCCGGCTCGCCGACCTGCTGCGTGAGGTGAGCGACGATCTGGAGCTCGCCGAGCTCGCGGCCGGCGGTCCGGCCCGGGTGGGCGCCCCGATGGCGGGGATGCCGCCGATGGCCGCCATGCAGCCCCCCGCGATGCAGCCTCCCGCCATGCAGTCCCGTGGCGGCGCGACCACCGCCGTGGTCGACCGTGCCGCCTGAGCCGACTGTCGACGGCGGTGCCGTCTAGCCGACGTCCGTTTTAGTGGGCCGGGGGGCACCGATGTCCGGCTTGACGTGCGACGATCGGGGTATGGCGAACGTCGTCCGCAAGCTCTACCGCTATCTGTCCGCGTCGGCGAACCGGAAGCTGGACGAGAAGGCGGATCCGCGCGTCCAGATCGACCAGGCGATCACCGAGGCGCAGCGGCAACACCAGGCGCTCGTGCAACAGGCTGCCGCGGTCGTCGGCAACCAGCGGCAGCTGGAGATGCGGATGGCGCGCCAGATCGAGGAGGTCGAGAGCCTGACCGCCTCCGCACGCCAGGCCATCCTGCTCGCGGACGCGGCCAGCGCGAAGGGCGAGGCGGACGCGGCAGCCCGCTACGAGCAGACCGCGCAGGCGTTCGCCAGCCAGCTCGTCGCCGCGGAGAGCTCCTTCGACGACCTCAAGGCCCTGCACCAGCAGGCCGCACTCTCCGCCGAGCAGGCCCGCCGCGCGGTGGAGGACAACACGCTGCGGCTGGAGGGGCAGCTCGCCGAGCGGGCCCGGCTGCTGACCCAGATCGAGCACGCCGCCATGCAGGAGCAGATGAGCAAGGCGCTCGACGGCATGTCCCGGCTCACCCCGCCAGGCGACACCCCGACGCTGGGGCAGGTTCGGGACAAGGTCGAGCAGCGCTACGCGATCGCCCTGGGACGGCACGAACTGTCCTCGCAGGGGGTGGAGTCGCGGATGCTGGAGATTCGTAGGGCGTCGTTGGACGCGAAGGCGTCCAACCGTCTCGCCGAGATCCGCACGGCCCTGTCGGCCGGGCCAGCGGTGGGCGGATCCGACGGCACGCTGTCCCTGGACAAGGGACAGGCTGATCGGCCGGACGCCTGACGATGCTGCCGGCACGCGGGACGGGGCCGAGCAGCCGCCTGCCGGAGTGGCTGCGTGCCGATATCGAACGCCGGAACCTGCTGCGCGGCGAGCAGCGGCTGATCCGTGCCCAGGCCCGGCAGCGCCGCCGCGCGGCCGCATCCGCGCGGGCGTGGTCCGGGGTCGCGGTCCTCACCCCGGCGGTCGCGGTGCTCGACGGGACGTGGGGCTGGCTGGTCGTGGGCGCCGGCGCGCTCGTGCGGGCCGGTCTGTCCTGGCGTCAGGCGCGGGCGGCTCCGGCGCTGCCGGCGGCTCTGCCGCTGCCGACGGCGCCGCTGCCCTCGCGGCTGCGGATACGGGGCTCGGCCGCCGCGGAGCCCCTGCATCGCGGCGAGGCGGCGGTGGTCGCGCTCGCAGCCATGCTGCGGTCGTTGCCGCCCGGGGCCGCCGCCGAGGCGGTCCGCGCGGCGATGGCGTCGGCCGCCCAGGTGGTCGATGGTCTGCGCGGCCAGGCCGCCCGGGCGCTGGCCTGTGAGTCGGCGGCGCGTACGGTCGTCGACCCAGGCCGTCGAGCGGAGATCACTACTACGATCACGGGCCTGGTGAGTTCGATGACGACCGCCGCGGACGCCCTCGACGAGATGCTGGCCGCGGCCAGTGACCTGCTCGCCTCGACACCGTCGGCGCTGTCGTCGGCACTGTCGCCGGCGGGGGCGGTGGCGGGGCGCGACGGTGAGCTCGAACGCGGGACCGCGGCCCTGCGCGGCTTCGCCGACGGCCTGCGCGAACTCATGCGGGATGGTTCAGGCCCGTAGCCGCAGGCCGCGCGGTGTGGGATGGAAGCCGGCGCGTTCCAGGGCCTGGCCGAGTTCGCTGGTGCGCAGTTCGCTGGTGAGCACGGCCTGGCCGTCGGCCCTCTCCACGGACAGCTGTCCCAGCCAGCCGTCCCGCACGGCGAGCGCGAGGGCGTCGACCGCCGGCTGCACCCGTTCGGGGTCGTCGGTCCAGGTCAGCAACGTCCGGCCGCCGCGTTCGACGTAGAGCACCAGTTCGCCGTCGACGAGCACGACGAGCGCACCCGGTGTGCGTCCCGGCCGGTGTCCCGAAGAGTTGGCCGGCTGGGCCGCCGGCCAGGGCAGGGCGGCGCCGTAGGGGTTCGCCGGGTCGGTCGCGGCGAGCACGAGTGCGCCGGACGTCGCCGGCATCGCCCGCAGCCGGTCGACCGCACCGGGGACGGCGAACTGGGCCGCGCCGAGGGATTCCACGAAGTATCCACGTCTGCACTGTCCGTTGTCCTCGAAGGCGGACAGGAGGCGGTACACCCCGGCGAAACCGCCCGGGATCCCCTCGGCCGCGACTGTGCCGCGGGTGACGATCCCGTACCGGTCGAGCAGCATCTCGGCCTGCGCGTGGGCGCGCAGCGTCGGGTCGGGATCCCGCGCTGGCAGCAGTGACCAGCGGCCGGCCACCGTCGGCGGGC
>NZ_JWIO01000002.1:184112-193409 GCF_001017755.1 Protofrankia coriariae
CCGTCGGCGGGCCGGTCCGCGACGGCATGCTCGGACGGGAGTAGCGCACCGGGCGCAGCCGGGGGCTGCGCCGAGCGGTCGGATGGCTGCCGCGGCGGGCGGCCAGCGAGGTCCGCAGCGGGGTGAGGCTGTCGTTGGTGACCAGGCCCGCCCACACCAGATCCCACAGCGCGGCTGCGAGCGCGGTGTCGTCGAGGCTGCCGACCCGGTCGGAGAGGGACCGGAAGAACAGGGCGGCCCCCGCGTCGAGGGCCTCGAGCACGGCGGCGTGCAGGGGGGTGCTCGCCGCGTCCGGGACGGGCGGTGGCAGCAGCAGGGGAGCGCTGTCGGCGAGGACCAGGGTCAGCCAGCCGTCGTTGCCGGGCAGCCCGCCCGCGCCGGCCCACAGCACCTCACCGGACACGCACAGCTCGTCGAGCATCCCCGGCTGGTAGTCCGCCACCCGGGCGGGCAGGACGAGCTGCTCCCAGGCGCTGGCCGGCATCAGCGCGCCCTGCAGCTGCTCGACGGCCCGCACCACCGCGTCGACGCCGTGGCTGCCACCGTGGCTGCCGTCCCGGCCGCGTGACAGCCCCTGCCAGGCGGGCAGGAAACGGGCAAGGGCCGTCACCGGGACGGGCTCGACGTCGCGGCGGGAGGCGGCGAGGCTGCGTCGGCGCAGTATCCGTAACACCGTGTCATCACACCACTGCTCGCCGGTGCCACCCGGGCGCAGTTCGCCGCGGACGAGCCGGCCGGTGGCGAGCATCCGCTCCAGGCCGGCGGTCACCACGGCCACACCCAGTCCGAAGCGGTCGGCGACCGCCTCGGCGTCGAACGGGCCGTGCGTGCGCGCGTAGCGGGCGAGCAGGTCACCGAGCGGGTCGCGGACCGTTTCGGTGAAGGCCGTGGGCACCCCGACCGGCACCGGGATGCCGAGGGCGTCACGCAGCCGGCCGGCGTCCTCGACGGCCACCCAGCGTTCCTCGCCGGCGACGCGCACCCGCAGCGCGCGGTGGGTGTCGGCGAGTTCGGCGAGGTGGGCCGGGGTCGCGCCGCGGGCCAGCGCCTCCGGTGTGCTGAGGTCGCCGACCACGCGCAGCAGGTCGGCGACGTCCTCGACGTCACGCGCCCGCCGGTCGGGTGCCAGGCGCTGCAGTTCGGCCTCCACCTGGGCGAGCACGGCCGCGTCGATCAGCTCCCGCAGGTCGGCCTGGCCGAGCAGCTGGGTGAGCAGGGAGCTGTCCAGCGCGAGCAGTTGGGCCCGGCGTTCGGCCAGCGGGGTGTCCCCGTCGTACATGAACGCCGCGACGTAGCCGAACAGCATCGAGCGGGCGAACGGCGAGGGCGCCGCGGTCTCCACCTCGACGACGCGCAGCGTGCGGGCCGCGATCTGACGCATCAGCCCGGTCAGGGCGGGGACGTCGAAGACGTCCTGCAGACACTCCCGCATGGTCTCCAGCACCACGGGGAAGTCGTCGAAGCGGGCCGCCACCGCCAGCAGGTGGGCGCTGCGCTGCCGTTGCTGCCACAGCGGCGTCCGGCGGCCGGGGGTGCGCCGCGGCAGCAGCAGCGACCGGCCCGCGCACTCCCGGAACCGGCTCGCGAACAGCGCGCTGGTACCGACCTCGGCCCGCACGAGCGCGTCGATCTCGTCGGGGTCGAACACGACCACGTCGGCGGTGGGGGCGAGGTCGGCGTCCGGGATCCGCGCGACGACACCGTCGTCGGAGTGCATGATCTGCACCTCGACGCCGTAGCGGTCGCGCAGCCGGGCGGCGATGGCCAGCGCCCACGGCGCGGCCACCGGGGCGCCGACGGGCGAGTGGACCGCCAGCCGCCAGTCGCCGAGCTCGTCCCGGAAGCGTTCGACGACGATCGTCCGGTCGTCCGGCAGATGGCCGGTGGCCGCCCGCTGGTCGGCGAGGTAGGTGAGCAGGTTGTCGGTGGCCCACCTGTCGAACCCGGCCGCCCGCAGGCGCTCGCGTGCCTGCCCGCTGTCGAGGCGGGCCAGCTCGCGGGTGAAGGCGCCGATCTCGCGGCCGAGTTCCGCGGGACGCCCGAGCGTGTCACCGTGCCAGAACGGCAGCTTGCCCGGCCGGCCCGGCGCCGGGGCCACCAGCACCCGGTCGGGGGTGATCTCCTCGATCCGCCAGCTTGACGACCCGAGCAGGACGACGTCACCGACCCGGGACTCGTAGACCATCTCCTCGTCCAGTTCGCCGACCCGGCTGGCCTTCTCACCCACCAGAAAGACCCCGAACAGGCCGCGGTCGGGGATGGTGCCGCCGCTGGTGACCGCCAGCCGCCCGCTGCCGGGCCGGCCGGTGAGGGTGCCGGTGACCCGGTCCCAGACCAGGCGGGGACGCAGCTCGGCGAAGTCGTCGCTGGGGTAGCGGCCCGCGAGCATGTCCAGGACCGCATCCAGAGCGGGCGGCGGCAGCGTCGCGAACGAGGCCGCCCGGCGGACCAGCGCGGCGATGTCGTCGACCGGCCAGGGATCCATCGCGACCATCGCCACGATCTGCTGGGCGAGCACGTCCAGCGGGTTGCGCGGATACCGCAGCTGTTCGATCCCGCCGTCGCACATCCGTTCGGCGACGACGGCGCACGACAGCAGGTCGCCGCGGTGCTTGGGCATGATCACGCCGCGGCTGGCGGCTCCGACCTGGTGCCCGGCGCGCCCCACCCGCTGCATGCCGGCGGCCACGCTCGGTGGTGACTCGACCTGGACGACGAGGTCGACGGCGCCCATGTCGATGCCGAGTTCCAGGCTGGAGGTGGCCACGACCGCGGGCAGCCGGCCGGCTTTGAGATCATCCTCGATGAGCGCCCGCTGCTGTCGGCTGACGCTGCCGTGATGCGCCCGGGCCACCTCGAGGGACGGGTCCCGCATGCGCTGGGCGTACGCCTCGTTCAGCCGGGCGCACAGCCGTTCGGCCAGCCGGCGGGAGTTGGCGAACACGATGGTCGAGCGGTGTGCGAGGACGAGGTCGAGGATGCGTTCCTCCACGGCCGGCCAGATCGACGCGGCCGGCCGCGGACCGGTGTCGGCGTCGGTAGTTGGACCGGCGAGCTGGGTCATGTCCGGCACCGGCACGACCACGTCGATCCGCAGGGTCTTTCCCGTGGGTGGGCGGACCACCGTGACCGCGCGGGCACCTCCGAGGAAGCGGGCGACCTCCTCGGTCGGGCGCACCGTCGCCGACAGGCCCACCCGCTGGGCGGGGGTGTCCAGCAGCGCGTCAAGGCGTTCCAGGCTCAGGGCGAGGTGGGCGCCGCGCTTGGTGCCGGCCACGGCGTGCACCTCGTCCACGATGACCGTCTCCACCCCGCGCAGCGCCTCGCGCGCCTGGCTGGTCAGGATCAGGAACAGCGACTCGGGCGTGGTAATGAGCACGTCCGGGGGCAGCCGTCCGAACGCCCGCCGCTCGGCGGCGGGGGNNNCCCGCCGCTCGGCGGCGGGGGTGTCACCGGAGCGGATACCCACCCGCACGTCGGGCTCGGGCCGGCCCAGGCGCGCCGCGGTGGCCCGGATCCCGGCCAGCGGGGCCCGCAGGTTGCGTTCGACGTCCACGGCCAGGGCCTTGAGCGGGCTGACGTAGAGCACCCGGCAGCGCCGGGACGCGTCGGCCGGGGGACCGGCGCGGGCGATCCGGTCCAGCGACCACAGGAAGGCCGCGAGCGTCTTGCCCGAGCCGGTCGGGGCGACGACCAGGACGTCGTCCCCGTGGCTGATCGCCTCCCAGGCGCCGGCCTGCGCGGGGGTGGGCGCGGGGAACACGCCGGTGAACCAGGCCCGGGTGGGGGCCGAGAACAGCGTGAGGGGGGACGGCGCGGGCATGCCCTCGAGTCTGCCTGTCGCGAGTATGCCTGTCGGGAAGGGCAGACTTGCACCCGTGCGACTGACCGAGTTCTGGGCGCGAATGAACAAGCAGTTCGGCTCCGGGTACGCGGAGTCGGTTGCCCGCGACCATGTTGTCGCCGGGCTCGGCGGGGTCACGGTCGAGGCGGCCCTCGCTCGCGGTGACGACGCCAAGGACGTCTGGCGGGCGGTGTGCGAGGAGTTCGGCCTGTCCGCGCGCGAACGCTGACGGTTCGGCGCGTCGAGGATGCTATCGAACGCCTGTTCGCCTACTGTGGATACCGAGTGACAAGGTGCCCCGGTGGGGTGAGCCGACGGGTGAGAAAGGCTGTTGATCGTGGCTGCTTCGACCGTCCAGTTGTCCACAGGCGCGGCCCGGCGCTCGAAATTGTCGGACCCGCCCCCTACCGTCGCCATCGTGGCCAAGAATCGACGACCTCAGCCTGGAGTGACCCCGATGGCAGGACTCGACCGCGAGAAGGCGTTGGAGAACGCCCTCGCTCAGATAGACAAGCAGTTCGGCAAGGGCTCGGTGATGCGGCTCGGTGACGACACCCGCCCACCGGTCCAGGTCATCCCGACCGGTTCCATCGCCCTGGACGTGGCGCTCGGCATCGGTGGGCTGCCGCGTGGCCGCGTCGTGGAGATCTACGGTCCGGAGTCGTCCGGGAAGACGACCGTCGCGCTGCACGCGGTCGCGAACGCCCAGGCCGCCGGCGGGATCGCGGCCTTCATCGACGCCGAGCACGCGCTCGACCCCGACTACGCGGCCAAGCTCGGGGTCAACACCGACGCGCTGCTGGTCTCCCAGCCCGACACCGGTGAGCAGGCGTTGGAGATCGCGGACATGCTCATCCGGTCCGGCGCGATCGACATCATCGTCATCGACTCGGTGGCGGCCCTCGTGCCCCGGGCCGAGATCGAGGGTGAGATGGGTGACAGCCATGTCGGTCTGCAGGCCAGGCTGATGTCCCAGGCGCTGCGCAAGCTCACCGGCGCGCTGTCGCACTCGGGGACCACCGCCATCTTCATCAACCAGCTCCGCGAGAAGGTCGGTGTCATGTTCGGTTCGCCCGAGACGACCACGGGCGGCAAGGCGCTGAAGTTCTACGCGTCCGTGCGGCTGGATGTTCGCCGTATCGAGACTCTGAAGGACGGGACGGATGCCGTGGGTAACCGTACCCGAGTGAAGGTCGTGAAGAACAAGATGGCCCCCCCGTTCCGCACGGCGGAGTTCGACATCGTCTACGGGGGCGGCATCAGCAGGGAAGGCTCGTTGATCGATATGGGGGTCGAGCAGGGCATCATCCGCAAGTCGGGGGCCTGGTACACCTACGACGGTGATCAACTGGGTCAGGGCAAGGAGAACGCCCGCTCCTTCATGCGGGACAATCCCGACATCGCCGACGAGATCGAAAAGCGAATCAAGGAAAAGCTCGGCCTGGTGCCGACGCTCGACGTGGATCCGGCGTCCCCGCCGCCGGCCGACCTGTGAAACAGGCCGCGGACCTGTGAAAGAGGCCGCGGACCCGGTCGCCAGAGCGCGGGAGATCTGTCTGCGCCAGCTTGAGGCCCGGCCGCGAAGCCATGCAGAACTGGCTGCCACCCTGGCGCGGCGCGGGGTGGATCCCGACACCGCGCAGGCGGTGCTGGCCCGTCTGGCCGAGGTGGGTCTTGTTGACGACAGGGCGTTCGCCACCGCGTTGATCTCCTCCGCGCGGGCGAACCGAGGTCTGGGTCGCCACGGGCTCGTCCATGAGCTGCGTCGCCGGGGGGTTGACGCGGATGTCATCGCCGCGGCGCTCGCCGACCAGGACGACCTGGACACCCACGACGAGGAGGCCGCCGCGCGGGAGCTGGTACGACGTCGTATGCCGGCGATGGCAGGGCTGCCGGCCCAGGTGCGCACCCGGCGTCTGGCCGCGTTGCTCGGCCGTCGCGGCTACCCGTCCGATCTTGTTGTAAGGGTGATCACCGAGGAGGTTGTGGATGGTTCGCTTGACTAGCTTTTCTTGACCGTTCACGAGCCGCAGACCTACTCTCGGCAAAGGTGAGAGGGCTCCCGCGGTGACGCGGTTCCGATAACGTGAAACAACTTCACACGAGGGTGGCTGGCCCGGATCGCGACGTCTGTGGACGCCGCCGCATCCGCTTGTGCTCAGGCGTTTGTCGGTAGCAGCACGGATTCCGCAAGTTCCGGAACAGCCCGTTTCGTGGGCCCCCTCGCCGTTTCGGCCCGTTGACCGCGGGCCAATCCCGGCCGAGGGAGGAGGACCGATGAGCGTTCTCCTCGTCGTGCTTGCCAGCTGCGTGCTCGTGGGCCTGGGGGTAATTACGCTGCTTCTTCTTCGCGTCCTGCGCTCGGGAGATGGCCTGGCGGCGTCCCAGCCCCGGGCCGGGGGCGAGGACGGCGCTGATGTCGAGGTGGCGGAGGCCGAGTCCGCTGAAGCCGCCGAGCTCGCCAGGCAGGCCAGCAGCCTGCGGGAGCAGGCGGAGCGGGAAGCCGCGGAGCTGCTCCGCCGCGCGGAGGAGAACGCCCGAGCGCTGCGGGAACGGGCCGAGGCGGAGTCGACGCTGCGTGGCTCCCTTGTCGAGGCGGAGGCGCGCGAGGCCGGCCGGAAGTCGGCGGAGACCTTCCGGACGCAGGCCGAGGAGGAGGTGCGGGCGCTGCGGGTGGAGCTGCGCGAGCGGGACGCCCGTCTCGCCCAGCGCGAACAGCGGCTGGAGGCCCGTGCCGCCGTCGTGGACGAACAGGCCCGCCACATCGAGGCCAGGGACCACGACCTGGCGGCCCGGGAGGCCGAACTCGCCAGACGGCGCGCGGAGGTCGTCGACCTGGAGGAGGAACGCCGCCGGACGCTGGAGGAGGCGGCCCGGCTCACCGCCGCCCAGGCGCGGGCCGAACTTGTCAAGGTCGTCGAGGCCGACGCCCGGCGGGACGCGGCCGTGCTGGTCCGCGACATCGAGGCGCAGGCCCGGGAACAGGGCGAAGAACGGGCCAGGAAGATCGTTACGCTGGCCATCCAGCGGGTCGCCTCGGAGACGACCACGGAGTCGGTCGTCTCCGTCCTGCATCTGCCCAGCGACGAGATGAAGGGCCGCATCATCGGCCGCGAGGGCCGCAACATCCGGTCGTTCGAGTCGGTCACCGGCGTGAACGTCATCATCGACGACACGCCCGAAGCGGTTCTGCTCAGCTGCTTCGATCCGGTACGCCGCGAAATCGCCAAGATCACCCTGGAGGCCCTGGTCGGGGACGGGCGCATTCATCCGCATCGCATCGAGGAGGAACACGACCGGGCCAGGCGCGAGGTCGAGGCACGCTGTGTGCGCGCCGGCGAGGACGCGCTCGTGCAGACCGGCGTCGCGGAGATGCACCCCGAGCTGATCCACATCCTCGGGCGGCTGCGGTACCGGACCAGCTACGGCCAGAACGTCCTGGCGCACCTGATCGAGTCCGCGCACCTGGCTGGGATCATGGCCGCCGAGCTGCGGCTGCCGCCGGCACTGGTCAAACGGGGCACCCTGCTCCACGACCTCGGCAAGGCGCTGACCCACGAGGTGGAGGGCAGCCACGCCCTCATCGGCGCCGAGATCGCCCGCCGCTACGGCGAGGACGAGGAGATCGTCCACGCCATCGAGGCGCACCACAACGAGGTCGAGCCGCGTTCGATCGGGGCGGTGCTCACCCAGGTCGCGGACCAGATCTCCGGCGGACGGCCGGGTGCCCGCCGGGAGAGCCTGGAGTCCTACGTCAAGCGGCTCGAGCGCATCGAGCAGATCGCCGGCGAACGCCCGGGGGTGGAGAAGGTCTTCGCGATGCAGGCCGGCCGCGAGGTCCGGGTGATGGTCGTCCCGGATCAGGTGGACGACATCGCCGCGCACATGCTCGCCCGCGACGTCGCGAAACAGATCGAGGACGAGCTGACCTACCCGGGCCAGATCCGGGTCACGGTGGTTCGCGAGACCCGCGCCGTCGAGACCGCCCGTTAGCCGTCGAGACCACCCGCCGGAGGCGGTGGAAAGTGTCTGTTGCGCCCGCGCCGTAGGCTGGCTGCGTGAGTCCCCGCAGTTACCAGGTCCGGACATTCGGATGTCAGATGAACGTCCACGACTCCGAGCGGATCGCCGGCATGCTGGAGGCCGCCGGTTACGTGCCCGCGGCCACGGATGTCACTCCGGACGTGGTGGTGTTCAACACCTGCGCCGTGCGCGAGAACGCCGACAACCGGCTCTACGGCAATCTTGGTCAGATGTACCCGGCGAAGAAGCACCATCCGGGTATGCAGATCGCGGTCGGTGGCTGTCTCGCGCAGAAGGACCGCGCGACGATCACCGAACGGGCGCCCTGGGTGGACGTCGTCTTCGGCACCCACAACCTGCACCGGCTGCCCGTGCTGCTCGAGCGGGCACGGCACAACGCGGCGGCCGAGGTCGAGATCGTCGAGGCGCTGGAGGTCTTCCCCAGCGCGCTGCCCTCCCGCCGGTCGACGCACCACTCGGCCTGGGTGAGCATCAGCGTCGGCTGCGACAACACCTGCACCTTCTGCATCGTGCCGAGCCTGCGGGGCAGGGAGACCGACCGGCGTCCGGGCGACGTCCTGGCCGAGGTCGAGGCGCTGGTCGCCGACGGCGTCATCGAGATCACCCTGCTCGGCCAGAACGTGAACTCCTACGGCCGGTCGCTGGGTGATCCCGGGGCGTTCGCGAAACTGCTGCATGCCTGCGGGACGATCGACGGGCTGGAACGGGTCCGGTTCACCTCGCCGCATCCGCGGGACTTCACCGACGACGTGATCGAGGCGATGGCGGCGACCCCGAACGTCTGCCCGCAGCTGCACATGCCGCTGCAGTCGGGGTCGGACGCGGTGCTGCGGCGGATGCGCCGCTCCTACCGCCAGGAGCGTTTCCTGGGAATCCTCGAACGGGTCCGGGCCGCGATGCCGCACGCCGCCATCACCACCGACATCATCGTGGGCTTCCCGGGCGAGACGGAGACCGACTTCGCCGACACCCTGCACGTGGTGCGCGAGGCGCGGTTCGCCGGCGCCTTCACCTTCCAGTACTCCGCGCGGGCGGGCACCCCGGCCGCCGCCATGGACGGCCAGGTCGACCCGGCTGCCGTGCGGGACCGTTACGAACGGCTGGTGGCCGTCCAGGACGAGATCTCCTGGGTGGGCAACCGCGCGCTCGTCGGCCAGCCGGTGGAAGTCCTCGTCGTCGAGGGGGAGGGGCGCAAGGACGCCGCCACCGGGCGGCGTTCCGGCCGCGCCCGGGACGGCCGGTTGGTCCATCTGGGTGCGCCGTCGGCCACCCTGATCCGTCCCGGCGACGTGGTGCGGACGGCGGTCACGCGGGGCGCGCCCCATCATCTCGTCGCGGACGGCCCGCTGCTGGCCCACCGGCGGACCAGGGCCGGTGACCTGTGGGAGGCCGAGCGGGAGCGGCCGGCC
>NZ_JWIO01000002.1:193414-203544 GCF_001017755.1 Protofrankia coriariae
TGCCGGCCGCCGCGGCCGCTGCCGGCGCGCCCACGCTTCTCGGTATGCCCGCCCTGCGGCGGTGACGCTGACAGCGGCGGTTGTCTGTCCGCATCCACCGTTGCTCGTCCCCGAGCTCGCCGCCGGTGAGGCTGTCGCGGTGCGTAGGCCGGCGATCCAGGCGGTGCGCCGGCTCGTGGCCGGCGGCCCGGACGTCGTCGTCGTCGTCGGTGACGCGCCACGGACCAGGCCGTACGCCGCTGGCGAGTCCGGAAGTCTGGCTGGTTACGGGGTGCCGCTGTCGGTCGCGCTGGGATCCGCCACGCCAGGGGCGGCCCCGACGCTGCCNAGGGGCGGCCCCGACGCTGCCGCTGTCGCTGACGGTCGGGGCCTGGCTGCTCGGGCAGGTTCCGTGGGAGGGCGCGGTCACCGGCCTCGGCGTGAGCGCGACGACCAGCGCGGCGGACGCCGCCCGGCTCGGCGCCGAGCTCGCCGGCTCGGCGCGGCGGGTCGCCCTGCTGGTGATGGGCGACGGCAGCGCGCGGCGGACGGTCGGCGCGCCTGGCGGGTTCGACAGCCGCGCGGACGGCCACGACGCCGCGGTGGCGGAGGCGCTCGCCACCGGCGACGCGGCCGCGCTGCTGAGCCTGGACCCCGTCCTCTCCCGCGAGCTGATGGCGGCCGGCCGCGCGTCGTGGCAGGTGCTCGCCGGCGCGCGGCTTGCCGATGCTACCCTCGCCGCCACAGCGCACGACCCGGACATCACCATGAGCGACACGCGCACGTGGTCATGGATGTCTCGTGCTGAGTATGTCGCTGCCCCTTACGGTGTGGGGTACGTGGTCGCCGTGTGGGAGCAGGGGAGTCCTTGGTAATGGTCTCGACGTCGACGGAACTGCCGTCCGGGGTACAGCGCTCGACCTGCGCAAGCCTTGCGGTCCTGCGGGCCGGATCGTCCATCGACCCGCCGGTCGTCCTGCTACCCGGCTACACCGGGAGCAAGGAGGACTTTCTGCCGATCATTCCGCGTCTTGCGCGGGCCGGGTTCGACGTGATCGCGGTCGACCAGCACGGCCAGTACGAGTCGCCCGCGGCCAACCCGGAACAGGACTGCACGGTCGACGCCCTTGCCGGGCAGGTCAGCCTGGTGGCCGACGAGATCGGTCGCCCGGTGCACCTGCTCGGCCATTCCTTCGGGGGGCTGGTCGCGCGGGCCGCGGTCATCGCCCGGCCGTCGTGTGTGGCAAGCCTTGTGCTGCTCAGCTCCGGCCCGGCCGGGATCGTCGGCCCTCGGCGGATCGCGCTGCAGGCCATGCGGGTCCTGTACAGGCGTAGCGGCCGGGACGCGGTGTGGGCCGCCATGCGGGCCGCGGACACCGCCGTGTACCCGCCCGGTGGGCTTGAGTTCCTGGAGCGCCGGTTCTTCGCCAGCAGTGACGTCGGTCTCCGGGTGATGGGGGAGCAGCTTCTGAGCGAACCTGACCGGGTCGGTGAGCTTGCTGACGCTGTCGGCCAGGACGCCGTACCCGTGCTGGTCGCCCACGGGGCCGCCGACGACGCCTGGCCGCCGCGTCTGCAGGCGGAGATGGCGACACGCCTGGGCGCCCGTTACGAGGTGATCGCCGGGGCGGCGCACTCACCGGCGATCGAGAACCCGAAGGTCACCGCCGCGGTGCTGGTCGAGTTCTGGCGTAACGGCGTGGGCCAGCGGGCCGCGTAGACCCGCCGGCCTCAGGCCGGCTCCCTCAGGCCGGTTCGAGGAGAAAGTCGGCGAGCTGGGAGGCGAGCTCGACCGGTACCAGGGCCCGCAGGACGGTGCCGGTCGCCGTGTGCTCGAGGCCGAGGACCTCCCCGCGGGCGTAGACCCGTGAGAGCAGGTCGCCGCGGGTGAACGGCAGCAGCACACACACCTCGACGTCGGGGTGGGGGACGCGCTCGGTCAGCTCCTCCACCAGGGCGGTCAGCCCGTCCCCGGTGCGGGCCGAGACAAGGATCGCGTCGGGGACGGTGCGGCGCACCCGGGCGAGCACGTCCGGGTCGGTGGCGTCGATCTTGTTCACGACCAGCAGCTCGGGGACGTCCGCGGCGCCGATGTCGTTGATCACCGTGCGGACCGCGGAGATCTGTGACATCGGGTCGGGATGCGAGCCGTCGACGACGTGCAGCAGCAGGTCGGCGTCGGCGACCTCCTCCAGGGTGGAGCGGAACGCCTCCACGATCTGGTGCGGCAGGTGGCGGACGAAGCCGACGGTGTCGGCGAGGGTGAACGTCCTGCCGTCGGGCAGCGTGGCCCGCCGCACGGCCGGGTCCAGGGTGGCGAACAGGGCGTCCTCGACCAGCACCCCGGCGCCGGTCAGCCGGTTGAGCAGTGAGGACTTGCCGGCATTGGTGTAACCGGTGATCGCGACCGCGGGGATGCCGCTGCGCTGCCGCGCCGACCGTTTGGTCGTCCGGACCGTCTTCATTCCGGTGAGCTCCCGGCGGAGCCTGGCCATGCGGGCGCGCAGCCGCCGCCGGTCCGTTTCGATCTTTGTTTCACCGGGGCCGCGGGTGCCGATGCCACCACCGGCGCGGGACATCGACTCACCCCAGCCACGCAGCCGCGGCAGCATGTACTGCAGCTGCGCGAGCTCGACCTGGGCCTTGCCCTCCCGGGAGGTGGCGTGCTGGGCGAAGATGTCGAGGATCAGTGCGGTCCGGTCGATGACCTTGACCTTGACGACGTCCTCCAGCTGGCGCAGCTGGCCGGGGGTCAGCTCACCGTCGCAGACGACGGTGTCGGCGCCGGTGGCGGTGACGACGTCGCGCAGCTCACGCGCCTTGCCGGAGCCGACGTACGTCGCCGAGTCGGGAGTGTCCCGACGCTGGATGAGCGCGTCCAGGATGACCGAGCCGGCCGTGGCCGCCAGCGCGGCGAGCTCGGCCATGGAGGTCTCCGCCTCGGCGGCCGTGCCCGAGGTCCACACTCCGATGAGAACCACCCGTTCCAGCCGGAGCTGGCGGTATTCGACCTCGGTGACGTCGTCGAGCTCGGTCGCCAGGCCTGGTACCCGGCGCAGCGCCAAACGGTCGGCGAGGTCGAGGCCGAGGTCCTCATCGGAGGCGTCGAAGATGGCGGGAAACGTCATGTCGCTGCCTCCTTTATCGCAGACTCCCACGTCCGCTCCGGGGCCGCGACCGAATTTTCTCGGTCGGATGATGGCAGTTCCCGGTCAGATGACGGCGGCCCGGGCCGGTCTCGGGATTGTGCCGGTGGCGGTGGCGGTGGCGGTGGCCGTGGCGCGGTCGGGCGCGGCGCGTCCGGCGCGTCCCGTGCCGCTGGTGGCGCCGGTCGGCCGGGAACGCCCGTGGCGCCGGTTCGGTCGGCCGCGGCCCAGGGCAATCATCCTGGCGTCGTCGGTGGGGACGGGCGGGCAGAACAGGCGGCCGGCTCCCCGGTCACAGTGCATCGCCGCCAGCCGGGACGCCATGACCACGCTGTCGACGCCCTCGGCGGTCACGACCATCTGCCGCCGGTGGGCCAGCGTGATGATCGAGGCCAGGACCGCCTCGCCCTCCAGGTCCCGCTGCATCGCGTGGAGGAAGCGGCCGTCGATCTTCACCATGTCCAGCGGCAGGACGTCGAGGGTGGACAGCGACGCGTACCAGGTGCCGAAACCGTCGACGCCGATCGCTGGTCCGAACGAACGCAGCCGGGCCAGCAGCCGGGGCACCCCGACCCGCGCGAGGCCGAGGGTCTGCTCGGTGAACTCCAGCCCGAGCGCTCCCGGTGGCAGCGCACGTCCGTGCATGAGCTGTTCCACCTCGATCGCGAAACCGGGCCGGGTCAGCTGGTCGGCGGTCACGTTGACCCACAGCCGGGGTGGGCGGATCGCGGTTCCCGCGGCCATTTCGTGCCATGTCCGGGCCTCGGCCACGGCGGTGCGTAACACCCAGCGGCCGACCTGGTCGGACAGGCCCGCGGCCGCGGCGGCCGGCATGAACTGCGACGGGTTCATCAGCCCCCGGTCGGGATGGTGCCAGCGCAGGAAGGCCTCCATCCCGGGAACCGACCCGGTGCGCAGGTCGACCTCGGGCTGGTAGTGCAGTTGTAACGACCCGTCGTCGAACGCGGCACACAGGGCCGGGACGAGGTTCAACTCGATCGCGGTCACACATGTCTCCAGACGACGGGTGTCTCCAGACGACGGGAAGAACGGGCCACGGACCCGCCGCACGTTCAGGCCGGGTTGACCATGCCCGCCACCTGCTCGACGTCGGGACGGTCCAGCCAAATTATGCGAGGATCGCGCCGAAACCACGACCTTTGTCTACGTGCCAGTCGGCGCGTCGCGGCAATTGTCGCGAGCCGGGCCGACTCGGCCGAATCGAGCGCGCCGTCGAGCCAGGCGAGAACCTGGGCGTAGCCCAGCGCCCGGGAGGCGGTGGGGCCGTCCCGCAGGCCCATGCTGACGAGGGCGTGGACCTCCTCGATCATGCCGGCGGCCCACATGCCGGCCACCCGGTCGGCGATCCTCGCGTCGAGTTGAGGATGGTCGATGCCGATCTGGACCGCGTCGTAGACCGAGCGGTGTTCCGGCAGGGAGGCGGTGAAGCTGCCGGTGAGCTCCACCACCTCCAGCGCGCGCACGATACGGCGGCCGTTGCCGGGCAGGATGGCGGCGGCCGCCNGCGGCCGCCGCCGGTGCCCGCGCGGCGAGATCGGCGTGCAGCGCGGCCGGGCCCCGCTCGGACAGCTCTCGCTCCAGCCGCCCCCGCACGGCCGGGTCGGTGCCGGGGAAGGCGAGGTCGTCGAGGACGGCCCGGACGTAGAGCCCGGAGCCGCCCACGAGCACCGGCGTGCGGCCGGCGGCCAGCAGACCGTCGACGACCTGTCGGGCCAGCGCCTGGTAGGACGCCACGTCGGCGGCGCGGGTGACGTCCCAGACATCGAGCAGGTGGTGGGGGACACCGCCGCGTTCCGCCGGCGGCACCTTGGCGGTACCGATGTTCATCCCGCGGTAGAGCTGCATGGAGTCGGCGTTGACGATCTCACCGTCCAGCTCGGTGGCCAGCGCGATCGCCAGGTCGCTCTTGCCGGCCGCTGTCGGCCCCACGACAGCCACGACCCGACCGGTGCGGTGCCGGTCGACACCTGTGCCCATGCTCCCTCCCGGGAGGATCAGACCCGGCGAAGGACCGCGACGATCCGGCCGAGGATCGTCGCGCTGTCACCCGGAATGTCAGCATAGGCCGGATTCTGCGGCTCGAGCCAGACGTGGCCGTCACGACGGCGCAGTGTCTTGACCGTCGCCTCGCCGTCGATCATCGCGGCGACGATCTCGCCGTTGTCCGCGACCGGCTGCTGGCGGACGACCACCCAGTCGCCGTCACAGATCGCGGCGTTGACCATGGAGTCCCCGACGACCCGCAGGGTGAACAGGGTGCCCTCGCCCACGATCTCGCGGGGGAGCGGGAAGACCTCCTCGACCGCCTGCTCGGCGAGGATCGGCCCACCCGCGGCGATGCGGCCGAGGACCGGCACGTAGGCCGCCTGTGCGGGGCCGTCCGTCGACGAACCCGCCGTGAGTGTACCGACGCCGGGGGCCTGGCGTGCCACGGGGCGTACCGGTGCCTGTGCGGAGAGGACCTCCATGGCCCGGGGGCGGTGCGGGTCACGGCGCAGGAAGCCCTTCTCCTCCAGCGTCTTCAGCTGGTGCGCGACGCTGGACGTGCTCGTGAGCCCCACCGCATCGCCGATTTCCCGCACGCTCGGCGGGTAGCCTCGGCGCTCGACAGCGTCGCGGATCACCTCAAGCACCTTGCGTTGGCGGGGGGTCAGGCCCGCGGCGTCCGCCGGCCCGTCCGGCAGGTCGCGCACGGAGCCGCGGGGGGGCCGGCCACGGCGGGTGCGGTTGTCGTCGGTGGTCATCCCTGCCGTACTCCTTCGTTGTCGGTCATGGCAGACTTACGCTCCCGGCATATCCGACGTTTTGCCGTGAACCGGAGCTGCGGCCACGACCTGGATCTGACCTGGATCTGACCTGAATCTGATCGCTACGACCGTAACCGTCGCGGCCGGATATCTCAAACGTCTGTTCGAGCGTGTCACGACGATTCCGTCGGGGCCGTGCAGTACAAACTCGACCAGGCGTTCGATCGAACGGATGTTCTTTGATCATGTTGTTGGAAGTGGTACGTGCTGGTGGAAGTTGGGGAGGTGGACGATGCGGGCGTCGGCTGAGCCTCCGTTGCGGCTGACCGGGCGGGGCCGGGTTGTCCTGGTTGTCCTGGTTATGCTGGTGTCCTGCCTGGTGCTGTCCGTGGCCCGGGTGACGTCGTCGGCCGCGCCGACCGGGGACGACCGGCCGGCGCGCGTCCATGTGGTCCGGTCCGGGGAGACGTTGTGGGGCATCGCCCGCGGGCTGGCTCCCGACGGTGACACCCGGGTGGCCGTGGCCCGTCTGGCCGGCCTCAATCGGCTGGAGACGACCGATCTCGTCCCCGGCCAGACGCTCCGCCTGCCGTGACAGGTCCTCGTGACGGGTCTGTCATGACGGGTTCGCTGTGACGGATTTGTCAGGAGGCTCCACACACTGGCCAGCTTGCCAGGTCGTAGTGTCCGGTCCTAGTGTTGACCACAACATCTTGTAGTTGCATGGCTGTGAGTTGACAAGATCTTGGGGGTTGTGCGTGCGGTGTCCGTTCTGTCGACACCCCGACAGCAAGGTCGTCGACAGTCGGGAGGCTGAGGAGGGCGCCGCGATCCGTCGCCGCCGGTCGTGCCCGTCCTGCGGCCGTCGTTTCACGACGATCGAAGAGGCGTCACTGCGGGTCATCAAGCGCAGCGGTGTCACCGAGCCGTTCAGCCGCGGGAAGGTGATCGCCGGCGTGCGGCGGGCATGCCAGGGGCGACCGGTCCAGGCGGACGCGCTGGCCCGGCTCGCCCAGCTGGTCGAGGACACGTTGCGTGCCTCGGGGGCTGCCGAGGTCGCCTCGGACGAGATCGGCCGAACGATCCTCGGACCGCTGCGGGAGCTCGACGAGGTCGCCTACCTGCGGTTCGCCTCGGTGTACCTGTCCTTCGAGTCGCTGGAGGACTTCGAGGCGGCGATCGCCGATCTGCGCGGGCGGGCCGACCGGTCGCCGTCGTAGCCACGCACCCCGACACGACAGACAGCTGGTGAGGAACACCATCCGACCGACGCCAGACGAGGAGCGCCATGACCGACAACCGTGGCACGAAAGCCAGCAAGACCGCCACCAAGGCCGCCCCCAGGGCCACCGGCCTGAAGGTGCGACGCGTCAACACCTCGCCGGGTGTCCACCCTTATGACGAGGTCACCTGGGAGCTGCGGGACGTCGTCATGACCAACTGGCGCGACGGCTCGGTCAACTTCGAGCAGCGCGGGGTGGAGTTCCCCGACTTCTGGTCGGTGAACGCCACGAACATCGTCACGAGCAAGTACTTCCGGGGCGCGCTCGGCAGCTCCGCCCGCGAGCGGTCCCTGCGTCAGCTCATCGACCGGGTCGTGCGCGCCTACGGCGCGGCCGGCACCGAGCACGGGTACTTCGCCTCGCCGGCGGACGCCGAGATCTTCGAGCACGAACTGACCTGGATGCTGCTGCACCAGGTGTTCAGCTTCAACAGCCCGGTGTGGTTCAACGTCGGCACGTCCGCGCCGCAGCAGGTCTCGGCCTGCTTCATCCTCTCGGTCGACGACACGATGGAGTCGATCCTCAACTGGTACCGGGAGGAGGGGCTGATCTTCAAGGGCGGGTCGGGCGCCGGGCTGAACCTGTCGCGTATCCGATCGTCCAAGGAGCTGCTGTCCTCGGGCGGTACCGCCTCGGGCCCGGTGAGCTTCATGCGCGGGGCCGACGCCTCGGCCGGCACGATCAAGTCGGGCGGCGCGACCCGACGGGCCGCGAAGATGGTCGTACTCGATGTTGATCATCCGGACATCGTTGACTTTGTCGAGACCAAGTCCCGTGAGGAAAGCAAGATCCGTGCGTTGCGGGACGCCGGCTTCGACATGGACCTCGGCGGCCGTGACATCGTCTCGGTGCAGTATCAGAACGCCAACAACTCCGTCCGGGTGACGGACGAGTTCATGCGGGCCGTCATCGACGACGCCGACTTCAACCTGCGGGCCAGGCTCGACGGGCGCACGGTCGAGACCATCTCGGCCCAGTCGCTGTTCCGCACCATCGCCCAGGCGGCCTGGGACTGCGCGGACCCCGGGATCCAGTACGACGACACGATCAACGACTGGCACACCTGCCCGGAGTCCGGTCGGATCAGCGCCAGCAACCCCTGCAGCGAATACGTGCATCTGGACAACTCCAGCTGCAACCTGGCGTCGCTCAACCTGATGAAGTTTCTGCGCAAGGACCTCAGTTTCGACGCCGACGCGTTCGTGGCGGCCGTTGAACTGATCATCACCGCGATGGACATCTCGATATGCTTCGCGGACTTCCCGACACCGGAGATCACCCGGGTGTCCCGGATGTTCCGCCAGCTCGGCATCGGCTACGCCAACCTCGGCGCGCTGCTGATGGCCACCGGCCGCGCATACGACTCCGAGGGCGGCCGGGCCATGGGCGCGGCCATCACGTCGCTGATGACCGCGACGGCCTACCGCCGTTCGGCGGAGATCGCGGCGGCGCTCGGGGCCTACGACGGCTTCGCGCGCAACACCGACGCCCACCGCCGGGTGATCCGCAAGCATGCCGCCGCCACCGACGCCGTCCGCACGGTCGGGACCGACGACGCCCGCGTGCTCGCCGTCGCCGCCCGCGAGTGGGAGCGTGCCCAGAGCGTCGGGGAGAAGCACGGCTGGCGCAACGCCCAGGTCAGCCTGCTCGCCCCGACCGGCACGATCGGCCTGGCGATGGACTGCGACACCACCGGCATCGAGCCCGACCTCGCGCTGGTGAAGATGAAGAAGATGGTCGGCGGCTCCAGCATGCGGATCGTCAACCAGACGGTTCCCGCCGCGCTGCGCGCTCTCGGCTACGCCGAGGAGACCATCGAGGCGATCGTCGAGTACATCGCCGAGCACGGCCACGTCATCGACGCTCCCGGCCTGCGCCGCGAGCACTACGAGGTCTTCGACTGCGCGATCGGGGAGCGGGCCATCACCCCGATGGGGCACATCCGGATGATGGCGGCGGTCCAGCCGTTCCTGTCCGGCGCCATCTCCAAGACCGTCAACATGCCCACGTCGGCCACGGTCGAGGAGGTCGAGCAGATCTACCTGGAAGGGTGGCGGCTCGGCCTGAAGGCACTGGCGATCTACCGGGACAACTGCAAGGTCGGCCAGCCGCTGTCGGACCTGCGCGGCGCGAAGCGGTCCGCGAGCGGGGGCGCGGGCGAGCAGACGGCCGCGCAGCCCGCTGCCGCGCCGTCCGGTGAGCACCGCCCGGTCCGGCGCCGGCTGCCGAAGATCCGCCAGTCGCAGACGGTCTCCTTCACCGTGGGTGGCGCCGAGGGGTACCTGACCGCCGGGTCGTATCCCGACGACGGGCTCGGCGAGGTCTTCATCAAGATGTCGAAGCAGGGCTCGACCCTCTCCGGCGTGATGGACGCGTTCGCCATCGCGGTCTCGATCGCGCTCCAGCACGGCGTCCCGTTGGAGACCTACGTCCGCAAGTTCATCAACATGCGCTTCGAGCCGGCCGGCATGACCGACGACCCGGACGTGCGGATCGCCCAGTCGGTGATGGACTACCTCTTCCGCCGCCTCGCCCTGGACTACCTCCCCGAACAGACCCGCGCGGAGCTCGGCGTCCTCAGCGCGCAGGAGCGGGCCCGCCAGCTCACCGGCCAGCACGGGGGAACCGGCCCGGCGGACGCGGTCGAGACAGCCGACCCGGAGGTGGCCGAGGTGGCCGGGCCCGACGTGGCCGGGGCAGCGGTTGATGCCGGGGCCGTCCACACCCACCAGGTGGGCCTGCCCACGACGCTGGAGGTGCGGGGCGCGATGCCGCGCAGTGTCCCACCGGGTGAGGCGCTGTCGGCCCAGAACGTGGTGGACGCGCCACTGTGCTTCACCTGTGGGGTCACCATGCGTCCCGCGGGCAGTTGCTACGTGTGCGAACAGTGCGGTTCCACCAGCGGCTGCAGCTGATCGCTCGGGCCGGTTGACCCGGCGCGGCGGCCGGTCAGC
>NZ_JWIO01000002.1:203552-218605 GCF_001017755.1 Protofrankia coriariae
CGGCCGGTCAGCCGCCGCGCCGGGTCAGGTGCTCTCCGTCGTCCGCGCCCGTGCGGGCGGACGGCAGGTGGTGAGCGGCTTTCCGGCCGTCGAGCAGGTCCAGGAGCAGGGCCGCCGTCCACGAGAAGTGGTTGCTGCCCACCCCGGTGCCGTCGAACGGCGAGTAGTACTCGTACAGGCCCTCGGATCCCGCGATCATCGAGATCGTGCCGGCGCGCAGCCGTTCGGCGAGGTCGCCGCGGCCGGCGCGGTCGAGCCCGTCGGCGAGCAGCCAGTTCATGTTCACCCAGACCGGGCCCTGCCAGTAGCAGCGGGGCTGGAAGTCGGGATCGTCGGTGGGGGTGCTGGCGATGCCGTGGGCCGGCCAGAACCGCCGCGCGGTCATCCGGCTGACAAGGTCCTCGACGCTGTCAGGGGGCACGACACCGGCATACAGGGCGAGGAAGCCGGCGACCGTGGGTCTGCTGATCAGCCGGCCGGAACGCGCGTCCCGGCTCCAGTACATGCCGTCGGCGAACAGGGTGGGCAACGCTGCCCTGGTCCGGCGGGCCGAGCGCAGCAGCTGGTTGGGCAGCTGTTCGCCGATGTCGGCGGCGATGTCGCGCAGGTGGTCGTTCGCGCGGGCGAGAATCGCGTTGAAGGCGACGTCCTGTACCAGCGGGACGCGGGAGGCGCGGATCCGGCTGAAGTCGTAACGGGCGTCGCGTAGCTCCCCGACCAGGTGGTAGAGGGTGAACAGGTCGGTGGCGGACAGCCGCTGGTCGGACGGGACCTCCTTGTTGTCCCGCCGCAGGGCGTCGAGCGCGCCGTCCCCGTTGAGCCGGCGGATGAGCTTCAGGGGGATGGGGGCTGCCCTGCGAGTGAGCTCCATCCAGGCGGGGGTGTTGTCCATCCCCGACTCCCACGAGTGGACCAGGGTGACCAGCCCGGTGTCGTCGGGGTCACGTTCGCGGTACAGCCAGCAGTGGTAGCGCAGCAGACCCGGGTAGATCGCCCGGTAGAACTCGCGGCGCCGGGCCGGGTCGAACACCTCGCCGACGCGGACGACGGCCTCAGCGATCATCGGCGGCTGGGTGACGCCGGTCGTCTGCACATGCTCCGGGCCGCCGTCGACGAGATCGGAGCGCCACCGGTCGGGCCCGGCGTGGTAGCTGCCGGAGCCGGAGAAGATGACGTGCGGAATCATCCCGTTGGGCCACTGGCCGTGCAGCAGCGAGAGGATTTCCCGGCTGGCCCGTTCGGGGTCGATGTGCCGTAGCCCGATGGCGATGAAGCAACTGTCCCACAACCACTGGTGCGGGTAGAGCGTCGGAGACGGTCGGGTCGCCCCACCCAGATCGTTGTCCCGCAGTACCTCGATCGCGGACGTTCGGAGTTCGGTGAGCACCTCGGACGGCAGAGCCGACGATGACATCGTGTGAGGGTACCGGGGCCGGTGGCGGGCAGCGCCGGAAGCTCGTGACACTCTCGTGATCTCACGTACTCTCGGTGACGATTGTTACGGTCCGTCCGCATTATTGTGGCTGTGTTGACGGAAAGTTGGGACTAGTCTCGTTCTCGACGGCGCGGACGTGGAGAACTGAAGAGATAATTAGTTATTCGTGACACACCGGCTGATCCGCGGAGTAGTCTTCGCGACAGCGGGTGCGGCGTCCCGAGGGTGAGGGTCTACACTGCTTCGTAGACCCGGCGATCGCTTACGTCCGGTTGTGTCTGAACGCGGAATGGGAGAGACGCCCCCAGGCGTTGCCCATACGTGCAAGCACCAAGACCCGCCACCCGCACCGACCTTCGGATCTGCTACTGATGACGCTGCCTGCCCTCGAACTTCATGAGCGCTCCGATGAGCCGCGTACGCGTGCCGTGAGCACGCGACGGACTCGTCGGTCATCCACTCCTGCCCGCACGGCGCCCAGCCGCAGCTTGGCCGCCGTGCCCGATGATACCGACGAACTCGACGTGACTCAGGTCGCCGAGCTCGTCGCGCGTGGACGTGAGTCCGGCGAACTCAGCCGTGCCGAGCTCCGTGAGGCACTGGAGACCGCCGATCTCGGTCTTGAACTGCTGCCTGTCCTGGTCGCCCGGCTGACCACACTCGGGGTCGAGGTTCTCGACGAGGAAGAAGAGGAGGCGCCGGGCGGGGCTGCGGCCACGCGCGCGACGTCCGAGCACGCCGGAACCGCCGACCTTGTCCGCATGTACCTGCGTGAGATCGGCAAGGTGCCGCTGCTCAACGCCGCGCAGGAGGTCGAGCTGTCGAAGCGGGTCGAGGCCGGGCTGTTCGCCGAGTACAAGCTGGACACCGATTCCGACCTGGCCCCGGAGCTGCGTCGCGACCTGCAGACCCTGGTCCGGGACGGGCACGCCGCCAAGCAGCAGTTGGTCTCGGCGAACCTGCGCCTGGTCGTCTCGGTCGCCAAGAAGTACAGCGGCCGGGGCATGACCCTGCTCGACCTGGTCCAGGAGGGCAACCTCGGCCTGATCCGCGCGGTCGAGAAGTTCGACTACGCCAAGGGCTACAAGTTCTCGACCTATGCCACCTGGTGGATCAGGCAGGCCATCGGCCGGGCCCTGGCCGACCAGGCCAGGACCATCCGGATCCCGGTGCACGTGGTCGAGCAGATCAACAAGATCACTCGGCTGCAGCGGCAGCTCGTCTCCACGCTCGGCCGGGAACCGACCGACGAGGAGCTGGCGCTCGAGCTCGACATGCCGATCGAGCAGGTCGTCGAACTGCGGCGGTACGCGCAGGACACGGTCAGCCTGGAGACCGCCGTCGGCGACGACGGCGACTCCGTCCTCGGTGACTTCATCGAGGACGCCGACGCCACCTCGCCCGCGGACGCCGCCTCCTACGGCGCCATGCAGGACGAGATCGAAGGCGTGTTGAACTCGCTCACCCCGCGTGAGCGTGAGGTGATGCGGCTGCGGTTCGGTCTCGCCGACGGCAAGCAGCACACCCTCGCCGAGGTGGGCAACCGCCTGGGGCTGACCCGGGAGCGGATCCGCCAGATCGAGCGGGACACCCTGCGTGAGCTGCGCAAGCCGGCGGTCGCGGGCAGGCTGCGGGAGTTCCTCGACTAGTTTCCCCGCGGCTGGTTTCCCCGCGCACGACACACGATCCCCTGTCCGGGTGGTTGACCGGGCAGGGGATCGTCGCGTTGTACGGCCTGTTCGTACGAGACCGGCCTGTTCGTACGAGACCGGTATGGCGTGGGTCAGCCGGGCGCCGGCGGCATGAACGGCAGCAGCGCCTGGGGATTGGCGACGGCACCGAGGCTGATCGCCTGCTCCAGCGGCTCGCCCAGCAGCAGCCGTCTGACCGGCACCTCCAGTTTCTTGCCGTTCTGGGTGCGGGGAACCTCGACGATCTTCTCGATGCGGTCGGGCACGTGACGAGGGCTGAGCTCACGGCGGATCGCGGCGCGCAGCGTCTCGGTGAACACGCCGTCGAACACCACGTCGTCTGCCAGGCAGACGTAGAGGACGAGCTCACCACGCCGGTCGGCGGTCGAGGTGTCGATGACAATACTGTCGGTCACACCAGGGATGTTCTCCACCACCTGGTACAGCTCGGCGGTACCGATCCGGACCCCCGCGCGGTTCAGCGTGGCGTCGGACCGGCCGTGGATGGACACGGCCCCGCGGGAGGTGACGCGCGCCCAGTCCCCGTGCCGCCACACGTCCTCGTAGGTCGAGAAGTAGGCCGCCCGCAGCAGCGAGCCGTCGTCGTCCCCCCACAGGGCGACCGGCATGGACGGCATGGGAGCGGTGATCACCAGCTCGCCGACCTCGTCGACGACATCCTTGCCCTGTTCGTCGAAGGTGGTCACCGCGCAGCCGAGCCCACGCATGGGGATCTCCCCGGCGCGCACCGGCAGCGTCGGCAGGCCGAGCACGAACGCGGTGCACACCTCCGTCCCGCCGCTGATGGAGGACAGCATCAGGTCGCTGCCGACGGACTCGTACACCCAGGCGTACGTCCGCGTGGGCAGCGGCGCGCCGGTGGATCCCACGGTGCGCAGCGCCGAGAGGTCGGCGATCTCACGGGGAACCGTGCCGGAGCGTGCGCACTCGGCCAGGAAACCGGGGCTCGTCCCGAAACAGGTGACCCCGGTGGCCTCGGCCAGGCGCCAGAGAGCGCCGGGGTCGGGGAACTTCGGGCTTCCGTCGAAAAGCACCACGGTCGAGCCGGCGAGCAGGCCGGAGACGAGCAGGTTCCACATCATCCAGCCGGTGCTCGTCACCCACAGGAAGCGGTCGTCCGGCCCGAGGTCGAGGTGGAGTACCAGCGCCTTGAGATGTTCGAGCAGGATGCCGCCGTGACCGTGCACGATCGGTTTGGGTTTTCCGGTCGAACCGGAGGAGTACAGGATCCACAGCGGCGCGTCGAACGGGAGACGGTGGAAGGTCGGGACGGCGTCGTCACATCCGGCGAGCAGGTCCTCCCAGGCCAGGATGCCCGGCAGGCCGATGGTGCGGGCCCGTTCAAGGGCGTCCGTGGCCAGGTAGGCGACGATGACGGTGGCGCGCAGGCCGGGCAGCCGCTCGGCCACCTTGGCCAGGACTCCGAGCGTGTCGAACGACTGCCCGCCGTGGGTGTAGCCGTCGACGCCGATGAGCACGGTCGGGCGCACCTGGGCGAAACGGTCCGCAAGGCCGGTGGGCCCGAAGTCGGGGGAGCATGACGACCAGACCGCTCCGACAGCGGTGGTGGCGAGCATCGCCACCACCGCGTGAATACAGTTCGGCAGCACGGCGCAGACCCGGTCGCCCGGTCCCACCCCCAGCCGGCGCAGGCCCGCGGCGGCGGCCGCGACCTCGCGGCGCAGTTCGTCCCAGGACACCACGGCCGTGGTGGCGTCCTCGCGTACGGCGATCACCGCCGGCGCCGGCCCGTGGCGGGTCAGGGCGTTCTCGGCGTAGTTCACCTGGGCGGTCGGGAACCATCGGGCGCCCGGCATCCGCGCGTCGGCGAGCGCGGGCCCGTCCCCGCGTTCGCCCTCGACCGCGCAGAAGTCCCAGATCGAGTCCCAGAAGCCGTCGAGATCGTCCACCGACCACTGCCACAGGGCGGTGGCGTCGGTCAGCCGTCGGCCCCGTTCGGCGGCCAGCCACTCGAGGTAGGCGGTGACCCCGGCGGCGCGGACCCGCTGCGCGGACGGCGTCCACAGCAGTTGTCCCTCGATGCCGGTATCCGCTCCGGTGTCCGGGGCAGGTCCGTGTTCGTTGCCGTGTCCAGCAGCCACGGACCCAGACC
The DNA here is from genome assembly GCF_001017755.1 of Protofrankia coriariae. Classification (GTDB taxonomy): domain Bacteria; phylum Actinomycetota; class Actinomycetes; order Frankiales; family Frankiaceae; genus Protofrankia; species Protofrankia coriariae. Next base: position 208,813 of record NZ_JWIO01000002.1, read on the forward strand.
CTAACGAATTCCTGGCCTGTTCAACGCGGCGTAACCGCGGAGATCGTGGACAGCTGACGGGTGCGGACGCGTACCGGGCACGGGAGGTAGGGCCCGGCGCTGTCCCGGGCGTTCGGCCCCGGGCGTTCGGCCCCGGGTGTTCGTCACAACGGAACGACAAAGGATGTCGACAGTGCGGTCGATGTTCCCTGGGAATCCGTTGGGCCCGATATGGACGGGTCGGGCCGGCTACTGTCAGGGCATGGGCGGGCGCTGCCCGGTCGGGCGATCCAGGGCCGACGGCGGTCGAGAGAAAACGGGCGGGACGCCGTCGGACATGCGCCGTCACACATGCGATGCGTGCCACCCCTGTCAGTCGATGGACAGCGCACGGCCTGCCCGGCCCGGCACGATCGGGCGCATGAGGTGTTTTCCAGGCCCAGGGTGTGTCCCGGGCCGTCGACCGACCAGCGACGTGCCGGCCCATGGTGGGACGTGACAGCGATCCGACACCCGGGGCGAGCAGCGGTCCAGTTCCCGGGACTGGTGAGGAACCGGTGTCCGAAAACATCAGAGGTAAGGTTTTGGGCACAACGCTGCCACACCGGCCACAATCTTCTCCCATGACGACGCCGTTCCTCGGGGAGCTTCCCGGACAGCCGCCGAGCGGACCGGCAGGTGACCGGGCTGGCTGGAGCGACGCTCACGGGGCTCGCAGGACGAACGGTGCCGGCCATGCGGGTGCGGAGAAAGCCAGGGGCGCCGGGGTGGCCGAGGACGACGAGGGCAGGAGCGAGGGTGGGAGCGCCGCCGGGGAGGAGCCCGCCGGGGCTGGTCCGGACGACCCGCCGAGGCCGCCCGCCGCGGTGGAGCCGACCATCACCCTGCTCGAGGCGCTGTTCGCCCAGGCGCCGGCCGGTTTCGCCTTCTACGACACCCAGGGACGCTACCTGCGGGTCAATGACGTCCTGGCCAGGCTGAACGGGCGGGCGCCCAGCGAGCACGTCGGCCGCACCATGCCGGAGCTGCTCGGCGACGTCGGCCACGAGATGGACCGCCTGTTGCGGCGGGTGCTCACCACCGGTGAGCCGGTGGCCAACTTCGAGGTCAGCGCCGCCACCACCGCCGCGGGGCCGCCGCGGATCTGGACGATGAGCTGGTTTCCGGCCACGGACGCCCATGGCGTGCCGCTGGGTGCGGCGCTCGTCGCCACCGACGTCACCAGGATCAGCGACGCCCGCCACCAGTTGGCCCGCGGTGAGGCTCGGTACCGGGCGCTCGCGCAGGCCGGGGACACGGACGTGTTCCATGCCGGTGCCCGCGGCGCCCTGGACGTGGACATGCCGCGCTGGCGGGCCGTCACCGGCCAGAGCTTCCCGGAGATCGCCGGGGCAGGCTGGCTTGGCGGGGTGCACGCCGAGGACCGTGACCGGGTCGCCGACGCCTGGCGCAAGGCTGTCGAGCAGCGCACCGTCTTCGACGCCGAGTTCCGTCTCGACGCCGCGGACGGGACGGAGCGGGTGCTCGTCATGCGGATCGTTCCTATTACTGAGGGTGATTATCCGCTTGAGTGGATCGGTGTCAGCCGTGACGTGACCGAGATCCGTGCCGCCGCGGCGGCACGCGACGCGCCGGCGGTCGACGGGCCCAACACGGCAGACACAATGGATGACACGACAGGCACAACAGCTGGCGCAGCCGAACAGGCCGAACAGATTCGCCTGGTCACGGCGGCATTGTCACGTGCTGTAAGCATCGACGAGGTCGCCGCCGTGGTGCTCGCCGCCGGCCGGCAGGTGCTGGGGGCGAACGGGCGGGGGATCGCGCTGGTCGACGAAGTCGACAACTGTCTGCGTTTTCGATCGCTGCTCGGTTATCCCGCGCTCCTCGCCCAGGCATGGTCGGGGATCAGCCTGGAGGCGTCCCACCCGGTCGCGGAGGCGGTCCGCGGCGCCTCGCCGCTGTTCCTCCTCGACCGGGAGGAACTGACCGCGCGGTGGCCCGCGCCCGAGCAGGCCGCGATCCTGGCCGAGGCCGACGAGCACGCCTGGGCGATCCTGCCGCTGGCGACCGTCGACGCGCCGTTCGGCGTCCTGCTGTTCGGCTTCCGGGCCCGGCAGGCGTTCTCCGCGGCCGACCGCGCGTATCTGACCGCGCTCGCCGACCAGTGCGCCCGGGCGCTGGAACGCGCGACGCTGTTCGAGCGCGTCCTGGCCGAGGCCCGTTCCAGCCGCCGGGCGGAGGAGACCGCCCGCACCGCCGCGGCCGCGGCCCGGGAGGCCGGCCGTCGCCTTGAGCTGCTCGCCCGGGCGACCGGGGCGGTCGGCAGCGCGCTGGAGCCCGAGCGGGCCCTGCGGGCGCTCACCGACGTCGTCGTGGGCGAGCTGGCCGACTCGTGCGCGGTCTACCTGGTCGAGTCCGGACCGGACAGGCAGGACCTACCAGTCAGGACGGACGGGCCGGACGGCCTGGGAGGAGCGCCCGCCGCCGGCCCGGCCGGGGCGCCGGTCCTGCGGCGGGCGGTCGTGTCGGTGCGCCCCGGTCTGACCCAGCTGCTGATGCCCCGGGCCCGCACGGGCCGGTGGCCGCGGGACAGCCCGGTCCATCTCGCCGCGCTCACCGGGCGTGGGCACATCGCTCCGTTGGCCGGCGCGCCCTGGCTGTCGTCCACCGACATGGCGCGCTGGATGGAGCATGTCGGCGCGCACACCCTCGCCGCCGTGCCGTTGATCCTGCGCGGCCAGGTGGCCGGTGTGGTCAGCCTGATGGCCGCCGGCGACCGGCCGCCGTACACCCAGGCCGACGTGGCCTTTCTCGAGGAGCTCGCGGCCCGCGCGGCGGTCGCGGTCGAGCACGCGGAGCTCTACCGGCGCAGCCGGGACACCGCGCTGACCCTGCAGCGCAGCCTGCTCCCACCGACCGTGGTCGAGCCGGAGGGGCTGGAGATCGCCGCCCGCTACGTGCCCGGGGTCGAGGACACCGAGGTCGGCGGGGACTGGTTCGACGTGATCGACCTCGGCGCGGGCCGGGTCGGTCTGGTCATCGGCGACGTCATGGGCCGCGGGGTCCGCGCCGCGGCGATCATGGGCCAGCTACGGACCGCGGTGCGGACCTGCGCGCGCCTGGAGCTCTCCCCGTACGAGGTGCTGACCCTGCTCGACGGCGTGGTCAGCGAGATCGACGAAGGCCAGATCGCCACCTGCATCTACGGCGTCATCGAGCCGCACACGGGCCTGCTGACGCTGGCGAACGCGGGGCATCCGCCGCCGCTGGTGGTGGCCCCCGACGGCCTGGTGTCGCGGCTGTACATGGAGGTCGGCACCCCGCTCGGCCTCGGCCGCGGTGACGTCAAGGAGTACACCGTCCGCCTGCAGCGGGGGGCGTTGCTGGTCCTGTTCACCGACGGGCTGGTGGAAAGCCGGGAACGCGACATCGACGCCGGTGTCTCGGACCTGGCCGCCGTGCTCGCCCGGCAGGACGGCTCCCTGGGCAGACGGGCCGACCAGGCCCTGGAGGCCCTCGGCCGGGATGTCGGCCATGACGACGACGTGGCCCTGCTGCTGGTGGGGCTGCCCGACACCGACGCGGGCGGGGCGACCCGCTACGCCGACATCACGGTCCCCGACGGGCCGGCCGGCCTAGGCGCGGCCCGGGGACGGGCCTGCGACCTGCTGACGACGTGGTCGGTGGACGCCGACACCGCCGACTCCGTCGTCCTGCTGATGTCGGAGCTGGTCACCAACGCGCTGGTGCACGGTCGGTCCCCGCTGTCCGTGCGGCTGCGCCGGACCGGGTCCCGGGTGATCGTGGAGGTGTCCGACCGCGACCCGCGGCTGCCCCGGCGCCGGCACGCCGATTTCGACGACGAGGGCGGCCGCGGCCTCGAACTGGTCTCGCTCATCGCATCCCGCTGGGGGACCAGATCGGTCGGTGACGGCAAGGTCGTGTGGGCGGAGATAGCTGCGCCACCGCTTGAGACGGGCTGAGAAGTCGGTCACCTCCCGACGGACACACCATCCCGGCCGACTCCGCGCCGGGACGGGTCGCGTAACGTGAGGCCCGTGACAGACGTGGTGTTGCGCCTGGACTCGGTAACTGTTGTACGGGATGGCGCGACGCTCCTTTCCGACATCCACTGGACCGTTGCCGACGGTGAACGCTGGGTCATTCTCGGGCCGAACGGCGCCGGGAAGACAACCCTGCTCCAGGTTGCGGCGAGTCGGGTTTTCCCGACTCGAGGAACGGTCGACCTGCTCGGCGGTCGGCTTGGCGAGGTCGACGTGTTCGACCTGCGCAGCCGGGTGGGCCTGGCGAGTTCGGCGGTGGCGGACCTCCTGCCGGCCACCGAACGCGTCCTCGACGTGGTCATGACGGCCGCGTGGGCGGTGCTCGGGCGGGCCACCGAGAAATACACCGATGACGACCGCTGGCGGGCCCTTGAGCTGCTCGCCCAGGTCGGGTGCGGGAATCTCGCCGAACGGCGGTACGGCACCCTGTCCGAAGGCGAGCGCAAACGCGTCCAGATCGCGCGTGCGCTGATGACCGACCCCGAACTGCTGCTGATGGACGAACCGGCCGCCGGGCTCGATCTGGGGGCCCGTGAGGCCCTGCTGGTGCGGCTGACCAGGCTGGTCGCGGATCCGCTGTCGCCGGTGACCATCATGGTCAGTCACCACGTGGAGGAAATCCCACCGGGTGTGACCCACGCGCTGCTCCTGCGCGCCGGCCGGGTAGTCGCGGCCGGGCCTGTCGAGACGGTCCTGACCGGTCCGACGCTGTCGGCGTGCTTCGGCATTCCCCTTGAGGTCGGTGCCGGTGCCGGCCGGTTCTCCGCGCGGCTGATGCCCGTCTTCCAGCATTCGGGGCGTACCGCGCCGTCTGTCTGAGCCGTCTGTCTGAGCCGCCCGTCTGAGCCGTCCGCTGGGCGGTTTCCACGGGTGGCTGTCTCCAGTGGCTGTTTCCAGCGGATGCGGCCGCGTTCTGACGGGTCTAGCGGGTGCGGTCGAGCAGCGCCCACAGCCACCCCGGCCCCGCTGTGGTCGCGCCCACAGCGTGGACACGGCCACGAAGCGCGCGATCCGCGGTGATGACGACAACGGCCCCACGTTGCCGCCTGACGGCCTCGACAGCGGCCTCGACGACCGTGTCGTCGCCCGCTCCGGGGGCGTGGACGACAACGAGCCTGGCGGCCCGGTTCCCCGGGTCGCCGCCGCCGGGCCGCCCGCTCGCGGCGACCCCGGCCCGGGCCGCCCCTTCGAGTACCAGGACCACCTCGGTGGGCAGGTCCTCCCTGCCCGCGGCCCGCGGCGTGGAGGCCTCGAAGCCGGTCTGGCACAGCGCGGACAGGTGTTCGTGCAGGCGTAAGGCGGCCCCCGCGCGATCGCGCCACCATCCGTCCGGGCGGGCCCCTATCACATTTGCCGCATCGACGATCCATGTCCGCTCATCCACCGTGGCTCCCTGGGCTACTACCGGACCAGCTCTACTACCAGACCGTGAATCGGATGAGCGCGGCTGCGGCCCATACGTGGTGTATCGCATTCGCAGGTGTGGGATCCTTGATGCCGTTGCGTGGCGCTCACCGCCGCTGGTCAGACCGTGACGTCCTTGTCTGCGCCGACCACCGGCGTTTCGGATCGGAAGTCGTGATTCGGCGACAACTCATGATCAAAATTTATCCTGACGGTGGCCTCCAGCGCTTTGGCTAGACGTGACTCACGTCTACCTGAGGGGTGTTGTGTGGTGTCGATGACGCTGCGGACGGCATGTCGCAGGCGATGGCGGTCGCGCGTGTCCGAACCAGCCGTTACAGTTCTTCCTGATGACGTGGTAATACTAGTCTCGAAGAGTTCCGCGGTTCGCTGACCTGAAGGAGAGAAGCATGGCGCAGAAGACCATCGTGTCGTTGATTGACGATCTCGATGGACACGAGGCTGATGAGACTGTTCGGTTCGGGCTGGACGGCGCTTCGTACGAGATCGATCTGTCCGAGAAGAACGCCACCAAGCTGCGCGAGTCGTTGGCTCCGTTCGTTGGGGCGGCGCGTCGCTCGGGCGGCCGGGCAACTGCCGCCCGCCGTGGGCAGCGTGGCGCTTCTCGTCGTACCGGCGGCACTGACCGTACCGCCGACATTCGTGAGTGGGCGCGAGCCAACGGTTACACGGTCAGTGACCGTGGTCGTATCGCCTCCAACATCGTCGAGGCGTACGACAAGGCTCACTGAGCGGCTCTCGGTCGCATTCGTCCAGTTGCTCGAATCCCACGCGGTCACAACTGTTTTCGCGTGGTCGCGGGCCTGCGGGGTCGGTTGCGACCGAGCGCTGGACCATGACGCGGGGGGTCAGTCGTACGGCGATGCCGGCGCGGAGCGGCCGGGCCTCTGGTTGGTGCCACTTATGGCCAATTTGGGGCATGTGGCAGTGCTGTTTTCTGGGCGACAGGTTGTCGGGCCCGCAACCTGTCGCCCAGGTCATGTCCGGGCTCAGGCGCCGCGCTGCTGGGCCATCCAGTTTTCCACCTCACCCCGGACGCGGGGAAGCGCGGCCGACAGGTTGCGGTGGCCCTCGGTGGTGACGAGAATGTCATCCTCAATCCGCACCCCGATCCCGCGCAGCTCCGGCGGCACCGTAATGTCGTTGGGCTGGAAGTACAGACCCGGCTCAGCCGTGAGCACCATCCCGGCCGTGAGTGGGCCGTCGCGGTAAGCTTCGTCGCGGGCGTGGGCGCAGTCGTGGACGTCGAGACCCAACATGTGTGACGTGGAGTGCAGGGTATACCTGCGATGCAGGCCCGCGTTCGGCGCTTCGGGGTCTTCCGCGAGGGACTCCTCGACGCTGACCGGGAGCAGCCCCCAGTCGTGCAGCGCCTCGGCTATCACCCGCATTGCCGCCCGGTGCGGATCGAGGAACTGTGCGCCCGGTCGCACCGCTTCGATTCCGGCCTGCTGGGCCGCGAGGACCACGTCGTACACCTGACGCTGCACGTCGCTGAAATGTCCGTCCACGGGAAGCGTGCGTGTGATGTCGGCGGTGTAAAGCGAGCGGGACTCCACACCCATGTCGAGCAACGCGAGGTCGCCGGGCCGTACCGGCCCGTCGTCACGGACCCAGTGCAGGGTGGTGGCGTGGTGGCCGCAGGCGACGATGGAGCCGTACCCGACATCGTTGCCGTCGACCCGGGCACGGCGCCAGAACGTGCCCTCCAGCCACCGTTCGCCGTTGGGCAGCGTCATCGCGTGGTCCATCTCACGCACACATTCGGAAAAGCCCAGGACGGTGGCGGCGATCGCCTGCTCCAGCAGGGCGGTTTCGTGCTCGTCCTTGACCAGTCGCAGCTCGGAAAGGGCCTGGGCCAGCTCCGTGTCCCGGTCGGTCCCAGCGGGGGTGGACCCTCCCCGGCCGGTGGGCGTGTACCGCAGGACCGCGCGGTCCACCTGCTCGTCCTGGCTGCGTATCACCCGGGTCGTTGCTGGTGACAGCCGGGCCAGCGCGTCGGCGAGTTCGTCGAGCGGACGGCAGGTGATCTCGAGAGCGGCCGACGTCTCCCGCACCCCCGCGCGTGGTCCCACCCACAGTTCGCCGTAGCGCCGGTCAGTGTAGAAGGCCGCTGTGGAACGGTCCGAGCGGTCGGCGACATACAGGACGGCGTCGTGGTCGCCACCGGGGTTCGGATGCAGAATCACCACGGCGTCCGGCTCGTGACAACCGGTCAGCCAGAAGAAATCACTGCCCGGCCGGAACGGGTAATCGGTGTCATTCGCCCGTACCTTGAACCCGCCACTGGGCACCACCAGCGTCTCGGCCGGGAATCGTGAGCTCAGCAGCGCGCGTCGCTTGGCCGCGTACTGTGCCACATCGTCACAGGCCGGTGCCATCTCGGCGGTGGGCGCCCAGCCGGTGGCCATGAATCGGCGGAAGGCGGATGGTGGCTGCTGGTCGTGGCTGGCCTGTCCCGTCGGCGAAGCGGGCCCGCTGACGGAACCGGTGCTGGAACCGGTGTCGGAACCAGCGCTGGATGACGTGACAGCCGGCTGTTCGGATCCGCCGGTGGGCTGTTCGGATCCGCCGGTAAGCTGCTCGGATCTGTCGGTAGAAGGCGGGGAAGCACTCGGGCGCGTACTCATGGTTCCAACGGTAGGCTGCGGCGGTCCGTGGCGGGTAGCGTCCCAGGAGTGCCTATGTCACCGGGTCCCATGGATGGTCTTCTTGTCGTCGATCTCACCCGGGTATTGGCCGGGCCGTTGTCCACGCTGATGCTCGCCGATCTCGGAGCGAGGGTCATCAAGGTGGAACGTCCCGGTCACGGGGATGACTCCCGCTCCTACGGTCCGTTCATGGACGGCCGGTCACTCTACTTCGCCCGGGTGAACCGCGGCAAACAGTCGATCGCGCTCGATCTGAAGGATCCGGACGACCACGCGACGTTACTTTCCATCATCGACCGTGCCGATGTGCTGGTGGAGAACTTCCGGCCCGGTGTGATGGACCGGCTCGGTCTCGACTGGGACACGTTGTCGCAACGTAATCCCCGACTGGTTTACGTGAGCATCTCCGGCTTCGGGCGGACCGGCCCGTGGCGAAACCGGCCGGCCTACGACGCGGTCGTACAGGCGGCCACCGGGATTATGTCGATCACCGGGTCACCGGACAGCGACCCGGTGAAGCCCGGCGTCCCGATCGCGGACCTTGCGGCCGGTCTGTATGCTTTCGGCGCGATCGGGGCCGCATTGTACGGGCGGCTGTCCACCGGCCGCGGTACCCATATCGACATAGGCATGTTCGACGCCACACTGTCGTTGCTCGAAGGCGCGGCCCTGTCCTATCTGGCGACCGGCGACACGCCGCCGCGCATCGGCAACGCACATTACTCGATCGCGCCGTTCGACACGTTCGCCTGCGCGGACCGCAGCATTGTGATCTGTGCCGCGAACGACAGCCTCTTCGCCGGGCTGTGCCGTGCGTTGGACCGTCCGGATCTCGGCGCGGATCCGCGGTTCGTCACCAACAGTGCCCGGCTCGCGGCCCGGGACGCGTTCAAACAGGAAGCGGAGCGGACTCTTCGTGCCCGACCGGCTGCGTATTGGCTGAAAGTGCTGGGTACGGCGGGCATACCCTGTGGCCTCATCAACAACGTGGCGGAGGCGGTCTCCTCTGAACAGGCTGTTTTTCGCGACATGGTGGTCGACGCCGGGGGCCTTCCGCTGCCCGGGAATCCGGTGAAGATGGCGGACTGGCCGCAGACCTCCCAGCGGCCGCCGGAACCAAGGCTCGACGCGGACGGCCCCGCGATCCGGGCCGAGTTCGGTTGACCCGGCGATGCGCCGGTGACGACCGTGGAAGTCGTGGGCGCGACAGCACGAACTGGGAACATTCCGGCGGCCACCGGACGTCGACAGGGATGGCGAGCGGTGGGGTGGACGAGGGGACGTGGTCATGACGTGGCCTCCGGACGGGCCCGGACGAGCTGGGCGGCCTGGGCGGCCCGAGAACCGGTGGCCCCCCGGCGGGGCCCCCGGCTGGCAGCAGCCCCCACAACCAGGGCAGCGCCAGCCGCCACCACAGCCCGGCTGGCAGCAGCCGCCACCGCGGCCGCCACAACCACCGTTTCAGCCGCCGTTCCAACCAGCACAGCCACCGCCCGGGCCGTTACCGTCCCGATGGTCCACCGGACGCCGCCTGGTCACCGGTGTGGCGGCGCTGGTGTCCGTCCTCGTGCTGGCCGTCTCCGGCGGGGGTTGGCTGGCCCTGCGGTACTACGACAACAAGGTCACCCATGTTTCGCTGACCTTCCCCGACACCGGCCGGCGGCCGGACGG
>NZ_JWIO01000002.1:218615-249132 GCF_001017755.1 Protofrankia coriariae
CCGGCCGGCGGCCGGACGGGGCCGGCGGCGCTACCCGCAACATCCTGCTCGTCGGCTCGGACAGCCGCACCGGTACGGCCGGGGAGTTCGGTGAGGTCGAGGGGCAGCGGTCGGACACCACGATCATCGCCCATCTGGACGCGGACGGCTCCACCACGCTCGCCTCGTTCCCCCGGGACCTGTGGGTGACGATCCCCGCCTACACCGACTCCACCGGTCGCTCCCACAAGGCGCAGCAGTCCAAGCTCAACGCCGCGTTCGCGCTGGGCGGGCCGTCCCTGCTGGTACGGACCATCGAGACGCTGACAAAGATCCGCATCGACCACTACCTACAGATCGACTTCGTCGGCTTCCAACGGATGACGGACGCCCTCGGCGGGGTGACCGTGTGCGTGAAAGCGCTGCCGGGCGGGAGCCGGAGCAACCTCGACGACAAGATGTCGGGCTGGCACGGTCACGTCGGCGACAACACGGTCAACGGCGAGCAGGCACTGGCCTTCGTCCGCCAGCGGTACGGCCTGCCCGAGGGCGACCTCGACCGGATCCGGCGTCAACAGCAGTTCATCGGCGTGATCTTCCGGTCGGCTACCAGCACCTCGACCCTGGTCAACCCGGTCCGGCTGACGTCCCTGCTGGACGCGGCCACCTCGTCCGTGACCGTCGACGCCGGCACCTCCCTGACCGACCTGCAGCCGCTCGCGGTCCGGCTGCGCGGCGTGGGCAGCGGGGGTGTCCGCTTCGAGACCGTCCCGGCGTCACCCGGTCAGGCCGGCGGCCAGTCCGTGCTGCGCACCGACCCGGACAAGCTGGCGGCCTTCCTGGCGGACCTCTCCGGCCGGCGGCAGCCCGCCGCGNGGCAGCCCGCCGCGCGCGCCGCGGGCATCGACGGTGACGCACTGGCCGCTCCGGGCGGGCCGGCCATCACCCTGGTGGCCGCCACGGCCGCGGCGGCTGACGCCACCGCGGGATCGTGCACCTACTGAGCCGCTGGCCGCCGCTGGTGGGGAGGTAGGCCGCTGTCCGCCGACGGCGGGGTGCGGCCGCTGTGCTCGTCGATGGCGGCGTTCAGTTCGGCGCCGAGCAGGACGGCCAGCGCCGTGATGTAGAAGAACAGCAGCGCGGCCACGGGCGCCGCCACCGAGCCGTAGATCAGTTCGTTGCCGATGACCGTTCCCAGGTACAGCCGCAGCAGGTAGCTGCCGACGTTCCAGACCACCATGGCCAGCAGGGCACCGGGCAGCGCCCGTCGCCACGGACGCCGGGACGGCAGTGACAGGTGGTACAGCGAGGTCAGCATCGTCAGGGAGAGGACCGCGACCACCGGCCAGAACAGGACCGTCAGCAGCCAGTTGACGAGATGGTGGTGGTTGGCGTCGAGCAGCTCCGAGATCAGGTCCGGCCCGAGGACGAGTGCGGGCAGCAGGATCACACCGCTGGCCACCTGGGCCAGGTACAGTCGCAGTGCCAGTAGCCGGCTGCGTACGGCTGATCGCAGCTGGCGCTGTCCGTAGGCGATCGTGATGGTGTTGACGTAGGTCGCCATGGCCGACGATCCGGTCCACAACGACAACAGGAAACCGATCGAGATCACGTCCGGACGCCCGCGGGTGAGGATCTCGTTGATCGTGGGGCGGACCACGTCGTCGACGACCGAGGGTGTCAGCAGGTCGTCGGCGGCGTTCAGCAGGCTCTGACGGACGCTGTCGACGGCGTCCGCGCCGACCGCGTCCCCGACGTAGCCGATGGTGCCGAGGATCGCCAGTAGTAACGGAGGCAGCGACAGCAGCTGCCAGAAGCCGGCCTCGGCCGCGAGGCCGAGCACGCGGTCGCGCCAGGCGCGAGCGGTGGTCCGGCGGGCAAGGGTGAAAACACGCATCGACACCCGTCCGAGCAGGGCGGTCACCGCTCTCGGAGCCCGGGCCGCCGGCACCCGGGCCGGCGACGGTGATGCGGGGCCTGACGGTGGTACAAGGCCTGGTAGCGCGGCAGAAGCAGGATGCGTCAGATCAGCGGACCGCGACGTATCGGACGCGGAACCAGGCGTCTGGAGCACCGCGGACAGCAACCTGTTCGCCAACCACACTGGACCAACGGTACGGCCTCGGGTTCACGGCGGTTCCGGCGGTCGCCGATTGGCCCGGAACCGGGCCGGTCGGCCGCTGTCGATGTCACCAGTCGTACCGGTGTAGATACACCAGCCGTACTGGGGCATGGATAGCGGAGGCATGCCGCCGGTCGACGCGCCATGCCTCCGAGGCACATCAAAATGCCCCCGCTGACAACGTGTGATCGTGTCCGCGGGGGTCACCGGGCCGATGCCCGCCGCCGGATGGCGGCGGTCAGGGGGAGACGGTCAGTTTGTCGGTTTCGTCATGGTATTCGACGGCCACGGCTCGTAGCTTCGAGTCGTAGGACTTGGCATGGTGCCGGCAGAACAGCAGTTCGCCGCCACCGGGAAGCACGACCCGCACGTACGCCTGCGCGCCGCACCGGTCGCACCGGTCGAGGTTGGTCAGCGTCGGTCTGGTAGTGGTTCCAGTCACACCATCTTCAACAGTCTTCGTCGGGATTTGGTTCCGCCCGGCGGTGTGACGGTTCCCTCAGGTCCCTCGCGGCCGTCGACGACGGAGGTCAGGTCAGGACGCGGCGGGAGTCGTGATGATCACGGACGGCGTGCGCCGAAGACGATGTCGTCCCAGGCCGGTACGGACTTGCGGTTCTTGCGGCCGCCGGAACCGCGTTCCGTCGTTCGGCTGGCGGTACCCGTACGTCCGCCCCGGGGCGTCGAGGACGTCCGTGCGGCGGGGTCGGCCTGCCCGGCGGTGTCATCGGCGGTGTCGGTGCTGCCAGCGGTGTCGGCGCTGTCGGTGCCGCCAGCGGCGTTGGCGGCACCGACAGCATCAGCGATACCGGCCGTGGCAATCTTGGCCGCGTCGGCAAGGTCAGCGATGTCGGCGAGTTCGGCCGTGTCAGCGAGGTCAGCGATGTCGGCGAGGTCGGTGCTACCGGCGGCGACCGTTGCCGGCTCGGGAGCCGCCNCGCGGTGGGCGCGGGATGCGCGGTGGGCGCGGGATGCGCGGTGGGCACGGCGGGCACCGGATGCGGGTGGACGGCTGGTGCCTCGGTACGGGCCGTCGACCGGGGCAGCCCGTGGGTCCGCCCCCTGGCCGCGGCCGGCTGGATCGGGGTGGGCACCGGCACGGCCGCCACCGCGGGCAGCGACGCCGGCAGCGAGGCGTTGTCCACCGGCTGCGGGGGCAGTGGCACCTCGTACACGGCGGCGGACTCCTGGACCAGCGTCAGCGCGGGGGCGGCCGGACGCGCGAAGACCGGTTGCGGGGGTGGCGGCGGGGCGGCGGGCTCGGCCGGGGCCTCCGGCGCCACCAGCGCCCGGGCCGCGTCGTCGTGCGGGCGGACGCGGCGTACCACCGGATCCCAGGTCCAGCGGGCGCACCGGCTCTCCGAGGTGAGCTGGACCAGCCAGATCCCGTCCACCCGGCGCCAGGCGTCCCACTGCGCGTTCTCCGGGTCGTCCTGCACGGCCTGCAGCCGCGCGTCCACCACCTCGCCGAGGGGACGGCCGGGCGCGCCGCCGGGATCCTTCGGCAGCAGGGCGGCCCGCGCCTCCTGCACCACCCGGGCCCGTTCGGCGAGCACCGGGCCCTCATAGCGTTCCACCCGCTCGACCGCGATGCCGGCGACCCGCGCGACCTCCGCGGTGGTCTCACCGGCCCGCAGCCGGGCCTGGATCTCGCGGGGGGTCAGCGCGCTTTCCTGGCGCACCTCGTTGCGCCGCGCGCCGCGCAACGTGGCCCGCAACCGGTCGTCGACCGGCACCCGGAACTTTTCCGCGTCGGGCCCGCCGGCGGTGTCGGCGAGTACGAGGTAGCCGCCGTCCTCGCTGAGCGCGACCGCTCGCAGCTCACGCATGGCGCCTCCTCATCGGCGTGGTCCGAGTCTGCCACAGCGCGTTCGGTGACGATAGGTACCTGGGCTGCCGAGAACCCACCGTTCATCCCTACAACCACACCTTGCCATCGGTGCGCCTGTGGTGTCCCACCTCGCCGAGTCGACACGCTCTGCCGGAGTTGCCGGTATGGCGACACTACCCACTTCTGGGGATGACGGTAGCCGCGGGGCCACTTTTTGGAGACGACAATCGTCGCGAAGCCGGTCGCAGGGCTACATTTCGACGACGGCGCCCGCGGGTCGCCTTTCAGGGACGACGGCCGCCAGGGGGCCTGGTGGCGGGCGGGCGCCGGCGCGTGGGCCGGGCCGTCACCTTCGGCCGGGCCTGGTCGCTGACGCCGGCGAACAGGGCCGCGCCGACGATTCCGGCCTCGTTCTGCAGCTGCGCCGCGACGACCTTCGTGTTCACCTCGAGGCGGTCGAGAAAACGATCAGATTTTCGGCTGGCGCCACCGCCGATGATGATGAGATCCGGCCACAGCAGCGCCTCAAGCGCATTCAGATAGCGGGTGACGCGCTTCGCCCACTTCTCCCAGGAAAGATCGTCGCGTTCGCGGGCCGCCTCGGACGCCCTCGTCTCCGCGTCGTACCCACCGATCTCCAGATGGCCGAGCTCGGTGTTGGGAACGAGCTGCCCGTGCAGGAACACCGCCGTGCCGATACCGGTACCGAAAGTCGTCATGATCACGACGCCGCCGACGTCCCGGCCGGCACCGAAGGCCATCTCGGCGACGCCCGCGGCATCGGCGTCGTTGACCACGGCCACCCCGCCCGGGCTGCCTGGCAGCACCGATCCAAGGGTTGCCGCGACATCGGTGCCCACCCAGACCGGATCGATGTTGGCCGCGGTCCGGGCCGCGCCGCCCTTGATGACGGCGGGGAAAGCGGCCCCGACCGGCCCCGTCCAGCCGAAGTGCGCCACGACTTCCGCGACGGTCTTGGATATGGCCGCCGGTTGTGCCGGCTGCGGTGTGGGTAGCCGGAAGCGGGGCGCGGTGAGTGTTCCCTCGTCGATGTCGACGGGTGCACCCTTGATACCGGTACCGCCGATGTCGACACCGAAGACCTGCATGTCGCCTGTGTCCTCCTGTTACCACCGGCGCCGATATCTCTGACGCGGTATCCGCCATGCGCGGCGCGCACAGTGCCGCGGCGCGCCGTCGTGGGCACCGCTGTGCCAAGCCCTGTGTGCCAGCCCCGTGCCCACTCCACCATAGATCCGCACACCTCGTCGGCCTATCCGAGTGTGACACCGATATTCGGGGGCGGGGAGGATCATCTCCGGAGCGCTTCGGGCCGGCGTCCACGCGATCGAACATCCGTCAGGCACGGCCTAAGCTGGGCGGGTGCGCCTGCGTGATTCCCACGGCCGGGTGGCCACCGATCTTCGGGTTTCGCTGACCGATCACTGCAACCTGCGGTGTTCCTACTGCATGCCCGCCGAAGGCCTGGCCTGGCTGCCACGGGCGGAGATCCTGACCGACGAGGAGATCGTCCGGCTGGTGCGGATCGCGGTGAGCAGGCTCGGTGTCGACGAGGTCAGGCTCACCGGTGGCGAGCCGACGCTGCGGCCGGGCCTGGTCGGCCTCGTCGCCCGCCTGGCGCGGCTGCGCCCCCGCCCGCAGCTGTCGATGACGACCAACGGCATCGCGCTCGTGGGCATGGCCCCGGCGTTGCGCGCGGCGGGGCTGGACCGGGTGAACGTCTCCCTCGACACCCTGCGGCCCGGCCGTTACCAGGCGCTGACGCGTCGGGATCGGCTCGCCGACGCGCAGGCGGGGCTGGCCGCCGTGGCCGCCGCCGGGCTGGTACCGGTGAAGGTCAACGCGGTGCTGCTGCGCGGCGTCAACGACGACGAGGCGCCCGACCTGCTGCGGTGGTGCCTGCGACGGGGCTACCAGCTGCGCTTCATCGAGCAGATGCCGCTCGACCCCCAGCGCTCCTGGGACCGGGCCGCCATGGTCACCGGCGCGGAGATCCTTGCCGGGCTGCGTGGCGAGTTCACCCTCGCGCCGCTGCCCGCCCGGGGCAGCGCGCCCGCCGAGCTGTTCACCGTCGACGGTGGGCCGGGCACGGTGGGACTGGTCGGTTCGGTGACCGCGCCCTTCTGTGCCGCCTGCGACCGGGTCCGGCTCACCGCTGACGGGCAGGTCCGGTCCTGCCTGTTCGCCCGGGAGGAGACCGACCTGCGCACCCCGATGCGGGCCGGGGCCGACGACGCGCAGCTGGCGGCGTTGTGGATGCGGGCGGTCCGGGGCAAACGGGCCGGGCACGGCATCGACCAGCCGGCGTTCACCCAGCCGGCGCGGCCGATGTCGGCGATCGGCGGGTGACCGGCTGACGTGAACGGCCGGCGGACGGGCTGGGACGCGGTGGTGCTCGCCGGCGGCCTGGCCCGCAGGCTCGGCGGAGTGGACAAACCGGCGCTGACCATCGGTGAGAAGACTCTGCTCGAACGTGTGCTGACCGCGGTGGACGACGCCCAGGAGGTGATCGTGGTCGGTCCCCGGCGTCCGGTCGCGGCGTCGCGGCACGTCGTCTGGACACGGGAACGACCGCCCGGCGGGGGACCGGTCGCGGCCCTGGCCGCCGGTCTCGAGCTGGTGGGCGCGCCGTTGGTGGCGGTGCTCGCCGCTGATCTCCCGTTCGTGACGGCGGGGACCCTCGACACGCTCGTGCGGGCCGTCGACGACGGCAAGGTGCAGGGCGCCCTGCTGGCCGACCCGGCGGGCCGCCGGNNNNCCCGGCGGGCCGCCGGCAGTACCTCACCGGCGTGTGGCGGACGTCGGCGCTGCGCGCTCGGCTGCCTGTGGTCACCGCCGGCGTTCCGATGCGCTCCGTCCTGGCTGGCCTGCCGGTGCGGGTGCTGCCCGCCGACGCGCGTGTCACGCTGGACTGCGACCGGCCCGCGGATGTCGAGCGGGCACGGTGCTGGGTCAGGAGTGCCGGGTCAGGGGCGCCAGGCCAGGATGGACGGGTGAGTTCTCTTGACGACTGGGTGGTCGACGCGGCCGGCGCGCTCGACCTCGACCCGGCGCTCCTCGACGTCCAAGGGGTTCTCAAGCTCGCCCGGGAGGTGGCTCACGCCGTGGAGCGGCCCGCGGCTCCCCTGACCGCCTTCCTCGTCGGCCTCGCGGCCGGCCGCGCCGGCGGTGATCCGCGGGCGGTCCGGCTGGCCACCGACAGGGTGCTCGCCCTCGTCGCGGCCCGCGCGGGCAGCGACGCCCAGGACGCCCAGCGGCGCATCCAGGACGCCTAGCGCATCCAGGCCGGGTTGTCCTCCAACAGCCCTCGCATGTCGATGACCATCGTCTGCATGGTGAGCGGGTCGTCCACCGCTGACAGGCGGGGCAGCACCGTCGTGGCCATGTCGGTGTCGACATCCCTGTCGGCGCCGGACGGGGCAAGGCCGAGAGGGCCGGTCCGGGCCTGGTCCGGTGCTGGTGACCGGCCCCGGGCCGTGACGATCACCCGGTCCAGGCCGCCGAGCGCGAGGATCAGCACGAACCCCGGCAGCGCGAAGAGCGCCGGCCGCCACGCGGTCAGCGCCACGACGGCGAACACGACCACGACCGTGCACGCCCCGATCGTGTGGCGTTGCGCGGGTGGCAGTGCCGGGACCTTTCGACCATGTCGGTAGTGCGCCACGAGCTCAAGTGTGCCTCTCGCGGACGAATCCGCCAAAGTCCGGCCCCGTCCACCGGCAGCCGCGGCGGCCGNAGGCGCGCGGGCGGTTATCCCCCGGTGGGGGAGCGGGGGGGACAGGATGCGGCGGCAGCGGACGCCGGCACGGGCGCGTCGCTGAACAGCGACCGCAGCCCCTGAGCGCCTGCCTCGGCGCGGGTCTCGATCGTCCACGCGATCACCGCGCGTTCCCGGCTGTCGCGGGCGGCGACCAGCCNAGCCGCTCGGCGTCCCGCCAGGCGTTCTCCCGGGCGGCGACCAGCGTCGGGACGAGGGCCTCGCGATCGGTGCCGAGCCGGTTCGCCGCCTCGTCCGGCAGCGAGCCCAGCGGTGTCCCGGGCTGCTTGAGCAGGGACACCGCCACCTTCGCCAGGACCTCGTTGATCCGGTCGTGGTCGCCCTTGTGGCTGCTGCCGTCCGGGCCGGTGAGGCCCATGGCGGCGAGGACGAACGGGAGGTCGCGGGTGATGTGTGCGTGCATGCCGAGTACCAGGTCGCCGGCGGGGGAGACGGTGGGCGCCGAGGCCGCCGCGAAGGCGGTCCGCCACGCCGGTGGCACGTCGGCCAGCCTGCCGTCGGACCAGCCGTCGAACGCCCGGAAGTAGTACTCGGCGAACAGCGCGGCCTCGGCCCGGACCCAGGCGGGGTCGGCGAAGTAGTCCGGTGTCGCGACCGCGTCGCGGAACGTCTCGGTCGTGCGCAGGTAGACCAGGGCGAAGGACGCGCGGGGGTCGCAGTGGTCTTCCAGTAGTCGCAGCCGGTTACGCATTGTAGTCACTACGGCGTCCGTGCACGCTGCCGAACCGGTCGTACAGGGTGGCGGAAACGTCCCGTCCGTCTGTCGCGTCCAGGCGGGGGTGGCCGGCGTCGAGGCCCGGCTGGTCGGCACGGTCGCCCGAGCGGGTATAGCGATGATCAGTAAGCCGGCTGCAAGAGATATCGCGATTGCTGTGCGTAGCCGGATCATGGGTCTCATAGTAGCCTTATGGCTACCAGAAGTATTTACAACCCCGCGGTGAGTCGCAATACTGCTGCGCCATGTCCTCCAACGGTCACACTTCGCGTGAGATGGCTACGCTGCGCAGTTCGTGGCATCGCCAGGGTGCTGGCGGCGGATCCGCTCACCGCGGCCCGGCCGAGGACGATCCGGCGGCAGCGGGCCCTGCCGGCGCCGAGGGTCCCGCCGGCGCCGGAGGCCGTTCTGGTCCCGCGGCCATGGCAGGCCTCGCGGGTACGGATCCGCCGCCCGCCGCGGACGGTGCCGCCCGGGACATTCTCGACAGACTGCCCGAGATCGTCTTCCGGACCGATGCCCAGGGCCGCTGGACCTATCTCAACCCCGCGTGGACGGTGGTGACCGGCTTCGAGGTCGAAGCCAGCCTGGGGAAGCACTTCCTCGACTACGTACACCCGGACGAGCGCGACCACACGGTGGCGTTGTTCATGGCGGTGGTGGCCGGCGGTGCCGACCACTGTCACCACGTGACGCGCTATAGGACCCGGGGCGGGTCCTACCGTCGCGTCGGGATCCGCGCCAGTCTGCTGCGCGGCCCGGACGGCCAGGTCGTGGGCAACCTGGGAACGATCATTGATGTGACCCGCGGCCACATCGACGCCGAGACGGTCGGCGAGCACACGGCGTTGCTGGAGCTCGTCTCCGACGGCGCCCCGGTCGACGATCTCCCGATGGGGATCCTGCTCGTCGACCGCGCGCGGCGGATCCGCCGCGCGTCACCGGTCGTGGACCGTCTGATCGACGGCCGGCTGCGGGCCGGTGACCCGCTGGATCGGCTGGCCGGGCTGCTGCGGCCGTACGCCGGCGCAACCGCCCTGGAAGGCGAGTGGGGGCTGGTCGCGACGGCGATCCGGACCGAGCAGCCGCAGCACGCCTACCTGAGCCTGCGCCTGGCCGCCGGACCGGTGGTCGACGGGTACGCGCGGGAGCGGGCGCTGCGGGTGTCGGTGATCCCCGAGGTCGGGGAGTCCCGGGACCTGCTGGCGGTGGTGCTGCAGGACGTCACGGACCTGCGGCAGGCCGAACGGCGGCAGGCGGCCGTCGCCCGCCTNCAGGCGGCCGTCGCCCGCCTCGGCCAGCGCGCGCTCGTCGGGACGACGGTCGGCAGCCTGCGGCGGGAGGCCGCCGAGGTCGTGCGCGACACGCTGGGTGTGCCGTACTGCGAGGTGCTGGGACCCGTCGCGCAGCGTGGCTCGGTGATCGCGAGGGTACTGGCCGCGGACAGCCCGGTGGTCGTCGACCACGGCGTGACGCCCCTGGGCGTGCCGTTGCCGGGCGCCTCCGAGGTCTACGGCGGGGTCGGCCGGGTCGCCGGTGTCGCCGCCCGCGTCGGAGCAGCCGGCCGCGGTTTCGGGCTGCTGGTGGCGTACACGACGCAACCACGGGAGTTTGCCGCGGACGAGGCGGACTTCGTCCAGTCGGTCGCCAACGTGCTGGCCGCGGCGATCGAACGGCACAACGCCGAGCAGAAGGTCCGCCGCCAGGCCCTGCACGACCCGCTGACCGGCCTGGCCAACCGGATCCTCCTGCACGACAGGATCTCCGGGGCACTGGGGGAGATCGAGCGGGACGGCGGGCGGCTCGCGCTGCTGCTGATGGATCTCGACCGGTTCAAGGAGATCAACGACACGTTGGGTCACAACGTGGGCGACGACGTGCTGCGCGAGGTCGCCGTACGGCTGGGCCGGGCCACCCGGCCCGGCGACACGGTCGCCCGCCTCGGCGGGGNTCGCCCGCCTCGGCGGGGACGAGTTCGCGATCCTGCTCCCGTCGACACCGGGGGGTGCCGCGGACGCGCTGGCGGTCGCGGGCTGCATCCGGGCGGCGCTGGCCGAGCGCATCGACGTCGGCTCCCTGCCCCTGCATGTGGACGGCAGCATCGGGATCACGCTCGCCCCCGCTGACGGACGTGATCCCGGGACGTTGGTGCGCTGCGCGGACGTGGCCATGTACCGGGCGAAGCAGCTCTCCCTCGGCGTCGCCGTCTACGCCCCGGACGCCGACCAGAACCGCCGGGAGCGCCTTGAGCTGCTCGGTGGCCTGCGTTCGGCGATCGCCGGCGGTCAGCTCGTCCTGCACTACCAGCCCAAGGTGGACCTGCGTACCGGGCGGACCACGGCGGTCGAGGCGCTGGTCCGCTGGCAGCACCCGGCCCACGGGCTGGTCGAGCCGGGCCGTTTCGTCCCCTTCGCCGAGCAGAGCAACCTGGTCAAGCCGCTGACCCGCCGGGTGCTCATGCTCGCGCTCGACCAGGCGCGGTCCTGGTGGGACGCCGGCCGGCTGCTGCCGGTGGCGGTGAACGTCTCCGCCCGGATGCTGCACGACGCGGAGCTGATCTCGACCGTGCGGGCGGAGCTGGACCGCACCGGCCTGCCGCCGCGGGCGCTCGAACTCGAGCTCACCGAGAGCGCGGTCATGGTGAACACGCGTAACGCGATGAGCGTCATCACCCGGTTACGCGGTGAGGGAATCCGGATCTCGGTGGACGACTTCGGGACGGGATACTCGTCCCTGGCCTACCTGCGTGATCTTCCCGTCCACGATCTCAAGATCGACAAATCGTTTGTGGTGAATGTGGCGCATCGCACGAAGGACTTCTCGATCGTCCGGTCGATCATCGATCTCGCTCACAATCTCGATCTTCGAGTGGTTGCTGAAGGTATCGAGTCGAGCGAGGTCTGTAGCCTGCTGCGCGACCTGGGGTGCGACGAGGGGCAGGGTTTCTATCTCGGTCACCCGGTGCCGCCCGCGGATCTCGCGGCCTAGAACTGTCTGGTGGTCGTCTGAGTGCCGCCCGCGCGATCGAACATCCCTCGGGCACGTCCTAGCATGACGGGAGGCCGAGGACGGGGTCGGGAGGAATCGGGGCGTGTTGCCCCCGTGTCGATGCCGACGCGTGCGCACTGCTTTCCCGGACAAGGTGTCACGTTGGCGCGCTGTGCTGCACCATAGGCTCAGCCTCACTACATTCTGGAGGTCGGCCGTGGGCAGGGGAAGTCGTACGCCGCTGGGATGCGCCATGCCTGTCGTGTCCGCTCTCCTGGCGGCCATCGTCGTTCTCGCCGGGTGTGGCTCCGGTCGCTACGAGTACGTGACGAACAAGGACGCGGGCACGTTTCTCAAGATCCCCAGCTCCTGGCAGCACCAGCCCATGCTCGGCCCGGCCTTCGTCGGGATAGACGCTCGCAACGTCTCGCCCGAGGCGGCCCGGGTGCTCGCCTCCCGCGAGTGGGTGGTGGGGATCGACGCGGCGGCGAAGTTCGACGACAAGAACCTCCTGCTCCCGGACGCCCAGGAACCGAAGGGGTTCGTCCAGGTCCGCCAGCTCCTGCCGGAGGAAGCGGCCACGCTGTCCACCAACGACCTGCGTAACCTGCTCATCTCCATCGACGACGCCGAGCGGGAGCAGGCCGAGGAGATCCGGCGGGATCCCGAGGGGGCCCGGCTGGCGCCGCACTTCCTGCTACTGACCGACGAGGCCGTCCGCAAGGACGGCGGTGTGCACGGTGTCCATCTGATCTACCAGCTCCGGGTGGACACCGGTCTGGTCACCATCGACCAGACCAGTCTTTTCGACCGGGATCAGACGATGCTCTACCAGCTCGTGTTCGCCTGTTCCGCCTGGTGCTACGACAAGCACGGTGCGCAGATCAACCAGGTTCAGACATCGTTCACGATCAAGCCGATCACCTGAGATTGAAGACCATGAATCAGACCTCGTCCTCGCAGCAGCCTGTGCAGCCGCCCATGCAGCCGTTCCAGATCGCTCCCGCCGACCCTCCGCCGCGGCCGTCGGGGCCGGTGCGCAGGCGGCTGGCCCTGTGGGACAGGGTGAAGTTCCTCGTCCTGATCGCGGCGCTGTTCGGGTTCGTGGTGGCCGCGGCCATGTCGGACAACCCGATCATGGCCTTCTCCGACGCCCTGCGCGAGCAGGTGTCGACGAGCTGGTGGCTGGTCGCGCTGTTCGCGATCGAGCTCGTCCGCCAGGTGCACATGTTCATCGGCGAACGCTCGTCGGCCTACTACGTGTTCTGGACCGACCGGATCTTCGGCCGCTTCGAGCGCCGCCTGCTGCGGTTCAACGACTGGAACCGCTACCGGCTGAGCCGGGCCCTGAAGTGGGTGGTGACCCTCGCGGTCGCTGCCTTCGTCTACGCCCGGATCCGCAACGACTCGATCTTCAACGCCCTCGTCACCCTCCCCGGTGACATCTGGGACGCGGTCCCGTTCGTGCTCCAGCTCGTCCTGTTCATGATGCTCGCCGTCGGCCAGTTCGTAGCGATCTTCTGGTTTCTCTCCCGCGGCGGTGTGGACGTCTACTTCCCGGAGGACATCAAGACCCGGTTCACCGACGTCTGGGGTCAGGACCACGTCCTGTCCCGGGTCAAGGAGGTGGTCTTCCACCTGGAGAAGCCCGAGGAGATCGAAAGCCGTGGCGGTTACGTGCCGGGCGGCATCCTGCTGTGGGGCCCGCCGGGTACCGGCAAGACCCTGATCGCGGAGGCGGTCGCCGGCGAGACCGGCAAGCCCTACGTCTTCGTCGACCCCGGGGCGTTCCGGGCGATGTTCTTCGGCGTCGGCGTGATGAAGGTCAAGAGTCTCTTCCGCAAGCTGCGCAAGCTGGCCCTCCGCTACGGCGGTGTGATCGTCTTCTTCGACGAGGCCGACACCCTGGGCAACCGTGGCCAGCTCACCGGCGACTTCGGGCGGGCGGCTCCGGCGGGCCTGGTCGACATCCCCGTCTTCGGGCCCGGCACCTCCGCCTTCGGGTCTGGCGGCACCCCCGTCTTCGGGCCTGGCGGCTTGGCGCACTCCTCGTGCAACGGGCTGGCCTATGCCAGCCACGGCAGCCGCCGGCAGCTCGCCGNNGGCAGCCGCCGGCAGCTCGCCGAGGCCCAGTTCGTCGTCCCCGGCGGCGGCGGTGGCGGCCAGTCGAGTTTCGACGGGACGCTGCAGGCGCTGCTGACCGAGATATCGGGTCTGAAGAAGCCCCGCGGCTTCCTCAACCGGGTCGTTCGCCGTGCCCTGGGGATGCGGCCGAAGCCGCCGCCGAAGTACCGCATTATGATCATGATGGCGACCAACATGCCGCAGTCCCTGGACGAGGCGCTGCTGCGGCCCGGCCGTATCGACCGCATCTACAAGGTCGGCTACCCCAGCAAGGAGGGCCGGGTACGGACCTTCCAGGGCTACCTGTCCAAGGTCCGCCACGACGTGGCGCCCGAGCAGGTGGAGCGGCTCGCCGTGATGAGCCCGTACGCCACCGGCGCGAGCATCAAGGACATGGTCAACGAGGCGCTGATCCAGGCGATCAAGTCGGGCCGGGAGGTCGTCACCTGGCCGGACCTGCTCAAGGCCAAGGCAATCAAGGAACACGGCCTGCCCGACGACCACGAGTACGTCGAGCGGGAGCGGCACAGCGTCGCCCTGCACGAGGCCTGCCACGCGGTGGTCATGTACCGGCTGCAGAAGCACATGGCGATCGACATGGCGACCATCGAGCGCCGGGGGGACACCGGCGGCTTCGTGGCCCCGGTGCCGCTGGAGGACAGGTTCGTCGACTGGCGCTCCGAGGTCGAGATCGACGTGATGACCTTCCTCGCCTCCATCGTGGGTGAGCGGATGTTCTTCGAGGGCGACCACACCCAGGGCGTCGGCGGGGACCTGCACGCCGCCACCGAGCTGGTCGCCCGCAGCATCGGACGGCACGCCATGGGCACCACGCTCACGTCACGCCCCGCACTGGCCTCCGGACTGGGCAGCAACCCGGCCTACTCGGGCAGCAGCCCGGGCTACCTCGGCGGCACGTTCGTCGCGGAGGTGGAGGCCAAGCTGCAGGAGCTCTACGCGCGCACCGAGACGATCCTGGAGGCCAACCGCCGGGAGATCCTCGCGGTCACCCACGCGCTGGAGACGAACAAGACCATCACCGGCGAGGACGTGGAAGCGATCATGGAGGGCACGCCCGGCCCCACCGTGGACGGGCGCCGCTACCACGAGCCGGACTTCCTCTCCCTCGCCGAGGAGTACCACTCCAGCGCGGTGCTGGCGCACCGTGGCCAGCGCGTCGAGCAGCTGCGGCTGCCGGACCTCACCGGCAAGGCCGCGGCCACCCCGGCGTCCGAGGGCCCGTCGGCCGCCCCCGCGTCGGCCTGAGCTGGTACGCGCTGTCGAGGCGGGCGGCCGCGGGTCGCGCGGGGCGCGTGGGCCGGGCCACCGGCAGGATCCCCGGGAGACACCCTTCCCGGGGACGAGGCCCGCTGGCGGGTGCTAGAGTCCGAAATGTGCGCTCCTGGTTAGTCATGTCGTGCGACATGCGGGAGTGCCCGGCGCGCCTGTTCGTGGACAAGACCTTTGTGGACGAGGTCTTTGTGGACGAGGTCTGTTGTCCCGCCTGACGGCCGTTGGTGATGTTCGAAATCCATGTGGCCGTGACCCGGCGGTCGCGTCCGTCCCGGTATGAGTGCTAACGCGGCCTGTCCGGCGCAGCCGCCCATTTCCGGGGAGGATCACGTTTCATGTCAGTAGAGAGCTGGTCGTTCGAGACCCGCCAGATCCACGCCGGTGCCCAGCCGGATCCGACGACCGGTGCCCGTGCCGTGCCGATCTACCAGACGACGAGCTACGTCTTCCGGGACACCGACCACGCCGCCGCGCTGTTCGCCCTCGGTGAGACCGGCAACATCTACACCCGGATCGGGAACCCCACGCAGGACGTCTTCGAGCAGCGGATCACCGCGCTCGAAGGGGGAGTGGGAGCGCTCGCGCTGTCCTCGGGCCAGGCGGCCGAGACGCTGGCGATCCTGAACCTGGCCGAGTCCGGCGATCACATCGTGACCTCGGCGAGCCTGTACGGCGGCACGTACAACCTGTTCCACTACACGCTGCCCAAGCTGGGCATCCAGGTCAGCTTCATCGAGGACCCGGACGACCTCGACGCCTGGCGCGCCGCGATCGCCCCGAACACCCGGGCGTTCTACGGCGAGACGATCGGCAACCCCAAGGGGGACGTGCTCGACACCGCCGGGATCGCCGAGGTCGCGCACGCCGCCGGTATCCCGCTCATCGTCGACAACACCCTGGCCACGCCCTACCTCTACCGGCCGTTCGAGCACGGCGCCGACATCGTTGTGCACTCGGCGACGAAGTTCATCGGCGGCCACGGCACCGCGATCGGCGGCGTGATCGTCGACGGTGGGCGGTTCGACTTCGGCGCGTCGGGCCGGTTCGCGAACTTCACCACGCCCGACCCGAGCTATCACGGGCTGGTCTACTGGGACGTCCTCGGCCACGGCTCCTTCATCGCCAAGGCGCGCGTCCAGCTGCTGCGTGACATCGGCGCGGCGATCTCGCCGTTCAACTCGTTCCTCCTGCTGCAGGGCCTGGAGACGCTGTCGCTGCGGATCGAGCGGCACAGTGCCAACGCCCAGCGGGTGGCCGAGTGGCTCCAGGCGCGGGACGAGGTGAGCTGGGTCAACTACCCGGGGCTTGAGTCGTCGAGGTGGTACGACCGGGCCCAGCGGGTGCTGCCGAAGGGCGCCGGCGCGATCCTGTCGTTCGGGATCGTCGGCGGTGCTGAGGCGGGCCGGAAGTTCGTCGAGGGCGTGGAGCTGTTCAGCCATCTGGCCAACGTCGGCGACGTACGTTCGCTGATCATTCACCCGGCCACCACGACGCACTCGCAGCTCACCGAGACCGAGCAGGCGAGCACCGGGGTGACCCCCGACCTCGTCCGCCTCTCCGTCGGAATCGAGGGCATCGACGACATCCTCGCGGACCTCGACGCCGGCTTCCGTGCCGCCAAGGGCTGACAGTAGCCCGGACCGGGCGGTGGGCGACCGCCTGCCGCCCGTCTCCGGCGCGTGGCGGGCCGGACGCGACCCGGCCGGGGCGCGCCGGTTCGTCGAGCTGCCCGGCCCGGTCGAACTGGAGAGCGGGGCGTCGCTACCCGGCGTGACAGTGGCCTATGAGGCGTGGGGGCGGCTCGACCCGACGGCGTCCAACGCCCTGCTGGTCCTGCACGCGCTGACCGGTGACAGCCACGCCGCCGGTCCGGCCGGCCCGGGGCACGTCAGCCGTGGCTGGTGGGATGCGATGATCGGTCCGGGCCGGCCGCTGGACACCGAACGCTACTTCGTCGTGTGCCCGAACGTCCTGGGTGGCTGCCAGGGGACGACCGGCCCGTCCTCGACCGCCGCGGACGGCCGGCCCTGGGGCAGCCGCTGGCCGCAGATCACCATCGGTGACCAGGTGCTGGTGGAGGCGCTGCTGGCCGACGCGCTCGGGATCCGGCGCTTCGCCGGCGTGGTCGGCGGGTCGATGGGGGGGATGCGTGCCCTGGAGTGGGCGCTGCGCTATCCCGACCGCGTCGCCAGGGCGGTGGTCGTCGCCTGCGGGGCGGCCGCGACCGCCGAGCAGATCGCCCTGTACTCCACTCAGATCGCGGCGATCACCGCCGACCCCGGCTGGCGCGGCGGGGACTACCACCACCGGCCCGCCGGTGCCGGCCCCCACGCGGGGATGGGGCTGGCTCGCCGGATGGCCCAGGTCAGCTACCGCAGCGAGCGGGAGCTCGCCGGCCGCTTCGGCAACCGGGTGCGGCCCGACGGCCGTTTCGAGGCCGAGTCCTACGCCGAGCACCACGCGGACAAGCTCGTCCGCCGGTTCGACGCCGGCAGCTACGTGACCCTGACCCGGGCGATGATGACCCAGGACGCCGGCCGTGGCCGGGGTGGGGTGGCCGCGGCGCTGGCGCGCTGCCCGGTGCCGATCGCGGTGGCCGGCGTCGACTCCGACCGGCTCTACCCGCTGTACCTCCAGCGTGAGATCGCCGAGACGGCACGGGTACCCGCCCTGGCCGGCCGGCTCGCGGTGATCCGGTCGCTGTACGGGCACGACGCGTTCCTGCTGGAGGCTGACCAGGTCGCGGACGTCATCCGAGGGGCGTTGGACGCCGCGCCCGCCGTCCCGCGGGCGAAGCCGGGACAACGGGCGCAGCAGTGACCATCGCTACAGCGGGATGTTGCCGTGGCCCGCGGCACCCGCCGGGGCGGCGGCGATGGCCTGGGCGATCGCCGCCCTGGTGGCCGCCGGGGTGACCACGGCGTCCACGACGCCCAGCTCCACCGCACGGTCGATCCCGCCGACCGCGCGCACGTGCTCGGCGGCAAG
The DNA here is from genome assembly GCF_001017755.1 of Protofrankia coriariae. GTDB lineage: Bacteria > Actinomycetota > Actinomycetes > Frankiales > Frankiaceae > Protofrankia > Protofrankia coriariae. Next base: position 236,455 of record NZ_JWIO01000002.1, read on the forward strand.
CTCGGCGACCACCTCCGGACGGCGCTGGGTCGGGACCTCGGCCAGCTCGCGCCGGTGGAGGATCCCGACGGCGGCCTCGGCGCCCATCACCGCCACCTCCGCGGTCGGCCAGGCGAACACGGCCGTCGCGCCCAGGCTGTGCGAGTTCATGGCGACGTAGGCGCCACCGTAGGCCTTGCGGGTGACAACGGTGACTCGGGGCACGGTGCACTCGGCGAACGCGTACAGCAGCTTCGCGCCGCGCCGGACCACGCCCTCCCATTCCTGGCCCACACCGGGCAGGTAGCCGGGGACGTCGACCAGGACGACCAGCGGCACGCCGAAGGAGTCGCACATCCGCACGAAGCGGGACGCCTTCTCCGCGGACGTGGCGTCCAGGCAGCCGCCGCGGCGCAGCGGGTTGTTGGCCACCACACCCACCGTCCGGCCGCCGAGCCGGCCCAGAGCGGTGACGATGTTCGGCGCCCAGCGGGGGTGCAGTTCGACCACGTCGTCGTCGAGGATGCCCGCCACCAGCGGGCGTACGTCGTAGGCGCGGCGCGGGGACTCCGGCAGCAGGTCACCGAGTTCGCGGGCCTGGACCGTGCCGATGCCGCCCTGCTCGCCGAGCAGCACGCACAACTGGCGGGTCCGGGCGACGGCGGCCTCGTCGGAGTCGCAGGTGACGGCGACGACCCCGCTGCGGCGCGCGTGCACGTCGGGCCCGCCCAGGCTGTCGGCGGTGCAGTCCTCACCGGTCACCGTCCGTACGACGTCGGGGCCGGTGACGAAGACCTTGGCGGCCGGGCCCATCACGACGATGTCGGTCAGCGCGGGGCCGTAGGCGGCACCGCCGGCGGCGGCGCCGAGCACCAGGGAGATCTGGGGGATGCGCCCGGAGTTGCGGACCGTGGCCGCGAACACCCGGCCGACCCCGTCGAGGGAGGCCACTCCCTCCCGCAGCCGGGCCCCGCCGGAATGCCAGATCCCGACCACCGGGCGGCGCAGGCGGGCCGCNCCGCCGCCTCGATGGCGTCGACGATCCGCGTGCAGCCCTCGCGTCCCATCGCTCCGCCCTGGATGGCCGCGTCGGTGGCGAAGGCCACCACCGGGCTGCCCTCGACGGTGCCCGTTCCCGCCAGCACGCCGGAGGTGTCTGTGGTGGTGAAGGGCTCGAAGGTGTCGGGGTCGAAGAACTGGGCCAGCCGGGCCGACGGAGCACGCGGGTCGGTGCGTTCGAGCGTGGAGAGACTCACCGTTTATCTCCTTGGGATCCCTGGGTCAGTGACGAGAGCAGGCGAGCGCCCGCGGGCCGGGGCCGTGCCGTGGCCCGCGGGCTCATCGGATCATCGTTCCCGTTTGCGACCGGACGGGTCCTCACGGTTTTCTGTCGCAGTCACCCGTAATTTCCCGTTGTTTATGTCTGTGGACAGCGGTCGGGCCATATGATCCGCTGGTTGTGGGCATGAGAAAAGCAGGTATGGAAAAAAGTGGGTAAAGAAATCAGAGCAGAAAATCTGGAACCGAGAGAACCGGACACCTGCACACGGAAGCACCCGGCCACCGACCGCACGTCGGCCGGATGCGACGGTCGGTACCGGGTGTTCGCCATGAATATCCGGCTGAACGAACTGGCTGAACAGGACACGAACTGGCTGGACGGAATCACCGGCGGGATGGATGCCGGGTCCGGGAACCAGCGGTGGGACGCGTTGTTCCCGTCAGGGTGCCGGCAGGCCGCCGGGGGTGGCCCGGCGGTCGCTCAGGAGGTGCGATCAGGGAGCGTGCTCAGGGAGTGAAGGCGAGACAGACGTCGTGCCCGCCGAAACCGAACGAGTTCGACAGGACCGCGCCCCCGGGGATGGAACGGTTGTCGATGGACACCACGTCGAGGTCGATCTCGTCGTCGAGGGCGTCGAGGTTACGGGTGGCCGGCACGACCTTGTCCCGCAGGGTGAGGACGGCTATCACCGCCTCGACGGCCCCGGCCGCCCCGAGCAGATGCCCGGTCATGGACTTGGTGGAGGTCACCGCCACCCTGTCCAGGGCATCCCCGAGCGCGGCCCGCAGCGCGTGGGCCTCGGCGACGTCCCCGATGGGTGTGGAGGTGCCGTGGGCGTTGATGTGCACGAGGTCGGCCGCGGTCAGCCCCCCGGAGCGCAGCGCTGCACGCACGGCCCGGGCGGCGCCGGCGCCGCTGGGCTCGGGGGCGGTCACGTGGTAGGCGTCTGCGCTGGTCCCGGACCCGGCCAGGGTGGCGTACACCCGCGCGCCGCGGGCTGCGGCGTGCTCGGCGGACTCCAGGACGAGGGCGCCGGCGCCCTCCCCGAGGATGAACCCGTCGCGTCCCTTGTCGAACGGCCGGGATGCCGCCTGCGGGGCGTCGTTACGCCGGGACAGGGCCTGCATCTGGGCGAATCCGGCGAGCGGCAGCGGGTGGATCGCCGCCTCCGACCCGCCGGTGATGGCCACGTCCGCCCGGCCGGCCCGGATCATGTCCAGGGCGTAGCCGATGGCCTCCGCGCCCGACGCGCACGCGCTGACCGGGGCGTGCACCCCGGCCCGGGCGGTGAAGGCCAGCCCCACGGTCGCGGCCGGACCGTTGGGCATGAGCATCGGCACCACATGTGGGGAGACCCGGCGCGGGCCCCGCTCGCGCAGTATGTCGTACTGGTTGAGCAGGGTCAGCACCCCGCCGATGCCGGAGCCGACCACCGCGGCGAGCCGTTCGGGGTCGACCTCGGGCGTCCCGGCGTCGGCCCACGCCTCCCGGGCGGCCACCAGAGCCAGCTGCTGCACGCGGTCGAGGGTGCGTGCCTCCAGCCGCTCCAGCGGGGGTTCCACCGCGACGGGCGCGGCGATGTGAACCGGAAGCTGCTCGACCCACTCGTCGGTCAGCCGACGCACACCGGAACGGCCCGCGAGCAGACCCTCCCACGTGGAGGCGACGTCGCCGCCGAGAGGGGTGGTTGCCCCGAGGCCGGTGACGACGACCTGCCTGGGGGTGGCGGTCACGCGGCGACACCCGCCCGCTGGATGTAGGACACCGCGTCGCCGACGGTCTTGAGGCTCTTGACGTCCTCGTCAGGAATCTTGACGTCGAACTTCTCCTCGGCGGCGACGACGACCTCGACCATGGACAGCGAGTCGACGTCCAGGTCGTCGATGAACGTCTTGTCCGCGGTGACGTCGGCCGGGTCGACTCCGGCGACCTCCTCAAGAATCGCGGCGAGACCCTCCAGGATGTCAGACTGCGACATTATTCCTCCTGTTCCTCCGTGACGTCACGGACAACACGGGCGGATTTGCCCGTGCCACCATCGGCCAAACTGGTTCCAACTGGTTTTGACAAAGACCGCCGGAAGACGCGAACAACCAGGCTCGTGTCGTCCTCGGCCGATGAGATGAATCCTATGGGCAACGCACGACCTGACCACAGTAGGTCAGGCCGGCGCCGAAGCCGAAGAGCAGGACGGGGTCGCCCGGCCGCAGCTGGCCGCCGTCGAGAATCCGGCTGAATGCCAGCGGGATACTGGCGGCCGAGGTGTTGCCGGATTCGACCACGTCCCGGGCGACCACGGCGTTCGTGGCGCCGATGCCGGCCACCAGCGCGTCGATTATCCGCAGGTTGGCCTGGTGCGGGATGACACCGGCGAGCTCGGACGGCGCGACACCGGCGAGCTCGCAGGCGCGTCGGACCGTCGGGGTCAGGGTGATGGCCCACCGGAACACCGTCTGGCCTTCCATGCGGAAGAGGTTGTCGCCGTATCCGGGCACCCGGATGGCGCCGGCCTTCCCGCCGTCGTGGCCCCAGACCGCCGGGCCGATCTCGCGGGTCGGGGCGGGCCCGACCACCGCGGCTCCGGCGCCGTCGGCGAGCAGGATGCAGGTGGAGCGGTCATCCCAGTCGGTGTAGTCCGACAGCCGCTCGGCCGCCACCACCAGAACGTGTCGGGCGCTTCCCACCCGGACCATGTCCGAAGCCACCGACAGGGCGTACGCGAACCCGGCACAGCCGGCGTTGATGTCGAGCGCGCCGGCGCGCACGGCGCCCAGCCGGTGCGCGATCTGCGGCCCGGAGCCCGGGATCTGGGACGGGTTCGTGCAGGTCGCCAGCAGCACCATGTCGAGCTCGGCGGCGTCGATGCCGGCCGCGGCGAGCGCCTTCTCCGCGGCCATGGATCCCATCGCGACGATGGTCTCGTCGGTGTCGGCGATCCGGCGGGTGGCGATGCCGGTCCGCGAGCGAACCCATTCGTCGGACGTCGCGACCCGCTTGGCCAGGTCGTCGTTGGTCACCAGGCGGGCGGGACGGTAGGTGCCGATCCCCATCAGCCGGGAGCCGTTCACCGCGTTGCTCCCACGAGCCCGGCTGCGGTGGAGGATGCCGCCGCCGGATCGCCGCCGCCATCCGGATCGCCGCCGCTCGGCGCGTCCGTGTGGCGGGCGATCAGCTCACGGGCCGCGGGCAGGTCGTCAGGTGTCTTCACAGCAAGGATCTGCACGCCGGTGAGCTCCCTTTTGGCTATGCCTGCCAGCGTCCCGGCGGGTGGTAGTTCCACGATGGCGGTCACCCCGAGATCACGCATACGGGCCAGGCACAGGTCCCACCGCACCGGTGCGGCGACCTGATCGACAAGGTGCTGGACCAGCTCGGGACCGTTGTCGATGACATTACCATCGGCGTTGGACAGCTGGGCCACGACAGGCGTACGCGGGCGCAGTCCGGGGGCGACCCCGGCGAGCTGGTCGCTGGCGGGCTGCATGAAGTGGGTGTGGAAGGCGCCGGCTACGGACAGTGGGCGCAGCCGGGCGCGCGGCGGCGGCTCCTCGGCGAGGCGGGCCAGCGCCTCGAGGGAGCCGGCCGCGACGATCTGCCCGGCGCCGTTGCGGTTCGCCGCGGTCAGGTCCAGCCGGCGCAGATGCTCGGTGACCTCGTCCGGATCGCCGCCGACGACCGCCGTCATACCGGTGGGGACGCGCCCCGCGGCCTCGGCCATGGCACGGCCGCGCAATGCGACGAAGAGCAGCGCGCTTTCAGCGTCCAGAGCACCGGCCAGGACAGAAGCGGTGATTTCCCCCACACTGTGCCCGGCGACAAGAAGATTCCCCGTCCGGGGAAGGGAAAGTTGTTCGGCGGCGACAAGACCGGTCGCGACGATCAACGGCTGCGCGACGGCGGTGTCGCGGATCGTCTCCGCGGAGCCGTCACGGCCGACGTCCACAAGGTCGATTCCGACGGCCGCCGACCACCATCGCAACCGGGGCTCGACACCGCCGATCTCAAGCCAGGGTTTCAGCTGACCGGGAGTCTGGGCACCTTGACCTGGGGCGAGGATAGCGAGCACCGGACCACCTAACCCTTCCCGCCCACCGGCTGTCGCTGGCGGGCACTCACCGTTGTGCCGTCGGCTCATTGTGGGATCTCTACAAAGTGATTCGGTCGTCCCATATCTTTATTGCCCATCGCCAGGCCGGTGGGGAATTCGGTGACAGGGGCGACAAGTGATGGCAACGTGCCCCGTCGGATCAGGCGTCGGTGAGTCCGCGCTGAACGCCGTGCCGAACGCCGAACCGAACGCCGAACCGAACATGGTCGGTCACGGCAGCGAACAGCTGACGATCACGGCCGCGGCCGGCGGGCCGGCGGGCCGGCCGATCGCCTGATCGACCGGCCCGCCGGCGGTCACACCGTGGCGAGCCGGCCCAGGATGAGCGCCACGTGCAGGGTGAACCGTTCCCGGTGGTCCGTCGGGTCGAGCCCGCACGCGTCGGCTGCCTTGCGAAGTCGGTAACGGACCGTGTTGGGATGCAGGTACAGGGCGCGGGCCGTGGCCTCCAGCGAGGCACCGAAGTCGAGGTAGGCACCCACCGTCGCCAGCAGCGGTGCCCCCGCCTCCCGCAGCGGCGTGTACACGTCCTCGATCAGTGCTCGGCGGGCCCCGGTGTCGCCAGCGAGCGCTCGTTCCGGCAGGAGCGCCTGCGCGGTCACCGGGCGCGGGGCGGCCGGCCACGCCGTGACCACGTCGGCCGCGGCCAGCGCCGCGTGCGCCGAGGAGGCGGCCGTGGCCAGGTCGGCGGCGACCGGGCCGATGACGACCGGCCCGGGCCCGTAGGCCGGCAACAGGGCGTCGACGGCGTCGAGCAGGGCACGTCCGCACCCGACGCCACCGGGCCGGGCCGGCCGCCGCGCGGACCCGGCCACGAAGTCCCCACCGACGATGACGACCAGCCGTTCGTGGTGGACGCCGGTGAGCACCTCCAGACCGGCCCCGCGTCCGAGGCGGTGGACCTGGTCGACGACCACCTCGGGGGAGTGGTCCGGGGTGTCCCCGACGATCACCGCGACGGCCGGCGGATTGCGCCAGCCCAGCGCCGCCGCGCGTGACGGCAGCGCCCGCTCCACCTCGCCGCGCACGACGTGGTCCACGACGAGCGCCTCCAGCCGGGCGTCCCACGCGCCCCGCTCCTCGGCAGCGCGGGCGTAGACGACCGCGCCGGCGAAGGCGATGTCACGGGAGTAGCGCAGCACGTCGGCGAGCAGCCGCTGCTCGTGGTCGGGGCCGGCCAGGGCGGGCACCTCGGCCTCGATCGCCTCGACCGCCACCCGTACCAGTTCGACCAGGCGGCGGAAGGTGACGGCTCGGACGAGGTCACGGGGAGCGACTCGGAACACGTCCCCGGACAGCTCCCGGGCGTGCTGGGGACGCCGGCACCACTCCACGAACGAGGAGATCCCGGCCTGCACCACCAACTGGATGTCGGCCCGGTGCCGGGCCGACATGGGCGTGAACCAGGGCAGGACCTCGTGCATGCGGGCCACCGCGCGGCTGGCGAGCATGCCGCTGGACCGCTCGATCCGCCGGATGACGTCCTCGACCGCCGGGTCGACAGTGGCCGCCGGGTTCGCGGCGGGTGCCGAGTCGACGGCGGGCGGCGGGGCGGCGTCGGCGTCCGGCAGCGGCCGTGTCACCGCCCACCATTGTCGGTCATTGTTTTCTCCATCGATTTTTCCGGGGCTTCGGACGGTGCGGGGGCGAAGCCGCCGGCAGGTGTCTAGAGTTGGTTGTTGAATCGGCTGGTCCAGTTGTGGACGTTCGCGACATATGCCCGCGTCTCGGCGAAATCGGGAACTCCGCCGGCATCGCGGACAGCCGCGGGCCCCGCATTATAGGCGGCCAGGATCAGCGAGACACGGTCACCGGGCAGTTTCTGGACGAGTTGGGCCAGGTGGGCGTCGTAACGCGCGGCGGAGAGGATGGCGTCCGCCGGATCCAGCGGGTCGACCGCGCCGTCGGCATTGCCGTCGACACCGAACTGTTCCCAGGTGCCGGGCAGGAACTGCATCATGCCGCGGGCACCCGCACGGGACACCGCGTCGCGGTTGAACTTGCTCTCCACCCGGGCCTGGGCCGCGAGCTGGGCCGCGGTGAGGACACCGTAGACCGCCGCGGCATTCTGGAAGAGGGGGATCAGGTCACGCGGAACTTTCGACGCGGATCGGGAAATACCCTCCCCGCAGCCGGTGAGGACCGTGCTCAGGCAGGTCGCGGCCACGAACAGGACCAGCATCTGTGGGGCGCCGCGGGACGGCTGCCGCCGGGAGACACCGTGTACCGGCCAGGGCTGGTCGGGTCGGCGGTGCCGACGAGGCGGTGTCGCGTCCACCACCCCATTGTGCTGGGTGGTCCAGTCAGCTGTATGGACCCGGTAACACCAGTTGGTGCCAGCAGTTCGCATGGGATGTCCGCCACCCTGCTCAGTCGGTCAGGTTGGCCCGCAACGAGCGGAGCGCGTGGTCGGGCACGCCGGCGTGCCGGGCCCACCCGGCCGCGCCGCCCCAGGTGTCGTCGAGCGTGGTGAGGAAGCGGCTGATGACCTCCGGCCGGCAGCTCATGCCGTCCGTCCTGGCGCTGCTGCGGGCCCGGTCGTAGGTGGGACGCCTGGCCAGCCGGCGGTCCACCCGGTCGATCCGCTCGTTGCTCGCCACGTAGTCGGCGATGACCGCGTCCCGTTCGACCCCGGCGATGTCGAGCACGACGGCGGCCAGCACGCCCGTGCGGTCCTTGCCCGCGGCGCAGTGGAACAGCGCCGGCAGGCGGCCGGGGTCCGCGAGCAGCCGCAGGGCACCGGCGACCGCGTCCGGTGCCCCGCGCAGGTAGTCGAGGTAGTGCTCGACCCGGTCCTGCGAGGCGCGGTCGGCGACGATGAGGGGGTAGCGCGGGTCGTCGGCCATCACGAACTCGCCGGGGAGGAACGACAGGTTGTGGTAGGCGACAGCCTCGGCCGCCAGCGGGCCGCGGCCCTCCCGGGCGATCTCCGCTTCGGCGCGCAGATCGATGACCGTGCGCAGACCATAGTCGTTACGTAACGTAACAACATCGCCCTTGGTCAGCTCCTGGACGGTGTCGCCGCGCAGCAGTTGCCCCGGCCGGGTCGACGCTCCGTCCCTGGTCGGTAGTCCGCCGAGATCCCGGACGTTGTCGGCGCCGACGAGATTGAACCAGCGATCCACGCGATGACCATAACCACTGGAATACCCCCACGAGTGGCGAACGCCTCATCCGCCCACCCGGCCGGCGCGCGCCGGCAGGCATCGGTCACCGGTCGTTGCCGACCACGCTCGGTGTCTCCGCCGCGCGCGGCCGGGTTTCCAGCGGATGCGGCTCGGCGGGGTGTGGCAGGGCCGGGTGCGGCCTCGCCAGCTGGCGCAGTGTCGTGCGCAGCGCCCCGGGATCCCCCCAGGGCGCGAGCGCGAGGACCTGCTGCCGGTCGATCGCCGGCGCGGACACGTACGAGATCAGGGGATGGTGACGGCGGATGTCGCGCTCGTTGTCGTCGAAGAGGTCCTCGTGCAGCTTCTCCCCGGGGCCGAGCCCGGTGTAGACCACCTCGACCGGCCGTGGGCCGCGGCCGGCCAGCCGGCTGGNNNNGGCCGGCCAGCCGGCTGGCGACGTCGGCGATCCGTACCGGCCGGCCCATGTCGAGGATGAGGACGTCCCCGTTGCCGCCCAGGGCGCCGGCCTGGACGACGAGCTCCACCGCCTCCTCGACGGTCATGAAGTAGCGGGTGACGTCCGGGTGTGTGACCGTCAGCGGCCCGCCCGCGGCCAGCTGGCTGGCGAACACCCGCAGCACGGAGCCCTGGCTGCCCAGGACGTTGCCGAACCGCACGCTGACGAAGACCCCGTCGCGGGCGTGCGCGGACACCCCGGCGGTCAGCCGTTCGGTGATCCGCTTGGAGTAGCCCAGGACGCTGGTCGGGTTCGCGGCCTTGTCCGTCGAGATGTTGACGAACCGTTCGACGCCCACCGACACGGCGGCGTCCAGGACGGTCATCGTCCCCCACACGTTGGTCTTCACCGACTCGCCGGGGAAGCGTTCCAGCAGGGGCAGGTGCTTCAGCGCGGCGGCGTGGAAGACCACCTGCGGCCGGTACCGGGCGAACACGGCGTTGACGGCCTCGACGTCGCGGATGTCGCACAGCACCACCGTCTCGTCGTCGGCGGCCGCCCGGCCGTGGATGGATATCTGGACCGCCCGCAGCGCGGACTCGTCCCGGTCCAGCATGACCAGTTCCTGGGGGCGGTAGGGGTACAGCTGCCGGCACAGCTGCGAGCCGATCGAGCCGCCGGCCCCGGTGACGAGCACCCGCCGGCCGGTGACGTAGCCGGCCACGGAGGCGACGTCGGTCTGGATCTGGCAGCGTCCCAGCAGGTCGGTGATGTCGAGGTCACGGATGTCGTGGACGCCGACCCGCCCGTCGATGAGGTCCGCGACGCGGGGGAGCACCTTGACGGTGAGGCCGGCGTCCTCGGCGAGGGTGGTGATCTCCCGTAACAGCGCGGCGTCGGCGCTGGGGATGGCCACCAGCAGGGTGCGGGCGCCGGTCTGGCGGGCGACCGTGGCGATGGCCCCGCGCCCACCGCGTACCCGCACGCCGCCGAGCGCCAGGTTCCAGGTGCCCGGATCGTCGTCGAGCAGGGCCACCGGCGTGTAGGGGCTGTCCGGGCTGCCCGACATCGACGCCAACACCCGGTCGGCGCCCTCACCCGCGCCGAAGACGATGATCGGCTCGCTGCCGGCCCGTTGCCGTCGGCGGCGGCGCTCCCCGGCCAGCCGCCACAGGTAGCGGACGCCGAACATCAGGACGAGCCCGGCCGCGCCCGCCAGCGGGAGGATCTCGGCCGGCATCCGCTCGGAACGGCCGAGGGCGACGTCGACGACGACGGCTCCGACCGTCGTCGACGCGACCGCGCAGACCAGCGCCAGCACCTCGTCGAAGCCGCCGAAACGGTAGCGGCCCAGATAGAGGTGTCCAGCCGTGCCGACGAAGTACAGCAGGCAGACCGCGACCGTTGTGATCATCCAGAATTCGCCGTTGGTCAACGGGGACGCGCTGAAGCGGGCGAGGTAGGCGGCGCCGAACCCGGTCACCAGGCAGGCGGCGTCGAGTCCGATCTGCAGTCCGACGTGCCGGCGTAGCCCGCCCCGCAGCAGCCGGCCGCCCGATGTCACCGGTGCGGGCGCCGATTCGCCAACAGCCTTCTGTTCATGCATGGCTCCATAGAGTAATAACTACGGATGGTGACTGTACAGATGTACATCGAGTATGTTGGTTGCTCAGAGTGTTGATATGGTTACCGGAGTACATCTCCGGGGGAGGGTTGGTCCGCTGGTGGAACTTCGGGAGTACGTCAGAGCGCTGCGCCGGGGCTGGCCGCTCATCGTGATCTGCGTCCTGCTCGGTGGCCTGTTCGCGGCGGCTGTCTCGTGGCGTCAGACGCCGACCTTCGCCGCTGTAACGACCATGGTCGTCTCGTCGTCGGACACGACCGACAGCGCCGCGGCGGCCTACCAGGGCGGCCTGCTGTCCCAGCAGCGGGTCAAGTCCTACGCCGATCTGGTGGCCAGCGACCGGGTCGCCGCGGCCGTCGTCGACAAGCTGCACCTCGACGAGAGCCCGCAGCGGCTGCGCGGCCGTATCCAGGCGCAGACCGTCCCCGAGACCGTCCTGCTGCGTGCCGTGGTCACCGACACCGACCCCCACCGCGCCCAGCTGATCGCCGACACGGTCGGTGAGGTCTTCTCCCAGGCCATCGCGCAGATCGAGAGCCCGTCCCCGGACAAGGCGCCGCTGGTCCGGGTGAGCGTGTGGGAGAAGGCGAAGACGCCGACCAGGCCGATATCGCCGCAGCCCGTGCGGGCTGTCGCGTTCGGCGTGCTGGCCGGCCTGCTCGCCAGCGTCGCCGCGGCGGTGGTCCGGCACCGGTTCGACACCAGGGTCACCACGGCCGCCGACGTCACCGCGGCGAGCGGGCTGGCGACCCTGGGCACGATCGCCTTCGACGCGACCGGCGCCCAGTCCCCCCTGATCGTGCCGGAGGGCGGGCACTCGGCGAACGCCGAGGCGTTCCGGCAGCTGCGGACCAACCTGCGCTTCGTCGACGTGGACGCCCCGCCACGCACCATCCTGGTCTCCAGCTCGATGCCCGACGAGGGCAAGACGACGACGATCTGCCGCCTGGCCGTCACCCTCGCGCAGACCGGCGCCCGGGTGGCGCTGGTCGAGGGCGACCTGCGCAGGCCGTCCTTTGGCGACTATCTCGGGATAGAGACGGCGGCCGGCCTGACCTCCGTGCTGATCGGCACCGCCGGCCTCGACGACGTGCTGCTGCCCTGGGGCGACGTCGACGGCCGGCTGCACGTGCTGCCCAGCGGACCGCTGCCGCCGAATCCCAGCGAACTGCTCGGATCCCGGGGGATGAGTGACCTGCTCGGCGAGCTGTCCGCCCGTTTCGACTTCGTCCTGATCGACGCGCCACCGCTGCTCCCGGTGACCGACGCGGCCGTGCTCGCCGCCCAGGCCGACGGCACCGTGCTGATCGTGCGGGCCAGCCGGACCCGGCGCGAGCAGGTGGCCAGGGCCGCGGACGCGCTGCGGCTGGTCGACGCCCGCATCCTGGGCGCCGTTCTCGCCATGGTCCCGGTCAAGGGGCCGGACGCCGCCTACGACGGCTATCACGCCTACGGCGGTTACGCCCCGGCCGACCCGCCCCGGGCCTTCGCGGATCATCCGGTGCTCATCCCGGCCGCGGCCCGCTCCGATCGTCCGGGGGGTGGCCGCCCAAGGACCGATCGTCCGCAGACCGAACTGAGGATCGCGGCACAGCATCAACCGTACGACCATCCCGTCGGTGGCCGCGACAGCGCCACGGCGAACGCGCGCGGCGACCGTGACCAGCTTCGAGACCAGCACCGAGACCAGCACCGTCGGGCCGGTGGCACGACCGCGGTCGCAGCCGGCACCGAGCTGACCACCGAACGCCCGGCGGACCTGACCGACGACAGCCTGGCCGACACCCTGACCGGCAGGTTGACCGACAGGCTGACCGACAGTCGGGCAGACGACGCGACGACACCGTTGACGCTCAACGCGCGGCCGGCCGGCTCCCACCGGCGTAAGCGCGGCCAGTGACAGGACGGGCCAGGACGTCGCCCACCGGGCGAAACCGACTGGACGCCCAATGTTGTGGACACGGAGAGCAATGGTACATATACTCTTCGTATTCATGCGTCAACAAGCTTGTCCGGAATCCGGGCAGGGGGAGTGCTTCCATGAGGTTTCGCACATTCGCAGTCGCGCTGCTCGTGGGGGGCGGACTGGCACTGGGTACGGCGGTGGATCCGGCGGCCGCC
>NZ_JWIO01000002.1:249138-292845 GCF_001017755.1 Protofrankia coriariae
CGGTGGATCCGGCGGCCGCCACACACGCCGGCCCGTCCGTCGACCATCCCGATCATCCTGATCGCCCCGGCCCGCTCGGTGCCGCCACGGTCAGCGCGCGATCGGTGTCAGTTGGCGAGTCGGTGCTCTTCGGCGGCGGTGGTTTCGCCCCGGGCGGCACCATCACCATACGGGTCAACAACAACACGGTCGGTACGGCAACAGTCGACGACCAGGGCAGCTTCAGCCTGCGGCCGCCGGCCTTCACCGCACCCGGCGACTACGTCATCACCGGCACCGGTCCATCCGCGGCTGATCCCGGCCTCGGGCTACCGGAGGGGCTGCCGGCGGGGCTGCCAGACGCCGTGGCCGAGGTCGGCGGAACGGCGCTCGACGGGCTGCCGCAGCGCACGGTGACCGCGACCGTGACCGTGACCGACCCGTCCGCCGCTCCTTCCGCCGGCGGGGCTCCATCCGCTGGTGGGAACGGCGGTGACCCGCGGGTCGGGGTGGCCGTCGGCGGCTGGGGCAGCCCCGACGGCGGTGCCGGTAGTGTCGGCGTCGCTTTCGGTATCGGTGGTATCGGTGGTATCGGTGGTGGCGGTGGTGACAGCGGTGGCGACGACACGGAAGAGCCCGCGCCTGGTGGCGGTGGCGTGGGCGTCCCGGTGGTGCTGCCCCCCGTGCCCGGGGGCGATGGCCCGGCGGTCGTCGGCCAGGAGCCGGTCCGCCCGGCCGGCCAGGAGTATCCCAGCACCGGTGGGCTGCCCTTCACCGGCGCGGAGACCGGCGCGATGTCGGCGATCGCCGCGGCGCTTGTCGGCGGCGGTGTGATCCTGCGGGTCGCGGCCCGTCGCCGCCNCGACGCCTGACGAGCTCTGAAGCGGGGCGGGGCCGCCCGGCGCACGCGGTGTGCCGGGCGGCCCGACGATCGTGTCCTGTCCGCTCGACTGGCTACGATGGGCCATCGGCGTTTGGCCGGGCACGCCCGGCATCCGCATCGCGCGCCGATGGAACGTCGATGGCGCGTCGTTCGCCGGGCAGGAAGGTCGGAATGAAGTCCGCTGAGATCGCGAGCCGCTGGCTGCGCTATTTTGCCGACCGGGGCCACACGGTCGTCCCGTCGGCATCCCTCATCGCGGACGACCCCACCCTGTTGCTCGTCAACGCCGGGATGGTCCCGTTCAAGCCGTACTTCCTCGGTGAGGTCGCCCCGCCGTACAGCCGCGCCGCCAGCGTCCAGAAATGTGTGCGGACCACCGACATCGAGGAGGTCGGCCGTACCACCCGGCACGGCTCCTTCTTCCAGATGTGCGGGAACTTCTCCTTCGGGGACTACTTCAAGGAGACCGTGATCCCGCTGGCCTGGGAGCTGCTGACCGCCCCGGTGGCCGATGGCGGCTACGGTCTGGCCGAGGACCGGCTGTGGGTGACGGTGTACCTCGACGACGACGAGGCGGCCGACATCTGGCACTCCAAGGTCGGCGTGCCCACCGACCGCATCCAGCGGCTCGGCATGGAGGACAACTTCTGGTCGATGGGCGTGCCGGGCCCGTGCGGGCCCTGCTCGGAGATCAACTACGACCGCGGGCCGGAGTTCGGCGCCGAAGGCGGCCCCGCCGTCAACGGCGAGCGGTACCTGGAGATCTGGAACCTCGTCTTCATGCAGTACGTCCGCGGTGAGGGATCCTCGAAGAAGGACTACCCGATCCTCGGTGACCTGCCCTCAAGGAACATCGACACCGGCCTCGGACTCGAGCGGCTCGCGACCATCCTGCAGGGCGTCGACAACCTCTACGAGATCGACACCTCACGGGTGATCCTCGACCGGGCGTCCGCACTGACCGGCGCCCGCTACGGCGCCGAGCACCGTTCGGACGTGTCCCTGCGGGTGGTCGCCGACCACGTGCGCACCTCGGTGATGCTCATCGGTGACGGGGTGCTGCCCGGCAACGAGGGGCGCGGCTACGTGCTGCGCCGGATGATGCGCCGCGCGATCCGCAACATGCGCCTGCTCGGCGCCCATGACGCGACCATGCACGAGATGGTCGACGCCACCATCGAGGCGATGGGCCCGCAGTATCCGGAGCTTGTCACCGACCGCGTCCGGATCGACTCGGTCGCCACCGCCGAGGAGGCGGCCTTCCTCCAGACGCTGCGCACCGGCACGTCCATCTTCGACCTGGCCGCGAGCGAGACGAAGAAGGCCGGCGGGAGCGTCATCCCCGGCGAGCGGGTGTTCCAGCTGCACGACACCTACGGCTTCCCAGTCGACCTCACCCTGGAGATGGCGGCCGAGACGGGCCTGACCGTCGACGAGGAGGGCTTCCGCCGGCTCATGACCGAGCAGCGGCAGCGCGCCAAGGCCGACGCCCGCGCGAAGAAGACCGGCCACGTCGACACCTCGGCGTACCGGGACGTGCTGGCGGCGGCCGGCCCGTCGGTGTTCACCGGATACGGCAGCGGCGCCGAGGAGGCGCGCGTGCGGGGGCTGCTGGTCGGCGGCGCGGCGGCCCGGGATGCCGCGCAGGGTGACGACGTCGAGATCGTGCTCGACCGGACGCCGTTCTACGCCGAAGGCGGTGGGCAGCTCGCCGACGCCGGCGTCATCCGGCTCGCCGACGGCACCGAGATCGAGATCCTCGACGTGCAGAAGCCGCTGCCCGAGCTGATCGTCCACCGTGGCCGGGTGCGCACGGGGGGAGTCACCCTCGGCGCGGACGTCCAGGCGGAGATCGACCCGGCCCGGCGGGCGGCGATCTCGCGCTCCCACAGCGCCACCCACCTCACCCACCAGGCCCTGCGGGACGCGCTCGGCCCGACCGCCGCGCAGGCCGGCTCGGAGAACTCCCCCGGCCGGTTCCGCTTCGACTTCTCCGCCGCCGCGGCGGTACCGCCCTCGGTGCTCGCCGACGTGGAGGAGACCATCAACCAGGTGCTGACCGAGGACCTCGACGTCCGCGCCGAGGTCATGGACATCGACCAGGCACGCCGGACCGGCGCGATCGCCATGTTCGGCGAGAAGTACGGCGACCGGGTCCGGGTCGTCTCCATCGGGGACTACTCCCGCGAGCTCTGCGGTGGCACACACGTCCGCCGCTCCGGCCAGCTCGGCCTGGTCAAGCTGCTGGGGGAGGCCTCGGTCGGGGCGGGGGTGCGGCGGGTGGAGGCCCTCGTCGGCCTGGACGCCTACCGCTACCTGGCCCGGGAGGCCGTGCTCGTCTCGCAGATCACCGATGTGCTCAAGGCCCCGCGGGCGGACGTGCCCGAGCGGCTGTCCCAGGTGCTCGGCCGGCTGCGGGAGGCCGAGAAGGAACTGGAGAAGCTGCGGGCCGCGCAGGTGCTGGCCATCGCGGGCGACCTCGCCCGGGCGGCCGAGGACGTCGGCGGGACCGCGCTGGTCACCCACCGGGCCGCGGACGGCACCTCAGCGGACGACCTGCGCAAGCTCGCCATCGACATCCGTGGCCGGGTGCCGGCGGACCGCCCGGCCGTCGTCGCGGTCGCGGCCGTGGCCAGCGGACGGCCGGTCATCGTGGCGGCCACCAACGCCCCGGCGCGGGAACGCGGGATCCGGGCCGGGGAGCTCGTCCGCGGCGCCGCGAAGATCCTCGGCGGTGGTGGCGGCGGCAAGGACGACCTCGCCCAGGGCGGCGGCAGCAACCCGGACACCATCGCGGACGCGCTGGCCGGCGTCCGGCAGGCGGTGGCCCAGCGGCAGGCGGTCGTCAACGGCTGACACACCCGGCTGACGCACCTGCCGACGGTCGCCCGGCGGGGTCCCTTCCGAGGTATCGCAGCCAGCTCCGCAGCGCATTCTCAGCCCGGGCATGGACAGCTCGGCTCAGGCACAGCTCAGCTCAGGCACAGCCAGTTCTTCGTCCAGGCACAGCCAGTTCTTCTGGTTCGTGTCCACAGTGGAACCCGCAGGAGGCAGACAGACCAGACGGACAGCCATGATCGGAGCATGTGATGCCGAACGGACAGCAACGCCGACGAATGGCGACATACGAGGGCCGGCCCGTGGCCAGGCCGGACGAGGACATCGTCGACCAGGGCCTCGGTTTCGACATCGGGATCCTGCTGGGCCGCCGGCAGATGCTGCGGCTGTTCGGCCTCGGCGTCACCGCGGCCGGCCTCGCGGCGTGCGGCAGCGGTTCGTCGTCATCGTCGTCGTCCGCGTCGTCGTCGTCCGCGGCGGTGGCCGCCGCGTCGGGTGAGATCCCGGACGAGACCGCCGGCCCCTACCCGGGTGACGGCTCCAACGGCCCGAACGTGCTGGACGACAGCGGTATCGTGCGCGGCGACATCCGGTCGAGCTTCGGCGGGGCCAGCGGTACCGCCGAGGGTGTCCCCATGACGCTCGAACTGGTCATCCAGGACCTGGCGAAAGGTGGCAGCCCCTTCACAGGCGCGGCCGTCTACGTCTGGCACTGTGATCGTGAGGGCCGTTACTCGCTCTATTCCGCAGGGGCCACCGACCAGAACTACCTGCGCGGCGTCCAGATCGCCGACTCCGCGGGGCGCGTGCGCTTCACCAGCATCTTCCCGGCCTGCTACGCCGGCCGCCGGCCACACATCCACTTCGAGGTCTATCCCGACGAGGCCAGCATCGCCGACGTCGCGAACGCCATCACCACCTCGCAGGTCGCCCTTCCCGAGGACGTCTGCGCCACGGTCTACGCCCGGCAGGACTACGCGGCCTCGGCCCGGAACATCTCGAGGGTCAGCCTGGACGGCGACAACGTCTTCGGCGACGACGGGGGCGCGCGCCAGCTCGGCACCGTCACCGGTGACGTTACCAACGGTTACACCGTCTCCCTCGTCGTCGGGGTCGACGCCGCCACTCCGGCGGGCGGNCGGGCCCGTGCCGGGCGGCTCCCGTCCGGGCCCGCGGTCCTGGGGCCTGCACAGTTGGATCAAGGCCCGAGGGGTGGCTGTTTTACACCTTTTGAGGTGAACGTCACAGCCGGAAACTCGGAGCGACCCTCCTTCGTTCTTCAGAATGCATCAACTAGTTACTGCAAGTGATGGCCCTGCCAGTGGCAGGGCCATCACTGACAGGACTCGGACTGGCGGTCGGATGCGGGCGGACATCGCCCACGGGCCGGCTTCGACGTGGGTATGGCTGTCTTTGGCGACCCCTTCGGAGCCGCTCCATCGCGACAGCTCTGTCCGGTGCTGACCCGACCCTGAGGAGCGTCGCGTGGCCGTCCCACACGTCCCGTCATCACCATCAGCATCATCCTCGTCACAGCACAGCCATTCGCCGCCCGCCGCGCCGGAAGGCACCGGCCGCGGCCGATCCCGTCGGCGCCCGCTCGTGCCCGGTACCTTCCGGCCCGACCTGCAGGCGTCGCTGGTGGTGTTCCTGGTCGCGATACCGCTGTCGCTGGGCATCGCGGTCGCCTCGGGCGCGCCGGTCGCCGCCGGACTGATCGCCGCCGTGGTCGGCGGCGTCGTCGCCGGCGTGCTCGGCGGCGCGCCGTTGCAGGTCAGCGGCCCCGCGGCAGGGCTGACGGTCATCGTCGCGGGCCTGGTGTCCAGCTACGGATGGCAGGTCACCTGCGCGATAACCGCCGCCGCGGGCGTGGTGCAGATCCTGTTCGCGGTCAGCCGCGTCGCCCGCGCGGCGGTCGCCGTCTCGCCCGCGATCGTGCACGGGATGCTCGGCGGTATCGGGCTGACCATCGTCTTCGGGCAGTTGCACGTCGTGCTCGGCGGTAAACCGGAAAGCCATGCCCTGGACAACATCGCGACGCTGCCCGGGCAGATCATCGACAACCACAACGCCGCGACGCTGATCGGTATCGTGACGATGGCGATCATCCTGCTGTGGCCCCGGCTGGCCAAGGTGCTGCCCAGGCAGGTGCGGGCGATTCCCGCGCCGCTGGCCGCGGTCACCGTCGGGACCGCCGCCGCCGCCGCGTTCCACCTCGACCTGCCCCGGGTCGATCTACCCGGCTCGATCCTCAGCTCGCTGTCGCTGCCGGGGTTCCCGGATGGCGCCTGGGGCGGGATCGTAGTCGGTGTCCTCACCGTCGCCGTCGTCGCGAGCGTCGAATCCCTGCTGTCGGCGGTCGCGGTGGAGAAGCTCCCCGGCGCGCGCCGTCCCGGGCAGCGCCCGGTCAGCCTCAACCGTGAGCTGTTCGGCCAGGGATCGGCCAACATCCTCTCCGGCCTCGCCGGCGGCCTGCCGGTCACCGGTGTCATCGTCCGTAGTTCCACCAACGTCGCCGCCGGGGCGAGGACGCGGGCATCAGCGGTCCTGCACGGTGTGTGGGTGCTGCTGTTCGCCGTGTTCCTCGGCGGGGTGATCGAGTGGATTCCCCTGGCCGCCCTGGCCGGGCTGCTGGTGGTCGTGGGGATCCGGCTGGTCGACATCTCCCATCTGCGCCATGTGCGTCGGCACGGCGAGCTGCCCGTGTACGTCGTCACACTGGTCGGTGTCGTCGCTCTCGACCTGCTGCAGGGCGTCGCGCTCGGTCTGGTCACCGCGCTCGGCCTGATCCTGCGCCGGGTGCTGTGGTCCAGCATCCACCTGGTCCGCTCCGGTGAGCTGTGGCAGGTGGAGGTCGAGGGGACCCTGAGTTTCGTCTCCCTGCCCCGGCTGTCCCGGATCCTCGGCCGGATCCCCCGGGGCACGCCCGTGCTGATCGAGCTCGTGGTGGACTACCTCGACCACGCGGCATTCGAGCATCTGCACACCTGGTGCACCGACCACGAGCGGGCCGGGGGGAGCGTGACGGTCGACGAGATCGGCCACGCCTGGTTCCGGCCCGCCCAGGACGCTCCGGCGGGTCGGCGCCGCACCGTCGTCCCGCACCTGCCCCGCTGGTTCGCACCCTGGTCGCAGTGGCAGGAGCTGGCCGCCGCGCACACTGACTCCCAGGAGGCCGGCCCGCGGGACGCCGACATCCAGAGCGATCACCAGACCGACGACTCCTCGACGGCCGATTCTCGGCAGTCAATCGGAACAGGTGTGACCGGTCGCGGGCCCGCGGCCGGTCACGCGCATCCCGTCAGCACGATGCTCGTCGGCGTGGCCGAGTTCCACCGCCGGGCCGCCCCGCTGCTGCGTGGCACCCTCGGCGGGCTCGCCGAGGCGCAGCGCCCCAGCGCGTTGTTCCTGACGTGTGCCGACTCCCGGGTGGTTCCGAACATCATCACCAGCAGCGGCCCCGGTGATCTCTTCACCATCCGTAACGTCGGTAACCTCGTCCCGCCCGGCGCGTCCGAGCGCGGCGCCCACATCGCGCCGGGCAGCGACCTGTCCGTAACGGCCGCGCTGGACTACGCCGTCACCGTCCTGAAGGTTCCCTCGATCGTGGTGTGCGGGCATTCCGGGTGCGGCGCGATGCAGGCGCTGCTCTCGGGCGACCTCGACAACGATCCGGACTCCGCGCTGGCGGGGTGGCTGACCCACGCCCGCGGGGCGTTGGCGCGCCTGCCGCTGCCGGGTACGGAGGGGCTGTCCCCGCTGGAGCAGCTGGGCCGGGCGAACGTCGTCCAGCAGTTGGAGCACCTGCGTGCCCATCCCGCCGTCCGGGGGGCGCTGGAGCAGGGCGGGCTGCAGCTTGTCGGCCTCTACTTCGACATCTCCGTCGCGTACACCTGGGTACTCGACGAGGAGTCGGGCTATTTCGTCGACCCCTCGGAGGTGCTGACCACGGTCGCGCCGCACCGCCGCCGGGCGTCCCGCCGCTGGGACACGCCGGCCTCGACAGCCTCGACAGCCTCGACCGGCCCGACGACCGGCCCGTCCACGGCGCATCCGCCGTCGGCGCCGCACACCAGAGGGCCCGGGAAAACGCTCCTCGACGGCCATCGCGGCCGTCGCCGCCGTGGCACCCCGGCCTGAACGGTGAAATCGAGGTAAAGCGCGGTGACATCGAGGTAAGACATACGGCCTTCCGCGGGAAGGCCGCGGTCGCTCGGCGGGCCTTCTTTCGCGGGAAGGCCGCCGGCCGACCGGGCCCTTGTACCGGTTTCGTGCGGGCCGTCGACTCTGACGAACGTCCCGGCCCGTAATCGATACTGGATGGTATGCGTATTGTGGTGTTCGGCAGCGGAGCGATAGGAACGCTGCACGCCTGGGCGCTGTCACGGGCCGGGCATGACGTAAGTGTGCTGGTCCGCCCAGAACAGCTGGCCCACTGGTCCGACGGTATCGGCCTGCGGATTCTCGACGTACGGGGCAGGCGCCGCCGAGAGGTCGTCGAGCGGTTCCGCCCCCATGCTGTCACCGAGTTGCGTCCCACGGACGGCGTCGACCTGGTCGTGCTCGCCGTCCGGCACACCCAGACCCCGGATGTCCTGCCGGAACTGGCGCGCAACCTCGGTTCCGCCACTGTGTTGTTCCTGAACAACAACTGGTGCGGACTTGACCTCATAGACGCCCACCTGGGCAAGGACCAGTACGTGCTGGGCGCGCCACGCGGTGGCGGCGGCATCATCGACAACATCCTCGACGGTGCGCTCGAGGGCGGGATCATGCTCGGGTCGAGCGTGTCCGGGCACGCGCTGTACGGCCCGACGACCGACACCGCCGAGCAGAACCTGGGCCGTCTCGTGGCACTGTTCGCCGAGGCCGGTTTCCGGCCGGAAATCCACCCCAACATGGAACACTGGCTGTGGGTGCATTTCGCGAGCACCGCCGCATGGATATGCGGTGCCGCCCGCGCCCGCGGCTTCGAGCCTTTCACCCGAAGCAACCGGGCGGTTTATGACGCGTTGCACGCCGGCCGCGAGGCCATGCAGATCTGCGCGGTGCGCGGGGCCGACGTGCGTACCGCGCAGGATGCGCGGCCGTTCCTGCTGCCGCCGTCCACCGTCACCCCGGCGGTCCGGCTCATGCTCCGTGGTGAGCTGCTCCAGCGTATGTCGGTGAATCACGGCCGGTATGGCCCGGTGGACCTCTACGAAATCTATGATGATCTCGTCCGCACGGGTGAGCGGCTTGACGTCCCCATACCCTGTCTGCTGTCCTACCGCGCCGACGTGGAACGCATGGTGGAACTCGCACCCAGCCTGTGACCGTGAGCTCTCTGCTGTAACCGCTCATCGGGACCGGTTGGCGATGAGGGTGGCAACCGGGGGGATGAGTGCGGCGACGAGCATCATCGCCAGCGCCGCGGGCACCGACACCAGCCGGATCACACCGCCCGCGAGTACGAACAGCGTGACGCAGACGGCCATCATCGCCAGATACCGACGGCGAACCCCTTGTTGCGCCCACTCCGTCCGTCCAGCCCGCCCCGGTGCGTCACCGGCCGCCTGGCCGGGCACGGGGTGGGCGTGCGTGCGCCGGTCGTAGTCACGCCGCCGTTCGGGATCGCCCAGCACCTCGTACGCCCTGCTGACCCGCTCGAAGGCCTGCTCGCTGCCACCGGCGTCCGGATGGGTGCGCCGCGCCGCCCGCCGGTAGGCGGCCACGATCTGCTCCTGGGAGGCAGCCGGCGGCACCCCGAGGACGTCGTAGAGTGAGACCACAGCCACGAGTCATCCCATACCCCGCCGGCCACATTCAGCCAGCACCCGTTCAGCCCAGCCCGTCCGGTCCCGGAGGTCACATGGATCTGCAGCTCGCCGGGCGGGTCGTTCTCGTCACCGGGGGCTCCGACGGGCTGGGGGCGGCCGTCGCGCGTGCCCTCGTCGCCGAGCGGGCGCGGGTGGCGATCTGTGCCCGTGACGAGGCCCGGCTAAAGCTCACCGTGGACGAGCTGCGCGCCGCCGGCGGGGACGTCCTCGCCGTACCGGCGGACGTCACCGACGTCGACGCGCTGGACCGTTTCGTCACCGCGGCCCACAGCCGGTGGGGCCGGGTGGACGCGATCGTCAACAACGCCGGCCGGTCCGCGGGCGGGGAACTGGCCTCCGTCACCGACCAGCAGTGGCAGGACGACCTGCAGCTGAAGCTGTTCGCGGCGATCCGGCTGTCCCGTCTGGTGCTCGGCCATCTGCGCGCCTCGGACGCCGCGGCGGTGGTCAACGTGCTCGCGACGGCGGCGAAGGCACCGCCGGCGGCGTCGCTGCCGTCCTCGGTGTCCCGGGCCGCCGGGCTGGCGCTGACCAAGGCGCTCGCCAGCGAATGGGGCCCGTACGGGATCCGGGTCAACGCGGTGCTGGTCGGCCTGGTCGAAAGCGGCCAGTGGGAACGGCGGGCCGCCACCACCGACACCCCCGTCCGGACGTTGTACGAACGGATGGCGCGCGACGCGCGGATACCGCTGGGCCGTGTCGGCCGGGCGGCGGAGTTCGCCGACGTCGTGACCTTCCTGCTCTCGCCGCGCAGCTCCTACGTGACCGGGACCGCGCTCAACGTCGACGGTGGCCTGTCCCCGGTGGTGTGAGATCCGGCCCGGCCGTCAGCCGGTGGCGATGAGGATGACGGCGACGACCACCCCGAGAGCGATCACGGTCGTGCGCAGCGCGGTGGCCGGCAGCAGCCGGGCGGCCCGTGCGCCGAGCACCCCACCGGCGCCGGAGGCCAGCAGCAGGACCACGGCGAATCCCCAGGCAACCCGCGCACTCACCACGAACACGGCGATGCCCACCGCGTTGACGCCGAACGACAGCAGGGTCTTGGACGCGTTCGTGCGCTGGAGGTCGTCCGGCATGAGGATGCCCAGGACGCCGAGCAGCAGCACGCCGAGGCCCGCGCCGAAATAGCAGCCGTAGGCCCCGGCCACGAACACCCCGGCCCGGGTCGGCCAGGTCACAGCCACCCCACAACCAGCCCGTCGCCGGGCCACTGCCTGCCCGCTGGCCCGTCGCCGGGCCACGATGGCGGCCAGTCGCGGCTGGGCGGCGAGCAGCAGGCAGGCCACCAGCACCAGGTAGGGAACGACCACCCGGAAGGAGTCCGCCGGGGCGGCCAGCAGCACGACCGCCCCGCCCAGTCCGCCGAACAGCGCCGGGCCGGCCAGCGCCCGCAGCCGGGCGGCCTGCCCGGTCAGCTCCCGGCGGTAGCCGAACGCGCCACCGGCGTATCCGGTGACCAGCCCGACCGAGCAGGTGACGTTCGCGGTGAGCGCGGGCATCCCGGTGGCGAGCAGCGCCGGGAAGGCGATCAGGGTCCCGCCGCCGGCCACCGCGTTCACCGCTCCGGCCAGCAGGCCGGCGGCCGCGACGCCCACGGTGTCCAGGACTCCCATGGCACGCACGCTCTCACGGCATACCCGCGGCAGGCCGCCGTTCTCCTCGTCCGGACATGTGCTCTTCTCGTCCGGACGGGTGCTCTTCGGCTACACAGGTGGGGTGGCTGCTTCCGAGACATTGAGGATCACAGGCCCGGTGCTGGTCGGCCCCGAGGAGGTCCGGGACGGGCTGTGGGTTGTGGACGGGAGGATCACGTTCACGCCTCCGACCGGCGCCCGCGCCGCCGACGCGCGCACGGTGTCGGGCTGGGTGCTGCCCGGCCTGGTGGACGCGCACTGCCATGTGGGGCTGGACGCCCACGGAGCGGTCGACCGGGACACCGCCGAGCGGCAGATCCGCGCCGACCGGGACGCGGGCACGCTGCTGATCCGGGACGCGGGCTCGCCCGCGGACACCCGCTGGGTGGACGACCGCGAGGACCTGCCCAGGCTGGTCCGGGCCGGCCGTCACATCGCCCGGACGAAACGCTACATCCGTAACTACGCCGTGGAGATCGAGCCGGCCGAGCTGGCCGCCACCGTCACCGAGCAGGCCCGCCGGGGCGACGGCTGGGTGAAGATCGTCGGTGACTGGATCGACCGGGCCACCGGGGACCTCGCCGCCTGCTGGCCCCGGGATGCCGCCCAGGCCGCGATCGCGGCGGCCCATGCCGCCGGCGCCCGGGTCACCGCGCACTGCTTCGCCGAGGACTCCCTCACCGACCTGGTCGAGGCCGGGATCGACTGTGTCGAGCACGCGAGCGGGCTGACCGTCGAGACGATTCCCCTCTTCGCCGAGCATGGCGTCGCCATCGTGCCGACCCTGGTCAACATCGCCACCTTCGAGGGCATCGCCGCCGGGGCGGCGGAGAAGTTCCCCGCCTACAGCGCGCACATGCGGGCGTTGCACGCCCGCCGCTACGACACCGTCCGCCAGGCCCACGAGGCGGGCATCCCGATCTACGTCGGCACGGATGCCGGCGGGTCGCTGCCGCACGGCCTTGTCGCGGACGAGGTCGCCGAACTGGTACGGGCCGGACTGCCTGCGGTGGCGGCTCTGTCGGCGGCGACCTGGGCCGCGCGTGCCTGGCTTGGTTTCGCCGGGCTGGCCGAAGGGGCACCGGCGGATTTCGTCGTCTGTTCCGAGGATCCGCGGGTGGACGTCCGGGTACTCGCCGAGCCGTTGCTGGTTGTCGTGCGTGGTCGGGTGGTGGCGGGCAGGGGCGCATAACACCGGCGTTCGGGCGGTTGGTGGAAGTACGTTTCCGCGGTCGGGTTCCCGACGTGGGCAAAGCCGTGTTCTCGGGCACAACATCGGGAAGAAGAAGTCCGGCGCGCAACCACGTCGGCCGACTGGGCGGGAAACGCCGGGCCGGCCGCCGGGAAACGGCGAGCCGACCAGATGGGAAAACAAGGAGTTCTCCGATGCTCACACGCCCCCGGTGGACACACGTGGCCCTCCCGTCCAGCGACATCGACGCCTCGATCGACTTCTACACGACGATGACCCCGCTCGTGGTGGTCGCGACCCGTCAGGATGCCGCTGGCCGCAGCGCGTGGCTGTCCAACGATCGGCAGTGGCAGGATCCGTTCGTGCTGGTCCTGGCCGAGTTCAACGCCGAGCGTGGGCACCGGCAGCCGACGATGACTCCGTTCGCGCACATCGGGATCGAGGTTACGCAACGTGCTGAGATAGACGCGATCGCCGATCGGGCGAGGGCCGCGGGCTGTCTGCACTGGGAGCCGCAGGACCTGCCCGACCCGGTCGGCTACGTCTGCGCGGTGACCGACCCGGACGGGAACGTGATCGAGTTCAGCCACAACCAGAAGGTGTTCCAGACCATCCGCGAGCTGTGGGGCCCCGCCGAGCGCGCGCACAGCAACGGTGTCAGATGAGCCGACGGTGTCGATGAACTGACAGCCAGCAGTCGAGTCGGCAGCCGGCTGGGCCCGGCAGCCAGCCGGGCCGGTAGCGTTCAGGACTCGTGGCGAGATCAGGGCACGAGGAGAGGCATCACGGTGGACGGCTGGGCTGGCTGCGCGCCGCGGTACTCGGCGCGGACGACGGGCTGGTATCGACGGCGAGCCTGATGCTCGGGGTGGCCGTGTCGTCGGCGTCCCGGACGGCCGTGCTGACCGCGGGTCTGGCCGGGCTGGTTGCCGGGGCGGCGTCGATGGCCGCCGGGGAGTTCGTCTCGGTGAGCTCCCAGAAGGACGCCGAACGCGAGGATCTCTCCGTCGAGGCCGCGGAGCTCGCGAGCGATCCCGACGCGGAGTTGGAGGAGCTGACCGGTATCTACATCCAGCGCGGGCTGAGCCCCCGGCTCGCCCGGGAGGTGGCTGTGGAGTTCAGCCGCACCGACCCGCTTGCCGCGCACGCCCGCGACGAGCTCGGCCAGTCGCCGCAGAGCGCCGCCCGTCCGGGGCAGGCCGCCGCGGCCTCGGCGCTGAGTTTCGCCCTGGGCGCGGCGCTTCCGCTGGTGGCGTTGCTCGCCGGCTCAGACACGGCCAGAACCGTGTTACTGATCGTGATTACTGAGGTTGGGCTGGCGCTGCTCGGCGCCATCGGCGCCGCGCTCGGTGGCGCGCGGCGGACGCGGGCGGCGATCCGTGTCGTTCTCGGCGGATCGGCCGCCATGGCCGTGACAGCCGCGGTTGGCGCTCTTGTCGGCACCGCCGTCGGCTGAGCCCGTACCTGATGATCATCCGGCGATTACCTGGCGCGGTCGTGTTGATGCGTGACCGGAGCGCTGGCGGCTAGAGTGCTGGCTATGGTGCGATTGACACCGCAGGAACGGTACGCGCAGCAGGAGCGGCGGGAACTCAGTGACCTCCTGCTGGAGCTCGGCCCCGACCAGCCGACGCTGTGCACCGGTTGGACCACCCGCGACCTGGCCGCCCACCTGGTCGCCCGGGACCGCAAGCCGCAGACGTTGCCCGGGCTCGCGATACCGCAACTGCACAAGGTCACTGAGCGCGTCGAACGGGCCACCAGGGAGTCGCACTCCTACGAGGATCTTGTCGCTCTGGTCCGCAAGGGCGCGCCGGTGTGGCATCCAGCCCACCTCTCGCTGGTGGACGAGCTGCTCAACCATGTCGAGTACTTCGTCCACAACGAGGACGTCCGGCGGGCGCAGCCGGACTGGAAGCAGCGGGATCTCGACACCGCCGAGCGGGACAGGCTGTGGAAGGCGCTGAAGGTGGTCGGCAAGATTGGTTTCCGCAGGTCCCCGGTCGGCGTCGTGGCGGAGTGTACCGACGGGGGGGGCCGGCTGGTGCTGCGCTCCGGTGGGCGGCAGGTCGTCCTCGCCGGCGCGGCCCCCGAACTGCTGCTCTACGCCTTCAACCGCCGGGAGCAGGCCGCCGTCGACATCCGCGGCGACGAGGCGGCCATCGCCGACTTCCGGGCCGCCCCCTCCGGGCTGTAGGTCAGTCCCCGTCCGCGTAGAGATCCTCAAGGCCGACGGTCAGCAGACGGTCGGTCGTGTCGTGTAGTTCGGGATCGAAACCGGCGTCGCTGTAACAGGCGATCACCGTGTCCCGGGTGTTGAATCCTCTGGCGGCCAGCAGGTCGCGGGCCCGGCGCAGCCGCTCGACCTGCCGGATTCCCATGATCTCGCCCCATTTCGCCTCACCCAGGGAAAGCACCCGGCGCGGCTCACCCGGATCGGCCGGCGCGAGCACAACGACGTTGACCTCCATCCGCGTTCTGCTCGCCGGGTCCGTGATGACACCGGCTCCGACCTCCGCCGGCAGGCCCCCGAAGGTGTCGGTCGGTGTCGCGATCGCGAACTCACGGCAGATCTGCTCGAATTTCCCATCACCGACATGGCCGAGCCGCACAACAGGAGCGCGATGCTGTTGCCACCGGAGACCGCCCGGTCGATCTCCCGCTGAAGAATCGACGGGAGCTCGGGGGACACTGTGCTCAGATACGGGAATTCGTTGATCACGACTGGTCCGGGCCAGCCACCGGCCACCGAGAACAGATGGACGATCGCTTCGTCCCAGTTCGCGAACCGCTGGGGCACAGGCACATGTGCGTGCTCGGCCAGAGCCGTGGCGAAGAGGCGCAGCGACTCCGCCCGCTGACCACGCCCAGGCGCGGCCGTGTGCCGGAGCGCGAGACGAAGGCCGCCAGATGACGCCACTCGAAGTCGCGGTCGAAGACGCGGTCCGTCTTGATCATTCGGAGCCCATGGAAGCCGCACGGCCCCGGCAGCGTGTTCCGCGGAACACAGCCGCCGAACGAACGCGGCCCCTGGACACCGCCCGGGGCCGACCTGCGTCAGCCCGGTGCTCGCAGCGAACTCGGCGAGGGCGGCCTGGAGGCCCTCGCCGATCTCGTGGGCGATGACCTCGGGCGAGCGGCCACCAGCCTGTCAGCCCCGCCCCCACTGCTGACTGTGCAATCCCGGAATGCCGCTACCGGAGTGCGGGCTGGGTCGCGGTGTCGAGCTGGTCGAGCAGACGCACGATGTTCTCCGCTGGGACGGGGGTCCAGTCCCAGACGTCCACGCCTACGTTGATCTGCCGGTCGTGGATCTGCCAGGCGTCGTGCACGTGCCCGCACAGCAACGGCCGGCCGTCGTTCTCGGGGCGGCGGTCGGCATAGCGGTCCTGCTCCGTGTGGTCGCCGTGGTACGGAAAGTGCGCCAGTGTGACGAGACGGTCGCCGATGCGGTGATCCCGCACGACTCCGCCGGCGTGGACCTGGGCGAAACCCGCGTCGATGTAACGCTGGACCTGACCGGTGTGCCGGCGGTGCCCGGACCAGCAGGCATCGTGATTTCCCGCGACGAGGATCTTGCGGCCGTTCAGCTCGGCGACCGGGCCGAGTTTCGTCGGTGTCAGGGAGACGTCCCCGAGTACCCACACCGTGTCCTCGGGTGCCACGACGGCATTCCACCGCCGCACCAGGCCGGCGTTCATCGTCTCGACGTCGGGCCAGGGACGGGAGGCATAGACCAGAATGTTCGTGTGGCCGAAGTGGAGATCAGCCGTGTACCACGTCGTCACAGCTTTCCTCTCCTGTACTGTTCATGTTGTCGGAATCATTTCCTTGTTTCTGGGACCGGCGTTTCTCCGGGTATCGATCAGTCATGGCAAACAGATCAATTATAGCGAACGCCGGCCGGCGCGGCCATGGGCCGTCCGGCAACGCGGGACGGCTGTCGGCCACCGGCTGCCAGCGGCGGCAGCGGTCCGGGATTTCAGGACGCGGCCGATGCCTGGTCGGCGGCGATTACTTTGCGCAGCGCAATTGGCGGTGGGCCGCACAGCTCGGTCAGCTGGGCGATCCGCGCCCGGTGCTCACGCCGTTGTGCCCGGGTGAGCACGGTCTTCAGCCGGGCGGCGGCGGCAAGCGCGACAACGGCGGCGTCATACGGGTCGACACGCGCCAGCGGGACACCGCCGCGCGCCACCCGGCCGGCGTTGCCGCGCAGTTCCCTGACGACGCGCGGATCCCGCACGGTGATTGTGTCCGCGGGGAACAGGAGGAGTATCCGGCGGGGCTCCACACGAATCCAACCGGCCGTTTCCAGCTGGTCCCGCACGGCGCGTACGGTTGGGCGGGCCTCCCGCCGGATCCAGTATTTCCACGAACGTGGCCGTGACGACCTTTCGATCTTCCTGAGGATGCCTTCCAGCAGCGGATCCACATCCCGGACACGGCCTGTTGCCGCCGATGGCGGAATCACCTGTGCCCTGCCCCTCACATCGACAAGACGGCCGGCGAGAAACAGGTCGGTGAGCGCTGCGGCGCGCAGCAGGTAGCCGAGGTACGGGCGGCCGGTCAACCGCTCCCTGTCGGGATCGCAGGAAACCAGGTAGAGCCGCGCCGGGAGAGATTCGGGGAGTTTCACCGCTGCGTCCTTCCTTCGCCATGCTCTTTGTCGACCGCGTCGTGAACATCCCGGGTCCCGGTGCGGGCGTCGGCATCCGGGCCGTCCGGAGTCGGGGTGTCCGGAGTCGGGTCGGGCTTTGGAGGGCGTCCACGGCGCGGCATACGCTCGACGTTCCCGGGTAGCCGTCCGGCCTCCGACAGCGCCCGGCGCAGCAGGAACTCGATCTGCGCGTTGGTGCTGCGCAGTTCGGCGGAGGCCCAGCGGGCGAGCGCGTCGTGCACGGCGGGATCCAGCCGCAGCAGGACCTTCTTCCGCTCCGTCACCTGTCTGTCAGTGGTAGAGCGAGCCGGTGTTCACCACCGGCTGCGTGGACTGCTCGCTGCACAGGACGACCAGCAGGTTGCTGATCATGGTCGCCTTGCGTTCGTCGTCCAGCGTCACGACGTCCTGTGCCTCGAGCCGGGCGAGAGCGAGTTCGACCATACCGACCGCCCCTTCGACGATCCGCTGGCGGGCGGCCACCACGGCGCCGGCCTGCTGGCGGCGCAGCATGGCATGGGCGATCTCGGGAGCGTAGGCCAGACGGGTGATACGCGACTCGATGATCCCCACCCCGGCGGGCGCCACCCTCGCGGTGATCTCCTCGGAGAGCCTGCCCGTGATCTCGGCGGCGTTGTCCCGCAACGAGAGGACGGCGTCGCCGTGGTTGTCGTACGGGTAGCTGGTGGCGATGTGCCGCACCGCGGTCTCGGCCTGGGTGCCGACGAACTCGACGAAGCTGTCCACCTCGTAGACGGCCCGTGCGGTGTCCCGCACCTGCCAGACCACCACGGCAGCGATCTCGATCGGGTTGCCGTCCGCGTCGTTGACCTTGACCGTGGCGGTCTCGTGGTTGCGGATCCTGGTCGAGATCTTGCGTCGTCTCGAAAACGGGTTCACCCAGCGCAGGCCGGTCGTGCGGATCGTCCCGGTGTAGCGGCCGAACAGGGACACCACGCGCGCCTGGCCGGGCGCGACGGCGGTCAGGCCGAACAGCGTCACCAGGCCGCCGAGGACGAGCAGACCACTGATCACGATCAGCACCACGCCCCCGGCGAGGCCGGGGCCGGTGAACGCCGTCACCAGCAGCACCCCGCCCGCGATGCCGCCGGGCCCGAGCACTAACACCACCGCCAGGCTCAGGCCGAGCCCGGCCCAGCCGGACCTCCCGTTCATGGACCGCTCCTGGACCTGCGTCGCGGGTTCCCGCGTGACCGTTTCGGAGCCGTCAGTGCTCATGGCCGATCCCCCTCGTGCGCCGTAGTCACCGCCGCTGCCATCGACGGGCAGAACACTATCATAGTGATATCACTTTTTGACGGAGAGATGACCGCAAGAGGGCTGAACGAAGAACAGCGAGAGGTGGGGGAGGGTGGCGCCGGCTCAGGGCCAGTCGATGCCGTCGATGAGCTCCGCGGCGCTGACCTGGAGCAGGTCGCTCTGCCCGGTCTCGTCGTACTTGCCGTCGACGAGCTGCCAGATCCGCACGGTCCGGTGCAGGGGGTCGGCGACGATCAGCTCGTCCACCCTGTGCGCGGCATAAAAATCGATCTTCGCGTAGGTCTCGTCGTCCGGAGAGACGACCTCGACGGCCACGGCGGCGGTGGGCAGAAACGCCCCGCTGGGCCGCCCGCGGTGCAGACCACCGTCGGGGACCCGGTAGTTGTCGTGGCGGCCAAGATTGAACGGGCCCGTGCCCACCAGCCCGGCTGCGCGCGCGCGAGGGAGCAGCAGAGCGTTCAGCTCGTAGTCGACGCGGCCGTGTTCCGCGGATGGTCCCGGTGCCACGTGATATTCCCCGTCCCACACTTCGTCGAAGGTGTCCTGCCCGAGTGCCTGGCGTCGGGCGATGAACTCGTCGAGAACATGCGGGCGTTCGCCGAGGATCACAGTGCGCACGTCGAAATCATCTCCCAGGTCGGGCTGTCCCAGCTCGGGTTGTTTCCCTGCGACCTTGTGTTCCTGATCAATGATAGATCGACGCCATACCGCGATCCATCAGGGTCTTCCGGGGCGCCGCATGTGCTACGACATATGCCAACATGCCAGCGCATGTGGCGCCCCGGAGAGGTACGGGGTGGATTCCAGTGGTCGGTCAGTGGGCCGCGTTGCCGTTGCCGCGGCGGCGTGCGGCGGGGTTGGTCAGGGACGGCGGCTGGTAGCCGGCGTCCTCGGGGTTGATCGTCGTACCCGGCGGGACGATCTCGTCGATACGGTCCAGCACGTCCGGCGTGAGCGTCACCTTGGCGGCGTCGAGCTGGGACTCGAGCTGTTCGAGGGTCCGCGGGCCGATGATCGCCGAGGTGACGGCGGGATGCTCCAGGACGAAGGCGAGGGCCAGGTGGATCAGGGACAGCCCGGCCTCCTGGGCCAGCAGGGTCAGCTGCTCGACCGCCTCGAGCTTGGCGACGTTCGCCGGCCGGCTCAGGTCGAACCGGCCCGGGACGCGGGTGCTGCGGTGCGACACCGGAGTTTCGGCGCCCTTGCGGTAGCGGCCGGACAGCCACCCGCCGGCCAGCGGGCTCCACGGGATCACCGCCAGGCCGTAGCGTTGCGCTACCGGCAGGACCTCCCGCTCGATGCCCCGGGCCAGGATCGAGTAGGGCGGCTGCTCGGACACGACGCGCTCACGCCCGCGGCGCTCGGCGATCCACTGCCCCTCGACGATGCCCGACGGCTCGAAGGTCGACGTCCCGATGTAGCGGATCTTGCCCTGGTGGACGAGGTCGCTGAGAGCGCCGAGGGTCTCGTCGAAGTCGGTGCCCGGCTCGGGGCGGTGGACCTGGTAGAGGTCGATCCAGTCGGTCCGCAGCCGGCGCAGGCTGTTCTCGACCTCGAGGGCGATCCACCGCCGGGAGTTGCCGCGGTGGTTGGGCCGGTCGCTCATCACCCCGTGGAACTTCGTCGCGAGGACCACCTCGTCCCGCCGGCCACCGGCGAGGGCCCTGCCGACGATCTCCTCGGACTCGCCCTGCGAGTAGACGTCCGCGGTGTCGATGACGTTGATGCCCGAGTCGAGCGCGCGGTGAATGATCGCGATGCTCTCGTCATGGTCGGGATTGCCCCAGGCGCCGAACATCATGGCCCCGAGTGTCAGCGGACTGACCTGGACTCCGGTGCGTCCGAAAGGGCGAAGCGACACGTGCCCCACTCTCCTCGTGAGATCGACTCTCCGTTGCGACACAGCCCCCACCGCATCTGCACCCAACCGATCGGAAGGGACGGTAATTCCTGCTCAGAGGGGTAGCTGGTCCAGGGCGCGGAAGATGCGTTCGGCTGATATCGGGTAGGCGGTGCGCAGGGTCTGGGCGAACAGGCCGACGCGCAGTTCCTCGATCATCCAGCGGATCCGCTGGAGTTCCTCGCCGTGCGGGCCGTCCGGCGGTGTCCGGTCGAGCAGCCGCTGGTGCTCCAGCGTCACCTGCTCGACCTGCAGCATGCGCTGCCGGTCGCGGTCCGGGTCGGACGGGAGTTTCTCCAGCCGCCGTTCGATCGCGGCCAGGTAGCGGGCGATGTCGGGCAGCCGCTGCCAGCCGGTGGCGCTGACGAAACCCGGATAGACCAGCCCCGAGAGCTGGGAGCGGATGTCGTCCAGCGCCGGTGCCAGCGCGGCGAGGCCGGCGCTCGCCCCCGCCCGCCGGGCGGGCTCCCGCGACCGTCCCGGCGGCGGCTGTGGTTGCACGCGTGCCTGCCAGTCGGCCAGCTGCCCGGAGACGGTGTGCGCCGTGGCGAGGATGCGCTCCACCTTCGTCACCACGTCGAACGCGGTCTCGTCCAGGTCGGTCTGGACGATGCCCCGCAGTTTGGCGAACCCGTCGGCGTCCCACCCGGGCCCGCCGCCGGCCGCGATCAGCTTGTCGGCGGCGCAGGCGACGCAGTCGTCGAGCAGCTCGACGACGCCGCGGTACGGATGATGGCTCAGCGTCAGCTTGGCGGTGTTGCTCAGCCGCGCGTTGATCTGTTTGATCGGGGACGGCATGTTCAGCAGCAGCAGGCGCCGCGTGCCCAGCCACATGGCCTGGCGTGCCTCGGCCTCGGTGGCGAACACGCGGATCGCCACGCTGCGCCCCTGGTCCAGCAGCGCGGGGTATGCCCGCGCCGGCCGGCCGGGGCCGGGATGCTGCCGTTCCACGAGCTGCGGGAGCGCGTCGAAGTCCCAGGTCCGCAGGCCGTCGCGCTCGACGCCGTCGGCCACGGCGCAGACCGCCGCGCGCATCGTCGGCGCCAGCTGGTCGACGAGCGCGGCCAGGTCCCTGCCTTCGGCGAGGGTGCGCTGCTCCTCGTCCACCACCCGGAATGTGATCTTGAGATGGTCGGGTACCCGGTCGAGCTGCCAGGACTCCCGCGGCACCGCCACACCGGTGAGACGGTCGAGTTCGCGTTCCAGCACGGCGAGCAGCGGCCCGTCCGCCGGGGTCACCGCCGCCAGCACCCGCGCGGCGTAGTCCGGCGCCGGCACGAAGCTGCGCCGGATCTGCTTGGGCAGCGAGCGGATCAGCGCGGTCACCAGCTCCGCCCGCAGGCCCGGCACCTGCCAGTCGAAACCGTCGGCGCTCACCTGGTTGAGCAGCGGCAGCGGGATGTGCACGGTCACCCCGTCGGCGTCCGTGCCGGGTGCGAACTGGTAGGACAGCGCCAGCGTGAGCTCCCCGTGCCGCCAGGCGTCGGGGTAGTCGCGTTCGTCGACGCCGTCCGCGCCGGCCCTGACGAGCATGGACGCGGAGAACGCCAGCAGGTCCGGCTGGGAGCGGCGGGTTTTCTTCCACCAGCTGTCGAAATGGCGGCCGGAGACGACGTCGGCGGGGATCCGCTGGTCGTAGAAGTCGAACAGGGTGTCGTCGTCGACGACGATGTCGCGCCGGCGCGCCCGGTGCTCAAGCTCCTCGACGTCGTCGAGCAGCCTGCGGTTGTCGTGGAAGAACGCGTGGTGCGTCTGCCAGTCGCCCTCCACCAGGGCGTGACGGATGAACAGGTCCCGGCACAGGGCGGGATCGACCGCGGAATAGTTCACCCGGCGGGAGGTCACCAGCGGCAGCCCGTACAGGGTCACCTTCTCGAAGGCGACCACGGCGGCCTGTTTCTTCTCCCAGTGCGGTTCGCTGTAGGTGCGTTTCACCAGGTGCGGCGCGAGTGCCTCGGCCCATTCCGGTTCGATGCGCGCGACGGTCCGCGCCCACAGCCGGGACGTCTCGACGAGCTCGGCGGCCACCAGCCAGCGCGGCGGCTTCCGGAACAGCGCCGATCCCGGGAAGACCGCGAACCGGGAGCCCCGCGCCCCCTGGTACTCCTGCTTGTCGGCGTCCCTGACACCGATGTGGGACAGCAGGCCGGCGAGCAGCGCCAGGTGGATGTTCCGCGGGTCGGCCGGGGTGCTGCCGACGGGTATTCCGAGGCTTTTCACGATCTGGCGCAGCTGGCTGTGGACGTCCTGCCACTCCCGTACCCGCAGGTAGTTCAGGAAGTCGGCCCGGCACAGCCTGCGGAACTGGTTTCCCGACAGCTGCTCCTGCTGTTCCCGCAGGTACTCCCACATGTTGAGGTAGGCGAGGAAGTCGGACTGCTGGTCGGTGAAGCGGCCGTGTTTCTCCGCGGCGGCCTGCTGCGCGTCGACGGGACGCTCCCGCGGATCCTGGATGGACAGCGCGGACGCGATGACCATGACCTCGCGGACGCACCCGTTGTCGCCGGCCGCCAGCACCATGCGGGCCAGCCGGGGGTCGAGGGGAATCTGCGCCAGTTTGCGCCCCAGCGGGGTCAGCCGCATCCGCGCACCGGCCCGGCCCGGCGCCGCCGGCTTTCCCGATTGTTCCGGTGCGCTCGCCGTCTCGACGGCGCCGAGCTCCCGTAGCAGGAGCACACCGTCGGAGATGCTGCGCGAGTCGGGCGGGTCGATGAAGGGAAAGTCCGCCATGTCGCCCAGCCCCAGCGCGGTCATCTGCAGGATGACCGAGGCGAGGTTGGTACGCAGGATCTCCGGGTCGGTGAACCGCGGGCGCGCGTCGAAGTCGTCATCGGAGTACAGCCGGATGCAGATCCCGTCGGCGACCCGCCCGCACCGCCCCTTGCGCTGGTTCGCGGACGCCTGCGAGATCGCCTCGATCGGCAGCCGCTGCACCTTCGTCCGGTTGCTGTAGCGGGAGACACGGGCCAGGCCCGGGTCGACGACGTACCTGATGCCCGGGACGGTCAGCGACGTCTCCGCGACGTTGGTGGCGAGCACGATCCGGCGTCCGGTGTGGGGCTGGAACACCCGGTGCTGTTCGGCGGCTGACAGCCGCGCGTACAACGGCACGATCTCGGTGTTCGGCAGCTGCCTCTTCGCCAGGACGTCGGCGGTGTCCCGGATCTCCCGCTCGCCGCTGAGGAAGAGCAGGATGTCGCCGGGCCCGGCCGCGCACAGCTCGTCCACGGCGGAGGTGATCGCTTCCGGCAGATCGCGTTCGATCATCGCACCCGGGCCGTCGCCGCTCCCGTTGTCGGTCCCGCCACCGGCGTCGGCGTCAGTGGCGGCGCCGGCCGGCACGACCAGCGGCCGGTAGCGGACCTCCACCGGGAAGGTGCGGCCGGTGACCTCGATCACCGGCGCGTCCCCGAAGTGGCGGGCGAAACGCTGCGGGTCGATCGTCGCCGAGGTGATGACGACCTTCAGGTCGGGCCGGCGCGGCAGGAGCTGCCGCAGGTAGCCCAGGATGAAGTCGATGTTGAGGCTGCGCTCGTGGGCCTCGTCGATGATCAGCGTGTCGTACTGGCACAGCAGCGGGTCGGTCTGGATCTCGGCCAGCAGGATGCCGTCCGTCATCAGTTTGATCAGGCTGTTGTCGCCGACCTCGTCGGTGAACCGCACCTTGTAGCCGACGGTTGCGCCCGGCCGGGCGTCCGGGCCGTCGAGCTCCTCGGCGACGCGTTCGGCGACCGCGCGGGCGGCCAGGCGCCGTGGCTGGGTGTGACCGATCAGCCCGCGTACTCCCCGGCCGAGTTCCAGGCAGATCTTCGGCAGCTGCGTCGTCTTGCCGGAACCGGTCTCACCGGCGAGGATCACCACCTGGTGGTCGCGGATCGCGGCGCGGATGTCGTCCCTGCGCTGGCTGACCGGCAGGTCCGGAGGATAGGTGATCGGCGGCACGGCCGCCAGCCGCCGTTGCACGCGAAGTGTGGCCACCTCGACGTCGGCGGCGATCTCGGCGGTCACCGCCGCGCGGGCCTGGGGGTTGCGTATCCTGCGCGCGCCGTCGACGCGGCGTTGCAGGCGGCGCTGGTCACGAACCATCAGATCGGGCAGGCGTTCGACCAGCTCAGCGAGCGGAGGCATCAGAAGGCAGCGTCCAACAGAGTACGGAGAGTGGGCAAGGGGGCGCGAGCATCGGCCGGAAGGCCGGCCGTCCGCCGCCCCCCGGCATTCCCGGTGTCATGACCTACTATCCCGCACAGCGGGAGCAGATAAGGCGGGGCGGCCTGGGTAGGACGTCCGGCGATGGACGTATCCGAGACACCCGGGGCGACGGATGTCACTGTCCGCGGCGATCCGTTCGGGCCGCTGCCGGTGGCCAGCGTGGTCCTCGACCGGCTGGGCACGGTGGTCCGGTGGAGCCGGGCCGCCGAGCGGATGGTCGGCCGTGCCGCCGCGGACGTGCTCGGCCGTCCGGCCACCGCGCTGTTGCACCGGTCGGTGGACGGCACGGCGGTACGTGCCGAGGCCGAGCGGTGCCGGGCCGACGGCGGCTGGGGCGGGCGGCTGCCCACCGTGCACGCGGACGGTCACCGCATGAACCTCTACGCGCGGGTCTGTCCGATGCTCGGCCCGGACGACGGCGCGAGCTGGCTCGTGCTCGCCTCCGACGACGCGCAGATGCCCTGGTGGATGGTGGACCAGCTGATGCTGGGCGGCATGCTCGCCCAGTCGCCGATCGGCATGGCCCTGCTGGACGAGGAGCTGCGGTACAGGTGGCTGAACGACGCGCTGGCGCGTTCCGGCGGCGTGTCGCGCAATGCCCGCCTCGGCCGGCGACTGAGTGAGCTGATGCCGGGCCTGCCCGCCGAGCAGATCGAGGAACGGATGCGCGAGGTGCTCCGGACCGGAGTGCCGATCATGAATTTCGAGTACCGCGGCCGGACGGTCGCCGACCCCCACCGGGAGCACGCCTACTCCACCTCCTTCTTCCGGCTGGACGACTCGGCCGGGCGGGTCCTGGGGGTGTGCTACATCGTCGTCGACGTCACCGACCGCTGGCGGGCGCAGCAGCGGCTGGCTCTGCTCAACGACGCCAGCGCGCGTATCGGCAGCAGCCTCGACGTCATGCGTATCACCCAGGACCTGGCGGACGTGGC
Source organism: Protofrankia coriariae (assembly GCF_001017755.1). GTDB lineage: Bacteria > Actinomycetota > Actinomycetes > Frankiales > Frankiaceae > Protofrankia > Protofrankia coriariae. The sequence continues at coordinate 274,469 of NZ_JWIO01000002.1, forward strand.
GGTGCCGCGGCTGGCCGACTTCGTCGTCGTCGACCTGCTGGAGTCGGTCCTGCGGGGTGAGGAACCGGCGCAGCCCGTCACCGGCACGTCCCGGATCCGGCGGGCGGGGCAGCGCTCGGTGCTCCCCGGGTGCCCGGAGTCGGTCGCGCGGACCGGGGACGTCGTCCAGCCGTCGTTTCCCGCCGCCCGCTGCCTGACCGACGGCCGGCCCGTGCTGGAACCGGTGCTGGACGTCGCGACGAATCCGTGGATCGCGCGGGACCGGCCCCGGTGGGCGAAGATCCGCCGGTTCGGCCTCCGGTCGCTGATAGTGGTTCCGATCCGGACCCGTGGCGTCATCATGGGGGTGGCCACGTTCGTCCGGCGGGTGCGCCCGGATCCGTTCGACGAGGACGACCTGCTGATCGCGCAGGAGTTCGCCTCCCGGGCCGCGGTGTGGGTCGACAACGCCCGCCGGTACACCCGGGAGCACGCCGCGGCCCTGACCCTGCAGCGCAGCCTGCTGCCGCACAGCCTGCCCGGGCAGACCGCCGTGGAGGTGGCGTCGCACTACCGGCCCGCGGACGAGAGCGCGGGCGTGGGCGGGGACTGGTTCGACGTGATCCCGTTGTCGAGTGCCCGGGTGGGCCTGGTCGTCGGGGACGTCGTGGGCCACGGGCTGCACGCGGCGGCGACCATGGGACGGCTGCGCACCGCCGTGCACACCCTGGCCGGCCTCGATCTCCCGCCCGACGAGCTGCTGGCGCACCTGGACGACCTGGTCATCCGGCTCGCCGACGAGGAGGAGAACGCCGCGGGCAGCGCCAGCACCGCGGTGCTGGGGGCCACCTGCATCTTCGCGGTGTACGACCCGGTCAGCCGGCGCTGCACGCTGGCGCGGGCCGGCCACCCCCCGCCCGCGCTCGTCAGTCCCGGCGGGACGGTGGACTTCCTCGACCTGCCGGTGGGCCCGCCGCTGGGCCTTGGCGGTCTGCCGTTCGAGTCCACCGAACTGGAGCTGGTCGAGGGCAGCCTGCTGGCCCTGTACACCGACGGGCTGGTCGAGGACCGGGACAACGACGTCGACGCCGGGCTCGGGCAGCTGCGTGCGGCGCTGAACCGGGCGGACCGCCCGTTGGAGGAGATCCGGGACAGGGTGATCAAGGAGCTGCTGCCCGACCGCCCCGAGGACGACGTCGCCTTCCTGCTCGCGCGTACCCACGCCCTGCGGGCGGAACGGGTCGCCTCCTGGGATCTGCCCCTGGATCCGGCCGTGGTGGCGCTCGCCCGCGCCCACGCGGCCCGGCAGCTGGTCGCGTGGGGGTGCGGCGAGGAGGTGCTCACCACCGAGCTCGTCGTCAGCGAGCTGGTCACTAACGCGATCCGGTATGCCACCGAACCGATCCGGCTGCGCCTCATCCGTGACCGCACGCTGATCTGTGAGGTGTCCGACGGCAGCAGCACCTCGCCGCGCCTGCGGCACTCCCGCACCACCGACGAGGGCGGTCGGGGGCTGTTCCTGGTGGCGCAGTTTACCCAGCGGTGGGGTGCCAGGTACACGCCCAGGGGCAAGACCATCTGGGCCGAGCAGCCGCTGCGCTCGTTCGACACGGCTCTGCCGAGCTGGGGCGGCTTCTGGGACGCCCCGGTTTGACACTCCGTAGGCCGGCCGTGGTCCTGGCTTCCCCTCCCGGGCTCTGTCGCACGGGCCGTCCGGCGGTTATCGTCCGTTTCCGTGTGCGATTCACCGCAGCTCGTGGGTTCGTCCGACATCGCTGCCGCGCTGGGCGTGACCCGTCAGGCCGTCGACCATCGGCTTCGGACCGATCCGCGCGCGCCCGCCCCGGCCGCGGTGGTGAACCGTACCGCGACCTGGGGTGGTACCCGGGTCTGGTGGCGCTCCGACATCGACCGCTGGCTCGGCGGCGCCGACCCCGACCGGTGGGCGCGGCGCCCCGGGCGGAGGTGACTTGTTGGATCATGATCAGCCGAGGCTCGCCACGAGCCGGCGGGCCACNGGGCCACGGAGACGGCCGGGTCGGGCAGGGGAGCGTAGCCGATCGTCCGGGTGCTCAGCTGCCCCTGGGCGAGGGTGTAGGCGAGGTAGCTGCGCAGGAGCTCGGCGTTGCCGTTCCCCCGCGCGCAGACGATCGTGTACGTGACCGCGGATGCCGGGTAGGCGAGCGGGTCGTCCGGTGTGTAGTCGATCGGGAGCCGCAGGTCTCCGCGGTCGGACTGTCCCGCTGCCGCGCCGGCCGCGCTCAGCGCCGCGGCGACGCTGGTGCCGTTGGCCGTGACATATGTGCCGGACGTGGTCCGCAGCGCCGCCGTCGGCAGCCCCTGCTCAGCGGCGAAGGACAGTTCCACGTAGGTGATACTGCCCGGGTTGTGTATGACGCTGGCCGTCACCGCGGCCGAGCCTGTGGCGGCNNGAGCCTGTGGCGGCAGCGGAACCGCCCGGCCAGGGCAGCTCCTTGCCGATCCCAAGGCGCCAGGACGCTCCCGCCGCCGCGCTGAGGTACCGGGAGAAGACATCGGTCGATCCGGAGGAGTCCTCGCGGTGCACGGGACGCACCGGTAGGGCGGGCAGGGCGCCGCCAGGGTTGTCCGCCGCTATCCGCGGGTCGTTCCAGGTGGTTATCCCGCCCTGGAAGATTCCCGCGGCCGTCGCCGGCGACAGCCGCAGGGAGTACACACCCGGCAGGTTGTAGATGAACACGAGGGCGCCGCCGACGGCGGGAATGTGTAAAGCCTGCCCGGTCGGGGCCGATCCGGCTCCGTCCGGTGGGGTACAGCGTTTGTTGGCGGCCTGTTGTTCCTGTCCTGTCAGAATGGCGTCGGAACCGGCGAAGTCCACGCTGCCGTCGATGAAGCGTTGAATACCCGCGCCCGATCCGATGGACTCGTACGTCACATGGGCGTCATGGCAGCGGATGGTGAAGTCACTGATCCACCGGGCCTGCAGGTTCTGCTGGAAGGTGGCGCCCGCGCCGGTCAGCTTACCTGCGGCACACTGCGGATCCGGGCTTGTCCCGGCGGCACGGTCCGGTCTCTGCGCCGTACAGGCCGCCAGAGCCAGGCAGAACACGGTGACGAGCAGCCGGACGGCTACCACCCGTGGCACCAGCCGCCCGGGTGTCAGCCGCGGCCCGGGTGAGGACCGGCCGTGCGCCACCCGTCGTGGCCGCGTGCACCGCATTGTGAACACGTCCGCCCCCCGACCTGCATTCTCGTGTATCTGGAATACGCGAATGCGGATGGTCGCAGTGGCCCGGAAACGTGACATCGTGCTCCGTGTGGACGGCCGGCGAATTGGAAGTGAACGCGGACGAAGGGTGGTGGGACACAGGCGGCCGGCGCGGGGCCGGTCGGCGATGTCGTTATTGTTCGCGGCATGCGGCGCACATCATCCCACCGCGTCCGATCCGTTCACCGTACTCACGGGATGCATCCCGACCGGGCCCGCCACGCTCGTCAGCACGCCCATCAGTGGGCTGGTCGGCTTTCGTATCGGATACTGGCCGTCCCGCTGCTCACCGCGCTGGCGGCTCTGGGCGCTCTGCTGGTGGGCAACCTGCGACAGACACCGGTCGGCGCGACGTGCCCGGCGGATCAGCTGCTCGTGGTCGCGGCCACCGACATCGCCGACGCCGTCTCCACCCTGGCCGCCCGCTACACAGACGGCCCGGGCCGGGAGTGCACGGCCATCCGGGTCCAGGCACAGGAGCCCGCGGCCGTGGTCGAGGCCCTGGCCGGTGGGTGGGACACCGCACGGTACGGGGACCGTCCGGACGTGTGGATTCCCGACAGTTCGCTGTGGTCACGCCTGCTCGGCAGCAGCGGGTCGGCGACCGTTCGGCCGGACGGCGAAGCCGGTGGTAGCGCCGCGCCTACCGGGCCGCCGCTGGCCTATTCGCCGCTGGTCCTCGCGCTGCCTGCCCCCATGGTCGACGCCCTGCACTGGGCGGAGCACCCACCCACCTGGGCCGACGTGCTGCGCGTGCTGAGCGCGGACCAGGGCTGGGCCGCCCTCGGGCAGCCGGGGTGGGGCCCGGTGCGCGTGGAGATGCCCGATCCGGCCCGGTCCGCCTCCGCGCTCCAGGCGCTTGTCGCCTGGACGGGCGCCGCCCGCGGCCTCGGCCAGGAGGACTATCTGCCCGCCGTCGCGGTGGACCAGCCATCGGTGGTGAGCGTCCTGCGGAAGCTGCGCTCACGGGTCGGCGGGGCGGCGCGGGCGGGCGCCGGGCCGATGTTCGTCATGAGCGAGCAGGAGGTCTGGCGGCACAACCAGGGCGGGCCGGCCGTCCCGCTGACCGCCGTCTACCCCGCGGACGGAACACCCGTGTCCGACTATCCGTACCTGCCGCTGTATCCGGCGGGTACGGCGGCGGGGTGGCGTGCGGCCGCCGCGGGTTTCCTGCGTTTCCTGCGTGAGCCGGACTCGCAGACGTGGCTGGTCAGTCAGGCGTTCCGCTCGGGCCTGGGAGCCGAGGGCGCCCCGTTCGTCCCCGCCAACGGGCTGCGGGCGGACGGCGTCAGCGACCTCCTGCCGGCAACGGGCGCCGCCACCCTCAGCCGGCTCACCCAGGTCTGGAACTCCCTGCCGGCACCCGTTCGGTGAGACCGGAGGCGGCCGTACCGATAAGAAAGATCTTGTTCTGGATGTATATTGCTACGCTTGTTCCATGGCCACCAGCGCGCGGGCAGCGTCTGTCGCGGACCTCGCCTTCCTCCTGTCGCAGGCAAGCCACGCGCTGACCACGGAGCTGACGGCCGGCCTCACCGAGCTCGGCATCTCACCGCGCGGTCACTGCGTCCTGTCCAGCGCGATGTCGTGCGACCTGACCCAGGGCCAGGTTGCCGAGCTGTGCGCCCTCGACAAGACCACGATGGTGGTGACGATCGACGAGCTCGAGAAGGCGGGGCTCGTGCAGCGACGGCCGTCGAGCACGGACCGGCGGGCCCGGATCGTCTGGGTCACCGAGGAGGGCAAGCGAACGGCCGCCCAGGCCCACGAGATCGTGACGCGCATCTGCGGCGACGTGCTCGCGGCACTCCCGGCCCGTGAGCGCGACGCCTTTGTCGACGGGCTGGTGCGGCTCGTCCAGGGCCGGCTGTCCACGCCGGTGCAGTGCGAGCGGCCGGTACGGCGGCGCGCGCCCCGGCTCCATTAGTTCCGGAAGAAATCTTCCCGAACAAAACTATCTGATACGGTCGCATCTGGTGCTCGCGAGCCCAGCCGGCCTCCGGCGGCGCGATCATGCTTCTTCCGCGCCGCCTCTGGTTCTGCTTCCCGAGCCATCCCGAACCCCCGAGCCGCCAGGAGGCGACCATATGACCGAGCCTGTCGCATCGGCCACCCGGGCCGGCGACTCCCGCTGGCCGGCGCTCGTCGTCCTCTGCGTCGGGATGCTGATGATCATTTTGGATGGGACGATCGTGAACGTGGCGTTGCCCGCCATCCAGAACGACCTCGATTTCTCCCAGTCAGGCCTGGCCTGGGTGGTCAACGCTTATTTGATCGCCTTCGCCGGCCTGTTGCTCCTCGCCGGCCGACTCGGCGACCTGATCGGCCGCAAGCGCGTCTTCATGACCGGCCTGGGCGTGTTCACCGCGGCGTCCCTGCTGTGCGGCATGTCCGGCAGCCAGGAGATGCTGATCCTCGCACGGTTCGTCCAGGGCGTCGGCGGGGCCATGGCCTCCGCCGTGATCCTGGGCATGATCGTTACGATGTTCCCGCAGCCACGGGAGCAGGCCAGGGCAATCGGCGTCTACAGCTTCGTCGCATCCGCCGGCGCCTCGATCGGCCTGCTCGCCGGCGGTGTCCTCACCCAGGCCATCAGCTGGCACTGGATCTTCTTCGTCAACGTCCCCCTCGGGATCGTGACCGCCGTGCTGGCCGCGCGCCTGCTCAAGGCCGAGCGCGGGATCGGGCTGCGCGCGGGAGCCGACATCGCGGGCGCGTTTCTCGTCACCTCGGCGCTGATGCTCGGTGTGTACACGATTGTCGCGGCGGCCGATCATGGCTGGGCCTCCACGCACACGCTCGGTTTCGGCGCCGTCGCGGCTGCCCTGCTCGCCGGGTTCGTCGTGCGCCAGGCGAACGCGCGCAACCCGCTCCTGCCGTTGCGTGTCTTCCGGTCGCGCAACGTCGTCGGGGCCAACCTCATCCAGATCCTGATGGTGGCCGGCATGTTCGGGATGTTCTTTCTCGGCGCGCTGTACCTGCAGCGGGTGCTCGGCTACGACGCGGTACGGACGGGTCTGGCGTTCCTGCCGGTCTCGTTGGGAATCGGGCTGCTCTCCCTCGGTTTCTCCACGCAGCTGAACGCCCGTTTCGGCGAGCGTGCCGTGCTGGTGCCGGGCCTGGTTCTCAGCGCGGCCGGGCTCGCCCTGGTAACCCGCGCACCTGTGGACGGCAGCTATGTCACGGACGTCCTGCCGGCGATGCTGCTGCTCGGTGTCGGCGCGGGACTGTCCTTCCCGGCGCTGACGACACTGGCCATGTCCGCCGCCACGCCCGCCGACTCCGGGCTCGTCTCCGGCCTGGTCAACACGACACTGCAGGCTGGCGGTGCGCTCGGCCTGGCGATCCTGGCCACGCTGTCGGCGTCGCGCACCGACCATCTGACCGGGGCCGGGGAGAGCACCGCCGCGGCGCTGACCGGCGGCTACCACCTCGCGTTCGGCGTCGGTGCCATTTTCGTGGCCGTCGCCGTCCTCATCGCGGCCAGCGTCCTGCGCCCAGAGGCCGGGGCAACATACGAACCCGCGCCCGCCGATGAGCCCCTGGCCACGGACATCACCTACTTCGAGGGCGCGACCGCCGCCGAGTAGTCGCATACCGCTCGGGCACTCATGCAGCCCCGGTCAGGGCGCGGGCGGCGGCGGCGGCCACGGCCGAGGTGAGGCCTGGATGGTCCAGCGGCGGCAGCAGTTCCCCGGCCCGGGCGTGCGCGGCCAGCGCCTCCACCGCGGCCAGGCGGGCCGCCGGGGTGATCCGGCGCTGGGTGGTGATCGCCGCGGTGAGCAGGCCGGGAAGGGCGTGCAGCGGGCGGGGAGCGGTCGTGGCGGCGGCGAGCGGCGGCGGGGTCTCGGGGCGGGTCCGCAGCAGCGGGACGCCCGGCGGCGGGGCCATCAGCCCGATCAGGTCGATGATCAGGTCGATGCCGTCGGCGAGCTGGTGCAGCGGGGCGGTGCCGTAGGGCACCGGGTCGTAGAAGGTGAGGTCACCGATACCGGCGGCGATCAGCAGGCCGGACAGATCCCCGCCGCGGCCCGGATCCACCAGGACGACCCGGGCCCGGCGCGGGTCGATGGAACGCAGCCGCAGCGCGTTGACGGCCGCGGCGGTGGCGGCGACGGCGAGGCCGTCGTTGACGCTGTCCAACAACAGATGGGGGACGGTGTCGAGCGCGGCGCGGGCGGCGTGCACATGCTGGATGTGGGTGTGGACCAGGATGGTGGCGGCGAAGCCGGGGGCGAGCATGCGCACGGCCGCGGCGAGGTCGTCCGGGCCGTGGGCGGCGATGGGCAGCGGGAAGATGTCGAGACCGGTGGCCCGGTGCAGGTGGACCGCCTGGGACTCCACCGCGGGCAGGGCGGTCTCGGCCCGTAGCGGCTCGAAGTCGAGCACGGCGCTGGCGTCGGTCACCAGGGCGACCCGGCGCGACCGTCCGGTGTAGCGGTCGGTGTGCAGGGGGTGTGCGGCCAGGTGGGTGATCACGCGGCGGTCCGCGTCGGCGTCCAGCAGCGCGACGTCGTGGCCGGTGGCGGTGACCGCGCAGACCCGCTGGGCGAGCTTGCCGGTGGACGCGGCGAGGAAGACGAGGTCCTCGCTGTGTAGCAGGTCGGTGCCCAGGCGGTGCCGCAGGACGCTGCCCAGCCAGGTCAGGGTGGCCGTGCTGTCGGCGTCCAGGGTGATGTGGTGTATCTCGCCGCTGCCCGCTTCGTCCGCCTGGCAGGTGACGGCCCCCGGCGCGTCGGCGATGATCCCCTGGACCAGGGTCAGCGCCCGGGCGGGCACACGGATCTGGATGCTGTACGCCGGATTGGCCCCGGGCAGGCTGGGGGTCAGCATGTTGTGATCATTGTGGTAGGGCGGAGCTCGCCTCGGCCTCGCGTAGCTCTGCCAGCAGTTCCTCACGCCCGGTCAGCATCTCGGTGAGGATCCGCCGCGCGGCCCGCATCAGCTCGGCCACGTCACCGCCGGCCAGCGCGTACACCACCGTCGAGCCGTCCCGGGTCGCGGTCACGATCCCGGATCTGCGCAGCACCGCCAGTTGCTGGGAGAGGTTCGACGGCTCCACCTCGATGGCCGCCAGCAGTTGACGCACCGGAGTCGGCCCGTCCGCCAGCAGCTCGAGCACCCGGATCCGTACCGGATGCCCCAGCATGCGAAAGAACTCTGCTTTCGCCTGGTAGAGCGGAACCTGTACCCCCACCGGACTCCCTTCAAGCCCGTCCACCGCGCCAGCATCCGTTGCTGAAATTGAAGAACTTTGCAAGTGTACTGCCGGACGCCTTCACCCGCGCCGGATTCACCGGCCGTGGTGACTACCCGTTCTGGTGCTCGGACATGACGGCGCGCAGCCGCTCGGTGTCGGCGTCGTCGAGGGCGAGGTGCCGGCGCGCCGCCTGGATGCTGACCAGTTGGTAGCTGGCCGTGGCCGTGGCCATCGCGTCGCCGTTCAGGCTGAGGACTTCGGCGCTGGCGTGGACGAGCCGGCGAGCGGGCCTGCCCTCGTCCTCGGTGCGGATCCGGGCCACGCAGTCATAGGTCGTCCCGACGAGCAACGGCAGGATGTAGCGCACCTTCATGGTGGTGGTGAACGCCGTCAGGCCGGTCCGCAGCACGATCAGGTTGCCCATGACCTCGTCGCACACCACCCCGGTCAGGCCGCCGTGCACGACCCCCGGGTACGACTCGTGGGCCCGCCCGAAACGGAAGCGGGCCTGTATCCCCTCCGGATGGGTCCGCAGCCGTAGCTGCAGGCCCCGCTCGTTGTGTGGCGAGCAGCCGAAACAGCGGTAGTCCGCCACCGCCGACCAGGGGACCTCGACCGCCTCACCGGGATGCTCGTCGGCCGGAAACTCCCCCGGCGGGCGGGGGATATCGATATCGACGGGTACGTCACCGGCGGTGTCGGCGGTTGGCATCCTGAAATCTCCCCGTTCCCGTCGCCCTGGTCGCCTTTTCTGGTTGACGCCGGTGAGCAGGTTACCAGGAATCGCGCGGCACTATCGGCCGAAGGCGGGCCCGGATGGGCGGTGGGGCGGGCACCGGTGGCGGCCGGCCACGGTTCGCCGGGTTCTTTCACGGAATTGACGGGGAATTCACCCCCGCGTCGTCCGGAAGAGACCGGAGGAGAGCCGCCTGCCGGCACGTCACTGCCCGTGCTCGAAGACGCGAGCATCCTCGTCCGCGAGCCGCGGGGGCGGAGCCGCCCCGCGCAGGCCGTATGGGATGGCTGGTGCCGGATTGTTGTCCGGGTGGCGTCTCGCGGCCGCCGCCCGATCACCAGGAGTAGTCTCTACGCGTTCTTGATCCCGTACCTGCTCCCGTCGGACGCGCCGAATTTTCGATCTTCATCAGCGCCTCCACGGTCGGCCGCGACGGGTCGGCTTCCGCCGCCGGCGAACCCGCTTCTTCGTCGATTGTCGGGTCCTGAATGTGGGCCGCAATACAACATCGATTTCCCTGGTGCGTTTGGTTGCCGCTGGGAGCGAACTGTTGTTGGGTTGGCAGTGCCCGGCTTCTCGGCAGCCGGTACAAGTACAGATAGATCATTAAACGAGAACACCGGAGCGTGGAATAGTCATGGACCGTTGGACCGCCGACGACATTCCCGACCAGAGCGGCCGGACCTTCATCGTGACCGGAGCCAACAGCGGGCTCGGTTACGTGACCACCCGTGAGCTGGCCCGCCGCGGCGCACATGTCATCCTGGCCGTGCGCGACGAGGCCAGGGGCGCCCAGGCGGTGGAGAAACTGCGCGCGGAGCAGCCGGAGGCGCGTCTGGAGGTACGCCGTCTCGACCTTTCGGACCTGGATTCGGTCAGCGCCTTTGCCAAGGGCGTCATCGCGGACGGGACGCGCGTCGACGTACTGGTCAACAACGCGGGGATCATGATGCCGCCGCGGTCACTCACCGCGCAGGGCTTCGAGCTGCAGTTCGGTGTCAACCACCTCGGGCACTTCGCGCTCACCGGGCTGCTCCTGGACACCCTGACGGCCAGCGGGGACGGGCGTGTCGTGACAGTCAGTTCCGCCCTGCACCGACACGGCTCCATCCACTGGGACAACCTCGACGGCGGGCGCCGGTACATACCGTTCAAGTTCTATGCCCAGTCGAAATTCGCCAACATTCTCTTCGGCCTGGAACTGGACCGCCGGCTGCGGGTGGGCAGGGCGTCGGTACGAAGCCTCCTGTCCCACCCGGGCTATGCGGCCACGAACCTGCAGTCCACCGGGCCGACCGGCCTGCTCAATCGGATACTGAAACTCACCAACAGATTCCTCGCCACGGACGCCGAGACCGGAGCGTTGAGCCAGTTGTACGCGGCCACCCATCCGGACGCCAAAAGCGGTCGGTTCATCGGCCCCGCGGTACGTGGCGCGGCCAAGGGCTCTCCCACGGTCGTCCAGCCCGTCAAAGGCGCCCTGGACCATGCCACCGCGGAACGCCTCTGGAGTCTCTCCGAAGAACTCACCGGAGTCCGTTTCCAGCTCGCTTCCGCCACCTGATCTCCAAACGGGACATCGTTAACACCGTTTCCGCACAGAACAGCTTCGCCGGTCGGCCGGAGGCAGCGCGGCAGTAATTTCTCGCGCTGCCTCCGGTCTGGCTTTCCCGGTTCTCGCCGGCCCTGACGGGGATGCCGCGGATCAGAGCCGACGCCGTGGCCTGGCCCGGGACGCTGCCGCCCGGCCCGCCCGGCCTCCCCGGCCCGGCAGGTACCCGCCCGTGGACGACCAGCCGCTCGTCTCCGGCCTGCTCGCCGGTACCGCTCGTCCGCGGATGATCGGCGGCCCGCGTCCCGGATGCTCACCCTTCCCTGGTTTGCCCTCTTGCGCCCCGTGCCGGCGTCCAGTACGTTCTCCTCGAACCGAGAAATTCTCTAGATGAGAAAAACTTGTGTCGGGATGCCGGCGTCCGGAGAGGAGCGGTCGATGGGGGTGGTGGAGTCCACGGGCCCGTCGGTGCGGGCGGAGCGGGAGGTCCCGGCGGCGGAGCGGAGCCAGCTTGCCTCGTACGATCCGCGGGCCTACGACCCGATCGCGGTCACCGTCGACGTGGTCGCTTTCACGATTCGTGACAGGTCGGGTGTGCTGGGAGCCGATGGGCCGCTGGGCCGGCACGCTCTGCACGTCCTGCTGGTGCGTCGCGGGGAGATGCCGTACGCGGGCCGTTGGTCCCTGCCCGGCGGTTTCGTCCGTGCCCACACCGCCGCGGACGGCACCCGGCACGAGGAGGACCTGCCGCAGGCCGCCGTCCGCGAACTGGCGGAGGAGACCGGGCTCGCCGCGTCGGATGCCACCGCCACCGCCACCGTCCCCGTCTCGCATGACCTGGGACGGGTTCACCTCGAGCAGCTCGGCACCTACGGCACGCCCGGGCGTGACCCGCGCATGCGCGTCGTCTCCGTCGCCTACCTGGCCTTCGCGCCGGACCTGCCCGATCCCACCGCGGGTGGGGACGCCCGCGCGGCCGCCTGGGTCCCGGTCGACGCGGTCGCCGTGATCGACCCGCCCGGACTGGCGTTCGACCACACCCGCATCCTCGCCGACGGCCTTGAGCGGGCCCGCGCCAAACTCGAGTACACGCCGTTGGCGACCGCGTTCGCCGGTGAGCGGTTCACCATCACCGAACTGCGAGAGGTCTACGAGGCCGTGTGGGGGCAGCCCCTGCATCCCGGGAACTTCCACCGGAAGGTGCTGTCCGTGCCCGGTCTCGTCGAGGACACCGGTGACACCACCGCCCGTGGTGGTGCCCGGGGTGGACGCCGCGCCCGGCTCTACCGCGCCGGCACCGCCGGCCTGCTGCACCCCGCGCTGCTGCGCCCCACCCGGGAGCGGGACGCATGACAGCGGACTTCACGGGTTCGTCCCGGCCGTCGGGCGCGCCAGACTCGCTGCCGCCGCCCATCCCGACCACGATCGACGAAGCCGTGCGGCTCATCCTGCGTGCCAGCGGCCCGTCAGCGCTGTTCGGGCGGGGCGGGGACGCCTCGGGGGCGGACTTACGCGCCGCCCGCCGCGCCTACCGGCGGCTGGNGCGGTCCCGGCCGACCGGCGGCTGGACGCCCAGGCCGCCTTCACCCGTCTGGGCCGCCTGTGGGAGCGGTACCAGCGGGAGATCGCCGGCGGGGCGGCGAGCGGCCAGGCTGTCGTCATCACCAGCAAGTACGTCTACACGGTCGGTGGGGTGTATACCCGCGGTGACATCGCCACCCTGAGCGAGGTCACGTACACGGCTGGCGGTGTTGGCGGTACCGGGGGCGGCGATGGCGCGGTGGCCGGCGCGCTGTTGAAGATCCCGCGGTCGGCCACCGACAACGACCTGATGGAACGCGAGGCCGCGGCGCTGCGACAGCTGGCCGGCAGGGGGGAGAAGCGGTTCGCCGCCTACGTCCCCCGTCTCGTCGAGACCTTCCGACACCGCGACAGCGTCGGCGGCGAGTTACGCCGGGTGAACGTCATCGAGCGCGCCCACGGCTTCCGCTCGCTGGCCGAACTGCGTGCCGTGTGTCCGGACGGGCTCGACGCCTGCGACGTCGCGTGGATGTGGCGGCGGCTGCTCGTCGCTCTCGGGTACGCCCACCAGGCCGGGGTCGTACACGGCGCCGTCGTGCCCGACCACGTGCTCATCCACCCCGACGACCACGGCCTGGTCCTCGTCGACTGGTGCTACTCGGTCATCACCGCCCCGGACGGCCCGGGTGGTGCCGGTGGCGCGGGTGGGCATGTGCCGGCGATGGTGGACCGCTTCGCCGACATGTACCCGCCGGAGGTCGCGGCCCGGCAGCCACCGAGCGCGGCCACCGACATCCACCTGGCGACGAAGTGCATGACGTACCTGCTGCGTGACGACGTCCCCCGCCCGATCCTGCGGTTCGCCCGCGGGTGCACCCTGCCCGCCATGTCCCGCCGGCCGCGCGACGCCTGGCGTCTGCTCGGCGAGTTCGACGAACTGCTGGAACGGCTCTACGGCCCGCGCCGCTTCCGGCCGCTGCATGTCCCGGCCGCACCCCACGACACCGACGGGCCTCCCTGAAATCGCCGGTCACAGGCCCAGCAACAGTCTCGAATCCGCACTCGAACACGAACCGGAGGAATCCCATGGGCAGCGGAGCCTGGTCCACCGACGTCTACGCCGCGGCCGCGAGCTACCGGAAGAGCAGTGGCCGCAGCGCTTTCCACTACAGCGACAGCGTCCGTCACAGCAGCCCACGCGACAGCTGGAAAGCCCACCCCGGCCTCGACCCGCACGGCGTCGGGACGCGCGAGAGCCGCGACAGCGACGAGCACCCGACCTCGCTGGCCATCGGCGTCCTGTTCGACGTGACCGGCTCGATGGGGAAGGTGCCGCGCACCCTGCAGAGCAAGCTGCCCGACCTGCTCGGCCTGCTCATCCGCAAGGGATACGTCGACGACCCGCAGATCCTCTTCGGCGCGGTCGGCGACGCCACCTGCGACCGGGTGCCCCTGCAGATCGGCCAGTTCGAGTCCGACAACCGGATGGACGACCATCTCGGCAACATCTTCATCGAAAGCGGTGGCGGCGGGCAGAAAACCGAATCCTACGAACTGGCCCTGTACTTCATGGCCCGCCACACCTCGATCGACTGCTACGACAGGCGTGGCAAGCGCGGCTATCTCTTCCTCATCGGTGACGAGATGCCCTACCGGCGGGTCAAGCGCCGGGAGGTCGCCGCGGTCATCGGCGACAAACTGGCCGAGGACATTCCGGTCGAGCACATCGTCGCCGAGGCGCAGCGCAGTTACGAGGTGTACTACATCCTCCCGCAGGGAGCCTCGCACGCCGGGGACACCGAGGTGCTCACCGCCTGGCGCGCCCTGCTGGGGCAGAACGTCATCGAACTGGACGACCTTGACGCCGTGTGCGAGACGATCGCGCTCACCATCGGCCTGGCCGAGGACGCCATCGACCTGGACGAGGGCCTGGGGCACCTGCGCGAGACCGGCGGCGACGCACCTGTCGACGCTGTCGGCAAGGCGCTCACCGCATACGCGCGGGACCGCGGGGCGGTGGTCGTCTCCGACGGCCTGCCAGGCCTCGACGACGGCCCGAAGGGGATCACCCGGCTGTAGGGCGCCCACCGCGAGCTGGAGGGAGAAACGTCGCCGTGCCGCACCGTCACGCCCCACAGCGCCATGTCATCGTCGTCGATCTCGGGTTCGGTGACGCGGGCAAGGGAACAGTCGTCGACCATCTGTGCGCGCGGGCGGCCGCGCGGGGCCGGCCGGTACACGCGGTGATCCGTTTCAACGGCGGCGCCCAGGCAGCCCACAACGTGGTCACCGACGACGGCCGGCACCACACCTTCGCGCAGATCGGCTCGGGGGCGTTCACCGCGGGCACCGCCACCCACCTGTCCCGCCACATGCTCGTCGACCCACTCGCGCTGGCCGCCGAGGCCGATCATCTCGAGGCGGTCGGGGTGCCCGGCCCGCTCGCCCGGCTGACCGTCCACCGGGACGCCCTGCTCACCACCCCGTACCACGTGGCGGCGAACCGGGCCCGCGAGCGGGCGCGGGTGCCGGCCCGGCACGGCTCGTGCGGCATGGGCATAGGCGAGACCGCCGCCTACGCCCTGGCCCATCCCGAGGACAGCCCCCGGGCCGGGGACTGCCTCGCCCCCGCCCGGCTACGCCGCGTCCTGACGACGTTGCGTGACCGGCTGGCCGACGAGCTGGGCCTCCCGGCCGTGGCCGCGCCCGCGGTCGACGACTGCGTGGCGGCCTTCCGCGCCTTCGCCGACGCCGTCGAGCTCGTGGACGACGGGTACGTCGGCCGGCTGCTGCGCGGCGGGCCGGTGGTGTTCGAGGGTGCCCAGGGTGTGCTCCTCGACGAGTGGCACGGTTTTCATCCCTACACCACCTGGTCGACGACCACCCCCGCGAACGCCGACAAGCTGCTCGCGGACGCGGGGATGGCGGGGGAGGCGTTGCGGCTGGGGGTGGTGCGCGCCTACACCACCCGGCACGGCGCCGGCCCCCTGGTCACCGAGGACGCGGAGCTGACCGCCGCGCAGCCCGACGTCCACAACGGCACCGGCCCCTGGCAGGGCGCCTTCCGGGTGGGCCACTTCGACGCGGTGGCGCACCGGTACGCCGTCGACGTCGCCGGCGGGGTGGACGCGGTCGCGCTGACCCACCTCGACGTGGCCGCCCGGCTCGACCGGGCCGCCCGTCTTGACATGGCAGCCCGGCGGCGTCCCGCTATCTGCCGCGCCTACGAGATCGACGGTGTGCCGGTCACCCGGCTGGCACCGCGGCCGCCCGGCGACCTGGTGGGCCAGGCGCGGCTGACCAGCCGGCTGGCGCGGGCGCGGCCCGTCCTCGAACCCGTCCCGGGCGCCGCCACCTGGCCCGGGCTGGTAGGGGAGGCGCTCGGCGCCCCGGTGACCCTGCTCTCCTACGGGCCGCGCAGCCGCGACAAGATCTCCTACGGGCCGCGTAACCGCGGCGAGATCTCTCATGGGCCGCGTAACCGCGGCAAGATCTCCCTTGGCGTCACATCCGGTGTCAGCGGTCCGCCGGCGTCTCCGCCAGCCAGCGCTCGCGTACCTCGTCGGTGATCTCGCTGGGTTGGGCGGCCGGCTGCCCGATGCGGATGTGGTTGCCGAAGGGGTCGCGCAGCCCGCAGTCGATGCCGTAGGGCTGCTCGGTCGGCTCCTGGGTGAACTCGACGCCGCGGGCCCTGAGCTCCTCGTAGGTCCTGCGGCAGTCGTCGGTGCGCAGGATGAAGCCGAGGCCCATCGCGCCCTTGGTCACCAGGTCGCGCACCTGGGCGGCGGTCTGCTCGCTCATGGCCGGCGGGCCGGGCTTCTCCAGCAGGATCTCGCGCTCGGGGTGGCCGGGGACGCTGACCGTCAGCCAGCGCATGAAACCGAGATCCACATCGGCGGTGATCTCCAGCCCGAGCTTGCCGACGTAGAAGTCCACCGCTTGGTCCTGGTCGAGGACGTAGACGGACGAGTGTGTGATGGCGTTGAACATGCCGGCAACGCTACGGAGGTCCGCCCCGGTCCGCTTCTCCGAAACTGCTCGGTCGTTCTCCGAGGCTGCTCGGTCGCAGCCACGCCATCCCGAAGCAGGTCGGTACCGGTGGTGGGGCCGGCGCCGTCCTCGTCCGCCGCCGGTACGAGGACGGTGACTCGCCGACGACGGTGTGGAACGTCCGGCTGAAGGTGCCGAGGCTGGTGAAGCCGACGTCGAAGCAGATGTCGGTCACGCTGCGGTCGGTCTCCCGCAGCAGCGCCATCGCCCGCTCGACCCGACGCCGCTGCAGGTAGCGGTGCGGTGTCTCGCCGAAGGTGCCGCGGAAAGCCCGGATGAAATGCGCCGGTGAGACGAACGCGATCCGCGCCAGCGTGGGGATGTCGAGCGGTTTCGCGTAGTCGCGGTCCATGGCGTCACGGGCCCGCAGCAGCCGACGGTTGTTCTCCTCGACCGCCCGGTTCACCGGCCGCCGCCGTTCACCGGCTTCCACCATTCACAGGCCGCCGCACGCCAGCACTCTACCGCCGTCCGCCCGCTGTCTGCCCGCCGGCCACCCGCGGTGATTCATGCGTCACGGACAAATATTGCGGAAAAACCATGTCGACGAATACGAGGAGCATGTCAGAAATGAGCGACCGAGCGAAGGAGCGCACAGTGGCCCTGGGGCAGAATTCCGGGATTTCCTGTCGGGACCGGGTACGTGGCTGCCTGCTCGGCGGGGCGCTGGGGGACGCCCTCGGAGCCGGTGTCGAGTTCCTGTCGTTGGACGAGATCCGGCGCGTCCACGGGCCGGCCGGGGTGCGCGGCCTGACGGCGGCCTACGGCGTAGACGCGCCGATCACCGACGACACGCAGATGACGCTGTTCACCGCCGAAGGGCTCATCCGGGCGTCGGTCCGCGGCCGGTCCAAGGGGATCTGCCATCGCCCGACGGTGCTGTGGCGGGCATACCAGCGTTGGCTGGCGACCCAGGAGCACCCCGGGCCGCCATCCGATACGGACAGTGACGGCTGGCTGGCCGGTCAGCCGCTGCTGTACGCGCGGCGCGCCCCCGGCAACGCGTGCCTGTCCGGGCTGCGGATGCCGCGGATGGGGACACCCGCGCGTCCCGCGAACCCGACCAGCAAAGGGTGCGGCGCGGTCATGCGTTCGGCGCCGTTCGGGCTGCTGCCGACGAGCCCGGAAGCCGCGTGGACGCTCGCCGCCGAATGCGCCGTACTCACCCACGGCCATCCCTCCGGCTATCTCGCGGCGGCGGCGTTCGCCTGGATCATCAATGTGGTGGCCGATGGCCACACCCTTGTCGCGGCGGTGGAGTCGGCTCTCGGCCGGCTCGCGTCCGAACGGGACGGCGGTGAGGTCGCCGCCGCTCTGCGCACCGCGCTGGCAGTGGCAGCCGACGGCGCGCCGACCCCGGAGCGAGTGGAGTTCCTCGGCGCCGGCTGGGTGGCAGAAGAAGCGCTGGCCATCGCCGTCCACTGCGCCGCGGCGGCGCCGGCGGATCCGTGGGCGGCGCTGCTCGCCGCGGTGAACCACTCCGGGGACAGCGACTCCACCGGCGCGATCTGCGGGAACATCGTCGGCACCATGCTCGGCGAGGGCGCCCTGCCCACGGACCGGCTCGCCGAACTCGAAGGCCACACCCTCGTCCGCCAGATCGCCGACGATTTCGTCCTGGAGATGTCCGGCGCCCCCGAGATCTCCGACAGCTGGGGAGAGGCGACCCCGGCCTGGTTCGACCGCTACCCGGGCACCTGACCAGACCCGTCCGGTGACCTCGATACGGCATCGACCGGCCCGCTCCGGCCTACGCTGCCTGTCTCTTCCGTAGTCGTCGGACTCCTCCGAGCTACTACCAGAGACCGACGGCCTCGTCCGGACGCGACGATCTCCTCTGGTTGCACGGCGGCGATATGCTCGGCCGGTCAGCACGTCCCACCACCCAGGGCAAGCGTGTTCCACTAGATGGGACAGTAGACGGGACAGCTTGGCCCGGAAGGTGGGACGATCAGGGGGCGGTAGCTCAGTCGGTCAGAGCAGCGGACTCATAATCCGTCGGTCGTGGGTTCGAGTCCCACCCGCCCCACGCGCTCCCTTCGGCTGCTCGCTGATCTGCGATCAGCTTCGCCACCAGCCGTTATGTCTGCCC
>NZ_JWIO01000002.1:292888-301347 GCF_001017755.1 Protofrankia coriariae
GCAACTCTGATCTGTCCTGGCAGCCACGTTGGCAGCCAAAGTGTCATGTCGGTGTCTGGTCTCCTTCGTCGGCCTCCCGGTCGTCCGCCTGCTCGCCGTTCGCTGAGTCGCTGTTCCCGGGTTCGCCGGCAGTCGGTGTGTTGTCGGAGCCCCACAGCGCCTCGCCCATTCGTGTCGCCGCGTCGGTGCGCAGTTCGGGCGCTACGTGGCTGTAGGTCCCGAGCGTCAGGCCGATCTGTGAGTGGCCGAGGATTTCCATGGCGACCCGGGCGGGCACGCCCTGGGCGAGCAGGAGGCTCGCCGCGGTGTGACGGGCGTCGTGCAGGCGTGCGGCAGCCACGCCGGCATCCTTGGCAAGGGCTTTCCATTCCCGCCAGTCCGCCGCCGGGTCGATCGGGTGCCCGTCCGGCCGGGTGAACACCAGCCCGTGTTCGTTCTTCCAGAGATCCCCGGCGGTGTCCCGTTCGGCGTCCTGATGCTCCCGGTGCGCGCGCAGCGCCGTGACCAGGGGAGAGGGAAGGGTGATCGTGCGTCGGCCGGCGCGGCTTTTCGGCCGGACGATGACGAACCCGCCGCCGTGCCGTTTCGGGCAGTTCCCGCCCCGCTTCCGCTTGCACGGGTCGTCCGCGCAGCCGTGTTGCCAGGGCCGGCGCTGCAGCGCCTGTCGGACGGTCAACGTCCCGGCGTCCAGGTCGACCGCGTCCCACGGCAGGCCGAGCGCTTCGCCCTGACGCAGCCCGAGTGCCAGCGCCACCGACCAGCGCGCCCCGTTCGGCCGGGTGACCGCGAGGGTGAGGACCTGCCGCGCCTGCCCGGCGGTCAACGGCTGCACCTCGTCCCGGTCGACGGACGGCGCGTCGACGAGGGTGCAGACGTTGCGGGTGACCTTGCCCCGCTGGACGGCGACCTTGAGCGCCCGGCTTAAGATCCGGAAGCACTGCAACACGGTCGCCGCCGCCAGGCCAGCGTCGAGGAGCCCGTTTCGCCATGCCTCCACGTGTTCGGGTTCGAGCCGGTCGAGGCGGTGCCGTCCGAGAACCGGAGTGATCCGGTTCCGCACGTATCCGCGGTAGGTCGCGAGAGTGGACGGCCGGACCCGTCCCGGGGCTATGTGGTCGACCCAGTGCGTCAGCCATTGTTCAACGGTGAGCGGCTTGTCACCGATGACGATTTTCACGCCGTCTTCCTGCTGGCGGTGGAGGGTGCGGAGTCTGTCCGCGACCTCGGCGCGGGTACGGCCCGACAGGTACTTGCGTTGCCGTTTCCCGCCTACCCAGCCGAGATCCACCGTGGCACGCCAACGACCGTCAGAACCCTTGTAGATCGCGCCTTCGCCGTTGCCCCGGCGCCGTTTCTTCGCCATCAGGCACCGTCCAACGGGTTGCCGTCCGGCCAGGCGATCCGGTCACACCACGGGCAGCCGTACCGGCTGTCGCCCATGTCGCAGGCGAACACCTCGTGCCCGGTCGAGTCCTCGAACCAGCGGCCCTGACCACGGTTGGCGCGGTCGAGATGCTCATGCAGAGCTGCGATCACGGACACCGTCCGCGGTCCGTCGTCGGGTTCAGGCAACACGAAAGATCACTCCTTGCCGGAAAACGAAACGGAGAGGAAAAGGAGGCGGGAGAAGCGCCGGAAAACGCCGTGTGCTCATGTCGTGTGGCGCGGGTGGCCCGCTCCTCTGGAGCGCGGGAGGGTCTGCCGGGGAACCGGCCGCGTCCAGGGCGCTGACGCGTCACTGCGTGATCGGCTTCGCCGACCCTGGACCCGGCCGGCTCCCCGGCAGGAAAGGCGCCTACCAGAGGATCGGGAAAGAAATGGAGGAAAGAACCGCGCGGGTCAGCGCATCGCCGGGATGACTGGCGGGTTCCCGATTCCCGTTGGCAGCAGCGCCGGTGTGCCGGGGATGATCCGGAAGATCAGGGTGATGTCGATGTCGCCGAAGGCTTCGGTGAACACGGTGTCCACCGGTACCGCGCCGAGCGCCGAGCTCACGTCGACCGGGTCGGCACCCGGCCGGACGGTCACCGCGTAGTCACCGGAGTGGGACCGCTGAACGGTCACGAACGGCGGTTGGCTGGACGGGGTGCGCCACGGGCCGTAGGCAGGCGGAATGATGGGCATCGGGTCTCGCTCCCTTGGTATGAAGGGTCGGGATCAAGGTCTCGGTGCGGTGTTGGCGCACCCACCGGGACCGCCTGACGGACTGGACGGTCGTCCAGTCGATGGCGACGGTACGCGCCTTCTGGACGGTCGTCCAGTAGTGTCGGGTTATGTCGGATCACCTCATGGGCGCGGCGGAGATCGCGAAACGGCTCGGGGTGGGCCGCACGCGGGTGAACCAGTTGTTGAAGGAAGACCCGACTTTCCCGAAGCCGACCGCCACACTGGCCGCCGGTCACATCTGGAACACCGAAGATGTGGAAGCCTGGATTGCCGAACGCCGGCCGTCTGATGGCCGGACCTGACCGCGATCACGCTGCTACCTCCCCGCCGGAGAGCCCGCGGAGCCGATCGACATAGGTGACGAGCGCCGTCCGCGGTATGCGCCGTGCCCGCCCGATGCGGACGGATTCGATCTGCTCGGTGTTGAGGAGTTCGTAGACGGTGGTGCGGCTGACGCCGAGCAGTTCGGCCGCTTCCGTGGTCGTGAGAAGAAGCTTGTGCACGGTCGCTCTCCGATGATCGTCGGGGCAGGGCTCAGGCCGCACCGGGCATGCTCGGATCGATTACCGAAACCGCGCCGGGATGTCCGCGGGTCGCCCTTGCCGCGTCGAGTTCGGCGCGCCAGCGGTGCCGGTCGGCGATCGCGCGTAGCAGCAGGTGTTCCCGGCGCGGGGTGGCCGGATCACCGGGGCGGAGAAGCTGCCAGACCACACGGTCGGACGAGCCGCCCACGGGGTCGCTGTCGCCGCTGTGGCCGAGCACGGCGAGCTGTTGCCGGACCCAGGTTTTCCGATCTTCTTTGTGGTCGGCGAGGGTCTTGCCGGACCACTTCCGACTGACCAGCACGCGCCGGCCGCCGAAGCCGAGGGTTTCCCGCCGGTGGACCTTGCCCTTGCAAAGTCCGGGCACCAGCCCGGCCCGCGAATTCTTCGGCTGCACCCCGTAGAGCAGCCAGTTCGCGCAGCCCGGCGAGCACGGTTCGTAGCGCAGCGCGTCGGCGAGCCGGTCCACATGCGCCCGCTGCGCGTCGGTGTCCACCGCGTGGCAGGCGTCCAACGACTTGGTCAGATACTTCGTCAGGTAGCCGATCAACCGGCCGGTGTTCGCGTTGTTCGCGGTCACCCCGTCCGCGCGGACCTGCACCCCGAACCGGACCACGTGCGCGGGTTCGGCATCGTCACCGATCGCGTCCAGCGCCTCATCCCAGCTCGGTAGCGCAGCCCCCGAGTCCGGGTCGTGGTAGCCGCCGGCCTGCTCATCCCAGACAGGCAGCCGATCGATGCTGTAGACCGGCCGGTCGGACGGGGGCCACCACACCTGGTGGTAGGTCGCCGCCGCCACTTGGCGAAGCAGGAGCCGCGGGATCGTGCCGCGCATGGCCGCGTGCAGGTGCGGGGCGAGACGCCGTTGCGGCTCCAGGCAGGCAAAATACTGCACGTCGTAGCCCACCGCCCGGCGGAGGTTCTGCCAGAACCGGTCGAGCAGCTTGGGGAAGTGGATCGCGTCGCGGGCCNGTCCGGGTCCACTGGGGTGCCGTCGGAGGTCACCCTTCCGTAGGAGTCGCAGGTAAGGGTGAGGAACATCGACGGCCGCCACACCGTCCCGTCAGGTGCGGTGAACGTCCGCCCGACTGTGCGCCGGTCGACCGGCAGCCGGGGCAGGTCGGGGGCGTCCTGGCGCCGCCGGGTCGACCGGGTCCGCCGGGGCCGGTCCCGGGTGTCTGGTGCGGTCTTGCCGCGCACGCCGAGATCGTTCAACGCCGCGTCCACCTGTGAGATCAGATCGTCCACCTCGGTGACCTGATCCACGTCGTGGCCGGTGGCGGCGTCGGTGCGGACGGCTTCGAGATCCGCCCGTAGCTGGACGAGGGTTTTCGCCTCGTCGCCAGGCGGGTCCGGGTCGGGCAACGGTTCATCGTCGAGATGCCAGCCGGCCTTGCACTGCGCCATCCGCAATTTCCGCGCCCGTTCCGCGCACGGCGGGCATTTCGATGCCAGGGTGGCTCCGCACGGCATGGGAAGCACGGCTGTTTCCTCGGTGTGGGTATCAACCCGGCGTATCGCCAGCGGGCGAATGCACACTCCATTCTCCGCCGCAACGGCTTCGACGACGTGACGGGCCAGCGGAAAACGCATGCGTTCCGCCCGGGTGGTGTTCATCGTCCGCACAACGTCTGTCACCGGTCCAGAATGCCCGTTCCTATACCCGTGTACGGATCATCGGAATCGTCGTGATGATGTCCATGGACGTCCGTTGGTGTCCGTAGTCGTCCGCTGGTGTCCACTGCTTACCAGCATTCACGGAAAAGAATCTTCGCAGAATTGTTTGCGGGTTGTCCTGCGGTGGGTGGGGGTGGTTGCCGAAACACCGTCCCCACCGGCCGGCGGCTGGTGGCGGGGTGCTTCAGCCGTCCGCCGGCCGGGCGTCGGGCAGCAGCGGGCAGGGGTAGGTGGTGCTGGGGTGATCGTCGGGGAGCCAGAGGGTGTGGGTGCAGCGGGTGGGGGTGATCTGCCAGGTTTGGCGGTTGCGGGGGTCGTCGATCTGGACGGGCAGGCGGATGCCGGGCTGGCTGGTCTGGGCGTGTGCCCAGGCGTGGCAGGCGTTCCAGGCGTCCGGGTCGAAGGGGCTGAGCAGTGTCCCGT
The DNA here is from genome assembly GCF_001017755.1 of Protofrankia coriariae. Taxonomy (GTDB): domain Bacteria; phylum Actinomycetota; class Actinomycetes; order Frankiales; family Frankiaceae; genus Protofrankia; species Protofrankia coriariae. The sequence goes on from NZ_JWIO01000002.1 coordinate 297,697, forward strand.
CGCCGTCGAGGACGAGGAGCGGGCCGAGTCCCAGCGGGGTCGGGGTGTCGTCGCCGGGTAGGTCGAGGGCGGGTGGGGTGGTCCGTGGGGTGGGGGTGCAAGTCCGGGCCGGCCGGGAGGTGGAGGCCTGCCGGGTGCGGACGCGCTGGCGGTTGCGGAGCTGGTCGGGGCTGAGCGCGGTGGCGATGGCGGTGTGGACGGCGTCCAGGGCGGTCCGGACACCGGCGTGGAAGGCGGTCTGTTCCCCGGGGGTGGTGGCTGGTCCGGAGGTGTGCAGGGGTGGGGGAGTGGTGGTGAGGGCGGCGTGCAGGCCGCGGCGCATGTCGGTGGTGAGCAGGACGGGGTCGCCGTGGGGGTGGCGGTCGTAGGCGGCGTCGCGGGCGAGGACGGCGAGGGCGTAGGCGCGCAGCGCCGCCGCGGTCCGGGGGAGGTTCTGTGCGGTCACCGGTTGGCTCCGGCCTGGTGGACGGTGGCCGGTGTGGTGGTCGCGAGGAATTCCACGGGGCCGACCGCGTAGTCGTCGATGCCCGCTGTGCGGGCGAACTGGTCGGCCGCGGCGGCGCTTTCGAAGACCAGCACGATGCCCGTGACCTGCCGCTGGTGCGCACCGTCGAACCTGACCAGCCCGTACAGCGCCTGTTCGTCGTGCACGTGTATCGCCTCCGCGGGTCGGGGAAGAAGAAGGGCTGGTTCCGGGCGGGCCGTGTGTGGCCCGGGAAGGCACCCGCCCGGAACCAGCGAGGTGCGGCACCGCGCCGGGGGACCGCTGTCAGCCCGGCCGGAACCGCTGCCGAAAGTCCATCGCGTTCGCCTCCCCGTCGGGACGTTCACCGTGGGAGATCCCGGAGGGATACTCGGGGGATACCGGGGGGAGGATCGGAAGTCCGCACGCCCGCGCTGTACGAAGACCCGTCAGGTCGTGTCCGCACTTGTACGCTTACGCTGTGAGACGGTCTGCGGTGTCACCGAACGAGCAGTTGCGCGCCGCCCGGCTGCGCACCGGTTCTGCCGAAATTCCGGGGGAGCCGCTGTCGCGGCAGGAGCTGGCCGAGCGGGTGAACCGGTGGACGTTCCACCGGGATGGTCGTATCACCGAGGTGGACGGGAACTACATCGGCAAGCTGGAACGCGGGGTCATCCGCTGGCCGCAGCGGTGTTACCGGGAGGCGTTGCGGGCGATCCTGCGGGTTGAGACCGACCGGGACCTCGGCTTCCACCGCCCGGCACGGAATGCGAACGGAGGCACGGACGTCGACCGGCAACAGTTCCTCCGCGCGGCAGCGGTCGTCAGCGCCACCGCAGCCCTACCCGTGCCCGGCACGACAGCCGGGGCTGCCACCGCCTCCGCTGAACACCCGGAAATCCTCAATCGGCTGCGGGCCGCGGTGACCACGCCGGCGGGATGGCGGCATGCCTACGAGCCGACTCCGACGGGCGTCACGGAGCTGGCGTGTGCGGCCCGGGAGGCCCATCGCCGCTACCAGGCAGCCGAGTACGACGCGGCAGCGGCACTGCTTCCCGGTGCCGTGACCGACCTCGACGGTCTGACCGTCGACGTTCCGGCGTTCGCCCGCGCCGAAGACCTGCACACCGCCCGGTCGATCACCTACCTGGCGGCGGCGAAACTCGCGAGCAAACTAAAGGATCATGATCTTGCCTGGGTCTGCGCGGACCGGGCCGCACAGTCCGCCCTGACCGCGCACGCGCCCGCTCTCGCCGCCACCGCCCACCGGCAGATCGCCTGCGTGTTCCACGAGACCGGACGATGGCAGGACGCGGAACGCATCAGCCTGCAAGCCGCCGAAACGCTCACCCGCACGGGTGACGGCCACAGCCCGGATGTCCTGTCCGCGCGGGGCGCGCTGTTCCTGCTCGCGGCGATGACCGCCGCACACCAAGGGGACCGGGCCGAGGCCAGGCGGAGACTCGCCTATGCGGCCGAGGACGCGAAGCGGCTGGGCGGGGACGGTAACCGGTTGTGGTCCGGGTTCGGGCCGACGAACGTGGCGCTGCACGCCCTGGGGGTGTCACTGGCGTGCGACGCACCGACCGGCGCCGTCGAGATCGGCAACCGGATCGACACGAGTGCGCTCCCGTCGTCGTTGGTGGGCCGACGCGCACAGGTCCACGTCGACGTCGCGGACGCACACGCCCGGCTGCGGGACGATGCCACGGCCACCGTGCACGTGTTGGAGATCGAACGTCTCGCGCCACAGGTCCTGCGGTTCCACGCCCAGGCCCGGGATGTGGTGGGCACGATGCTGCGGCGGGCCTGCGGGTCGACGTTCCCGGTCCTGCGCGGGGTGGCTGACCGGGCTGGTATCGCCGCCTGATGCCGACCGAGGCCTGCTCGCCGGTGCTCTACACGGTGGTGTGCGCGGCACCGCCCGCCCGTCAGATCGACGGCTTCGTCCGCCAGGCCCAGAACCTGGGATGGTCGGTGCGGGTCATCCTCACCCCGGCCGCCGCTGATTGGCTCGACGTCGATGCCCTGACCCGGGTGAGCGGGAACCCGGTGCTGGCCAGGCCCCGGCGTCCGGACGAGCCGCGAGCAGCACCGGCTGATGCCGTCGCGGTCGTGCCCGCCACGTTCAACACCGTCAACAAGTGGGCGGCCGGGATCAGCGACAACGCCGCCTTGGGCGTGCTCAACGAGGCGATCGGGCTTCGTCTGCCGGTCGTCGTCGCCCCCTATGCCAAGGAGACCCTGACCGCGCATCCGGCGTTCGACCACAGCATCCGGCTTCTCGACGAGTACGGCGTGACTGTTCTGCCGACCAACATCATCCGCCCGGTGGAGAGGACCGACGTTTTCCTCTGGGTACCGGTCTTCGCTGCTTTGCCGAATCTACCTGTTTAGGATCAAGGACCGCGCCGCGCGACGGCTGCGCGCGGCGCTGGCGCGCCGTGCTCGCCGGCGCGTCGCGTGGCCGGCGTCTCGCGCCTTCCGACACCGCCTGCTCTGACCTAGAGCCAAGCGCACGTCACCGCTCTCATCAGTGGTGATCGCCTCGCCAATATCGACGTGGCCAGACCCTCGACAAGATCGTTCCAAAGCGCCAGACTATGTGTCGTGAACGCAGCATCGCACAGCGCTGCCCCCAGTGCGGTGGGCTACCAGCACCAGACATGGTGGGCACTCCAGGAGTTGCTACGTCTGGGATCCAGTCGACCAGACGCTTCTATCACGTTGGAATTGTATGACGACGTGGCGTGGGAGGATGCTGGATCGCCAACGGAGCTATTGCAGATCAAACACCATCAGACAGCAGTAAAACATCTAACTGACTACGCGGATGATCTCTGGCGGACACTGCAGGTTTGGATGGATGAATCCCATCCTGCGGATGCAGACGGTCCTGCCCTCCTGCTCGTCACAACGCAGGAGACTCAGCCCGGCAGCGCCGTCTTCGCACTTCGAGAGCAGTCGTTGGATATCGATGCCGCATTGAACATCCTGGAACATGTCGCGCGTAAATCCAGCGCCAAAGGCACCGAATCTACCAGGTCTAAATTTCTTTCATTGAGTTCTTCACATCGACGGAACTTCGTGTCGCGCATGAGGGTTGTCGATGGCTCACCGGCGATCGATGATGTGCGGGAGATCGTAAAGAAGCACCTCTACTGGTCACAATGCCGCTAAGATAAGAA
>NZ_JWIO01000014.1:0-19778 GCF_001017755.1 Protofrankia coriariae
GCCACACGCCCAGCCCGGCCGCGATCGCCAACGCCAGTGTCAGCGCCACAAGGCGCCCCCATCGAACGGGAAGAATCCGGCCCGACCGCCTCCACGGCGATCGATGCCGGCCCCCATCGGGGCCGTCGCGCCCCGCGCTCCACACCATCGAATCGAGCTTAGGTCGACGAAAGTCACCCGCGCAGCGGTTTGAACCGGTCGATCTGTAACAAAGAGCGACATTCACATGACGCCCTCGTCAACGACGATCTCACCCGGAAACGCTGACGCCAGGCGATCCTCTTTGCGGGCCGCCTGACCCCGAGCGCCACCAACTGACATCTCACCGGACATGGGTGTCGGTACGATCAGATGCTGCTCTTCTTGTCCAGTCGTCAAGCGCGCGCAGGCCGCCGATGACGCGTCGGAGCAGAGCAGGATCATGGACGTTTTCATACGCAAATGATCATAACGACCAACCTGCGATGGATCTTCCTATGTGGAATGGAAGCCGGCGTGCTTTCGCTGACTGGTCGCCACCCCGCAGCGTCAGATGCCCCTCGCTATGAAGGAACCCCTCACGGTGGCGACGGAGTCGGCGCGGGCCCGCATGAGTTGGAGGTCCGCTGGTTCCGGCCTGCGACGGAGGGCAGTTGGTGGTATCAGAGGTGATACCGTTTTTCTCGTGGCGATGACACTGCGATTGGCGGACGACGAGACGGAGGCCCTGCGGCTTCGGGCCGAGCTGGAGCAGCGGTCGATGCAGGAGATCGCCCGGCAGGCGATCCGGGAGTACATCGAGGCGCACAGCCGCGCGGAGCTGCTGGACCAGGTCCTGGACGAGGAACTCCCGCGGTACGCCGAGGCACTCCGCCGGCTCGGCGAATGATCTGTTGATCTATCTGACGCTTCCCGAACTGCTACACATCGCCGAACGGGCCCTCGGAGCGGAACCCCTGGTCAGAGACCACGGCCTGCTCGCGTCCGCGCTCGCCCGCCCGCAGGCGACGGTGTTCGGGCAGGATGCCTACCCCACTCTCGACGGCAAGGCCGCCGCGCTCCTGCACTCGCTCGCCCGCAACCACGCCCTCGTCGACGGGAACAAGCGCCTCGCCCTCGCCGCCCTGATCGCCTTCTACGGCCTGAACGGCCGCCGCCTGACCCTGACCAACGAGGACGCCTACGATCTCGTGATCAGCGTCGCGGCCGGCACACACGACTCCGTCGAAGAGATCACCGAGATCCTCGCGAAGGCGAACCAGCCCCGCCGGTGAGCCCAGGGTCTGCCGTCCGCGTGCCGGCAGTCTCAAGAGGGGGCGTGTCATCCCCGGCAACGGTTTTCAACGCCGGGCGGGCCGTCCAACCTGTTGGGAGGAACGTTCAGCCCGTCGGGAGGGATGGGCCCTCGGGAGGGACGAAACGGGCTGCGAGCGGCTCCAGCGTCATCGAGAGCAGTGTTCCGGCGGCCGAGGCGCCGATGGCGACGGCCCAGCCGGAGGGTCCGAGCGGGGTGCAGCCGAAGAACCGGCTCAGCCCGGGCGTCTGGACGACCATAACCAGCGCCGCCACCGACCCCAGGCTGCTCAGCAGCACCGACCGGGAACGCCCGCCGACGAGCAGCGTCTGGCCAAGCTGCGCCCCGACCAGCGCCACCAGCCCGACGGTGTCGGCGTGCCGGCGCCGGCCGGNCGTGCCGGCGCCGGCCGGTGGGACGGGCGACGATCCACGCGCCGGTGGCGGCCGCGGTGGTCGCCACCGCGCGCACCGCGACCTCCCGGAGCAGCGCGCGGCCCAGCGATCTCTCCGGTCCCTCCCCGAGCAGCTCGCCGGCCCGGCCGGGATCCGGCTGGCGCAGGGCGATGGCGAGCCCGGGTGCGAGGTCGGTGAGCAGGTTGACCAGCAGCAGCTGCCGGGCCGACAGCGGGGAGGTGCCGGTGGCGAGCGCGCCGAGGAGGGTGAAGGCAATCTCGCCGAGGTTGCCGCCCACGAAGATGCCCAGCGCCTGGCGCACCGAGGCCCACATCGACCGGCCCTCGACCAGGACGTCGATGATCGTCTCCAGCCGGTCGTCGACGACCACCACGTCGGCGGCGGCCCGGGCGGCGGGGGTACCCCGTCCGCCCAGCGCGATCCCCACGTCGGCGAGCCGGATCGCAGGCGCGTCGTTGGCGCCGTCGCCGGTCATCGCGACCACCTTGCCCAGCCGCTGGTACGACTCCACCACGCGGACCTTGTGCGCCGGGGTGCCGCGGGCGACCACCGTCACCTCGGGCAGCAGCGCGTCGAGCGCGTCGTCATCCAGCGCGTCGATCTCCATGCCGGTCACCACCCGGCCGCCGTCGAGGAGCCCCAGCTCGGTGGCGATCGTCTGCGCGGTAGCCGGATGATCACCTGTGATCATCACGGACTGTACGCCGGCGTCGTGCAGCTGGACCAGGGACGGCCCGGCACCGGAGCGGACCGGATCCGACAGGCCGAGGAAACCCAGGAAGGCGAGATCATCAAGATCGTCGTCCGACACCTGCCGGCTGTGGTCGGGCATCGCGCGTTCGGCGACGGCGAGCACCCGGTATCCCCGCCGGCCCAGCGCGACGTGCTCGCGGGCCAGGCCCGCCCGGCCACGCCCGTCCAGCGGCACGTCGCCCCGGGCGGTCCGCCAGCGGGCGCACCGGGGCAGCAGCGTCTCGGGCGCGCCCTTGACGCTGAGCAGCACGGTGTCGCCGGCGTCCCCGGCGGACGTCCTTCGGGACGTCTCTTGGAGCGTCCCTCGGGGCGTCCCTCGGGAGGCCCCGAGGGAGGCATGGTAGGAGCGGCCCGGCTCGAACGGCAGCGAGGCCAGCTCCGACCAGGAGCCCAGGCCGTGGTCACGGTGGATGTCCGTGGCGGCCGCGCCCTTGGTCACCGCCCGGTCGGTGGGATGGGACAACTTGCGCCCGTTGACCCGCACCGGGGTGGCGCGCAGACCGGCGGCGACCACCTGGCGCTGCCGCTCCGTCAGCTCGCCGACGGCGACGGCACGGGTGCCGTCCGACACCATGCCCAGACGGATCTTGCCTCTGGTGAGCGTGCCGGTCTTGTCGAAGCACAGCACGTCCACCCGTCCGAGCGTTTCGATGGTCCGCGGGTTGCGCACCAGCGCGCCGCGGCCGGACAGCCGCCGGGCCGCGGACAGCTGCGCGGCCGTGGCCAGGAACGGCAGGCCCTCGGGCACCGCGGCGACGGCGAGCGCCACACCCGCGCTCAGCGTGTCGCCGGCGGGCCGGNCCGGCGGGCCGGCCGCGAACGAGCCCGGAGGCGAGCAGGACCGCGGCCGCGCCGAGCACCACCGGCGCGGTGAACTCGGTGATCGCGGCCAGCCGGGCCTCGACACCGACAGCCTTGGCCGGGCCGGCGGCCGCGGCCATGCCACGGCCCGCCTCGGTGGCCGGGCCCGTCGCCACGACGGCGGCCGTCGCGGCGCCCGCGACCACGGTGGTTCCCTCGTACACCATCGAGGAGCGCTCCGCGACATAGCTGGCGGCGACCGGACGCGACGACTTCGTCACCGGCAGGGACTCCCCGGTCAGCGACGACTCGTCGACCTCCAGGCTGGTCGCCGACAGCAGCCGGGCATCGGCGGGGACGACGTCCCCCGGCCCGATCGAGATCACGTCGCCGGGGACCAGTTCCCGCGCGGTGAGCTCGACGTCGGCACCGTCCCGGCGCGCCCGGGCCCGCAGCGCGGACCGGGCGAACAGCCGGGCCAGCGCGCGATCAGCCCGCCGCTGCTGCACCGCGCCCACCAGCGCCGACATGACGGCCACGCTGACCACCAGGCCTGCGTCCAGCACCGAGCCGCTGGCGGCCGACAGCGCCGCCCCGCCCAGCAGGACCGGGGTCAGGGGGCTTGCCAGCTCCCGGGCGAGCGCGGCGAACAGGCCAGGAGCCCCCGTGCCCCCAGGGACGTCGTCCGCCCGCCGCGACGCGACCTGCGCGCTGGTCAGACCGTCCGCGGAGCTGCCCAGCCCGGCCAGGACACGCCGCGTCGAGAGCACATGCCAGGGCGTGCGCGGGATGCTCGGCGGCGGTGGGCGCCGGTCGAGCTCGCGAGCCGCCCAGACGCCGTCACCGAACGCGAGGGCACCGGCACCGTTCACCATGAGCATCGCCCGGGAAAGCAGCCGTGGGCCGGTACTGGTCAGCGCGACCAGCGCGCCGGCGCCGGAACCGATCCGGGCGAGCCGCACCGCGCGCCGGCTCACCCGGGCCGCCACGGCGGCCGCCTCCACCATCATCGCGGCGGTCGGCAGGTCCGTCCCGACGAGGACGTCGGCGCCCCAGGCCGGCGCGCCGTCGGGGCCGTCGACCCCGACCCCGCAGTCGGCGCCGCCCACCGCGGGGCGCCGGTGCGAGACGACCAGCACCCCGGCACCCGCCGCCCGCAGGTCGCCGACGGCGGCCGGCAGACGGTGCCCGCCCGGGATCACCGGGAACCCGAAGCCGTCGTCCGGGCAGGCCACGCCGCCGGCCACCCACACCGTCAGCCCGCTGCGCCGGCAGGAGGCCAGCAGCGCCTCGGCGCCCTCGGCCCGCTCGGGCACCGCCGTCACCACCGCCGTCACCGCCGTACCCTGGGCGAGGCCGAGGATCGTGTGCACCCCGGCCGCCCGCAGCCGCCGCCACTGCGCCCGGCCCGGGCCGTCGCCATCCGGGCCGTCGTTATCCGGGCCGTTGTCGCCCGAGCCGCCGTTGCCGACCAGCCGCTCGATCGGCGCGAGCGTCCAGCCGTCCGCCTCGGTCGTCGCCGCCGGATCGGTCGGCCGGAACAGCGCGTACGCCCGGACGGCCACCTCGCTCGCGTCGGCACCGGCCAGCGGGATGACCTCACCGACGGTGAACGCCGTGCCGACCAGCACGTCAGAGTCGACCACCACCGTGTCGATCCGGTCCAGCAGCCGCAGCGCCCCGGGGTTCATCACCTGCGCTCCCCGGCGCGCCAGCACAACGGTGAGCTGGTCGCAGAAGCCCTCCCGGCCAAGACCGGCGGGACGCGGGAGCATGGCCAGCGCGGCGGCGGCGGCNCCGCGGGCCACCGGCCAGCGCGACCGTGGCACCGAAGAGCGCCAGCAGACCCACCCCGGCGGCGTCCGCGTAGCGTTCCACCGGGCCGGCCGGAGCCGGTCGAGGCCGCTCAGGAGCCACCGGCCCGGCACCGGCCCGGTCAGGGTCCCCCAGCAGTTCGGCGCCGGCGGCGGCAAAGGCGCCCTGGCGGGCCCGGGCGGCGGCGAGGGCGTGCGCCCGGTGGACGGCGTCCAGACCGAGACCGCTGGAGCTGCCGGCCAGCCCCAGCGCGGCGGCGTTGGCCACCGCCAGGACGATGTCCGCCCGTTGCGGCCCGATCGTCCGCTCCACGACCGCGCGCAGCCGCGGCTGGGTGTCGACGACCGTGACCAGCGCGGCGAACTCCAGCGGCAACGGCGTCCAGCGGGCGACCCGGCCCACCGAGGCCACGGTGAGGGCGATCCCGTCCGCGGCGAGCGCGGCGGCCGCCCGCAGCACCACAGCCGCCGAATCCGGCAGGTCGGCGGTCCTGGGCCGTGGACCGGCGTCCACCGCGCTCTGATCATCGGCGGTCTGATCATCGGCGGTCCGGCCCTCGGCGGTCTGATTCGCGGCGGCTGCCCGCTCGGCCCGGGCTTCCCGCTCGGCCCGCTCGCCGCGGATCACGCGGACGGCGCGCTCGGCGGCCACGACCAGCTCACCCATCCGTGGGTACGGCTCGGCCAGACCGACCAGGAGCCGTCCCAGCGGCGCGTTGACCCGGGCCCACCGCACCCCGGGACGGCGCTCCAGCTCCTGTTCCAGCAGCCGCCGGCACGACGGGTGCGACAGCCCGCCGACACCGCGCACCCGCAGGCTGGCCACCCTGAGCCGGGTGCTCCCGAGGGCGCCGCCGGGACGAGCCAGCCGGCCGGNNNNCGAGCCAGCCGGCCGGCGGCCTGACCGGCGTGACCGGCCTGGTCAGGCCGATGATCGGGCTGGTCCGCGGCGGAGGGCTCCAGCCGCTCCAGCAGCGGTCCGGCCAGCAGTATCAGTCCCGTGTCGCACAGGAGGCGTCCTTCGGCCAGCACGCGTCGCGCGCCCGAGCGGGGATCCGGCAGCCGCATCGGCGGACCTCCTCACCGATCCCGTCGATCGCACCGATCCTGTCGATCACCGGCGGGGCGGTATCGACCACCGGCCGCGATGACACCCAGCCGCTGTGACACCCGGCCACCGGCAGCTGTGGCACCCGGACGGCAACAGCCGTGGCCGGCCCCCAGCTCATGGCCGACGCCGTCAGGCCACAGCCTGACGGCGCACGTCATGGCCGGCGCCGCGTCCCCCCACGGCTCGGGCCCCGCGGATACCCCCTCAACAGCCGGTACCCGGTGGCCGGCACCGTCTAACAGGCGGGCGCTCCGCCAGACGGCCGGCGCCCGCCATCGGAAGAGCGCGCCCGTCGTCACTGGAAGAACACCGCCGGACAGGTACAACCGGACGGACACCGCCCCTGGGCGAACGGGAAGAACCGGAAGAAGTACCCACGCACGGTCGCTGGACGAATGTCGCGGCAGGCAGCCGTCCTCGCGGGATGGACCAGACGTCCGCAACGGGACGAAACGTCGACCGACAGCCTCGGTTCCCGCCGAGAAATCTTCTGGAACCGACCTCGAGATCTTTTGTTTACCTGGGGTTTTCTTTTGGGGATGGTGACCTGGTAGCGGAGGGAGGGCCCGATGTCCCCCAAGACACACAATCATGTACGAGACGAAGAAAAAGAAGAAGCCGGCAGGGCGAAGAAGTACCAGGACGGACCGGACGCGGGCGACGAAACCGGAACCCCGACAGAACGATCGGAGCAGTCACGGGCCGACCAGGCGAACGGGTCCACCGACAACGGCCGGGCCCGCGGCGAGGCCGGCCGCGAAAGCGAACCGGAGGGCGTGGGTGGGGAAGGGAAGAGCGAGGCGCGAAAGCCCCACAGCGCCACGCTGCGGACGCCGTTTGCCACAGCCCGCATCGAGATCCCGCGCGCGCCGGGCACAAGCATGAAAGTGGGCCCGATCAGACTGCCGTCACCAACCCAGACCGCCTTCTACGTGGGCCTCGGCGTGCTCGCCGTCACCGAAGTCGTCGAATGGCCGGTCGCGGCGGCGATCGGAGCCGGTGCCTACATCGCCCAGCACAGTCACGCCGGGGCCGCTCCGGCTCCGAGGAAGTCGGGCCAGACCGAGGAAACGTGACGCGAAGGACAACGGACACGCACCGATGGTAGCCACCGACCGCGACCGCCGACCGCGATCACGCGAAACGGCGGACCGCCGGCGGCCACCGACTTCGTTCGGGAGCCGGTGGCCGCCGGTCGTCGCCGGTCACCTGTCAGCCGTCAGCGACGACCCGCGGAGACGATGACCCGCGGACAGGAGGATCCATTCGGACAGGAAGTATCCAGGACAGACGGTGGACGACGGGCTCAGGCCGTACGGATGGCTGGCCTGAGCCACCGCCGGAACAGCGACGAGACCAGCACGACAACCGCCGCGCTGACGAGTTCGGCCACCAGGGCCAGCACAATATCCGACACCGTGCGCTCCTCAACAGATGATGATTTTGGAATGATCGCCGTTGCCACCTTCGGCGGTACAGGTATCGCACAGGAAAGGGCGGCTGGTCTACCGGTTGCCGGCAGCGCGAACAACCTGGCCACGCAGACGAACAGAGCAGCTGGAAAGCGAGAGCCCGCGGGCGGGACCCCGCCACCTGAAGGGACCGGTCGGCCACGCGCGGAATCCATTCGCAGGATGCCGCCACCGTCCGGCGTCCCTGGCTCACCGGTCGGATGGCCGTCCAACCCGTCCTGATCGATAATAGGAAGACGATCGATAACAGGAACACGGACGACGAGCACGGAAACGACCATCGCAACGACCGTACGTTCCCTGCTTTCATTGTTCCGACAGCACTTGATATTTCAGGATTTCAGGCGGATGGAAGAAGTGGATCGCCATGACACACCGGCCGCGCGCTCGAATCGCGCAACGGGCACGGTTGGTGCTGCTGCCTCGGCGCTCCGCCCTGGAGGACTGGCTGCTTGTCACCGAACAGCGGATGATCCTTCACCGCAGGGCGCTGCGCACTCCGACCAACACCAACCTGGCCGAACTGCTTGACGCGGCGCAACGCGAGTCACAGCTCGCGGTGGCCACCGCCACACGTCTGACCAACAGGTCGGACGTCCCGTCGGACATCCCCCGAACTCCGACGGCGGAAGCCACGACGGACACACCGCGCCGACCCGAACGGCCCCAGCGACAGCGCACGGTACGGCCACCACGGAAGCGCGACGGCATCACCGTGACCCGCTGACCCGGTCGGCCCCAGCACCGAACGCCTCACGCGCGGCGGCGTCCCCGCGAGGACAGGACAGATCACCAGATCAGGTGTGGGGCGCGACGGCGCCATGGTGACGCGAGAACGGTCTCGGTCACCGTCCCTGATCCGCCCGTGGCAGTGCGACAGCGTCGCGGTGGCATGGTGCCACGGCGGTGCGGCGACCGTGATCAGGACGGTTGCGCTCTGGATCGGGCCAGTAGCGGGATCGTGACAGTTAACACCATCTGAAGGTTACGCACAGCTTTCACACAGCCGGACTCGGCACGATACCGGTGCGGCGGCAACGGGCGGATCGTGACTACCTACACTTCCCTTGACTGTGCACTCGCCAGTGGCGGAACAACGCCGCGTATCCGCAGTGATGGACAGGGAGGCCGACAGGTGGTGACGTCCAAGACGCGCCGACAGCGCGATCTCGCCGCGGCCAGGGCCGCCCGACAGGCCGCACGCCGGGCCGCCTCACGGCGTCGACAGCGCAGGGTAACAGCGGCCGTCTGCGTGGGCGCCCTGATCCTGCTGACCGGCGGTATCACCGCGGCACTGCTGGTCACCGGCGACGACGACACCGCATCCCTGTCGCCTTCGGCGACATCGCCCGCGACGGAGCCATCCGCGGCGGCCCCGGCCGTCACGACACAGGTCGGCCCCTGCACCTACACCTCGGACGGGCAGAAACCGTCCAGACCGCTCAGCCTGCCCGCGGCAGCCGACACGGTGGACCACTCCCCCGCCACGATGACCATCAACACGAACAAGGGGACGATCAGGGCCGCGCTGGACGCGGAAAAGGCGCCCTGCACCGTCCACGCCCTGCTCACGATGGCGAACGCCAAGTACTTCGACAACACCACCTGCCACCGCGAAACCACCCAGAACATCTTCGTGCTCCAGTGCGGGGACCCGGACGGCACCGGTATGGGCGGCCCGGGCTTCGCCTACGCCAACGAGAACACCGACGGCGCCAGGTACACCCGCGGCGTCATCGCCATGGCCAACGCGGGCCCCGGCACCAACGGCAGCCAGTTCTTCATCAACTACCAGGACCCGAACGAGGACGGCGTGCAGGCACTGGCCACCAACTACACGGTCGTCGGGAAGGTGACCGAGGGCCTGTCCGTCCTCAACGCCCTCACCACCCCCGGAGTCGAAGGCGGCGCCCCCGACGGCGCCCCCGCGAGCAAGCCCCAGATCCTCACCCTCACCATCACCCAGGGCACCTGACCCCCAAAAACCTCCCCACCCACCCTCACGACAAGCCCCACCCACCCTCAGCAGCCGCCAAGGATGTGAATCCACTGCTGCTATGACAGCAGCGCATTCACATCGTTGACACCCCAAACCCCCCAATCACCGGCAAAAGCCCCGACGCACCCCCCTTCCCCTTATCGATCATCATCAGATGATCGATAAGCCCACGTAACGGCCAACCCCTCCGCCAGGGGCCCCCAAATAGTGGTGAAAGCCACTATTTGGGGAAAGGCCGCTATTCGGGGAGAGTCCAGCGGCGGACGGCGTCGATGCGGGCGCGTAGCTGAGCGGCGGTGGCCTGGGCGGTTGCCGGGCCGCCGCAGGTCCGTCGCAGTTCGCCGTGGATCGCCCCGTGCGGGCGGCCGGTGCGGTGGTGGTGGGCCGCGACCAGCCGGTTGAGCTCCCGGCGGAGTTCGGCGATCACCTCGTGGGTCGGACGGTTGTCCGTGGCCTGTGCGTCCGGGCCGTCCGCCTCGGCGGCGCGGGCCGCCGGGACCGTCTGCCCGAAGGCGCCCCGGGCGGCGCGGCCGGTGGGGTCCTGGCGGGCCTCGGTGCGCTCCTGCCGGCGCCGGGCGGCGAGCTGGGCGGCCTCCCGTTGTTTGAGCAGGACGGCGACCTGGTCGGGTTCGAGCAGGCCGGGCAGCCCCAGGAAGTCCTCCTCCTCGGCGGAGCCGGCGGCCGCCTGGGTGCCGAACTCGCCACCGTCGAAGATGACCCGGTCGAGATGTGCCGAGGAACCCAGCGCGGTGAAGGACCGCTCGGGCAGGTCGGGGACGTCCCGGCGCCGGTTGGCCTCGCGCAGCGCGGCGTCGTCGAAGGCATCCGGTTCACGCAGGGGCTTGTCCAGCGCGTGGTCACGCTGGACCTCCATCTCGCCGGCGAGCGCGAGCAGCGTCGGGACGCTGGGCAGGAAGACGGATGCGGTTTCCGCCCGGCCCCGGCCGCGGACGAACCGGCCGACGGCCTGGGCGAAGAACAGCGGCGTGGCCACGGAGGTGGCGTAGACCCCGACGGCCAGGCGCGGGACGTCCACGCCTTCGCTGACCATCCGGACGGCGACCATCCACCGTTGCCGCGACTCCCGAAAATTCGCGATCTTCGAGCTGGCGGAGGGGTCGTCGGAGAGCACCACCACCGGCTCGGTGCCGCTGACCCGGCGCAGGATCCCCGCGTAGGCGCGGGCGCTGGCATGGTCGCTGGCGATCACCAGCCCGCCGGCGTCCGCCATCCCGCCGGCCTGAATCTGGGACAGCCGGGTGTCCGCGGCTGCGAGGACGGCGGGGATCCAGTTGCCGCGGACGTCGAGCGCGGTGCGCCACGCCGCGGCGGTCTGCTCGTTGTTCAGCGGCTCGCCGAGCCGGGCGGACAGCTCGTGCCCGGCGCTCGTCCGCCAGGTCATCTCCCCGGAGTAGGCCAGGAACAGCACCGGACGCACCACTCCGTCACGCAGCGCGTCGGCGTAGCCGTAGGAGGAGTCGGCGACGCTGCGCGTCACACCGTCCGGCCCGGGCAGGTAGGTGACGAACGGGATCGGGTTGACGTCCGACCGGAAGGGGGTGCCGGTGAGCGCGAGGCGCCGGATCGCGGGGGTGAACGCCTCCCGGACGGCGTCACCCCAGGACAGGGCATCGCCGGCATGGTGGATCTCGTCGAGGATCACCAGAGTGCGACGGCGTTCGCAGCGCAGCCGGTGCAGCGCGGGGTGCGCCGCCACCTGGGCGTAGGTGAGCACCACGCCGGTGTAGTCCGAGGAGGTGGCCCCGGCGGTGTTGCGGAAGGCCGGGTCGAGGGAGATACCCACCTCCGCCGCCGCGTCGGCCCACTGCCGTTTCAGGTGCTCGGTCGGCGCCACCACTGTGATCGCACGCACCACGCCGTCGCGTAGCAGGTCGGACGCGACGCGCAGCGCGAAGGTCGTCTTGCCCGCGCCCGGGGTGGCGACGGCCAGGAAGTCGCGTGCGCCGGAGCCCGCCCGGGCCCGGTAGATCGCAAGGGCAGCCTCCTGCCAGGCTCGTAACGGACGGCGATTCGCCGGGGGCGGTGAAGCGTCATCGAAAGGGCCTGCACTCACAGGACAGACTCTACGGGCTGCCTGCCGCGGGCCGTCACCGGATCTCACCGAGCGCGCTCAGGGCCATCCGCTTCCCGCCGACGGGCACCGCTGGCAACATCCGACATCACCGAATGTGCCGGAATCCACATACCTGTGTACCGGTGCCGGCCGGTGTGCTTCCCCGGTGCGCGCCGACGGGCGGCCGGACGCTGTTCTCCGGCGTCCGCTCTCCGTCATCCCCGCGCTCCGGCATCCGCACACATTCAGTAAACGGCGGCCGTCGGAGCACTGGCATGCCATCAACCGTGCCATCAACCATGTCGCCAGCTGTGCCGCCAACTGTGCCGCCGACGACAAAACCACCGGGAAATAATTCCGAAACGCACGGGCCGGGCCGTCGGAGAGGAGCCGTCGCCCACGCAAAGGCCGCCGTCCGGACGACGGAACGACGTGGTGCCGCCGTCCGGCCGCTGGACAACCAGATCACGACGACGCAACGGACGGCGACGCCCGGCAGCGGGGCCGCCGCCGGTGACCACCACGGACGGTGGGAGGGCGGCCACCCCGCGGACATAAGGCCATGGATAAACTCTTTTACCGGGGGGCTATACGGGAGTTGGCGGACAAGGAAAGGCAGACGATGACTCCGGCGAGCAGGGCCCTTACGACTGCCGTTTCCCGACCACCCGCACGCACCCCCAACATCCGGCTGCGAAACTGCCGGGAGGAACGGGGCTGGTCGCAGGAACAACTGGCCATGGAGCTGCGCGGCTTCGCCGTCAGCCGCGAAGGACGTGAGGCCGGGGTCACCGGCAACATGATCTGCAAGTGGGAGAAAGGCGACAAGAAGCCAAGTCTTCGTTACCAACGGCTTCTGGGAGCTCTCTTTCAGCGAACATCCGGGGAGCTCGGGTTCATCGAGAACGACACCGCCGGCGCTACTGGCGCTACCAATATCGTCGGTACTGTCGGTGACATCGCGGCCGGACCCAGGCCGGAACATGCGTCCGGGCCGTCACGGCCGGGGGCGGAACAGCGCCCCTTTCTCCGGCTGGTCGCGGCGGCCGAGGATGCCACGACGGCATCACCCGGCGCCCGGCCGCCATGGGAGCGGCTTTCCGCGGCGTTGCGGCAGCAGGCCGTGGCCACTCCGTCGGTCGTCGACAGTCTCTCCGCCCGCACCGCCGGCCTGTTCGGGCTGGAGGAGCGGGTGCCGGCCCATCGGCTGATAGAACGGGTGACCGCGCATCTGGCCGCCCTCAGCCGTCTCCTGGAGGCCGCACCGCGCTCGGCGGTGCGCCGGGCGCTGGCTGTCACTGCCGGTGAGACCGCCGCGCTGGCCGGCTGGCTCGCCTTCGACATGCGCAACAGTGCCCACGCCCGCGCCTATTACCACGTCGCGGCCGAGGCCGCCCAGGAGGCCGGCGACGACGCCCTGCTGGCATGCGTGCTCGGCTATGAGAGCTTCCAGCCGAGCATGAACGGACGGCCGGACAAGGCCTGTGCGCTGCTGGCCGAGGCCCAGCGTCACGCCGAGCGCGGCGGCAGCCCGATGACCTGCGCCTGGCTGGCCGCCCGGGAGGCGGAGGAACAGGCCCACCAGGGGGACAGCGACGCGGCGCTGCGCGCGCTCGACCGCGCCACCGACGCCTTCGGCCAGGCCACCCCGGCCGACGACCGGGTGTGGACGCAGTTCTTCGACCGTTCCCGTCTCGACGGGATGAAGGTCACCACCTTCACCCGGCTGCGCCGTCCGGACGCGGCCCGCGCGACCGCCTTCGAGGGGCTGCGTACGACCAGCCCCACCACCACCAAGAAGCGTTCCCTGCTGCTGGGCGCCGTCGCCGAGGTGCACATTCAGCAACGGGAGATCGAACAGGCCTGCCAGTTCGCCGCCGACGCCCTGGCGATCGTGGCGCAGACGGACTTCTCGCTCGGCCTGACCCGCGTCCTGCACATCCGTGATCATCTGTCGCCCTGGCGTGACGTCCAGGCAGTGCGTGACCTCGACGAACAGCTGCGGGTTCTGATCTGAACGCCGGTGGCCGGCGGGAACGGGCTCCCACCGGCCACCGGCGACACGCGGATGGCGCGCAGGTAGCGCGCGGGACGAACAGGATCAACCCGGCCTGGTGCCGGCGCGGTAGCAGTCGTAGACGCCGCCGACCGTCCGTACGGCCGCGAGCAGCGCGTCCAGCTGTGCCGGGCCGGCGACCTCCACGGTGAAGCGGGCCCGGGCCACCCGGTCCTCAGAGGTGATCGAGGAGGCGGAACGGACCGTGGCCGACACGTCCGACAGCATCTCGGTGATGTCCGCGAGCAGCCCGTGGCGGTCGAACGCCTCGACCGCGATCTCGGCGGGGAACGTGCCCTCCGCCGATGGGAGCCAGGAGGTCACCGCGACCCGATGTCGGTCGCTTGCGGCGTTCACGCACTGCGACCGGTGCACGGACACGGCGAGGCTGTGCGTGTTGGTGAACCCGACGACGTCGTCCCCGGGCAGGGGAAGACAGCAGCGGGCGGGACGGACCGGGACGCCGCTGCGGCCGTCGATGGCGGCCGTCCCCGCCCAGGTGAGGGCCTCGTCCGTGTCCCGTGACCGCCGCCGGCTCCGCCTGCTGTGGGCCTGCTCCCTCAGCGCCGGTGCCTGCGTCCGCGCGGCCGACGCGACAGGCAGGGCGGCCGGAACAGGCGTGGCCGGCAGAGCGGGCGGACTCACCAGGCCCGCCGGGGACGGTGAGGTGGCGGGGCCGCCGACAGCTACGGGCCGCGGGGCCGTGTCCGAGTGCCGCTCGGAGGCCTCCGGGACGGTATCGACGCCGGTATCGGTGCCGGTGCCACTGTCGGTGTCGGCACCGATGCCGCCGCCGGTGTTCAGATGTTGACGGCCGGGGCGGAGCGGGCCTGGATCCCGGGTATCGTCATGGCGGGTATCCGGGTGTGCCGGCTGCCGATCAGCAGGGTGTTCGGGATCCGACTGCTGGCCGGTGGTCTCCCGTCGCTGCCTGGTCAGCCCACGACGGATCCGTACCCGGGCCCGGGAGGTCTTGACGAAACCCAACCAGTCCTCGGATGGGCCTGCGTCCGGCAGCCCCGAACGCAGGATCTCCACCACGTCGCCGTTGCGCAGCCGGGTGTGCAGCGGGACCAGCCGGCCGTTGACCCGCGCCCCGATGGCCCGGTGCCCGAGTTCGGTGTGGACGGCGTAGGCGAGGTCGACCGGCGTGGACCTCGCCGGCAGCGCGATGATCCGCCCCTTGGGAGTGAAGATCAGTACCTCGTCGGAGTCGAGGTCCGCCGACAGCGACTCCAGGAACTCACCGGGATCCTTGGCGTCGCCCTCCCAGTCGAGCAGGCTGTGCAGCCAGGCCAGGCCCTCCAGCCGGGCGCCGTCCGCGGACGGCCCGATCGGCCGGGCGATGATCCCGGTCTCGGCGAGCCGGTGCATCGCGTCCGTGCGGATCTGGATGTCGACGGGCTTACCGGCCGGGTCCATGACGGTGGTGTGCAGCGACTGGTACATGTTGAACTTGGGTGTGGCCACGAAGTCGCGCAGCCGTCCCGGCGCCGGTCGCCACAGGGCGTGCACTTCCCCGAGCGCCTCATAACAGTCAGTGATCGAATCGACGAGGATCAGCACGCGGACGATGTCGTTGTGGTCCCGCGCCTCGAAGCCGCGCTCCTGGGCCCGCTTGTAGATCGAGAAGAGATGGCTGGTACGGGCCGAGACCCTGGCGTCGATGCGCGCCTCGGCCAGGCCGCTGGCGAGCTTGTCGACGACCGAGGCAAGCTGGCCGGACTCGCGTTCCGCGGCCGTGAAGGTGTCGACCACCGCCTGGATCCGCGTGTACTCGTCGGGGTGCAGGACGGCGAACGCCCGATCCTCCAGCTCCCGCTTGATGACGTTCACGCCGAGCCGGTGCGCCAGCGGCGCGAGGATCTCCAGCGTCACCCGGGCGATGCGCGCCTGCTTGGATGGGGACTTGAAGCCGAGGGTCCGCATGTTGTGCAGCCGGTCGGCGATCTTGATGAGCAGGACCCGGTAGTCCCTGGCCAGTGCGACGATCAGTTTCCGCAGTGTTTCGGCCTCGGCCGCGTCCCCGAAACGCATCTTGTCGAGCTTGGTCACCCCGTCGACGAGGTTGGCGACCTCCGGGCCGAAGTCCGCCGTGACGGCCTCCAGGGTGTAGCCGGTGTCCTCGACCGTGTCGTGTAGGAGGGCCGCGACGACCGTGGTGGTGTCCACCCCGAGTTCGGCGAGGATGTCGGTGACCGCCAGCGGATGGGTGATGTACGGATCACCGCTGTGCCGCATCTGACCGGCGTGCTGACGGTTGGCGACATCGTAGGCGCGGACGATGAGAGCGATGTCGGCCTTGGGATGATGCTGACAGTGCCGGTCGATGATCCCCCGTAGTACGGGTGGCACAGGTGGCCCTGGTGGTGAACTTCGGGCCGCGGCCACCCGGCGGGCGAGGTGGGCCAGCCGGCTGCCAGCCAGCCAGGCGGCCGCGAGGGTCCGCGAGGCGTCATCCCCACCGCCGACCTGCCCCCCGCTGGATCGGTCCACTCGCGCGGGCAGCGCCGCGCCCTGCATCCCGGCACCTACGATCTCAGCGTCCACAGTGCTCCCCCTCGATACGTCCCGGTGCGTCGGTACGTCCCGGCACGGAACAGCTCCGTGCCCCCGCCGCCCGCCGGTGACGGTCTCCCGCCGCGGCAACATCGACGACGCGGACCCGGCCGGCGGCCCCTCCCACTGGAAACCGCCGGATCCCCCCACAGCACCAGCATGGTCAACACCTCGCCCCGGAGGCGATCCGGTAACAGTCGTGCACACCGTCGATCGAGCGCACGGCGTCCCGGATGTGGCCGAGATGCTTGGCGTCCCCCATCTCGAAGGTGAACCGGCTGACCGCGCGCTGGTCCTTGGTCGTCGTCACCGACGCCGAGAGGATGTTGACGTGGTGGTTGGTCAACACCCGGGTGACGTCGGAGAGCAGACGAGCGCGGTCGGTCGCCTCGACCTGGATGACGACGAGGAACACCGACCCCGAGGACGCGGCCCACTCGACCGGCACCGTCCGGTCACGAGAACTATTACACAAAGTAGCCAGATTCGGGCAGTCCTGGCGGTGGACCGAGACGCCCTTCCCCCGGGTGACGAATCCGACGATCGGGTCTCCGGGCATGGGTGTGCAGCAGCGGGCGAGCTTCGACCACACGTCCTCGGCGCCGTTGATGACCACCCCCGGATCGCCGGCTGTGCGTTGCAGGGCACGGGTGGGCAGCGCGGTCTCGGCGACGTCCTCGGCCGCGCCCTCCGGGCCGCCCAGCGCGGCCAGCAGGCGGCCCACCACGTGCTGGGCGCTGATGTTCTTCTCACCGATCGCGGCATACAGCGCGGAGACGTCCGGGTAGCGCAGGTCCCTGGCCAGGCTGGGCAGCATGTCGCCGCTCATCAGGCGGGTCAGCGGCAGGCCGTGGCGGCGCATCATCCGGGCGATCGCGTCCCGGCCGGCGACAATGGCGTCCTCCCGCCGCTCCCGCGCGTGCCACTGGCGGATCTTCGTACGGGCCCGGGACGACCGGACGAAGGTCAGCCAGTCCTCGCTCGGGCCCGCCGCGTGCGCCCGGGAGATGAAGATCTCGACCGTGTCCCCGTTGTCCAGCGTGGTGTCCAGCGCGACGAGCCGGCCGTTGACCCGCGCGCCCACGCACTGGTTGCCCACGTCGGTGTGGACGGCGTAGGCGAAGTCGACCGGGGTCGCCCCCTCCGGCAGCGCGATCACGTCCCCTTTGGGGGTGAACACGAAGACCTCGTCGGTGTGCAGGTCGAAGCGCAGGCTGTCGAGGAACTCGCCGGGTTCGGCGCTCTCCCGCTGCCAGTCGAGGATCTGGCGCAGCCAGGCGGTCTGGTCGGCCCCGGCGGAGCCCCGCCGGGAACGGCCGCCACCCCGGGACGCACCGGCTCTGGAGCCGCCGTCGGCGAGTCCGAACGCGCCTGCCCTGGTCTCCCCGGAGGGCCGGGCGCCGACGCCGTCCTCCTTGTACTTCCAGTGCGCCGCGATCCCGTACTCGGCCCGGTTGTGCATCGCGTGCGTGCGGATCTGCAGCTCGACGGGCTTGCCCTCGGGGCCGATCACCGTCGTGTGCAGCGACTGGTACATGTTGAACTTGGGCATCGCGATGTAGTCCTTGAACCGGCCCGGGATCGGCTTCCAGTTCGCGTGGATGGTGCCCAGGGAGGCGTAGCAGTCCCGCAGGGAGTCGACCAGCACCCGGATTCCGACCAGGTCGTGGATGTCGTCGAAGGACCGGCCGCGGACCACCATCTTCTGGTAGATCGAGTAGTAGTGCTTGGGCCGGCCGGTGACGACAGCCTTGATCCTGGCCTCGGCCAGGTGCGCCTGCACCTGCGTCACCACCGCGGTGATGTAGGTGTCCCGGCTGGGCGCGCGGTCGGCCACCAGCCGGACGATCTCGTCGTAACGCTTCGGGTAGAGCGTCGCGAAGGCGAGATCCTCCAGCTCCCACTTCAGCGAGTTCATCCCGAGCCGGTGGGCCAGCGGAGCGTAGATCTCCAGGGTCTCCCGGGCCTTGCGCTCCTGCTTGTGCTCGGGCAGGAAGCGCAGCGTGCGCATGTTGTGCAGGCGGGCGGCAAGCTTGATCACGAGGGCCCGGGGGTCGCGGGCCATCGCAACCACCATCCGCCGGATCGTCTCGGCCTGCGCGGCCTCGCCGACCTTCACCCGGTGCAGCTTCATCACCGCGTCGAGCACCAGCGCGACGTGGTCGCCGAACTCGTCCCGGATCCGCTCGAGCGTCATGCCGCCCTGGCCGACGGTGCCGTGCAGGAGCGCGGCGCACAGGGTCGGCGTGTCCATCCCGAGATCGGCGAGGATGCTCGCGACCGCGACGGGATGGGTGATGTAGGGGTGGCCGGAGAGGCGAACCTGGCCGGCGTGCGCCCCCGCCNCGGCGTGCGCCCCCGCCGCGGTCTCGAAGGCGTGGTAGACCGGGCCGACGTCGGCCCGCGGATGGTTCGCGAGCAGGCCGCGCAGCACCGGATCCAGCAGTGACGGCGGGGTCGCCCGATGCGACGCGAGCCTGGGGAAGCGCCCGCGGACCCGGCGTGGCAACGGCGGCGACTCGTGTCCGAGGCGCGGGACCACCGGCGAACCGTCACCAGGACCGAACTCACCGTGGTCGACAAGAAGCCCGGACTGGCGCGTCGGCGGGGCCGATGTGCCGGGCCGGGCGGATGGAGCCGAGGTGGCCGGGGCCGCCGGCGGAATCGGTGAGGCCGGGAGAACAGCCGGCGGTGCGGAAACCGGCTGCCCGTCAGATGACCGCACCGTATCCGGATGGACGCTGGTCGGCTGGGCGTCGCCTGGCGACCTGGTTTCGGTTGACCCGGCATCGATTGGCCTGGTGTCGGTTGGCCTGGCGTCGCTCGACCCGGCATCGGTTGGCCTGGTGTCAGCCGGCCTGGTGTCAGCCGGCCAGGTATCGGCCGGCGGGATGTCGGCCGGCCGTGGCGCGCCGTCGGCCGCCCTGGTGCGTCCCGCCGACATGGCCTGCGGTGGACGTTCCGCCCCGGCCGCCGACGACGGCGCGCCGGTGGGCGGGCAGCCATGGCTGTCCCCGCGGGCGAGCACAGCGTATTCGCCTGCCGCGGACGACTCCCGAACGGTCGTCGCGCCAGGCTCGGACGCTCCAGCCGTCACCGGGGCTGCCTCGGGCACAAGCCGCTCCTGCTTCATGTCGGACCCCTGAAGGCTAACGCTTCCGTGGGTTGGCCTCCTCCCGCAACCCCGGCCAATGCCCGTGGATCACACAAAGGTCACACGGCCGGGGTTGTCGCAATCGTGATCATTACGGTCGGGAGTGCCGCACAGGAGCACCACGGCCGAGGCGCCGAACCGGCGAGGAACAGGCCCCGACGATCAGACTTCCATGATCGACGATATCGCGAGCGGCGCAAGCCGGTCACGCCCGGCCAGGAAGGTCAGCTCCATGAGCACGGCGAGCCCGACGACCTCCGCGCCCGACGCGCGGACCAGTTCGGTCGCGGCGGCCG
>NZ_JWIO01000014.1:19797-24488 GCF_001017755.1 Protofrankia coriariae
GCCGCCGTACCGCCCGTGGCCAGCACGTCGTCGACGAGCAGCACCCGGTCACCCGGCTGGAAGGCGTCGGCCTGTACCTCGAGGGTGGCGGTGCCGTACTCCAGGTCGTAGGTACGGCTGACCGTCTCCCCCGGTAGCTTGCCCTGTTTGCGGATGGGCACGACACCCACCCCCGTGCGGTAGGCGACCGGGGCCGCCAGCAGGAAGCCACGCGCCTCGATGGCCGCCACGACGGTGGCGCCGTAACCGCCCGCGGTCGTGGCCAACTCGTTGATGACCACCGTGAAGGCGTCCGGTGTCCCCAGCAACGGTGTGATGTCCTTGAAGACCACCCCGGGCTGGGGGAAGTCGGCGACATCCCGGATGTGGGCCCGCAGCACGTCCGCGGCGGTGGCGCCGGCCGCGGACAGGCCGCTGGTGGTGCCGGTGCCGGCCGGTCCGATGGTCGTTTCGGCTGGTTCGATGGTCGTCACCGCCGTTTTTTACCGCTGGGACGGCCTTTGCGGCCAGAACGCCGGGCCGGTGTCGGACGGCGGCCCGCGGCGGGCCGTGGCGGCCGGACGCCGGCGACGGCCGGTTCACGGCCGCTGGCGGGCTCTCCACGTTCACGCTCGTCAGCGTCCGAGGGGGTGGTCGCGGTATCGGAAAATCCGCTTCCCGGCCCCTGGCCGGCCGCCGCGGCCCCGCTGTCGGATACGCGACCACCGACGGCGGCCGCCGCCGCGGCCCTCGGCTGCCTGGCGGGCTCCCGGGCGGCCGCCGCCCGTACCCGGGCCACCCGCTGGTCGAGTGCCCTGACCGCCGGCTCGTTCTTCTTCAGGTCGACCAGCAGCGGAGTGGCGAAGAACAGCGACGAGTAGGCGCCCGAGGCGATACCCACGAACTGGGCGAGGGCGAGATCCTCCAGGGTGCCGGCGCCGAGCAGACCGGCGCCGACGAACAGCAGCGAGGCGACCGGTACGAGCGCGATGAACGAGGTGTTGAGCGAACGCATCAGGGTCTCGTTCAACGCGTCGTTGGTGGCCTCCGCGTAGGTGCGCCGGCTGGTCGTGCTCATGCCGGCGGTGTTCTCCCGGACCCGGTCGAAGACGACGACCGTGTCGTAGAGGGAGAACCCGAGAATGGCCAGCAGCGCGATGACCGTGGACGGGGTGACCTGGAAACCGACCAGCGAATAGACGCCCATCGTGATGACGAGGTCATGGATGAGCGTGGTCATGGCGGCGACCGCCATCTTCCACTCGAACCGGACCGACAGGTAGACCATCACCAGCACCAGGAAGACCGCAAGCCCCTGCAGCGCCTTGCTGGTGATGGTCGACCCCCACGACGCGCCCACCGTCGAGATGTCGATGTCGGTCGGGGCGACCTCGAAACGCTTCTCGATGGTGTTCTGCAGCGCACTGGCCTGCTCGGCGGAGAGGGTCGGGGTCTGCACCCGCAGTTGCTGGGAGGTGTCGAGCTCCTGGATGACCGAGTCGGCCGGGTTGACGCCGGCCGAGGACAGGGCCTCCTCGGCCACGGCGACCGACCTGCCGCCGGACGGGAACTGGAACAGCGCCCCGCCCTTGAAGTCGATGCCCAGGGAGAAGCCCCGGATCAGCATGCTGGCGACGCAGACGATCAGCAGGAACGCGGAGAAGGCATACCAGATCCGGCGGCGGCCGACGAAGTCGACATGGGACTGGTTGCGGTAGAGCCGGCTGGCCCAGGACATCGCCTACTCCCCCTGCGCCGTGCCGGACGAGCCCGGCCGTGACGGCCGCGAACCGCGTGCCGAACGAAGATCGCGTGATCCCTGCTCGGGGCCACCGGCGGCGTCCGCCCTCGCCGTTCCCCTGCCGGCGGCGGCCTGGGCGGGGGTGGCCGGGGCCCGCTCCCGCTTGGCCAGGCGGGCCGGCGCGGGGCCGGCCGCGGCCGGCTGGCCACGGACTGCCGCGACGGTGAGACCGGAGAAACGGCTGGTGGCAAAGAACGGCCTGCGCACGAGCAGGGTGACCACCGGTCTGGTGAAGATGAACATGATCAGGACGTCTATCAGAGTGGACAGCCCGAGGGTGAAGGCGAATCCCCGGACGGAGCCCACCGACAGGATGTAGAGCACCGCGGCGGCGAGGAAGGAGACCGTGTCCGCGGAGAGCATGGTCCGCCGGGCCGACGGCCAGGCCCGTTCGGTCGCCACCCGCGCGGTGCGGTTCTCGCGGACCCCGTCCTTGATGCGTTCGAAGTAGACGACGAACGAGTCCGCGGTGACACCGATGGACAGGATCAGACCGGCGATCCCGGCCAGGGTGAGAGTGAACCCGATCCATTCGCCGAGGAGCACGACCGAGGCGTACACCAGCACCCCGCTCACCGCCAGCGAGCTGAGCACGATTATTCCGAGCGCCCGGTAGTAGACGAACGAGTAGAACGTCACCAGCGCGAGACCGATGACACCGGCGAGCAGGCCGGCGTTGAGCGAGTCCTGCCCCAGGGTCGGGGAGATCGACTCGGCGCTGGACTGCTCGAAGGCCAGCGGCAGGGCGCCGTAGCGCAGCACGTTGGCGAGATCCTGGGCGCTGGACTGGGTGAACGAGCCCGAGATCTGCGCGTCACCGGCGATCCGGTCGTTGGTGGTCGGGGCGGACTGCACCACCCCGTCGAGCACGATCGCCACCTGCTTGCCGAGTGTCTTCTCGGTCAGGCTGGTGAACTTCGCCTGCCCGCTGCCGGTGAAGCTGACGTTGACGACCCACTCGCCGGTGCTCACCGAGGTGGTGCCGCCGGAGCTGGCGAGCCCGGCCGTTGCCGACTTCACGTCGGTGCCGATCACCGTGGCGGGCATCAGCAGGTACTTGACGGCGCCGGAACGGTCACAGGCGGCCACCCAGTCCGTCGGCCGGTCGGTGGCGGCCGCCTGGCTGCGCACGTCCGATGGGGCGCAGGTCAGGCTTTCGAACCGGGCGACGACGTCGGCCGGTGGCGTGTCGGCGGCGGGCTGCGCGGGCTGGCCAGAGGCCGCCGGGGGTACCGCGGCAGGGGGCGTCCCGGGGGCCGGTGACGCCGAGGCGGCCGGTGCTGGCGCGGCCGAGCCGGCCGGGGCCGTCGGCGCGGCCTGGGCGAGCAGACCGGAGCCGACCACGTCCGGCCGGGTGGTGGTGGACGGGGACGCAGCGGTGGCGGCGGGCGGAGCGGACGCGGCGCCCGGTGCTCCGGGCACCGGAACCGTCGGGGTGGCCGTCGGAGTGGCCGGAGCGGCCGGTACGGCGGCCCCGGAGGTGTAGACCTCTCGGAAGCGCAGTTCGGCGGTCTGCCCGACCAGTTCGACGACATCGTTGCGGCCGCGGCCGGGAACCGAGATCTCGATCTGGGTGTTGTTGCGTTTGACCTCGGCCTCGGCGACCCCGAGCCCGTTGACCCGCTCCCGGATGATGTCGACGGCCTTGTTGACCGCGCCACCGTCGACGCCCTTACCGGGCTCGGTCGACCGGGGCGTGAGGATCACGCTCGTCCCGCCCTGGAGGTCCAGGCCCAGCTTCGGCGTCCACGTGGACGTCAGCGCCATGGAGCCGTAGAGCAACACCACGATGCCGAAGAGGAGCCCGATCCGGGACCAGGCGGGGCTCAAGGCCTTACGCCGTCGCCCTGACCCTCGTGCCAACGGATATCCCTTCGTCACGCGCCGTCGCGCTCATACCACTTCCTGCTGGACTTCCTGCTGGACATGCCCACTGGACCTGCCCGGTGGACGGCCGATCCGGCCACGACCGGTGGAACCGGCGTGGACTGAGACTGATCGTCACAGTGTGGACCTGCCGTCACGGTGGGACGGCGCCGACCACGCCCACGGCCGGATGCCGACCGCACCCAAGGTATCGGCCCAAGGTATCGGAACGACTGTCATGCCGGAGGCGTTCCGATACCACATTTGTAACGCCGATATCCGCATGTTCGTCGAAGCGGACGCCGACCGGCTCCAGTGGGGGCCGGTGCCGGTCGGCCTGCCGTTTACCGCCCTGGCGTCCCTTCCCCGGGATCCTCGGAACCGCTGGCGTCCGGCCGCCGCTGGCCACCGGTTGTCTCCCCGCCGCCGGTCGTGTCGACCTTCTTGGTCGTGTCGACGGGCCCCCGGCCCGTGCCGTGGTCGTCAGCCGCCCCGGCGTCCTCGTCCCGGTGGCCGTCTTCCTCGTCGCCGTCATGGCCACCGTCAGAGCCACCGTCATGATCAATATCATGATCGTCGTGGTGTGCCCCGTCCTCCCCCACCGGGGAGACGACCCGCACGACCGCGGAACGGGTGAACCGGCAGACCACGTCCGGTGCCACCTCCAACAGCACGTCACTGCCCTCGACCTCGACCACCGTGGCGTACAGCCCCGCGGTGGTCACGACCAGCGCCCCCGGCGCGAGCGAGGTCAGGACCTGCTGCTGGGTCCGCTGCCGACGCCGCTGGCTGACGACAAAGAAAACGACGAGCGCCAGCAGCAGGATCAGGGGAAACAACCCGCCGAACCCACCGCCGCCGCCGTTCTGGGCCACATCCTGTGCGACCACGATCACCTGCACGTCCACGTCCTCCCATGTTGTGCGGCCGATGGTACGTACCGGCCGCGGGGCTGCCGGCGCCAGGCCCCGCCGGAGCGCGCCCAGCCGACGCCGACGAAGAGCGGCGAAGGAGCCGCGGCGCCGGGAGAACCGGCGGGCAGCCG
>NZ_JWIO01000014.1:24498-43412 GCF_001017755.1 Protofrankia coriariae
GCGGGCAGCCGCCGCTCTCAGCCGCCGTCGGCCAGGGGCTCAGTCGTCGCTGTCGATGAGGGGAAGCGGAACCTGGGAACGGCCCAGCAGGCCCTCGACCGGGTCGAGGCCGAGGTGGGTGAAGGCGGCCGGGGTCGCGATGCGCCCCCGGGGGGTCCGGGCGAGCAGACCGGCCCGGACCAGGAACGGCTCGGCCACCTCCTCGACCGTGTCCGGCTCCTCCCCCACCGCCACCGCCAGGGTCGCCAGACCCACCGGGCCGCCGTTGAAGCGGCGTACCAGCGCCTCCAGCACCGCCCGGTCCAGCCTGTCCAGACCGAGTGCGTCCACGTCGTAGACGCGCAGGGCGGCCTGGGCGACCTCACGGGTGACGACTCCGTCCGCCCGCACCTCGGCGTAGTCACGCACCCGTCGCAGCAGTCGGTTGGCGATCCGGGGGGTTCCGCGTGACCTGCCGGCGACCTCTGCCGCGCCGTCGCCGGTGATGTGCACACCGAGCAGCGCCGCTGACCGGACCAGCACATCGATCAGCTCGTCGGTGTCGTAGAAGTCCATGTGGGCGGTGAAACCGAACCGGTCGCGCAGCGGCCCGGTGAGCAGACCGGAGCGGGTGGTCGCGCCGACGAGGGTGAACGGGGCGATGTCCAGCGGGATC
This sequence comes from Protofrankia coriariae, assembly GCF_001017755.1. GTDB lineage: Bacteria > Actinomycetota > Actinomycetes > Frankiales > Frankiaceae > Protofrankia > Protofrankia coriariae. Next base: position 25,154 of record NZ_JWIO01000014.1, read on the forward strand.
GCGGTGGCGCCGGGGCCCTTGCCCAGCACGACGTCGACCCGGAAGTCCTCCATCGCGGCGTAGAGCAGCTCCTCGGCCGGGCGCGCGATGCGGTGGATCTCGTCGAGGAAGAGCACCTCGCCCGGGGCCAGCGCGGTGAGGATCGCCACGAGATCCCCCGCCCGTTCGACCGCCGGCCCGCTGGTCATCCGCAGCGGGACCGCCATCTCCCGAGCAATGATCATGGCCAGGCTGGTCTTGCCGAGCCCCGGCGGCCCGGACAGCAGGACGTGGTCGGGCGGACGCGCCCGGGCCCGCGCCCCCTCAAGCATGATCATAAGCTGTTCGCGGACCTTCTGCTGGCCGATGAACTCCGCTAGCGTCCCCGGCCGCAGGCCCGCCTCAAAGGCACGCTCCTGCGGTTCGGCCACCGGCGAGACCAGACCCTCGACGTCCATCCAGCCGCCCTTACCGAGGCCGCAGGGCGGCCAGCGCCCGACGCAGCAGCACGCCTACGGGATCCGGTGTCTCGGCACGGCCGCTGCCCGCCCGGCCGGTGCCGGCGCCGTTGGCCCGTGGGTCACCGGGGCCGTCACGGCCCGCGCGGCTGCCCGGCCCGGCATCGCCGTGGCCGTTGCCGGCCGGGACCGTGGCCAGGGCATCCGCCCCGGTGGTGGCCAGGGGATCGGACAGGGAATCGGCCAGCGCGGCGGCCAGCGCGTCGTCGGCCTCCCGCGCGGTGTAGCCGAGCCCGAGCAGCGCGAGGCGGACCTGCTCGCCGGCGGTGACACCCGTGCCCGCGGCCGGCGCGGCACCGTCACCGCCGGCCCCGCCCACACCCACACCGCCATCCCCCGCGGCCGGCGCCGGTACGGGCGGGCCGAGCCTGTCCCTGAGGTCGAGGACGATGCGCTGCGCGCCCTTGCGACCGATGCCGGGCACCTTCGTCAGAGCCGCGAGATCCTCCGCCGCGACCGCGCGGCGCACGCTGTCCGGACTGTGGACGCCGAGCACGGCCTGGGCGAGCCGGGGGCCGACCCCGGAGGCGCTCTGCAGGGTTTCGAAGACGTCGCGCTCGTCGGCGTCGGCGAAACCGTAGAGAGTCAGCTCGGTCTCCCGGACGACCAGCGTGGTGACCAGCCGTGTCTGCTGCCCGACCCGCAGCCCGGCCAGGGTCGCGGGGGTGCACTGGACGAGCAGCCCGACCCCGCCCACCTCGACCACGGCGGCATCGGGCGACAGGGCGGCAACCGTCCCGGCCACGGACGCGATCACCTGAGGCTCCTGCCGGCGGCCGCGGCAGCCTGCCTGGCGGCCCGCATCCGGGCGAGCGCCGGCCCTCGCGACAGGTGGCACAGCGCAAGGGCCAGGGCGTCGGCGGCGTCGGCCGGGCGTGGCGGGTCGGACAGCCCCAGCAGACGGCTGACCATGAAGGTGACCTGGGCCTTGTCCGCCCGGCCGCTTCCGCTGACCGAGGCCTTCACCTCGCTGGGGGTGTACAGCGCGACCGGCAGGCCACGGCGGGCCGCGCTGACGATCGCCACCGCCCCGGCCTGCGCGGTACCCATGACCGTCCGGACGTTGGCCTGGCTGAACACCCGCTCGACCGCGACCGCGTCGGGGTGGTGACGGTCCAGCCACTCACCGAAGCCGCGTTCGAGTGCCCACAGCCGGGCGGAGACGTCATCGGCGGCGGGCGTACGCAGCACGCCGACCTCGACCAGCGACGTCTGCTGACCCGGCCCGCCGTCGACAACCCCGAGACCGCAGCGGGTAAGCCCCGGATCGACCCCCAGCACCAGCACCGGCACCCTCCACGACCAGCTAGCTCGTCGACTGTCGTCACGACCGTCCGTCGGACATCGCGACCGCCGGATTACCCGGGACCGCCGGCCACCGGCGGNCCGGCCACCGGCGGTTCGCCACGATTGTGGCACGTCTGAACGCCTGTTCGAGTGCAGCGACACGCCTACCCGGGCGCCGGCCCGGCAAACATCGCCGGCCGGCCGGGCAGCAGCCCGGCAGACACCCACCGCTGGCGGCCGGCGTCAACTGGCTGTCCGCAACGCCACCCGCGGCCGTCGGCCGGGCACAGATCAGCATATGGTGAGATGACCGGCAATGCCCCGCGAAGATCGCCGGTGCCCCGCCGGACAAGCGGGAGATGCCACCGAAAAGCGCCGGGAATGTGGGAAATGAGGTCCGCAATGGGCTCCGATGCCGCCGCCGGCACCGAGCCGGTCGGGCTGACCGAGCCGACCAGGCCGACCGGGCTGACCGCCGGGCCGGCGGCCGAACACGGCGACGGACAGGTGCCGCGTGCGCGCCGGTCGGACCAGACGCGCCACGTCCGCCTCGATGCCGGTGACGTGGAGCTGTCCGGGCTGCTGGCCGAGCCTGACGGCCCGCCGCGGGCCGTCATCGTCGGCCTGCCCGGTGGGGGGCTGCGCGCGTCCTACTTCCACGGCCGGGCGCATCCGGACCTGTCCCTACTGACCCTCGGCACGGCCCTCGGGTTCAGTGTGCTGGCGCTGGACCGGCCCGGCTACGGCGCGTCGGCGGGGCTGAAGGCCACCCACCAGACGCTGGCCGCGCAGACCGCCGCCACCTGGCGGGCGCTGGAGACGTTCACGGCATCCCACGCCGCGGGGGCGGGCCTGTTCCTGATCGGCCACTCGTTCGGCACGATGCTGTCGGTGTCGCTCGCCGCGGACGAACGCGGCGAGCGCCTGCTCGGTCTCGACGTCTCCGGGGTGGGAGCCCGGTACCGTGACGGTCTGTGGCCGCCGCGGATCCCCGCTGACAGCAGCGTCGCCGAGATCCACCGGGAGCATGCCCTCGCGGCCCGCAAGCTGTTCTGGGGGCCGGAGTCCCTGTACCCGCCCGGCACGTTCGTCCTGGGGACGGTACCGACAGCCGGCGTGCCGGCCGGCGAGGCATCCGATGCCGCGAAGTGGCCGCAGAAGCTGCCCCTGCTGGGTCCGCGGGTGCGGGTGCCGGTCCGTTGGACGCTTGCCGACCACGAGTCCTGGTGGCACCTTGACGAGGCGACGGAGACCGAACTGCGGGCCGCTTTCAGCGCCGCGCCGCGCTTCGAGCTGGTCCGGCAGCGCGGCGCGGGCCACAACATCAGCCTGGGGTGGGCGGCCCGCTCCTACCACCTGCGGGCGCTGTCCTTCGCCGAGGAGTGCATCCGCGACCGGAACACGGGCTGACCCCCGTCCCGAGCTGACCCCCGTCCCGAAACGACGAACGCCTCAGAACGACACACGCCTCGAAACGGGGCACATACCCACCACGCGAACAACACCGGTCCGTACGGCGGCACCAGAAGTCACGGTAACGCCGACGGCGCCAGGGAGCCGGTCAGGAGCCGGTCAGGCCGAGACCAGCTCCATGATCTCGTCGGAGATGTCGGCGTTGAACCAGACGTTCTGGACGTCGTCGAGATCCTCGAGTGCCTCGACGAGCTTGAGGACCTTGCGGGCGGCCTCCTCGTCCAACGGCACGCTGACGCTGGGCAGCCAGGACAGGTCCGCCGAGGCCACCGTGAGCCCCGCGTCGGTGGCCGCGACGCGCACCGCGTTGAGGTCCGTGGCCTCCGAGACGACCTCGAACGCGTCGCCGAGGTCGTTGACCTCCTCCGCGCCGGCGTCGAGCACCGCGGTCAGGACGTCGTCCTCACCGAGCTCGGGGGTCTTCGTGACGAGGACGACGCCCTTGCGGTTGAACAGGTAGGACACCGACCCTGGATCGGCGACGCTGCCGCCGTTGCGGGTGATGGCCACCCGGACGTCCGAGGCGGCCCGGTTGCGGTTGTCGGTCAGGCACTCGACCAGCACGGCCACCCCGTTCGGCGCGTACGCCTCGTAGGTGATCTCCTCATAGCTGGCCCCGCCGGCGAGCTCGCCCGACCCCCGCTTCACGGCGCGGTCGATGTTGTCGTTCGGTACCGACTGCGACTTCGCCTTGGCAATGGCGTCCGCGAGCGTCGGGTTCCCGGCCGGGTCCCCGCCACCGGTCTTGGCCGCCACCTCGACCGTCTTGATCAGCTTCGCGAACAGCTTGCCGCGGCGCGCGTCGATGACGGCCTTCTTGTGCTTGGTGGTCGCCCACTTGGAGTGACCGCTCATGCCGTGCCCCTCACCTGTCCCCGCTCCTGTCTGCCACCTGTGCCCTGCATGGATACACCCTGTGCCGATATGCCCCGTACGCCCTGCACACCCTGTGTGCCCCGTACGGCCCGCATGCCTCGCGCATCCTCCACCATGCCGACGAACAGTTCGTGTATCCGCCCGTCGCCGGTGAGCTCCGGATGGAACGCGGTCGCCAGTACGCCCGCCTGGCGGACCGCGACAATCCTGTCACCGACCCTACCGAGCACCTCGACCTCGTCCCCGATCTTCTCCACCCAGGGTGCCCGGATGAAGACCGCCCGGACCGGGCCGCCGGCGACACCGGTGATGTCGATCTCCGCCTCGAACGAGTCGACCTGGCGGCCGAACGCGTTGCGCCGCACAACCACGTCCAGCCCGCCCAGCAGCGGCTGGCCGGGCCTGCCGTCCAGGACGTCCCTGGCCAGCAGGATCATGCCCGCGCACGACCCGAACACCGGCAGCCCGGCCGCGATCGCGTCCCGCAGCGGCTCCAGCAGCTCGAACACCCGCAGCAGCCGGCCGATCGTGGTGGACTCGCCGCCGGGCAGCACCAGCCCGTCGAGGGCGCCCAGATCGGACGGCCGGCGCACCTCGACAACCTGGACGCCGAGCGCGGCCAGCGCCCGGGAATGCTCGCGGACGTCACCCTGCAGAGCCAGCACGCCCAGCCGCGCCGCGCCGGTCCTCGCCTGTGCCGGAGGCGTCCAGGGGCCGCTCACCATCCGCGGTCGGCGAAGCGGTCCGCGGGCGCGAGATCGCTGACGTTGATGCCGACCATCGCCTCGCCGAGGCCGCGGGAGACCTTCGCGATGACGTCGGGGTGGGCGTACATGGTGGTGGCCTCGACGATCGCCCGGGCGCGCCGTGCCGGGTCACCGGACTTGAAGATGCCCGAGCCGACGAACACGCCGTCCGCCCCCAGCTGCATCATCAGGGCGGCGTCCGCGGGCGTCGCGATACCACCGGCGGTGAACAGCACGACCGGCAGCGCGCCGAGCCGCGCGACCTCGGCGACCAGTTCGTAGGGGGCGCGCAGTTCCTTGGCCGCGGCGAAGAGCTCGTCGCCGGGCAGCGCGGACAGCCGCGCGATCTCCGCCCGGATCGTGCGCATGTGCACGACCGCGTTGGACACCTCGCCGGTGCCCGCCTCACCCTTCGACCGGATCATGGCCGCGCCCTCGCCGATCCGGCGCAGCGCCTCCCCCAGGTTGGTCGCGCCGCACACGAACGGGACGGTGAACCGCCACTTGTCGATGTGGTGGTGCGGGTCGGCCGGGGTGAGAACCTCGGACTCGTCGACGTAGTCGACCCCCAGCTCCTGGAGCACCTGGGCCTCGACGAAGTGGCCGATGCGTGCCTTGGCCATCACCGGGATCGACACCGCCTCGATGATCGACTCGATCATCTCCGGGTCGCTCATCCGGGAGACTCCGCCCTGGGCACGGATATCGGCGGGAACCCGCTCCAGGGCCATCACGGCGACGGCGCCGGCCTCCTCGGCGATCCGGGCCTGCTCGGCCGTGACCACGTCCATGATCACACCGCCCTTGAGCATCTCCGCCATGCCCCGCTTGACCCGGGCCGTGCCCACGTGGGCGCCGTCTGCCGCGCCGGCCGCGCCGGGCAGCGTGGCCGTGGGCACGGATCCGTGGTCCGGTCCGTGGCCCCGCGAAGCGGGCTCGGCAGCGGTCAGACCCTCGGACATGGCATGCCTCTCTGTACACAGACGGGACCGGTGCAGGAATTCGGTCCACGGCGAACATCCCAGCTGGGCCGGACGCCGACAAACCGCGGCTTCCACGAGCGGAGCACGTCGGACACACGACAGTCAGCCCGGACGGAAGACATCCCATCCTACGACCGGAAGCACCTACCGGACGGGATGGCGATTACGATCGACAACACAGAAGAGCTTACGGTGTAAACTTGGACATATTGCCATCAGACACATCGCTATCATACGTACTGCCGTCGCGCCTGCCGCTGTCGCGCGCGATGCCGTCACGCGCAGGGCCGTCACGCGTGGTACTGGCGCGCCTGCCGTCCCCGTCACGGCCGTCGGCGCCGGCATGGTCGTTCCTGCCCCCGGTGTCACCACGCATCGGAAGCGCGTCGTCGATCTCGAAGTAGGTGGGCAGCGGCCTGCGCCCGGACAGTCGCAGTACCCGCACGATCCGTCTGGCCCGCAGTGCCCGCACGTCGCGTACGGCGTCGTTGTGCAGTTGACGGGCGAGCGCGACCCGGGCGGCGGCAACATCCACCGCGTGCAGGGCGTCCGGCGCCCGGTCCGCCGTCGCCGTGACCCCCGGCGAGCGCAGGGCCCGGCTGAGGCTGTTCTCCGCAGTCTCGGTGTCGCTGTCCAGCGGGCCGCCCCCCGCGGGCCCCACCTGCGCGGCCCGGGCCCGCTCCACCGCCTCGCCCAGCTCCGTCAGCTCGCACCGCCGGGCCAGCTCCCCGGCCACCTCCACGCGCAGCGCCAGCTGGCTGATCAGTCCTGTCCGGGCGTCGTCCACCCGGACCGCCAGGCGGTCCAGCCGGCTGGCCAGCCAGGTCAGATAGGTGGCGATCGCCACCACGATCACGACCGTAACAACGACGAGGGTCACCTCGCGCAGCGTAGTGAACGTGGGGTGGGAGCGCGCCAGCTGGCATGAATCTCCTCACACCGGATGGCGGACCGCCGACCGCGGCCGATGTTGGCCCTCAGGCGCTGGCCCGTCAGGCGCTGTTCGCTGCCAGTGACACCGGCCTGTCGCCGGCGACCATCTCGTACACCCCGACGATCCGTTTCGCGATCACCGTCCAGTCGTAGGCGGCCACCACCGCCCGACCCCGCTCGGCCAGCCGCCCGCGCCGTGCGGGATCGGCCAGCAGGTCGGCGAGGGTGTGGGCGAGGGCAGTCGCGTCGCCGACCGGGAACAGCCGGCCGGCCTGGCCGTCGTCCAGGACCCGGCGGAAGGCGTCGATGTCGCTGGCCACCACCGGCACGCCCGCGGCCATCGCCTCCAGCAGGACGATGCCGAAGCTCTCCTGCCCCGTGTTGGGCGCGCAGTAGACCTCCCCCGAGCGGAACACCCGGGGCTTGTCCGCGTCGGAGACGAGCCCGAGCAGGTGGACGCGGTCGCGCAGACCCGGCTCGACCCGCTCGAGCACCGCCTCCCCGTCGCCGGGGCCGGCGACCAGCAGCCTGGCGTCGGCACGGCGTTCCATCAGCGCCGGCAGGGCCGCGAGCAGCACGTCCAGGCCCTTGCGCGGCTCGTCGATACGTCCGAGGAAGACGACCGTGGAACCGTTCGAGACCGGTTCGGGCAACGGGGCCGCCCGTTCGAAGGTGGGTATCGACACGCCGTTGGGGATGAGGATCGCGTCCACGCCGAGATGCTCGACGAGCGTGCGACGGGCCGCTTCGGACACCGCGATGCGGGCCCGGACCTTCTCCATGGACGGCTGCAGCGCCCCGTGCGCGGCTGTCAGGATCTTCGAGCGCGGGTTGGAGGTGTGGAACGTGGCGACGATCGGGCCGTCAGCGAGCATGCAGGCGAGCAGGCTGACGCTCGGCGCCGTCGGTTCGTGCACGTGCAGGACGTCGAAGTCGTGCTCGCGCAGCCACCGGCGTACCCGCGCCGCGGACACCGGCCCCATCAGCAGCCGGGCGACCGAGCCGTTGTAGGGCACCGGCACGGCGTGGCCGGCGTCCACCCCGTACGGCGGGAGCGCGCTGTCGTCGCCCACCGGCGTGATCACCGATACCTCGTGCCCGAGGGCGACCAGGGCCTCGGCGAGATCACGCACGTGGACCTGGACTCCGCCGGGAACGTCCCAGGTGTAGGGGCAGGCAAGGCCGATCTTCATGTTCTCGGCCCTGGCTCTGGCTCCGACCGCGGCGCCGGCTCCGACCGCGGCTGCGGTAGCTCCGTCTCCGTCGGTGTCGGCGTCTCCGTCGGTGCCGGTGTCCGCGTCGGCGTCTGCGGTGGCACGGCCGGTGGCTCGTCCCGCCAGATGCGCTGGAGCATGTGCCAGTCCGCGGGACGGGTGGCGATGCCCTCGGCGAAGGCGTCGGCCAGTGCCTGGGTCATCCGCGCCACGTCGGTGTGCGGCACCGCCGGGTGGATCCGCACGCCCCAGCCGTCCCGGTCGAACCAGAGCGTGGCCGGCAGCAGGGTCGCGCCGGTCCGCAACGCCAGGGTGGCCGGCCCCGGCGGCATCGTGGCCGTCGCGCCGAAGAACTCCACCGGCACGCCGTCCTCGGACAGGTCGCGGTCGGCCAGCAGGCAGACCGTGCCGCCCCCGCCGAGACGGTCGGCCAGCAGGTCGAAGGGGGGCCGCTCGCCCCCGGTCAGCGGGATGACCTCCATGCCGAGCGCCGAACGGAACCGGACGAACCGGTCGAACAGCGACGCCGGCTGGAGACGTTCGGCCACGGTCGTGAACGGTTCGCCGGTGGCGACCAGCCAGGCGCCGGCATGCTCCCAGTTGCCCATGTGCGGTAACGCGACAACGGTCCCGCGGCCGCTGGCGAGGGCGTCGCGCAGACGTGGCTCGTCCAGCATGTGCATTCCCCCGATGATCCGCTCACGGGAGATGTCCTGGAGGCGGAAGACCTCCAGCCAGTAACGCGCGTAGGACCGCACGGCCGCCCGGGTCAGCCGGTCGAGATCGGTGCCGGGCGGGGTGACACGGGCGAGGTTGGAGCGCAGTCGGTGCACCCCACGACCGTCCCGCCGTACGGCGACGTCGGCCACCGCCGTGAACACCGTGGCCGCCACCCGCTCGGGCAGCAGGCGGACCACCCGCCAGCCCGCCGCGTACGCCAGGTCGGTCATCCGCGCGCGGGACACCCAGGGCTCGGCTCCCAACCACGTCACCAACCAATCATGGTCATTCGCGCGCGGGACACCCGGTACGTGCCGTCAGCGGGCCCGCTGACCGGCGGTCGGTTCGGCCGGTGGGGCACCGGCAGCCGCGGACGCACCGGCGGCGCCGGCCGCCTGNNNCCGGCGGCGCCGGCCGCCTGCAGATACTGTCGACGCACATGAACGACACGCTGTGTCACCGTCAGGACGGTGGCGCCGGCAAGGAACCACAGCGCCGCCGGCAGCAGGTACGGCACGCCCAGGCCGTAGAGACCGGCCGCGACCAGGACGATCAGCAGGCGTTCGCCGCGTTCGGCGAACCCCACGTCACACCGCAGCCCGAGGCCCTCGGCCCGCGCCTTGACGTAGGAGGTGATCGAGCCGGCCACCAGGCTGATCAGGGCAGCCGCGCACAGTGGCAGCGAGTCACCGTCACCGGCGTACCACAGGATCAGCGAGCCGAAGATGGCGCCGTCCCCGACCCGGTCGGAGGCCGAGTCCAGGAACGCGCCCCACGGCGAGGAGATCCCGCGGGCCCGGGCGATCAGGCCGTCGAGCAGATCGGAGAAGACGAACAGCGTGATCACGAGGGTGCCGACGAAGAAGACCCCGCGGGTGAAGAAGCCCAGCGCGGCACCGCTGACACCGATGGTGCCGACGATCGTCACCACGTCCGGCGACACCGACGACCGGGCCAACCGCTCGCCCAGGGGATCGAGCACCCGTTGAATCTGCGGTCGCGCCTTGCTAGCGAGCATGTACGTCCCGTCGTGTACGTCCGGTGCTGTCCCTCACAGTACCGCTGTGACCATCGGCAACCCGTTCCTTGCCAGACCGACATGGGTTGTTCACATGCCGGCGGAGGGGGAACCTGTTCCCACGAGTTTTTCACAGCAGCTCACCGCTGACCGTCGGCACGACAACCGCCAACACCCGTCAACACGACAACCGTCGACACCACAACCAGTGACACCACAACCGTCGACGTCACAATCGTCGACCTGACAACAGCCGGACCGTTTCCTCCACCCACACAACCGTCACCACTGACACAACCACTCATGACGACGCGATCACGCGATCCGCCACCGGCCGCCCGGAGCGGATCGGCCCACCGCGTTCGTCCAGTCACCCAGGCGGGGTCCACTGGTTCAGCCCTCCCAGCCGCCCAGTGGCCGTCACCAGGGCCACCGGGTGGCCGTGTCACACCGGGGAGGCGTAGGTGAAAACAACCGCATGCAATGATCGTCCCGACCTCGAGCACCCGGCCGACGTACGCAACGTCATTCTTGTCGGCCACACCGGCGCGGGTAAGACGACTCTTGCCGAGAGCCTGCTGGCCGCGGCCGACGAGGGCGAGGCGGCGCAGGGCCGTCCCGCCCCGCCGCGGCACACCGATCACGACGATGCCGAGCACCGCCAGCGCACGATCAACCTGACTGTCCTGTCCACCACCCACCGGGGCATGCGGATCAACCTGCTGGACACCCCCGGGCTCGCCGACTTCATCGGCGACCTGCGCGCCGGGCTGCGCGGCGGGGACGCGGCCCTGTTCGTGGTCAGCGCCCTCGACGGCGTCGACGGCTTCACCCGGCTGCTGTGGGACGAGTGCGCCGCCGCCGGCACACCCCGGGCAATCGTGCTCACGAAGCTGGAACATCCCCGCGCCGACTTCGCCGCGACCGTAGCCACCTGCCAGAAGCTGTTCGGCCCGGGCGTGCTGCCGCTGTACCTGCCGGTACGCCTGCCAGCGGCGGACGGGCCCGCGCCGGGGCACGGCGGCTACCAGCTGATCGACCTGCTGTCCGCGGGTGGCGCCGTTCCCGGTGCCGTTTCCGCCGCCGGGAACGGCACCACCCGGCCGGCGGTCGCCGCCGCCCGCAGCGCCCTGATCGAAGGGATCATCGCCGAGAGTGAGGACGAGTCCCTGCTCGAGCAGTACCTCGCCGGGGAGCCACTGGCACCGGAGCTGCTGCTTCGCGACCTGGAGACAGCGGTCGCCCGCGGCCGCTTCCACCCGGTCCTGCCCGTTCTCGGCCCGGCCGGTGCCGTCGGCGGGAGCGGCGACATGCTCGGCGCCGCCGAGCTGCTGGACCTGTTCACCCGGGCGTTCCCGTCCCCCGCCGAACACCGCCTGCCGGTGAGCACCCGCCCTGACGGGTCGTCGGGGCCGTCGCTGTCGGCCGACCCGGACGGCCCGCTGGCCGCCGAGGTCATCCGGACCACGACCGACCCCTACGTCGGACGCATCTCACTGGTCAGGGTGTTCTCCGGGACGCTGCGCACGGACATGACCGTCCACGTCTGCGGGCACGGCCGGGCCGAACGCGGCCATCCCGACCACGACGACGACGGGCGGATCGCGGGGATCTCCCGGCCGGCCGGCCGCTCCGGGCAGCGGCCGGCGCAGGTCGTGCGGGCCGGTGACCTGTGTGTCGTGGCGAAACTGGCCACTGCGGAGACCGGTGACACCCTGTCCAGCCCGGACGACCCCATCCTGCTGCGGGCGTGGTCGATACCGCGGCCGCAGCTGCCCGTGGCGATCCGCGCGCGCACGAAGAGCTCGGAGGACAAGCTGTCGACCGCGCTGGCCCGCCTCGCCGCGGAGGACCCGAGCCTGACGGTGGAGTACGGCACCGAGACCGGCCAGCTCGTGCTGTGGTGCATGGGCGAGGCGCACAGCGACGTCGTCATCGAACGGCTGCGGGCCCGCTACGGCGTGGACGTCGACCGGGTGGCGCCGCAGGTGCCGCTGCGGGAGACGCTGCGCGGACCGGCGCGGGGCACCGGCCGGCACGTCAAACAGTCCGGCGGCCACGGTCAGTACGCGATCTGCCACGTCGAGGTGGAGCCGCTGCCGGCCGGCAGCGGCCGGGAGTTCGTCGACGAGGTGGTCGGCGGCGCGGTCCCCCGGCAGTTCATCCCCTCGGTGGAGAAGGGCGTGCTGCGCCAGCTCGACCTCGGGGTGGCGGCCGGCTATCCGCTCGTCGACATCCGGGTGCGGCTGGTGGACGGCAAGGCCCATTCGGTGGACTCCTCCGACATCGCCTTCCAGGCCGCCGGGGCGCTGGCGGTGAAGAACGCCGCTCGAGCCGCCGGGATCGTCCTGCTCGAGCCGGTGCTCGCCGTCTGCGTGCTCACCCCCGACGAGCACGTCGGCCCGGTTACCAGCGACCTCGCGGCGCGGCGCGGCCGGGTCGTCGGCATCGAGCCGGTCGGCGGTGGGCAGTCCAACGGGCAGGCAGCGCACGGGAGCACCGCGGGCCGGACCCTGGTGCGGGCCGAGGTGCCCGAGAAGGAGATGCTGCGGTACGCGGTGGACATCCGTTCACTGACCCAGGGCACCGGCACGTTCACCCGTGACAATCTGCGTTACGAACCGGTACCTGACCACCTCGCCGCCGAACACCTCGGCGACAGACCCGGCGAAACCGGATAGCACGGGGCCCGCATCCGTGGTGGGCCCGGATCAGCACCGGTTCGGGCCCCACCGCCGTGCCGCCCCCGAGCATCCCTTGGCGGGCACGGAAAAGCGGTCCACTTCCGACACGGCATCGGAACACGGCATCGGAACACGACGCCAGAACATGACACGGGGAAACGCGGTCCCGCGAAACACCGCGTCGGAAGAACGGCACCTGGGCGGCTGTGCACGGCACGGGAGAACCGTGCCGTGCACAGCCGCGGGGCCGGTGCCTATTCGGTTTCCTTCCACGCGGCGGCGGTGAGCTCGCGGGTCTGGCCCAGCAACGCGGGCAGGACTTTCGTGCCGCCCACGACCGGCATGAAGTTGGTGTCACCGCCCCAGCGAGGCACGACGTGCTGGTGGACGTGTTCGGCGATACCGGCACCCGCGACGACACCGAGGTTCATCCCGATGTTGAAGCCGTGCGCGCCGCTCGCCCGCCGCAACGCCCGCAGCGCGTGCTGGGTGAACAGGGCCATCTCGATGGTTTCGGCGTCCACCAGGGCGGCATAGTCCGGAATATGCCGGTACGGCACAATCATGAGATGCCCGGAGTTGTACGGGTAGAGATTAAGGACGGCGTACACGGTCTCGCCCCGGGCGACGACCAGCCCGTCCTCGTCCGACAGGGACGGGATCTCGCAGAACGGGCACTGCTGGTCGGCGGGCCGTTCCCCCTTGATGTACGCCATCCGGTGCGGTGTGTAGAGCCGGCGGAACGCGTCCGGGCTGCCGACGCCGGCCTGCGCCTCCAGAGAAACACCCTCCGGGGCGGTCGGAATCACGTCCACGAACTGCCCGTTCCCGTGTTGCCCGCGGGCAACGCGACGCTCACGGGCGGCATGCTCACAGGTGGCCTCGCAGATGGCGCGGTCATGGACCTGGGACCACCCTGGTGGTGTGTCACTGGCGGGGCCTCCCGATGCGTCCGGAAGCTGGCTGGGCACGCACGCCGGCCGGACAGGCTGAAGACGGCGCTTCCGCCAGCCTCGCCACGGCCCGCGCACTGATGTACATCTACCTACTCCGACCCGGGCACCGCGTCAAAACACCGCTACGCCCCAGGATGCCCGGTTGGACGCCGCGCCACCAGCCACGGGATGCGCACAGAGGCCAACCACAGGTCACCGCCTCGGCTGGCCACCCCGCGATCCCACATTATGATCGCTGACCTTCTCGTCAACCACAGGAGAGGTTGACGACGTGGGGGGGTCGCCGTCAACCTCTCCCCGGTAGCGTAAGCCGTTTCAAACCACGGCGCCCGCACTATGACCAGAATCATTCAGCGTGTCGCAGCCAGGACGCACCGTCACTTCTGCTTGCGCAACGTACCCGTTGCCGACCGTGGAACCACGGCAGGGTGGATAGGAGTTGTCCCCACAGTGACCAGGGACCCCGGCCCCGATCCCGGTGGGCCGACCGGGTCGGCTTCCGGAGGCGCCCCGGCCACGAAAGGCACATGATCGCGTTACCTTCGGCCCGCCGGGCACGCGCCGCCCCCGCGTCCCAGCGTCGGATGCGTACCGCGACCTGGGCCTGACGGATGCCGTGCCCCGACCCGCCGAACCGGGAGTAGACGATGACATCATCCCAGGCCAGAGCCGTCGACGACCCGGCGGAGAGCACGGACAAGGCCGAGAACGCGGGTGAGGCCGGGCATACGGGCAAGGCCCACAGCACGAACGCCGACAGCCCGAACAGGGCAGAGAGGGCGGGTGGGGCCGGGAGCGCAAGTGGGGCGCAGCCGGCCGACGCTCCCGGCGACGCGGTGGGCGGCGCGGCCGTCAGGCCTGGCCCGCATCCACCGGGCCCGAGCGGGCAGTCGCTGCGTACGGCGTACTCGTTCCTGACCAACCCGCTCGACCTGCTCATCAGGCTGCGCCACGAACACGGCCCGATCGTGCGCGGATCCCTGGGCCGTGGCACCGTCTACCTGGTCAACGACCCGGCCGCGGTGCAGGAGATCCTGGTGAGCTCCCAGCGGGTCTTCGCCAAGGGCTTCCGCAGAAAACGAATGCCGATCGACGAGGGAATACAGCCGCTGGCTCTTCTGCTGGGTTCCGGCCTGCTCACCAGCAGCGGCGAGCTGCACCGGGCCCGCCGGCGGCTCATTCAGCCGCTGTTCCACCGCCAGCGTATCGCCACGTACGGCGGAACATTCGCCAGACTGGCCGAGGAAACCATTTCCGGATGGTCCGACGGGCAACGGTTGGACATCCATGAGGAGATGACCGAGCTGACCCTCGGAATCGTCACCAGAACCGTTTTCGACCTGCCCCTGGACAGCGATCTCGTGCTGACGGTACGGCGGGCGATCGCGGCGAACATGGGCGTGTCACGTCGAGCGGTCATCCCCGGTAGCCGGTATCTGGAGAAAATACCGCTGCCCACGACGCTGCGGGCCCGTAACTCCCGCGCCGACCTCGACCGGCTGATCCGGGAAATAATCGCTGACCGCCGGCGCGAGGGGGCCGACGGCAACGACCTGCTGTCGCTGCTGCTGACAACCCGCGACGCCGAAACCGGCGCGCCGCTGGATGACGACGCCGTACGTGACGAAGCTCTGACGATCCTGCTCGCCGGCCACGAGACCACCGCGAACGCGCTCAGTTGGGCCTTCCACCTGCTCGGCAACGCCCCACAGGCGCGTGAGGCCCTGCACGCCGAACTCGACGAGGTCCTCGGCGACCGGCTGCCCACCCTGGACGACCTGCCCCGCCTCCCCTATACCCGCGCGGTGTTCACCGAGTCGATCCGACTGTACCCACCAGTCTGGATCATGTTCCGCCGAACGGTGGCGGACCACTCTCTCGGCGGCTACGACATCCCCGCGGGTTCGACGGTGCTGGTCAGCCAGTGGGTCATGCACCGCGACCCCGACTACTGGCCCGACCCCGACGGTTTCGTGCCACAACGCTGGCTGGAACCGTCCCCGACGTCATCCCCCGCAGACGAAACGCAACCGTCCGCGACGGGGCCAGCCAGCGAGCCACGCTCAACGGCCACCCGTCCGAAGTACGCGTTCTTCCCGTTCGGTGGCGGTAGCCGTCAGTGCATCGGCAACACGTTCGCCGAACTCGAGGCCGCAATCGTCCTGGCCACAGTCTGCCGACGCTGGCACCTGGAGCCGACCCTCGGCCATTCCGTGACCCCGCTCCCCCGCGTCACCCTGCGCCCCCGTGCCGGTGTCCCCGTAATCGCCCACCGCCGCAACCCCTGAGCCACAAACCACACCCACAAACCACAGGCGTGCGCCGGCCCTCTCACCCCGGCACACGCCCCCCAAAAATCATCCAAAGGGCGCAAACATGCCAAACCGCCCCTCAGAGACCCACCCTCGAGCAAGTACAAAACCACCCAAATGGCAACAAACAACCAAAACCGATACCGCGAAGCCGCCCAAAGGGCGGCGAGCAATCAGAACCGACGCCCCGAAGCCGCCCAAAGGGCGGCGAGCCCCAGAAAGCCGGATCGACCAGGCCCGCCAACCGGGGGCCCCATGGCCACCCCCACCATAGAACCGTGGGGGCTCCGGGGGCTCGGCCCCCGGGCAGGCATCGCGGCCCCGGCGAAGCCGCCCCAAGGGCGGCAAGCAAGGAGGACCAGCGCGTGGGCGTACGTGGTTTCGAACCACGGACCTCTGCCGTGTGAAGGCAGCGCTCTACCACTGAGCTATACGCCCTGGAGACGCATGAAGCTTACTACGTCGTTGCGGTGGGTCGGGCGGGGTGGCCGTCAACGCCGTCCCAACAAGGTGGGGGCTGCTGGGGCGGCGGAGGGGTGCGGGGCGTCCGATGCGGCCTGTCCGCTGTGACCCATGATGTCGGTCACATCAGGGCTTGCGGAGCGAGGTTTCGTCGGTCACGATCCGAACACAACTCGCCCCGATTGGGACGAGCGAGGGAGGGGTAGACCCCATCTCATCAGGCACGACAGCACTTGCAATGCGAATACGAAGGGTAATCGACCTACGGGGGTTCCGCCACATGACGCTCATTGACCCAGGCGGCCACGGATGGGCTGCGCAGCCGTCTCCGACGGACGGCTGCGGTCCGTGTACCTGCGCCATGCCGGGCAACTCTCCCGAACCGGCGTAACGGATGTTCAAGTCGCATAACCTTGTTTCCAACGAGCCTCAAAGAGGGAACCATCTCGTTACACGGGTGCTCGCCCGAACCACCGCAGCACTGAGAGGCCGCCCGATGACAATTCGTCACGATTCCATCACAGCAGAACTCGCACTTCGGCTCGTCGTTCCTGGTGGAGCGCCCGTCCCGGTGGCGGCGACGATGCGCTACGAACCGGCGGATCCCTACGCGGTCAGCATCGGGTTCCGTACCGGCGCGGACGAGGTTGTCGAGTGGACGTTCGCTCGCCAACTGCTCAGCGACGGCGTCCGGCGACCGGCCGGGGACGGCGACGTGCAGGTGTGGCCGGCGGCCCAGTCCGGCGGGCGGATCGTCTGCCTGTCGCTGTCCAGTCCCTCCGGCCACGCGCTGTTCGAGATGCCGCGGTCCGAGGTGCTGTCGTTCCTGCGCCGCACCTACTCGGTGGTACCTCTCGGCGGGGAAAGCGAAGTCGTCGATCTGGACGCGGAGCTCGCGCTGCTCATCTGGGGTGGCCCGCAGACGTGACATCGCCCAGGCCGGGGCACCCGGTGTCGTCCCGGCCTGACCATCGCGCCTGACGACCACACCAGGACGCCTGACAGCACGGATCCCACGGATCCCGCCGACGCGAATCCTGCCGATCTTCGCAGATCCTCCAGGTGGTCGATGCACCCTGCCGGCCAGGTGGACCCGCCCGGCGGCAGACCGCCCGGACCGGTCCCGTAGCCGGTCACCGAGCGGAAGCCGCCCGAGCACGATCGAATCGGACCGAGCGGCGTCCACACCGGACGCCGTCAGTCACAGAAGGTCATAGCCGCAGGCCGTTCAAGTAATTCCGCTGGTAATTCCACGTGGCGTCCACGGGCTCTGTCAGGTCGGGACGGACGAACAGATCCTCAGCAGCCGTTCGGCCTTGAGCTCCGTTTCACGCCATTCTCCTTCCGGGTCACTGCCCCAGGTGATTCCGGCGCCGGAACCGAAACACAGCCGGCCGGCCGCGAACCAGAACGTCCGGATACCGACCGCGAGTTCACCCAGCCCCCGGTCGGCGTCGACCCAGCCGACAGCGCCGCAGTACGGCCCGCGCGCCACCGGCTCCAGATCCCGGATGACCCGCAACGCGCTCAGTTTCGGAGCGCCCGACACCGACCCGGGCGGGAAGCTCGCGGCGAACAGCTCGGGCCAGCCGACATGCGGCCGCAGCCGCGCCTCGACGGTGGACACCAGATGCACCAGGCCCGGATGGGCCTCGAGCGCGCACAACGCCGGGACGCTCACCCCGCCCGGGCAGGCAACCCGGCCGAGATCGTTACGCACCAGATCGACGATCATGATGTTCTCGGCGATGTCCTTCTCCAACAGGTCCGCCGCGACCCGGCCCGTTCCCTTGATGGGCCCCGAGCGCACCACGTCGCCCCGGCGTGACAGGAACAGCTCCGGGGACGCGCTGATCACCCGGATGTCCGCCTCCGGGACATACATCACGGCCGCGTACGGCGCCGGGTTGCCGCGCGCCAACGCCACCCCGAGAGCCGCGATCGCCTCACCGCTCACGGCGGCCATCGGCACGGACAACACTCGGCACAGATTGACCTGATAGACCTCGCCGGCGGCGATCTCGGCGCGGATACGCCGCACGCCGGCGACATAGCCGTCCCGATCCAGGCTGCTCGTCCACCCGTCGCGGGGCGGGCC
>NZ_JWIO01000014.1:43420-50286 GCF_001017755.1 Protofrankia coriariae
CCCGTCGCGGGGCGGGCCGTGCCACGGCCGGCCCGCGATCGCCGTCAGCGAGGGCGCGGCACGGACGTCTGCGAAACGCACACACCGCGCCGCGCCCTCGAAGTCGACCACGACCGCCCAGAAGCCGCCGCGGTCGAGGGCGGCCAGGTCATCGGTGATGTCGATCACACCGGTTGCGAGCCGACCACCGGCGACCATGAAGGATCCCGTCCGCCACGGCGGGCGGCGCCGAACCTCCATCCGCCCGCCCGAGGCCTGCGTCACCGGCCTGCCAGCACCGATGAAGACGCCCCCCGGCCTGGCCTGCCGGCCACGGTCCGGGCTGTCCCGAGTCGCGCCGTCCATCCGAATCACGCTACCGGCGTCCGGGCCCGTGGCACGTGGCCCGACCAGCACGTTTTGACAACCGGCAAGCGCAACCGACACCAGCGGACGGGCAACGACACAGAGACTTCACATCACAGACACAGCAGACGGCGAGTCATTCGACGCTCCCCCACATCGTCCGCTAGAGTGCTACCTGCACCCGCCGAGAGGCGAGGGGCACGCGGACGTGGCTCAGCTGGTAGAGCATCACCTTGCCAAGGTGAGGGTCGCGGGTTCGAATCCCGTCGTCCGCTCGAGAGTGTGTGAGGTCAGAGGTCAAGCCCGTCCCGGCCTCCCTGGCGGAGTGGCCGAGTGGTTTAGGCAAGGGCCTGCAAAGCCCTGTACGCGGGTTCGATTCCCGCCTCCGCCTCGGTAACAAGGCACCAAACCGGAACAAACTCGGGCGATTAGCTCAGTGGGAGAGCGCTACCTTGACACGGTAGAGGCCACTGGTTCAATCCCAGTATCGCCCACCCCTTTGGTACCAGTACTTTTCACAGCGCCCCCCGCACGGCTCAGTCCGTACGGGGGGCGCTGTGCGTACGAATCCGCGAACGCAGCCTACGCGGACTCGGCCTGCGGACCCTCCTCCATCTCGTCGGGCGACTCAGGCACCGCCGGTGCGGTGGGCGGTTCCGGCGTTCCGAGGATCACGCTCGCGATCTCGTCGGCCGCGTCCTTGTCCATGCCCGGGATCACGTGGCTGTAGAACGACAGGGTGAACGCCACGCTCGCGTGGCCGAGACGCTCGCTGACCACCTTCGGGTGGACACCGGCCTTCAGTGCGGCCGATGCATAGCTGTGTCGGACGTCGTGGAGACGGATCACTGGCAGGCCGGCAGTGCGTGCGTAGCCCTGGAACCAGTCAGTGATTGTGTCCGGATGAATCGCGGTGCCGTCCGGCCAGCAGAACAGACGCTCGTTCGTATGTCCGAAGGTCTTTCGGTCAACCTCCCAGGTCGCGATATAGGCACGTAGCGCTTCGAGCGTGAGTGGATCGAGGGACAGCGGCCGGTAGCCACTCAGCGTCTTCTGCTCCCCGTCGTCGGCCTGGCCGTCGATGACCACCCGTGTCGTGCTCGGCGAAATAGTGCCCAAGTCCAGATCGACATCCGCCCGGCGCAGCCCGGCCAGAGTGCCGCGCCGGACGCCCGTCGTGATCAGAAGAAGGTACATCGCGTACAGCCGATCGTCGCGGATGTGGTCGATGAAGACACGGAGCTGATCCGATGTCCACACCGTCGGCGCGCGTCGGCCGACTCGCGGCCGGTGTGCGTCCTCCGCCGGATTGCGTCGGATATACCCCCACTTCACCGCATCGCCCAGTGCACGACGCAACGTCTGATGGACCACAGCAACCGTGGCGGGCGCTAGGCCGCTCCCCTGCTGCCCGCGGCGGTGGAGCCGTCCGCCGTCCAACAGGTGGCCGTAGAGCAGGTCCAGCCGACGGGCGGTGAGTTCCTGAAGCGTTGTCGTGCCGATCACCGGGACGACGTAGAGGGTCAGGTAGTTGCGGTACTTCACCCACGTGCCTTTCGCCACCGACGGCCGGACTGCGGCCAGCCACTCCTTGATGAATTCCTCCACCGTGCGTCGGGAGGGCGCCATGTGCCTGCCCTCCTCGAAACGGGCGATGGACTCCCGCATTGCCCTGGTGGCTTCCGTCTTGGTCTTGAAGCCGCCGCGCGACGTCGTCCGGCGCTTGCCGGTCAGCGGGTCGGGGCCGATGTCGTGCTTGTACTCCCAGCCGTTCGGCCGCTTGTAGACGCTGCCCTTCATGCGCCACCGCCGACAGCGCCGCGCAGACGGTCTGTGACGATGTAGACCCGCCCGCCCATCCGCTCTACAGGCAACTCGCCCGCCTCCGCCAGGCGGTAGGCGGTGGCGCGGGACAGACCGAGGATGGCTGCGGCCCGGGCCACCGAGATCAGGGCGGGCAGGCCCTTGAACCGGTCGACCAACGCCACGGCCGGCGGGGCGGCGACCTGGTGCCGGGCCTGGTCGGCAAGGTAGACGTCCAGGCGCTCGAAGACGGCCCGGAGCTCCGCGCGGAGCGCCTCGACAGCGAGTGTTTCTTTGCCTGTCTCCGGGCGGTTTGCGGCGGGAGCCGAGGCAGCCGGACGGACCACACGGCGGCGGGAAACAGAGACCACTTGCTTGGCCTGGTCAGGCACGGATGGAGCAGTCACGATGATGTCGCCTTCTTCCAGTTCGGTTGGAGGGGGCAGGCGGCTCCGGCGGGTGCTTGGCGGTGCGTGCCGGGGCCGTCTTGATTAGGACCGTCTTGCCGCGGGCATGTCGGTCACGGTGAGTGAGGGCATGGCGGAGCGGTGGGGGTGCCGTCCCATCCGTCCCACGCTCGTTTGTGCTGGTCAGGGTGGGACGGATCGCGCGGCTGGGACGGCATATCCGTCCCAGATGATCGTTAGCCGGTGTGGGTGTTACTGACGGTGCATGTCGGGTGGGTGTGGCTGCCGTCGTCGGTGTCGAGGGGGGCACGGCAGGCGATGCAGATAGCCGGCGGGCCGCCGTTCGGGCCGGTGGGACGGTTTATCCGTCCCACCGGATCGATCCGTCCCGCGCTGACCTGGGCGGGGACGGGTGGGACGGGTGGGACGCCACCCCCGGCCGACGGGTTGTCCACAGGGCAGTAGCGGGCCCAGGCGTCGGTGAAGTCGGCTGCGAGATAGCCCTTGGTCTGGCTGCCGTCAGGGAAGCGGATGTTGCCGGAGCGGATGTCGTATTCGCGCAGCAGGTCCGCGAGACGCCGGGCGGTCAGGCCGGTGGGGCCGAGATCCGGCCAGGGGGCTTCGGGATCGGCGTTGAGCCGGTCGAGCAGGTAGCCGGTGGACAGGGCGGTGTGACCGGTGAAGGCGGTACGGCAGTCGGCGAGGAGCCGGATCCGCAGCGAGGTCTGTCCGGTGTCGGTGGCTTCGGCGGTGATGAGGGTGACCGCGGTGCGGGCGCGGGCCGGCCAGGTGCCGCCGGCGAGGTCCGCGACGGCGACGAGGGGTTCCCAGGTGTCGGCGGCGCGGTCCTCCACCGGCATGGCGGGGGTGGCGTCGGCGAGGACGGCCAGGTGGGGGCGTAGCCAGGTGTGGAGCTGGTCGGCAAGGGTGCGCAGGGCGGGGCGGTCGCGGCGGTGCCGGTAAGGGGCGACGGTTTCGCCGGGGGCACGCCTGCGCATCCGGATGACCACGGCGCGGTCTTCGATGGTGTCGGGCATGGCGCCGATCCCGGCGAGCGCGGCCATCGCGAAGGTGGGGCAGCGTTCGAGCTGGCGGGTGGTGTTGTCCCAGCGGATCGCGGGCCGGTTGCGTTGGTGGCCGGCGTTGAGCAGGCCGCGCAGGTCCTCGTTGGTGTCGGCGTTCTTCCCGCCGAAGATGGTGTCGGCCTCGTCGACGAGCAGGGTGGGCGGGTCGTCGTCGATCGACCGGTACACCGCGGCGGTGGAGGCGTTGACGGTGATCAGGGGGTTGTGGCAGGTGGCTTCGACGGTGTCGAGCAGGCGGGATTTCCCGCAGCGTTTTTCCGGGGCGCGGATGACGAGGCGGGGGGCGTGGGCCCAGGCGGGTTGGGCGTGGCTGGCGGCGATCCACAGCACCACGGCGTCCGCGGCCGCGGGNNNGGCGTCCGCGGCCGCGGGTGAGGGCAGGACGACGTAGCGGGTGAGCGCGGCGTGTAGCGCGTCGAGGATGGCCGCGCCGTCGACGGGGTCGGTGGGGGTCATGGGGTGAGCCCTTCGTCGGCGAAGCCGCCGGTGATCGCGGCGTGGATGTCGCGGTCGGTCTGGTCGGCGGCCCGGCCGGCGGTGGTCAGGGCGGCGTGGGCGTCCTCGAGGCTGATCACCCCGGCTGTGATCATGCGGGCGATGCCGCGGGCGGCGCCGTAGAGAGTGACCCGGCGGCGTCCTTCGGGGGCGCGGGCAACAGCGTCGAGGTGTGCGGCCAGCAGCCGGTCGGGGTAGGAGATGCCCCCTCCCCCGTGCTGCGGGACGGGCCTGGATGCGGAGGATGCGGGGGCGGAGGACGGGTGGGGCGGGGCCGGTGGGGTCTGGCAGAGGGTGAGCAGGGCGGGGGGCATCTCCTCGACCGGCCGGCTGCCGGCCCACTGGTAGGGACGGCCGGTGGTCGGGTGGCGGGAGNNCCGGTGGTCGGGTGGCGGGAGGGTGGGGCGGTGACGTAGCCGCCGTCGGCCTTGATGTCGATCCCGACGTGACCGGGCAGGGGCCGGGAGGGCACGGGGGTTCCGGGGTGCCGGTAGTACAGGTGCCAGCCCCCGCCGCCGGTGGCCACGGTCGCGGTCGGGGTCATCAGCGCCCGGTCGAGCCGGCCGCCGTGGCGGGGGTCGATATCGACGACGACCAGGCCGGAGAGGGCGCCGGTGCGGACCGCGAGCAGTCCGGTGGGGATCGCGGTGAGCATGGCGTGGATGCGGGCGGGGTCGGTCGTGGCGGCGTAGAAGCCGTGGCAGGTCAGGCAGCCGCAGGCCTGCGGGTCGTGGCCGCGGTCGGCGGTCGCGCACGCCCGGCAGTTCGCCACGGGGCGTTTGGAGCGGCCGAGGACGAACACGGCCCGGCCGGCGGCGGCGTAGGCGAGCGCGGCGGCGTGGCGCGGGTCCGACGGGCGGGTCATGTGGCGGCCAGGGTGGTGGTGAGGCGTTCGGCGAGGAGTCGTGCGGCGGGTGGGGTGACGGCGTTGCCGGCCATGCGGATGCGGTCGCGTCGGGTGCCGCGCATCCGGTAGGTGGCGGGGAAGGCCATGGCCGCGAGTACTTCGCTGGGGGTGAGCATCCGGAACGCGCAGGCGTCCACCTCGTTGTCGCTGACGGCGTCGGGCTGTCGGGTGACGAGCCCGAACCGGTCGCGGGTGGGTTGTGTCGGTATCGGCGCGGATACCGAGGTGCAGCCTCCGTTGCCGTAGTAGGCGGTGAGGATGGCGTTCGGTGCTGTGACGAGCCCGTGATGGGTCCCGGCCGCCGCGACGGCGACGAGGGGCTCACGGACGCTGGTGGGGTGGACGTGCTGCCGCAGCATCGCTGGGAACGGCTCGGCCGTCGGCGGGCACGCGATCCCCTCGGTTTCTCGGGTGGTCTTGGCCCGCATCGGTTCGTCGACCGGGCGGGCATGGTCGTTCCAGGTGCCGCCGGCGGGGGTCATGACGGGCCGGCCGTAGCGGGCGAGTCCGACGCGGATGCGTTCTCGGGTGGCCGCGGCCAGCGGCCGGGGCCGGTCGCCGATGCGTTCGCCGAGATCGGACCAGTCGATCACGCTGGAGGCGGGCAGGGCGAACGGGGTGACGGCGGTGCGGCAGATGGGGCACCGGTAGGTGTACTGGGCCCGGTAGCGGCCCCAGCGGATGTCGGGTCGTTTCCAGGTCTGGACGGCGTTCACCCGTGCCGCGCAGGTCGGGCACCAGGCGGGCGGGCGGATGTCGAGGTTCGGGGTCGGTAGCCCCGTCCGCCAGAAGACGATATACACCCGGTCGCGGTACTGCGGGGCGGCCGCGTAGTCCCGTCCGTGGGCGAACGCGGAGTTCAAATAGACGGTCTGGTGGCTGTAGCCGGCGGTGCTCATGGCCGCGAGCCAGGGGTGCCAGAACAGCCAGCGGGCGACGTCCACGACGTTTTCCACGATGACGACGTGATAGGGCCGGCCCCGGCTGAGCATGGCTTCGGTGAAGCGCACGACGTCCCACATGGTGGCGCGGGAGCGTTCGGCGGCCGGGTCGGGCGCGTCCCCGAACAGCACCCCCTGGCCGGTGGCCCGGCGGACTCCGCGGGCCACGCTGTGGTTGGTGCATTCCGGGGACGCCCACAGGATGTCGGTGGCCGGGTAGCGGCGTGGATCGACCGCGGAGATGTCGACACAGTCGTGATCGGTGGTGGGGTGGTTGTCCTGGTGGACGTCGACCGCCAACGGCCAGTGGTTCGCGGCCATCACCACGCGCAGTCCAGCGGCGGTGAGTCCCGTGCTGCTTCCTCCGGCTCCGCAGAACAGGTCCAGCACGGTCCGGCTCATGACTCCTCCCCGGAGAGGGTGGGGCTGTCGGTGTGTGAGCCGCTGCCCGAATGGGGGTCGGGGTAGTCGGTGCCGCAGACGGTGCAGCGCCACCAGGTGCCGGTCTGCCCGGCCGGTGAGGTGATCCCGTCGCAGGAGTCGGTGTGGGGGCAGGTGGCCGGGGTGATCCCGGCCGGAACGGGAGTGCAGACCGGTGCCGGGCCGGCGGGGGTGACGGTGATGCCGGCGGTCTGGGTGCCGGTGTGGTGGGTGGTGTCGTGGGTGCTGGCGAGGTAGCCGGCGTCGAACGGGTTGTCAGCGGCCGTACGCAGGTCGGGGCAGTGCGGGCAGGTGACCGTGTACATGTAGCCGTCGGGGTCAGGCTCGGGTATGGGGGTGGGTGTGGGTGGTGGGGTCAGGGCGTGACGGCGGGGGTCGTCGGGGTGCAGGTAGGAGCCGTCGGCGGCGCGCCGGGCGAGCAGCGCGCCGGCTGCCGTGCCGG
>NZ_JWIO01000014.1:50304-55037 GCF_001017755.1 Protofrankia coriariae
CCGGCTGCCGTGCCGGTGGGGGTACGCATCCTGACCTGGAGACGGGCCGGGTCGGGGTCGGTGAGATCGATTCCGGCGGCGGTCAAGGTGGTGGTGATGTCGGTGGCGTAGCGGCGCAGCAAGAGGACGTCGTCGTGCATGTACCAGGGGACTGTGATGATCAGCCCGCAGGTGGCGGCCAGGGCCCAGGGGGCGGTGGCGTGGGGGCAGGTGGCGGGGGCGGTGGCCTGGCGATAGCAGGAATCGCACCAGCACTCCCGTCCCTCCCGGTACAGCCACACCCCGGGGGTGAGCTCGACCGCCGGGACGGTCCGGCTGATGGTGCCGTCCCGGCGGTGGAGGGCGAGTGGACGGGCGTGACCGGGCATGGGGATATCCCCCTTTCTGGGAGAAGAGGTGGGGCGGCCGGGAGCAGAGCGGGAGTGCCCGCCCCGGCCGCCCCGGTGGGTCAGAACGGTGGCGTGTCCGCGCCGGTCCCGGCGCCGACGGGCGCGGGTGCGGGTGCGGACCAGGGGTCGTCGGGGCCGGTGGGCGGGTAGTTGTCGGCGCTGCCGCGGGTGGCCTTGGTGACCTTTGCGGTGGCGAACCGCAGGGACGGGCCGATCTCGTCGACGTCGAGGGCGAAGGTGGAGCGTTTCTCGCCGGTGTCGGTGGTCCAGTGGTGTTGGCGCAGCCGGCCGGTCACGACCACGCGGGTGCCCTTGGTCAGGGACTCGGCGGCGTGTTCGGCGAGCTGCCGCCAGGCGGTGCAGCCGAGGAACATCGCCTCACCGTCGACCCAGGTGTTCCGGGCCTTGTCGAAGGTGCGGGGGGTGGCCGCGACGGTGAACCGGGCCATTGCGATCCCGGCCGGGGTGAAGCGCAGTTCCGGGTCGGCGGTGAGGTTCCCGACCACGGTCAGCGGGGTGTCGTTCGCCATGGAAGGCCTCCTTTGCGGGATGTCGGGCAAGGGCCGGGGCACGGCGGGTGGCTGTGGCGAGACGCCCACCGCGCACCGGGTACGGGTGGTGTCCGCTACTTCCAGGTGCCGATGACGAACGGCACGTTGCGCGGGTCTCGTCCGCGGCGGTCGATCCAGATCTCGCCGTTGGCCTTGATGACCACCTCGTGCGGCTGCAGCCGATCGGCCTGGTAGCGGGCGCAGACCTGGTCGACGATCTGGCGGCGCACATCGGCGGGGACGGCCGCCGCCGTGGTAGTGGTCGCTGTCGGATTCGCCTTCTGCGGCGCCGGGGTTGTGGTGGTCTTCCGGCCTTTCGTGGTCGTGGCCGGGGTCGGTGGGCCGGCCGTCGCCTTGCGGCCCTTCCTGACCGGCGCGGGCTGCGGCGGGGGTGTCTTCTTCTTCGAGCTGAACAGGCCCATGTCCGTTCTCCTTGAGGATGTCGGGGTGGGTGAAGTCAGGGGCGGCGGATGAGGCGGCTATTTGCTACGGCGTGCCAGTTCGGCGTCGATGACCTCTATCGCCATCTCGTTCGCAGTCACCGCGTCGCCGCTGAACTTGCCGGCGTCGAGAGCTGCGGCGATATCGCCTTTGATGCGGGAGAGGCTTTCCGTCTTGTTCCGTTTGACGGCGCGTTCGAGTTGTTCCCGCGTGGCGAATTTCACTGTCCGTGTCCCTTCTGGTCTTGGGATAAGGAAAAAGAGGGAAAGAAGGAAGAGAGGGGCGGTCAGGACGGGCAGCCGCGCAGGCAGGTCATGCCGCGGCGGGTGAGTTTCAACGGCACGCCGCTGTTCCCGCAGTGGTCACAGGCCGGGACGGCACTCCCGCGCTGGTCGGGGGGAAGGGCGCCGGCCGGAGGGCGGGTGACGGTCTGTCGGCCACGGCGGGTCGCGACCGTGCCGTGGCTGGTGGCGTGGGTGGTGGTGCCGGTCAACCGGTCGGTGAGTCGTTGCGCGCGGCCGACGATCCGGTCCCCGAGCGCGGCGGAGGGGTTGCACGCCCGGCACAGGTCCGCGCCGTTCTTCCCGCTGCCACCGCAGCGCGGGCAGACACGGGCTTTCTTCGCAGCCATGAAGGGCTCCTTCCAGTTCCGGTGAGGAATACGGCCTGGGACGTCACAGCGCGGTGGCGAAGGCGGCCAGGCCGTAGGCGAGGTGCACGATCACGGCGGTGATGCGGCCGACGACGGCGGCGGCCGTGGTCGGGGCGGTGGCGGCGTAGACGAGGAACGCGACGGCGACGGCGGTCAGCAGCCAGGGGCCGCCGCCGCGGCGGGAGTGCGGGTATTTCACCGGGATCGGTCTCCGTTCGGGGCAGGGGTGCGGGCGGGCAGGGTCGCGCAGCCGGGGCAGAGCAGGCCCGGGTAGGGGCCGTGGACGGGGCAGTGGGAGCGGTTGACCGGGTTGGTCTCGCCCCAGCCGGGCCGGCTCACCGCCGCTCCCCGCCGGGGGTGGGCTGTGGGCAGCGGGTGACGGTCGTGCGGTGCTTGCCACCGACGGTGGCGTGCTGGCAGCGCCCGGTGCGGTCGGCTTTCTCCTGGAGCCGGTGACCGAGGGGGCTGTCACAGCCGGTCGTGCCGGCGAGGGTCACCGCAGCGGCCAGGACGGCGGCGGCCACGGTGCGCCGGCCGGTCATCGCTCCGCCCCGATGGTGGCGTGGGCGGTCTCGTCCGCCAGGACAGCGACCACGGCGGCGACGAGAACAGCGAGCAACGCGGCGTCACGGACACGGACCGCCACACCAGCAAAAGTGATCATGGGGGTGCCTTTCGGGAACGGGACAGCGGTACGGGCGCGTCCGGTGCGGGGTCAGACGCGCCGGTCGCGGCGGCGGAGCCGGCGGCCGGTGACGGTCACGTCGGGCCGTTCCGCGGCGGCGNGCGGCCAGCCGGGTCTTGAGGTCCCGTCGGCCGTAGACGATCGCGCTGCTCCCGAAGGAGTCGAGCGGGCTGCCGTCGGTGAAGGTGGCGGTCAGGATGTGCGTGGGCTTCTTGGCGAACATCGGTTCTCCTTCGTGGTGCGGACAGGTCCCGCGTGGTCCTGCGGGTGGGCTATCGGGAGCGGATGACCGTGCCACGGTCGCGCCGATCATCACTTTCTGTGACTGTCGGTGGGTGTGGTGGGGAGAGGGAGGGAGGCAGTGCCACGCGGTGGCCCGGCCTTCCTGGCGGGGTGCTGGGGGTGCTTGGGGAAGCTGGCCATGCCTTCCCCAAGGGATGTTTCTGCTGGTCAGGAAGGGGAAGCGGGCGGGGGAAGCGGGTGGGGAAACTTCCCCGGGTGTCACCGGCTTCCCTGATCGCTTCCCTCGGCCTGACTGTTACGGAAGGTGATCGCCTGGTGGATGTCGTCGGCGCGGATGACGCTCTGACCCACCGATTTACCGATCTTGATGTGGTGGGTGGCCAGGGCCGCGCTGAGGGTTTGGAAGGTCCACTTCTGGTAGCTGGGATGGATCTCGGCGAGACGGGCGAGGACGACCGGGGTGCGGGTGCGGTCTTCTCCGCGCAGCGCGACGGCGATGTCGGTGAGCGGGTCGCGGTCCTCGGTCGGGTCACCGGTGGCGGTGCGGGGGGCGACCTGCGTCCGGCGGCTCTGGGCCCGGTCGGCGAGCGCGTCGGCGTCGTCGTCGTCGATGAAGTGCGTCCGGATCGTCAGGGACGACGCGCCCGGCGGGAGCGGCACGCCGTCACCGGCGACGACGAGGGTGCCTTTGTCCAGGCCCTGGCGGAGCTTGTGGGGGGCGGCGCCGCCGTTGACGGCCTTGTCCCCGAGCGCCATCTTGGCCTGCGCTTCGGTGCCCACGACCAGGGACGCGCGGATGTGGGCGCCTTCGCGGACGAGCTTGGGCAGGTTCTGATCTGTGGGGTCCTGGGTGCCTTGCCAGAGCAGGACGTCGACCGCACGGCCCTGGTTGTGGACCTTGCGGGCGCCCATGAAGTAGCGGGACTTGGCCTTGGTCCCCCCGTAGGGGCGGCCGTCGTCGCCGATGGCGGGGCACATGAACGCCACCTGCGCCTCGTCCACGATCACGATCAGTGGGTGGAACGTCGCCCCGGCGCGGGCGGCCTCGTTGCGCCGTTCCATCTCGGTGACCGCGTCCTCGACCATCTCGGTGGCCTGGATGACGTGGGCGTCGGTGGGGCCCTGGATCAGCCGGGTCGCGATGCCGTCGAACATCGCCCAGTCCCCCACACCCTTGAGATCGGCGATCCAGAACTCGACCGTGGGGTCCTGGGCGAGCCACAGCGCCAGGGCGCGCAGACCGGCGGTCTTGCCCTGGTTCGACAAGCCGGTGATCAACAGGTGGCGCTGGTACAGGCTGATCAGCGCCGCGTCCCCGCGCAGGTCCTGCCCCCAGGGGGCGCGGCCGGTGCGGTAGTCGGCGGTCAGGTCGGAGTCGAGGACGAGCGGGGACGGGCCGATCGGCTCNNNCGGGCCGATCGGCTCGTCGAGCGCGCCGGAGTCCGCGATCCACAGCCGGACCGTGCGGGCGGCCTCGGGGATGGTGATGAACAGCTCGTGCTCGTGGCGGGTGAGGTTCTCGGCGAGCTTGCGGCGGCGGTCCTGGACTTCGTTCGTCGCCACTCCCGAGGGCAGGGTGACGTCGACCTCGACCCCGCAGCCGGCGAGCCGGATCGGGCCGAGCATCCCCGCGCCGTGGTCGGGCATCGCCTGGATCGCCTTCCGCAACGCGGGCAGGCCAAGGTCCCGCAGGGCGGTGACCACGATCGACGGAGTGATCGGCTCGCTGTCGGTGGGACGCTGGCCGGGTGGGGCGAGCCGGGCCGGCAGGG
>NZ_JWIO01000014.1:55045-65502 GCF_001017755.1 Protofrankia coriariae
GAGCCGGGCCGGCAGGGTCGCGCCGTCCTGCCCGGCGCGGCGAGTGACGACCAGCCAGGCCGGGATGATCCCGGCCAGGGCGAGGGGGACCAGCACGGTGACGGCGGTGACCAGGGCGTGCAGCAGCCAGCCCCAGAACCCCCAGTAGTCCCCCCAGCCCACCCCCAGCGGGTGCACGACGCCCGCGACGATGCCGAGACCGACCAGTCCGGCGGCGACCACCAGCACCAGGGCCACCGCCGAGAACGCGGCGGTCTTCAGCAGCACGGGCAGGTTCTGGACCCGCTGCCGGCGGGCGTCCTTCGCCGCGTGCAGCCGGTCGAGCCACACCGCCAGTTCTGCGGCGTCTCCCCGGGCCCGCGCGGCGCGGATCTGCTCCCGGATCGCCGCGTGGGTGGCGGCGTCCACCGCCCGGCGGGCCAGCACCGCGTGCCCCTGGACGGACTGCACGACCACCCGGCCGGCGGTCCGGGCAAGCTCCTTCCCGCCGACCGGCAGGGCTGGCAGCGCGGGCCGGGCCACCGGCCGTCGCACCGGCACTCCGCCGGGCCGGGAGGGGACGACCTGCCCACGCTGGTCGATCACCTCACCGTCCAGGACCGGCCCACCCGCCGGACGGGCATCGGTGGCGATGTCGAGGGTCGGGGTCCACGGGCCCGGGAGTACCACCCCACCGGCGGGTGTGTCCGTGGACGCCCGCTCCGGCTGGTCGCTCATCGCACACCTCCGTTCGGGGTCCATCCGGGGATCGGGGGGTCGCTCAGGGGCCAGGACGAGCCACCCAGCGGGGCGATCCCCGCGGCGGCGGACAGCGCGATCTCGACGCGTTCGACGGTGTCGACCAGGACGCAGACGGCCAGGCCGACGATCCGCAGGGCCAGCACCACGACGGCGAGCAGGACCAGGCCGCCGACGGCCCACCAGGGCAGGGCGCGCAGGTCCGCGCGGATCCCGGTCACGACGTCGCCCCGGCCTGCCGCAGTTCGGTGAGGTAGCGGCGAGCGGTGGTCGGGGACAGGCCGACCACGGCGGCGAGGTCCGCGGCGAGCTGCCGGTCACTGCGTGGGTCGTCCGCGGGCACCATCGCGAGCTCCCGGGCCAGGTCCCGGCGGCCGGACCCCCGCACACCACCGGTGGCACCGGTGCCACGGGCAGCGCGAGTCCGAACGGTGCTACCGGTACCGCGACGCGGCCCGGTCGGGCGTGGCACCGGTACCACGACCGCCGGTGGTTCCGGTACCACCACGGGGGATGGCTCCGGTACCGCGTCCGCCGATGGCTCCGGTGCCACGGCCGCCGGTGGTTCCGGTAGCGCCGTCGGGGATGGCTCCGCAGCCACCACGGCCGGAGCGGCGGTGAGCGCGGCGAACCGCTGCCGGTAGCGGGGCGCGGCCTCGGCGAGCAGGACCAGGACCACCGGCGGGATGCTGTGCGCGACGATCGCCCCCGGATCCCCGGAGGCGGCGGCGTCCCACACGTTCAGCGTCCAGGTCGCGATCCCGCAGAACCAGCGCAGCCCGGTCGCCCAGCCGTCGGGGCGTTCCCCGTGCCGGGACAACGCCGCGTCCGCGGTGATCGAGACGAACAGGGCGATGTCCACGATCGGCGCGAGCAGCCACGCCTGCGGATCGGCGGTGCCATGCCCACGGGCAACCTGGTGAACGTTCGCCAGGCTGTACACCGCGACCAGCCCGGCCACCAGCCACAGACCGGCGTCCAACGCCCGCCCCAGCCGACGCGGCGGCTCGCCCGCCATCACGCCACCGCCGCCGCAGGGAGCGGCCAGCCCGAGCCACCACTGCGGGCCACCCGCCGGGACGCCCCGGTCAACGCACGCTCCGCCGTGGTCAGACCCGCCGGCCGGCACGGGCGGCCCGCCTGATACCAGGCCGCGATCCGGTCCAACGTCACCGCCGCCACCAGGTCGAACACGTCCGCCAACTCGTCACCGGGAGCACCCGCCGCGCGGGCTTGGGCCTGAGCGACCCGCACCCGCGCTTCGGCGTCGACCGCGGCGGCATACACCCGCAACCGGTACTCCCCGGTGCGGTCCGCCAGCGTGACCATCTCCGCCCAGTGATCCGCCACCGCAGTCAGATAGCCAGCCACCACGACGGCATCCCCCGACCCGCAAAGGCCGGCGGACACGGCGCTCACGAGCCTGCCTCCGTACCCGCGATCAGCCCGCGGGCCTGAACGATCACGTCCGGGTCGGTCAGCGGCGCCCACACCCGCACCGGGTGGCCCGCCACCGTCGTGGACACCTCCACGGACAGGTCGCCGTTGTCGTACTCCCGCCCCACAGCCAACGGCCGACCCAACCGGCGGGCCACCACACGCAGATCCGCCAACCGGACCGCGTCACGTTCCCCACCCGAGGCACCCACCCGCCACCGGGCAGGGACAAGCGCCTCAACCTGGTCCGGGTAGACATCGCTGACCGTCACATGCAGAGACGCCTGCTCACCGACCAGTTCCACCAGCTCCGCCGCCGCCCGCAACGCACGCGCCATCCGCACCGGCAGCGACACCCCGCCACCAGCAACGGCGGCATCGGTGACGATGTCGGCGCCACCGCCGGTCTCGGTCGGGACGGTCGGGGACTCCCGACGCGGCACCGGCCGCACCGGCTTCCCCTTCTCCACCGCCGGCACCGGCGGGNNCCGCCGGCACCGGCGGGTCCACCGGTGCCACCGCGGCGTGCAGCGCGTCCCGCACCACCGCTTCCCGCACCGCCGTCTGCTCACCGGCCATCGCGCACCCCCCGCGACCGCGACGTCTCCAACGACAGCTCTTCCGACTGCTGCGACTCGAACAGCACCGTGGCGACCGGCGCAGTCAACGCGGCCTTGACCACCGCCCGCCGCGTCGGCGACGGCACGTCCCGCCGCTCACCCCGCCGCGGCCGGACCACCTCGGTCACCGCGTCCTTTGCTCTCTGGCGCTTGCTCACCGGCCACCACCACGACGCAGCAGCTCACGCGCAAGCCGCTCCACCTCACGCACCACGGCATCCCCCAGATCCTCAGCAAGGGGAGCCCCCAACAGGGCATGCTTCATAACGGGTCCTTCCTCCAACGGGACGGATCACGGGCCCCGGCGCGGTGCTTGCCGGCTGAGCGTCGGGGCCTCTGCGTCAAGACGGTTGAACTGTCTTAAGACAGTGCCATCACTGTCGTGTCGTGTCAAGCCACCGTCTTGAGACGGTTGGATACGCTGATGAAGTGGAAGAGCCAGGGGCCCCAGCCAGCGACAGGCGTCACGCCAGCCACCGCGTCGCCGATCAACTCGAAGCCGCGATCGATGCGGGCGAGTACCCGCCGGACCGCCCGCTTCCGTCCTACCGGCGGATCGCCAACGACTACGGCATCGCGATCAACACGGCTCAAGCCGCCGTTCGGCTGCTGAGCGCCAGAGGGCGCGTGCACATCAGGGCGAACAGCGGCGCCTACGTCTGCAACGAGCCCCATGCGTCGGCGCCAGGCGAAGAGCTGCGCGAGATTCAGACGGATGTCGCCAGACTCCGAAAACAACTGAACGATGTTTCTACCGGACTCGCCGAAGTTGAGCGTCGTGTCGACGAGGCGATGAACCATCTCACCTCGGAGGACAAATGAGCCGGCCGGCCGAAGGCGCCATTCGGTTGATTCGCGCATGTCCCAAGAATGACCGCTCAACGACTCACCGCACAGGTGACAGCCAGTACAGGCAGGGACAGGACGTCCGTCCATGGACATCAGGACAGCGGTCATGGACATAGGGACATCGAGCACGGCGACGACATCGGCGTCCACGCCGAACCGCGTGCTCCTTGAGCTGCGTACATCGCGAGGATGGGGAAGACCCCGCCTGGCGAAGGAGCTACACCGGTTCTGTCTGTCAAAAGGTTGGCCGTCGCCCGGCGAAGAAAACATCAAGAAACAGATATACCGGCTGGAAAGTGGACAGATAAGATCGCCCGACGAATTCTACTCGCGACTGTACTGCCAGTTTTTCGAAAAAAGCCCACACGACTTATTCGGCAGCTTGCAACCTGCCAGCGAGTCATCGACCTTTAAGCTCTACAGTCACAAGTTCATCCCGATCTATGTTGGCGCCCAGGCCGCCGAAAACATCAGGACGGCGGTACGGGCGTCACCCACCGACCGGCAGTGGACCGAATGCTACTCAGCGCCGGTTACCGACGGAGACGCAGGGACTTGCACCATGTACATATGGCCCTTCGGGGTCGTGGTTTACCACTTGATTGAGGACCTGACACCGTCGTCTGTAGCCGAGATCTCCGTCTGGCGCCGCGTCTCCTACCCAGAGAACATCGACTGGGCTACCCGCCACCTCGAAGAACGCATCGAAGCCCCCGTGCGCGATGAGCCGTACGTCTTGAGCACCTACTGGGTCGATTCGGCGCCATGGGATGGAGCCCGTCTCGACAGCGCACTTCGACTGCTGTGCATCCCCCGTGTCCTGCTCGAACGCGAGGACGACCACCAAGGACCGTCCCAGGCGCATGCCGAACTCGTCGAGCAGTCGCTACTACGAGAAGGATTCGACCACCCCGAAATCATGGAATTCGGAATGAAAGGGATATCGTTCGGGTTCGCATCGTGGTCGGGCGTTGTCTACCACCCCACCGCATCGGCACGGGCACTGACCGAACATGAGCTCATCTCATGCGAACTGTCGGTGCAAGCCGCATGGTCCTACTGTAATTCGATACGGTCAGCAGTCGAACGGGGGCGAGATCCAGTCGTACCCGCCGAATATGGATGGCGGTTCGTGAGGGGACTTCGGTCCAGGCTGACCACCGAACGCCCACAGGAGACGTCACAACACCGATCGATGCGTGAAGCGATCGTAGAAACAAGCGGCCTGTCTCGACACCTTGCCCACGCGGTTGAGACGTTACGAGAAGCGGCAGACGGAGGGCAAGGATGAACGACAAATCGTCAGTACTGGTAGTGATCGACGTTCAAAACGGGTTTCTGACCGAGCACTCACGACCGGTCGTACCGATCATCGTAGACCTTGTCCGACGCTGGCAGGATGCCGGTCACGACACCCTCTTCACGCGATACCTCAATTTCCCTGGAAGCCCGTACGAACGGCTTATGGGCTGGACTCAGCTACGCGAGTCACCGGCAACGGACATCGTCGATGGCCTGATACCCCACACCGCGAAAGCAACCGCGGTGGTCGACAAGACGATCTACACCCTCTTCAACGAGGAAGGCGCCGCACTGGTCAAGGAGCATGGTTGGACTGACCTCTACATCTGCGGCATCGACACGAACAGTTGTGTCCTCAAGACGGCCGTAGACGCCTTTGAGCGCGACCTGACCCCGTGGATCGTGACCGACGCGAGCGCGAGCCACTCCGGGCCGGATGTCCACGATGCGGGCATCCTCCTTGCCACCAAGTTCATCGGCCGTCGCCAGCTCGTGACCCAAGCCCAGATCCCGATCACTTCTTGATCAGAAGTCGTACGAGTCGTGCGAACGAATCCGCGAGCGAAGAGGAGTAAGACAGCTTGGACCGGATGAGACCATCTACCGCCTCAAGAGCGGCAACCCTGGAGGGATACAGGACAAACGGAAGCAAAACGACCGCTGGGACGCAGCGCGCACAGTTGACACGGTAGAGGCCACTGGTTCAATCCCAGTATCGCCCACGCGCCGGCCTTCCCTGCTTGCCGCCCTTTGGGCGGCTTCGCCGGGGGTCGCGATGTCTGCCCGGGGGCCGAGCCCCCGGAGCCCCCACGGTTCTATGGTGGGGGTGGCCATGGGGCCCCCGGTTGGCGGGCCTGGTCGATCCGGCTTTCTGGGGCTCGTCGCCCTTTGGGCGGCTTCGTCGGGGGCCGCGATGCCTGCCCGGGGGCCGAGCCCCCTGGAGCGGCGGGTCAGTCAGTGGATCGGGTTGAGGTCGCCAAGGATCAGGCGGGCGACGGTTCGGATGATGTCGTCGTCACCGACGGGGAGCTCCTGGGCGCGGCAGTAGCACCAGGCGCGTTCGAGCATCCCCAGGATCGATAATCCCAGGGCCTCCGGCGCGCTGGTCGGCTCGGTCTGCCGGCCGCGCAGGTTCGCTCCCAGCAGGGACGCGACCCGCATCTGCATCCGTCTGCTGCTGTTACGGAACTGTTCGTCCGCCGGTGCGGAGTGCCCGGAGGCGAAAATAAACGCACCGTGCACATCCATGAACGCGAAGTAGGCATGCACCCATCCGATCACGTCGGGCAGGTCGCACGGCCGCGGCATCGCCTCCCAGCAGGAAACGATCTTAAGAATGTCCCGGTAGGCGTTCTCCCCGAGGGCGTTGAAGACCTCGCGCTTGTCATGGAAGTAGGTGTAGAAGCCGGCCCGCGAGATCCCGCACGCGTCGGTGATGTTGCCGATCCGGGTGCCCGCGTAGCCGCGGTCGAGGAACAGCCGGCGCGCCCCCTCGAGGATGGCGTCGCGGGTACGGGCCGCCCGCCGGCCAAGTGCGGCGTCCCGCCGCGTCGTCGCAGCCGTCCCCTCGTCGATGACGCTCCTCCTTGGTCCGGCGCATGGCGGAGCAGGGTCGACGACATGTTCATGACTGCCCCCCATGCGGTCGAAAATCCCGCCATGGCGGACGATTTTACTGCTTGATGCTTTCCGTCAATATGCTGTCGTCGGAGCGACAGCCGAGTACGCGAAGTCATACCACAAATCGCGCCAGGCGGAGCGACATGGCCGACTTACAGGTATGTCAACTTTTGTTACGGTGCGTTACATTTACGAAATATCAACGGCGTCGACGTGTCACCCGCTGGTCCGGCGGCGCGGACCTGCACCGTTGACGCGGCTCGGCTGATATGACTCGGCAAATGCACGTGCACGAAGCCCGAGAACGCGGCCCACGCCCAACCGGAACATCACGCCGTCCGGTAACCGCACGGTGGACGTGCGGTCAGGAAGGCGGCGCGGTCAGAAAGGCGATTATCCCGTCCGTGATGCCCTGCGCGGCGCGCCCACGCCACGCGGGGTCGGAGACCCGTGCGGCGTCGGCGGGATTGCGCATGTTGGCGCATTCGATGAACACCTTGGGCACCCGGGAGAGGTTCAGCCCGCCCAGATCCGTACGGAACGACAGGCCGTCGTGCGCGATGTAGTCCGCCCGGGTTTCGCCGGTGTTCCGCTCGAAGGCGGCGCCCACCGCGTCCGCCAGCCGGGCCGACGGGGCGAGAATCGCGGCGTTGCCGCCGTCCGGGCTCAGGCTCGGGGCGATGACATGGAATCCGGTACCGCTCGCCGGGCCGCCGTCGGCGTGCACGGACACGGCCGCGTCCGCGTGCGCGTCATTGCCGATGCGGGCCCGCTCGTCGATGCACGGGCCGACCCCGTTGTCGTCCGCCCTGGTCAGGACGACGGTGGCACCCCGGTCGCGCAGCAGCGCGGCCACTCGGGTGACCACGTCGAAGGTGAACGCGTGTTCGGGATAGCCGGCCGTGGTCTGCGAGCCGACGGTGTCGCACTCCTTCGCGATGCCACCGGCGAGCACCTTCCGGTTGATCGCCGCGGGCGCCTTCGCATTGCCCCCGTTGTGGCCGGGGTCGAGCAGGACGGTGCGCCCGCGCAGCAGGTCCGGTCTGGCCGCCGCCCCGGCCCCGGCCGTGGTCGGCTCGGACGACGGCGACGCCGCCGCCGCGGACATCCCGAGCGGCGGCGGGGGTGGGTCGGAGCGCGCCGCGTGAACCGCGAAGGCCACGAGCGCGACCACCGCGACGAGCGCGACGACAAGGCCTGGCCTGAGCGCTCTCCACCGCGGCGGCATCTACCGTCGCCCCGCCTCGGGCGAGGGGACGCCGACGGCGGAACCGGCCCTCATACCCGGCCTCTTTCGTGTCCCCTGTCGTGTCCCTCGCCGTACTCGGCCCTGTGCTCGGCCCCGTGTTTGGCATGATATTTGGCACCGTGCTCGTCGTCGCCGTCACCCGCCGGTACCGTGACGAAGTCGATGAGGCGTTCGACCGCCCCGAGCAGACCGGCTTCGACGTCCGTGTAGGAACGCACGCTGCCGAGCACCCTGCGCCACATGTCAGCGGGTTCGGCGACGCCCAGCGCGCGGCACACGCCATCCTTCCACGGCTGGCCCCGGGGTACCTGGGGCCAGGCCGCGATACCCACGGACGACGGCTTGACCGCCTGCCAGATGTCCACGTAGGGATGCCCGGTGACGAGCACGTACGGTGACGTCACGGACGCGGCGATGCGGCTCTCCTTGGAGCCGGCGACCAGATGGTCGACGAGCACGCCGAGACGGCGCCGTGGTCCGGGCTGGAAGGCCGCGACCAGCGCGGGCAGATCGTCGACGCCGTCCAGGCTTTCCACGACGACGCCCTCCAGCCGCAGGTCGTCGCCCCAGACGCGTTCGACGAGCGCGGCGTCGTGCAGCCCCTCCACGTAGATCCGGCTCGCCCGCGCGACCCGGGCCGGCTGGCCGGGCACGGCGACGGAGCCGGACGCCGTGCGGGCCGGGGCCGCCGGCGCCGACCGCACCGGCCGGGTCAGCGTCACCGTCCGCCCGTCCAGCAGGAACGCTCCGGCGGCGAGCGGGAAGGCGCGGCGGCGGCCATGCCTGTCCTCCAGCACGACTCCACCCGCCTCGACCTCGATCACCGCCCCGCAGAAACCGGTCGCGGCGTCCTCGGCGACGAGGCCGGGGACGGCCTCGACAGATGGCGGCGCGGCGGGCCGTACGCGTCCGCTCCGCGCCAGCACGTCGGGCCCGTAGTCTCTGCTGCGCACCCGACCACTGTAACGGGGGGGTATGACGACTTCGCATCAGCTTTGAACCCGTACGAATCCGGTGCAGATACGGTCATCACCGATGCCTGTGGCACGTACCACGTCAATCCGGCATCGACCCGACCAAGTGCCCAGGTGAGGGCCCAGGTGAGGCTCGGTTGAGGCCCAGGCGAGCCGGGCCCCGAATGTCGGACAAAACAATATCCGACAAACGTCGGGCATCCGCGTGCGGCAGGGCCTGCCCACCTCGGTGGGGCCCGGAATACCGCGGCGGGCCGACGGTGGGCAGAATCGGCTCATGACCGACGAATACGGGCCGGGCGTCGCGCTCCTGGTGATCGACGTCCAGAACGACTTCGCCGCGCCGACCGGCAGCCTGTACGTGACCGGCGGCGAGGAGATCATCCCACCTGTCAACGACGAGATCGAACGGGCCGTGGCCGCGGGCTCACCGGTCGTCTACACGCAGGACTGGCATCCGCCGACCACCCCGCACTTCGTCACCGGCGGCGGCATCTGGCCGCCGCACTGCGTACGGGAGACCGAGGGCGCGCAGCTGCATCCGGCCCTGCGGGTCGACGGGACGATCGTGCGCAAGGGAACGGGCGGCGAGGACGGTTATTCCGGATTCACCGTACGCAACCCGCTCACCGACGCCGATCAGGCGACCGAACTGGTCGACGTCCTCACCGCCCGGGAGGTCCGCAGGATCGTCGTGGTCGGTCTCGCCGGGGACCACTGTGTGAAGGCGACGGCACTGGACGGCCGGGCGCTGGGTTTCGACGTGGTGGTCCCGCTGGCCCTGACCCGCTTCGTCGGGCTGCGGCCCGGGGACGAGGAGCAGGCCGTCTCGCAGATGCGGGAAGCCGGGGTCCGAGTGCTTACCCGACCATCTAAATGATCACCCAAGCCTGCCCGATGGCCGTGGTAATGCGGTCGCAGTCGGTCGTCGCCATCAGGCAGGCTCGTGTGGACAGGGACAGGGCGCGAGGACGGACAGCACGGACGGGCTGTCGGGCTCGTCAGCTGTCGGGCTTGTCGCCGCGGCGGGCACCGGCAGCCGGCCCCGGCGCGCNCCGGCAGCCGGCCCCGGCGCGCGGTACCTGCCCTGGCCGGGGCGCCGCCGGCGAGCCGTCGGCCGCTCGGCCCGGCGCGTTCGGCGTCCCACGCGGTCCGCGTGGCGCGGTCCCGCGGTCCGCGTGGCCCGTACCGCCTACGCGGCGCAGTCCGCGCAGATCATCCGCCGGCTGTCGGCGAGCTGGCTGCGGTGATGGACCAGGAAACAGCTCGTGCAGGTGAACTCGTCTGCCTGTCGGGGCAGTACGCGGACGGTCAGTTCCTCCCCGGACAGGTCCGCGCCGGGCAGGTCGAGCTCGGACTCGAACGGGTCGACATCGTCCCCGAGGTCGGCCGCCGCGTCCGCCCGTCGTGCCTTGAGCGCCTCCAGACTCTGCTCGGCGACCTCCTCGGCATCGCTGGTCCGGGGGGTGTCGTAATCGGTGGCCACTGAAATACTCCCGTGAATATTAAGTGCGCTGCTCTCTCGTGCCCCACCCACAACGCACGGCCGGTGGGGTATGTGCCCGCCCGGACGATCCCGAACGGATGTGGCCTTCACCACACCCGTTGCGCTCCCACGTCCCAGGTGTCACCGGACATCGGCGGCGGGCATCGGGCCGGGGGCGCCCG
>NZ_JWIO01000014.1:65518-65800 GCF_001017755.1 Protofrankia coriariae
GGGCCGGGGGCGCCCGCCGAGGTCACCACCACCCCCGGCGGCTCCCCCGGCAACGCGGAGGAAGTCTCCCCTGACAACGCCTGGGAAATCCTCCGGGAACGCGCGGAAGGCGGCTCACCGGGAACGGGTGACCCGGCCCGGCATACCCCGCCCGACACGCGCCCGAACACGGGATCAGCGGTGAGGGCCGGCTGTCCCGGCTCTCCCCTGCCACCCTTCCCCTGCCACCCCGCACCCGGCGACAGGCTGCCTGCCAGGTGCGGCGGCGGCGTCCGGGCCAGC
>NZ_JWIO01000014.1:65829-117729 GCF_001017755.1 Protofrankia coriariae
GCGGCCCGGGCGCGGGAGCGGCAGAGCCCGAGCCGGTCAGGCAGCCGACCCCTCACGCGCCCGGACCCGGAGGCGGGGCCTAGCCGGTCCGGCGCAGCCAGGTCACGGGCGCTCCGTGGGCGCCCTGGCGCAACGGTTCCAGGACGTCGTCCCAGGCGGTGCCGAGCAGACGGTGCAGGCCCCTGGCCAGCGTCTCGCGGCCCTCGCCCCGGTCGATGAGCGCGCGCAGGGCCGCCTCACCGACGACCACGTCCCCGTTCGCGGCGATCGACGCGCGGTGCAGGCCGAGTTCGGGGGTGTGGGAGTAGCGCTCCGAGTCGCACCCCGGTGAGGGCCCCTCGACCACGTCGAAGGAGACCGGGGCGAGACGACGCAGCTGCCCCGCCAGCCGGCCGGCCGTCCCACAGGGGGCGCGCCACTGGAGGGCCGCGTAGAACGACCCCGGGGAGTTGGGCTGCCCGGTCCAGGTCAGGGACACCGGCGAGGAGAGCACGGCGGACACGGCAAACTCCAGGTGCGGACACAGCGGCGGCGGGCAGGCCAGCACGGCGAGCATGCCGGGGACGCCGACGGACACCGAACCCGAAACAAGATCACGTGTTGATGACATTGCAACCACGCAGGACCTCCGTCAACGAGTTACGCCTTCCCCTGCGACCTCGTCTCACGATCGGCCGTGCCGTGCGGTAACGATGGTGCCATGAGCCGCCTGTGGCTGCCATACCTACCCCCGTCTGACAGATCCGATTCATCATTTGATACCTGGACGATTCATGACAGGCAGCAACTGTCCCGCCCGCCACACAGCAGGGCCCGGCGCGGCAGCCACGCCAGAGCGTTCGGAAGGCGTCCGGAGTGCGTCTGGACGGCTCCCGGAGGAGTCTCCAGCCGGGGGCCCGTCGTACCGGGCCCGCACGGGCCCGTGCCGAACTCCGCGCCGGGACGGGTCGGCAGGGCTGTCGGGCCGTGGGGCTGTCGGGCCCGTGGCCGTATCGGGCACGCCGAGCCGGGCCGGCCCGCCTCGGGCCGGCCGACGGGGTTCCGTCGCGGGGGGGACGGAGCGTGCGCGGCCACCCCGCGAACCTCGTCCACGGCGGATACCGTGATCAACGGTTTGTGATCGACAACGCGGGTGACGAGTTGCGCACAGCGCGGCCCGAAGGTGTACTCAAACCGGCCCGGCCGCGCCCGCCACCCCGCCGGCCGAACCGGAATCCACCGGCCCGGAATCCACCGGCCGGGAAGTCGCCCGAGCCGTCGGTGCCCATCCACGCCAGCACCAGTCGTCGGCGGTTCCCCAACCCCGTAGGCTCCGTGCGTATGTTGCAAGTCTGGCCGGGCAGCCCCTATCCGCTCGGTGCCACCTACGATGGCACCGGCACCAATTTCGCGATCTTCTCCGAGGTTGCCGAGAAGGTCGAGCTGTGCCTGTTCGACGAGGACAACACCGAGACCCGGGTCGAACTGAAGGAAGCCGATGCCTTCGTCTACCACGGTTTCCTGCCGAGCATCGGCCCCGGCCAGCGATACGGGTATCGGATCCACGGCCCCCACGAACCCGCCAAGGGGCTGCGGTGTAATCCGTCCAAGCTTCTTCTGGACCCGTACGCGAAGGCGGTCGACGGCGAGATCGACTGGGACCAGTCGGTCTTCGGCTACAACTTCGGCGACCCCGACAGCATGAACACCGAGGATTCCGCGCTCCGGGTGATGAAGTCGGTGGTCATCAGCCCGTTCTTCGACTGGAACGGGGACCGCCCGCCGCGCACCCCGTACAACGAGACGGTCATCTACGAGGCGCACGTACGCGGCCTGACGATCGCCCATCCCGGGCTCCCACCGGAGTACCGCGGCACCTACGCCGGCGTGGCACATCCGACGATGATCGACCATTATCACAAACTCGGTGTGACCGCTGTGGAACTCATGCCCGTCCACCAGTTCGTGCAGGACGAACACCTGGTCCGCCGGGGGCTGCGCAACTACTGGGGGTACAACTCGCTGGCCTTCCTGGCCCCGCACAACGCCTATGCGGCCGACGCCCGCGCGGGCCAGCAGGTCCAGGAGTTCAAACTCATGGTGAAGAACCTTCACGACGCCGGCATCGAGGTGATCCTCGACGTCGTGTACAACCACACGGCCGAGGGCAACCACATGGGCCCGGTGCTGTGTTTCCGCGGCATCGACAACGCCGCCTACTACCGGCTCATCGAGGACGACCCGCGCTACTACATGGACTACACCGGCACCGGCAACAGCATGCGGGTGCGTCACCCACACGTCCTGCAGCTCATCATGGACTCGCTGCGCTACTGGGTGACCGAGATGCACGTCGACGGGTTCCGGTTCGACCTGGCCGCGACCCTGGCCCGGGAGTTCTACGAGGTCGACCGGCTGTCGTCCTTCTTCGACCTCGTCCAGCAGGATCCGGTGGTCTCGCAGGTCAAGCTGATCGCCGAACCGTGGGACCTCGGCGCCGGCGGCTACCAGGTCGGCAACTTCCCCCCGCTGTGGACCGAGTGGAACGGCAAGTACCGTGACACCGTGCGGGATTTCTGGCGCGGCCAGGACCAGGGCATCGCCGAGTTCACCTCCCGGCTGACCGGCTCGAGCGACCTTTACGAGTCCGACGGACGCCGGCCCTCGGCGTCCATCAACTTCGTCACCGCCCACGACGGGTTCACCCTCGACGACCTGGTCTCCTACAACAACAAGCACAACGAGGACAACGGCGAGGACAACCGGGACGGATCCGACGACAACCGGTCGTGGAACTGCGGCGCGGAAGGGCCGACGGACGACCCCGCGGTGCTCGCGCTGCGCGGCAGCCAGGTCAGGAACTTCCTCACCACGCTCTTCCTGTCCCAGGGCGTCCCCATGCTCCTGGCCGGCGACGAGATGGGGCGCACCCAACAGGGCAACAACAACGGGTACTGCCAGGACAACGAGATCTCCTGGCTGGACTGGTCCCTGGCGGAACGCAACGCGGACCTGGTCGAGTTCACCGCGACCGTCTGCGCCCTGCGCCGGGAGCATCCGGTGTTCCGCCGCCGCCGGTTCTTCCGGGGCGACCCGATCCACCGCCTGGACGCCGGGACGGGCAGCGGCCCGGACGGCGCACCCGTCAGCGGCCACGACGGCGGGGAAGCCCTCAAGGACATCGTCTGGCTGCGGCCGGACGGCACCGAGATGTCGGACGCCGACTGGGGGTTCACCCCGGCCCGCTCCTTCGGGGTGTTCCTCAACGGGCACGGCATCCCCGACCCCGACCAG
The DNA here is from genome assembly GCF_001017755.1 of Protofrankia coriariae. Lineage (GTDB taxonomy): Bacteria > Actinomycetota > Actinomycetes > Frankiales > Frankiaceae > Protofrankia > Protofrankia coriariae. The sequence goes on from NZ_JWIO01000014.1 coordinate 69,103, forward strand.
CGCGGTGAGAAGGTCGTCGACCAGTCCTTCCTGCTGTTCTTCAACGCCCACTTCGAGCCGCTGGGCTTCCGCATCCCGCCGGAGAACTTCGGCACCAGCTGGGAGGTCGTCGTCGACACCCGCCCGCCCGCCCCGGCCCAGCCGGCGATCGTCGACGCCACGACGGCCGGAGCCGGCGACGCGTCCGGCACCGGCGCGGCGGCCGGAGCCGGCGCGGTGAGCGGGGGCGGCGGCGGGAGCGCCGCCTCGCTCGGCCCACGCCTGACCGGTCGGGTCGTGAAGGCCGACGACCCGATCGAGGCCGAGGCCCGTTCGACGCTTGTGCTGCGCTGTGCCGACTGATCCGCGGGGCGGTTCCGGCGTCGGCGCCGCCCCTGCCGGTGGTCCGGGTGGGCTCGGTGGGCCTGGTGGGCTCGCTGGGCCTGGTGCCGGCGGCGAGCCCGGCCGGGCCGTCCCCACCGCGACCTACCGGCTGCAGCTGAGCATGGAGTTCTCCTTCACCGACGCGGCCGTCGTCGTGCCGTACCTGGCCACGCTCGGTGTCACCCATCTGTACTGCTCGCCCGTCCTGGAGGCGGTCGACGGCTCGACCCACGGCTACGACGTGGTCGACCACGGCCAGATCAGCCCGGAGCTCGGCGGGCAGGCCGGGTTCCGGCGGCTGGTGACCGCGTGCCGCAAGGCAGGCCTCGGCCTGGTGGTGGACCTGGTGCCCAACCACATGGCGGTGGCCGCGCCCGAGTCGGCCAACACGGCCTGGTGGTCGGTGCTGCGCGAGGGCGCCGAGTCGCCGTACGCGTCCTGGTTCGACATCGACTGGAACTCCCCGGAGAACCCCGGGAAGATCGTGATCCCGGTTCTCGGGGACGCGCTGGGCACCTGCCTCGCCCGCGGCGAGATCCGGCTGGCCACCGACGAGGACGGCGCCTGGGTGGTCGTCTACCACGATCACGTGCTACCCGTCGCGGACGGGACCGTCGACCCTGACGACGTCACCGCCACCCTCGAGCGTCAGCACTACCGGCTGTGCTTCTGGCGGGTCGCCGGCACCGAGCTGAACTACCGGCGCTTCTTCGACATCACCACCCTCGCCGGCCTGCGCCAGGAGGACCCGGACGTCTTCGCCGCCACCCACCGCCTGATCCTCGACCAGATCCGGGCCGGCGCGATCGACGGCCTGCGGATCGACCACCCCGACGGCCTCGCCGACCCCGAGGAGTACCTGCGCCGGCTGTCCGAGGCCACCGGCGGCGCGTGGACGGTCGTCGAGAAGATCCTGGAGCCCGGTGAGGCGCTGCCCGACACCTGGGCGTGCGCCGGCACCACCGGCTACGACGCGCTGAACCGGCTCACCCGGCTGTTCATCGACCCGGCCTCGGCCAGGGCGTTCAGCACCCTCTACACCGAGGTCGCCGACGTCAGGTCCGACTTCGCCACGATCAGCCGCCAGGCCAAGATCGACGTACTCGCGGGCGCCCTGCGCCCCGAACTGGACAGGCTCACCGCCCTCGCGCTGACCGAGGCCCGGCGGCGGCGCGCGGACCTCACCCGCGTCGGCCTGCACGAGGCGCTGGCCGAGGTGCTGGCCGCCTTCCCCGTCTACCGCGCCTACGTCCGCCCGGGCGCGGCGGCGACCCTGGAGGCCCGCGGGCACATCGTGCGGGCCTGCACGCAAGCCCGGGAGTCGCTGCCCCTGCGCGCGGACGAGATCGACCTCGTCGAGGAGCTGGCCCTGGCCGGCCCGCCGGAGTTCGTCGTCCGCTTCCAGCAGACCGCCGGGCCGGTCATGGCCAAGGGCGTCGAGGACACCGCCTTCTACCGGTACGGCCGGATGATCGCGCTGAACGAGGTCGGCGGCTCCCCCGGCGACTTCCCCGGCTTCCCCGCCGGGCACCCGCACAGCGCGGTGCACGAGTTCCACGAGGCCAACACCACCACGCAGCGGGCTTGGCCGCTGACGATGACCACCCTGTCCACGCACGACACCAAACGCTCCGAGGACGTCCGCGCCAGGCTCGCCGTGCTGACCGAGGACCCCGACGGCTGGGGCGAGGTCGTCCGCCGCCTGCTCACCCTCGGTGAACGGCACACCGACATCGAACACGGCTGGCCGGACCGTCCGACGAGCTATCTGCTCGCCCAGACCCTCGTCGGAGCCTGGCCGCTGCCAGCCGACCGGGTCCGGCAGTACATGTTCAAGGCCGTCCGCGAGGCAAAGACCCACACGTCGTGGACCGACCCGAACCCCGGATACGAGTCGGCGCTGACGAACTACGTCGACGCGGTCCTCGACGACCGGGACTACCTCGCGACACTGGAAACCTACGTCGCGTCCCTGGTGGAGCTCGGACGCCAGAACTCCCTGACCCAGAAGCTGCTCCAGCTCGTCTCCCCCGGCGTGCCCGACGTCTACCAGGGCCAGGAGCTGTGGGACGCCTCCCTGGTCGACCCGGACAACCGGCGCCCGGTCGCCTTCGGCGAACGCGCGAAGCTGCTGACCGAGCTCGGCCCCGAATCCGGCAGCCGCAAGCCACCGCCGCTCGACGACACCGGGGCGGCGAAGCTACTCGTCGTCGCCCGCGCGTTACGGCTGCGCCGGGAACACCCGGAGTGGTTCGGCGCCCAGGCCACCTACCGGCCGCTGTGGGCGTCCGGCTCGGCGGCCGACCATGTGGTCGCCTTCAGCCGCTCGGGGTCGGTGGTGGCCGTGGCGCCGCGCCTGGTCCTGGGGCTGCGCCGCGGCGGCGGCTGGCGCGACACCACCCTCCCGCTGCCCGAGGGCCGCTGGACGGACCTGTTCACCGGCCGCCGCCACGACGGCGGCGTCGCCTACGTCCTCCGCCTGCTGCGCGACTTCCCCGTCAGCCTCCTCGTCCGCACCCAGTAGATAGCTCCTTCTCTGTTCTGTCCGTCGTCGGATAAATCCCGGCGACGGACAGAACAGACGCAGATTATTCTATTCGCGACCTGGAGCCTCGAAGGCCTGTGGCTTACTCCAACAAGGCTTCCGCCATGGTACTTTCACATCCACCGTTCCGCAGACGAACATTTAGACAATCAGTAGATAGCCCATGCCAGTCAAAGGGGAATAATATGAGCAGTCCGCACGAAATTTTGATCAAAGTAAAGAGTCGCACCTTCCGGATAGTATTCCGCTTTTCCGGAGCGACGGTGGCAATTATTGGCGTTGTATTTTTTCTGAGCAAGCTGTTCGAATAGCTCCCATTCACCCTTTTTGCGACTTGCTACCGAGGGATTAAAACAAGGCTTGTGGATTACTCGAGCTGACCGCTTCCACTCCTTGTCCTCATCGACCCTTCGAGGGATCTTCCAGCTTGCCCGACCGGGCACTGGCGATCTTCGGCGTCCGAGTTGGCCCGACCCGTCCGTCAGTAATGATTGGGGAGGGTGCAGGATGCCTCCTGAGGGTGACCGATGTGGTGTGGACCACACCGGTTGTCCTGCCAACGAGACGCACTCATACGGGGGAGGTAGATCGTGCGACTGCGGGTGTCGGTTCGAACGACAGCACGCGAGCTTGAGTGGCGGAACGTCCAACTTCCCGGGCGCGGGTTCTGCTACTCATTGTTACAACAGGTGGACTCGAAAATAGCGGAACGTATACACGGCGAGGGGTGGGGCAGCCACCGGATGGCGCCGTTCGGCTTTGGTCCACCTACGTTTCCGCAGGCCAGGCGGGTCAAAGGCCGCTACGCGGTGGGCGGCCACGGCTATCTCGAGCTGGGCAGTCCGCTGCACGTGGTGATCCAGGCATGGGCCAGGATTCTCAGCACGACTCCGATCATCGACTGGGGTGGCGTGGCGCTGCACGTCGAGGGCGTCAACATCGTCGACCCTCCGGCCTTCACCGACGGTACGGCCTTACTACGGACGGTCACTCCAGTCGTGATGAAGGGCTCCGGCCGTGGTCCGGACGGGATCCGCACAACACGGCAGGCGTTCCTCCTGCCATGGGAGCCGGAGTTCGCCGGCTACTTCGCGCAGAGCCTGCAACGCAAGGCCGAGACGATCGGCGTCGACCCGGACATCACCCTCGAACAGATCACCTGGGCCGGGGCGAAACGCAGCTTCGACACCGGAAAAGGGAAAAAGGTCGGGGCACAGGTCGAGGTCCGGTTGCGCGGTGCGCCAGAAACCCTGAGCGCGCTGTGGTCGTGGGGCCTCGGCCAGGCGACATCGGCGGGTTTCGGATGGGTGTCGGCGTGACCGCACCAGCCGGACCGGGGGCAATCGCGAGCATCACAACGGAGGAGATCGAGGCCCAGCGGCGGGTAGTGCTCACCGCACACCCGCTGCAACGGGTCGGCGCGTTCGCTCTCACCGCGCTCGCCGGCTGCCGTGAGCCAGGAGAGATAACGGCCGATGCGTTCGACACCGCAGTTCGGACAATGGCCGACGACGCGGTACGCGCCGCGCACGCCGAGTCGACCAAGGCCGCCGACGGATTCTGGCTCAAGGCCAGCGGTTCTTTCTTCCCAAACTCCAAGATGAACCACCCGTCACGATCGAAACGCGGCCGTGACGAGCTCACGGAGCAGGTACGGGCATGGCGGACGATGCCCGAGGCCCGGACGTGGCCGGGGGTACCGTGCGCGCTGTGCGGCCGGGCGGCGGTCTCCTTCTTCGGCAAAGTCGACGTGCCACTGATGGAGAGCGAGAACCAGCGCAACACCACCGCGCCCGGGCAGGCCGGTCTACCGCTGTGCTGGCCGTGCGTGTCATGCTTTCACGCCCTGCCGTATGGCTGCCGGCTCACCGGTGGAGCGAACACGGCCGTGCACAGTTGGGATGACAGCTTCCTCGCGCAGGCCACCAGGGAAAGGGTGCGCAGAAACAACGAGCACATCGCCCTGGGCGTGCCGGTGCCGTCGAACCAGCCGTCCGCCGACCAGATCGCGTTACGGGGGCTGCGGGAACACGGCCGCCCGCTCGGTGCGGGCGTCGACCTGTTCGTTTTCAACAACGACAACCGCGGCGCGTCCCTCGCCGTCCACGCGATGGACCAGCCGCTGGCGGAATGGCTGCGTCGCACGATGCGCGCGTCGAACCGGGCAGGGTACACGGCGCTGGTGGCAGCGCACCGGACGAAGGAACTCTCCGGCGAGACCCGGCTCGCGCACCATGCCTTCCGTCAGCCCAGCCGTATTCTCCGGACCGCGGCAGCCTATCTCGCCGATCGTCCGCCGCCCGCCGACCCGGTGCGTGACCTGGACCGTGACCTGGCCGCCCTGTGCTTTTCTTTCGCCAAAGAGGTGTTGTACGTGGAACAGCGCGACGTCGATGAAATCCGGGCACTGGCCCGCAATGTCGCGACGGTCGTCGCGGCCAGGAAAACCCAGTCAGAGCTGAAGAAGTTCCAGGTCGCCTACCGCGACCAGAATCCGGCTCGGCTCCGTAAGTGGATCGACGACCACGCGGTGCGGTGGATGCTGCGCAGCGCGGATCTGCCTACTGATGCCACCGGGCCGTTCATCACGGTCCCCCAGACCAGGCTCCTGTTCGATCCGGACCACCAGACCAGGCTGCACCGACAACTGCTGCTCGTCGCCGTCCTGGAACACCTGCACGAGATGGGTTGGCATCCCGAGGCAGCCGAAGGCGCCGACGACGAACTGGACGACGAGACCATCACGTCCACCGCGGACGAAACCGGCGACCTGGACGCCTACGACATCACCGGCATCGGCTCTCTGGAAGGACAGTCAGCATGACGTACCTGGTGGGCAAGGTCGCCCTCGACGTGAACGCCGGCGCCCCGAACAACGGCCTCGGTAGCGACAACGTCGCCCGGGTGAAAAAGCTCTACGCCGGCGGACTGTCCCATCCGTACGTCTCCGCGCAGGCGTTCCGCCGTTGGGTCCGGGATTCGCTGCCCGCCGACGAGCGCCGTTCCCCAGTTTTCCGCAGCGGCAGCGGGAAGAACCAGCAGGCATATTCGTCCGGCCGTCCCGACCGGTATCTGGACGACGATCTGTTCGGCTACATGGTTGCGGTCAGCAAAGGGAGCAGCTGCCAGCGGGACACTGTGCTCGCCACCGGGACCCTGGTGTCGGTGACACCGGAAAAGCCGGCCGAGGACTTCGGGACGATGAGTCGAGGCTTCGACACCGGCGCGAACCCCGTCCTGCACGGTCACGAACACTACACCGCGGATCTCGCCGGTGACGTGCTCCTCGACCTCGCCCGGGTGGGGACGTTCGAGACCGACGGTTCCGGGCTCAAAGTGGCGCTGACCAGCGCTGCCGCGCAGGAGGCCGCGGCCGGTGGAGCGGAGCGGATCGACTTCCGGGGGGCCAGCGCGTTGCGGCTGCCGCTGGCGGAACGTCGCCGACGGGTCGCGGTGCTTCTGCGTACGCTCGCCGCGGTCCGTGGCGGAGCCAAGCAGGCTCTGCACTATGGCGACCGGACCCCCTCGCTGACGCTGCTCGCGCCGATAAAAGGTGGGGTCAACCCGTTCACCCGGGTGCTGCGCGCTCGTGATCGGCGGACTTTCTTCGACGTCCGTGTCTTCACCGAGGAGCTGACCGCGTGGCGGGAGGAGCTGGACGGACCGGTCCATGTGGGCTGGGCTCCGGGTTTTCTCGGCGACCAGCGGGAAGCCGTCCGCGCCGAACTGGCGGATGCGATCGGCAGCGGAAGCATCATCCTTGACCATCCACGGATCGTGCTCAACCGGCTCGCCGACGAGATCGAAGGCGGCCAGCACGACGTCTGGTTCGAGGACACCAGAAAATGACCTTCCCGGGCCTCACCTCTCCCGCCGAAGCTCCCACCGAAGCCGACAGCGCACACCCGGGGACAGGAGCAGAGCCTGCCGAGGCTACCAACGGGAACACCGGCCTCCCGGTGGACGCACTTGAAATCACCGTGTCAGCGCCGGTCGTCTCCTTCCGTGATCCGCTGTATGCGACTGCCCAGGTGTGCCTGCCGTGCCCCCCACCGTCCACGGTCGGTGGGATGCTCGCCGCGGCCGCGGGCGGCTGGGAGACGATAGACACCCAGCTACGATTCGCCATGTCATTCGTCGCGCTGGGTGCTGGTACCGATCTGGAGACCTACCATCCACTCGATGTGGGAAAGCCGGGTGGGCGGGGCGACCCGGTACCGCGAGAACGTCCGTTCCTCGCCGATGTGGAGCTGACCGTCTGGCTCCTGGACGACACGGACACGTGGGCCGAGAGAATGCAGCGGCCCATCTGGCCGCTGCGTCTCGGTCGCAGCCAGGACCTGGTTCGGGTGGTGGCTCGGCTGGTGCGGCTACGACACGGCGTGGGCCGGCAGGGTCACGCGGTCGTGCCAGCCGATGTCACCCGGCACGGCCGGCTGGTGCAGCTCACCACCACCATCAGCCGGGACCGTGCCCGGCGTCGCTGGGAGGCGTACCGCTACCAGCCATCTGGCCTCGGTGGTGATCCGCTCACCGGCGGGCTGGTCACCGAGCACGGTCAGGCCGTGGCTCTGTTGCCGCCGACTCATCCCGTCCACGCGGAACCCCTGGCGTCCCGATGACCGTGGACGCCGCCAGGTTCACCGGGCTGGAGCAGGTATGGGCGAAAAGCCCCAGCGGGCAACGGGATGCCGGGGAGGCGCTAACGTCCCATCTGGACGCCACTGTTATCGCCGCCCGCCAGGTGCAGCGACGGATCGGCCATCTGCCCGGCCTGCCAGCGGAGATCGCCGGAGATGCCTTCTGGACGGTGGTGGCCTGGGCCGCGCTTACCCACGACGCGGGAAAGATCGCCGACGGCTTTCAGCGCATGCTCAGACGGGCGCGTGACAGGTGGCCCCAGCGACATGAGGTTCTGTCTCTGGGCTTCCTGCCGTTCCTTCTTCCGGATACTCCCACGCGGTGGTGGATCGCCCTCGGCGTCGCGACCCACCACCGCGCGCTCGCCGACGCCGACAGCGGTCGGGCGCTGCGCGCTCTCTACCCCGAGGACCTGGTGCCCACCCCGGAGGATCTCGCCGATGAGCTGGGCACGGTCGACAGGGAACGGACCAGGATGCTGCTCGGTTGGCTCACGGAAAGATCCTCGGAGGTGGGACTGACCGCTGCCACCGAGGCAGCCATGCCCGACGCAACCGGCCCGGCCGACGCATCCCACCTCTGCGGACACGCGCTGTCAACACTATGGAGACTGTGGGCGACCTGGTCCGATGCCGATGCCGACCCCGGCCGCGGGCTAGCGGCTGTGCTGGTGCAGGGGGCGGTGACCATGGCCGACCATCTGTCCAGCGCGCACGGCAGCCTGCACACCCGGCAGCCGTTCGACTCCGGCTATCCCGAACGGTTCGCTGGCCGGCTGGCCGAATCCGGCCGGGCGCTGCATGCGCACCAGAAGGAAGCGGCCTCGGTCGACGGACATCTGATCCTGCGGGCGTGGACGGGCAGCGGGAAGACCGAGGCCGGCCTGCTGTGGGCGTCCCGGCAGGTCATCGCGATCAGTACGGCGTGCGGCGGGGTACCCCGGGTCTTCTACACGTTGCCATACCTGGCCTCGATCAACGCGATGACCGCGCGGCTGGCGGAACACGACGTCGGGGACGAAAGCCTGATCGGGGTCAGCCACTCACGGGCCGCATCCTATTATCTGTCCCGGTCGCTGTGTGGGGCGGACGACGACGCCGAGGAGAACCGCTCCGGCCGCAACGGTGTCAGTGCCGACGGCGGTACCGGCACGGATGCTGGCATGGCCGCGGCGAAGGCGCTCGCCCGGGCGGGCGCGACACGGCTGTTCCGCGAGACGGTCCGGGTCGGCACGCCTTACCAGTTGCTGCGCGGCGCGCTCGCCGGCCCGACACACAGCAGCATTCTGCTCGACAGCGCCAACTCGGTGTTCGTCCTGGACGAGCTGCATGCCTACGACGCGCGCAAGCTCGGGTTCATCCTGGCCACCTTCGGTCTGTGGGCGCGGCTCGGCAGCCGCGTCGGGGTGCTGTCGGCGACCCTGCCGGCTCCGCTGATCGAACTGGTCCGGACCAGCCTTGAGAACGCGGGGAACAACGCATCTTCGAGGACGCCCGCATCACCAGTGACCTTGGTGGAGGCGAGCCACGGCACCGCTCCCAACCGGCACCGGATCCGGACGGCCCAAGCGCATCTCACCGATCCGACCACTCAGAAAATGATCATATCCAGGCTGGCGGCGGGGGAATCCGTCCTCGTCGTGGCGAACAACGTGGCTGACGCCCAAAGCCTGTTCGAGGCGTTGTCGCCGTATGCTCCGCCCCTGTCGGACAGCGAGCGGAACAGCCGTCCGGGCGATGATCTGGATGCGGAGGTGGACGGTGAAGCAGCCGGGGCGTGGGCCGCGTGTCTGCTGCACTCCCGGTTCAAGCGCTGTGACCGTAACGCGATCGAAAGAACGATCACCAGCCGTTACCGATCGGGGACCTCGGCGGAGACACGGCGACCCGGGCTGGTCGTCGCCACCCAGGTAGTCGAGGTTTCGTTGGACGTCGACTTCGATGCGATCTTCACTTCGTGCGCTCCGCTGGACGCGCTGATTCAGCGGTTCGGCCGGGTCAACCGGAGCGGCACCCGTCCGCCGGCAGATGTCGTCGTGTGCCAGGCCGAGATGCGCGCCCGACGCGGCGGCACGACCGAGCTGTATGCGGACGGTGTCTACGAGCGCGAGCCGACCGAGGCTGCCTGGCAGGTGCTGACCGCACACGACAGTGAGATCGTGAGCGAAGCGTCGTTGTTGGGCTGGCTGGACGACATCTTCGACTCCGACTGGGGCCAAAGATGGGTGGACGAGGTCACCCGCCACCGGGATGCCTTCACCAGCAGCTTCCTCACCTTCACCCGGCCGTTCAGCGACCGTTCCGAGCTCACCGACGCATTCGACAAGATATTCGACGGTACCGAGGGAATCCTCGCCTCGGATGAGGATGAATACGCCAGCCTGCTGGCCACGGCAGCCACCGGGGCGCAGGGCCGTCTACTCGCCGCGGACCTGCTCATACCGCTGCCTTACTACGCGAAAAAGCTGGCCGGCTGGAACCGGCAGCTCGGTGTCTTCGTCATCGACGGCGACTACGACAAGAAACGAGGCCTGACCGCCGTCCGCGGTCGGGCGGCGGACCGTTACCAGCCCGGTGAGCTGATCTGATGGAGCCGGCTGACATCGGGGGCGTCCACATCAAATATCTGCATCACTGCCACCGGCAGCTATGGCTGTACAGCCGTGGGGTCCGGCCGGAGCATCTCAGCGAGCGGGTCCGTCTCGGGGAGGCGTTGCACGAGGTCTCCTACGACCGGTTCCGGCCCGTCGACCTCGGCGCGGCCAAACTGGACCATCTCGACGGGGACCTGTGGGTGCACGAAGTCAAGTCATCCCGTCGGCCGACCGTGGCCGACGAAGCCCAAGCGCTGCACTACTGCCTCCGGCTGATCGATGTCGGTGTCGAGGCCCGCGGCGCTGTCCTGCACTACCGGCCGACCCGGCGCACCATCCGCATCCCGTTCGATGACGAACGGCGGGCACGCGCCGTGGACGACATCGCGGCCGTGCTCGACATTGTCGAGCGGTCCGATCCGCCGGAGCGACTTGACCGGCCGCGCTGCGTCGGATGCAGCTACCTCGACTACTGCTGGACGGACTGACCCATGCCCGAAGCAGCCCGCACCTACTGGCTGACCTCCCCCTGCCGGATCCGCCGAAAGGACTCGACACTCGTCATCGAACGAGACGATGGGAGCAAGGTCCATATACCCGTCACCGACGTACGCGACATCATCGCCTGCTCCCCAGTAGACATCAACACCGCGGTGATGACGCTACTCAACCAACATCGTATCTCTGTGCATCTGCTCAGTTACTATGGCGACTACGCTGGATCACTGCTTCCGGCCGAGGCACATACATCCGGCCAGACCGTCCTGGCCCAGGCACGCGCCGCCACGACTCCGCGGGCTGCCATGGCCATCGCGCGGTCGCTGGTGTGCGCGACAGCGTTCAATGTCCGCCGTGTCGTCGACCGGTCCGTGCTGAAAAAGCCGTTCGAGACGCTGGAAGCCGGCGCTGCCGCCGCCGACTCGACCGCCCAGCTCATGGCCGCCGAAGGGAACTTCCGCCGGACCGCATGGACTGTGATCGACACCAAGCTACCGGACTGGTTACAGCTTGACGGCCGTAGCCGCCGACCACCCGCCAATGCGGGAAACGCTTTCATCAGCTATGTCAACGGCATCGTCTACGCCCGGCTCCTGACCGCAATCAGGCTCACTCCTCTGCACAGCGGCATCGCCTTCCTGCACAGCTCCATGGAACGTCAGCGCCATTCCCTCGCACTCGACCTGGCTGAAGTTTTCAAACCCCTGTTCGCCGAACGCCTGCTGCTGCGTCTCGCCGGCCGCGGCCAGTTGAATCCCACGCATTTCGACGCCCAGGTCGGAAACACCATGCTCACCGAAAGCGGACGGAAATTTGTCGTTCAAACCGTTCGTGACGAGCTGGCGGTCACCATCAAGCACCGCGCGCTCGGACGATCGGTCGCATACGATGAACTGCTCTACCTCGAAGCGCTGAAACTAACCCGCACCTGTCTCGAGGGCGAGCGCTACCAACCGTTTCGGATCTGGTGGTGACCCATGTACGTGATCGTTGTTTACGACACCGCCGCGGAACGCAACAGTACGGTCCTCGCGACCTGCCGCCAGTACCTCCACCATGTGCAGCGGAGCGTGTTCGAAGGAAACCTCAGCCCCGCGCAGCTCCTCCGCTTCCGGCGCCGGATCGAAGCTGTGATCGACCACTCCCACGATCATGTCCTCGTCTACACTCTCCCTCCTGGTGCAGACATCGTCCGGGAGAGCATAGGCGCCGGCTGGGCTGCCCCCAGCGACATAATTTGATCATGGACGGTGCAGCGGACCCCCGCTTGGTGATGTTCGACCGGCGGCTCGCTGCGATCCGCCCCTTCCCCCAGCCCTCGACACGCCGTCCGACCTGGGCGTTTATAATCGGGTCCTCATCGCCCCTACGAGGGATTGAAACCTCGCCAAAATGCCATCGGACGCCAGCACACCTGGTCCTCATCGCCCCTACGAGGGATTGAAACAAATCAAGCAGTTCCATGAGGGGAGCTCCTTCAGTTGTCCTCATCGCCCCTACGAGGGATTGAAACTGTCACGTAGGGGACTGTACCGGAGTACTGCGGAGTCCTCATCGCCCCTACGAGGGATTGAAACTGGCGCCTACCGGCATCGCATCCGGCGAGGGTTTCGGCTGTCCTCATCGCCCCTACGAGGGATTGAAACGAGGAAGCGCCACGTGCCGGCGGACCAACTGTTTTGGTCCTCATCGCCCCTACGAGAAACGAGGTTGGCGATGGCCGTGATGACGGGCGTGGTCCTCATCGCCCCTACGAGGGATTGAAACGCCATGTTGTGCCCCTTCGTGGCTGCTTGGATGATGGTCCTCATCGCCCCTACGAGGGATTGAAACGCGCATATCCGACCGACATTTTCAGCGGATTCAAGGTCCTCATCGCCCCTACGAGGGATTGAAACTCGATCAGCATCAGGTGCGCACCCCGGCCGGTCAGCGGGTCCTCATCGCCCCTACGAGGGATTGAAACCGGACCGGCTGATGGTGAGACGGGAGGTCGCGGCGGAGGTCCTCATCGCCCCTACGAGGGATTGAAACGCGGACTTCTCAGCGTTGATGAAGTTCGGGTCCTTGTCCTCATCGCCCCTACGAGATGGTGCTACGCCTCCAGCGCGGCGATCAGGTCGCGCGTCCTCATCGCCCCTACGAGGGATTGAAACACGGCACGGTCCGGTGTGACCGCGACATACGAGTGGGTCCTCATCGCCCCTACGAGGGATTGAAACCAGTATGCGGTCGAAGTGGCACGTGAGGGGGGAGAGTCCTCATCGCCCCTACGAGGGATTGAAACTCCGCAAACAAAACGCGGTTACCGTGACGATAGGAAGAGTCCTCATCGCCCCTACGAGGGATTGAAACCGTACGACACGACCCCGGCCGAGATGGTGGAGCTGCTGGTCCTCATCGCCCCTACGAGGGATTGAAACCTATCCCGCTTAAGGATAGTGACGATGGTTCCGCGTCCTCATCGCCCCTACGAGGGATTGAAACGCCATGTTGTGCCCCTTCGTGGCTGCTTGGATGATGGTCCTCATCGCCCCTACGAGGGATTGAAACTATGTCGCGATCAAGCCGGGCCAGACCGTAGAGGAAGTCCTCATCGCCCCTACGAGGGATTGAAACTTCTGCGCGCTCTCCCCCGCGACGATGACCCCGTTGTGTCCTCATCGCCCCTACGAGGGATTGAAACACGCTGATGTAGGAGACGTTTCCGACTCCTTGTGCCCGTCCTCATCGCCCCTACGAGGGATTGAAACGCTGTCTACGGTCACGATGACGCAGTTCATTCCCGTCCTCATCGCCCCTACGAGGGATTGAAACCCGTCAAACCCGTCCCCGACCCACTGGCCGTCGAAGAGTCCTCATCGCCCCTACGAGGGATTGAAACCCCTTCGGGGCCAGGCGGCCCAGCGGGTTGCGCCGGGTCCTCATCGCCCCTACGAGGGATTGAAACCTGGCAACGACGCGGCCAAGGCCGCCGCGGATGCTCGTCCTCATCGCCCCTACGAGGGATTGAAACGCGAGCTGCTGACCGCGGCAAAAATGGACGAGATCGGGTCCTCATCGCCCCTACGAGGGATTGAAACACGGCACGGTCCGGTGTGACCGCGACATACGAGTGGGTCCTCATCGCCCCTACGAGGGATTGAAACCAGTATGCGGTCGAAGTGGCACGTGAGGGGGGAGAGTCCTCATCGCCCCTACGAGGGATTGAAACGCGGCGAGCTGGGCCCGCGCGGCAGCAAAGTCGATGTCCTCATCGCCCCTACGGGATTGAAACTCAGGACCGGATCGTCCTGGAGCGTGCTGCGCAGGACCAGGTCTGAACCGCCCCGGGTTCCATAGAGGACCGGATGCTTACGCTTCGGCGACTATATCAGCTTCGTTCTGGAGATAGAAGAGGGATTCAAACTCGGCCGGTGGCATGTTTCCACAGCCGCTGTGGATCCGCCGGTTGTTGTACCAGTCGACCCACTCGAACGTCGCGAGTTCGAGATCGTCCGCGGTACGCCACGGCCCCTTGCGATGGACAAGCTCTGTCTTGTACAGTCCGTTCACGGACTCGGCGAGCGCGTTATCGTACGAGTCGCCGACGCTCCCGACGGACGGTATCGCTCCGGCCTCGACAAGCCGGTCGGTATAGCGGATAGACGTGTACTGCGAACAATGCCGCTAAGATAAGATCCGCCCGGTGATCATTATCGTTGGAGCGAAACGCACGCCTCCGTCGGATGACTTCTTGGTCGGGAAGTTGTGTCGGTTTCCTTTCTTGCTGACGCGAGGGTAGCGTCGGGGTCTGCGCTCCCGTGTGATTCGTTCAAGGATCTCGGCGATGGCTCTGGTGATCGCCCGCGCGAGTGTCGAGGGGGGAAAAGGCCGCCTGATCGGTGATCTGGCGGCGGACGATGTTCAGGGTTCGTTGGAACGAGAGCCGGTCGGGGTCGATCCCGTCGGTGTCAGCGGCCTCGACCATGAGCGCGCGGATTGCGTAGTGGGCGAGGAGGAGTCCCCAGAACTCCTGACGGACCATCTTCGGGGATTTTGAGCGCAGTCCCGCACCGGGCGCGAGAAGCTGCGTTTCGATTTCTTTGAGGGACAGCTCGTATTCCCAGCGCTGCTGGTAGACAGCGGCGAGTTCAAGAGCCGTGGCGTCGGCCGGGTCGAGGATGGTGGTGACGAGCCGGAACGTTTCCGAGGATGTGCCGTCACCCGTCGCGACGGTGTACTCGATCACCCGGACGGGGATGTGGCTCGCGTCCCTGGGGTCGTCGACCGCGGCCAGCGGGATGCGCCACGAGCTGCCGCGGTTCTTCTTCGACGTGATGGTGGACAGGTAGGAGCCGTCAGCGAGCACGGCTTCAGGGGGTAACTTCATGTGGGCGGAGACTCGCCAGAGGAGCGCGGCGCCGGTCACCATGAAGTCAGCCCACAACTCGAAGCTGAAGAATCCTCGATCGGCCGTGATCAGCATGTCAGGTTCGACCGATCCGAGCAGCCTGCCGGCGAGTTCCCTTTCCCCGTCCCGGATGGTGCCCGTCGTGGCCGCGACGACGGCGTGCGTTCCGCATTCCGCGAGTCCCACCGAACGGATCTGGGGGAAAGGTCGCCGGGTACCTCCCCGCGCTTTCTCGAAAACGGTGAGGTTCTCCGCCGTGTCCGGTACGTCGATGTTGACGCCGTCTATCGCCATGAGCCGCCACGAACGCAACCATGCACCTGGCGTGCTCAGCTTCGCGAGCGGGACCGCGACCCGCTCGAATAGCATTTTGAGTGGCTCCTCTCCCAGACGTTCACGTGCCTGGCTGAGTGCGCTCGTCGACGGCACTGTCCATTCGTCCCGCCACACGCGCATGAGCCGCAGGCCGCCCACAAGGCGGCGCATGACCTCCTCGTAGCCGTCCCGGAACACCGCGAGGGACACCACGAAATAGACGACGACGTGTGCGGGAAGCCGCCGGACTCGCTGCTCTTTTTTACCGGTCTCGACGAGAACCTCGTCCACGACCTCTCGTGAAATCACCCGTGCGAGCACGCCCACAGAAATATGGTCGGTCAGGCGGCCTGCCGCCGAAGACTCGTCTGCCGAATTCACAATCCATTCTATCGTGGTGGTCCGCGCATGGAAGTATGACGCACCGCCCGAGTGCATACGCCAAAAACCGCACTGAAACGATCAAGCAGATATTGATCTTGTCGGCGCCCGTTCTTATCTTAGCGGCATTGATTCGATCCGCGCCGAGAAGGCTTGCTGAAGCCACACCACGCGTCGCCCCACCCTGCCGGGCGCCGCTGCTCCGCGCCCCACCGCGCCCACCGACCGGCCCGAAAAGGTGGGAAATCGTTCTGCCTCGCGAAAGCTTTGGCTGGTCCGCCCGACCACAGCCCTCGGACTGAAAAGCTCACCGGCAGGGCCAGCCTTCAAACCGGCGCAGCCGAAGACTTCAGTGAGCCTTTCCCGGTAACGAACCGTTGTGCTCAGTGATCGATCGTTGTCTGTGACGGTCGGGCGGGAATGTGGGGCCGGTGGACGACCGGTACATGTCAAGTCAAATGTGACAGTTGGTCGTTGCTCGGTTGGCTTGGAACTGGCTGGTTGATCCACACGGTCTTGGGCAGGCGGGGTGGCCGTGGCCGGCGGGCGAACCGCTCGGGGCGCGCGGCGCGGCCCCAGGCCGCGGGCTTGATTTCTAAATCCAGGGATTCGGCAGTCCGCCGGCTCGTTGGTGCAACTCCGTCGCGGTGGGGAGTGCTTCATAGGCTCCGGGACGGCTGATGGTGAGGGCTGCGGCTGCCTGGGCCGGGAGCAGACAAGAGGGGCTACTCGAAGGTGGCGGCGGCTTCGCGGAGGGTGCGGATCAGGGTTTCGGGGTCGTCGGGGGCGGGCGGTCCCGGAATGTAGGTCACCGATTTCAGGCGGCCGGTGTAGCGGAAGCTGCGGTGGCGTTCGTGGACGGGCCAGGAGATCGGGGACCTGCGGTCCACGCCGACGCTGATCCCCTGTAGCGGGGCCATGCCGATGAGCTGGTGCACCTCGGCCAGCAGGCCGGTTTCGGTGCCGTCGACGAGGATCCGCCACTGCCAGCGCAGGCCGGGGATGGCCTGGGCGCGGACGCGGACGGTGTGCCGGCCGGCGGGCAGCGGCCCGGCGTCGGCCTCGTGCAGCACGCCGTACTCGTTGTACGCGAAGCGCAGCCGCCCGTCCTCCACGTACACGCTGTAACCGCCGCCCTGGTCGCCGTGCGAGACCAGGACTCCTTCGTCGCCGACGGCATGCTCATCCAGTTCGATGATGATGTCGAAGGAGCGGAAGGTGATGAGCTTGGCGGAGCGGTAGCGCTCCAGCTCGGGGGTGCCGGCCAGCAGGGTCACCGGCCGCCGCAGCCGCTCCTCCGCGGGGTTGCGGATGACCAGCGCGCCACTGCCGTCGGCGAGCGGGAAGACACCGTTGCGCCAGGCCGCGTTCTCCCAGGCCGCGGCCAGTTCCTTGACCACGTCGGGGTGCGCGGCGGACAGGTCGACGATCTCGGTCGGGTCCCGCGTCACGTTGTAGAGCGCCCATTCGCCGTCGTCGTACGGGGCACCGGGGCGGTGCAGCGTGACCAGCTTCCAGCCGTCCCGGTAGTAGCTACGGTTGCCGATCATCTCGCAGTACTGCTCGTGGTGGGTGCTGGGTGCGTCCGGGTCCGCGAGGACGGCGGCGAAGCTGACTCCGTCGAGCTCCTGGACCGGCTGCCCGTGGCGCCGCGCCGGCCGGGCCACCCCGGCCAGGTCGAGCAGCGTCGGGGTGATGTCGGTGACGTACTGGTACTGCGTCCGAATGCCGGCGTCGCCGGCAGGTGTCCGAATGCCGGCCGGCCAGGACAGGATGAACGGCACCCGCACCCCGCCGGCGTAGGTCTGGCCCTTGTACAGCCGGAACGGCGTGTTGGAGGCCATCCCCCAGCCGCGCGGATAGTGCACCAGGCTGCGCGGGCCGCCGATCAGTTCGGGGTCGCGCTCGACGTCGGGGTCCCAGTCGGCGGGCAGGTTCGTATGCTGGACGAAGCGCTTGAAGTAGCTGCGGGTGCCCTCCGCGCCGCCCTCGCCCGTGCCTCCGTTGTCGGAGGTGAAGATGACGATCGTGTTGTCCAGCTCGCCGAGCGCGGCGAGGGTGTCCAGCAGCCGCCCGAGATTCTGGTCGATGTTGTCGACCATGGCGGCGTAGACCTCCATGTACCGGGCGTACAGCCGCTGCTGTTCCGGCGTGAGCTCCGCCCAGGGGCCCACCTCGTGTCCGGCCTCGAAGTTGCGCCGCGGCAGCCGGGTGTCGGCGGGAAAGAGGCCGGCCGCGCGCTGCCGGCCGAAGCGGGCCTCCCGCAGCGCGTCCCAGCCGCCGTCGTAGCGGCCCCGGTAACGCTGGATGTCCTCAGGCTTGGCCTGCAACGGACCGTGCACGGCGTTGTGCGCGACGTAGAGGAAGAACGGCTTGTCGGCGTCGTGCGCCCGCAGCGACGTCACCATCGAGATCGCCTGGTCGGTGATGTCGTCGGTGTAGTAGTAGCCGTCGGGCAGGTCGTCGATGTCCAGCGGGCTGTTGTCCCGTACCAGCTGGTGCGGGTGAAACAGGCTGGTGAGCCCTTCCAGCACGCCGTAGTACTGGTCGAAGCCCTTCTGCAACGGCCAGTTGCGCCGGTCGTCGGCCGCGCTGGACGCCGAGTCGCGCGCCAGGTGCCACTTGCCGACCGCGTAGGTGGCGTATCCGGCGTCGTGCAGCAGCTCGGCCAGGGTGGGGATGTCGTCGGCGATCTCCATGCCGTAGCCGGGGAATCCGGGGTCGGCGTTGGCCACCATGGCGTATCCGACGCGGTGCGGGTTCAGGCCGGTCAGCAGGGCTGCCCTGGCTGGCGAGCACAGCGGCATGGTGTGGTAGTTGGTCAGCCGCACACCCTGTTCGGCGAGCCGGTCCAGGGCCGGCGTGGCGATCTCGGCGCCGAACGGGCCGATGTCGCTGTACCCCATGTCGTCGACGAGCACCACGACGATGTTGGGTGCGTGCCCGTCCGGGCGGACGCGGGATGGCCACGCCGGCTCTGACTCGCCGAAGGTGCGCCCGATCCGGCCGCCGAAGCCGGCGTACGGGTCGCGCCGCGTGCCGGCGGGAGCGGGACGCGGGACGGGCCGGGGCCCGGTTCCGGGCTCGCGGGACGTCGACATGTGCTTGTTCCCTACCTTGTCACTGCAGCTTGTCACTTTTCGGATCAGGTGTCCTTGTTCGGTCTTCGCGGAGGTCCCGCTTGTCTCACCGGCCGGATGCCTCCGGCGCCGTACGGAAGCGCGCGGTGAAGACGTGGGTGCGGTCCAGCAGGCTGCCGGGCCGACGGCCATGGCCCCAGCCGAGCCAGCGCCGGTACTCCCCGAACCGGTCGTGGGCTTCGAGGAACGCCTCGTCCCGCAGCGGTGACCCGGCCGGCGCCGGGCCCGCCAGCGGCGCCACGAACAGCGCGTCGGCCGGGCAGTAGGCCTCGCACATGAAGCAGGTCTGGCATACGGACTGCCGGGCTATCACCGGATGGCCGCCGTCAACCGCGTCGAAGACGTTGGTGGGGCACACCTCGACACAGATGTTGCAGTCGATGCACCGGCTGTCGTTGACCACCTCGATCACAGGACCGGCACCTCCTCGGGACGGCGAACGCCGGGAACGGCGCCGGGAACAGTGGTAGCGGCGGCGCTCCCGGCGGCGGTGGTCTCGGCGGCCGTCCACACCTGGTCGAGGCCGCCGACGCGGATGCGGTGAGCCAGGGCCGGGTCGGTCCCTGGCCGGTCCAGGCGGACCTGCAGCCCGCGGCTTTCCGGCCGGGACAGCGCGCCGCGGTACATCCACCGCGCGTGCGCGAGCATCGCCGCGGCCTCCCGGGTGGGGGTGATGCTGTGGGCGTCGTCGTCCGGCGCGAGCCCGTCGACGACGGCCGACCACAGCGAGTCGAGAACGGCCAGCGACTCGCGCAGGTCCGCCGCCGTCCTGAACCTGTTGTGCCGCAGCGGCAGCACCCGCTCCTGGACGGCGGCCACCACCTCCTCGTGCCGCAGGTCGCCACGGCCCGTCCGGGCGCGCAGCCCCGCGCCGCCAGCGGGGGTGAGGGGCGCCGACGGCCAGCCGGCCGGGCGCCGTGCGGCGAATCGGGCCGCCGCCGCGCCGGCCCAGCCGCCGGAGGAGATCGCCCAGGAGCCGTTGTGGCTGCCGCCGCCGCNTTGTGGCTGCCGCCGCCGCTGATCGCGCCGGTGACGAGTTCGCGGGATGCGGCGTCGCCGGCCGCGAACAGCCCGGGGACGGTGGTCGCGCATCCGTCGTCGACCACGCGCAGCCCGCCCGTCCCGCGCACGGTGCCCTCCATGACGAAACGGACGGGGAAGCGCTGGGTGAACGGGTCGATGCCCAGTTTGTCGAACGGCAGGAAGAAGTTCGGCTGCGACCAGCGCATCGCCTCCCGAAGGTGCGGCGCCGCCCGCTCGAGCCGGGCGTGCACCTGGGTGCGCAGCGCCGCCCACTGCACGTCGAGCAGCCCGCCGGGGAACGCGGCGGCGGCCAGCTCGGCACCGTCGGCGTCGGTGAACACGGCGAACTGGTACATCAGGCCCTTGGTCTGCGCGCCGAAGGCGGGCGCGGTGCCGTACTGGCAGGAGAACTCCATCCCGGACAGTTCGGCGCCGAGCTCCGCGGCCATCA
Source organism: Protofrankia coriariae (assembly GCF_001017755.1). Taxonomy (GTDB): domain Bacteria; phylum Actinomycetota; class Actinomycetes; order Frankiales; family Frankiaceae; genus Protofrankia; species Protofrankia coriariae. The sequence continues at coordinate 89,446 of NZ_JWIO01000014.1, forward strand.
GCGCGCCGTCACCGGTGTCCACGTTGAGTCCCAGCGCGCCGGACCGGAAGGCGCAGCCTCCGGTCGCCAGGACCACAGCCCCGGCACGCACCCGCCAGGGCTCGCCGGCCCGCTGGCGGTGGACGCCGGCGGCGCCGGTGACGACACCGTCGGGGTCGACCAGCAGCTCAAGGGCGGGCGACTGGTCGAGGATGACGACGCCGGCGCGCCGGACCTGGCGGCGCATCAGCCGCATGTACTCCGGGCCCTGCAGGCTGCCGCGCCGCGGGGTGCCGTCGTCGGCCACCGGGAACGGATAACCCCAGTCCGTCAGCTGCTCGACCGCCCGCCACGTCTGGTCGAGGACGCGTGCCATCCAGCGCCGGTCGGTGAGATGGCCGCCGGCGATCTCACGGGCGGCGATGGCCTCCGACCGGGAGCTCCCGCCCGGTGGCAGATACCACAGGTTGTTACCGGCGGCCGCCGTCGAACCGCTGGTGCCGCAGTAGCCCTTGTCGGCGAGCGTGACCCGCTGGCCGCGGCCTGCCGCCGCCAGCGCCGCCCACGTCCCGGCCGGGCCTCCTCCGAGCACGAGGACGTCGGTCTCGGCGGGGACCTCGACCGGCCGCGGACGGCGTCTTGATACGGCGCTCACCGCGAGCCGCCGACGCCGGCCTGGCCGGCACATGTCGAGGACACGTCGCGGTGTCGGTGTGGCTGGCGGGGCTGGTCACTCATCAGGATCCCTGTTCTCGGTTCTCGGCAGCCGGTCGAATCATGATCAGGACGGGTGGGCCTCCAGGCACCGGCCGGGCCGGGCCGGGCCGGGGGCGTTGGCCGGCAGCGACACTTCTCGGCGTCCCTGCTCCTCGGCGCCCTTCTCGGCATCCCGGGCGTTCGATATCCCGAGCGCACCGGAGCGGATGCTGGAAATTGGCGGAGAAACTGTGGCGACCGAGCTTCCGAGGAACCCGGTGAGGCCGTGCCGAAAATTTTCACGACTTCGCCGGCCATCCGCGAACCGATATCACCGCCGATATCTTTTACGGCCCGAACAATGATTTCTGCCACCACCGTCGGCGACGGACAGAGTCGTGTTCGAGTGACTATTAAATAGTTCCAGACAATACCACGAAAATGCCAGGACGGATCAACCTGGATTCGACCAGAATTGACACAGGTCACTGGCGACACGGACATGATCCACCACTCGCCGGACCGACAGCCTGTTCCCCGACATGTTGGCGACTATGTCGGCAGGAATGGCCGGCTGTCAACCCGTCCACGGGGCGGTCGACACGGCGCGAAGGCTGAGCGATCATGCTTCTTCCGTGTCCGGGGCTCCCCGCCGCCGCCCTGGGCGGAGCGGCATCCGCCCACCCCGGAGGCGGCCCGGACGGGAGATACCGGTACAACCGTCATGACCCGCCGCACCGCCACCCGCGGGTTCCCCATCAGGCACGACGAAAGGCCCGGCCGTCACCCGCGTGGTCCGTGGGTGTGCTACACGCCCCGTCAGAGCATTACTCATCGTGCCCATATCGTCCGCCGATGAGACGGCCGCCGAATTATTTTCGCTGGACCACTAAATATTGACCCGCTCCGCGGCGGACACGAGCATGGCGGCACGGGCCGACGAGGAAACCGTCGGGGCCGGTCGCCGGAACGCTTCTCCCCGCCGGCCGGGAGGAGAACCGGCAGGAAAACCGAAGGACCGAAGACGGCGCGGCCATGCCACTTCCGCGGCTTCTTCCGCGCCGTCGGACACTCACGTTCCCGGACCGCCAAGGAGCGACATGGCCGTCGTCAGCACGGATCTCGACATCCGCAGGGTAACCGGACGGATCGGCGCCGAAATCGTCGGCGTGGACCTTCGTGACGCGCTCGACGACGACACCGTCATCGCGTCGATCCGGGCCGCGCTCGTCGAGCACAAGGCGCTGTTCTTCCGCGGGCAGGAACTCGACGACGCCGGGCAGCAGCGTTTCGCCGCCCGTTTCGGCGCGCTCACCACGGCGCACCCCACCGTCCCGTCCCTGGCCGGCAGCCCGAACGTGCTGCGGGTGGACTCGACCGAGGGCCGGGCCAACAACTGGCACACCGACGTCACGTTCGTCGTGTCCCCGCCGGCCGCGAGCACCCTGCGCGCCGTCGTGATCCCCCCGGCCGGCGGGGACACCCTCATCGCCAACTCCGTGACCGCCTACCAGGACCTCCCGGGCGACCTGCGCGAACTGGCCGACCGGATCTGGGCGGAGCACACCAACGACTACGACTACGTGATCCCGCCGGCTGAGACGGCGCAGACGAAGGCGTACCGCGAGATCTTCGTCTCCCGGAAGTACCGGACCGCTCACCCGGTGGTCCGCGTCCATCCCGAGACGGGTGAGCGGGGTCTGTTCATCGGCGGGTTCGCGCAGCGCATCGTCGGCCTGTCCGTGACCGAGTCGCGTGACCTCCTCCGTCTGCTGCAGACCTACGTCACCCGGCCGGAGAACACCGTCCGGTGGCGGTGGACCCCCGGCGACCTCGTCTTCTTCGACAACCGCAGCACCCAGCACTACGGCGTCGACGACTACGGCGACCTCCCGCGGCTGCTGCACCGGATCACCGTCGCCGGCGACGTGCCGGTCGGGGTGGACGGCCGGCGCAGCTACGCCATCGAGGGGGACGACGCCTCCCACTACACCCCGCTCGCCGCATAGCCAGCCCGGCCGGGCGGGATCATCAGTACTGGCCAGGATCATCAGTAGTAGATCGGCCCGCGGCTCCCGNCCCGCGGCTCCCGCCGCCGCAGGCGATCGTCTCACCGGTGACCGACACGCTCAGCGGGGACGCGAGGAAGGTCACCAGCGTGGCCACCTCCTCGGCGGTGACCACCCGGCCGATCGTCAGCGTCGCGGTGACGGCGTCCAGCCGGGCGGGATCGTCGCCGATCAGGTCGGCGAACCGTTCGGTGACGGTGGGCCCGGGATGGACCGCGACGACGTTGATTCCGTGCGGGCCGAGCTCGTCCGCGAGGTTCTTGGTAAGCGCGGTGACGCTGGCGTTGCGGATGGACGCGGCCGTCCGCCCGGTCGAACGGGCCGCGAGACCGCCGATGTTGATGATGCGACCCCAGCCGGCCCGGATCAGATGCGGGGCGACCGCCTGGGCGGTGCGCAGGTAACCGATGACCTTCACGTCGATGTCGTCGGCGAGATCCGCGGTGGTCAGCGCGGAGAACCCGCCGGGGCCGCCGGCGCCGCCCGGCTGGGCGGCGTTGTTGACCAGGATGTCGACCCCGCCGAGCTCCGCGACCGTCCGCTCGGCCAGCCGCGCCACGGCGTCCCCGTCGCGGGTGTCGGCGGCAACCGGCAGCACGGTACCGCCGGTCTCGGCCGCAAGCTGCCTGGCGGCCACCGCCAGGGCGTCGGCGTCCCGCGCGGCGATCACGACCTTGGCCCCTTCGGCGGCCAGCGATCTGGCGATGGCCCGCCCGATGCCACGGCTGCCACCGGTCACGATCGCGCGCCGCCCGTCCAGCTGTAGATCCATGTCCGGCTCCGTCGGGTCTCGTCCGCAAGGTCCTGATTGAGTCTGATCCCGCGTGAGGTTACATTCAGGCGGTGCGCACAGGGCGTCGGCTGCCAGCGATGATTCTTGATCCGTTCTGGATCTCCCGTCGCGCGCATCATTTCGACCAGATCTGTTACTGGTCCTGAAAGCCTGCTGAGCGCGCCGGTACCGCAGCGGGTATCACACCGGCCATCCGTCGGAACGGTTTTCCGCTGACGGCCGCCGGGCCCGGACCGTCCACGGGTGACGACGTTCACCGGTGACAACCTGTGAACTCGGGCCCGACTGGCACGGCGACGCTCCTCCCGGCTCTCCTCCCGCACCGCGCTTCGTTGTTTTTCGCTGCTTCTTTGTTGCTTTCACGTTGCACATGCCCTGACGACGCAACGACCTTTGCGACAGTTCGTATGCAGATCAATTACTTTAGGTCATGTACGGGAAGGCGGTACGAGCTCCGGCAGCCAGCCCGCACTGACTGCGCCGTGTTCACCAACACCCATTTCGATCATGTTCCGTAACCGCTGACATCCGTGTCCGTCCTGCCAGGCGGCAGCGAGCGCCGCCGGACAGACCCGGCAGCGTCGCTGGTTGCGGCCGTGACCGTGGCCGACGGCTTTCCAGGAGAAGGCAGTTGATGAAGATCAGATTGTTCGCCGGCGCGGCAGCCCTGGCGCTGGCGGTGCTCACAGCCTGCGGTTCGGACGCTTCCGGCGGCGCGGCGGCGGACCCGGCGGCTGGCGCGACCGGCGCGACCAACTCGGACGCCACCGCGACCATCGGTCTCGTGCTCGAGCCGGGCAGCCTCGACATCACCAAGGCCGCCGGGGCCGCCATCGGCCAGATCCTGCTCAACAACGTCTACCAGGGGCTGCTCCAGCGGGACGACTCCGGTGTCATCGCCCCGGCGCTGGCCACGTCCTACAAGATCTCGGAGGACGGGAAGACCTACACCTTCACCCTGCGGGACGGCGTGACCTTCCACGACGGCTCACCGCTGCGTGCCGCCGACGTGGCGGCCTCCCTGAACCGGGCCAGCGCGCCGGGATCGGTCAATCCCAACGCCGCCGATCTGGCCTCGGTGGCCTCGGTGACCGCGCCCGACGAGAAGACCGTCGTGCTCACCCTGAAGGACCGCGACACCAACCTGACCTACCGGCTCACCGGAGCCGCCGGCGTCATCATCCGGGATGGCGCCACCGACCTGGACAGCAGGCCGGTCGGCACCGGCCCGTTCCGGTTCGACAGCTGGCGGCACGGCGACAGCATCACGCTCGTCCGCAACGACCGGTACTGGGGGCCGAAGGCCGGCGTCGCCAGGGTGGTCTTCCGCTACATCACCGACCCGAACGCGCAGAACAACGCGGTGCGGACCGGGCAGGTCGACATCGGCAGCATCACCGACATCGAGCTGGTCAACTCCTACGAGGGCAACCCGAACTTCACCGTCTCCACGGGCACCAGCAGCGACAAGATCACCCTCGGGTTCAACCACTCGCGGCCGGCGCTGTCCGACGCCCGGGTCCGCCACGCGATCCGGCAGGGCATCGACAAGGACGGCCTGATCCGGATACTCGGCGGCGGCACCAGGATCGGCAGTTCCGTCCCGCCGCTGGACCCCTGGTACGAGGACCTCACCGGAATCGACAGATACGACCCGGCGAACGCCCGCAAGCTGCTCGCCGACGCCGGCTACGCGGGTGGGCTGACCCTCGGGCTCACGGTCCCGAACATCTACCCGCCGGCCATCGCCGAGTACGTGCGCTCCCAGCTCCAGGACATCGGGATCACGGTGCGGACGGCCAGCGTCGAGTTCCCCACCTGGCTCACCCAGGTGCACCGGAACGCCGACTACGACCTGAGCATCGTCGACCACGCCGAACCACGGGACCTGGGCAACTACGCGAAGCCGGGCTACTACTGGCGTTATGACAGCCCGGCGGTCCAGCAGGCCTATCAGGCCGCGGTGACGGCGGCCTCAGACGCCGAGCGTGACCAGAACCTGCGCAGGCTCGCCCGGCAGATCTCCGAGGACGCGGCCAGCGACTGGCTGCTGCTCGGCCCGGCTCGGCAGATTGTCCGGGCCGGCGTCACCGGCTACCCGACCAACAACCTGTCGTCCCTCTACGACGTCTCGAAGATCCAGATCAGGAGGTCCTGACCCGGCCGGCCGCCGTCGTGTTCGACGCCATCCCCTGCCCCGGAGGGCGACAATCATGATACAGAGAGTCGTGATTCACGAGATCATGATTCGGAGGGTCGTGGTACGGAGGATGTGGGGAGTGCGAAGGGCGGGCCCATGGCGGTGATCCTGCTGCGGCGCCTCGTCCTGCTGGCCCTGTCGCTGGTCGCCGCGAGCCTGCTCGTCTTCCTGCTGCTGCGGCTGCTGCCCGGTGACGTGGCCGACGTGATCGCGGGGACCACGGCCACCCCGGAGCAGGTCGCCAGGATCCGCCATCAGCTCGGCGTCGACCGGCCGCTGATCACCCAGTACGCCAGCTGGGTCGGCGGTGTCCTCACCGGTGACTTCGGCGCCTCGGCGGTGAACGGGGTGTCCGTGTCGGCGCAGCTCGGCGAGAAGCTGACGGTGACCGTCCCACTGGTGGCCGGCGCGACCGTCCTGGCCGTCGCGGTCGCGCTGCCGCTCGGGATCATCTCGGCGGCCCGGCACCGGCGGGCCGACGGGCTGGCCCTGTCCACACTCAGCCAGCTCGGCATCGCGGTGCCCAGCTTCTGGGTGGGGCTGATGCTCATCACCCTGTTCGCGGTCGAGTGGGGGGTGCTGCCCGCCGGCGGGTTCCCGACAGACGGCTGGGACGACCCGGCGGCGGCCGNNNNGACCCGGCGGCGGCCGTGCGCAGCCTGACGCTGCCCGTGGTCACCCTGGCGCTGGTGGAGGGCGCGGTGCTGATGCGGTTCACCCGCTCGGCAACGCTGGAGGTGCTGCACGTGGACTTCATCCGCACCGCCCGGGCGAAGGGGCTGACCCGCGGCCGGGCGCTGCTGCGGCACGGGGTCCGCAACGCGGCCGGGTCGGTCCTGTCCGTGCTGGGCCTGGAGTTCGCCACCCTGCTCGCCGGCACGGTCGTGATCGAGAACGTGTTCGCGCTGCCGGGCGTCGGGCAGATGCTGATCGTCGACATCGGCAACCGCGATCTGGTCAAGGTCCAGGGCACGGTGCTGCTGATCACCGTGGTCGTGCTGGTCGTCGGCTTCCTCGTCGACGTCGGCCATCGGCTGCTGGATCCGAGACTGCTGGATCCGAGGCTGCCGGCCGCCGGGACACGGGGCCCGCGATGACGGCTCCGCCGCGCGGGACGGCCCGGCCGCCGAGGACCGCCCGGCCGCCGAGGACCGCCCCGCCGCTGCTGACGGCCCTGCTGCGCAGCCGTTCGGGCCGGCTGGGTGTGCTGCTGTCCTCGCTCGTCGTGGCCGCCGCCGCGGTATCCCTGCTCTGGACGCCGTACGACCCGACCCGGGTGGACGCGGGCGCGCCCTGGCTGCCGATCAGCGGGCAGCACTGGTTCGGCACCGACAAGCTCGGCCGGGACCTGTTCAGCCAGATCCTGGTCGGCGCCCGGATCACGGTGTTCGCCGCGGTGACGGCCACCGCCGTCGCCGCGGTACTGGGAGTGGGGCTGGCGCTGCTCGCCACCGTCACCCCGCGTCTGGTCGGCGAGTCCACCGCCCATCTGGTCGACGTCCTGATCGCCTTTCCGACCCTGCTGCTCGCGATGGTGCTCGCCGCCGTGTTCGGCGGTTCGACCTGGACCGCCGTCGTCGCGACAGGCGTCGGCAGCGGCGTCCAGGTCGGCCGGGTGACGCGGGGGGAGATCGTCCGGGTGCTGGCGTCCGACTACGTCCTGGCCGCGCACGCGGCCGGCGCCGGCACCAGGCGGATCGTCCGGCGGCACGTCCTGCCGAACATCGCGCCGACGCTGTACGTCCAGCTCTCCCTCGCGCTCGGGATCGCCGTGCTCGCCGAGGCCGCGCTGTCCTACCTGGGCCTGGGCACCCCGCCGCCGACCCCGTCGTGGGGCCGGATGCTCCAGGAGCTGCAGCCGTACATCACCCTGCGGCCGCTGGTGCTGCTCTGGCCGGGCCTTGCCGTGGTGCTGACGGTGCTCGGGTTCAACCTGCTCGGCGACGGCATCCGCGAGGCCACGGACCCGCGGCTGCGGGACGCCCAGCCGGCGGCGATACCGAACGGCGATCCGGACAGCACACCGTCCGCCACCGGAGAGCCACGCATAGGACAGTCACGCTCCGATACCACAGAGGCGTCACGGTGAGCGAACAGAGACCGCCGACGCCGATACCGACATCCTCGCCGGCAGCACCAGCACCAGCACCAGCGGCAGCGGCAGCAGCGTCGGCGGCAGCGGCAGCAGCGGCAGCGCCCGGACCGTCGGCGGCGCTGGCGGGGCGGGAACGGGGCGGGACGTCGTCCGGGCTCCTCGAGGTCACCGATCTCACCGTCCACTTCGGCGACACCGTGGTCGTCGACCGGATCGGCTTCGGCCTGGACGTCGGTGGGCGGCTCGGGCTCATCGGCGAGTCCGGATCCGGGAAATCGATCACTGCGCTGGCCGTCCTCGGGCTGCTGCCCGACGGCGCTGCCGCGACCGGAAGCATCCGCTTCGACGGGCAGGAGCTGCTCGGCCGGTCCGACCGGGAGCTCTCCCGCATCCGCGGCGACCGGATCGCCATGGTCTTCCAGGAACCGCTCACCGCGCTGAACCCGCTGTGGCGGGTGGGCCGCCAGATCGGCGAGCCGCTGCGCCTGCACCGTGGGCTGTCCCGGCGGGCGGCGGCCGCGGCCGCGGTCGAACTCGCCGCGAAAGTCGGGCTGCCCGACCCGGAACGGCTCGTCCGCGCGTACCCGCACCAGCTCTCCGGCGGGCAGCGCCAGCGGGTCGGCATCGCCATCGCGCTCGCCTGCCGACCCGCGCTGCTCATCGCGGACGAGCCGACCACCGCCCTCGACGTCAGCGTCCAGGCGGACGTCCTCGCCCTGCTCACACGCCTCGTCGACGAGGCCGGCACCGCCCTGCTGTACATCACCCACGACCTCGCGGTGGTGGCCTCGGTCGCCCGGGAGCTCGCGGTCATGCGCGGCGGGCGGCTGGTGGAGACCGGCCCGACCGAGACCGTCCTGCGGTCCGCGCGGCATCCCTACACCCAGCGGCTGCTGGCGGCGGCGCGCCGCACGAGCTGGACCGGCCCCGCCGGCGGCCCGGCTCCCGAGCTCGCGGGCAGGCCGGTTGCCGAACCCGCCGGCGACCTGGCCGCCAGGCCTGTGGACGGCCGGCCGGAGCGGACGTCGAAGGCGGGCACATGACACTGTTCGAGGCCAGTGGGCTGACCCGCGGCTACCGACTGCCGCGCACCTCGCTGTTCGGCCCGGCCGGCGTCCGGCACGCCGTCCACAACGTCGATCTCTCGCTGCCGGACGGTCACAGCCTCGGCATCGTCGGCGAGTCCGGGTCGGGCAAGTCGACCCTGGTCCGGCTGCTGCTCGGGCTGGAGCGCCCGGACGCCGGGACGGTGCGCTACCGGGGCCGGCAGGTCCGGCCCGGGCGCCCCCGCGACCTGCGCTGGCTGCGCCGCGAGGTGCAGGTCGTCCTACAGGACCCGCTCAGCTCGCTGAACCCCCGGATGCCCGTCGGCGCGATCGTCGCCGAACCGCTGGAATGCCTCGGCACCGACGGAAACGACGGAAACGACAACAGCGGCAGTGGCGATCGCGGTGGCGGTGGCGGTGGCGGTGGCGACGGCGACGGCGACGGCGACGACAGCCATAGCGGCGGTGGCGACGGTAGGCACGCGCGCGCCGGCCGGCACGCCCGCGTCGACGAGGTGCTGCGCGCGGTCGGCCTCGACCCGGACGTCCGCACGCGTTACCCGCACGAGTTCTCCGGTGGGCAGCGGCAGCGCATCGCCATCGCCCGGGCGCTCGCGCCCCGCCCGCGGGTGCTCGTCGGTGACGAACCGGTGAGCGCCCTGGACGTGTCGGTACGCGCGCAGATCCTGGACCTGCTGGCGGCGCTCGCCGCGAGCTACCGGCTCAGCCTGGTCGTCGTCTCCCACGACATCGGCGTGGTCGCCCGGCTGTGCGACCAGGTGATCGTCATGCACCGCGGCGAGGTGGTGGAACGCGGCGTCACCGAGACGGTGCTGTCCGCACCGACCCATACCTACACCCGGACGCTGATGGCGGCGGTGCCCCGGCTGCCGGGGGCGGGATGAGCCGTGAGCCCCGGCGCACCGGGCCTGGCACACCGGGTCGCGGCATGCCGCGGGACGCGGAAGATGCGACAGGCGGCTCTGTGTCGGGTGAGCGGACGGATCCCGGCCGTACCCGGCGGGGCCTGGCACACCAGCGGACCCGGCGGGCAGGGCGCGCCGGAACAACCGGCGGGCAGGACATGCCGGGAAACCGGCGGGGAGGATGAGGACACGGATGACGACAGCCCCGGACAACGGTCACCCGGCCGGCGGCAACCGTCCGTCCCGAGACGATCTCCAGTTCCGGAATGATCGCCCACTTTCGAACGATCTTCTGAGCGGCGAGGATCGCCTGGCCGGAAGCGATCATCCGGTCGGGGACGGCCGTCCGTTCAAGCTGGGCTTCCTGACCCACGTGTTCGGCCGGGAGGAGCCGGCGGAGCTGCTGCGCCGGCTCGTGGAGCTGTTCGTCGCCGCCGAGGAGCTCGGGTTCGACGGCGGCTGGATCGCCCAGCACCACTTCTCCCCTCAGTACGGCCGGCTGCCCTCGCCGCTGGTGCTGCTCGCCGCGGCCGCGCAGGCGACCCGGCGGATCGAGCTCGGCACCGCGGTGGTGGTGCTGCCGCTGGAGAACCCGATCAGGGTCGTCGAGGACGCGGCCGTCGTCGACGCGCTCAGCGGCGGGCGGCTACAGCTCGGGCTGGGCACGGGCGCGGCCAACTCGCCGGCGTTCGCCGCCTTCGGCCGGGACGCCGGCGCGCGCCGGGAGCTGTTCACGCAGGCCGTCGGCCTGCTGCGGGACCTGCTGCGCGGCGGCGACGTCCCGGGCACCGACGGGCTGCGGCTGCAGCCGCCGGCGCCGACGCTGGCCGGGCGGCTGTGGGACTCCGCCTCCAGCGCCGAGGGTGCGACGGCCGCGGCGCGGGCGGGGGACGGGCTGCTGCTCGGCGTCGGGCCCGCGGGGTCGGCACAGCGTCCGCTGGCCGAAACGTACCTGCGCGCATACACCGCGGCCCGTTCAGGCGCGACCGCCAGGCCGAACGGGACGGCTTTCCCGGCCGGGACGGCTCACCCCGCCGACGGACCGGGCGGGGACGGCCGATCCGTCGGGACGGTCCGCTCGGGCGCGGCTGCCCGCTCTGCCACGGACGGCCCTTCGGTCACGGATGGCCCTTCGGCTGCGGGTTGGCCCTTCGGCTGCGGTTGGCCGCTTGAGGGCGGCAGCCCGGTCGCTGTGCCCGGACGGCTACCCGCAGGCCCGGCTCGCCGTCGCGCACGGTGTGTTCCCCGGGCCCGATCGCCTGGCCGCCCAGCGGGACCTGGCCGCCGACATCGCCCGCTACCGTCCGTACCTGTCCCATTTGGGGCTGCCCGACACCGCCGACGACGCCGCCGCGCTCGACGCCATGAACGTCCACCACGGCCCGGTCGACGTGATCGTCGAGAGCCTCGCGACGAACCCGGTGGGGCCGGGGTTCACGTCCTACTTCATCGCCGCCGTCCAGGGTGAGGCCGGCGGGGCGGCGAGCTTCGACGCGACACTGCGCCGCCTGGAGATCATCAGCACCGAGATCGCCCCGGCGCTGGGTTGGCGGCCGGCGACCGCCGCCCCCGGNNNGCCGGCGACCGCCGCCCCCGGCACTGCCCCCGCCCCCCGCCCCGGTCGGCACAGACGCCCAGCCGAACACCCCTGATCCACCGACGACACCGGTGATCCACTGACGATCTCCGCGTCGACAGTCGTTGAATCGCGCAGGTGCGGGAACGGACGGTCGTGGCAGCAGCCGTTTCCACCCTCACTTTCGTGACTGAACCCCTGCGGTGGGACGGGTGGCTGTGGCTGTCTGGCCACCATCGCGGCCGGCCCGTCCCCGGACCCGGGTGTGGGCCCGGACCTGGGTGCGGGCACAGGCAGCCGTCCTGGCCTGTTGGGACCGGCCAGAACGGGGAGAGAACCAAGAAGAAAACGGTGCGAGAACGCGACGAAGACAACGATGACGGACACGACGAAGGAGCTGGCGATGCCGCGAGCTGTCCGGTTCGACGGGTACGGCGGGACAGAGAAACTGCGGGTGGTGGACGTGCCGCGGCCGGCGCCCGGGGCGGGTGAGGTACTCGTCCGGGTGAAGGCCGCCGGGATCAATCCCGGCGAGGCGAAGATCCGCGAGGGGCTGCTGCACGGCCGGTGGCCGGTGACGTTCCCCTCGGGGCAGGGCAGCGATCTGGCCGGAGTCATTGAGGAGACCGGCCCTCGGGTGACCGGCTTCTCTGTCGGGGACGAGGTCCTCGGGTTCACCAACCGCCGCGCCAGCCACGCCGAGTACGTGGTGGTGGAGGCGGACAACCTCACGGCGAAGCCGGAGAAGGTCTCCTGGGAGGTCGCCGGATCACTGTTCGTGGCCGGGACGACAGCGTACGCCGCGGTGCGCGCGGTCTCGCCGCGTCACGGTGACACGGTGGTCGTCTCCGGCGCCGCGGGCGGGGTGGGGTCGATCGCCGTGCAGCTCGCCAGGCTCGCCGGCGGGCGCGTGGTCGGGATCGCCGGGCCGGCCAACCATGCCTGGCTCGCCGACCACGGGGTGAGCCCGGTCGCCTACGGGGACGGCGTCGCCGACCGCGTCCGGCAGGTGGCGGACCATGTCGACGCCTTCATCGACACGTTCGGCCAAGGCTACGTGGACCTGGCACTCGAGCTCGGGGTGGCCCCCGACCGGATCGACACCATCGCCGACTTCGACGCGGTCAGCCGGCACGGGGTGAAGGCGGACGGCAGCGCGGCGGCGGCCAACACCGGCGTCCTCGCCGAGCTGGCGCAGCTGGTGGCCGACGGCCGCCTGGAGGTCCCGATCGCCGGCGCCTACCCGCTGGCCGACGTCCAGGACGCCTTCCGCGAACTCGAACGCGGCCACGTCCGAGGCAAGATCGTACTCATCCCCTGACAACTCGTTTCCCGACAACCGGCCAAGGTGCCCATGCCAGTCACCGACCGGGCAGCGTGATGCCAACGATCTACCGATCGATATACCTATCGCCAGGAAAGTACTTGCGTCGGTGTCGGCGTGATGCTGTCGGGCCTCAGAGCCGGATGTGCTGCGGCGCGGTGTCAGCCCGCATGACTTCACCGAAGGTCGCGGTTACGGGGAACACGATGCCGCCGTACTCGATGCCGCCCTACTCGATGCCGCCGTAGGTGTCGCTGCCTGCCTCGCTGGCGATAGTGGTTGTCCAGATCAGCTCGTCGGCGACGGGGAGAGCAACGGTGATGACGTCCCCGTCAGCATCCATCTGGCGGGTCAGCCAGCCGACGATGTCCGCTGGGAGCACCGTGGCATAGACAACATCCCCGAGAGGGTTGGCTGGCGCGGACCGCATTGCCCGGCCCTGCTCCTCAACGCCGAGCGCGGCCGCGATGCGTTCGGCGAGCAGATGCCGTTCCCAGCGAAGCTGGTCCTGCGCGACACGCACCACGACGCCATGCAGCTCGTTCTCGAGATGGACCTCGGTCCCGATGGCCTCACGGTCGTCGAAGTAGTCGGCAAGCACACCCGGCTGGGCATCCCGCAGATCTGCCGCTGTCGGCTGGACCACGGCGAGCCCTGGGCACTGCGGCGACCACGCCGCCCGCGAGTCACCGTCACGCCGGACGATCACAGCGATGGTTCCAGCCATGGCGGATCACCTCCAGTGCCTCGTCGACCGACAGCCCAACGTCCTTCACGAGTATCTGTCGAACCATCTGGTGGAGGTGACAAGGGCTCACACCGACGAGACCTGGCTCGCGCTCCTCGACCCACTGGTCGGCCATGGCGCGACGGCGACCGACGTCCCGTCCGCCGCCGTCGCGCACCCCTGATCCGCGACAACACCGGACAGGCATGATCCTGCCAACGGGCGAACCACCACCCCGCCAACCGTCTGGGCCGAAGCCCCGGACGCCCCTTCGGCCACCGTGAGAGCCGACGCCGTGGTCCGAATTTCCCACTGTCGGATTTTCGGAGGTATGACATGATGATCTTCATGGCAACGTGCACCCGGCCGGCACCCAAGAAAGGGGCATAAGTGGACGAAGCACAGTCGCGTCACTCGGGCACAGTGGTGGAATGCGCCCAGTTGCGCAGGAAGAACCAGCTCACCCTGCCGCCACAGGTGCGCGACGCGCTGCACCTGTCCGAAGGGGACGAGGTCCAGTTCACGATCCATCCGGACAGATCTGTCACGCTGCGTGGCATGACGGCCATCCCAGCTGATCAACGATGGTTCTGGACCCAGGAGTGGCAGGCCAGCGAACGGGAGGCCAGCGCCCAGATCGCCGCCGGCGATCTACATGTGTACGACGACATGGCCACGCTGTTCGCCGAGCTCGCCTGAGAGGCGTGGCCACGTTCGCGCGCACTCCTCGGTTCAGCCACGGCTTCACCGGAAAACGCGTTCGCGTCGGCGGCCGGCCGGCCGGTCAGGCGCAGAACTCGTTTCCCTCCGGATCGCGCATCACCACCCAGTAGACACCGAGCTCCTCCACGGCCCGGACCCTGGTCGCGCCAAGCTTTTCCAACCGTGCCACGGCCTGTTCTGTCCGGGCGCGTCGGACGTCGAGGGAGACATCGAGAGCACCACCGGACTGAAGATCCAGATGTACGCGGTTCTTTGCCGTCTTCGGCTCCGGGACGCGCTGGAAGAACACCCGCGGCCCCACACCGGACGGATCGACGATCGCCGCCGCCGAGTTCCACCGCTCCGCCGGCACGCCCCGCGCCGCGAGGAACGCCGGCCAACTGTCGAGACCCGGCGGTGGCGGCTGCGCCNGCGGTGGCGGCTGCGCCTCGTAGCCGAGCGCGTCAGCCCAGAAAGCCGACAACGCCGCGGGATCCGCGCAGTCGAACGTCACCTGGAACGTCATCCGGGAATCTCCTTCCGTCACCGATCCGACGGCCACAGCATGTTCCCGTCCCACGCCGGACGCCCGCGGGCAGCCAACCCGACCGCGGCGCGGGCCGTCATGCCGCCGGTGCGTTCCGGGCGACGGCGTCCGCGCGGATGACCGGACAGGTACCGGTCACGACGGACGGGGGGCGAAGGCGCGCAGGAAGGTGGCCACGCCGGCGGCGGCGGTCTGGTCGCGGTGGGTGGAGGTCACGGTGTCCGGGGCGAAGACCGTCAGCAGCGGCAGGTCCCCCAGGACGAGGCCGACGAACTGGGTGGCGGCCGTCGCGGGGTCGGCGATCTCCAGGTAGCCGGCGTGCGCGAGCCTGGCCATCCGGCCGGCCAGCGTCTCGATCACCTCTTCGCCGGAGGCCCACATCGTCCGGAACAGATCGGGGAAACGACCGGACTCCATGTACATCAGACGGCGGGCGGCCACCGACTGCTCGTCGCAGACGCACGCCGCCAGCCCGTCGGCGACGGCACCCAGCTCACCGACAAGGTCGGCTGGGTCGGTCGGGAAGTTCCTGAGCACGGCGAGGGTGCGGGCGTTCGCCCGGACCGCCGCGTCGACCATCACCAGCCGGAACAGCTTCTCCTTGCTCCCGAGATGGTTGTAGAGGGTCGGCTTGGCCACCCCGGCCTCGCTCGCGATGAGATCGACGCTCGCGCCCTCGTACCCCTTACGGGCGAACACCTCGAACGCGGCGGCGAGGATCGCCTCCCGCTTGTCCACCCGGCCGCGGCCGGTCACCGTGCCACCGGCCAGAGCGGGCGCATCCATCATCCGAGCATATCCGTCACGGAGGTCACCGGCTTCCGCCTCCACCGCCTCCACCGCCGCGTCGCCCTCGCCGGGCGCCGCCGTGCGGGTCTGACGAGGATGCCGTGCCGCGGGATCGGCGGGGTCAGCTCACCGCCGATCCCGCGCGGGCTACAAGCCACGGTTGGCGGCGACCGCACGGTCGTTCTCGTCGAAGATCCGCTCGAGTACGTCGACGCGTTCGGCTCCGGTGCGGTAACCGGAGTGGTCGCCGGCCTCGTGGTCGCGCCCGCCGTGCTCGTGCCCGCCGTGCGCGCCCATCGTGCGCGCGCCCATCGTGATCATGAATTTCGTGTCCACGGTCGTGCGCGGTGCCGTCGTCGTGGCGGTGGAAACGTCCCGCGCCTATCCCGCCTCCGCAAGCTCGAGCGAAGTGATCAGGAACTCCTCGCCAGCGACGATCTCGAGGTCGGTGTCCGCGTAGTGGCCGCGGACGAATTCGGGGACGCCACCCAGCTCGGTCGTGTCGCCGCAGGCCGGGCAGGCCCGGCAGGCCCGGCAGACCCGGCAGACCCGGCAGACCAGCTTCGCCGGCACGCTCTCGACCGCGATGCGTGAGCCGTCGAGCGCGGTGTCGGCGGCGACGAGCGACCAGCAGCGCACGAGGGTGGCGGCCGGAGTGCGGATCGTCACCGGTGACACGAAGATGGTCGACGCCGGGCACGGCGGCCGGCGCCCGCGTCGACCTGCGGGCCGGGCAGATCGTCGGTACCTCGGCGCTCATCGCGATCCGGGCGCGGATGGCGCTCGGCGTCGCCGGGCCGACCCCGTTCGCCGGTGAGCTCTCCGATCCGGGCGTCGGCGTCCTCGGGGGCCACAGCCGCTTCCAGCAGATCGACCCGGCCGAGCCCTGGCGCGGCGGTCGCTGGGTACTGGAGGCCGAGGACGGGTGGCACTACCCACTCACCCTGTCCATGTTGCTGTTCGACAGCTCCGGCGTGCTCAGGGACCCCGCCCTCGACGAGCACCGCGCCGCACTACGAGCACTCACCGAGGCGGTGGACGCCGCCGATGCCGACCCGTTCGTCTCCGCCGGCGCCCTGGACTGGCTTCTCTACGACTGGCTCATGGCCCACCGCGAATCCCCCACCAGCGGCGCCATCGAAGTCCGCAAACTCCCCGACGCCCAAATGATCGTCTCCGCGGCCGCCGCTGTGGCCACCACCCGCTCCCACTTCGAACACGCCCTCCTCAACATCCCCACCACCATCCCCTGACCCCACCCGGCAACAGCCGCCAGCAAACACCCCCGCGGCAACACGCAGACCATAATCGTCGAAATTTTGTCATTGTGTACGCTGATGCGGCCAAAAAGCGTACACAACGACAAAATTGCGCCGATCTCCCCCAATGACCGACGCCCATCGATGACGCAGGCCATCGCTGACCGGCTCCCGCGGTACCGCCCACCTCCGCCAGACCGGCGCAGACAGTGTCCGTCGCACCGAGGCGCTGACCGCCAGTCGGACAGCTTGAGATCGTTGATGCCGACACGGGTGAGGGACTTCGCCCACGGCCCCTGGACCTCAGCCAACGCTTCGATCTGGCCCCAGTACCGCATGACCATCTTCAGGATCTCCCACATGTTCATGTGTCCCGCCTGGGTCAGAAACAGACCCTTGACCGAGTGGGCATGCAACAGACGCTTCTCGATCAGCCGATAGCGGATGCGCCGGTCGCGGGTGATCAGGAGAAGGCCGGCCGCCCCGACAACCGGGAGCCACATATCATCAAGATCACCCTGTTGGACACGGGTATGACGGTGACCGGGAAACACGACATCGCCGCGCACGGCGGCAAGCGCCTTCCCGAGCGGCAAGGTGTTCTCGTCGACGAAGAACCGTGCTGTGACCAAGGTGTTCCGGCCGCTCAGGCTGCGTTCTCCTGTCCTTTGATGCGGCTTTCATAGCGGATCGCCGCCTCGACGTCGGATACCGCGATGTTGTAGCCGTCCGCGATTTCGGCAACCGAATCCCCCGCCGCGAACAGGTCATAGAGATTCTCGGTGCGTATCCCATGAACGGCCGGCGCACCGAAGCTACGCAGCGGGTCGACGACGACCGGGCTGGACCTGTCATCCGGATGGATGCGGAGGACCTCCCCGTCACCGGGAGCGAACTCGACTTTCTCCACGAACGCGGCCGCGCCGGGTGCGAGTACGAGCTGGCCGTTACGAATGACGACCATCGCGAGATCCCGGTCGATACCGGTCTCGTCCTGAACCTCGAGAACGAGCTCACGGTTCGCGACATATGGTCTGGCGTGCGCGAGCGGATAGGGGACACCGAGACGCTCCCGCAGAAGCTGCACGACCGGACGGAGACGTTGCAGAGAGACCCTGTGACGTATCCGGTACTCGCGAAGATAACCGGCCTCGACGAACTCTCCCCAGGTGACGGCCTCTTCGCCGGTCCGTTCGGGCCGGATGACCGGCTCGTAAACCGATCCGCCACGGGAGTAGCCGTCGATCCATCCACGCAGCCGCGCCGGTCGCACACCGAGGACACGCGCCGCCTCGCCCATCGAGTAGACCTCGCGGTCCAGGACGGTGATCCCCATGCCCGCATCATGCCGCATCAGCGCCGTGGCATGACGCACGCACACAGCTTCAGACCGGAACAGCCCACATAAGACACTGATACGACGAGCGGTCGGCCGCCTACCGGACGGGGCGGAAGAGACCGAGGCCGAAGTGAGAGAGAGCGCCGAGGGTGATGGGGCCGATGGCATGCCAACCGGCGGGGTCCTTCGAGTACAGGGCAGGCAGCCAACGATGATCACAAAGCTCCGCACTGGCCGCTACGTAGCCAGCGCGGACGCTCACGCTTCCCCATCCACGACCGGAGCAGGCGAGGGCATGCTGGGAGCACGCGTAGTGAGCCGCTTGAGACAGCGCGGGACCGTCTGGACCAGTTGGCGGACGAGGCCGAACGGACCGGGCCGATCACGTTGACCCGGTCTGGCCGCCCCAACGTGGTAATCGCCGCTCTGGAGGACTGGCAGCGCCTGGCAGACCTCGCGTCAGAGGAGGGTCCGGACGTCTTCAGGTTCAGGCCATGACGCCTTCGCCGGTATGGGACAGGGCGCCGGTGACCGCGGCGAATCCACCGCGCCCGTCCACAAAGATGATCATACAAGTGATGGTGCGGGTGCCGGCGCGCCAGCTCTCGGCGGCAAGATGGAGCGCGCTGACCTGCATGGTCTCGGTATCCCGGAACGGCCGCCCCAGAAAGCGGGTGGCCACCGCCTGGCAGCGGGAGCGGGCCAGTTCCTCGAAGGCCGCCTCGGACGGGGGCTGGCCGTCCGAGGTGTTGGGCAGGGTGGCTGTTCCGGTGACCTCCGCCTGGTGGGGGGCACCGCAGGGAATCTCACCTTTGGTTTCGGTCGTCGTCAGCTCCAGGCACGTTCCAGGGGGATAGACCCGTGCCTGGTCGGCGCCCTCGACCACACCGGTGAAGGGGACGAGTCGGTTCGGGGTGGCGGCGTTGCCGGCGGCGATCAGCCCACACACCAACGCCCGGTCACCCGATTCCCAGCCGAACCGGCTGGGACGAATGATTCCGCTCGCGAAACGACCGTGCGGGTCGAACGGATAGCCGAGGAAATCACGCGCGACCGGTTCACAGTAACGGTCGTTGATCTCACGCCACCGCGTCTCGGTCGGATAAGCGCTGTCAGTGGGGTAGTCGGAGGCGATATCCAGCTTCCTGACGGCCTCGAACAGGTGTGGTGACGCACAGGGCACTTCGTCCGCGTCCGATATGCGATCATCCTGATTCCAGATGTAGCAGCGCCCACGGTCGAACGACCACCTGTTGAGTTCGGGCTGGCCAGGGCTCGCGCTCGCGGAGGGTGACGGCCCGCCGGCGGCGGTGGTGTCGGTCGATGCGGCACCGTCGCCCATGCGGACGACCGCGTAACCGGCCACGAGCAGGATTCCGACGCCGGCCACGGCCAGGGCCGCGACCAGCCCACGACTGCGGAACCGACGTGGCCGGCGGGACCCGAGCGGCCCACCCGATGAACGTGGCCGCCCCGGATCGGTCGTGCCCTTCGAGCCGCGCGGCAGGGTACTTTCCGACGTCGGGAACGTGGCCGCCCCGGATCGGTCGTGCCCCCGAAGCGGGCGACGGCGGCCCGGGTCCGCGCCGGCGCTTCGTAGGCCGTCGCCCCGGCGACGAAGTCGTTGTCAAGGATCAGGCCGCGAACGGGTCGCCGTCCCCGGCCTTCCCGCCTCCGGGACCCGCCTTCTCCCCGGCATCCCCGGCATCCCCGGTTTCCCCGGTTTCCCCGGCTTCCTCGATTTCCCGGGAATCCCTGCCCTTCCCGGAGCCTTCTCCCCTGGATCGTCCGCTGGCTTCTTCGGACACCGCTGACCCGCCTTCCGCACCATGCACCATGCACCGAATCACGGCCACGCCGGGCGCCGTTCCGGATCATGGTCGGATCACGGCGGGGAGATGCCACCCGCGCCGGCAGCCGGCCCATCAACTNGTGGGCGCCGACAGCGCCGGCACGGCTGTCGTCTGGGTGACCTCCTCGTGCCACCCGCCGGACGCGGGCGCCGACAGCGCGGCCGGCCGCGTGAGCACCTTCGTGGCCTCCTCGACATACCCCGAGGAGGCGGCGGCTGGCGCGATCGCGGGCGCGGATCTCCCTGGAGTCGCTTTTTTCGGTCTTCCCGGCGCCGCTTTTTCCGGCGCTGACTTTTCTGGCGTCGTGGACGGTGCTTTTTCCGCCGTGGCGGACGACGATGCCGCCGTGGCGATGACCACCGTGGTCTCGGGCACCGCTGTTCTGGTTGCCGCGGAGGCGCTCACCGGGGCTTCGGATGCCGTCGCCTGGTGGGGTACGCCCGACTGCTCGGACGCCACTGCCGGTAGCAGGCCGGGCTCGCCGGCGGAACGCAGCCGGCCGGCGATCAGGGACCCCCACCACATGAAGATGGGGAGCAGACAGATGATCAACGATAACGCCGCCCAGACCATGTTCGCCGGATACACATGGCCGAAGCCGACCGCGGCGGCGACGGAGAGCCCGGATATCGTCGCCCAGAAGATGTGCTTACGGAAGGTCAGGAGCCGGTCGGGGCTTGCGCTCTGCCCCTTGGGCGTGACCACGAAACCAAGCGGACGCCGTAACAGCGCGCCGACGAAGGCGGTCGAGTAGAACGGCGTGCACAGCATGGAGACGAAGATTCCGGAGATGCCGGCAGTGCCCTTCTCCTCATGCGGGCTGATGTTGAACCGTCGCAGCCAGATGTAGAGCAGCAGCCTGGTCACGGCCACGTCGATGTAGAGCGCCATCCAGGACGATATCTGCACGGTCACCCCGGTTGACCCCAGGGCCATGTAGCTGACCGTGAGCATCATTCCCATCAGCCAGGTGAGGGCGACGGTCGGATAGTGCAACATCAGGGTGGAGTAGTGCAGGCGGTGTCCCCACGGCAGCTTCCGCAGCCGGCGTACCGACTCGGTGACCATGACCTCGTTGGAGCCACGAGCCCACCGCAACTGCTGACTGAAGAAGTCGGTCCAGGTAGCCGGCCCCTCGCCAACCGCTACGACGTCCGGCGTGTACACCGACTTCCAGTGCCGTCCGGAGGTAGGCTGATGCTCTCCGTGTACAGCAAAAGAGGTGGCCAAATCCTCGGTGATCGAATCCTGGAACCCACCGATCTGTCGCCATGCCGACACCCGGTAGGCGTGGTTCGTGCCGACGAACATCCCGCAGTCGAACCGGTTCGCGGCCCGCTGGATGACCGAGTGGAACATGTAGTTCTGCGCTTCCGCGCCCCGGGTCAGGAAGCTGTGGAAGTTCCCGTAGACCTGTGGCCCCACGACAAAGGCGACATCGGGGTCGCGAAAGTAACCGAGCATGCGCGAGGCGAAGTTCGGCAGCGGAATGTGGTCGGGGTCGACCGACAGCACGACGTCATAGGAGGCGCCGTGGGCGTCCAGCCAGGAGTTGTGGTTGCCGTGCTTCGTCTTGGCCCGGAACCTCCCTTTCGGCTGGTTCCACCTTTCGATCCCTTTGCGGCTGAAATGGTTGACCCCGAGGTCCTTGCACATCTGGCGGACCGTCGGGTCGTTCCCCTCGTCGAGCAGCCAGATGTCGATGGGTGTGCCGTAACGGATCTGCCGGGCCGCGATCAGGGTGTCGCGTACGACGTCCAGCGGCTCCTTCGACGGGACGATGGTGGTCGTGAACGCGATCCGCAGGCCTGCCGGCGGCCGGACCGGCACCGGGTTGCGCATGATGTAGGCGGCCCAGCAAAGAGTGATCGAATTAAGTAACCGGATGCCCTCGGAGACGACGATCGTCCAGAACATGACCAGGTTGCCGATGCGCACCGGCGTCGGCAGGTACCTGCTCTTGGGGAAGTGGCCCGGCTGCACCAGCCAGACGAAGAACAGCGACGACAACCCGACGGTGGCTATCAACAGCGGCAGCACCATCCAGAGCTCCCGCCCTACCATCACCTTACGGTAGGCAACGCGATACTCTGTGTCAGCAGGCGGAAGGGTAAGCGGACCCGCGAGCTTCGAGAAGGAGGTGTAGTCGTAGGCCAATTCTCTTCCAAGGACTCGTGCCACCCGCGGGTTGCGGTCAGCGCCACGACATACGTCGCATGCAGATCACACGTCGCATGCAGATCGGTGAACCGGTCCACGTCGGGACAGGGATGGGTGCCAGGTATTCATCCGTCGTCGGCACGTTCACGGCCAGCGGTCCGCAGACCCGGGCGGGGCCGGGCGTCAACCGCGTGCCGCTGGCGCCATGCCCGGATCGATCCGTGCTGGTTGCGATCTACCAAGGACGTCATGCCGTCAAGGTGCTATGGAGGCCGCGGAACACCGCTCCCGGAGTCGGGCCGGCGGGCGCGCCGGACCAACGCACGACGGGCGTAACAGGCGCCGGGCGTCACCGGGCTATACCACCGGACACGTCACCGGATATGCCGCCGGAGGGCCGCCTGGAAGCGCCGGTCGCCCGCCACGCGGACCGGCCGAGAAAAAGCCCACCGAGGACAAGCGCGACACCGGCTACGAGACTGAGCCACAGGCCCAGGCCCACCTCGGCGGTGACCACGGGATTGTCCGTCTGGAACGTGCCGATCCGCAGCCGCAGAAGCTTGGCGGCTATCGCGTCCCCTGCATTGATCTTGACAGCGCTGAGGACGGCGATAGCGCCACCCACGACGGGCAGCGCCAGCCCGAACGGGCGGGCACGGGGGATCTCGGACAGCAGCACGCTGATGACGACGCCGAGAATGCCCAGTCCGAGCACCACCTTGCCGTGCCAGGACAGCTCCAGTCCCGATCTGTTGCTGTGCAGCAGATCGGCACCCCGGTCGGCGAGGGTCGCACCCGCCCACGGCAGGAACGTCCCCAGCACGGCAATCAGCCCCGCCACACCGCACGCATAAACAATCATGTCCGCCGTGCGCGACCTGGCACCCGTCGGCACGTCCTCATCCGACACGGCGTTCCCTCCGTCGTTCGCACAGTCACACCATGGAATTTCGACATCCGACGCCCCCCGAAACGCTCGAACGAGCAGACCGTCTCTCGTCTGATCCTGGTTCGGACCAGGAGACAAGTAACGGAATGTCCAGAGCTATCCCCCTACCGAGTCAGAAGCGTACCTGGCAGCACGGCCCGGCCGTCGGCGTCCCCCTGTTCGGCCAGGTCACCGACCAGATGCCCACCCGCGGGCAGCCCCGGCCGCCCGGCGTCCAAGGACACGGACCACCGGCTCCGCAAAAGCATGATCGCGCCGCTGGCGCCCCGCTCTAAACCACCAGATGGCCGTCGCCGACGCCCACCCAGGTGGTGGATGTCAGCTCGGTCAGGCCCATCGGCCCACGGGCGTGCAGCTTCTGGGTGGAGATTCCGATCTCGGCGCCGAAACCGAACCTTTCACCGTCGGTGAAGCGGGTCGAAGCGTTGACCATGACCGCCGCGCTGTCGCAGGTCGCGATGAACCGGCGGGAGGCAGCCAGCGAACGGGTCACGATCGCCTCCGTGTGCCCGCTGCCCCACCGGCGGATGTGCGCGACGGCGTCGTCGAGGGAGTCCACCACCCGCACCGCCAGGTCCAGCGACAGGTACTCGGCGGCCCAGTCCTCCTCCGTCGCGGACAGCGCCGACGGGTCCTGGGAACGGACCGCGTCGTCGCCATGGATCGTCACCCCCGCCTGCCGCAGCGCCGCGAGCACCCGCGGCAGGAAGACGTCCGCGACACCGGCGTGCACCAGCAGCGTCTCCGCCGTGTTGCACACCGACACCCGCTGGGTCTTCGCGTTGAGGACGATCGCCAGCGCCTGGTCGAGGTCCGCGTCGACGTCGACGTAGACGTGGCAGTTACCGACCCCGGTCTCGATCACCGGCACGGTGGACTCCTCCACCACGGTCCGGATCAGCCCGGCGCCGCCGCGCGGGATCAGCACGTCGACGAGACCGCGCAGGCGCATGAGCTGCTTGACCGACTCGTGGTCGGCGCCGGGCACGAGCGCGATCGCGTCCGCGGGCAGCCCGGCCCCGGCCGCGGCCTCCCGCAGCGCCGCGACCAGCGCCGCGTTGGTGCGCAGGGCCGAGGCGCTGCCGCGCAGCAGCACGGCGTTGCCGCTCTTGAGGCACAGGCCCGCGGCGTCGACCGTCACGTTCGGGCGGGCCTCGTAGATGATCCCGACCACGCCGAGCGGCACCCGGACCTGGCGCAGCTCGATCCCGTTGGGGAGCACCCGGCCACGCACCACCGTGCCCACCGGATCCTCGAGCAGCGCGACCTGGCGCAGGCCGTCCGCGATCGCGGCGAGCCGGTCAGGTGTGAGGGTGAGTCGGTCGATCATGGCCTCGCCGGTGCCCGCGGCCCGCGCGGCGGCCACGTCCGCGCCGTTGGCCGCCAGGATCGGCCCGGCGCCGGCGAGCAGCGCGTCCGCCATCGCGTGCAGCGCGCGGTCCTTGTCCGCGCGGGACAGCGGTGCGAGCACGGCCGCGGCGTCACGCGCCCGGACCGCGGTCTCGCGGACATCCTCCGCAAGGCTGTTCATGACCAGTTCCTCCCGACCTGACGCTCGTCCGACACGCCACGCCCAGCGGGCCGGAAACGACACGATCATGTTCCCGGACCACCGGAGGACCGCGTGTGCAGGGCGGCGGACCGACGGCGGCACGATCATGATCGTGCCGCCGGGGCCCGCGTTCCTCAGGCCGCGCAGGGCCGGGGCGGCACGACGATGTTCCCGCGCCCGGGGTCCCCACCGGATCCGGGGCTCCCACCGGTTCGGCGACGCCGGCCCGGGAGCCCGGAAGCCGGCCCGGGGCGTCCGGACGGCCCACATTTCCGTGGCACTACGAGGTTACCGGCGTGTCAGGGCAGCCACGAGGATTCCCCACGGTCCGCCGGCGGCCCGGTCACGATTTCCGTGGCGGCACGGGTTCCGTGGCGGCACGGGCACGCACACAAACCGTACCCGCGTGCGGAAGCATCGGCGGCGCGTCCTACCGTGCAGACATGCTCGTGCTGCATACATCCGACTGGCACTTCGGGCGTACTCTGCACCGATTCGACCTGTTGGCGGCGCAGGCCGCCTTCGTCGACCATCTTGTCGAGGTCGTCCGGGCCGAACGCGTCGACCTCGTCGTGGTCAGCGGGGACGTCCACGACCGGGCTATCCCGCCGGTCGCGGCGATGCGGCTGTTCGACGAGGCGCTGTCCCGGGTGCGGGACGCCGGCGCGCACGTGGTGGTGATCAGCGGCAACCACGACGCCGGCGCCCGCCTCGGCGACAAGGCCGGGCTGCTCGACCCCCGGGTGCGCATCAGGACGGACGTGTCCGCCATCGCCACCCCCGTCACCGTCGAGGACGCGCACGGACCCATCCACGTCTACGCGCTCCCCTACCTGGAACCGGCGGCGGTGGCCGACGCCCTGCNTGGCCGACGCCCTGCCGGCGGTTCCCACCCCGGACCCCGACGACGCGGCCCACCCTGGCGACACGGCTACGACGACAGATAGCAGCAGAGAAGATACGAATAGCAACAAATCGACGACGATCAGCGATACCGTGAACACGAACAGCAATGAAAAGGCCCCGATCGGTGCTGGTAGAGCGCTGTCGCACGCCGCGACGCTGGGCCGGGCCATGCGTGCCGTGCACGCCGACCGGGCCCGGCGCGGTGGCCGCAGCATCGTCTGCGCCCACGCCTGGGTCAGCGGCGGCCAGGCCAGCGAAAGCGAACGCGACATCAGCGTCGGCGGGCTCGCGGCCGTCCCGGCGAAGCTCTTCGACGGAGTCACCTACACCGCGCTCGGGCACCTGCACCGGCCACAGGCGCTGGACGAGGGCCTGCGCTACAGCGGCTCGCCCCTGCCCTACTCGTTCTCCGAGGCGGGCGACGTCAAGTCGTCACTGCTGGTGGAAATCGACGCGGACGGCCTGTGCGGGCTGGAGGAGATCCCGGTCCCCGTGTACCGCGGCCTCGCCCGGCTGCGCGGCCGGCTGGCGGAGCTGATGACGGCCATCGACCACGAACGGCACACCGCCGACTTCGTCTCGGTGGTGCTCACCGACCCGGTCCGCCCGCTGGACGCGATGGCAACCCTGCAGCGCCGCTTCCCCTTCGCGCTCACCCTCAGCCACGAGCCCGCCCTCGACGCCACCGGCGACGAGCTCACCTACGGCCGGCGCGTCCACGGGCGTTCCGATCTCGCGGTGGCCGAGGCGTTCGTCACACATGTGCGGTCCGAGCCGAGCGAGCGCGAACGTGCCCTGTTACAGGCTGCGTTGGACGACGCCCGCCGGGCCGAGGACGCGGCCTGATGCGCCCGCACCGGCTGGAACTCGCAGCCTTCGGAGCCTTCCCGGACAAGGTCGAGCTGGATTTCGACCGGCTCGGAGCCGGTGGCCTGGTCCTGCTGTGCGGCGAGACCGGCGGCGGGAAGACCACACTGCTCGACGCGCTCGGCTTCGCCCTCTACGGAGTCGTTCCGGGGCTGCGGGCCCGCGCGAAGGACCTGCGCTCCCACCATGCCGGCGCGGACGCTCAGCCGCGTGTGCAACTGGAGTTCAGCGTGTCCGGGCAGCGTTACCAGATCGCCCGGACGGCATCCTGGGACAGGCCCAGGCGCGGCGGCGGGGGCAGCTCCCGAGTGAACCCGACCGCCCTGCTCAGGCGCCGGACCGACACCGGCTGGGAGGCCGTCGCCCAGCGCAACGAGGATGTCGGGCTCGAGATCGGCCGGCTGCTCGGGATGACCGCCGAGCAGTTCTTCCAGGTGATCATGCTACCGCAGGGGCGTTTCGCCGACTTCCTGCAGGCCGACCACGACGCGCGGGAACGGCTGCTCAAGCGGCTGTTCGCCGTCAGCCGGTTCGAGCACGCCGAACAGTGGCTCGCCGACCAGGCCAAGATCGCGGGCGAGCGGCTGGCCGCCGCCNGCCGCCGCCCGCGGCGACCTCGTCCGGGTGGCGACCCGGGCCACCGAGGCCGCCGCGGTCACCGAACCGGACGATCTCGAGACCGACGCCGACTGGGTCGCCGGCCTTGCCGCGGCCGCGGACGCCGCCGCCCGCACGGCCACGCAGCATGCCGGAGCAGCCGCCGAGACCCGCCGGCAGGCCGAGGAGTCGCTCGACCTCACCCGCGGACTCGCCGAACGCCAACAGCAGCGGCGTGAGCTCGACGCCAGGCTGGCGACACTCGAAGCGCAGCTCCCAGCAATCGAGGTCATGGCCGCCGAGCTGGCCGCCGCCCGCCGTGCCGCCACCGTCCGCCGTGCCCTGGACCAGGTACGGGAGCGGGCGGACGACCTGACCCGGGCACGGCTGGCCGAGGACACCGGCCGCCACCGCCTGGAACTGCTCGGCGCCCGGCACGACGTCGACGTCGACGAGCTGGCCCGGCTGGCCCGGGTCGCCCACACCGACATGGGACGCCTCGAGCAGTTCGCGAACATCCTGACCGCCGCCGACGCGGACGACGCCGCCGCCACGGCGGCCGACATCGACGCCGACACGCACGCGGCCGCCGTCGCCACCCTCACCGAATACCTGCGCGCCGAACTGCCCGAACAGCGCCGTACCCTCGAGGCCAGGCACAGCCGCGCCAGGGCCGCCGCAACCGCCCTGCCAGGCGCACGCGAGCAGGCACGGACGGCCGCCGAGCTGGCCGCCGCCGTACGCCGACGGGGGCAGGCCCTCACCCATGCGCACGACGCGGAGCAGTCCGCACGGCTGGCCCGCGAGCAGGCCGGTGACATCCGTCAGCAGCGCTTCGACGCGATCACCGCGGAGCTCAGCGCCGCCCTGGTCGACGGTTCGCCCTGCCCGGTCTGCGGATCCCTCACGCATCCCGACCCGGCCGAGGCCCGCGCGGACCACGTCAGCAAGGACGACGAGCTCGCGGCCGAAGCCATCGCCAACCGGCTCGCGACGCAGGCCACCGACGCCCGCCGCGACGCCGACCGGCTCGACGAACGGATCCGCACGCTGACGCGCGCGCTGGCCAACCAGGTGGATCCCGCCACCGCCGTCCCCGGGCCCGCCGGCCCGGCCGCCCCGGGGCAGACCGCACCCGCGGCCGACCTTGGCCCGGCCGGCGACAGGACTGGCGCGATCGGCACAGCGGGCACGGTGGGCGTATCGACCACGGCGAACACCCCGCCAACAGCTCCGGCGCCAGCGAACCCGGCGAACCCGGCGAACAACACGATGTCCGCGAACACGACAATGGCCGGCGCGACAACAGCGGACACCCCGCTGGCAGGCGCCG
>NZ_JWIO01000014.1:117734-132072 GCF_001017755.1 Protofrankia coriariae
CCCCGCTGGCAGGCGCCGTGCCGAACACCGCGACGCCGAACACCGCACCAGCGGACACGCCGGTGGTGGACGTCACGGCGGTGGGTCCGGCCGGCGGTACGCGCGTCGAGTCCGTCACACCGCGCGGCCCGTTGCCCTCCGAGGATGTCGGTAGCGGGCCTCCCCGCCCGGTCAGGGCGTTCGCGACGGTGACCGTCCTGGGCGTGCCCGACCCCGTCCCCGGCGGGAACGACGGGAATTCCGCTCACAGAAATGATCGCGGCAACGCCGTCGATCACGAAACCACCGGTCGCGAGAACACCGGCCGCGCGGCCGCCGGGCACGCCGACCGCAGGACCGCTGACCCCAGAGCCACCGGCCACAGCGCCGCCCAGCACGGTGCCCTCCAGTACGGTCCCACCCAGTACGGTCCCGCCGATCGCGGGAGCGGCGGCCAGGTCGAGCACACCGATCACCAGGCTGATCATCATGCCGATCACAAGGTCGCCGGCCACGGTGCCGCGGACGGTGTCACGCGGCTGGAAGGGCTGCCCGCGGGCCCCGAACTGCCCACCGTGCTCCCCGTCGACGCGTTCGAGCAGGCCGCGGTCGGCCTGGCGGACCGGGCCGAGACGCTCGCCGCGCAGGCCGACGACCTCCCGGCCGCCGAGCGAGCGCTTGAGCGGGTGCGTCAGGAGGAGACCCGGGCCGCGGCCGACCTGGCCGGCCACGCCGCCGGTGAACAGCTCGCCCGCACCCGGGCGCAGGAGTGCCGGGCCCGGGCCGAGCGGCAGCGGGCCGGCCTGCCACCGGAGCTACGGGACGTCGGGCGGCTGGCCGCCCGCCAGCGCGAGGTCGCCCAGTTCGCCGACGCCTACTCCGACTGCCACGCGGCCGCCTCAACCACGGCCCTGGCCGAGGAGGAGTACCGCCGCGCCGCGGCCGGCGCGAGCCACGACGCCCACGCCGCCGGCTTCCCGGACGTGGCCGCGGCCCAGGCAGCCTGCCGGGAGGAAGGCTGGATCGTCGACACCGAGGCGCGCCTGACAGCCCACCGCGACGACCTTGTCGGTGTGCGGTCCCATCTGGCCAGCCCCCAACTGGCCGTTGACCCGGACAGGCCGGCGCCGGTGGCCGAGCGGGAGGCGGACGCGCTCGCGGCCCGGCAGCGGCACGAAGCGGCGCTCACCGAAGCGGCGCGCGCCGACGACCGGGCCCGGCGGCTGTCCGACCTGGTGCCCGCGTTCGCCGCCGCGTTCGCCGCGGTACCGCCGCTGCGCGAGGCCGCGGAGGAACTGCGCGGCCTCGCCGAACTGGCCACGGGCCGTGGCGGCAACCGCCACGGCATGCCGCTGTCGAGCTTCGTCCTCGCCGCCCGTCTCGAGGAGGTCGCGACCGCGGCGAGCGGACGCCTGTCGGCGATGAGCGGCGGCCGGTTCACCCTCGTCCACGACAGCGGTGAGCGGCGGGACCGACGCCGGCGGGCCGGCCTCGGCCTGCTGGTCGAGGACGCCTGGACAGGTCGGCGGCGCGACACCGCCACCCTGTCCGGCGGGGAGACCTTCCAGGCCGCCCTGTCCCTGGCGCTGGGCCTCGCCGACGTGGTCACCGCCGAGTCCGGCGGCCAGGCGATGGACGCGCTGTTCATCGACGAGGGGTTCGGCAGCCTCGACCCGGACAGCCTGGAGGAGGTCATGAACGTCCTGGACAGCCTGCGCTCCGGTGGCCGGCTGGTCGGCATCGTCAGCCATGTCGCGGACCTGCGCCAACGCATCCCTACCCAGATCACCGTCATCAAACAGGCCAACGGCAGCCACGTACGCACCACCGTCTGAGCTGACTGACTGTTGGTACGGAAGCCGTAGGTGAAAACCGCTGTTGTCACGACCTTTTCCACCTACGGCGGCGGCAGCCGTAGGTGGAAAACGTCATAGTGACGACGGTTTCTGCCTACGGCTTCCGTTGGAGGAGCACGATGTCGTCGCGGTGGACGATCTCCCGTTCGTAGGAGGAGCCGAGTTCCGCGGCCAGGTCGAACGTCGAGCGGCCCAGCATCCCGGGCAGCTCCGCGGCGTCGTAGGCAACCAGCCCGCGGGCGACCGGCTGGCCGGACGGGTCGACCAGGTCCACCGGGTCACCGGCGGCGAAGTCGCCGTCGACCTTGGTGACCCCGGCCGGCAGCAGCGACACCCGCCGGTCCACGATCGCGTTCACCGCCCCGTCGTCGAGGAACAGCCTGCCCTGCGGGGTGGTCGCGTGCTCCAGCCACAGCAGCCGGGACGCCCGCCGCGGGCCGCTCGGGTGGAACACCGTCCCCACCTCCGCCCCGGCGATGGCGGCGGCGGCGTTCGCCGCCGAGGTGATCAGCGTCGTGACCCCGCCCGAGGCCGCCATCCGAGCAGCGTCGATCTTGGTTGCCATGCCGCCGACGCCCACGCCGGCGCTGCCGGTGCCCCGGGTGCCGACCCCCTCGAGGTCGGCGTCGCTCCGGACCTCGCGGATCATGGTGGCCGAGCCGCGCCGGGGGTTGGCGTCGTAGACGCCGTCCACGTCCGAGAGCAGGACCAGCAGGTCCGCGGACACCAGATGCGCGACGATCGCGGCGAGGCGGTCGTTGTCCCCGACCCGGATCTCCTGGGTGGCCACCGCGTCGTTCTCGTTGACGATGGGGACCACGCCGAGTTCCAGCAACCGGTCGAGGGTGGTCCGGGCGTTGTGGTAGTGGGTGCGGCGCACCACGTCGGTGGCGGTGAGCAGCACCTGGCCGACCTGGTGGCCGGCGCGTCCGAACGCGGTCGCGTACCGGTGCACCAGCATGCTCTGCCCGACGCTGGCCGCGGCCTGCAAGGTTGCCAGGTCCCGGGGGCGGCGGGTCAGGCCCAGCGGCGCGAGCCCGGCGGCGATGGCTCCCGAGGAAACCAGTACCAGCCGGCCGGCCCGCGGCAGGAGCGCCCGGACCAGGACGTCGACGCGGTCGCCGTCGATACCGCCGGCCGCGGTGGTCAGCGACGACGAGCCGACCTTCACCACGACCCGGTCGGCCCGCAGCACGAAATCACGGACGGTCACGCTCTGACCTCGTCCGCCAGGCCTCCGGGTCCGTCGGGGCCGCCGAGGAGGCCGGAGCTGTCATGGCTGTCGATGCCATCAGGGGTGTCCGGGCCGTGCGGGTCGGCGTTCCGGGCTGCGAAGGCCTCGCGGTCGCGGGCCCGGCGGGCGAGCCGCTGCGCACGGGTCAGCCGGGTGGAGGTGACCAGTCGGTCGTCGCTGCCCCGCGGGCCGAGGGTCGACTCCGCCCCGGCCGCCCCACCTTCATGATCATCGACGATCCGGCCGCCGTGGCGGCTCAGCTGCGGTTCCCAGTCGAAAGTGACATCACCGATGGTGACTGCCACGCCGGACTCCGCGCCCAGCCGGGCAAGTTCGGCCTCCACCCCCAGCCGGGCGAGGCGGTCGGCGAGGAAACCGATCGCCTCGTCGTTGCTGAAGTCGGTCTGCCGGACCCAGCGCAGCGGCTTGGCACCGGTCACGACGAACCCGTCGTCCTGCGCACGCACGGCGAAGTCGGGTTCGTCGACCGCGCGGGGCCGGATGATCACCCGCTGGAACGCCTGCGGCGGCCGCGCGGCCCGATGCTCGGCGACCCGTTCGGCCAGCGCGAGCGAGAGCGCCCGCACGCCTTCCCGGGTCGCGCTGCTCACGGCGAAGACGTCCAGCCCACGGGCGGTGAGCTCGGAGGTGACCAGCTCCGCCAGCTCACGGGCATCCGGGACATCGATCTTGTTGAGGACGACGGCCCGTGGCCGGTCGGACAGGTCCGTCGAGTAGGCCACGAGCTCGGCCTCGATCACGTCGAGATCGGTCAGGGGGTCGCGACCGGGTTCGAGGGTGGCGCAGTCCAGCACGTGGACGATGAGCGAGCAGCGTTCGATATGGCGCAGGAACTCCAGGCCGAGCCCACGCCCGGTGCTCGCGCCGGGTATGAGGCCCGGGACGTCGGCCACCGTGTACGGGGCGTTGTCGCCGGCCTGTACCACGCCGAGATTGGGTACCAGCGTCGTGAACGGGTAGTCAGCGATCTTCGGCCGGGCGGCGCTGAGCACCGACACCAGCGAGGACTTGCCAGCGCTGGGGAAACCGACCAGCGCCACGTCCGCGACGGTCTTGAGCTCGAGGACGGCGTCCAGCTGCTCCCCCGGCTCCCCGAGTTCCGCGAACCCGGGGGCTTTGCGCCGGGTGGAGGCAAGCGCTGCGTTGCCACGCCCACCGCGCCCGCCGCGGGCGACGACCACCGAACTACCAGCGCCGACAAGATCGGCGATCTGCTCGCCGTCCGGCCGCAGGACGACGGTGCCGTCCGGTACGGGCAGGACAAGGTCGGCGCCGTCGGCGCCGTGCCGGTTGGAGCCCTGGCCGGGCCGTCCACCAGAGGCCCGCTGGTGCGGGTGGAAGTGGAAGTCCAGCAGGGTGGTCACGTCCGGGTCGACCCGGACGATGACATCACCGCCCCGGCCGCCGTTGCCGCCGTCCGGCCCGCCGAGCGGCTTGAACTTCTCCCGGTGGACCGACGCGCAGCCATGCCCGCCATCACCCGCGGTGACGTGAAGGATGACGCGGTCAACGAAGGTGGGCACCGCACCGCTGCCTTCCTCAACCGCGGCCGACCGGCAACACCCGCCTGGATCAGGCGGACAGAAGCTCCTCGGCGGGTATGACGTTGACGACCCGACGTCCCCGCCGGGTACCGAACTGGACATGCCCGGCGGCCAGCGCGAACAGCGTGTCGTCGCCACCGCGGCCGACCTGCCCACCGGGGTGGAAGTGTGTGCCACGCTGCCGGACGATGATCTCGCCGGCGTTGACATACTGGCCGCCGAAACGCTTCACACCGAGACGCTGGGCGTTCGAGTCGCGGCCGTTGCGCGACGAGCTCGCGCCCTTCTTGTGCGCCATGTCGCTTCAGGCCTTCCCGGGCTCGATACCGGTCACCCGCAGCCGGGTCAGCTTCTGGCGGTGACCCTGCCGCTTGTGGTAGCCGGTCTTGTTCTTGAATTTGTGGATCCTGATCTTGGGACCCTTGACGATCTCGACGACCTCGGCGGTCACCTCGACGGACGCGAGCGCGTCCCTGTCGTGGGTCACCACGTCGCCGTCGACAAGCAGAAGCGCGGGCAGACTGACGGCCGCACCCGGCTCGCCCGGAACGAGCTCGACGTCGACGACATCGCCGACGGCGACCTTGTGCTGCTTGCCGCCGCTGGCCACGACCGCGTACACCGGTTCTCCTTGCTGAAGTCGGACGGGCATTGGAGCACCCGAGGACGGGGCGGCCCGACCGCTGATCGGACACCGCCACCCTCAGGGGCTCTGACTGGCGCGGCAGAACACCCCGCGCCCGGCCCTGATTGCACTACCTTAACACCGCTGGCCAACCACACCGCCGCTGGCCAGGACACGCCGCTGGCCAGAACACCGCCGGCCAGCCATTGATCAACCATCTGACCAACCACACCGACGCCGACGGCCGACGTGAACCGCCACGACGTTACCACCATGCCGGCCAGCCCCCGCAGCGGCACATACCGGCCCGCACGACAGGCCCGTGGCGCAAGGCGCCCACACCCACCCAGCAGGCGCATCCGGCCATGGCACGGATGAGCCATGGCGTCCCGCTCACCGGCACGCAACCATCGACGCTGGAGAGGGCTGCCCGGGCCGACCGGCAGCCGACACGACAGCTCCAGCCAGACGGGGGTGCACGGTGGGGTGGGTCACGGTGGGGTGGGTGGGGTGGCAGGTCGTGATCTGGGGCGCTGGTGCCGTGACGGTCACTGCCGTCCTGACCGCCGGCTGGCCGCTGCTGACCGCGGCCCACGCCACGGACCCGCCGCGACGGTCGGCGACGATCGCGGCGTCCACTGTCGTCATCACGACCGTGGCCGGGATGGCCGTCAACGACCTGGTCGGTCTTCCCGCCGCGTTCCGCGCCCTGTGGGCGCTGGGTACGGCGGGCGCCGCGTGCTGGTTTGCGGTACAGGCCCGCGGGCTGGCCACGACCGGCGGCTTCGCCGCAAGGACCGGGACTGGGAAGGCTGGGAAGGCCGAAAAGACCGACGGTGACCCCGACGGGGACGCCCTCTGCGCCCAGGACGACGTCGTCCAGGCACTGGTGGTCGCCGCCTACGCCCTGCAGATGGGGGACAACCACCGTGCCAGCGACGCCGTCGACGGCGCGCTCCAGCGGTCCCGGGCAGCCTTGGACGCGCTGCTACGCGAACGCCAACGGGGTGACTTCGTCCGGCGGGAGCCGGTGCGGTCGTACCGGACGGTGGCGGACGTGTCCGCCGCCCGGCACTGAAACCGGCACCAGAACCGACGCCGAGACCGGCGCTGGAAGCAGCCGGCAGCGGGCTCCCCGCCGACGGCGGGNGCCAGCAAGCAGCCAGGATCCCGCGATGGGCGGCCGGTCAGCTCTCGCGTGCCGCGCCCCCGACCGTCTCCAGATCACCCGACGTGCTCTCCTGGGGTGGCGCGACAGCCCGTGAGGCACGCCGGCGGCCGGCGCGCGCTCCCGATGAACGGGATCCGTTCGATGACGGGCCCGAGCCATTGGCCACGCCGTCGTGGCCGGCCGTGTCACGCACGGCATCGTCACGAGCGGCATCGTCACGCACGGCATCGTCACGCACGGCATCGTCACGCACGGCCCTGTCACGAGCGGCCCTGCCACGAGCGGCCCTGGTGCCGGGAGCTGCGCCGCCAGGAGCCGCGGTGTCGGGAGCGGCCGGCACGGCGTCGGCCGGGGCGTCGGCCGGGGCGGCCCCGGGCGCCTGGGCATCCGGAGTGGCGGCGCCCGATGCCGCGCCGGCCGTTGCCACCGCGTCTGCCGCCACTGGATCTGCCACCACCGGATCTGCCGCCGCGGTGCCTGTTGCCGCGCCTGCCGCCACGGCATCCGATGTCGTGCTGCCGGTCGACGGCGGCGCCGGCACCGGCGGGTCGGCCGGTACGCTCCGCGCGGGCGCGGACGCGCCGTCCAGGTGCAGGATCACCCCACGCCCGCCGCAGTGCGTACACGGCTCGCTGTATGCCTCCAGCAGTCCCTGACCGACCCGTTTGCGGGTCATCTGCACCAGCCCGAGGCTGGTCACCTCCGCGACCTGGTGACGGGTGCGGTCCCGGCCGAGGCACTCCGTCAGGCGCCGCAGGACGAGTTCGCGGTTGCTCTCCAGCACCATGTCGATGAAGTCGATGACGATGATCCCGCCGATGTCCCTCAGCCGGAGCTGACGGACGATCTCCTCGGCGGCCTCGAGGTTGTTCTTGGTGACCGTCTCCTCGAGGTTGCCGCCCTTGCCGGTGAACTTGCCGGTGTTGACGTCGATGACCGTCATGGCCTCGGTACGGTCGATCACCAGGGAGCCGCCCGAGGGCAGCCAGACCTTGCGCTCCAGTGCCTTGGCAAGCTGTTCGTCGACCCGGTACTCGTCGAAGACGTCGACCGGGCCGGCCTGCCGGCGGACCCGGTCACGCAGGTCCGGCGCCACCATGTCGACGTAGTCCTCGATCATCGTGGCTTCTCCCGCTCCCTGCACGACCAACTCGGCGAAGTCCTCGTTGAAGATGTCCCGAATCACCCTGATCACAAGGTCGGGCTCACCGTAGAGCAGCGCCGGGGCGGTGGCCTTCGTCGCCTTGCGGCAGATGTCCTCCCACTGGGCCGACAGGCGAGCGACGTCCCGGGCAAGCTCCTGCTCGCTGGCGCCCTCGGCCGCGGTCCGGACGATCACCCCCCCGTTCTCTGGAGTGATCTTCTTCAGGATCGCCTTCAGGCGGGCACGCTCGGTGTCCGGAAGCTTACGGCTGATCCCGGCGTTCTGTCCGTCCGGCACGTAGACCAGGTAGCGGCCGGGGAGACTGACCTGGCTGGTCAGCCGCGCCCCCTTGTGACCGATCGGGTCCTTGCTGACCTGGACGACGATCGACTGGCCGGACTTCAGCACCTGTTCGATCTTGCGGGGCCGTCCGTCGAGCCCGCTGGCGTCGTAGTTGACCTCACCGGCGTACAGGACGGCGTTGCGCCCCTTGCCGATGTCGACGAACGCTGCCTCCATGCTGGCGAGCACGTTCTGGACCCGGCCGAGGTAGACGTTGCCCGCGTACGACCAGGAACTGGCCCGGGTGACGAAGTGCTCGACAAGCACCCCGTCCTCAAGTACCGCGATCTGAGTGCGGTCGCCGGCGTTACGGACGATCATGCGCCGTTCGACCGCTTCCCGGCGGGCGAGGAACTCGGCCTCGGTGACGATCGGCGGACGGCGCCGACCGCTGTCCCGGCCCTCCCGCCGGCGCTGCCGCTTGGCCTCCAGCCGGGTCGAGCCGCTGACCCCGCGGACCTCGTTCGCGCCACGGACCTCGTCGTCGCGGGTCCGTCCCTCGCGCACGTGTACGACCGTCACCGGCGGGTCGTCAGGCGCGCCGTCGTCGACGAGCGCGGCACCGTCCCGTCGGCGCCGACGGCGCCGACGGCGCGAGCTGCCCGGCAGCCCTTCCTCCTCCTCGAGGGCTGCGCCGGCCGGACCGGTCTGCCCGGACCGGGACTGCTCGGACTCGTCGGACTCCGCCGGTTCCCGGTCCGCCGCCGATCGTGGGTCGTCAGCCCCGGAGCGGCCGGAATCGGCCGTGCTGTCCAGGCCGCTTTCGTCAGAACGGCCGCGCGCCCCGCTGAAGGCTGCGGTGTCCAGCTCGTCGATGTTGTCGGTCTCCTCGTCGGCGCGAGCCCGGCCGCGGCCGCGCCGGCCGCGGCGGCGCCGGCGCGTCGAAGCGCTGTCGCCGCTGTCGTCGGCCGCCGGATCCGTCGCCGTCGGCGCGTCGGCATCGGTGTATCCGGCGAGCTCCAGCTCAGGTTCGTGCTCGGGATCGTCGTCGACGCCCGAACCGGTACCGACGGCCGGCCGCGGTTCGGGCTGCGCGTACCGCCGGTCTCCACCGGTACCGACGGGCCGGCCGCGGCGGTGGACGCCCCACCGGAGCCGTTCGCGGCGTCCCCGTTCACCCTGTCGGCACCGAACGCGGAGCCGAACGAGAAGGTGTCGGCGCTGGTCGGCGAGGACTCGCGGCGGCGGCGCTGCACCAGCTCGATCGCGGCGGGCTCGGGCGCCTGGAAGGTCACCGCCGTGACCGCTCGGCCACGGCGTGGCCGTGGCTGCGCGGCCGGGGCGATGTCGCCGGTCACCGGCGTCCGCGGTCCGCCGGTCCGCGCGGCCACGGAACCGCTAAGATCAGACCGGGAAAGATCAGATTCGGACGCGGCCGGCCACGACCGGTCGGAACCGGTGGGCTGGACAGCCGTCACCCGCGTTGCCGGCGGCTCTGTTGCCGACGGCTCTGTTGCCGGCAACGGCGACAACTCTGCCGGCGATGACTCCGCCGGTGGTGTTGACGGCGCCGTCGTCGACGGCACGGCTGCCGGTTCCGGCGGATCGGTTCTCGCGGTGGCCGGCTCGCTGGCCACGTCGCTGACGGCTACCGGCTCGTCCGGCGACGACGACGTACCGGACGACTCGGTCGTGGCAGGTGACTCGGTCGGGACCTCCGCGCTGATGTCGACGGCGGTTTCGGCCCCGTCTCCGGTCAGGATCTCGGGCGGGGGTCCGGCTGATCGTCCGGCAGCGCGCCGCCGTCTCGGTGCTGGACGCGTGGTAGGTGTCTCATCGGAGCCTGTGAAAATGTCTTCGGGCACGGGTTATGAAGCCTCTCGGGGTCCCCGGGCGCGCTGCTGTCACAGTCGCGACCGCTCAGGAACCACTGTCTCGGTCCGGCGGCGTACCACCGGCGAATCCTGCGACACCCTGCATCACGCATCGATTCGGCCGACCAGCCGTTCCGCGTCGTCGCGGTCCGGCATGAGCGGATCCGCCACGGTGCCATCCGCCAGCAGCCGACCTTGCCCGAGCCGTAGCGGTTCGGGTGGTACTGACGGCCGGAGGCCGGCGACCACACAGAGGGCGGTCAGCATGTCGTCGGGTCGTACGGCGGGCGTCGTGTGCCGCACAACCGTATCCAGTATCGCACACGTGTCGTTCTCCGCACGGCAAACCATCAAGACCACTGCCTGACGGGCATCGAAGCGCCGATGTCCGTCCTTGGTGACCCGCTCCACCTCGACCAGGTCACGGGCGAGCAGCGCCTCGACGGCGGCGGCCAGCGCGGTGGGCGCGACACCTGGCAACCGGATCCACCAGTGCGACGCGTCCACCAGCTCCGCCAGCGGTGTCGCGGTCGCCGGCGCGCAGGCCACCACGTCCAGCCCGGCCGGCAGGGCCGCGTCCAGCACCTCCCCCAGCGCCCGGGGCTGGCGATGGTCGGCCAGGGCGAGCTCGACGTACTCGGCCTCGCTGGCGGCGCCCGTGGGGGCGGCGCCCAACCAGGAGATGCGCGGATGTGGGCTGAAGCCCGCGGAGTACGCCATCGGGACGTCCGCGCGCCGCAGGGCACGCTCGAAGGTCCGTGCGACGTCCCGGTGGGACAGAAAACGCAGCCGCCCCCGCTTGGCGAACCGCACCCGCACCCGCGCGACGACCGGTGGCGGGGGCGGGCCCTCAGGACGCCGCGGCATCGGCCGACCTGCCGGGGCTACCCGAACCGCTGGGGCCGCTGGAACCGCCGGGCCGGCTCGGCCCGGTCGACACGAGCGGCAGGAGGATCCGGCCGGTCGGGCCGATCTGGGTCTGCGTGCCCATGGTCGGGCAGACCCCGCAGTCGTAGCAGGGAGTCCAGCGGCAGTCGTCCAGTTCGGCCCCGCGCAGCGCCTCCTGCCAGTCCGACCACAGCCAGTCACGGTCGAGGCCGGAGTCCAGGTGGTCCCAGGGCAGTACCTCGCGCTCGTCGCGCTCACGGGTGGTGAACCAGTCGAGGGAGACCCCCAACGGCTCCAGCACCTCGACGCAGGCCTTCTCCCAACGCTCGAAGGAGAAGTGCTCACTCCATCCGTCGAA
The DNA here is from genome assembly GCF_001017755.1 of Protofrankia coriariae. Taxonomy (GTDB): domain Bacteria; phylum Actinomycetota; class Actinomycetes; order Frankiales; family Frankiaceae; genus Protofrankia; species Protofrankia coriariae. Next base: position 128,711 of record NZ_JWIO01000014.1, read on the forward strand.
CCGGCCACCGTCGCGCCATACCCGTTCGATCACCGCGCCAACCCGGCGGTCACCGCGGGCGAGCAGGCCCTCGATCATGCCCGGACGGCCGTCGTGGTAGCGGAAACCGATCGCCCGCCCCACCTCCCGGTCGCCGCGAATGGCGTCGCGCAGCAGCCGCAGCCGGGCGTCGGTGACCTCGTGGGAGGCCTGGGCCGCCCACTGGAACGGCGTGTGCGCCTTGGGCACGAAGCCGCCGATCGACACCGTGCAGCGGATGTCGCGGTGCCCGCTGGCCCGCCGCCCGGCCCTGATCACCTCGCGGGCGAGGCCCGCGATCGCCAGCACGTCCTCGTCGGTCTCGGTGGGCAGGCCGCACATGAAGTACAGCTTCACCTGCCGCCAGCCCTGGGCGTAGGCGGTGCTGACCGTGCGGATCAGGTCCTCCTCGCTGACCATCTTGTTGATGACCCTGCGCAGCCGTTCGGACCCGCCTTCCGGAGCGAAAGTCAGCCCGCTGCGACGGCCGTTGCGGGAGAACTCGTTGGCCAGCGTGACGTTGAACGCGTCCACCCGGGTCGAGGGCAGGCTGAGCGAGGTGTGGGTGCCCTCGTACCGGTCGGCCAGGCCCTTGGCGATCTCACCGATCTCGGTGTGGTCGGCGCTGGACAGCGACAGCAGCCCGACCTCGGTGAATCCGGAGGCCGCCAGGCCCTGGGCGACCATCTCGCCGATGGTGTCGATACTGCGCTCCCGGACCGGACGGGTGATCATCCCGGCCTGACAGAAGCGGCAGCCACGCGTGCAGCCGCGGAATATCTCCACGCTCATCCGCTCGTGGACGGTCTCCGCCAGCGGAACCAGCGGCGCCTTCGGGTACGGCCAGGCATCCAGGTTGCTCACGGTGTGCTTGGCCGGCCGGGCCGGCACCCCGGGACGGTTCGGGGTGACCGCGCGGATCCGGCCGTCCGGCCGGTAGTCCACGTCGTAGAAGGACGGCACGTAGACCAGCCCGCGCCGGGCCAGCCGCATGAGCAGCTCCGTCCGCCCGCCGGGACGCGCGGCGGTCTTGAAGGCACGGACGACGTCGGTGATCTCCAGGACCGCCTGCTCACCGTCGCCGAGGACGACCGCGTCGACGAAGGCCGTGATCGGCTCGGGGTTGAACGCCGCGTGCCCACCCGCGATGACGATCGGATGCCGCTCGTCCCGGTCGGTGGCGTACAGCGGGATGCCCGCGAGGTCCAGGGCGGTCAGCAGGTTGGTGTAACCGAGCTCTGTGGCGAAGCTCACCCCCAGCAGGTCGAAGTCACCGACCGCGCGGTGGGCGTCCACGGTGAACTGGGGGATGCCGTGCTCGCGCAGCAGCTCCTCCAGGTCCGACCAGACCGAGTAGGTGCGTTCGGCCAGGACGTCCGGCTGCTCGTTGAGGATCTCGTAGAGGATCTGGACGCCCTGGTTGGGAAGGCCGACCTCGTAGGCGTCGGGATACATCAGGCACCAGCGAACCAGCGCGTCATCCCAGGGCTTGACCTGGGAATTTCCTTCGCCGCCGAGGTAGCGCACGGGTTTGCGGACCCGCGGCAACAACGGTTCCAGGCGAGGGAACAGCGACTGTCCGGACATGTCCGCGAGCCTACGGCACACACGCCGGCCAGCACATGGTCACCGGCCGCCGACCGATCGACGGACAATCAATGGACAACCGACGGACGACCGACGGGCACGACCGACGGCCGGTGAGCCCGACTGGCCGCGAGCCCGTCGGACCCGCCCTACCAGGCGACTGCACCGGCCCTATCGGGCGACTACAAGGCATAGGGGCGCTACAGGGCGTAGGGGTCTGAACGGGATCGGAGCCGGACGTTCTGCAACAGGCCGACCGCCAGCAGGTTCGCGAACATCGACGACCCTCCGTAGGACAGGAACGGCAGGGGCAGCCCCGTCACCGGCATGACCCCCAGGGTCATCCCGATGTTGACGAACATCTGGAACGCGAACCAGCACACCACCCCAGTAGCGATCATCGTCCCGAAGGTGTCGCCGGAGTCGAACGCGATCGACAACGCCCGCCACAGCACCACGCCGAGCAGCACCAGGGCCCCGCCGGCGCCGAGAAAACCCAACTCCTCCCCGGCGACCGTGAAGACGAAGTCGGTCTGCTGCTCGGGCACGAACTGGCCCTGGGTCTGCGTCCCGCTGAACAGGCCGCGGCCGGTCAGGCCGCCGTTGGCGATCGCCGTCATGGCCTGGTCGACGTTGTAGCCGGTCGACGAGGTGTTCTGGTTGTCCCGGACGAACTCGGTCAGGCGCGCCTCCTGGTACGGCTTGAGCAGATGGAACTGCAGGATGGCCGCGCCGAAGAGGACCCCGCACAGGATGAGCCCGATCACCCATCGGCTCGGGGCGCCGCTGACCGCGAGCATGCCGAGAATGACGAACACGAACACCATGACGGTGCCGAAGTCCGGCTGCATCATGATGAGTGCCATCGGCACGGCCGCCAGCGCGAGCACCAGAATGACGTCCTGGTGGCCGGGGTTGAGCCGGATACCGGTGTCGCGGTCGTCGTGTTTCTCCCCGAGAATCATCGCCATCCCGAGGATGAGTGCCACCTTGGCGAATTCCGAGGGCTGCAGCTGGAAACCGGCCGGCAGGACGATCCAGGAGTGTGCCCCGTTTATCGTCGAGCCCACCAGCAGAACGGCGACCAGACCGAGCAGTGATCCCAGGTACACGAACGGCGCATATGCCCGCAGAATGCGATAGTCGACGAGGGTCGCCACGCCCGCGAGTACCAGCCCGATGGCCAGGTTGAGCAGGTGGCGCTTGAGGAATATCTGTGGGTCGCCACCGCTCTCGGTCTCGCGCTGCCGGGTGGCGGACCATACCAGCAGCGCCCCGAGCACCGCCAGCATGATCACGGAGATCTGCAGCGGCCAGTCCAGCCGGCGCAGCGGGGAGTGCCGGCCCGACGCCCGGTCTCGCAGCTGGCCGATCCTGCCGCGCGGTGGAACCGGGGACGAACGCAGGGCCGTCGGGCTCGTCATGAACCCTCCATCCATGATCGCCGATAGAAGAGCGGGTGACCCGGGGGCCCTCGACGTCAGCCGGAACCAGCGCTGGCGGGAGCCCCGGGGCTCGGGGGGACGTCGGGTGGCCCGCGGACGGAGGCGGTCACCGCGCCTGTGACGGCCGCGGGCGCCACGGCCGCATGGACGGCGGTCCCACCCACGGGGGCCGGGCCGGCGGCCACGGCAGCGATCCTCTGAACCGACACGTCCTGGACCGTGCTATCCGGGATGCTGGCGCCCAGGATGGTGGTACCCGGGATGGCGGCCGGCGCCGACGCGGTACCGCTGGCAGTCGCACCGGCGGCGGCC
>NZ_JWIO01000014.1:132087-133752 GCF_001017755.1 Protofrankia coriariae
GGGGCAGTTGCGACGGCGGCCTGCCGTCGGCGAGCGCCGCGGGGCGTCCGATGCCGTAGATGCTCTGGTAGATGGCCTTGACGGCCGGAGCCGCGTACTCGGCGCCGGTCCCGGAGTCCGGGACGGTCACGACGACGACGAACTGCGGGTCGTTCGCGGGCGCGAACGAGGCGAACCAGGAGGTGTCCCCGGCCCCCTCCACCTCGGCGGTACCGGTCTTGCCCGCGATCGGGATGGTGTCGTTCGGCCAGTCCGCGAACACCCCGGTCGCGGTCCCGCCGCCCTCGCTGGTCACCCCGTGCAGGGCGTTGCGAATGTAGGCCAGCGAGTCGGGCGCGACCGGAAGCCTGCCTGCGACCCTGGGCTCGATGGCCCGTACGACGCGGCCGTCCGGGGCCATCACCGCCTTGGCCAGGCTGGGCTGGTACAGCGTCCCGCCGTTGGCGATGGCGGCGTAGGCGGCCGCGAGCTGCAACGGGCTGACCGACAGGTACTGGCCCTGCCCGATCGCGAACTGGACCGCCGCGCCTCCGTTGTACAGGTAGCCGTCGACGCACGCCTCGGCTGCGTAGCGGCGGAACCGCTCGGCCTTGGCCGGGTCGGTGACCTCCGGGTAGCCGTTGCGGGCCCGGCGGCAGTAGGAGTCCTTCAGCTCCTCCCAGATCGCCTTCGCGCCGGCCCGGTCGACGACCGACCCCGCTGTCTCGCCCGGCAGGTCGATGCCGGTGCGGCTACCGAACCCCAGGGCGCGGGCCATCCTGACGAAGTACTCGTCGGGATCCCGGTATGGTCCGCGCCCGTTGCGCAGCCCGCCGTCGGCCAGCCATGCCTCGTAGGCGAACTGGTCGAAGATGACGTCGCAGGAGATGACCAGGGCCTGGTGGAGGGTGACCGGCCCGGCGGACGACCCCTCGAAGTTGTGGAAGGTCTGGGTGCCGATCTGCAGGCTGGGCGCGCAGTCGTACTTCTTGGTGGTCGACGCGCTGAGGTTGGTCAGCGCGGTCAGGGTCGACACCGGCTTGAACGTCGACCCTGGCGCGCTCGAGCCCTGGTACGCCCGCGACAGCAGCGGAATCCCGTTGGCCTGGTCGGACAGTGCCCTGTAGTCGGCTTCGGAGACGCCCCCGACGAAGACCGACGGGTCGTAGGAGGGCAGGCTCGCCATGGCGATCACGCGACCGGTCTTCGCGTCGAGCACGACACCGGAGGCGGTGCGCGCCCGCTCGCCGCCGAGGGAGTCCAGGGTCTTCTGCAGGGTCTGCTCAACCGCCTGCTGGACGCCGGTGTCGAGCGAGAGCACGAGGTTGTCACCGCTGCGCGGCGCGGTGGCCGACGCGGTGCCCGCGACGCGCCCGAACCGGTCGACCTCGAGCCGCTGCACGCCGTCGGCGCCCCGCAGGTCCGTGTCGTAGGTGTTCTCCAGGCCGGCGACACCGACCAGGCTGTTCTGGTGGTATCCCTTGCTGGCGCCGTCGGCGTCGAGCTGCTTCTGGGTGACAGGGCTGAGATATCCCAGCTCGTGCGCGGCCAGGGAGCCCTGGGGGTACTCGCGCACGGCCTGCAGGTCGGCCGAGACCCCGGGGAACCGGTCGGGATGTTCGATGATCGCCAGTGCCTGCTGCGCGGAGACGTCCTTGGCCACCGGGACCGGCTGGTAGGGCGAGC
>NZ_JWIO01000014.1:133757-141087 GCF_001017755.1 Protofrankia coriariae
CGGCTGGTAGGGCGAGCCGTTCCAGCACGGCGGCTTCACCGTGGCGGAGCAGAACTGGATGCGCGCCCTGACGTCGGCGACGGGCGTCCCGATCACACCTGACAGCCGCTCCAGCACGGCCTGTCCGGAGTCCTTCTGCCGGTCGGTGACCGATCGGTTCACCGATATGACCAGGGAGGTCCGGTTACGGACGAGGGGCCGCCCCTGGTCGTCCACGATCAGGCCACGGATCGCCGGGGTGACGACCTCACGGACCCGGTTGGTCTCGGCGAGATGGCGGTAGTGGTCACCGTCGAGTATCTGCAGGGTCCACAGCCGGGCACCAAGTGTGATCAGCAGGGATACCGCCAGGACGCGCAGGACGACCAGCCGCACCCGAATGCGGTCGTCCAGGGACTCCTCCGGGGGGCCCGGCCGTCGCGCTCGTCCCCCGATCACATCTGCTCCCTGTGCAGGCGCCGCAGCCCGGCGGTGACCAGCGGGAAGACGACCGGGGTCAGCACCAGCGCGTAGAGCGCCGCGCCGAGCGCGCGCAGCAGCGTCTGGGTACCGGTCAGGCTCGGCTGGCCGATGATGCCGGCCATCGCGGCGTGACCGGCCGTCCCGAGCGCCGACGCGGCGGCGGCGACGGCCAGCGGCAGGTAGGCCGACCGGTCGGTCTCCTCGCCGACGAGCCCCACCCCGTACCCGACCAGCGAGAAGACCATCGCGGTCTGGCCGAGGACGTGTGTGGAGAGCAGGTCCGCGAGCACGCCGACGCTGAAGCCGACGACCGCGCCGGTGACGGGTCCCTGGCACAGCGCCACGAAGCAGAGCACGACCAGGACGATGTCGGGGCTGCCCAGCGGCAGGCGCAGCGCGGCGATGACGGACACCTGCAGCACGATCAGGACGGCCATCACGGCGACGGTGACCACGACGATCCTGCCCCGCGGCTCGGCCGCGCGCGTACCCGTGTCCCACATGATCCCGCCTCAGCCGGTGGACGTCCTCGCCGCGGGGGCGAGCGTCGCTGTCGGGGAGATCCGCACGGGCAGGCCTGGCGACGGCGACGCGGTGGCCGGTGGCCGGGACGGCGTGGCAGCCGGCGGCGCGGCGGTCGGCGGCGGTATCGGACGTGGTGGCAGCAGCCGGTCGCCCGGATCGGTGGCGGGTCGGCCGACGACGACGCCGACGAGGTCCAGTGAGCCCAGGGCGGCGAAGGTGGTGACCTCGGCCGAGTGCGAGAGCCCCCCGCCGGAGTCCAGGACCTTGGTGACGACGCCGATCGGCACCCCGCCGGCATAGTCGACGCTGCCGAACGTCACCAGACGATCGCCCGTCTTCACCTGGAGGGTGGCGTCGTAGAGGGTGAAGGTCAGGCTGCCGGAGGTGCCCCGGCCGGTCACCGCGCCGAGCAGCCTGGTGTTCTCCAGCCGGGCGCCGACGTGGCTGGCCGGGCTGGAGACCAGCCGGACCACGGCGGTGTGGGCGGTGGCGGTCAGGACGGTGCCGACCAGCCCGTCATTGTTGATCACCAGCCTGTCCGGGGCGATGCCGTCGGCGCTGCCGGCGTTGATCGTGACCGTCCAGTCCGTCCCCGTGATGTCACCGATCGCCACGACCCTGGCCGGAATGATCGTGTACTCTCCCCTGTCGGCGAGCAGCCGCAGGCTGGACAGCGCCGCGGCCTGCCGCCGCACCTCCTCGTCCTCGGCGAGGCGCCGGCGCAGCTCGGCGTTTTCCGCGGCGAGGGCATCCGCGCGTTTCTGGTACCGGTTGGGATGGGCCAGCGCGGACAGGGTGCGCCCGATCGGACGGGTGACCGTGCTGACCGCCCCCTCGACCCCGCCGAACGCCTCGCGCAGGGCACCGCGCACGCCGGACGAACGCTCGCTCGAACGGTAGTCGATGGTGATCAGAGTAAAGGCCACGACGAGCAACACGATTATGATCATGCGGGAACGCCGGGTGTCACGTCCCACCACCGGCCTCCGTACCTGAAGAGATCCCCCGTGCCTGCGGACGGTCAGCGACGGGGCTCGGAGATGAGTACCTGCTGCAACGCCTCGAACTCCTCCACACACTTGCCGGAGCCCATGGCGACCGAGTGCAGCGGGTTGTCGGCTATGTGGATCGGCATGCCGGTCTCGTGGCGCAGGCGTTCGTCCAGTCCGCGCAGGAGCGCTCCGCCACCGGTCAGCACGATCCCGCGGTCCATGATGTCGCCGGAGAGCTCCGGGGGGCACTTGTCGAGCGTGACCTTGACCGCGTCGATGACCGCGTTCACCGGCTCCTCGATCGCCTTACGGATCTCCTCCGCGGTGACGACGATGGTCTTGGGCAGACCCGAGACCAGGTCCCGGCCGCGGATCTCGGCGCTCGGCTCGTCCGACATCTTGTGCGCGGAACCGATGGCCATCTTGATCTCCTCCGCCGTCCGCTCACCGAGCATGAGCGAATACTCCTTCTTGACGTAGGAGATGATGGCCGTGTCCAGTTCGTCCCCGGCGGTCCGGATGGACTGGCTGGTCACGATCCCGCCGAGGGAGATCACCGCCACCTCGGTGGTGCCGCCGCCGATATCGACCACCATGTTGCCGGTGGGTTCGTGCACGGGCAGACCGGCTCCGATGGCCGCGGCCATCGGCTCCTCGATGATGTAGACCTTGCGCGCGCCGGCCTGGTAGCCGGCGTCCTTCACCGCCCGCTGCTCGACCCCGGTGATACCGGAGGGGACGCAGACGACCAGCCGCGGCTTGGCGAAGTGCCGGCGCCGATGGACCTTCTGGATGAAGTAGCGCAGCATGCGCTCGGTGGTGTCGAAATCCGCGATGACGCCGTCCTTGAGCGGACGGATCGCGACGACGTTGCCGGGCGTGCGGCCGATCATCCGCTTCGCCTCGGTCCCGACGGCGAGGATGCCTGTCGTGGTGGTGTTTATCGCGACCACGCTGGGTTCGTTCAGGACGATTCCGCGGCCACGGACGTAGACGAGGGTGTTGGCGGTGCCAAGATCCACGGCCATGTCACGGCCTAGGAACGACAGCGAACTGGACATCGTCGGATGCCGGCCTTCCCGGGTGTGGGGTCTGGGTGCGCACGCAGGCTGTGCGGGGTGTGCAAGGCAGGCGGTGTCCGTAACGATGTCGTGTCCACTGCTTGTTCGACGAGCCCCATCCAATAGTCCAGTAGTCCGGCAATCCAGTAGAGACGCTGTTGCAGATACCTGCTGTTGCAGACACCAAAGAGCGTAAACCGGGCCCCTCGAGCCTGCCGTAGGTGTGCGGATACGTGGCGTGCGACGGTTCACCTGCCACGCCGGGTCACCAGGCCTGTCAGCCCCGACCCGTACGATCAGTTCTAACACTCGGAGTAGCAAAGATGCTACCTGAGACAACCCGATGAAGGCGCCCGGAGTAACAACATTGCGTAACCCTCACGAATGTAACCTGCATGAACCAGACCCGTACGAACTTGGACACCCACCCGTCGGGTGTGGCGCTCCGGTGGGCAGCACGCCGCCGATGCGCCACACCCGGCCTCCGTTCTCAGGGCCGGAGCGGGTCCGCGGGCCGAGCGGAACCAACCGTCAGCTCAGCCCCGGGAAGAACAGGTCGATCTCGCGCTTGGCGGACTCGGGCGAGTCGGAGCCGTGGACGAGGTTCTGCCCGATCTCCAGGGCGTAGTCGCCGCGCAGGGATCCCGGGGTGGCCTTGACCGGGTCGGTGGCGCCGATCAGGCCACGCGCCGCCTCGACCGCCCGTGGGCCCTCGGCCACCAGCGCGACCAGCGGGCCGGAGACGATGAAGTCGACCAGCTCGCCGAAGAACGGCTTGGCTGCATGCTCGCCGTAGTGGGTCTCGGCGACCGAGCGCTGAAGGGTGCGCAGTTCGAGGGCGACCAGGGTCAGCCCCTTGCGTTCCAGCCGGCCGACGACCTCGCCGACGAGGCCACGGCTGACGCCATCGGGCTTGACCAGAACGAGGGTGCGTTCGACGGACACGGAACTCCTTCTCCTAGCTGCTCGCGTGGACAGCCGCGGTCCTCCGACGGCTGCTGTGGACCTTATCCACCGCCACGCCACGTTATCCACCGCCACGCCACGTTCGGCTCACTGGCAACATCTACCAGCTGACATCTACCGGTCAACTTCTGCCGGTCGACATCTACCGGCCAGCAGACGTCGACCAGCGGGTGCCGGTCAACCTACCCGTCAGCGACGCAGCAGGTGCCGAGCCTCCCCCACCGTCACCAACGATCCGGTCACCACGACCCCGGCGCCGCCGAGGTCACCGTCCCGCTCGGCCAGCCGGACGCCGGCATCGAGGGCGTCGTCCAGGCGGACGGCGACCTCCACCCGGTCGGGGCCGAAGACGTCCACCGCGACCGCCGCGAGGTCGTCGACGGGCATCGCCCGTGGTGATCCGCTCTGGGTGACGACAACGTCGTGCAGCACCGGTTCGAGGGCGGCGAGGATGCCGGCAGCGTCCTTGTCGGCGAGCATCCCCACGACGCCGACAAGGCGGTCGAAGCCGAACTCCTCGTCCAGCGCCTGGACGAGCGCCCGCGCGCCCGCGAGGTTGTGCGCGCCGTCCAGCAGCACCGTGGGCGAGCGGCGGACCACCTCCAGGCGTCCCGGGGAGTCGGCCTGGGCGAAGCCGGCGCGCACCGCGTCGATGTCGAGCGGCTCCCGGCCGCCGCCGAGGAAGCTCTCGACGGCCACCAGCGCGCATGCGGCGTTGTGCGCCTGATGCTGCCCGTGCAACGGCAGGAACAGGTCCTCGTAGACACCGCCGAGACCACGGATAGTAATCGCCTGACCGCCGACGGCGATGGTGCGGCCGAGTACCCCGAACTCCAGCCCCTCCCGCGCCACTGTCGCCCCCACCTCGGCGCACCGGCGCAGCAGCACCTCGGCGGCCGGCAGCGGCTGCTGGGCGAGCACGACGAGCGCGCCCGGATGAATGATCCCGGCCTTCTCCGCCGCCACCGCCTCCGGGGTGTCCCCGAGCTCCGGATGGTCGATGGAGATCGGGGTCACGACCGCCACTCCGGCGTCGATGACGTTGGTCGCGTCCCAGGTCCCGCCCATCCCGACCTCGACGACGGCGACGTCGACCGGCGCGTCCGCGAACGCGGAGAAGGCCATCGCGGTCAGCAGCTCGAAGAAGGTGACCCGCTCCGGATGCCGGCCGTCGACGAGCTCCGCGTACGCGATGACGTCGTCGTAGGCCCGGGTGAAGACCTCCGGCACGGCGGGCCGGCCGTCCAGGCTGATGCGTTCGGTGACGCTCTCCAGATGCGGGGAGGTGTACCGGCCGGGTCTGATCCCGAACGCGCGCAGCAGCGAGTCCGCCATCCGGGCGGTGGAGGTCTTGCCGTTGGTCCCGGTCAGGTGGATCGACGGGTAGGCCCGCTGCGGCTGGCCCAGCAGGTCGACAAGGTCACGCATGCGGTCGAGGTCCGGGAGCATGCGGTGCGGGAAACGTCCGGCCAGGGCCTTCTCGACCCGGGCGAGACCGCCGTCGTCGCTCAGCAGACCCTCGTCGCTCGGGCCCGCGCCGCCCGGGCCGGCGTCGTCCGCCCCCACGTCAGGCCGACTTCTCCTGGCGAGGGGTCCGCTTGGACGAGGCGACGTCACGGTCGCGCGGCACCAGCGTCGGGTTGACGTGTTCCAGGACGACCTCGCGCGTCACCACGGCCCGGGCGACGTCCTTGCGGCTGGGGATGTCGTACATGACCGACAACAGGACCTCTTCCATGATCGCGCGTAGCCCGCGGGCGCCGGTCCCGCGCAGGATCGCCTGGTCCGCGATCGCGTCGAGGGCGTCCGCGGTGAAGTCGAGGTCGACCCCGTCCAGCTCGAACAGTTTCTTGTACTGCCGGACCAGCGCGTTCTTCGGCTCGGTGAGAATGCGGATCAACGCTTCCCGGTCGAGGTTCGAGACGCTGGTGATCATGGGCAGGCGGCCGATGAACTCGGGAATCATCCCGTACTTGAGCAGGTCCTCCGGCATGACGTCGGAGAAGACCTTCGCGGCGTCCGGATCGTCCTTCCCGTGCAGAACCGCCCGGAATCCCAGGGATTTCTTGCCGATGCGCGCGTCGATGATACGGTCAAGCCCGGCAAAAGCTCCACCCACGATGAACAGGACATTTGTGGTGTCTATCTGGATGAATTCCTGGTGGGGGTGCTTGCGACCACCCTGGGGCGGCACGCTCGCGGTCGTCCCCTCCAGTATTTTCAGCAGCGCCTGCTGAACCCCCTCGCCGGAGACGTCCCGGGTGATACTCGGGTTCTCCGACTTACGCGCGATCTTGTCGACCTCGTCGATGTAGATGATGCCGGTCTCGGCCTTCTTGACATCGTAGTCGGCGGCCTGGATGAGTTTGAGCAGGATGTTCTCGACATCCTCGCCCACGTAACCGGCCTCGGTGAGCGCCGTCGCGTCCGCGATCGCGAACGGGACGTTGAGCATCCGGGCGAGAGTCTGCGCGAGCAGTGTCTTGCCGCAGCCGGTGGGCCCCAGCAGCAGGATGTTGCTCTTGGCGAGCTCCACGTCACCCTTGGCGTCGCCGCCGGCCCCACCGGCCTGGACCCGCTTGTAATGGTTGTAGACGGCAACCGACAGGGTCTTCTTGGCCTGCTCCTGGCCGACGACGTAGCTGTCCAGAAACTCGTAGATCTCGCGGGGCTTCGGCAGCTCGTCCCACTTGAGATCGGAGGATTCCGACAGCTCCTCCTCAATGATCTCGTTGCAGAGATCGATGCACTCGTCGCAGATGTAGACACCGGGCCCGGCGATGAGCTTCTTCACCTGTTTCTGGGACTTGCCGCAGAACGAGCACTTGAGCAGGTCGCCGCCGTCACCTATGCGTGCCACCGAGGACTCAGTCCCTTCGTCCAGACGATGGTGTCGCCTGCAGGTCAGGGGCGGTCTGGCCGCCCAGTCGTCGCCTGTCTGTTACTATCCTGCCCGCGTTACCGACTGTTGCACATGCCGGCGACATCGGGCTGATGGCCGTCACATCCTCGTGTGGGGACCGTACCCCGTACAGACGCCCGGTGAGAGCTCTATCGCGCGGCTCGCGCAGATCAGCCCACGGTCCGGCGGCCGCGTCCGCGGACGCCCGCGCCGTACGGATTGAGCCCGGGCACGCCGTGGGCACGGCAGCCACCGCGCCGACCGGCCGTCCATTTGATCACCTGCCGCCCGATACACGCCCGACATCGTGGTGAAACAGCCTCGGACGCCCCCACGGACGGCCGGGGGCAACACGATCGCATGCCTTCCGCGCCCCGGACACCCGGGGCTGCCCACCGCGGCGGGCCGGCGGGGCTGGCCCG
>NZ_JWIO01000014.1:141094-150413 GCF_001017755.1 Protofrankia coriariae
GCTGGCCCGCCGGCCGCGCGGTGCCCAGCTCCCCCGGCCGTCCGGGGGGCGAAAGCAACGCAGTCATGGTTTTCGCCGCGCCGGGGGTCGCTACCGGGTGGCCGACGGAGCGGCTGCCAGTTGGGAGGACTTGCGCGTCGAGATGACCTCGTCGATCAGCCCGTACTCCTTGGCCTCGGCCGCGCTGAGTATCTTGTCCCGCTCGATGTCCCGGCGGATCTCCTCCTCGCTGCGGCCGGTGTGCTGGGCGTATATCCGCTCCAGCAGCGCACGCATCCGCAGGATCTCCCGAGCCTGGATCTCCAGGTCACTGGACTGGCCCTCGCCCTGCCCGGACGGCTGGTGCAGCAGGATGCGGCTGTTCTCCAGCCCGAAACGCTTGCCCGGGGTGCCGGCGGCGAGCAGCACCGAGGCGGCCGATGCCGCCTGCCCCATGCAGATCGTCTGGATGTCGGGCCGGACGAACTGCATGGTGTCGTAGATCGCCGTCAGCGCGGTGAAGGAACCGCCCGGCGAATTGATATAGATCGAGATGTCGCGGTCCGGGTCCTCGGACTCCAGGAACAGCAGCTGCGCCATCACGTCGTTGGCGGACGTGTCGTCGATCTGCACACCCAGGAAGATGATGCGCTCGCGCAGGAGCTTCTCGTAGGGATCGAGAGCGATCTCGCCCCGGCTGGTCCGCTCGATGACGCGCGGCAGGACGTATCGGCTGACGGGTTGACGGCTGGTGTCGCCCTGACCGGTGATCGTCTGGTTCATGTCCGGGTGCCTCCCCGACGGCTTGTGATGATCGGTGGCAGATTCGACGGTGCGGGCTGAGCGTCCCGCGTGTTCTTCGAGCCGGTCCGGTGGGTGGTGGCCTGGTGGATGTCGATCGATCCGCGCGGTCGACGTCCACCAGGACGGCCCAGCTCGACCGGGGCTAGCTGACCGCGCTCTCGCTGGGCACCTGGCGGGCCTGCGATACCACATGGTCGACGAATCCGTAGTCCTTGGCCTCCGCGGCCGTGAACCAACGGTCGCGGTCGGAGTCCCGCTCGATCTGCTCGACGGGCTGGCCGGTGTGGAACGCGATCCGCTCCTGCATCATCCGCTTGGTGTAGAGCATCTGCTCGGCCTGGATCGCGATGTCGGACGCGGTGCCTCCGATACCACCGGAGGGCTGGTGCATCATGATCCTTGTGTGCGGCAGCGAGTAGCGCTTGCCCGCCGTGCCCGCGCACAGGAGGAACTGGCCCATCGACGCGGCAAGGCCAAGAGCCACCGTCACGATGTCGTTCTCGACATACTGCATGACGTCGTAGATCGCCATGCCCGCGCTGACCGAGCCGCCGGGGGAATTGATGTACAGGGAGATGTCCCGATTCGGATCCTCGGCGCTGAGCAGCAGGAGCTGGCCGATGATCGTGTTGGCGATCTGGTCCTCGACCACCGAGCCCAGGAAAATGATCCGTTCGCGCAGCAGGCGGTTGAAGACCTGCTCCTCGAAACCGGCCCCGTTCGACCCCGGCGAGCGAAGCTGCGGGACTGCCAGGCTCGGGGCTGCGATATCACTCACGGTTAGCTCCTCGGCTTCCTCGCGCTGGCGGCGGTTGATCTGACCGGCTCGACACTATCTGTGACTCGCGTCGGTTCCGGGAGTTCACGCTCGATGTTCGCGCTGGGCGTGAGGGCCGGCCAGTCCGAAATCTGATCAATTCGGACATCGAGGTATCATACAGACGCCGGACGGACGGCCGGCCAAGGCCCCGGGGGCCGGCTACCAGTCGGGCGCTACCAGCCGGGCGGGGCCAGGTACCGGTCGGGCGGACGAGGCACCGGGTCAACCCCCGGACGGTCCTCGTCCACCCGGCGACGGCCAGTCAGGTGGTGCCGGGACGCTCAGACGCCGGGTGTGGGGCCGACCTGGGTGCCACCGGCCACCTCGTCGTCGTCATCGTCATCGCGGGCATCGCCGTCGGCATCGTCGACATCGGCGTCGTAGGCGCTGCCGGCATCGGCGTCGGCGGCATCGGCGTCGGCGTCGGCGGCATCGACCGCCGGCTCCGGCCGGCGGGGCAGGTCCAGCTCCACCGCGTTGCCCTCGGCGTCAACGACCTTCACCTGCTCCAGCAGGAAGGTGAGAGCCTTGCCGCGCAGGGTGTCCGCCATGATCGAGGCAAGCCCCTCGCCCTGGGAGATCTGCTGGGCGAAGACCTCCGGGCTCAGGCCCGCGCGTTGCGCCCGGCCGATGATCTGCTCCATCAGCTCGCCCTGCTCGACGCCGATCTGTTCGATATTGATCACCGCGTCCAGGATGAACTGGGAGCGCAACGCTCGCGCGGCCAGCCGCCGCAGCTCGTCGAGGTACTCCTGCTCGCTCTGGCCGAGCGACTCCAGGTAGGCGGCCCGCTCGAGGCCGAGGCGCTCAAGCTCGTGGGAGAGGCGGTGCTCGCGGGCCTCGACCTCGCTGTCGAGGACCGCCTCCGGCACCGGCACGTCGAGCCGCTCGATCAGATCGTCAAGGATGCGCTCCCGGGCCTGGTTGAGCTGGTTGAGCCGGGCTCCCTGGCCGAGGCTCGCCCGGACGTCCTCGAGCAGCTCCGCCAGCGAGTCGAACTCGCTGGCGGTGGTCGCGAAGTCGTCGTCGAGCTCGGGCAGCTCACGCTCCTTGACGCCGCGGACGGTCGCCGTGACCTCGGCCGACTTCCCGGCGTGCTCCCCGGCCAACAGCTCGGTCTGGAACGTCCGGCTCTCGCCCTCGGAGGCACCGGTGATCGCCTCGTCGAGGCCCTCGACGAGATCGCCGCTGCCGACCTCGTACGACAGGCCAGCGGCGTCGGCGCCCTCGACGGTCTCCCCGTCGACGGTCGCGGTCAGGTCGAGCGAGATGAAGTCACCGGCCTGGACCGGCCGCTCCACCGGCCCGAGGACGGCGAACCGCTCCCGCAGCGTCGTCAGATGGGCCTGGACCTGCTCCTCGGTGACCTCGGCAGCGTCGACGGTGATCTCAACGGTGCCGTACTCCGGCAGGGCGATCTCCGGGCGGACGTCCACCTCGGCGGTGAACACCAGCGGGGCGCCGTCGGCGAACGAGCTGATGTCGACCTCGGGCTGCGAGAGGACGTCGACCTCCTCCTGGCGCACCGCGTCGGTGTAGAACCGGGGCAGTGCGCTGTGGATGGCCTCCTCCAGGATCGTCCCCCGGCCGAGGCGCTGGTCGAGGATGCGCGGCGGCACCTTGCCCGGCCGGAAGCCGGAAACCCGGACGTCCCGCGCGAGTTTGCGGTAGGCGGCGTCGACAGAGGGCTTGAGCTCGTCGAAGGGCACCTCGACGGTCAGCTTGACCCGGGTGGGACTAAGGGTTTCCTTGGTGGCCTTCACGGCGCGGCTAACTCCTGATGCGGCGGTGGATCGGATGGACGCGCCGAGATTACCGGTCGGGGCGGGGAGACTCGAACTCCCGATCTCCTGCACCCAAAGCAGGCGCGCTAGCCACTACGCTACGCCCCGTGGCGTTGCTCCTCCATCCTACGGGGTAGAGTCTCTGGAACGTCCCGCGGGTGTAGCTCAATGGCAGAGCCCCAGCCTTCCAAGCTGGCCATGCCGGTTCGATCCCGGTCACCCGCTCGTGCGCGCCGCCCCTGGTCAGGGCCACACCCCGGCCAGGGCGGCGATCTTTGTAGTACGGCGATCCTTGTCGTGTCGTCGGCCCGCGCGGTGTCCGGCCCGGTTCATCGGGCACGATCGGATGCACCATGACGCTCGCCGACCACCTGCCCCCGCATCCCGACCCCGACAGCATCTTCGACGCGTTCACGGAGTGGACGCAGAAGCAGGGGCTCACCCTGTACCCCGCCCAGGCCGAGGCCCTCATCGAGGTGGTGACCGGATCCAACGTCATCGTGGCCACCCCGACCGGGTCCGGCAAGAGCCTGGTGGCCATCGGCGCGCACTTCGCCGCGATGGCCCACGGCCGGCGCAGCTTCTACACCGCGCCCATCAAGGCGCTGGTGTCGGAGAAGTTCTTCGCCCTGTGCGCCACGTTCGGCCCGGGCAACGTGGGGATGATGACCGGGGACGCCGGCGTCAACGAGACCGCCCCCGTCATCTGCTGCACCGCCGAGATCCTGGCCAACATCGCCCTGCGGGACGCGGCCGCCGCCGGCGTGGGGCAGGTCGTGATGGACGAGTTCCACTTCTACGCCGACCCGGACCGCGGCTGGGCGTGGCAGGTGCCGCTGCTCGAGCTCGCGGACACGCAGTTCGTCCTCATGTCGGCGACCCTCGGGGACGTCCGCCGGTTCGAGGAGGACCTGACCCGCCGGACCGGCCGGCCCACCGCCGTCGTCCGCTCCGCCCAGCGTCCGGTGCCACTGTTCCACCACTACGTGACCACCGCGCTGCACGAGACGCTCGAGGAGCTGCTGAGCACCCACCAGGCGCCGGTCTACGTCGTCCACTTCACCCAGGCGTCGGCGCTGGAACGCGCCCAGTCGCTGATGAGCATCAACGTGTGCAGCCGGACGGAGAAGGACGCCATCGCCAGGACGATCGGCGGGTTCCGGTTCGCCGCCGGGTTCGGCCGGACGCTGTCCCGCCTGGTCCGCCACGGCATCGGCGTCCACCATGCCGGCATGCTGCCGAAGTACCGCCGGCTGGTGGAGCAGCTCGCCCAGGAAGGACTCCTGAAGATCATCTGCGGCACCGACACCCTGGGCGTGGGGATCAACGTGCCGATCCGCACGGTCGTGTTCACCGCGCTGTCCAAGTACGACGGGACGCGGACCCGCCACCTCAGCGCCCGGGAGTTCCACCAGATCGCCGGGCGGGCCGGTCGCGCCGGCTACGACACCGTCGGCACGGTCGTCGTGCAGGCGCCCGAGCACGTCGTGGAGAACGAACGCGCCCTGGCCAAGGCAGGGGACGACCCGCGCAAGCGACGGCGGGTCGTCCGCAGGAAGCCCCCGGAGGGATTCGTCTCCTGGGGCCCGGCAACCTTCGAGCGGCTGGTGGCCGCCGAGCCCGAGNCTGGTGGCCGCCGAGCCCGAGCCTCTGACGTCGAGCTTCGCTGTCAGCCACGCCATGCTCCTCAACGTGATCAATCGGCCGGGCGACGCCTTCGCCAGCATGCGCCGGCTGCTCACCGACAACCACGAGAGCCCGCCCGCCCAGCGCCGGCACATCCGCCGGGCCATCGCCATCTACCGGGCGCTGCTCGCCGCCGGCGTGGTGGAGAGACTCGCCGTGCCGGACGAGACCGGACGCACCGTCCGGCTCACCGTCGACCTGCAGCTCGGCTTCGCCCTCAACCAGCCGCTGTCTCCCTTCGCTCTGGCCGCCCTGGAGCTGCTCGACCGCGACGCGCCCGACTACGCGCTGGACGTGGTGTCGGTCGTCGAAGCCACCCTGGACAACCCCCGCCAGGTCCTGTCCGCCCAGCAGTTCAGAGCGCGCGGCGAGGCCGTCGCCCAGATGAAGGCGGACGGCATCGAGTACGAGCAGCGCCTCGAGCTGCTGGACGCCGTCACCTATCCCAAACCGCTCGAGGACCTGCTCGGCACCGCGCTCGAGACGTACCGGCGCGGCCACCCGTGGGTCGCCGACCACGAGCTCGCGCCCAAGTCGGTGGTGCGGGACATGTACGAGCGGGCCATGACCTTCGCCGAGTACATCGGGTTCTACGGCCTGGCCCGCTGCGAGGGGCTGCTCCTGCGCTACCTGTCCGACGCCTACAGGGCCCTGCGGCAGACCGTCCCCGAGGAGGCCCGGACCGAGGAGCTGACCGACCTCACCGAATGGCTGGGGGAACTGGTCCGCCAGATCGACTCAAGCCTGCTGGACGAGTGGGAGCGGCTGCGCAGCCCCACCCCGGACGGGCCGCCCGTGCGCGTCGACGCCCCGCCCCCGGCGGTCACCGCCAACGCCCGCGCGTTCCGGGTGCTCGTCCGCAACGCGCTGTTCCGCCGGGTGGAGCTGGCCGCGCTGCGGCGCTACGAAGACCTCGGCGCGCTCGACGCGGACGCGGGCTGGGACGCCGACCGGTGGGCGGGGGCGCTGCGGCCGTACTTCGACCTCCACGACGAGATCGGCACCGGCCCCGACGCCCGCGGCCCCGGACTTCTGATCATCAACACCGAACCGGGCCGCTGGACGCTGCGGCAGATATTCGCCGACCCGGCCGGCGACCACGACTGGGGCATCAGCGCCGAGGTCGACCTCGCCGCCTCCGACGACGCCGGCACCGCCGTCCTGCGCGTCACCGCCGTCGACCAGCTCTGACGCCCCGGCCGCGCCGCCGCCCTGCCCGGGAGGCCCTCCGAATCCCCTGACGCTCTCCTGACGCTCCCGGAGCGCGCAAGAAAGACGATCACGATAGTGAGGGAACAAGTGGCTGCCACAGCAACCACTTACGTACTCACTCCGGCAAGGGGGAACGGGGGACGGGCGGACG
Source organism: Protofrankia coriariae (assembly GCF_001017755.1). Taxonomy (GTDB): domain Bacteria; phylum Actinomycetota; class Actinomycetes; order Frankiales; family Frankiaceae; genus Protofrankia; species Protofrankia coriariae. The sequence goes on from NZ_JWIO01000014.1 coordinate 147,531, forward strand.
CGCCCAGTGGGTCGGGTGCGGCTGTTCGGGCGTGCTCGTGACCGGAGATGTGATCATGTGGAGTCATGTGACGCGGCGTCACGCAGCATGGCCCGCACCCGCATGAGGGCGAAGCCGAGCAGGTTGCGTCCGGGCCAGGCCGAGGGCCGGTGGGCGCGGTTGTCGTCGGCGGCCAGGCCGATGCCCCACACCCGGTCCAGCGGACTCGCCTCGACCAGGATCCGGTCCCCCGTGCCGAACAGGTAGTTGCGCAGCGACGGATGCTGGGAGAACTTCGCCGCGTTGCCCTGGACCACGATGTCGAAGCAGTGCTCGTTCCACACCGTCTCGTCGAAACCGCGGACCTGCCGCCCGTGCTTCTTCGCGGCGGCGGGGTCGGAGGTGGCGAGCACCCCCCGCGCGGCAACAAGGTCGCCGAATAACCGGGCCTTGCGTTCCATCATGAAGTGCTCGGCTGTGGGGTAACGCACCCCGTTCACGGTGAATGCGGACAGCCACCACTGGCTCAGGCATCCCGTACCGACGCTGCGGCCACCACCGCGCGGTGACCGGTGACCCCAGAAGAACAGAAGATCCAGTTCCTGCCCGGCCTGCTCCAGCAGGACCAGGTCCTCGACTTGGGACGCGTTCTGCGGTGTGGTTGGTCTCTCCGGTGTGGTTGGCGTGGTCGGTATGGTCACGGCCCTGATGGTCGCACGAGCAGCCCGGCCCTCAACAGCGCTTCAACAGCATTCGTCCGAGCGCGAACCAACCCGAACCGAACCACCGCGGGCATCAATGACCGTGGGCATCCGGCGCGAAGACGGCAAAACCGGCCAGCAGCCGGCCGCCACAAGTGCCGTGACTACCGCAGGTACTTGCTGATCACCTCAGGTGTCGGCTGCTGTGAGCACCGGTCACCCTGAGCACTTGTTGTCGATCCAGTCGGCTAGCTGCCCCCGAAGCTCGAGATCCCCGGGGTTGTGTGACACCTGGTCGGCGAGCTGCCGGACGTTCCCGTCCGGCGCGAGATCGCGGACCGTCAGGGCGACCAGCCGGGCCACGTCCACGCTCGCGCGCACGTCCGCCGCCCGGGCCTCGATCTGCGAGCAGAGCGCGTCGGTGCCGGCCTGTCTGGTCTCCTCGGACACCGCGCCGCAGCCGGCCAGGCCGACGGTCATCGCCACGACGGCGGCCGTGCCGGCCAGCCGGCCGNGCCGTGCCGGCCAGCCGGCCGACCAGCCGGGTACGCCCGGGAACCCGGGTTCGGCCGAACACCGGGGCTCGACCGGACGCCTGAACCTGGCCGGGAGGCTGGGCGTGGTCGGAAGCCGTAGTGGGCATGGTCCGGTCTTCCTCCTGGCGTTCGGCAGGCCGCCAGCTCCTGGCGCTGTCGCAGGCGATGTCCCGGCCGATCGTAGCGATCGCCTGGCGGCCGGCCGCCGGCAGCGGCCACCAGCCCACGGCCAACAGCCCACGCACCGGTCCGTGGGCACCGGGCGCCGCCGGCCCGTGGCCATCGGTTCGCGGGTACCACTGTCGTCAGGGGCAGCGTCGACGGACTAACGTCGGATGGTGTGCGGGTGGCAACCTGGAACATCAACTCGGCGAAGGCGCGGCAGGCCCGTCTGATCGAATGGCTGGACCGGGTCCAGCCGGACGTCGTGTGCCTCCAGGAGACCAAGCTCTCCGACGCGGCCTTCCTCGAGCTCTTCGATGAGGATCTCTTCCGGCGCGGTTACCGTGTCGCCCACCACGGTGACGGACGGTGGAACGGCGTCGCGATCTTCTCACGGGCCGGGCTCGACGACGTCGAGGCCGGGCTCGCGGACGGCCCGGGCTTCCCCGCGCCCGAACCGCGGGCGCTCGCCGCGACCTGCGGCGGCATCCGGATCTGGTCGCTGTACGTGCCGAACGGGCGCGCGGTCGACGATCCGCACTACGCGTACAAGCTCACCTGGCTCGCCGCGCTGCGCGCGTCCGTCGAGAAGGCCCTCACGACCGCTCCGGTGATCGCCTGCGGCGACTTCAACATCGCTCCGACCGATGCCGACCTCTGGGATCCCGCCGCCTTCGCCGGTGCCACGCACGTCACCGACGCCGAGCGGCGGGCGCTGCGTGAGCTGACCGACCTCGGCCTGGTCGACGTCATGCGCAGACGCTGGCCGGACGAGCAGGTCTTCACCTACTGGGACTACCGGGCGCTGATGTTCCCGAAGAACATGGGCATGCGCATCGATCTCCTCCTCACCAGCGACAACCTGGTCGACCGGGTACGCGCGGTGTGGGTCGACCGGCAGGCCCGCAAGGGCACGGGCACCTCCGACCACGCGCCGGTGATCGTCGACCTTGACGAGGCACCGGACGGCGACATCGGCCCGATGGTCCCGCCCCCGTCCCCACCGCGGGCGGCCAGCACCCGGCGCCGCGCACCGGGAGGCCCGGGACGGACGGGGGCGGGACGAACCGCGCCAGGCCGCCACCGCGCCGGCCCCGACACCGCTGGCCCAGGTGTCACGAAGCCGGACGTCACCAGCCCGGATGCCGCGGATACGGGCACCCTGGAGGCGGGCGGCACGGATACCCGAGCGAACTGACCGCCGTGCCGGGGCACGGCGGTCAGTTCGCGGTGCGGCCGGTGGCAGTTCAGCGGTGGCAGTTCAGCGGTGGCCGCCCGGCGGCGCCGCGGAGCGTTCCGACACCACCGGGCGGCAGGCCGCCGCCGCGGTCGACTACCCGCGGTCAGCGGCCCGGCATCCGCTCAGGACTCGACTGCCGGCGTGTGCCCAGGCTCGTCCGAGTGGCTCTCCGAACTGTCAGCCGACCCGGCGCCCGGCAGCGCCGAGGATGTGCCCGGGTTGACCGGGATGCGCGTCCCGTAGGCGGGCGCGAGCGCGCCCGCGA
>NZ_JWIO01000014.1:150420-229706 GCF_001017755.1 Protofrankia coriariae
GCGGGCGCGAGCGCGCCCGCGAGCCGGACCGACAGCACGCCCTTGTCGTAGGTCGCGGAGATCTGGTCGGCGCCTACTCCTTCCGGCAGGTTGAACTCGCGGTGGAAGGCGCCGTACCGGCGTTCCCGCACGACGACACGTCCGCTGTCGCTCTCGCGGTTGTCGGCGCGCTCACCGCGGATGACCAGCCGGCCGCGCTCCAGTTCGACCGTGACGTCCTTCTCGATGTCGGCGCCGGGGAGCTCGAGGTGGACAACAACATCGTTGCCCTCGGTAACCACGTCTGCCAACGGAGCGAAGCCGAGGCGCGGTATCCGTGCCCGCTCGGGGGCGGCGTCCCAGCTACGCCGGACGATCTCGTGGAACTCGCGGTCCAGACGACCGAAGGCAGCGAACGGCTCCCACAGGTAGGTGCTCATGACTACTCCCTTCCTTCCAGCGTCGACCCCTGCACCGGCCAACTACCAACCGAAGGCTAACATCACCGGATCGGGATCATCTCAGTGTTGTTGAGTCTAGCAGACTCATACTTATGAACGAGCATTGAAGCAGTACCGTTCCCGACGGCGTGGCAGACTATCCGGCCCGCCGGTCGACACCCGGCCCTTACCACGTCGGCCTACCTGACGTCGGTCCACCTGACGTCGGTCCACCCGGTACCGGCCCACCCGGTACCGACAGCGGACGTGGCCCGCACGAGGCCGTCTCACCCGGACCGACCGGCACCCGACCGTCGATCGTTGCGACCACCTGCCCCAGCTCCGCTCCCACCGGCCGGACAGGTCCGACTGGACGCGGTAGGGCAACAAAGGTATTAAAAGTTAAAAAATGCATGCAATATGGACAGTGCAACTGTGGAGCAAGTTGAACAAAAAGAATAAAAGGCTGCGGCGCAAAAGGCCGTGCGGCCGTGAGCGGGCAGACGAACGGGGCGGAGCAGCACAGCGGCAGGCGGGACAGCCAGGCGGCAGGCGGCACGAGGGCAGCGCCGTGGAGGTGCCAGGACAGCGACCGCGGCGCGGTCACGAGCCGATCCGAGCCGGTCAGGCGTCCCGCGCGACCATCGACCACGCCCCACCGAGCAGCACGAGCGCCGTGTAGACGCTGAGCAGCGCGATGCTTCCCTCGGCGGACAGGCTCATGGCCGGTGGGTTCACGGTGACGATCGAGACCGCCATCGTCGCCGGCAGGTAGGGCAGGACGTCCTCCTGCAGCTCTCCCGGCAGGAACTGGACGGCGATCTGCAGCACCACCATGGCGCCGAACAGGATGCCCAGCGCGCCCGCGGTATGGCGGATGACCGCCGCGAGCCCAAGCCCGATCAGCCCGATCAGCGTGAGGTAGGCCGTGGCGCCGAGGACGATCCGGACGATTTCCGGATCGCCGAAGGAGGCCTGTTGGCCGGTCGACCGCAGCAGCTGTTGCCCGAGCACGAAGGCGACCAGGCAGGCGACGAACGCGCCGACCACCACCACGCCCGCGAAGACCACGGCCTTCGCCGCGAGCACGACCAGCCGGTTGGGGACGGCCGCGAAGGTCGTCCGGATCATTCCGCTGCCGTACTCCGAGCTGATCACGAGAACGCCGAGCACGCCCAGCGCGATCTGGGCCATGAAGATCCCGCTGAGGCTGAGCGCGGCCGGCTCCCCGCCGACGTCCCCACCCTGGTTGGCGGTTGCCCCGCACGCGATCGCGGCCAGGCCAACCGTGATGACGAAGGCAGCGAACAGGGTCCAGTACGTCGACCGGACGGTCCACAGCTTCGTCCACTCGCAGCGCAGGGCGTTCCCGAACGTGTCACGCCGGCCCGTCGCCGCGGACGGCCGGGGCGGGACGGCGCGGCCGGGCTGGTCGGCGGGCAGCCCCGGCGGTGTGCCGTCGGCGAGGCCGGTGGGCGGGCCGGCGAGGTCGCGGGGTGTGGCGTCCGGGGGCATGGTTGTCAGGGCCTCGATCCGACGGTTGTGGGTGTGCCGGGGGATGCGTTGGGAGAGGTGGCCTGGAGCGGGTCCAGCCCGGTCCGGTAGTCGACCGAGTCCCGGGTCAGATCCATGAAGGCCTCTTCCAGGGAAGCCTGCTGGGTTGACAGTTCGTGCAGGACGACACCGTGGGCGGCAGCCAGCTCACCCACCGCGGGTGCGTCCATCCCGAGCACCTCCAGGGCACTGTCCGGCCCGGGCTGCACACGCACGTCCGCCCGGTCCTGGGTCAACAGCGCCGACAGCTGCCCGGCCTGTGGCGAGCGCACCCGGACCCGGTTGCGCGAACTGCGGGAAAGCAGGTCCGTGACGCTCGCGTCCGTGACGAGCCGACCCCGTCCGATCACGACGAGATGGTCGGCGGTCAAAGCCATCTCGCTCATCAGATGACTGGAGACCAGCACCGTCCGTCCTTCGGCGGCCAGCTGCTTCATCAACGCGCGGATCCACCAGATACCTTCTGGATCCAGGCCGTTCACGGGTTCGTCGAAAAGAAGCACACCTGGATTGCCGAGCAACGCGGTCGCCACACCCAGGCGCTGTAACATCCCGAGCGAGAATGTGCGGATCCGCCGGCGGGCGACTGTGGCGAGGCCCACCATTTCCAGCACGGTGTTGACCCGGGACGGGCCGATGCCGTTGCTGCGCGCGATACACAGCAGGTGGCTGGACGCGCTGCGGCCACCGTGCACGGCACTCGCGTCCAACAGCGCTCCCACCTCGCACAACGGTCGCCGGATCGACGCGTACGACCTGCCGTTGACCCGGACCTCGCCCATGGTCGGCAGGTCCAGGCCGACGACGGCGCGCATCGTTGTCGACTTTCCCGCTCCGTTCGGTCCGAGGAATCCGGTGACCCGGCCGGGAAGAACCTGAAACGAAAGGTCGTCCACCGCAACGGTCGAGCCGTAGCGCTTGGTCAGCCGATCAACTTCGATCATCTGTCTCCGTCCGGACCGCGTGCGAACTGCCGGATACCGACCATAACCACCGGCCGGCTCCTGCCTGAGGAAACCCCAGGCGCGGCCACCCGGGATACCCGTTGTCCTCCGGCCGACACCGGTGGCCGGGACGACGGCGTCGGTTGCCCGATAGTGCCGGGTGTCCGACCGGCTTCCATCTGCTACGGCCGGTCGTCACCAGCGATGTCGACCAGCATCGACACGACTGGCGATATAGGTACATGATACCGTTTTTTATGTGCTTTCTTCCTATGAAGGTCGAATATCAAAATATAGCGAGGCCACCGCCAATAAGATCATTGTTGGCGAGTGGCCGGCCGCGCGCGTCGGATCAACGCCGGCCCCGGTCACGGAGTTCTCCACCGCCGAGTTCTCCACCGCCAGCGCCACCGCAGCGGGCGCTCTGGAGACCAGCCCCCTTGAGCAGCTGGTGTTGCGCGGTGACGGGCTGACCACCACGTCACTGGAAATTCTCACCGGCCGTCGCATCACTGTCCGTATACGTCGTCAGCAGCGCTTTCCGCTGACGACGCCGAGCCAGCGCGGCTACGCGGCGGACATCCGGGGAGTGGACAGCGGCCCCCGGTTCCACGAACTCGCCACCCGCACCCATCGGGACACCTACACCGACATCGGTTTGCGCGATCTCGACGGCAGCCCCGGAGACGAGCTCCTGGTCCGCGAGGTGCTTCTCACCAGCGACAACGGTGTCGTCCACGGGGCGGCGTCCCTGCTCGCCATCACCGACAGGCTGCCGGCCGACGTCGTGCGCGCGCTGGACACCGAGGAGCCCATCGGCAGGCTGCTGATGCGGGCCGCCCTGCCGGTCGTCCGTGAGCTGCGGTCATGGGGACGGCTGCCGGCCGGCGACTTCGCCACCCACCTCGGGTCTGCTCTCAGCGCGCAGTCCCGGGTGCCGGCCCGGACCTACCGGATGCGCGACATGCGGACCGGCCACCCCCTGACGCTGATCACCGAGTGGTTCTCCCCCCACCTGTTCGGCCACGACTCGAGCTGACTGCGCAGGCCTGCGCCGGCCTGCGCCGACACCGGCCTGCGCCGACACCGGTCGCGCCGACATCGCGGCGCCAGCCATACCGCGACACGCGGCCGCCCGGTCACTCCATGCCGTCACCTGAAGCGGCTGCGTCGTCATGCCTGCTCACGGGATGCCCGCTCACGGGCCCTCTCCCGGCCTGCCCAGGCCCACTCGTGGCTCACTCCCGGCCTGCCCAGGCCCATTCGCGGTCCGCTCGCGGTCCATGCGCGCGGGATCTCCACGGCCGGACCGGTTCTCGGCGAACCGGCCGGACACCGGTGGCCGGACCGCCGGGGACGCCGGCGCACCGACTGGCGTGACCGACCGGTAACCCGGGAACACAGAAGCACGGGACCGTAGCGGCACCGCTACGGCAGGGGCCTTCCATACCTATCACTAGTTACTATAAGTGATATCGATCATATTTTTTGCTACCGTAAGAAACGAGCGATCGTCATTAAGCACAACTCGTTTCCATCCGTTACGCTCTGTTCCATCAATCTCCATCAACGCCAGCCCAGTCAGGCAGCCGCCCCCACCCGGGCCGGACGCCAAGGACCTGAGGAGGCAACCACGTAATGACGGCGGAGACTCCGGCGAGACCGCCGCGGACACGACGGGGATCACGACGCCAGGCCCGCACCGATCTGCCCCGCCCCCCGGCTGACGCCGCCATCTGGAGCCAAGGGCTCACCCGGTGCTACGGCACCCGGCACTCGGTGGACAGGATCGACATCCACGTCCCAATGGGAGCGCTGTCCGGATTCGTCGGGCCGAACGGTGCCGGCAAGACAACCACCCTGCGGATGCTCCTCGGGCTGATCAAGCCCAGCGCGGGACACGGTTTCGTGCTCGGACATCCGATCGAACGGCCCGCCGAGTATCTGTCCAGGGTCGGGGCCATGATCGAAGGTCCGACCTTCCACCCTGGCCTGACCGGGCGGGCCAACCTGCGCATGCTGGCGCGGCTGCGCAGGCTGGGCCCGGAGCGCGTTGCCGAGACGCTGTCCATGGTCGGCCTCGCCAGCCGGGCCGACGACCGGTTCGCCTCCTACTCCCTCGGCATGAAACAGCGGCTGGGGATCGCCGCGGCCCTGTTGCCGCGTCCCGATCTGCTGGTGCTCGACGAACCGACCAACGGGCTCGACCCGGCGGGCATCCGCGAGATCCGCTGCCTGCTCAAGGACCTGGCCGGAGGACGCATGACAGTCTTCGTGTCCAGCCACCTGCTGTCGGAGGTCGAACAGATCTGCGACCACCTGGTGATGATCAGAGACGGGCGGCTGCTGTTCCAGGGCCATGTGACCGAACTGCTCGCCGCCGAGGACCCACGGCTCGTCCTGACTCCCGAGTACTCCTGTGACGCGGCACGGCTGGCCGCCCTGCTGGGTGACCACGGTCTACGGGTCGATCCGCCCGAGCGCTCGCCGGACGGCTCGGTCAGCGTGCACGCCCCGGAGGGCTCGGCGGCGAACCTGAACAGGATCGCCATGAGCGCCGGTATCGCGCTGCGGGCGCTGCGCGCGTGCCGGCCCACGTTGGAGGAGACGTTCCTGGTCGCGACGGGGGGAGTCGACGGGGACCTGATCCCCCGCAGCCGCAGCTCTCCGGACGTCCCGACGGAATCTCCGGATGACCCGGCTGACCTGCTCACCGCCGGGGCCACCGCATCGACCTCCGCTGGAGGGAACTCGTGACCGCGGCACTGCGGGCCGAATGGATCAAGCTCGGCCGCTCGCGTTTCTTCTTCGGCACGTTGGCGGCCGTCGTCTCGGTGGCCACGCTCGGCGCGGTACTGACCATGCTCTCGGTCGGACGTCGCGACTACGACGGGGTGCCCGTCACCGCGCCCGCCATGTCCCGTCCGGACGGGGTCATGCAGGGGCTGGAAGCCGTCAGCATCCTGCTCGGCGTGGTCGGGCTCGCCGTCACCGCCGCTGTCATCGGCGCCGACTACACCCAGGGAACCCTGCGTAACCAGCTCATGGCCCAGCCGCATCGACTCCGCCTGCTGGCGGGCAAATGCCTGGCCCTGGTGACGTTTATGATGACGATGATCGCCGCGGCCACCGTTGTGGCCGCGGCCGCGTCGTTCGCCATAGCTCCGATCCGGGGGGTGGACACCGCTGCCTGGCACAGCCTCGCCGGCCTGACGGAGATCGGTAAGGGCTACCTGAACGTGCTGGCCTCGTCCCTGGGATACGCGACCCTGGGGCTGCTCGCAGGGGTCGTCTTCCGCTCCCCCGCCGCCGCGGTGTCGGTCGCGGTCGCCTACGCGCTGCCGCTGGAGATGCTGGTGTCACGAATCTTCAGCCCGGCCGAGAGCTGGCTGCCCGCCCGGCTCATGGACGCCCTGGCCTCGGGCGCACGGGGATACCGGATCGCCTACGAAGCAGCCGGCCTGCGCATCCTGGTCTTCTGCGCCGCCGCGGTCGCGGCCGCCCTGGTGCTGTTCGCGCGCCGCGACGTGACGTCCTGACCAGCGGCTGACGTCCGCCACCCGCGCGGGCGGCGCCAGGCCGGGCGCGCGGGTCAGGCGAGCACGGCCCGCAGGTCGACCCGCATCAGCCACTGGTCGAGTTTGAACGGCGGGTACGGCCACGCGATGGCGTCCAGGACCAACTGGTTGACCGGCAGCCACATCACCCGGCGTCGCGCGTCGACGGCACCGCGCCGCAGGCCGACATAGCGGTTGGACGGCCCGCGCAGACGGCCCAGCCCGATGTCGATCGGCTGACCGACTGTGAACGTCATCCGCCTGCCCCGCCCGGACGGGCGGACGGCCCGCAACGTGCCGTCGAGGCCGGCCAGCACGACCGCCCCGCTGGCCGGGTCGAACACGATGCTGCGGACCAGACCGCCCGAATCGGTGCCCGCCACGAAATACTCCGGTGGGTTCGCCACCCCCCAGCCGCGCCACGGCCAGCCGTCGGTCGCCGGGGCGCGGGTGACCAGGCCACGGTCACCGTCGATCTTCGGATAGACCGCGAGCGTCGCCGCACGCAGCCCGTCCGGGCGGGTGCGGGCGACGTACAGGGTGCCGTTGTCGTCGAAGCACGCGGTCTCCATGCGGGAGCCGTCCACAGCGGCCCGTACCGCGGTGCTACAGGGAGTGATCGTCCCGCTCCCCTGTCCCGCGCCGCCCGCCGAGTAGGAGAACTCCTGGATCGGGAAGGAGACCACCTGGTGGTCGGCGGTCCGGCAGTCACTGATCAGCACGAAACGCTCGTCGCCGGCCGTGGACGTGGGGTCGGTGACGACCTCCCGGGGGTTGACCACCACCGGTACGCCGAAGGCCTGGACCTCCGGGTACTGCCAGGACGCGCGTACCCGGCCCGCGGTGTCCACGACCAGCAGTGCACCCTGGTCGGTGCCCAGGGTCGAGGACCCGAAGTACTGCGCGATCACCAGGTGGCCGCTGGCCGGCAACCGGGCGATCGCGGCCGGGCCGCGCGACCACCGCGGCTCCCCGCGGCCTTCGTGCGGAAAGGCACTCGCGGCCACCCCCGGCAGCGCGGTCGCCGCGAGCTGGTCGGTCGTCCACGACCGCGTCGGATCGTAGCTCCAGGGCTGGCCGGGAGCGGGACGACGGATCTGCCCGAGCGCCGGCAGTTCCCCGTACACCGCCGTGTCCCAGCCGAAGTACGACACGGCCGAGACGAACATCACCCGCTCGTCCGGGCCCGAACCGGTCACGATCACGTCGGCGACATCGGCGCCGCCGACGCCGCGGAACCCCGCGTCGGCCCGGGGCAGATGTGTCCGCCCGGTGGTCGACGGCACGACCAGCCGGGTGAAACGCATCGGGCCGGGCTCGAACACCGCGATCTCCATCCCCGTCCCGGTGGGCTGGGCCTGGTTGTCCGAGAACGGCGTGGTCGCGGTGAAAACGGTTCCGTCGGAGGTGACGGTCGACATGTAGGCGGCCTGGCCAGGGCCGAAACCCCAGCCGGGCACGTCCACCGTGACGATCCGGGCGCCCTCGGCGTCGTCGTGGAAGCTGTCGAGGTCACCGAAGCTGCCGGGCGCGCCGAACAGCGCGAGCGCGCCCATGTCGGCGGTATCGCCATGATCGTAAATACGCTCCGTGCCGAACAGCAGCCTGGCCGTGCCGGCGAGCGCGCCCAGCCCAGCCGTGGTCGCGCCGGCCACCATCCAGCGACGGGTCACGCCCCGCCGCCACGCCCGCGACTGTTCCGGGCATGCGCACGTATCCGCGCGTTCCTGGCACTCCCCGCATTCCTGCTGCTCCTGCTGCTCCTGTCGGGTCGCGTGGACGCCGTGGGATGCCGCGAGGACAAGGGGGGCGGTGGGCGCGGGGGTCGCGGACGCCGGCGCGGAAGCAGCGGGGGGAACGGCCACCGGGACGGACGGTCCGTACTCCACCGGATCGGCCGAGCNGGCCGAGCCGACCGGATTGGCAGGCTCGGCTGAGCCGACCGGATTGACTGGATTGGCCGGGCTGACCGGACGACGCCGGGAGCGGAGCGGGATCCACTCCCGGGGCGAGACCGCCGGTTCGTCCCGGCTCGCCGGCTGGTCAGGCCGGTCGCCGACGCGGGGGGATACGTCACCGGGTGTCGGCGTGTGCCCCCCCGCTGTGGAATCCCGACCCATGTCTCCCAGTGTCCGATGACCACATGGCCCCGGTTCGTCAGGATCGGAAAACCGGTCGGGTGACCTACCTTTCGGTTTGGGGCCGGTTCAGTGCGGTCTGGAACCATTTCGGCAGGTCTGACGGCACCGGCTCCCCGTCCGGCGGCGCGTCCAGCGATCACATATCAGTCATTGAACAATCACTGGCAGCTACTCAACGCGGCTGAGGATGAGGGCCTCCTGCTCGCGGACGGGCCCCCGGTCACGCCCTCCCACCAGATCGGCGGGGCCACGGCGGGGCCATCTGCCCGACCGCCGGCCGACAGCCTGCTCCCACCCGCCGGGTCGCCTGCCCGGCCGTGCCCGCGCCCACGACTCGGCCGCCTGCCCCGGCGGTGTGCCCGCGGCCGTCGCCAGCACGGCGGGCGAGTGCGCCCGCACCACCATGAGGCCGGCCAGCAAGGCGGTCACGGCCTGGCAGACGAGCGCCATCGCCGCGGTGGCGACCAGATCCCCGCCGGCCATGATCAGACCACCGCCCGTGAGCATGGTTCCGGCCGCGAGCACACCCACCACGCCGCGGCGGCCCGCGCCCAGCAGGTAGTTGGTGAACAGCAGCGTCACGGCCAGGCAGGTCATGGCAAGCGCCAGCACCCACAGCGCGGGCGCGCCCGCGGTCAGCTTCGGGCCGAAGACCTCCGACAGCAGGAACCGGGCGGCCACCGCGCCGACCGCCACCAGCAGCAGCCCGGGGGCGACCACCCAGCCGACCGCCACCAGCAGCGCCGCCGTAGCGGGACGGCCCTGCTGCCGGCGGCGGGCCGNCAGCCGACCGTCACCAGCAGCGCCGCCGGCAGCAGGAAGCCCGCCACGGCCAGCCCGATGAACACCGGTACCTTGCAGGCCGTGGCGATGGCGGCGTACGCCCCGACCGAGTCGGGGTTGAGCCAGCCGACGATGACCACGTCCATGTTCTGCAGCATGGCCAGCGGCACGAGCGCGGCGAGCGCGGTTGTCGTGTCACGCCGCAGGGCGTGCCTGGTCCGCACCGTCGGGACGGGCGGCAGGATGATCGGCCCGGTGGAGCCGATCCGTTCCGACCCATCGCCACCGTATGTGATCGAACGTCGAAAATCTGTTACTTTACGTGATGTTCGTGCGGTGCGTCGACGAGCGTGCTCGGTCGCGAGCGCAACACCGACGATCAGGCCGAGGCCCGCGCCGTTGACGCCCAGCCCGGCGAACACCAGACCGATCGTGACGGTGATCCGGGCCACGCCCTCCAGGACGAAGTTGCGGGCCAGGTCCTGATAGGCGCGGCGGGCCTGCAACAGGCCACGCTCGACCGACAGCGACACCCACACCCCCGCGGCCGCGACCGCCTCCGCGATCGCCAGCGGATGCGGGTAGGACAGCACCGCCGCCGTGGGCTTGGCGGCCAGCAGGCCGAGGACGCAGGTGACGGCCACTCCGACCGCGCAGACACCGCGCAGCCGGCGGATCCAGAACCCCCGCTGATGCCGGGTGTGGCCGGGTGCGGAGGTGTCCCGCTGCACCACGGCGATCTGCAGAGCGGAACCGCCCATCGACAGGATCAGGAAGATTCCGGTCTGGACGACCAGCGCGCCGTAGTTGACGGCGTCGAGCGCCCGCGCGAACACCAGGTTGGCCAGCAGGTTGCCGCCGTTGATGGCGACCCCGGCGACCGCGAGCGCCCCGGGCCCCTGGAGAGCTCGCGCGAGCGCCGCGCGTCCGACGTTCGTCACCCATCTCCTCCCGCCCGGCCCCGCTTGCGGTAGCGGGTCCATTTTGCCGCCCTTTGCCGGGCATCGCTGATCCACGGTAAGCCACCGCTCGCGCCCCATTGACGTCCGGTCCCCGCGATCTGACACCATCGTCGCGGGCTGGGGCGAGGACCGCGCCACCGGCGTCAGAAGGTTGACGACAGCCGTCCGCTGAAAGGAGTGCGCCAGTGCCCGTGACCGCAGCGCCCGCAGGCAGTCTGAGCAGGCGGATCGACGCGCTCGCCGGCCGTCGTGTGGTGTTCCTCAACTGGCGTGATCTTGACCACCCGCAGGCCGGTGGTGCTGAACTCTACTGCCAGTCGGTGGCCGAGCGCTTCGCCGCGGCCGGCGCCCGAGTGAGCCTGCTCACCGCCCGCCCGGCCGGCCAGACCCGGTCGGCCACCGTCCGCGGCGTCGAGATCCACCGCCGCGGCGGCACGTTCGGAGTGTATCCAGCCGTCCTCGCCCAGCTGCTGCGTGACCGCCGCGGCGTCGACGCGGTGGTGGACTGCCAGAACGGCATCCCGTTCTTCAGCCCCCTGGTGCTGCCCGCCAGCACCGCGGTGATCCAGGTCCTCCACCACGTCCACCAGCGGCAGTTCCCGCTCTACTTCCCGGAGCCGGTGGCCCGGATCGGACAGCTGCTGGAGACGCCGGGAAGCCGCTGGGTGTACGGGCGGCGCCCGGTGGCGGTGGTGTCACCGTCCACCCGGGACGAGGCCCGGGATGTGCTGAAGCTGGCCGGGCCACGCTTCATCGTGCCCGGCGGCGCCGACAGCCCGCTGCCCGGCCCGGCCCGGCCCGCGTCGCCCCGCCCCGCCCCGCCCGGCCCGGCCGACCGGCCGACCATCGTCTGTGTCGGGCGGCTGGTCCCGCACAAGCGACTGCACCTGCTCATCGACGCGCTGCCCGCGCTGCGCGCGTCCCATCCCGGCCTGGTGGTGGAGATGGTCGGGGACGGACCCGACCGCGACCGGCTGCTGCGGCACGCCCACGAGCGGAGCGTCGGCGAGGAGATCCTGCGCTGGCATGGGTATGTCGACGCGGCCGAGCGGGACCGGCTGCTGTCGACGGCCTGGCTGACGGTCAACCCCTCCCACGGGGAGGGCTGGGGCCTGTCGGTGCTGGAGGCCAACGCCCACGGCGTGCCGGCGGTCGCCTTCCGCGTCCCCGGGCTGCGTGACGCCGTCCGCGACGGGCACACCGGCTGGCTGGTGGACGAGCCCGGCCCGCTCACGGCGACGATCGACGCGGCCCTGTCCACGCTGGCGGACCCGGCCGCGGCGGCGCGCTGGCGTTCCCGGGCGCGGGCGTGGGCCGCAGGCTTTACCTGGGACGCCACCGCCGAACTGCTCGCCCGGGTGGTGACCGCCGAGATGGACCGGCTGGCGGCGGCCCGGGGCCGCGGGAGGCGCTCGGGCCGTGGCCCGCTCGGCGGACAGCCACCGGGTGGGAGCGCACCGGCTGGAAGCGCACTGGCTGGAAGCGCACCGGGCGGGCCGCTGCCAGGCTGGCGGCGGCTGCCGGGCCGGCGGCCGCGGGGCGGAAGCCCGCTGGACGGACCTGCGTCCCTGGGCGGGCCTGCCTCGGCCGGGCGCCGACGCGGGTCACGCCGCGCGGACGACGTCGTGACCCGCGCGGAGTTCCCGCTGGCGCCCACTCGGCCGCTGCCGACCCTGCGCCGCACCGACCTGGTGTACCGCCTGACCGGGGACGACGCCGTACCCGACCGGCTGGGCGGGCAGGCCGCTGCCGGCCGGGCGGTCGCGGTCCTCTACGGGGCCTCCCCCGCCGACGCCCGCGCCGCGCTCACCCGAGCCGGTGTGACCGGTCAGATCGAGGTGCGGGCCGCCACCGGCGAGGATCTGCTGATCGCAGCCACCCGCTGTGCCCTGTCCGACCCGCCGCCCACCAGCGGAACCACCACTACGCCAATGATCACCAAAGTAGGCTGACGCCTCTCTGCCAGACGCTCCCCCGAGCTATAGGTGAAAACCGTCGTGCTAGCAACGATTCCCACCTACGGACGCGGAACCCGTAGGTAGAAACCGCTGCGGCAACGACCGAAACCACCTACTGTCTCCTCTTCCGGCCAGTGGCGCCCGCTGCCGGGTAGCACTGCGGACGGTGTCCGTGTCACCCGGCCGCGGCAGACTGGGCGGCTGTCTCTGAGGGTGGGATGCCGGTCAGTTCGTCCAGGGCTGTCCGGTACACCCGCGCGAAGCGACGTACGGCGGCTCGGTCGAACAGGTCACGGTGGTAGCAGAAGGTCAGGCCGAGATCGCTACGGTAGCCGGCGGCGGCTATCACCAGTCCCTGTGGCAGCCCGGCGAACGCCGCGAAGTGCAGCGAGGCGACGTCCGGCCCGGACGTGCCCGACGCCGGCGGGTCGGCGAGCNNNNGGGTCGGCGAGCCGGCCCAGGTTGGTCACGGTGATCGTCGGCATCAGCAACGGTCGCGCCGTGCTCACAGCCAGCCGTAGCAGCGCGTGACGGGCCGGGCCGGGCAGCCAGGCGACACCGCCGATCCTGCCGCCGGTGACCGGCCGTGCCCCGGCCGTCGCCCCGGCCGTCCTGCCCGCTGCCTTGCCCACCGCCTTGCCCACCGCCTTGCCCGCTGCGGTCTGCCGGCGTACCGCGGCGAGCGCGGTGGCGGGATCCTGGCGGTCCCGTGGTGTCGTCACGATCAGAACCTCGCCGGTGTGGTTCCCGATGGCGTCCGTACCACCCGGGGCGCGCTGGCTGATCGGCATGCGTACCCGCACCGTCATGGTGGGCTGCCCGGCCGCGGTGTTCCACCGCTGGACGGCCACCTTCGCGGCGGCCAGCAGGAGATCGTTCACCGTGGCCGGGGTGTCCGCCACCAGCGTCCGGGCGGATCTCGGGACCGGAACGGTCTCGCAGTACACCCCGTAGGCGGAACTGTGACGATCATCCGTCGCCCGGCCGAGATGCGCCCGCGCGGAACGCGCACGGCTGCCCGGCCGGCTCTCCGGTGACGGGGCGACCCGGCTGGGCAGCCGCGGCACCGGCAGCCCGAGGACGAGCCGGCGCACCGCGCGGACCCGTGCCGGCCGGACAGGCACCGCGAGCAGGCCCGACACCGCCTGGCCGGACGGCTCGGACGCACGCGCGCCGGTGGCCTCAGCCAGCCACGCCGGCTCGGTGGGCGCGCTGGCCAGCGCCCGGAAAGCGGTGCTGGGGCAGCGCTGAAGGATCGCGCGCAGCAGTATCGCCACGCTCATCCCGTCCAGGGCGGCATGATGCGCGGCAACGGCGACCGCGTCGCCGGCGGGCAGCCGCACGTGCAGGACCCGCAGCGGGCAGGAGGCGGTCAGGTCGAACGGGTGCGAGCAGATCTCCGCGAACTTCTCCCACACGTCATCGTCACCATCACCTTTTGCCACTGTCAGCACGTCGTCCGGGCTGTGCGGAAACCACCACCGCCGGCCGGACAATCCCGTGCGCATGCGTGCCCGGGCCATCGGGTGACGCAGCAGGACATCGATCACCGCGTCCCGCAGGACGAACGAATCGATGATCTCGCGGGTACGAGCGATCATCCCGACCGAGATCGGCGCGGCCCTGCGGTCAGAGGCGACGATCAGATCTTCCAGCACCGAAAAGCGGCGTTCCCGGACCGGCCGGGCACGCTCGAGAACAGGCCGACCGGTTTCGTCCGGACCAGTTCCGGTGCGGCCGGGAGCGGTCGTCCCGGAACGGTTCTGGACGGAGCCGCTCCGGCGGGAGCCAGCTCGGACCAGGCCGGTCGACACCGGCGCTACGGACGATCCGGTTCGCGGGGCGGGGACCACGGGCGCGGACGGTCCCGGGAGCAACGCTGATCGCCACATTTCGTGGGGGTCGATGTTCACATCCTCCTTCTTCCTGCCCGTCCATCCCGGTCAGGAGAACGGTGCAGCGGCGAATGTCCCCACGACAGATCCCCACGCAGCCCAGTTTCCGACTCACCGGGACCATTGATGTGATCCAGTCGGAAATAGTGGCGAAGACCTCTTCTGCCGCCGGATTCGTTCCGGTTACCGGTGATTACCGGTGAATACCCATCGGTGACCGCAGCACCGAGACGACCGCGGACATCACCGGCGGAAGCCGAATGGGTATCGACCCGAAACGCCGAGATGTCGAGACGAGAAGCCGCGAGAACAATCGTCTGTAGAATAGTATTTGAACGATTTTTTACCCCATGGACGTCGCGGATTCAGCACGAAGATTCAGCACGAGGCGCCCTGCCGCCCATCGACGGCACCCGGATCGACAGCAAAAACAACGAAAAAACAACGAAACGGCCGGATGAGGCGCCGGACGCGATGGCCGGACCAGGAGTGCCGGACCAGAGCAGGTCGGGTCAGGACGGAGCGCCGGCCGGCCCAGAAACACCGCTCCGCCCGCTGCGGCGCCGACACCGGTCCGCGCGCTTCGCCGCCACGCGCCACGAGGTCGCCCCCATCCGGCCTTGTCCGGTCATCCGACACCGAGGCCGAAAGCAGCCCGCCGTGCTGGCCGAGCCCGTCGGCAGCGCCAGCGCTGCCGACGCTCGTCATCCGGTGCCGAGGCCGAGCGCTCCACGGCGCCGCTCGCGTCGTCCACCAGGACGGGCCGACGTGAGCGGTCCGTACCGCTTCGGCCCGGGGCCCAGGTGGCGGCCGCCCGCGACAGTGCCTCCAAGATGCCTTCAGCTGCCTCCAGCTGCCTTCAGACGACCTCGCGGGGAGCCGGCTGGCGGCCCTCCCGGTTCGCGGGGAGCCGGCTGGCGTCCCGGCCAGCCGGGAGAATGGCCGGTGAGGTGGGCATCTCCGCCGGAGCGCCGCCGGCCACCAGGGCGCCGGTACCCATACTGATCACCCGGGCGACCGGGGCCTGTGACGGCTGCGTGTCGTCCGTGGCCGCCGGGGCCGTGCTCACGCTGGGGCGCCGGACGACCGCCAGCGGCGTGGGCACCGGCTGGAGAACGACCGACGGCTGTGCCTCGACGGGGCGCAGGCCCAGCGGCGCGGACGTGACCGCGGCCCGCCGTCGGTGGTAGCGCCTGGCCCGCAGCACGTCGACCAGCATCGCCGGGGTGTGTCGGCTCACCCGGAACGTCCCACCGGCCATCTCCGACCAGCGGACGGGCACCTCCGTGATCCGGTAGCCCATCGACCGCGCCAGTGAGAGGACCTCGACGTCGAACCCGAAGCCGGTCGACCTGGACAGGCTGAACAACAGTTTCGCCTCGGCGTGGCGGAACGCCTTGAAGCCGCACTGGGTGTCGGCGACGTCCAGCGCCGTGAACGTGCGGGTGATCTGGTTGAACGCCCAGCTGCCCATCCGCCGGCCGTTCGAGCGGACCGTGCTGCCGCCGATGCGGCGTGATCCCAGCGCCACCTCGGCGTCCTGCAGGGCGGCGAGCAGCAACGGGAGATCGTTCACGTCCGAGGCCATGTCGGCGTCCATGAACACGATCGACGCGCCCCGGGCCATCGCGACCCCGGTCCGCACGGCCGCGCCCTTGCCGGAGTTCCAGGGGAGCTTCACGACATGCGATCGCGGGAACCCGCTCAACAGCTGCTGGGCGACCTCGGCGGTGCGGTCCGTACTGCCGTCATCGACAATGATCACTTCCGCGCCGGCGAGCCTGCCCAGCACGGAGGTGAGACGAGGCAGCGACTCCGGGAGCCGGTGCGCCTCGTTGAAGGCGGGGATGACGATACTGACGGGAACGTGGTCCAAGAGTCACTCCCAAGCTGGGTCGGCAGCGACAGAGGCAATTGTGATCGCCTGCCGATCTCGAGGTACTTCGGGCCGCCCGATGCCCGGCCGAAGTGTCGTCGATGCGACATCGCCAAGCCGTCAGGATTTGAGACGCCGTACCGGATGCGTGTCCGGCGGCTAACGACGCACCGACCGGCGGCCGACAGCATGCCAAAACCTCTGGACGGCGCATGACGGGGGCCGGGGGCCGGACCCGTGCCCGGCCCGCTCCGGCGGTCGGCGTCACGGTCCGCGTCCACTCGGAGTGTGAGCGCTCACTGGGACACCTCCGAGAATTCGCCGCGACACCGGATCCGAATACCGTCACTACAACCTCACAATCGGTAGCATCACCATCGGCTTCGCTGTCAGGACACCATCCCGTGAGCACGACTGTCCGCCCACGCGGTGGCAGCGCCCCACGCGTACGCCCATGGCATCCTCCCGCAGGCACGATCCCCTCCTTCGCCCGCCACCCTGACATCGCCCCGACGCACATCCGACAGTCCACGGTTCGTCACACCACGACCGCTCCTCCCCCGGGCGGGGAGGGCACGGTACCGCCTGGAAAGCCGCGACCCGCGGGGTTGCGCCCCCAACGCCGGCCGGGCCGGCGGCCGACTTCCGCTGACTTCCGCCGTGACGATCGTCCGTTCTCCCGCTTTCACATTCGGCATTATGCGATCATGAAGCTCCGATCGGTTTCGGCGCGGGCCCGCACTATGTGACCGACATCCCGGGCCACGTCCGGCCATCCGGTACGCATGAGCCGGACCCGCCGTCACCTCCGAATACGCGAAAAAGCCATAATCATTCATCCTTCGACTGATCCATGACATCCCGCCAATATCAGGCGACAACCAGACGATACCCGCTCCCCGCCGGCACGCCCCCGGCCGGGTGGTGACGACCGGCAACCGGGCGGGCACCGCACCGCGCGCTTCAGCGGATACGACAAAGCGGGTGCTCCGCCCATGCGAGCACCCGTCCGACGGCGTCGGGCCGCTCCCGATACTGCTCACGGACACCTCCGGCACCGGATCAGCCGAATGGCGATCCGAGCGGGTCCGTCCCCGGCCTTTCCCAGCTCCGGCGGGCACGGCCGCCGACGGGATTCTCCCGGTACGTCACGGGAGCCGGAGGCGATACCCGATCACGTTTCTCCGCGCACCCGGCGCGCCACCTCCCCGCCCACCGTCGCGCCCCGACATATACCCCGGACAAAAACAGGGAACCCCCGCCGCCAGGAATTCGTCCAGTTCCCCCGACAAACGTCGACGCATCTGCGCTGAAAGTATCGTGGAGGTGAGATCCGCCAGTTTCCGCGGGCCCGACCGGGGCACCCGGCGCGGACGGTACACAACGGTCCCCCTGGCCAGGCCGCCCGGGCCGGGGCACCCTGGATCCGGTGGGCGCCCACATGGGCACCGCGGGAGGGACAGGTGATGACGCAACGCCGTCAGTTCGACAGGCCCGGCCCCGGGGGCGACCCTGGCAGCGTCTCGTCCGGCGACAGCACGCCCGACAGCGGCAGGTCCGACAGCGGCACGGCCGCGGACGGGCCGGGCCCGCGGCCGACCGCCCCGGACCACCCCGGCAGCGGTCAGCAGGGCCAGCAGGACAGGACCGGCCGCCGCCGCAACACCGGCGATCCCGGCCTGCGCGCGCTGATCGGCGCCGGCCGGTCACGGCTGCCTCCGGGGACGGCGATGCGAGCCCGCGACATCGCCCGCCCCGACCCCGACGACCTGGCCGAGGCCGAGCGCAGCGTTGTCATCCGCCGGCGCCCGTGGACGGATCCGACGGCCGCCACCCCCCGGGGGCAGCGTCGGCGTTAGAACGTCGGCGTCAGGGAGCCAGCGGCGCCGACGGCACCGGAACCTCACCGGTCCGCTCGTAGGAAGAGATCATCCCGATCCGCCGGACATGACGCTGTTCGGCGCTGAACGACGTCCGCAGGAACGTCTCGACGAAGTCCACGGCCTCGGGGACGGTGTGCAGCCGGGCACCGAGACTGATCACGTTGGCGTCGTTGTGCAGCCGGGCGAGCCGGGCGGTCTCGGTGCTCCAGACCAGCGCCGCGCGCACCCCGGAGACCTTGTTCGCGCAGATGACCTCGCCGTTGCCGGAACCGCCGAGAACGATGCCGAAGGCGTCCGGCTCGCCCGCGGCCGCCACGGCGGCGGCAAGCACGTACGGCGGGTAGTCGTCGTCCGGGTCGTAGGTGGCAGGCCCGTGGTCGACCGGGGTGTGCCCCTGCTCGGTCAGCCACGTGATCAACGAGGCCTTCAGGTGGAAGCCCGCGTGGTCGGAACCAAGATGAACGCGCATGGGTGGAAATGATGCCCGCCCCCTGCGCTGCCCATGCCGGCCCCCGTCGAAAAGGAGGACAACGCACCCACCGGGCCGGGCTCCCATCCGGATCGGGCCGCGCACGGCGCGGTCCGGCCGGACCGCCGGCACCGCCCGGTCGAACACGGGTACCGCCCGGCCGAACGGTCGGGTACCGCTCAGCCGAGCGGGGACTCAGTCGAAGATGGGAGGGAGGTCCCGGGTGCGCTTGAGCTCGTAGAAGCCGGGCGTGCCGGCGACGAGCAGCACCCCGTCCCAGAGCCGCCCGGCGGCCTCGCCCTTCGGCGACGGGGTGACGACCGGGCCGAAGAAGGCCGTGTCCCCCACCGCGATCACCGGGGTTCCGACGTCCATGCCCACCCGGTCCATGCCGTCGTGGTGGCTGGCCCGCACCGCCTCGTCGAACTCGTCCGAGGTGGCCGCGTCCACGAGGTCCGTGGGCAGCCCGGCCTCGGTCAGCGCGGCGGCGAAGGTGTCGGCGTCCCACTCCGCCTTCTCCAGGTGACGGCGCCGGCCCAGCGCCGTGTAGAGCGGGAGCAGCACCTCGTCACCGTGGCGTGCCGCGGCGGCGACACTGATCCGCACCGGCCCCCACGCGCGCTTCATCCCCTCCCGGTACCGCTGCGGGAGGTCCTCCCGGCCCTCGTTGAGAACGGCGAGGCTCATCACGTGCCAGCTGAACCGCACCGGCCGTACCTGTTCGACGTTCAGCGCCCAGCGCGACGTCAGCCACGCCCACGGGCAGCTCGGGTCGAACCAGAAACCGGCCTGCGCGGGAGCGGACGGGTCGGGAGAGCCGGCAGGTCCCGGTTGCGCTCCGGAGGCAGGTGACGGGCGTGTGGACACGGTCTCGATCCCGGGCTGTGTGGTCACAAGTCACTCCTGATCACCAGAAACGGGCACGCCGGCAGGACGATCATGGGTGCCGCGCCGCCGGAAGGCCCGGGTTCATCGGTCACTCAGGCCCAACCATCAGGGGCGGGTGGCTACTTCCCGGATCGGGCGAGATAGCTCGCGACCCTGTTGACCACCGCCACGAACGGCACGGCGGCGACCGCTCCGGGGATGCCGGCAAGCACCCCGCCCGCGGACAGTGAGACGACGATCGCCAGCGGATGCAGCCGCACCGCCCGCCGCATGACCAGCGGCTGGAGCAGATGGCCTTCGATCTGCTGCACGGCGAGCACCACGCCGAGGATGACCAGCGCGGGTACCAGGCCGTTGGAGACGAGCGTGACCAGGATGGCCGCCACGCCCGCCACCGTCGCGCCGACGATCGGGATGAACCCCCCGAGAAAGGTCAGCAGTGCCAGCGGCGCGACCAGGGGAACCCCGACGACCAGCAGGCCGATGGTGATGCCGATCGCGTCCACCAGCGCGACGAACATCGTCCCGCGGATGTATCCGGTGACGGTCGCCCACGCCTCCTTCCCCGCGCCCCGGACCCGTTCCTCGGTGCCAGGGGGGAAACGGGTCACGATCCAGTCCCAGATCCGGTCACCGTCGTGGACGAAGAAGAAGGTCGCGAACAGGGTGAGCAGGATGCCGGTGAGCACCTCCGCGGCGACCGTGGCGCCGGAGAGCACACCGGAGACCAGCCGTCCCCGGTTGTTCGCCAACGTCCTGGTGATGTCGTTGGTGAGATCGTCCAACTGGCTCTGTGACAGGTGCAGCGGGCCGTCCCGCAGATAGTCGCGGACCTGCTCCACACCCTGGCTGACCTGGTCGGAAAGGCTCGGGAACTCGTTGGCCGCGTTGAAGCCGACGCCCACTCCGGCGCCCGCCACCAGAATCAGGAAGCCGAAGACGGTCACGAAGGACGACACCAACTTGGGCACCCCGTGCCGGCGCAGCCGCATCGCCGTCGGGTAGATCAGGGCGCTGACGAGCAGACCGGCGATCACCGGGATCACCACGACGCGGACGCGCCCGATGACGATCATGAGTATGTAGATCGCCACGCCGATGACGAGCAGGCGCCACGACCATCCGGCGGCCACCCGCAGGGATACCGGCACGTGCGGATCACCCGTTCCGGCCGAGGCGGCGGTTCCCGCCGCCGGGGCGTCCGTTCGTGGCGGGGTG
The DNA here is from genome assembly GCF_001017755.1 of Protofrankia coriariae. Lineage (GTDB taxonomy): Bacteria > Actinomycetota > Actinomycetes > Frankiales > Frankiaceae > Protofrankia > Protofrankia coriariae. The sequence continues at coordinate 170,968 of NZ_JWIO01000014.1, forward strand.
CCGGGTCCCGCGGCCGGGGCGGGAGGACCGCTTGGCGGGACGACCGGGCCCGGCGCCGCGACGTCCGCCGCCGCGCCGGCGGGGACAGTGCTGGACTGGGCGGCGGCGTCCGACGGCACCGCGTCCGGACTCGGACTGTTCACGGACTCCGTCTCCGGGGGCGCTGCTGCCTGCGCAGCAGGCACCTCCGGGGGCGGAGCCTGCGGAGGGTCCGTCTGCGGAGCCGAAGCGTCCGGAGCTGAAACGTCCGAGGGCGGGTTTTCCGAGGGCGGGGGTTCAGTGGCCGGTACCCGCGTGTCCGGCGCGGGGTCATCCGGACGGGCCCGGCGTCCGCGACCGATCCTCCACTTCACGGGAGCTCCCGGTCCGCCGCCACGGTGGCCTCACTGATCAAACCCGTCACCCGCTGTGCCCCTTCCCCGGCGTCAGCCCCCGCGGTGCCACCTTCGTTCCCGTGCCACCCTGCCCGACAAGCCGGGCGTCGGCTCCGCAAACACTGCTCGAATCCCCCGTATCAAACCCGACAGCGGACGAGCTGGACAGTCGTGCGCCGTCATCGGGCAGGTCCGGGTGGAGCCGGTACGACCAGTGCGGAAGGCATGGGAGACTGGAAAGCCGTCGGGCTCTCTCCGTCGCGCCGACCGGCCCACCAGGCCGGGACGTTCGACGCCTCGTCCCGGACCGAACAGACTCGGGCCGGCGGGCTGGAGCCAACAGAGCCCACGGAGCAACCGGACATCGTCCGTCCACCGCCGCTGGATCGAAAGGACCTGTGTGTCAGCCAACAACCTCACCCGCGACGAGGCGCGTGAGCGCGCCCGGCTGCTCAATGTGTCCTCCTATGAAGTGAACCTCGACCTGACCAGCGGTGACACAACGTTCGCGTCACGGACTGTGGTGCATTTCACCAGCACTGAGCCGGGCGCCTCCACCTTCATCGAACTGACCGCCCCGACCGTGCGCGCGGTGACCCTCAACGGCCGCGCGCTGGACCCGGCCGAGGCGCACGACGGCAACCGGATCGCCCTGACGGACCTGCGGGAGGCCAACGAGCTGGAGGTGGTGGCCGACTGCGCGTACTCGAAGACGGGTGAGGGGCTGCACCGGTTCGTCGACCCGGTCGACTCCGCCGTCTACCTGTACACGCAGTTCGAGACCTACGACGCGCACCGCATGTACGCCTGCTTCGACCAGCCGGACCTCAAGGCGGTCTTCAAGCTGTCGGTGGTGGCGCCGTCGGAGTGGCGCTGCATCTCCAACGGCCGGTATCTGGAGACCACCGACGCCGGCGAGGGCCGGACCTTCTGGCTGTTCGAGCCGACACCGGTCGTCTCGACCTACATCACCGCGCTGGTCGCCGGCCCCTACCACGAGGTGCGCGACCATCACGACGGGATCGACCTCGGCCTGTACTGCCGGCGGTCGCTCGCCGAGTTCCTCGACCCCGAGGAGATCTTCACCATCACCAGGGCCGGGTTCGACTTCTACCACCGGGTGTTCGACTACCGGTACCCGTTCGGCAAGTACGACCAGCTCTTCGTCCCGGAGTTCAACGCCGGGGCGATGGAGAACGCCGGCTGCGTGACCTTCCTGGAGGACTACGTCTTCCGCGCGAAGGTCACCGAGGCCCGCCGGGAGCGCCGGGCCGAGACGATCCTGCACGAGATGGCGCACATGTGGTTCGGCGACCTGGTGACGATGCGCTGGTGGGACGACCTGTGGCTGAACGAGTCGTTCGCCACGTTCATGTCGGTGCTCGCCCAGGTGCGCTCGACCCGGTTCACCAACGGCTGGACGACGTTCGCGAACGCCGAGAAGGGCTGGGCCTACCGGCAGGACCAGCTCTCCTCCACCCACCCGATCGTCGCCGACGCCCCCGACATGGAGGCCGTGCGCACCAACTTCGACGGCATCACCTACGCCAAGGGCGCCTCCGTCCTCAAGCAGCTGGTGGCCTGGGTGGGGCAGGAGGAGTTCCTCACCGGCCTGCGCTCGTACTTCCGCCGCTACGAGTACGGCAACACCTCCCTGCGCGACCTGCTCGACGAGCTGGAGAACGCCAGCGGCCGTGACCTGACGGTGTGGTCGGCGGACTGGCTGGAGACCACCGGCGCCAACACCCTGCGGCCCCGGTTCGAGACCGACTCCTCGGGGCTGTTCACCACCTTCGACGTGGTGCAGGAGCCGGCGTCCTCGCCGGCGACGGCGAGCGCGACCCTGCGGCCGCACCGGCTGGCGATCGGCCTGTACGACCGCGCCTCCGACGGGTCGCTGCAACGCCGCGAGCGCGTCGAGCTCGACGTGGTCGGCGCGCTGACCGAGGTGCCGAAGCTCGTCGGGGCCCGGCGGCCCGACCTGGTGCTGCTCAACGACGACGACCTCACCTACGCCAAGGTCCGCCTGGACGACCGTTCGCTGGCCACCCTGATCGACTCGATCGGGACGATCCGCGAGTCACTGCCACGCACCCTGTGCTGGGCCGCCGCCTGGGACATGACCCGGGACGCGGAGCTGGCCGCGCGCGACTACGTCAAGCTCGTGCTGTCCGGGGTGGCCGCCGAGGACGACATCGGCGTCGTCCAGTCGCTGCTGGCAAAGGCCCAGCTCACCATCAACACCTACGGGGATCCGGCGAACCGGACGCGGGCCCTGCGCGAGCTGTCCGCCCGCGTCGAGGAGCTGCTGCGCGCCGCCGCGCCCGGCAGCGACCTGCAACTGGTGCACGCGACCACGTTCGCCCACGCCGAAGAGCCCGACCAGGTCGCACGGATTCGCGCGATCTTCGAGGGCGCCGACGTCGTCGACGGCCTCGTGCTGGACACTGAACTGCGCTGGACGCTGCTGATCCAGCTGGTGGCGCGCGGCGTCTACGGCCTCGAGGAGATCGAGGCCGAACTCGCCCGCGACCGGACGGCGACCGGCGAGAAGCGGGCCGCCACCGCCCGCTCGGCCCGTCCGACCGCTCAGGCGAAGGCCGCCGCCTGGTCAGCGGCGATCGACTCCGACACGCTGTCGAACCACCTGCTCGTGGCGACCCTGGGCGGTTTCTGGATCCCCGGCCAGGAGGAGCTGACCCGGCCGTACGTGAGCCGGTTCTTCGCCGAGATCGGCGAGATCTGGCGGACGAGGACCTTCGACACCGCTCAGACGATCACGCAGATGCTCTTCCCGTCCGCGATCGTCGAACCGGCGACGGTGGACGCGGTGGACGCCTACCTGGCCGAGGCCGACCCCGGCCCCGCCCTGCGCCGGGCCCTGGTCGAGGGCCGCGACGGCCTGCTCCGCGCCCTGCGCGCCCGCGCCAAGGACGCCGAGGCCGCCGCCAGTTCCTGATCCCACCGATCCCACTGATCCCACTGAAACATCCACAACCAGACGCCGCGAACACCGATAACGAAGACCATCCGGACCGCACGCTCCGCGGCTTGGCGGGGTGCTTGGAGGGGTGGGCACGACTCCACCCCTCCAAGGCCAAGAGCCTCCACCAGGTCCGGGGCGGCCCCGTTTCCACTTGACCATGCCTGCAAAATGTAGGCATCATGCAGGCGTGACGATTGCAATCACGATACGTGACGTTCCAGAGGACGTGCGAGACGCGCTGGGTGAAGACGCCCGTCGGCAGGGGCAGTCCCTGCAGGCATTCCTGCTGGGCATGCTCACCCGTCAGGCGCGGTTCGCGCAGAACCAGCGGATACTCGCGGCGGTCGAACGTGAGCTCGCGGGTGGCGACGGAGCCGGCCCAGATGCACCTGACGCCGCGCAGGTCCTCGCGGCCGCCCGCGCCCAGCGTGACGGCGGCCGGCCCGACAGCGACAGCGCCGGTTGATCGTCATTGACGCGTCCGTCCTGGCGAACGCGCTGGTCTACGCCGACGAGCGCGGCCAGCGGGCACGGGTGGCGCTGGGACACGACACCGAGTGGGCGGCACCCGAACACTGGATGGTCGAGGTCTTCTCTGTGATGCGTGGCCTCACGCTCGGTAAGAAAATCAGTGAAGAGCGGGCGCGTAGCGCCATCGCCCGGCTTCCTCATCTCGGGGTGGACCATGTCCGTATCGATGCGCTGCTGCCTCGCATGTGGCAGCTTCGATCCGGGATCAGCGGCTACGACGCGGCGTATGTAGCGCTCGCCGAAGCGCGCGATCTCGCGCTGCTGACTTCCGACAGCCGGCTGGCCCGCGCCGCGATGCCCTTCTGCGCCGTACGGCTGGTGGAATAGCCATACGGCCGTGGAACAAGCTGTGGCCAGCCGGTGGCAGGCTGCGGAGTCCCATCGGGAGTCCCCCATCGGGAGTCCCATTGCGGGGCGGCACACTACAGACTTCCGCGCCCTGCGCACCCGCATCAAGGACGCCGAAGCCACCGCCGGCTCCTGAACCAGCCGACGACGGGAACCGCAACCGCTCCGGCGGAGCACCTGGCGGGCACGTGACCAGCGGGCCCGCCGCAACACCCAAGACCAGACGCCGCTGACGCCGACAGCGATGGCGATACCCCACCGGGTGGTGCCACACCCGCGGACGCCACCCGGTGGAGCAGCCCTCCCCGCGTCCCGGGTACAGCTTTCGCGTCGCCGACATCGCGGAGCCCAAGCCCACAGCGCCGGTCCTCCCGAACGTATCGGGAACAGTTCCCGTACCAGCAGTATCCGGCCCTGGCCATCAGGCTGAAGCCGATCCGTCGGAGCGCGGCGACCCCTCGCGCACCCCATGGGTGCCGTGGGTGATATTTTCCGCCGCAATGGGGGACTTGAGCGACGGCGGTCCGATGACAGAACAGCAGATCAGGCCGAACCTGCACGCCTCGGCCGAGAAGCACCTTGGCAGTGGCCCGACGGCGGAACACCTGGACCAGGAACCGGCACCGCGATGGGATTTCTTCATCTCCTACGCCAGCGCCGACGAGCCCTGGGCGGAGTGGGTGGCCTGGCAGCTGGAGGCCACCGGGCTACGTGTGATGCTCCGGGCGTGGTACTTCGTCCCTGGGGCGAACTGGATAGATCTGATGCGGCAAGGAGTCAGCAAAAGCGATCGCGTCATCGTCCTGCTGTCCCACGCCTATCTGAATTCGATCTACAACCAGACGGAGTGGCGAGTCGTATGGGCGGCTGATCCGTCCGGGGAGAAGCGCAAACTGGTGCCGCTCCGAATCGAGGGCTGCGAGCCTCCCGAACTGCTCCACCAACTGGTCTCCGTCGATCTGTTCGATGTCGACCAGCATACCGCCCGCAAACTGCTGCTCCCCGTCGCCCACGACAAGCGGGAGAAGCCCGTCACCGAACCGCCCTTTCCTAGCGGCCCGATCACACTCCCGCCCCAGACACGAGACAAGCTGGAATCCCCCGCCCCCGGGCCCGCTGACCCTCCTGAACCGCCTAACTCGATTTCGGGGAGCCCTGGGCGGTGGATACGCCGACGACGGGTACAGGTTGCGTTCGTCCTGGTACTCGCGCTCTTGGCAGGCGCGGTCGTCTGGCTGATCCTCCGCCCGACCGGTGACCCTGCTTGCAGGTCGCAAGGGACAGAGGTCTCGCTCTCCTGGATCGACGGCGAGTGCGTCGGATACAGTGCCAGAGATTTTAAGTTCGGAGAGGGCGGAGATAGGGATACGGACCCTCCCAGCCTGTCCGAGGTACAGGAAAAAATCTTCGCCCAGAACAGCTGCGCCGAGAAGCTGCGAGATATTTCTAACCAGCGACGCCCGTTCGTCACGCTGATTTATTTTTCGGCACTGACCAGGCCCCGGGAAGCGGGCCGGGACTGGGCCAAGGGAAGTGTCGCCGAGCTCACCGGGATGCTGACCTGGCAGCGACACCTCAACGTCATACGCGAGGATAAAGGAGCGTGCGAGCCCAACGACCGCCGGGAACGGAGCGATGACCTCCCCATACTGCGCGTCGTCGTTGCCAACGGCGGCTCCGAAATGAAGTACGCCTCCGAGGTTGTGAAAAGACAGATCATTCCGTTCGCCACCCGCCGTGAGAATGGCGTCCTTGGCGTCATCGGCATGGATCGCAGCACCGCCGCTACCGAGCAGGCCATCAGGGAGCTGGGTCGGAAAAAAATCCCCGTCATAGCCACGTCCCTTACCGGGGACGGCATGAAGGAATTCTCGCCGCTGTATTTTCAAATGGCCCCAGAAAACGAACGCCAGGCTCTTCTGGTAGCCATGTATGCGATCAAGAACAAGAAAAACAGGGTGAGTGTCTACTATCCGAGGAAGAGCGGCGATAACACCGCGGACGCGATGCCGGATATCGACAACCGGTACCTGTACACCCTTGTCCGGGATCTCAGAAACGAAATCGGGAAGACCTCGGCCCGATCGGTGGACAACAGATCGCTCACACTCGACCTGCGCGGCTGGAACAGCGAGCTCACCGACCGGGAGCTGCAGGCATGGCTCAGAAGTGAATGCGCGAAGCAGAACACGGACGATCTGATCTTCTATGCCGGCTGGGGAGACGACTTCGGTGATTTTCTCGATGGCATGGAAAACTGCCTCGACAAGGAAAAGGAAGGCCTGTTCGTCCTTGGCGACGACTCGGTCTCGTACTACGTCACCGGTAACGCCGGAAAAGACGACGGCAACGTCACCTTCCGATATGTGTCGATGGGCGCCCCGGTAGCGCTCGCCCGGGAAAGTTGCTCCTTCGGCACACTGGACAGTTACTATCAGCAGGGAAAAGCGCCGCTGGCGAGTAGCAATGCACTCCGAGAGTTCTGCACACGCTTGAACGACATGTACGAGAAAACAGGGGTCGAGCGCCCTGGGACGCTCTGGCCGGATGAGAACATCGGCCTCTCCTACGATGCCGTCAAGGTCTTCGTTGACGCGGTCCATACGACCCACGGCGAGATTGACATCGATAAGATAGTAAGGGCAGTGAGCCAGGAACCGCGGGAAGGCGCCACCGGAACCCGGGACTTCCGGGTCTCACAAACATCCACGGACAGGCAGCTCACCATCATCCGCGTCAATCGTCAAGATCATGATATACCCAGACCTGGGCCACCGGGAGAATCTCGGATCGACGCGGAGGAAAACGACAGTGAGCCGTGCAAGTTCGCGATTGTCGGCATCCAGCCGAGGACGGTCGACTGCTACGGGAATCCGGTGGAGCCGCTGGGCGGTTGAGCCGCCGGATGGACGAGCCGGTGGTGTCCCGTTCGGCTGAGGATCCTCCGCCCAGCCGAACGGGACGCCGGGATTCACCGGTCGATGCGGTCGAGTCAGGTGCGGAAGGGGCCAGTGATCTCGAAGGTGATGCCGCCGGAGGCGGAGCCGGTGGTGCCTCGCTGGGAGGAGAAGTACAGCCGCTGGCCGTTCGGGGTGAAGGCGGGGCCGGTGATTTCGGACGAGTTGTGGCCCACCAGGCGCAGGAACGGGGCCACGATGTCGTCCGGGGTGATGATGCAGATCTCCAGGTTGCCGCCGTCCTCGGCGACGTACAGGTCGCCGTATGTCGACCCGGTGATGTTGTCGACGCCGGTCAGCGGGGCGGGGCCGGGAGACACCAGCGAGTCGTCATAGGCGAGTTCGAAGGTGTTGGTGTCGACGTGCAGCTCCCACACCCGGTTGTCGCCCTTGGTGGTGAACCAGACGGTGTTGTTCGCGTAGTGGACGCCCTCACCGCCGTTGAAGTGCTTCGCGCCGGCGACCTGGTTGCGGGTGGCGGTCGGTGAGCCGTCCACGTCCGGAACGGTCTGCCAGCTGAACGTCCCGGACGTGCCGCTGCCGGCGACCAGCACCTCAAGGGTGCCCGCGGAGAGATTTCCCCAGGTGGTCGGGCGGAATCGGTAGAAACAGCCGTTGGTCTCGTCCTCGGTCAGATAGATGGCCTGGCGAACGGGGTCGGCCGCGGCCGCCTCGTGCTTGAAACGGCCCATTGCCGGGCGGCTCACCGCGGACGCGCCGGTGCTCGGATAGGTCTCCCACACCCGTCCCGAGGAGGTTTCCTCGCAGGACAGCCAGGTGCCCCAGGGGGTCGCCCCGCCCGCGCAGTTGGAGCTGGTGTTGGAAAGAATCTGCTGGGCGGAGGTGATGGTGCCGCTGGAATTGAACCGCAGCACCGAGACGCCACCGCCGCTGCTGCCGACCTCGGAGTTCGACGCGTATATCCAGCCCGTACCGTCCGGGAAGACAGCACCGCCGTCCGGGGCATTGTGCCAGGTGTAACCGGTTCCGGAGACCACCTGGCTGGAACGGGCGACGATACGGCTGGTGAAACCGGAGGGCAGCATGACACCGTTGGCGTCGGCGGACAGCAGCGACCCGTAGGGGCTGGCCCCGTTCTGGGCGGGAGCGGCCAGAGCCGTGTCCCACATCGCTCCAGAGAAGGCAAGGGCACCCGCTCCGGCGATAGCGGAACGCAAGAACGTTCGCCGTTCCATTGCTGACCTCCAAAATGCTGCGACGGCACCGGGCCGAATACGGTGGATTTACCGGCCTTTCAGCACTGTTCAGCACCGTCAGGGACCCCGCCGGACGGGATTGTCCGGGCCGTCGGTAACACTAGGACGAAACCGGCGGACGTAGGAGGAACATGGCGATGAACATCAGGAAACCGTCCGAAAACAACATGGAAAAGAAATGGAAAGGAAGGCGCCGGCCGCCGGCGGGCCCGNNNNCGCCGGCCGCCGGCGGGCCCGTACTAGTTTGCTGTCAGCCAATGTTCGCCCTGTCCGCCACGCCCGGGCGGGGCCCCTGGCAGCGTTGCCAGAATCCTTGGGTAGCGCTGCTACACGACGGTTCCCGACTCCTTGCCGGGAGCACCTGGACACGACGGCCAGAGCAGGCACCGACTGACGCGGGATCAGGAAGAACGAACGGGGATCGCGAAATCCGCGGGACCCGGACAAACACGGCCGTCCACCGCGCGCGGAAAAAGATCGCGTGTTCTTCGGCTGTTCGGGAGGCCGCTGAACAACGACGCCTGTTCTGTCCGCGGGAAAGCTGGTGACGTCAACCGGGACATGTTGGCCGCGGCCCGACCGGGCATGGCGCCGGCCTACGACCCCGGAGCGGGCCTGGCATACAACATCGCGATCGTGCCTACCACGACACGATCGCGATTCGCGACGGTGCACGACATCCGACAAGCTGTGTCCGACAAGCTGTTGTCCAACAGCCGCTGCCCCAGAAGCCGCTGCCCGGCAGCAAGCCGCCTCAGAGCGAGGCCAACACCCTGCTCGGCCCGCTGTGGGAGGCGGACGGGTCGGGGCCGGCGGCGTCGGCCAACTGGCGCAGGCCGTTGACGATCCCGTTGACGATGTCGCCGAGGGCGAAACTGGAGGTCATCGTCAGGACAGCAAGCCCGGCGGCCTGGTCGGTGACGCGCCATCTGGCCCCCCGCGTCGTCCCGATGTGGACGAACCGCTGGCCGGGAGAGACCAGGATGGCGACAGCCGGATCGCTCGGGCGTGCCACCAGGTTGGCCAGCAGCCGTTCGGCGAACAGCGCCGGGTCGTCGTCGACGGCGCCCACCCGGACGGCGAACCGGATGCCGGTGCGGGCCTGCGCCGCCGCCCGCGCCCGTTCGAGCCGGTCGCGCTGCTCCCAGGTGAAGGGCTCACCAGCTGCCACTGGCACCGCCCGCGCCGGGTGAGGCCACGTGCGGGTGCTCACCTTCGGCGGCGGCCGCGGGCGGATCCCCGACCCAGACCTCGTCATGCTCCCAGGACCGCCCCGGCCGGTAGCGGGACGGGCCGCTGCCCCGGCTCGACAGCAGCGTGAGCCCGATCGCGACCAGGAACCCGCCGATGATCGTCCCGCCGTAGACGGCCCAGGCCTCCAGCGGCGTGAGCGGATCGGGACTGTACCGATCCCCGATGTCCTGCGCCAGGGCGGCGCCGCACATCGCGGGAAGAGCGAGAACAGCCAGCGTCACGACGGTGAGTACGCGGCGGGTGGTGGTCAGCCGAGGACGTCGACGAGTCACGTTGCGAAGGTTACCGGGTGATTGGCCCATGGTCGCCTGAAACCGAGCCCAGGCGGTACGCCCCGCCACGGCAGCCCAGCCCGACCACGGCCTGATATTACTTTACGTAGCAAAATCCATCGTCTGCTGTCGCCGTCGGTCACCGTCACGCCCGCCGGGCCTGTTCGCGCACCTGGGCGAGCAGCCCGGCCAGGCGGTGTACCCGCGGGTCGGCCCGCAGCCNNCCCGCGGGTCGGCCCGCAGCCGCTCCACGGTGACGGGCCGGCCGTCGGCGTCGGTCACCGGCAGCCGCCAGTTCGGGTACGCGTCCACGGTGCCGGGCAGGTTCGGTTGACGCAGGTCACCCAGGGCGTCGCCCGGCGCCGCGAGCACGATCCGTGCCGGCGAGCGGACAAGCAGGCCGTGCAGGGCGAAAGCGACCTCGCGCAGCACCGACCGGTCGAGATCGTCCACGGCGGTGGGAGCCACGGTCAGCAGGCCCTCGGCCCGTAGCAGCGCGATCAGCGCGTCCCGTTCCCGCCGCCATGCCCGCAGCTCGGCATCTGGTGAGTGTCGCAGCAGGCCACGGCGGGCCCGGACCCGCACGTGCGCGCCGGTGAGGTAGCCGGCGACGGTGGGCAGGTCGTGGGTGGTGATGCTCGCCATCGCCGGTTCCCGCCAGCGGCGCGGCGGCAGCGGCTCACCGTCAGCGTCGCGTTCGAACCAGGCGACGGTCGAGCCGAGCACCCCGGCGCGGGCCAGCCGCGCCGCGACCGAGGACTCGACCGTGCCGAGATCCTCACCGACGACGAGCGCCCCGGCCCGGGCCGCCTCGAGTGCGAGCAGTCCGAGCATGGCGTCGGCGTCATAGCGGACGTAGGTACCGCGGGCCGCGGAGTTCCCGGCCGGGATCCACCACAGCCGGAACAGGCCGAGGATGTGGTCGACCCGGATGCCGCCACCCCGGCGGAGCACGGCGGCGACCATCTGCCGGAACGGCGCGTAGCCGGTCTCCGCCAGCCGGTCGGGCCGCCACGGCGGCAGCGCCCAGTCCTGGCCCTGCTGGTTGAACCCGTCCGGGGGCGCGCCCACGGTCGCGCCGGCGGCGAAGACGTCCCGCAGCGCCCAGGCGTCCGCGCCACCCGGATCCACGCCGACCGCGAGGTCGTGCACGATACCGACGGTCATCCCGGCGTCGCGGGCGGCTGCCTGCGCGGCCGCGAGCGCGGCGTCGCAGGCATGCTGCAGCCAGCGGTGGAAGGCGACCCGTTCCCGCAGCTCGACGCGGGCGGCGGCGACGGCGGGGCTGTGCGGGTCGCGCAGGTGCGCCGGCCAGCGCCGCCAGTCCGGGCCGTGCCGTTCGGCAAGAGCGCACCAGGTCGCGAAGTCGGTGAGGCCGTCGTGCCCCGTCTCCGGTCCGTCCGCCTCGCCGGGCCCGGAGACCTCGCCGGATCCAGCGACCTCGCCGGGCCCGGAGGCACTGAACAGCAGCTCCAGGGCGGCGAGCTTGGCCCGCCATACCGCGTCCCGGTCCAGCAGCCCGGCGCGGCCCGCGGCCGGCCCGGCCTCCCCCGGGTCGTCCCCCGCCAGCCCACCATGTTCCGGCCTGCTGTCCGCGGGTTCGGCGGCCACCAGCCCGGTATCCGCGGGCTCGCCGTCCCGCGGCTCGTCCGCCGGCGGTGGGTCGGCGGCGGCCGCGGCGCGGGCGGTGGCGGCAAGCTGGTCGACCCGGGTCCGGGTGGCGGCGTCCGCCCGGGCGTATTCGGGCAGGTCCTGCGGACGCAGGTACAGCGGGGAGGCGAAGCGTCGGCTCGCCGGAAAGTACGGGGACGGTTCGACGGGAAACGTCGGGGCGGCCGCGTGCAGCGGGTTGACCAGCAGCACGTCGGCGCGCCCGCCCTCCTCGCCGCCGGACCAGGCCGCGAGGTCGGCGAGGTCGGCGTAGTCGCCCATCCCCCACGAGCCGGTCGACCGCAGCGCGTACAGCTGGATCATCCATCCCCAGGCGCGGCCGGGAACGGCCCCGGCCGGGCCGGGCACCGCGTCCGGCACGACGACTAGCTGTGCCGTGGCCGTGACGGCACCGGCTTGCAGTCGCAGCACATGATCGCCCAGTGGCAGGCCCGCGGGCAGGGCCAACGGGACGCCGAGGAGCTCCCGGCCGTCGACCCGCCGTCGCCCGACGGTCGCACCCCATCCGGTGAGGTCGCGGCGCCCACCGTCCTCGAGCTCCAGCTCGGCGACGGGGACCGTGCCGGCGGGCACTCGGGCGATCACCGGTGTGGGCGCGGACCGCCGGACGATCACACAGGCGGGCAGCGGACGCCGCCACGGCGCGTCACGAGCCGTGGCAAGAGCCGCGGCCGGGTCCGCCGTGTCGACGTCGAGCAGGCCGAGCACCGCCCGCACGACCTGCGGGTCGACGGTGACCTCCCGGTCGTCGGCGTCGACGTAACGGGTGGCGACGCCGTACACGTCCGCCAGCTCCGCCAGCGGAGGGTCGATGCCGCCTGCCCGGGCGGCGCGGCCATTCCCCGCAGCCTGGCCATCGGGGCCGCTGTCAGCACCGCTGCCGGCAGCGGTGCCGGTGCCGGTGCCCGGGCCGCTGCCGCTTCCTGCGCCGGTCCCCCTGTCGGTGCCGTTCCCGATACCGGCATCGGGGCCGGTGCCGGTATCTGAGCCGCCGCTACTGTCAGTGCTGCTGTCGGTGCTGCTGTCGCTGTCGTCAGAGGCCACGGCCGAATCCTCTCGCCCGCCGGGGCCCGTGGTCGGACGCCCGGGCGAACCCGGCCGGCCCCGCCGAGCTGACCTCGTCCCAACCGCCGGGAAGGCCACCGTCACTGCCCACCTCGAACGGTGCCGACCACAACACGTCCCCGGGAACCGGCAGTGACAGCCGCATGCGCGCGCCTCCGCGTGGAGCCTCCTCGGCCCGCACGCTTCCGCCGTGCATGGCCGCGGCATCGGCGACGATGGCCAGACCCAGCCCGGAGCCGGGCAGCCCGCGCGCGGACGCGGCGCGGTAGAACCGGTCGAAGACCCGCAGGCGGTCCTCCGGCGCGATGCCCGGACCCTGATCGGTGACGACGACCTCGCCGTTCCCGACAGCCACCAGCACCTCGCCCTGCGGAGGGGAGAACTTCACCGCGTTGTCGAGCAGGTTCGTCACCGCCCGTTCCAGCATGTGCGGCCGCCCGTCGACAGGGGACGAGACCGCGGTCACCACGATCTGGACGTTCTTCGCCTTGGCCCGCCGGCGCACCCGCTCCGCCGCGGCATGGACGATCTCGGTCAGATCGGTGCGCTCCACGTCCTCGGGGGGAGCTTCGTCGCGGGCCAGCTCGACCAGCTCGCTGACCAGCCCGCTGAGCTCCCGGATCTGGGCGTCGACGTCGCGCAGCAGCGCGTCCCGGTCGTTCGCGGGCAGCGCGCGCTGTGGGTTGGCCTCCGCCCGCAACAGCAGTTCGATGTTGGTGCGCAGGCTGGTCAGCGGGGTGCGCAGCTCGTGGCTGGCGTCGTCGACGAGCTCGCGCTGGCGGGCCCGGGAGGCCTCCAGGGCCCGCAGCATGCTGTTGAGGCTGCTGGCCAGCCGGGCAATCTCATCACTGCCAGTGACAGGTATCAGCGCGGACAGGTCCTGGGTGCGGGCTACTTCCTCGGCGGCGGCCGCGGCTGCGTTCACCGGTTTGAGGGACGCCCGCGCGATCAGCCTGCCCAGCAGCACCGCCCCGGCCACGCCGGCCACGCCCACCCCCAGCAGGATCAGCCCGAGGGTGCGCAGCGTCCTGTCGACGTCGGCCATGGGTCGGGCCAGCTGGATCGCGCCCGGGGTGCGGCCGGGGACGAACAGCAGGGGAACGGTCGCCACCCGGTAACGCGCACCATCCACGGTGACGGTACGCAACTGTTTGTCCGTGACCCCTTCGGCCACGGCGAGGTCGGTGTCGTTCACCGGCAGCGTCACCGACTGCCCCGCCCAGGTGGCCGTGCTGCCGTCCTCGAGGATGATCTGGGCCGGCAGGCCGAAGTTGGATCCGGTCAGCCATCGCGGGCCTCGAACGCCCGGTGGCATGCTCGGCATGACCGTCCGGGCCACCGCCTGGGCCTGCTCGGTCAGCTGGTCGTCGATGGAGTTGTTGAGCACGATCCCGGTCGAGGCGAGCGCCACGCCCGCGACCACGGCCACGACGGCGGCCACCGCGACGCCGATCAGCACCACCATCCGGTTGCGCAGCGACAGATGGCTGTGTGCGAAACGCCGCCGCCAGGATGTCCTGTCCTCGGCGGCACGTCCGGGACTTCCGATTCCGGCCGTCTCCACCGGCGCCCCCTGCTGCCACCCGGTGGTGTCCGGGCCGGGCCAGGCACTCATCCTGACCGCGCCGTCATGCCGGCGCCTTCACAACAGGCCAGAGCGTGACCGGGCGAGACGTGACCGAGCGGGGCGCGACCGAGCGGGGCGCGACCGGCCAGGATGCGGCGGGCCGGGACGTGACGGGCCGGGAGCCGGCCCGGCCACGGCGGCCGGGACGTCGTCCGTGCCTGTCCAACGCTTCCTCCCGCCGTCCGTCACACCCGGGCCTGCCGTGTCACCGGCGGCCATACCCGCCCATACCGTCCTCGCATCGCACCATCCGTCACGCCGTACCGCCCGTCACGCCGTACCGTCCGCGGCGCGCTGCCGGTCATGCCGTCTCCCGCAGGACATAGCCGACCCCACGGACCGTGTGCAGCAGCCTGGGCTCGCCGCCGGCCTCCAGCTTGCGACGCAGATAGCTGACGAACACCTCAAGGGAGTTCGAGGACGGACCGAAGTCGTAGCCCCACACCCTCTCCATGATCGTCGAACGTGACAGCACCTGGCGCTGGTGGGCCAGGAAGAGCTCGAGCAGGTCGAACTCGGTCTTGGTGAGGGTCAGCTCACGGTCACCACGGGTAACCTGCCGGCTGCCCGGGTCGAGCCGGACGTCGGAGAACGTCAGCACCTGCGGCCGCCCCGGGCCGGGGCCGGCGGAGTCCGCGGACCCGCCGGCGGCCACCGCGGCGNGCGACGCCCGGCGGGTGAGGGCACGCAGCCGGGCGAACAGCTCCTCCAACGCGAACGGCTTGACCAGGTAGTCGTCGGCCCCGACGTCCAGACCGCTCACCCGGTCGGCAAGCCCGTCACGGGCGGTAAGCATGAGGACGGGTAGGTCGTCACCGCGGGCCCGCAGCCGCCGGCAGGCCTCCAGGCCGTCCACCCGCGGCATCATCACGTCGAGCACGACGATGTCCGGCCGGTCGCGGGTGACGGCGTCCAGCGCCTCGGCGCCGTCCTGGGCGGAGCTGACCTCGTAACCTTCGAACCTCAGCGACCGTTCGAGGGACTCCCGGACCGCCGGCTCGTCGTCGACCACCAGTACACGCACATCTCACAGTCTGCCCGGCCCACACCGTGGCGGAAGCCGGTGCGAGCAACTCTCAGCTTCGCCTACCGTGATCCTTATCAGCGGTTCAGCTACCAGCCGTGTACCGGCCGCGCTCCCGCCGGTCGTGCTCCCACCGATCACGCTCCACGGCCGTGCTCCCCCGGCAGCGCCGGCCCCGATGGTGGAGCCGGCACGGCCGTGGAGCGCCGCGCGGGCGGGTTCAGCTGGAGCCGGACGCCGGACCGGACGACCGGCCGACCGGTGAGCGCGCGGGCCGGGGCAGCTCCGCGATGGGCCCGCTGTCGGTCACGTTGGCCGCCGCCCGCGGGTCGGCGCCGCCGTCCTCCTCCTCGTCGGCGCCCGGCCTCTTCTCCTCATCATCGTCGATCATGACGACCTCGCTGCGCTGGACGCTGCCGAGTTCGATGCCCTCGGCGTCCAGCGCCGCACGGAAGCGCTCCCGCAGGGCGCGGGCGATGTCCCACTGCTTCAGCGGCTGGGTCTTGACGATGACGCGCAGTGTGTAGCCGTCCGCGGTCATCGTCTCCATCCCCCACACCTCGGGTTCTTCGAGGATGGCGGCGGCGAACCGCGGATCCGTCCAGAGCTTGTCCGCCGTCCGTTTGAGGATCCGCTTGGCCGTGGCCACGTCGGTGTCGTAGTCGAGCGGTACGTCGAGCACTGTCCGTGCCCACTGCTGGCCCTTGTTCCCCACCCGGGCGATCTCGCCGTTGCGCACGTACCAGACGGTGCCCTCGACGTCGCGCAGGCGGGTGACGCGCAGGCTGACCGCCTCGACGTTCCCGCTGACCGGCCCCACGTCGATCACGTCGCCCACCCCGTACTGGTCCTCCAGCAGCATGAACATGCCGGCCAGGAAGTCCCGGACGAGGTTCTGCGCGCCGAAGCCGACCGCGACACCGACGATCCCGGCGCTGGCCACGATCGGCGCGAGGTTGATGTCCAGCTCGCCGAGGATCGTCACGAAGGCGATCCCGAAGACGATGATGGACGTGACGCTGCGCAGCAGCGACCCGACCGTCTCGGCGCGCTGCCGGCGCCGTTCCAGCAGCACGGCGGGATCGCCGAAGGCGCCCAGCAGCATCGTGCGCCCGGAACGCAGCAACCCTCCCGAGTTCCCGCTGGAGGCCCGGCGGGTCGTCCGGACGATGAACCGGTGCAGCAGCGACCGGATGAGGAAGGCCGCCACCAGGATCAGCACGATCTTCAGCGGGGTGCCGACGAAGACGTTGGCACCACCGGCAAGGTACTGACTGTGGGTGATGTCGTAGACCGTCCGGCACAGCACCCCGGGCTGATCTCCGCAGGCGTTCTGCAGCGCGTCCTTGAGCTGGTCCAGGCTGGGCGCCAGCGGGATGTCGGTCGGGGTCGGTACGGGCGCGCTCACGGACGCGGCGGGCGATGGCGCCGCGCTCGACGCCTCGGCCGCTGAGGGCAGTAACGACCCGAACGACTGGGCAAGCAGGAACGGGGAGTTGGCCACGGCCTCCAGTCAGCTCCTCACACGTGATCGGTTGGCGAATGTTCCGATGGACGTCCCCCGGGGATCCGGCCGCGTCCAGTCTTACCTGTGGACGCCAGCCCCCGGACGAGGGGGCTGGCCCCCGGCTATGACGCGCCGACGACGATCTGTCACACTGAGCGTGTGAAACACGAGCCGAGTTGCGCGGTGTGTCAATGATTACCCGACGACAATCGCGAACCCACTCGCGTTCGGGGCCCGAAGGCGGTTGACTGTCTCAGTGTCACCGGTGGCTAGCTCGTGACGGCCGCCATCCGGTAGGGCGAGGAGGTCGGCGCGTGACAGAGGCGCTGGTTCTCAATGCCACGTATGAACCGTTATGCGTGGTCTCACAGAGGCGTGCGCTGGTGCTCGTGCTCACCGAGAAAGCAGTCATGGTCGAGCCCGGGGACAAAGTTCTCCATTCGGCCACGTATACGGTCGAGGTGCCTGTCGTTGTGCGACTGGCCCGGTTCGTCCGTGTACCTTACCGCTCGCAGGTCCCCCTCACCCGCAAAGGGGTGCTGGCCCGGGACCATCACCGTTGCGTCTACTGTGGTGCGCCGGCGACATCGCTGGATCACGTCATCCCCCGCTCCCGCGGGGGCGCGCATGTATGGGAGAACGTGGTGGCGGCCTGCGGCCGCTGCAATCATCTGAAAGCCGACCGGGCAGTTGCCGATCTCGGTTGGCGGCTTCGCACGGCGCCTCGAGCGCCGAGCGGAGCCGCTTGGCGCATTCTGGGCAGCCGTCGGATGGATCCGCGCTGGTCGCGCTATCTCAGCTCCGACGGCGACGAGGCCGCGTCCGCCTGACCTCGGGCGGACGGGCCGGCCTCGCCGGGGTAACGGCGTCCTGGCGAGATGGCAGCGTCCGTCGGGGTGGCAGCGTCCCGTCAGGGTGACGGTGTCCCGTTGGTGTCGCCGCTCGCCGGGATCGCCAGATCGAACCACACCCGTTTGCCGTCGCCAGTGGTTTCCACACCCCACCCGCGCGCGAGCATATCGACGATCTTCAGGCCCCAGCCCGACTCCCCGTCATCGCCCGAGGCCCGTCTGGGCATCCGGGTACCTTCCCGATCATCGACGCTGACCCGTAACCGGTCCCCCTCCTGGTGGACGCGTAACACCAGATCGCTGCGGGCGTGCAGCACCGCGTTCGTCACCACCTCGCTGACGAGCAGCAGGGCGTCGTCCGCGACAGCGGCGAGACGCCGCCCGGTGAGGATCCGCCCGACCACCGAACGGGCCCGGACGGCCGACTCGGGCTCGGCCGGCAGCGCCACGTCCACCAGCGCCGGCCGGGACGGATAGGTGGTCATCACCAGCAGTGCCGTGTCGTCGTCGGTCTGCACGGCCACCCCGGCGGCGGCCAGGCACCGGTGCAGCAGCGCCCGCGCGGAACCGGACGAAGAAGCCCCCGCGGCGGGCACCCCGGCGTCCACCGCCGCCATACCCTCCCCCGCGCCCTCCCCCGCGCCATCCGCCGTGCCCTCTCCCGTGCCCTCCGTCGCGTTCTCCATCGCCTTGGCCAGCCCGCGGCGCAGCCGGTCCATGCCGTCCTCGAGCGGACGCCTGCGCGACTCGACGAGCCCGTCGGTGTACAGCACGATGCCGGAACCGGGCGGAAGCTCCAGCGACGTCTCCGAGAACACCCCGACACCGCCGACGCCGAGCGGCAGGCCCGGGTCGAGGACCAGGTAGTCCGGCTCCTCGTCGGGCATGACCAGCAGCGGTGGCAGATGCCCGGCGTTGGACACGGTGGCCCGCCGGGCCGCCGGGNGCCCGCCGGGCCGCCGGGTCGTAGACGATGTACATGCAGGTCGTCAGGTGCAGCCCGGGCAGCGAGTCCACCACCCGGTCGAGCCGGGTGAGCAGTTCGGCCGGCGGCCAGTCCTCCAGCGCGTACGCCCGCAACGCCGCCCGCAGCTGCCCCATCACCGCGGCGGCGTGCAGGCCGCGCCCCATCACGTCCCCGATCGCGATCCCGACCCGGCCGCCGGGCAGCGCGATCACGTCGTACAGGTCGCCGCCGGCCTCCGTCCCGGCCGTTCCGGGGCGGTATTCCATCGCGATCTCCACCCCCTGCAGCGCAGGTGGGTTCTCCGGCAGGAGCGAGCGTTGCAGGGTGAGCGCGGACTCCTGTTCGACGCTGTAGAGCTGCGCGTTGTCGAGCGCGGCCGCCCCCCGCCGGGCCAGATGCTCGGCAAGGCTGATGTCGACGGGGGTGTACGTCTCCGAGAGGCGCAGCAGGGTGACAGCGCCGAGCACCCGGCCCTGCCCCGGCATCGGGACGGTGATGGTCGGCCCCTTCAGGAAGTCGGGGAAGGGGATGTCCGTCATCCCCGTCGGGGACATCCGCGCCAGCAACTCGTCGGTCAGATACGGCATGTACCAGGTCTGGCCCGTCCGCAGGACGAGGCCGGGCCCGTCCTCGCTGTCCAGCGTCGGCAGCCGGGAGGGGAGGAAGTCGCGCAGGAACCCGGCGGCCCGGCTGTCGCGGTGCACGATCGTGCCGAGGCGTGCCTTCTCGCCGTCCCGGAGGAAGACGATAACGCCGTCACCGAGCCGTGGTACCGCCAGCGCCGCGATCATATCGATGATCCGCTGTGGGTCGAGGGATCTCGACAGCACCAGCCCGGCGTCGGACAGATAACCCAGATGCTCCAGCTCAAGCCGGTCGGGGACCCGCTCACGGGGACGGCCCAGGATCTGGCGCAGCGGCATCTGGCCCAGTGACCAGGTCCCCCGGCCGATCTCGGCCAGGACGGCTCCGAGCCGGCCCGCCGCCGTCCCGGTACGCGCTGCCCCCGTCCGGCCAGCGGTCGCCCGGCCGGCGTCCGGCTGGACCTCGTCCGGACGGACGGGGCCGCCCACCGTGCTGCCGGCTCCGGCCGCGCCGCGGGCGGCCGGAGCGCGGCCGGCCCCGCTGTTCCCACCGACGTCGCTGGCAGCGCCGGCATCGCCACCGCCGCCGCCGCCGAATCTGCCGCTGAACGTACGGCCGCTCAGAGCGCAGCCGAGGCGTCCGGTTCGCTCATACACAGCCTGCCGGACAAGCACGAACGGACTGCGCACACCTTTTGAAGTCAGTTGATAACGTGCCGTCACCTCCTCCACCTGGCGAAGTCTAGTTCGGTTATCGGATACCGTGCCTGGCGACAGCCTCCTCAGCAGCCGGCCGAAGGCGGTTCGATCATTCGATATTCCGCGTCCGAAAGCCATCCTCACGATCGCCGGAAGGATCCGACGACGTTCGACGACGTTCATCGAGAGACGCCGGACAACGACAAATCCCCCGGGATTGGATGAGGCCATGGCTGACTGGTGGCTCGACGCAGTGCTGTACGAGGTCTACATCCGCAGCTTCACCGACTCCGGCTCCGACGGGGTCGGTGACCTCGCCGGCATCACCACCCGCCTGCCCTACCTGCGTGACCTCGGCGTGGACGGGATCTGGATCACTCCGTTCTACCGTTCCCCCATGGCCGACCACGGCTATGACGTCGCCGACCACCGTGCCGTCGACCCGCTCTTCGGCGACCTGGCCGCCTTCGACGCGCTGCTCACCGAAGCGCACCGGCACGGGCTGAAGGTGCTCGTCGACCTCGTCCCGAACCACTCCAGCAACGCCCACCCGGCCTTCCGCGCCGCGCTGGCTGCCGGCGCCGGCGCACCAGAACGGGACCTGTACATCTTCCGTGACGGACGCGGCGCGGACGGCGACGAGCCGCCCAACAACTGGGTGTCGGTCTTCGGCGGGCCAGCCTGGACCAGGGTCGCCGACGGCCAGTGGTACCTGCACCTGTTCGCGCCGGAACAGCCCGACTGGAACTGGCGGCACCCCCGCGTCCGCGACGACCACGACGCCACCGTCCGGTTCTGGCTCGACCGCGGCGTCGACGGCTTCCGCATCGACGTCACCCACGGCCTGATCAAGAACGACCTGCTGCCGGACAACCCGCCGCCCCCGCCCGACGGCATCCCCTTCTTCCGCGAGCGGGCCGAGCCCCACCACTGGGACCAGGAAGGCGTGCACGAGATCTACCAGCGCTGGCGCGCGATCGTCGAGGACTACCGCCGCCGCGACGGGCGGGCCAGGATGCTCGTCGGCGAGACCTGGGTGGCCGACCCCCGGCGGCTGGCCCGCTACGTGCGCCCCGACGAACTGCACCTGACATTCGCCTTCTCGCTGCTGACCGCCTCCTGGTCGGCGCCGGTCTGGCGGACGGCGATCGCCGCGGACCTGGCCGCCACCGCCGAGGTGGGCGCACCCACCACCTGGGTGCTGGCCAACCATGACGTCACCCGGCCGGCGAGCCGTTACGGCAGCGGCGAGACCGGCCTGCGCCGGGCCCGCGCCGCGCTGCTGACCCTGCTCGCGCTGCCCGGCCCGGTCTTCCTCTACCAGGGCGACGAACTGGGCCTGCCCGAGGTGGACGTGCCACCGGCATACCGGCAGGACCCCGTCTGGGAGCGCTCCGGGCACAGCCGTCCCGGCCGGGACGGCTGCCGGGTCCCCCTGCCCTGGTCGGGGCAGCGGACGCCGTACGGGTTCAGCGCGGACGGCGTGCCGCCATGGCTCCCCCAGCCCGACGGCTGGGCCGAACTGACCGTTGCCGCGCAGGCGCCTGATCCGCTGTCGACACTGGTCCTGGCACGTGGGGCGCTGGCGTTACGACGGGCGCTGCCCATGCTCGGTGCCGGCCGGCTGCGCTGGCGCGACGACACCCCGCCCACGGTCCTGGCCTTCGACCGCCCGGCGCCGCCGAGCGCCTCCGACGCACCGCCAGGCGCCTCCGACGCACCGCCGGGCGCTTCTGGTGCGCTGTCCGGGGCATCCGACGCACCATCCGGCGCGACCGGCGCATCGTCGGAGACGTCCCACACGCGCCGCCCGGCCGACACCCTGCCGGGCACCTCCAGCGTGACCGGCCTGACCTGCGTCATGTCCACCGCCGACACAGAGGTCGACCTGGTCATACCCGGACGTCTCGTCCTGGCCAGCAGCCCGGTCGGCTACGACGGAACCACCCTCACGCTCCCCCCGGACACGACGGTCTGGCTCGCGCCGCACCCCAGCTGATGCGGCGGGCAGCAACCGATGATCTGAAAAGATGCCGTTGGCCGCATCGGGGATGCCGTTGACCGCATCGGGCTCGCTGCCCACGATCCGTCCAGCACAATGGTCGCTGTGACCCAGCAACCGTCCGCGGCCCGTCCAACAGACACCTTCTACGACGCGGTAGGAGGCGAGGAGACCTTCCGCCGGCTGGTAGCCCACTTCTATGCAGGGGTTGCCGAAGACCCGTTGCTGCGCCCGCTCTACCCGGAGGGGGACCTCTCCGGCGCGCAGGAGCGGCTGCGGATGTTCCTCGTCCAGTACTGGGGCGGGCCGTCGACCTACAGCGAGCAGCGCGGGCATCCCCGGCTGCGACTGCGGCACGCGCCGTTCGCGATCGGCCCCTCCCAGCGGGACGCCTGGCTGGTCCGGATGCGGGCTGCTGTCGACGAGCTGAACCTGCCCCCGGAGCACTTCCAGCCCCTCTGGGACTACCTGACGATGGCCGCCAACTCCCTGATCAACCGCCCGGCGTAACCCCGGCGAGCACGCTCGTACCCACCTTAAGTACGTTAGGTAACGAGCCGTAATGGACGCCGCCCATGCGTCGCTGGGCACTGGCCGACGGGCACTCACCACGAAGAAGATCCGCACGATTCCGCACGATTTTGTCACTGCGTACGCAGAAACGTCCGAAAAGCGTACACAGCAACAAACTCGTGCAGATCATGGCCTGTGCGGGTGGTTGCGGACGGAATTCGCGCACCACCCGGCCGGCGCCGCTGGAGGAGAATTCTTTTGCTCTCGTCCCGACAGCCGCGCGGTGGCGGCCCCGGGAGCTAGTCCCGGGTGAGTTTGCGGTAGGTGACCCGGTGGGGACGGGCCGCTTCGGCGCCCAGGCGGTCGACCTTGTTCGCCTCGTAGTCCGCGAAGTTCCCCTCGAACCAGAACCAGCGGGCCGGATCGGCGTCCGTGCCCTCCCAGGCGAGGATGTGGGTGGCGACACGGTCGAGGAACCACCGGTCGTGCGAGATCACCACCGCGCTGCCGGGGAACTCCCCGAGGGCGTCCTCCAGGGAGCGCAGGGTCTCGACGTCGAGGTCGTTGGTCGGCTCGTCGAGGAGCAGCAGGTTGCCGCCCTTCTTGAGGGTCAGTGCGAGGTTGAGCCGGTTGCGCTCCCCGCCGGAGAGGACACCGACGGGTTTCTGCTGGTCGGGCCCTTTGAAGCCGAACGACGACACGTAGGCGCGGCTGGGCAGCTCGACCTTGCCCACGACGATGTGGTCGAGCCCGTCGGAGATGACCTCCCACACGTTCTTCTTCGGGTCCAGGCCCGCACGATCCTGGTCCACATAGGAGATCCTGACGGTCTCCCCGATGGTGAGCTCACCGGCGTCGGGGGCTGCCTGGCCGGTCAGCAAGGTGAACAGGGTGGTCTTGCCGACGCCGTTCGGGCCGATCACGCCGACGATGCCGCCGCGGGGCAACGAGAACGACAGGTCGTCGATGAGGAGCCGGTCGCCGAAGCCCTTGCGCAGCTTCTTCGCCTCGATCACGACGCTTCCCAGGCGCGGGCCGGGCGGGATCTGGATCTCCTCGAGGTCACGGGGACGCGCCCTGTCGGCCTCGGCCGCCAGCTCCTCGTATCGGGAGAGTCGCGCCTTGCTCTTGGCCTGGCGGGCTTTCGGGTTCGAGCGCACCCACTCCAACTCCTGGGCGAGGACGCGCTTGCGCTTGGCGTCCTTGCCACCCTCGACCTTGAGCCGAGCGGCCTTGGTCTCCAGATACGTACTGTAGTTTCCCTCGTACGGATAGGCATGACCGCGGTCGAGCTCGAGGATCCAGCCGGCGACGTTGTCGAGGAAGTAGCGGTCGTGGGTGACCGCGAGTACGGCTCCCGCGTAGCGGGCCAGATGCTGCTCCAGCCAGGCGACGCTCTCGGCGTCCAGATGGTTCGTGGGCTCGTCCAGCAGGAGCAGGTCGGGGGCTTCGAGCAGGAGCTTGCACAACGCGACCCGGCGCCGTTCTCCGCCGGAGAGTCTGGTCACGTCGGCGTCGCCGGGAGGCAGGCGCAACGCGTCCATCGCCTGGTCGAGCTGGCTGTCGAGCTCCCAGGCGTTCGCCGCCTCGATCCTGTCGATGAGGGCCGCCTGCTCGGCGAGGAGGGAGTCGAAGTCCGCGTCCGGCGCGGCCATCTTCTCGTTGATCTCCTCGTACCGGGCGAGGACCGCGCGGATCTCCCGGACGCCGTCCTCGACGTTGCCGCGGACGTCCTTCGTCTCGTCCAGCGGCGGTTCCTGCGCGAGCATGCCGACGGTGAAGCCGGGACTCAGCGTCGCGTCCCCGTTGCTCGGCTGGTCAAGACCAGCCATGATTTTGAGCAGCGACGACTTGCCCGCGCCGTTCGGACCGACGACGCCGATCTTCGCGCCGGGCAGGAACGACAGGCTGACGTCGTCGAGAACGACTTTGTCACCGTGGGCTTTGCGCACTTTGCGCATCTGGAAGACGTACTGCGCCATGCGGTCAACCTTATGGGTCTGGTGGGCCTGTCGGTCCGGCGGACCCACTGACCGGGTGAATTCGGACGGATACCGCGGGACGGCCGTGGCCCGGCCCGCTCGGGCTGTACCCCTGTCCGTTCGCCACTTGTTCACCTACCCGTCGCTGTCCGGCCCATCGCAGTGGCCCTCGGTTCGCCTGTCAGCTCGCTCTGAGGCGGATCGTCGGCGTCGCTCCCGATCCCACCGCGCCCACCTGGCCCTCCGACACCAGGACGCTGACCGTGCCCTGTCTGGGATCGACCCGGACGGGCAGGTCCACCTGGTCGAGGAGACGTTCACGACCGCCTCCCGCCGGGGTGTAGAACACTTTCAGCGTCACCGAACGATCATCCTTCGTGGCCGGAACATCACGTGTGGCCGGAACATCGCTGACTTTTGAACGAGGCCCGAGGCCGGTCGTGTCCACCCCGCCGGGGCTGATGATGAGCCGGCTGCTCAGTGGCCGGTCCGGGTTCATCGAGAAGGAGCTTCGCCTGCCATCCGCGGTCACCTCGATACGGGCCGCTCGGGTGCCGGCCGGTACCGCCGCGCTGACGCCGACAGCAACGTTCGCCCCGTCGACCACCCGCAGACGCTCCAGCCATGCCGCCGACGGCGATGACAGCGTCCGGTTGTAACCGATGGCCAGCCTGAGCAGGTATGGCGACCGGTCCGGGTGGTCGGCGACGACGTCGAAGTCGGCCTGCTTCCGTGACACCGCGTACAGCACCCGGTCATCCAGCGTCGGCGAGTTGGCCACCACCGACGTTGGGTGCATGAGAAACGCCGGGTCGGCCGAAACGATGACCAACGTCGGACCAGGCCGAGCATTGATCATATTCGACAGATTGCGATCACGCTGGGTGAACTCCATGTTGTCCTGCGACGCGACGACCAGGATGAACCCGCTGAGGGCAAGACCCGCGACGGCAACGAGACCGGTGGTACGCGACCACGCCGACGCCATGTCCACCAGCCCGCGGGCTCCGAACAGGACGAGCGTGACCAGCACCGGCATGAGGTAGAAGGGGCCGATGTAACGGGTGCCGCCCCACAGTTCGGCTGCGTTCCAGGCGCCCCAGAACGCCACATACCCAATGATCAGGAGCAGGGCGCCGACACCGACGGTGAGCGCCGGAGCGGTCATCCGCCGGCGGATGACCGTCGCGACCGACAGGACCGCGAGGACGACCCCGCCGCATGCCCAGGCACCGAGCAGCCAGAGATGATCACCGATCGCGGTGAGCCCTTCGACCAGCCCGAAGTGGTGGGCGGTGTCGGTGGGGAACAGTCGGCGGACCCCGAAGCCCAGCTTGTCCTCGGGCTCCAGCAACGCGAACGGAAGCTGGAAGGGGTTGCCCGTCGCCGCGGCGTTGTAGCTGAGCAGCAGCGCGAACGGAGCGGCCAGCCCCGCGCCCACCCAGCGCAGCATCCACCACCGCCGTCCACGCGCGCCCCGGCACACCGCCCACAGCACAAACGGGCCGAGGACCAGCACGACGTCGTACGGGCGTACCGCTGCCGCAAGCCCCAGGGCCAGCCCGGCCCCGACGAGCGGCACCCGACGACGGGTACGCAGGCCACGGAGCAGTCCGAACACCACGCATTCGGACAGGACGAGCACCGGCAGGTACGGCAGCAGCATCGCGCTCTGAAGGATCACCAACGGTGACAGAGCCAGCAACCAGGCTGCGACGGCGGCGGGCCGCCGGNNNNCGGCGGCGGGCCGCCGGTCGTCGAGCAGTTCGACCCCGACAAGGTAGGTCATTCCGACCGCGGCGGCCACGACGAGGGCGAGCGCCAGGGCTGTCCCGCCCGTGATCACCAGGCTCAGAGCCAGCAATCCGGCGACCACAGGGGTGTACTTCAACACATAGTGGCCGTCGGTAACTACCGCCAGCCACGGCGCGTAGGAGTCGGCCGACGGTGGCGCTGGCGGGAACAGGTCGCCTCCCGCCAACGTCTGGGCCTGTAGCCAGTAGAGCGCCTCGTCGTTGTTGATCGACTGGTAGGGAAAGAGGCGCTGATTGATCAGCACCGCGGCGGCGGCGCTGAGCAGGGCCGCTATCGCCACCGTCCAGCCAGGTCTGGATACCGCGACCAACCGCGATCGCGCAGCCGCGAGCGGAGTCCGCCACCTCGGCCCGTGATCCGCCCGACCGTCTGACCCGTGGTCGGGCAGATGCCGGTCGGAGAGCTTCGAGTGCTGGTCTGTAGACGGGCCCGTGGGTTGCGTACCCGGCACGTTGCCGTCCGTCCGGGACAGATCCGTCTGCCCCTGTGGTGCTCGGATCGGCATCGGCGTCTCGGCCCCCCGCGTACTGGTCACGGACTGACGCTACCGACAGCTTCCGCACCGACCGGGTACGGGTCCGCGTCCGCGCGAGCAGAGAGGCGCCCCAACGGACAATTCGGATCCGTCGTATCACCCGCATTACGCTGCGGCCGGATCGAGAGCCGTTACTGAAGGTGACATGTCGGCGAACTCTGCCGCCGACATAGTTACACCGGGCAACGACTCGCCGAACGACTCCTCCGCAGCCCCGTCCGTGCGATTCGCGTCACGGTACTCCGTGCCGGTATCGAGGTGGGCTCTACCCTCGCCAGCGGGCCCACCCGCTCCGTCACGCGTGCCAGCGGACTCCCTCGCTGGCGCTGCTCCTTCCGCAGCCTGGCCGCTTCCGTTCTCCCCGCTCGCGCGGACCACCCGCCGGACCTCCGCGGTCTGCCGAGCCAGGTCAACCGCGACGGCGTCGGCGTCCACCTCATAGACGACCCGACGGTTTCCCTCATGCGTCTCGAAGGACCTCTGCCGTAGCCGCCCGACCACGAGCGTCCTGTCCCCCTTGCGCAACGACGCGCTGACGTTCTCTGCCATGTGCCGCCAGCAGGTGACGGTGATGAAGACGCTGGCGCCGTCCACCCAGCGGTTCTGCGTGCGGTCGAACCGGCGCGCCGTGCTGGCCAGGCGGAGGGAGCAGACGAAGTTCCCGTTCTGCGTGCAGCGCAGTTCGGGGTCGTCGACGAGATTGCCGAGCAGCGTGACCGATGCCTCAATCATGGTTCCTCCCGGATCATGGGGTAGCCGGCCTGGTTCCGTACGGCGGACGGTGGTTGTGACCGGATTGGCCCCTTACGTCCCGCCTCACACTCTCCAGCTCCGCGGCCGGCTTGGCATCCGCGGTCCGCCACCTGTGGACAAACCGCATCCATCCACAGGTGCGAAGCCGCACGGATGCGCGATCCACCCTCGCCGTGGCAAGGTGAGAGCTTTGACCACCGAAAGAGCATCGGACCAAATACGCAAAGTACCCATTGAGTCTCGTTCCGCTATCACCAGTAACCGCGCTACGTGATCGCGACAGGAGACAGCACAATGGTGGTGCGCGCCCGTAGCTCAGCGGATAGAGCGAGTGCCTTCTAAGCACCAGGTCGCAGGTTCGATCCCTGCCGGGCGCACCATAGCTGGGCTGACCAGGGCTGGACCGTAGTAATACCAGCGGGATCCGTCAAGCTCAGCGGTCAGCGAGATGGTAATTTTCATCCTCGTGGTAACGATCATCGAGGGGGTAGACCCCGTCTGGCCGCTCCTGTTGGACGCCTGGGACCAGAGCCTGGCCACCGCCGGCCGGTCCCACGAGACTCGGACCGCCTACCGCAAAGCGGGCGTCGCGCTGGTCAACTGGCTGGCCGGACTGCCGGAGCCGCCGGCGGGCTGGACCACTCCGCGCACCGGCACCGAGCGGCGCGCCGCCCGCCGCGCGGCCGCCGACGCCGGCGAGGACGCCGTGCCGCTCTACCGACCTGCCGAGCCCCCCGACATCACCCGCGCCCACGTCGAGCGGTTCCTGATCGCGTTCGGGAGCGAGCGGACAGCGCGCTGCCCGAACGGGCGCTCCAAATCGACGATCAATCAGACGTTCCGTTCCCTCCAGCAGTTCTTCTCCTGGTTGATCGATGAAGATGAGATCGAGTCCTCGCCGATGGAGCGGATGGAGCGCCCCGCCGTCGGCGAGACGGTCGCGCCGCTCCTGGACCTGGACGAGCTGCGAGCGCTGGTCGCGGCGTGCCGTGGGAAGGACTTCCGATCTCGCCGAGACGAGGCGATCATCCGCGTGTTCGCCGACTCCGGCGGCCGCCTGTCCGAGATCGCCGATCTCACGGTCGACGACGTCGACATGACCCGTAGCCGGCTGCTGGTCACGGGCAAGGGCAACCGGCAGCGGTACATCAGCGTCGGCAAAGAGACGATGCTCGCCATCAACCGCTATCTACGGTTACGAATCAAGCACAAAAAGTCGGCTATCCCGGCGCTGTGGCTCGCCCACCGCGGCGACGCCATGACGCCCTCCGGCGTGTACCAGATGGTCCGCCGCCGAGGACAGGAGGCCGGGATCAAACTCCGACCACACCTGTTCCGCCACACCCTGGCCGACGCCTGGCTCACCGCGGGCGGAGGCGAGCTCACCCTGGCCGACCACATGGGCTGGGCCGGAACGCAGATGGTCCGGCGCTACGGGGCCGCCGGCCGGGCTCGCCGCGCCCAGCAGGAGCATGAACGGCTCGCCCTGGGCGAGCGTCTCTCGACCCCCGTTCCTCGACGGCGGCGTACCGGACCTGCCCGCCCGGCCGGGTCACCGACATCCCGTTGATATCGAACTCATGTTCGATAAGATTGCCGGCATGAATACCGGGCTCCCACTCCACTCTGGTCGTACCATCAACGCCATGACGGTCTCGGCGCGCGACGTGGCATCCATCCTGCGCGCCCGACTCCCTGGCCTGGGGACGAAGAAGCTGCACAAGCTGCTCTACTACTGCCAGGGACATCACCTGGCCACTTTCGACAGGCCGCTGTTCAACGAGACGATCTCCGCGTGGGACATGGGCCCGGTCGTCGGCCAGCTCTGGCGGGAGGAGAAGGACGGCCAGCCCCGGCCGCCCGGCCGCGCCGAGCTCGGCGAGGCGGAGCTGAACACGATCGGCTACGTCCTGAGCCGCTATGGGGCGCTGACGGGCCGCGACCTCGAAGTGCTCAGTCACGGCGAACTGCCGTGGCATGCAGCCGACCTGAAGCGTCGCCCGGGCGCCTCAGTTTCGATCACCCTGGAGTCGATGCGGGAGTACTTCGCAACGGCCGGGGCTCCGGACGGCACCGAGGACGAGCCGCTGCTCGACTCCGCCGCCGTCGCCCACTGGCTCAGCGACGCGGCCGACCGCCGCCAGGGCCCGGAGCATCCCGACGACCTCAACGAGCTGCGCGCGCGGCTGGAGCAGAGTGCCTGACACCCCCGAACCCTGGGTACCGGTCAACTTCGTCGAACGGCTCGACCTGTGGATCGAGACGGAGTCCCCGTCCGATGATCTGCGCCGTCTCGTGACCGCCTGGATCTTCACCCGTATAGATGATCCCTATCAGGGTGTACGGCGAGAGCCCGGTTTCGCGAACCTGTGGTTCGGCCCCATACCAGGCTCCGAGCACGGGGAGTGGGCCGTGGTCTGCTGCTCCTACTGGATCGAGGAACAGGCGCATCGGGTCGTCTGCGACACGTTCACCACGCTGACCCGCCCGCTGTAGCAGGCCCGGCCGCCCTTCCAGGCCGCACCGTCATACCGCGTGCGCCCCGATGTGAGTCCACGGGCTCACATGTGACCTCCGTGTAGGTGACGAGAGGTCACATCCTTGTGGTACATCCGTCGGCGCGGTCCCATAGATCCCACTGACCTACCGCGGATGGGGGATGGGATGACGGAGACGGGCACCAGGCGCGAGTTCCCGCGGCTGCTCGCCGGTACGGGGGCCGAGCCGCTTTACGGTGTCCTGCGCCAGGACGCCGAGGGCCGCCCGGACTCGGTCATGATCGCGTTCGGGTCGGCGGCGGACGCCGACGCCTGGGCCCGCGAGCAGCAGCCCGGCGGCGAGTGCCTCGTCGTGCCCGTGCACTTCTCGGCCCACCGGGCAGACGAGGCGATGGCGTACCCGGGACCTCCTCCCACCTGGCGGCGCCGGGACTCAGCCGGCGTCGAGCTGGTGGTGCGCGAGGGAGGGGTGTTCCTGCGCGCCGGCGCCGGCGAGCTCCCGCTCACCTGGGCGCAGTGGGCGGCGTTCCATGGGGCTGTCCAGGCCGGCCGGTACGCCGGCACGATCACCACCCTGTAGACGGGGCGGGCCGACGGGCCCGTCCAACACGAGGCCCCCGCCACCGCGGCCGTGGCGGGGGCCTCGTCCGCATGCAACAAGACGCCAAGTAGCGCTATCGCTACCATATGACACTGGGGAGTGGATGTGGGATTCCGGCGCCGGGACGACGACGGAGGCGAAGACCGTGACCGCATGGACAAGGGCCAGCGGCAGAAACAGGACACCAACCGCGGCAACCCCACCTGGAAGGACTGCGGGGCGTGCGGCGGTACAGGGAAAGTTCTCCGCGACGTCGGGGGCGCCGATGAGGACGGGACGTTCAACGAGACCGTGAAAGTGGACTGCCTCTCGTGCAAGGGCACAGGACGACTACCGATCAAGGGTCGCAAATGAGTGAGATCATGGTCACGTTCATCGACCTCCGCTGTCCGGACCACCGCGGCCGCCGCAGTCGTCGCTCCCGAGCGGGGGGCGACCCCCTCAAGGGGCCTCGTCCCGGCCGGGACAACTGCCCGCGCTGCCGGATGGTGTGGGCGCCCCAGCCAGATCCGGAACCGGAACCGCCCGACTCCGGGCCGTCCGGGCCGTACAGCCTGTCCTGACTAAGCGCTCGACCGGCCGGCGAGCTCCGTCAGGCGTCAGCTTTCCGCAGCCTGCGGGCGGTTCGCCACTTTCCACTCCTCGCGACTGATCGCGTAGATGTTCCGCGGCTCACCGCCGCGGTCCACCGGCCCCTCGGCCAGGGTGAGGCCGAGTTTCTCGGCGACCCTGATCGATGCGGCATTCTTCGGGTGGATGATGCTGATCACCCGATCCCGGCCCGCCTCCACGAAGGCGAACTCGAGCGCGGCCCGGGCGCCCTCGGTCGCGATACCCCGCCCCCACTGATCGCGCCGCACGGTCCAGGCCACTTCGATATCCGGCCAGCCGTGCTCCTCATACAGGCCGGCCCGGCCGAGGAACTCGCCCGTTACTCGGTCTTCGATGATCCACATTCCGAACCCGTTCAGCGCCCAGTGGCCGATCTGGAACGCGGTCATGCCCCATACCGAGCCCGCCGACGACGGTGAGCTGGTGTAGAGGGACATGTCCGGGTGTACGGCCATCGCGAGGTAGGGCTCGATGTCCGCCTGCCGCCACCCGCGCAGCACCAAGCGCGATGTGATGATCGACGGGATGGTGACGACATCAGGCGGGCCGAACTCGAGGGTCATGCCGGGCCCCTGGGTAGGGCGAGACGAGATTGGTGTACCAGGGCATCGAAGGACCGGACATCGGGATCTGAAGCCCATGGCCGTAGATCTCTGGCAACCTCAGCCATCGCGGACACGATCGTGGCGGACAGGTGCCCTTCAGGAACCGATGCTGCGGCGTAGCTGGCGGCAACCGCGGCCGAGGGGTCGGGCTGGTCCTGGAGCAGGAAGCCCGTCGCCAGGCACAGGTAGGCGTGGCTGCGCTCCTCGTGCGACCGAGGATCGATGAGGTCGATGGCATCCTGGGCCCAGCGTCGCGTGCTGGCGCCATCGCCGAGTTCGAGCGCGCACACCGCGCTGAACATCGCCATGCTGCCTGCGGTGAACGGAGACGAACCAGGCCGCGGCATGGTCACCGCGCCGGCATGTCGTCGCATGGCGGCCAGCGCGTTCTCCGTTTCCCGCACCCGTCCGAGCCGGGCATGACCGCGGGCCTCGTAGGCGGCCAGGCGGGCAGCGAGGTACGGAGGAGCAGCCTGCAGGGCGCGCCCCGCGGCCACGGCAGCCTCATCCCAGCGATGGGTGTAGTAGGCGATGCTGGAGCGCAGGGCAGCGAGCGAGCCGACCAGCACGTCGTCGTCGATCTGGCCCGCGTATCGGTCGGCAAGATCGCAGAATCGCCGCGCATCGCGATAGTGCCCACCGGCGAACGCGAGCCGGCCGAGGTAGTAGGCGAGCTGGCCGCCAAGACGGGTCGTCCGCCGCCCATCGGTCACGCTCAGCCGATGGTCGAGCATCCCCTCGATCTGCTGCCATCGCTGGCCAACCTGGGCAATGAGCACCGGATGCGGGGTCGCATCGTAACTGACGGCAATGTCCGCGACGTCGTCCTCGAGCTCGCCGAGCGTGGGCGCCGCGCTGGACGCGTCGATACGACGGGCGGTCTCGAATGCGAGCGCGGACAGGGCCGCGAGCTCGC
Source organism: Protofrankia coriariae (assembly GCF_001017755.1). GTDB lineage: Bacteria > Actinomycetota > Actinomycetes > Frankiales > Frankiaceae > Protofrankia > Protofrankia coriariae. The sequence continues at coordinate 203,734 of NZ_JWIO01000014.1, forward strand.
CGAACTCCCGGCGGTTCGTGATTGCCTCCTCGACAGGTCCCTCCCCCGAGAGTGCCCGTGACCCGACAGGGGAGTCCACTGCATCGCCTGCGGTAAGCGCGTTGGCGGCCTGCCGTAACCTCTCGGCCTCGACGAGCCGGAGCAGGCGTGTGATCTCACCGTTTGCCCCAAGGACGGCATCGATCCCCCGGGCGAATCGCTCCGAGGGCGGCTCCTTGCCCTGCTCGCACCTGCTGACGATGGCACGCCCCCTGGGGAACCCGACCCGCGCAGCAAGCTGATCTTGGGTGAGGCCAGCGCGAAGGCGCCGTCGGCGCACGTCCGCGCCCAGCGCGGCGAGAGGATCCATCCCGGCTCCCCGGTGTGTGTGAGTTCCCGGACTCACATGTGACCTCGATGTAGGTGACGAGAGATCACCTACTACCCATCCGGCTACGGATGGGGTCCGATAGCCCCGTGAGCGCACAAGACCCTATCCGGAACGTGACGCCTTGTCCGCCCCTTGCGGACAATCGGAGTGGCGTTCCGCTGCACGTGCATACGCCGTTGCGCAGTCATATGACAACACAGGGGGAGCCACACCAGCACGCGGACCCCGCGCTGGGTGGCCTGGATGAAAAGATCTTGGCTGCTTACCACTGGGCCACTGACGCCCGGCAGCCTCCGTGGGATCGCGGGTACGCCACGGGATACGCAGACGGGGCCGCCGCCGCGATCTACATCCTGACCGGCCGAGAGGTCACTCCCAGGGCTTCTGGAGGCGATCAGATGACCGCGTAGCACCCTCGCTCACACTGGCATCCTGCTGCTGGCTCCTGACGGCTGACAATACGGCCAGCAGCAGGCCTCGATATGCCGGCCGTAACGTTTGATCAATCCGAATTGCCTCCTCCGGGGTCATCGGACGCGGCTCCAGGCTCTCGGGAATCCATAGGCCGAGCTTGCGCCGGACATCGATCTCGTCGAGGCCGAGGAGGCGAGCGATCTCCCGAGCCCGATCATCATCAGGCTTCGATATGCCGGTCTCGTACTTGCTCACCTGGGCTTGATGTACTCCCAGTGCTGCGGCGAACCGCGTGCCGCTGTAGCCGGCGGCCTCTCGCGCTTGTCGTAGCCATTCCCCGGCCTGCTGCTGCCTGGCCAGGCGCTCCCGGCGCTCGTCGGTTCGCGTCACGACCCTCAGTGTTGCACGACACGCATCAATCATCATGGCATGCGCGACATGCACAACTAATGCACGACACACGAGAATAATGTTCTAAACGCATCTTCTATGCTTGACGCGCATAGCTCTTGAGTCTTCACTTATGCGCATGGCAACTGACGTGCGCGCTCTCCGGACATGCTGGGGGGATCGCATCCGTATAGCCCGGGCCCGGCGGCGCCTGAGCCAGCGCGCGCTGGCTCAGGCTGCCCTGATTGATCAGGCCACCATGTCCCGCATCGAGCGGGGCCTGATGGGGTCGTCCGACGAGGTCCGCCTCCGGATCGCGGCCGCCCTCGACGTGCCGTTCGGCGAGCTGTTCGACGCGCCGGAGCTGGATATGGCCGGTACGGGATCATGACCCGCCGGCTCCCCGATGAGACAACCCGCCACCTGGTCGCGCGGATCGGTGGGAACGCCCGGGTCCGCCAGGCCGAGTCGCCGGCGGCGATGACGGCTCCGGCCCGGGCCGCGTTCCTGGCCCGGTTCGAGCGGCAGGTCGACCCGGACGGAGTCCTCCCGGATGACGTTCGGGCGGCGAAGGCCAAGGCGGCGCTGTCGGAGCAGATGGCGCGGGTGTCTCTCGCCCGCGTCCGGCGGGCGCGGGAGGCGAGACAGGAGCGGGCTGAGGAGCCCCCGCCGACGTCGGCGCCGGTGTCGATGGGCCCGTCGGGCGCGGGGTCGATACCGGCGTCGTGGACGGAGTTCCTCGCGTCCCGTGATCTCGGTGTCGCTGACGACGTCGCCGAGTAACGGGCCCGCTCGCCCGGATGGGGGCGGGCGAGCGGGCCGAACACTCCCCCGACTGGAAGTGATCATGACGATACACCATCCGCCACATCGCGCTCTCCAGCCTCCCGAGCAGCGCCGCCTGGCCCTGCTCTACCTGGCGACCCGGACCGCGCTGGCGCCCGCCATGCAGCTGGCGCTGGCCCGGGACCTGGCGCCCGAGGCGCCCGCGGGTATGCGCCCGCTGATCTGGCAGGACCTCGTCTCGGCCCTGGCGGTCACTCCGGCAGACCTCGCCGGTCTGCTCCGGCTGGTCCGGGACGCCGACGAGCAGCTCGACAAGCTCATCCCGCCAGCGCCGCGACGGCCGGACATCGCGGTGATGGTGGACTCGGCGGCGCTGTCGCCCTGGTTCCTCCCGTTCCAGCGGGGCGGCTCGTGACCGCCCTGAGCGAACAGGAGTTCGACCGCATGCTCGGCGCCCGGCTGCGGCAGGTCCGTGAAGCGCTGGAGATCTCCCGCGGCGCCGTGGCCCGCCGGCTCTACGTGTCGCAGAAAACCGTTGCGTCCTGGGAGATCGGGACCCGCACGATCCCGCTCGACCGCGTCGTCGCGCTGGCCCAGGCCTACAGGACCACCGTCCCCACCCTGATCGGCGCCGCCAGCGCGCTACAGGTCGAGCCGACGCCCGGCCGCCCGCTGACGCTCGACATGGAGGCGCTGACGTCGGCGCCGCCGATCGCGGCGCCGCTGCGTGCCTACGCGCTGGCGATCCGCCGGATGCGCGACGACTGGGGCCAGGTCCTGACCCTGCGCAGGACTGACATCCGCCCCCTGACCGTGATCTACGAGACCGATGCCCAGCATCTGTGGGCCGCCATGCAGACGTGGCGCGTCCTGCGCACCCCGGAGGTACAGGCATGACGCGACCCCTGGAGGAGATCCCCGCACGCCAGCTGCGCGCCGCGCTGACCTGGGCTGACGCCCGGGCCCGCGCCGCCGGCGAGCGCGGCTTTTCCGCCGGTCTGATCACGGACCGGTTGCAGACCTCCCGGTATCAGGCCGGTGGATGGCTGCGGGCCCTGGTCACGGCCGGGGTCCTGGACCAGGTCCGCACCGACATGGGCCTGGCGTACCGGCTGCGCAGTGGAGCGGCGTCATGAGCGCGCTCTCGCCGCGGGCGGTGTGGACCGCTCTCGCCAGCGGAGGGACGACGGGCATCACCACGGATGACCTGATCGTCCGCCTGGACGGGCCGGCCCGCCGGCGGATCGACAGGCTGGAGCTGACCCTCCTGCTGGCGGTGGCCGCGTCCACCGGCCTGCTCTCTCCCAAGGGCCGCCCGGCCCGCTGGATCCTGACGGACGACGGGGCCGCGTATGCGGCCCACCTCTACACCCGCCCCCTGGTGGACGCCGAGGTCTGGTCGGCGCTGGCCGACCTGGACACCACCGGCGCCCCGGACCGGTTTCCCGGCCCGGGGCTGGCTGGCCGGGTCGGTTGCCCGGTCCGGACGATGGCGCTCTGGTGTCGGCGCCAGGTCCTCGCGGGCAGCCTGACCCGCTCACCTGACGGGTGGGAGCTGACCGAGCAGGGCCGGCGGCTGGTCGCCGCGGTAGCGGGCGTGCCGGCATGACCCTGCCGCTCCTGCCCCGCCGGTTCGGGGCGCTGGTGGCGCTGGAACTGGTCGGTGCGCCGGCCGGCTCCACGCTGCTGTCCTATGTCCTCTACCCGGCGCCGTGCCCGTGTGGCCGGGAGGCGATGTGGGCGTCGGTGTCCTACTGCGGCCCGCTGCCTCGCGGCGTGCAGGGCGTGCAGGGCGTGCGGGGTGTGCAGGGCGTGCGGGGTGTGCCGCACGAGGCCTGTGCCCCTGGCCCGTGCGAGTGCCAGGTGGAGCAGGGATAGCCCCCGATGTGTGACCCGCTGCCGCTACCCGGCCTCGAGCAGATGGACGCGGATGCCCGCCGGGCCCGTCGTCGTCGCCGCGAGGAGGAGTGGCGGCAGCGGGCATCGGCCCATCCCCGTACCTGTACGTCCTGTCGCGCCCCGATCCGGTGGGCGCTGACGCAGGCCGACCCGCCGCGGTGGATGCCGCTCGCGGACACCCCCGACCCGGCCGGGCCGGTCGTGGTGATCCGCGACGGCGCCGTCCCGGTGGCCTACATCAACCCGCCATCGCGGCAGGCCACCGGCCGGCTGCGGTGGCGGCCTCACTGGCAGGACTGCCCGTCCGCGGAGCAGCACCGCCGCCGATGAAGAGATCCGCCCGGCCCTGACGAGGGCCGGGCTCACACATAGATCCCGAGAGGGCGCACCATGGCCGCACCGATCAGGCTCTCCACGAGTCTGCCCCCGGATGAGCAGTCCAACGGACTGCTGGGCAACATCAACACGTTCGTGACCAGGCCAGGAGATCCCGTCCTGGCCGTGGTCGAGCTCGGAACGATCCGGATCGTTCGGGACATCGCGCTCGACTACCAGGTCCCCGTCATCGGCATTCACGCCATCGAGCTGGCCTGCCGCTCCGTCTCGGCGGCCTCGCTGCGGGAGCTGATGGACCTGGCCCGCCAGGAGCGGATCGGCGCCCGCGGTCTGCCGTTCGACGCGGACCTGATCCGGGGCGACGGGCTATGACCTGCTCCAGCGGAGCGGACACGCTCGTGACGCTCACGTCCTGGTGCATCGCCGCCGGCGCCCTGGCGGCCGCGCTGGTCCTGCTCGGCGGCCTGGTCCTGCTCGGCCTGGTCGTGGCCCGGGAGATCCGGGATCAGGCCGCCGGCCCGGCGGGCCTGGACCAGCCAGCCGAGGAGAGCACGGCGGGAGCGGTCCGATGAGGGCCCGGCCGCACTGGCTTTCCCAGCAGGCCCAGCAGGCCGAGCCAGCCCGGGCTGTCTCCGGTGTCCCGGACGATGTCCGGGCCCTGGTCCTGGCCCGGGCCGGGCACCGGTGCGAGTCCTGCGGCTGGTACCTGCTCGGCCGGCCGTACAGCGTGCACCACCGCCGCCCGCGCGGGATGGGCGGCACCCGCGACCAGGTCGCGCACAGCCCGATCAACCTCCTGGTGCTCTGCGGCCGAGACAACGCCACGGGCTGCCATGGTCTGGTCCATCGCAATCCGGACTCCGCCTATGACGTAGGTCTGCTGGTCCGTCGCGGCGCGGACCCGGCCCGGGTCGCCATCACCCTCCCGGACGGCCGCCGGGTCCTCCTGGGCGCCGACGGCACCTACATCCCGGAGGGCGCCTGATGCCCTGGTTCCGGATCTCCGACGACGCCACCGACCACCCGAAGGTCCTCGCCGCGGGGAACGAGGCGTTCGGCCTGTGGGTACGGCTCGGCTCCTACGCGGCCCGCTACCTGACCGACGGGGCCGTCCCGGCCGCGGCCGCGCTGCGCTACGGCTCCCAGGACCTCATCGACCGCCTCGTCGCGGTCCGCCTCCTCGACGACGTCGAGGGCGGCTGGTCCATCCACGACTACCTGGACCACAACCCCTCCCGAGTCGAGATCCTCGCGGACCGGGCCGTGAAAAAGGCCCTGGCGGTCGACCCGGAGCTGCGCGCCGTGGTGAAGGCCCGCGACGGCAACTGGTGCCGCTACCGGGACTGCGGCAGGGCCGTGTCCTGGGGTGACCGGCGCACCGTCCGCGGCGGAGTCCTCGACATCGTGGACCCGGACCAGCCGGCCGGCCCGGACAACATGGTCGTGGCCTGCCGCGGCTGCCAGCGGCGGCATCTCGGCCGCCCGGCCGAGGCCGCGGGCATGACCCTCGGTCCAGCCCGTGGCGGACAGCCACCCGCAGGACCCCGCGGCGGCCGACCCCATGCCGCCGCCGTCATCCAGATGCGATCCCGGTCCGATCCAGAACCTATCCAGAAACCATCTGGGTCCGATCCAGGTCCGATCCAGAACCGATCCGAATCATGTCCGGAACCGATCCAGACCCCATGCCCATACCCATTCCCATCACCACTTCGTGGTGGTGATGGGAATGGGGTGGGTGCACCACCCAACGATCATCAGGAGCACGACCCGTGCAGTCCCAGCAGACCCGGCCCAACCGCTGGGACCGCACCGACTGCGGCTGGAGCACCCTCATCGGCGGCATCGCCGACCTCGGCCGAGAAACCGTCACACACTGCCCCCGCTGCAAACGGGCGGCAGGCGACCTCTGAGGCGGCTGACCAGCCTCGCCGCCGCAACCTGCCCGCCGACGCCACCGGGCCCGAACACGCGCGGGCGACGCTGCGGCGCGTGGCCGCCGAGAAGGGCATCCGCCTCCTGCCCCACCCCAAACTGCGCCGGCGACCGCCGGAGCCGGCATGGCAGCAGCGCGGCCTGCCGCTCTGGCTGGACATCGCGCCACCCCCACCCGCGCCAGCGAGCCCGCCCGGCCCGCCCTCCGCGCTACCCACGGACCTGGACTCCGCGGCCGCGACCGCATGAACGGGAGAAATCGGATGGATCATGTCGTAGGTAGCGATCACACTCCAGTACAGGAGGTGACCGCCGATGTACGCAGCCCCCTACGTGGCCAGCGAGGACCGCGAGGACGCACTCACCGCACCACCACCGACACCACCCCACCCGGCCGACTGCACCGGCTGGCTCGGCGAGGACAACGAGGGCCGAGCCAGACCCTGCCTGACCTGCCGACCCTGGCTACGACGCCGACTACGCCGAGGCAAACGCAGCCCCGTCAGGGCACAGGCCCCATAACGGCACCGGCCCCCGGGTGCAGCTCCGGGGGCCGGCAGGAGCCCAGGCGGATCCCATCTCAACCAAGCTCCACGGTCATCGTGCACCACACCTCCGACAGCCGAGACATCCCCTTCGAGCTCCTCGCCGGCCTGGTGCTGCTCGTCTGCTTCGCCCTGAGCTGGGACGTCCTCGTCCAGCTCGCCAGGGCCAGCGGACTGAACCGCACCCTCGCCCTCGCCTACCCGCTATCCATAGACCTGCTCGCCGCCGCGGCCTACCGAGCCGCCCTACGACTCCAGGGCGCCCCCGGACACATCCGCGCAGTACCCCTCGCCGTCACCATCACGTTCGTCGGCCTGAGCGTCCTGGGCAACGCGTTGCACGCCTGGGCGCCCCTCGGCGGTCAGCTCGTCGTCCCCCGCGCCGTCGCCGCCGCCGTCACCGCCGTCCCACCCCTCTCCGGCGCCGTCATCGTCCACCTGTACGCCCTCGTACGGCGATACGGAGCACCCACCGAGGGCACGGCCGTAGCGGCGGAAAAACGCATCGAACGGGAAGCGCCCGCGGCCGTGCCGGCGTCAGCCGCGGGCGCCGAGCAGCTCACCACGCCCACCCCAGCCAGCCAGCCACCGGCGCCGCGACCGCGCAGCGCACCCCGCCCGGCCGGCGGCCCGAGGGAGACGCCCGAGCAGGCCGCCGAGCGGCTCCTGGCCCCCGCCCTCGCCGCGGCCGCGGCCATCACCTCGGCCGGAGAGACCGTCAACCGGCGCACCCTCGGCGCCGCCCTCCGCGACCAGGGCCACGCCCTGAGCACCACCGCAGCCCAGATCCTCGCCGTCCGCGTCCGCACACACAGCCAGCCCCGAGAGGCAATAGCAGCATGACCATCCGGATCTCCATCCCCACCCGCGAGGTTGTCTCACAGGCAACCCGCCAGATCCTCGCCGACTACCACACCGACTGGGACGGACCCCACTGGGTGTTCTCCATGGCCTGGAATGCGGGCACAGGGCAGCTCGCACCGCTGACAGCAGCACTGATCACGAATGATGTGCCGCCCACCACCTACCCGGCACACCTCGCCCGGATCGCCAGTGAGGAAGCAGCCGGCGGAAAACAGGCATACCTCTACATGGTCATGATCGAAATGTGGGGAGTAACGGTCGACCCCACAGCCGACCAGGCCCAGGTAGCCCAGCTCAAACGGGAACACCGAGCCCGCCGACTACACCTCCATCCCGAACGCATGGAGATCGTCTCAGTATTCACCGCAGACATCCACCAACGACTGTGGGTCACAACGAAATACCGAAACCGCCCCGACGACATCCAGCAGCAGTTCTACGGCGACCCCGACCGCGAACAAATACCACGCGGAAACATGATCACCGCCATACGGAACGCCGCCGCCATCGCGAAAGCAGCGTAATGAAGATCCGCCTGCACGGCACAGCCGACGAATGCACCGTCGCCGCAGCCGTCATCGCCCGCGCCCTGGACGTCGTCGCCCAGTCCGGGCCCTACCCAGACCGTGGCAGTTCCCGGCTCGTCCGGGTCTACCTCGACGCCCGACTCAACACGACGAAAGATCATTCGGATGAATAACCTCCCACGGCTCGCGCTTGAGCTCCCCGCCCCGACCTTTACCGGCCCGCCCTGCCCCTCGTGCAAAGGCAAGGGCGTCACCGACCTGCGCTACGAGTGGACGACCGAGCGGGCCGTCCTGATGGTCGACGTCCTGTGTGACGACTGCACCGGATGCGGCAGCGCCGACCACCAGGGGTGCGACACCGCCCGCCACGCCGAGCAGGACCAGGACGACTACCCCGACGACGACACCAACGAAGAACCGGGCTGCCCCTCATGCGACGGCCGCGGCTGGCATCCCCTCCAAGGCTTCACCGAGGACACGATGCTGACGCTGCGGATGCCGTGCGGCTGCACCGAAGAGCAACTCGTTCCAGCCCGCGAGGCCAGGACGAGCCGATGACTGATCGCACACGACGGCTCCCCGGCGCCTGGGCCGTACTCACCGGCAGAGCGGTAGCCAGCCCGATGACGGCACACACCCTCGGCGAGACGCAGGCCCGAGTGGCCATGGACAAAGTGGCCGCGCTCCAGCAGGCGCTGGAGCAGGCCCGAAAGGACATCGGCGCCGTGGGCCACCCCCAATGGTTCTCCAGCGAACGCGAGCGGCTGACCAGCCGCGTGCAGGAGCGAATAGACATCGCACTCGGACGAAAGCTCCCTACCTCTACTCAGGGGAAATCATGATCGCCGAGCTCAGTCCGCCGGAGAACCCACGGGTCATGCTTATGATCGCGGACCTCATCGACCCAATGATTACCGGACCGCTGATCATTGACCTTAACGACGCCGACAGCATCGTCAGGGCTATGAAAGTCCTCCTCGTAGGTAGCTTGAGCGCCGTGGCCCTGAACAGTGGAATAGATGTCGAGGACAGCCTCCACGGCATCGCCGAGGACCTCCGCGCAACCGCACTGGCGGCCCCGGCCTCGGCGCCACCCCCAAGCCCGACACGCCACCAGATGGCCACCGGGGAAATCCACCTACTCCACACATCAGCAGGGATTTTTGCCCACCTCGGCCAGCTCACCGACACAGGATTCGAGCTAGCCGACCGCATGGAAAGCGAACCGGTGGAGCATCACCTCACCCTCATTCGCCGCTTCCTCGCCAACCTCGCGGACGCAGCCATGCACAACAAGACCGAATGTGAAGGCAATCATGACCACTGACCAGAACGCCGAGACGTTCAATGAATGGGCGATCCTCGAACTGTTCGGCCACATACGCCGAGCCGGACGGGTTCGCGAGCAGGAGATCGCGGGTCAGGGCTTCCTGCGCCTGGACATCCCGGATGGGGATAGCTGGATCACTCAGCTCATCAGCCCGAAAGCGATCTACGCGCTCACCCCCACCACCGAGGAACTCGCCCGCGCGGCTGCCACCCGCTGGCAGCCCGAACCCGTCCACCCCTGGGAACTCCCGGCAGCCAGCACAGACATCGATGACGAGGAGACCACGTTCTGATGAGCGCCCACCGCCCCGGAATGCCCAATATCCGGATCCAGCCGGACATCGAGGCCGCCCCCTGGACCGACATCACCGTGGCCAACTCCAAGATCGGCACCCTGGACCGTATCGGCCTCCTGCGTCACGGCACGACCAGCGGCCGAGCCACCGTCGGGCTGGCAATCCGACTCGAGGATGGCACCTACGTCATCGCGGAAACCACCTGGCGGCTACTACGAGGCGCCGTCCGCGCCCTGGCGGCCAGCCCCATCGGCCAAGAGGAAACCGATGACTGAGCACTCCACACAGGGCACAGGCCGGACCCCCGTCAGCCGGCCCGCCTGGGCGAGGCCCTCCGCGGTTGACGACGGATACCACCTCGACGGCCTCGGCGACCTCGCCCTGGCCCTCGGGGGCAGCAGCGACTCGCACAACTGGACCCACACCCTCCTCAGGCTGATCGCCAAGAGCGACAGCGAGCGACTGGAGGCTCTCCACAGGGCTCTGCCCTGGCACGTCCACGCCTACCTGTGGTGGCGGGACACAACCACCAGCCGCATCTCCACCGCCGGCGAACTGCACGCCGAACTCGCCCGGGCCGCAGTGATCCAGGACGAGGACGACGGCGGCCAGGACCACCGTGACGTCCCTGATTGGTGACCTCGTCCGCTGGCTGACCTCATGCCGGTGCGGCCACACCCGCGTCTGGCACCAGCACCACCGGCCCGGGACGGACTGTGCCGCAGCCGGCTGCGGCTGCCCGGCCTGGACGCGGTGGTCGCGGCGCTCACCCGACAAGGAGTCACGATCATGACAGACGCCGCCATGGCCAGCGCCGACGAGCCCACGGTGGACCTCGCGGCGAAGAACGCGATCCTGCGAGCCGCGCTGGAGCGGCTCGCGGATTCCGACGACGAGCCGCAAGACGACGACATCGACCTGGCGTTGATCGGGACCGGCCGCTGGGGATGGGAGCCAACCGACGACCCCGAGGAGCAGCTGCAGCGCCGTCGCGACCTGCGACACGCCGAGGACGGCTACTCCGTCATCGCTCTCGCAGCCCTCGTGCGTGCCGACTGCGCCACGGAGGAATCCCGTTGATGAAGCCGATGGACCTTGAAGAGGTCCTGGCCTGTGCCGATCTTGTCGGCCGTTCCGGCGCGAGCGGTTTCGAGATCGGCTACCTCGACGACGACCCAGCGAATCCGCGCTGGTACGCCCACGCCCAGTACCGCGGGGCGCGCCTGACCTGCGAGGACCACCCGACCCCGCAGGCCGCCGCCGACGCACTCGCCCACCGTCTCCTCCAGGGAGCCCAGTGCAGGTGCGGCCGGGTCGCCACCACCAGCCCATACGGGGCCGTGCCATACAACGCCACGCTGATCAACGGCCAGCGGCGGACGCACGAGCAGGCCCGGACGGCCGGCCAGTGCCTGTGGCGCCGCACCGGGGCCCGCTGGGAGCCGTCCTGCACCGCACCACCCATCGTGATCAAACAGACAGGAGACTGCTGATGGACGGCCACACCCACCTCGAGGTCCGCCCCGATCTTGACCGTCATCCCTGGTCGGACCTGGCCGAGCCGCGACCCCTGCACGGCCACCTGGCCCGTATCGGCATGCTCCGCCACGGAACGACCAGTGGGCGGGCCTCGGTCGGTCTCGCCATCCAGCTGGATGACGGCCGCTGGGTAGTAGCCGAGACGACGTGGAGGCTCTTCCGCGGGGCAGCACGCGCGCTCTCCAGCTCGCCCACGGCAGCAGAGGAGGACACGGACAGCTGATCGTCGTACCCGCTCCGACCTGCGCCGAAGCTATGATGTGATCAACCCTGAGAGGAGGTGTCCGTGCCCAGCCGCGCGCCCCGACGCTGCACCACACCTGGCTGTGCTGGCCAGCCGGACACCGCCTCGTCCACCTGCCCGTCCTGCGGCCGTCGACGGCGCCGCGCACGCCCGTCAGCGACCGCGCAGGGCTACAACGCCGAGCACCGCGACCGCTTCCGCGCGGGCGTCCTGGCCCGTGACACGGTGTGCGTGGTCTGCCAGGCCGCGCCCTCGGCCCACGCCGACCACCACCCGCTGAGCAAGCGGGAGCTGCGGGCACGCGGCATGGACGAGCACGACCCGCGCCACGGCCGCGGCCTGTGCCAGCCGTGCCACTCCCGGGAGACCGCCCGGGCGCAGCCCGCGGGCTGGCACGCGGCAGGGGCTGCCCGGTGAGCGCCGGCGCCGAGCTGCTGACCGCACAGGAGAAGCGGGTCGTCGAGCTGCTCGCGGAGGTCGCCGGCCTGCTCGGGGAGATCGTCGGGCCCGACGAGCCGGCCCGCAGCGGCGACGTGGCCGAGCTCGTGCACCACGTCCACGCCATCCAGAACACGGTGCTCTCCCAGGCCGCGGCACGGGCCTACCCGACCGTCTACCGGCTCCTGGGCGGCTCGCTACCCACCGTGCCCGCCGCCGATGGCGGGTAGGGGGCTGTGATCTCTGGCTGGAGGGGCGCCGGAACGCGGGGGGGAGCCTCCTCTCGCGCTGACAGGTAACGAGGCCCGCCGTACCAGCCGACGGCCGTAACAATCCGTAACCGACAGGGGGTGACCGTGGGTAAGCGCGGCCCGGCCAAGACGCCGACCCAGGTCGCGATCCTCCACGGCTACCGCAAGGACCGGATCAACACCGCCGAGCCCAGGCCGGCCGCCGTCGAGGTCAAGCCCCCGTCCTGGCTCGACACCTCCGCGCGCACCGTCTGGAAGCACCTCGCCCCCGACCTGATCGCCAAACAGATCCTCACCGGCTGGGACGTCGAGGCCTTCGCCTGCTGGTGCGACGCCGTCGTCCGCCGCCGCCGCGCAGCCCGGGCGCTGCGCGACGAGGGTGAGATCATCGAGGCGCCGGTGTTCAACAAGAACGGCGAGCAGACCGGTGTCCGGCTGGCGGCCAACCCGTGGCTGCTGGTGCTCAACCAGGCCGACGCCCAGGTGCAGCGCTACGGCGCCCGGTTCGGCCTGACTCCCTCGGACCGCGCCGACCTGTCCATCGGGGATGCCGGTGGTGACCCGGACGCCGACCTGCTCACCGGCTGACCACCATAGGCGGTGGCGCCCCGCCGACCGCCGCGGCCGCACCTGCGGCTACACCTTCCGGGACCTGACCTGCACCCGCCGCGGCGCGCACTACTGCCAGCCACGCGCCGACCGGGTCGTGACGTTCTTCGCCCGGATGCTGGTCCACACCAAGGGCCCGTTGGTCCGTACCGCGTTCGTGCTCCTGGACTGGCAGGAACACGAGATCATCCGGCCGCTGTTCGGTGAGGTCCTCTGGTCACCAGAGTGGCAGACCTACGTTCGCCGGTACCGCATCGCCTACATCGTCGTGGCCCGCAAGAACGGCAAGAGCGAGCTCGCCGCCGGCATCCAGCTGTACATGCTCGTCGGCGACGACGAGGAGGCCGCCGAGGTGTACTGCGCGGCGAAGGACACCAAGCAGGCCGGGAAGGTCTTCGAGCCCGCGCTGCGCATGGTCCAGCTCTCCCCCCGGCTGTCCAAGCGCCTGGTCCACATCAAGAACGCCCGCCGCCTCGTCGACGACACCTCCGGCAGCCACTACGAGATCCTCACCGCCGACGCCAAGGGCGAGCTCGGACACAACCCCCACGCCTTCAACCTCGACGAGGTGGTGTCCCAGCCGGACGGGACGCTGTGGGAGGCCATGACGACCGCGGCCGGCGCCCGGCTCCAGGAGCTCTGCTACGCCACCACCACCGAGACCAACGACCCGACCTCGTTCGGCGCCGAACTGATCGACGAGGCCGAGCGGATCCAGGAGGATCCCGCCCGGGCCCCGCACGTGTTCGCGTTCGTCCGCAAGCTGCCGTCGAACCCCGACCAGCTGGACCGGCTGCACCGGATCTTCCCAGGGCATCCGGACCTGCCGGCGAGCTGCGACCCGTTCGACGAGGCGAACTGGAAGTGGGCCAACCCGGCCCTCGGCCAGTTCAAGTCCCGTGAGGCGATGCGTCGCCAGGCCCTGGAGGCCAAGGCCGAGCCGGTCAAGGAGAACGGCTTCCGCCAGTTCCAGACCAACCAGCGCGTCTCCCAGGTGACCCGGTGGATCCCGATGGACCTGTGGGACGCCAACGCCCGTGAGATCGCGCTGACACCGGACTGGGTATCCGCCCGGCTGGCCGGTCAGCGATGCTGGGCCGGGCTCGACCTGTCGTCCAAGCTCGACCTCACGGCGTGGGCGCTGCTGTTCGTCGACGGGTCGGTGCTGTGGCGGTTCTGGGCGCCGGAGTCGATCGCCGGCTACCTCGACCTGCACACCGGCGGGGCGTTCAGCCAATGGGCACGGGCCGGCTGGGTGACGCTCACCGACGGCGACACGATCGACTACGACACGATCTACGACGACATCGTCACCGACCATCAGCGGTACGGAATCGTCGACGTCACCTACGACAAGTGGTCCGGCGAGCCGGTACGCCAGGAGATCACCAAACGTACCCGGCTGAAAATGATCGAGTCGGACTCGACCTACATGCGGATGACCCCGCCGATGAACGAGCTGATGCGCCGACTCAAGGCCGAGGAGCTCGCCCAGTTCGGTAACCCGGTCGCCCGGTGGATGGCCGACAACCTCGAGTGCAAGAGCCCCCGGGACGACCCCGACCGGATCCGGCCAGTGAAGCCCGACCGCGGCAAGTCCGGGAAGCGGATCGACGGGATGCCCGCCCTGCTGTTCGCCATCGACGGCGCAATGCGCGGCCTGCCGCAGCCGTCCATCTACGAATCCCGCGGTCTGGGGATGATGGGATAGGCACGCACAGGGGAGGTACCCGGGTGGACTGGTGGGATTCGCTCGTCGCGGTCGGGATCGGCGGCCTGGGCGTGGGCCTAGGGCTGCTCGCCCCGTGGCTGGGGATCTCGGTGACCAGCCTCCTGCTGATCGTCGTCGGGGTCCGCGGCGCGCTGGTCCAGGAGCGCGCCGACCTGACCAGCGAGCTGATCAGGACTCGGGGCGGTGGCGGCTGATGGGCCTGGTCCGCTCGCTGTTGCGCGCCTCGGCCGGGCCGCTGTCCGGGATCGCCACCCCGGAGCAGTGGGTCGTGGACTGGTTCCGCGGCGACATCGCGAACTCCTCCGGGGTCCGTGTCGACCAGGACACCGCCCGGATGTACAGCCCGTTCTTCGCCGGCGTCCGCGTCATCAGCGAGGACGTCGGCGGTCTGCCACTGTTCCTCTACGAGCGCCTGGCCCGCGGCAAGCGGCGCGCGACCAGCCACCCGCTGTACCCGCTGCTGCACGATCAGCCGAACCCGATGATGACCAGCGTGCAGCTGCGCGAGACCCTGCAGGGACACGCCATCACCTGGGGCAACGGCGTAGCGCAGCTGGTCACCCACCCGCGCACCGGCGTGATCGAGGAGATCTGGCCACTGCGCCCCGACCGACTGGAGATCAAGGTCAAGCGGACCGGCGCCGGTCAGCTCCAGCGCTGGTACATCTACCGCGATCCGCACCACGGCATCGAGGCGAAGCTGTCGGCCGAGGAGGTCCTGCACATCGCCGGCCTCGGCTTCGACGGGGTGCGGGGCTACTCGATCGTCGAGCTCGCCGCGAACAGCATCGGCCTGGGCCTGGCCACCGAGCACCACGGCAGCAAGTTCTTCAGCAACTCGTCCGCCCCGGGCGGGGCGCTGTCGCATCCGGGCCTGCTCTCTCCCGACGCCCGGAAGCGGATGGCGGATGACTGGGAGAACATCCACCGGGGGATCGACCGCTCCCACCGGGTGGCCATCCTGGAGGAGGGGGTGACCTGGCAGCAGGTCGGGATCCCCAACGACTCCGCCCAGTTCCTCGAGACGAGGAAGCTACAGATCACCGAGATGGCCCGGTGGCTGCGGCTGCCACCCCACAAGATCGGTGACCTCGAGCGGGCGACGTTCAGCAACATCGAGCAGCAGCAGCTCGACTACATCTCCAGCGCGCTGAACATCTGGCTCATCCGGTGGGAGCAGGCGATCCTCACCCAGCTGCTGCTCCCCGACGAGCGGGCCCGCTACTTCCCCGAGCACCTCGTCGACGCGCTGCTGCGCGGGGACACCATGGCCCGCTACCAGGCGTACGCGATCGGCCGGCAGTGGGGCTGGCTGTCCGCGAACGACATCCGCGAGAAAGAGAACGACAACCCCATCGCCGGCGGGGACGCCTACCTGATCCCGCTGAACATGGTCCCCGCCGGCGGGGACGACGCGCGCGCGGCCGCCCGCCGGGCCCGGGCGCTACGCGGCCGCGGGGCCGCCGCCCGCCGCCGCCTCGCCGACGCCTGGGCGCCGAAGATCGAAGCGGCAGATCAGGAGATCGCCGACCTCGAGCACGACGAGGTCAGCGCGCTGCTGGACGCGCACCTGGGGGACGAGCGGGCCCGCTCGCTCGGCTCGTTCCTCGTCGCGCTCCAGGCGCTGTACGCCGCGGACGGGACGATCGGCGAGGCCATGACCGCAGCCTTCCTGCCGATCTTCACCGCGTTCGCGGCCGACGTCGTGACGGACGCCGCCGACGAGGTCGGCCACGACGAGGACATCGACCTGTCCATCTGGGCCCGCGCCTACTCCCTCTCCCACGTCGCCTACCGGCTCGCCTCGTCGTTCGGCCAGCTACGCGGGCGGGCCGAGCAGGCGCCCACCGTCGACGACGTCGTCAACGAGGTTCTCGCCCGGCTGGCGAAGTGGCAGGACGAACGGCCGGCGCAGACCGCCCGCTGGGAGGGCAGCCAGCTGACGAACGCCGCGGCTCGGGAGGCGTGGAAGGAAGCCGGGGTCAAGCGGCTGCGGTGGCGGGCGTCTGGCACGAACTGTCCGTACTGCTCGAAGCTGGACGGTCGTATCGTGGCGATCGACCAGCCGTTCATCGCGAAGGGCGACCAGGTCGACGGCGAGGCCGAGGGAGAGCAGCTCGTCGCGAAGCGGGACACCCGCCACCCACCGATACATCCCGGGTGCGACTGTGTGATCGAACCGGAGCGATCGTGACAGACCCGAGTGGCTACGCCCGCGGCTGGTGGGACGGCTACGGCCAGGGCCGCGACGACGAGGCCGCCGCCCTGCCGATCCCCGGCGGGCCGCCGGCCGAGCAGGACGAGGAGACCCAGCGGGGCACCCGCGCGCAGCACGTGCCCCGCGACCGGCAGCTGTACTCGAGGAGGAACCGGTGAGCATGCGCCACTACGTGCGCGGATACGTCCAGCGTGCCGACAACGCCGACACGAAGGGACCGCTGCGGATCATCGCCGCGACCGAGGGGCGGAAACCGGACGGGCTGAACCTGACGATGGACGGCGCCCGGCTCGGCCGCTTCCAG
Organism: Protofrankia coriariae; assembly: GCF_001017755.1. GTDB lineage: Bacteria > Actinomycetota > Actinomycetes > Frankiales > Frankiaceae > Protofrankia > Protofrankia coriariae. The sequence goes on from NZ_JWIO01000014.1 coordinate 220,760, forward strand.
GCCAACCCGGTGGTCGGCTACGGGCACATGTACTGGGGCCGAGACGGGCTGCCGATCGGCCGGTCCGACAAGACGTGGATCGACGACGGCCGGCTGATGATGGACATCGTCTTCGACGACGGCGACGACTTCGCCCGCACCGTCGAACGCAAGTACCGGGCCGGGATCATGAACGCGTTCTCTATCGGCTTCGACGCGTGGAACATCGGCAAGGACGGTGTCCCGGAGGGCTGGGAGCTCTACGAGGTGTCCGCCGTCCCGCTGCCGATGGACCCCGATGCGATCGTCGAGTCCGGCCGCGCCGGCGACCAGCTCGCGCTGGTCCGCGCACTCGGCGAGCTGCGCGCCGGCGCGGTCCTGAGCAAGGCGAACAAGAAGTTGGTCCAGGACGCGGTCGCCGCGCTGGCCGCGCTCCTGGACGCCGCCGGCGGCACCGACGACGACGACGAGGACGGCCGGCACACCGGGCCGGACCGCGCCCGGCTGCTGCGCCTGGCCGGCCTGTAGCCGTCGCGCCCGGCCGCCCGCGACGGCTCAGGAGACCTGGTTCACGATCAGGTACCCGGGGAAGGTGGGGCCGGAGATCCGCTGGATGTTCCCGCTGCCCGCGCCGCGCTGCCCGGTCAGCACCAGCGTCTTCGCGCCGGTCTCGGCCGCGGTGTACCGGCCGTAGAACGACACGTGCTCGGAGCTGGCTGCGGTATCCAGGGATACCCGCGCGCTGCGCACCACAGCCCCGGTCACGTTGTTCTCACGGATCCGCAGGTCACACTTGTCGGCGCTGACGGACGGTAGCAGCTCCAGCCACGCCTCGATCGCATAGGTGCGCCCCCCGATCAGATCCGCGGAGACGGACAGCAGCACCGTCTCCGTCGTGGTGAACGTGCTGCTGTTCGTGGTCGCTGTCCCGACCGCGATCTCGTGACGGACGTCGCTGGCCCGCGCTCTCTCACCTGCGAGCACCATCACAGCCCCCAGCACACAGGCTTGCACACGGTCAGTTCCTCTCCCGGCTCGTGATCTTTCTCGACACCGTTCACCGCGCGGACCACGGTGAACGTCTGCGGGGACGTCCCGCCGGCGATATCCGTGACGAGCATCCGCTCACCCGCCACGGTGATATCCATCGGGAGCTCGGCGCTGAGGCTGTCGGCCGCGGCCGCGACGAACACGACGTCCATGTACAGGATGTCCGTGGTCGCGGGGGTGCCCGGCACACCCGGATCGACCGTGACCAGCCCGGCTGTCGCCGGGGCGGTGGCCACGCCGGCGAACCGGGTCCACTGGCCGGCGGCCACCGTGGCCGCCTGAATGGTGGATGTGGAGAGGTAGGAGCCACCGGCGGTGAACCAGTTCGCGTTGAGCTGGAGAGCGTGGCCGGTCTCGCACCGCAGCCAGGCGTGGAAGTAGTAGCGCGAGCCCGCCGTCGCGGCCGCCTTCGGCACGCTCTCGACGTAGGCGGTGGCGCTCGTCCCGTCCGGGACGAGCCGGCCGGACCAGGAGCCGGCGAACGGCGCCGGCCGGCCGCCCGCGTCCGGCGGTGTCACCGCCCGGGTCAGCATCCCCCCGAACATGTCCCACCCGCTGGCATCCACCTCGAAGTCGGGGTTGCCGGTCATCCGCCCATCACTGTTGATCCACAGCGGGCCGGTCGGGGTGGCGACCGTCAGCGTGGTGCTGGTGGCGTCGGCGTCCGCGGCCAGGATCGACCCGTCCGACGACCAGCGGCTGGCCGGGTCGTCGTAGACGGCGATGTCCCACGGGCTGGCCGGCTGGCCGTTCCACTGCACCGGCAGCTGCGTACCGGACAGCATCTCCTTCAGGCCCTGCACCAGCTGGCGGATCTGGTCCGGTGGCAGCCACGGCGGCGGGTTGTCGATGGCGATCAGGTCGCCGACGTCCAGGGCCAGCGCGGCCGCGGTGCGCGCAGGGTCGCCGGTGAACAGCGTACGGACGAGGTTGATTCCGATGGTGGGGTAGCGGGACTCGTCTGTGGTCCCCAGGTGCAGCCGCCACCCGGCATGGTCGGGCAGTGTCTCGTCACCGGGCAGACTGACCTCCACGCTGCTCTCGTACCGCCCGACTCCGTCCGGAGGGTCGGCCAGGTTCAGCGGCCCGCTGGTCTGTTGCGCCACCGCCGAGCCCCCACCGGTCCGTTGCACGGTGACAGCGTTACGGGTGCCCTGGTCATCGTCCCGGGGTTTGATAGCGGATATCTCCGCGTTGGCGTAGTCCAGGACGAGCGCGGGCTGCTGGGAATAGAGCGAGGCTCGGGTCCGGTAGACCAGACCGAAAAATCTCCGGTCCTCGTAGAGGATTCCCCCGTCGGTCCGCTCGACCTCACGCAGCAGGTCCAGCAGTGTGTTACTGAGCCGATAGCCCATCACGGTATCGGACCAGCTCCCCTTGACCGCACAGGGAATACCTTCTTCGCCGCACAGCCGGATAAACCGCTCCGCCGCCGTTTCCCCGTGGAACGCGTTCAACTCGTCAAACAGGTCGAATATGTTCTCCGCCGTGTCGTACACGGCGATGTGTCCCAGGACCACGTCCCCCGCGGCACCGGAGTAGTTCATGATGATGGTGCGGGCCTGGCCGACCGTGCGGCCCGACAGGGTCCCGGCCCACTGGGCTCCCACGGACGCGCCGACCTCCAGCACGTGGATGCTGGCGTCGATATCGGCGCCGTCCTGCACCAGGTCGATACTGACCCGTAGCAGCCGGCCATTAACGTCGAACGCGATCGGGCCGCTGTCGAACAGCTCCACCGCGAAAATGTCATAGCACTGGATGCGCAGATTCCCGCTCGCGTCCACGGACAGATGCCAAATCGAACCTGACCCTGACAGCTCGATCCGGCACAGGACCATCGTTGCGGGAACGCCCCCGTCAGGCACGGCCAGCACGAACCGGGTCTGCACGATGTTCGTGCTGGTGTAGTCCGGCACGGCCCCCGTCCAGACGCTCCCGTTCAGCTCGGGCAGCGGGGTGGACGCGCGGAAATCGGCGAACGCGGCGAACCTCGGCTCGCCGGTGAACGTCATGGCCGGCGCGCCGGGGACAGCCGCGCCGATCCGTGTGGCGTCCTGACCATCCTCACAGGGCCAGTAGGCGACAGGCCGGGCCACGGCGCTGCTGATCCCGGTGATGCCCCGGTACAAAGCGGACTTCAGCGGGGTCTTGCCCTGCCCCAGCCGGCGGAGAATGCCGCTGGCCTCGATCGCGGTCCGTACGTCCGCGCCGGACAGGTCCCATTCCTGCGGCCAGTTCGCTACCTCGACGTGGGCGCGCGCGTTCCAGGCCCTCAGCTCAGCGGAGCCGATCAGGCTCCACGGGGTGCCCTGACCGTCGAGGACGTAGAGCGTCCCAGCATTCTGGGTGGTGAAATCGGGGCTGGCTACCAGGGACCCGTCAATACCGTTCCTGATCTGGATCCCGTAGATGGAGGAGAACGCGGCGCCGTCCACCGTCGGGGTGGATTCCCTGGCGCCGATAGACACCTGTGCGGTGCTGTCGTATATGGATGTCACCCCGGTACCGACGACGGGATTCCCGAGCTGTATCCACGGGCCGGCGATGGTGTCGGCGGTGTAGAACGTGACCGTGTGACCGCCCGCACCATTGTTGACGTCCAGGGTGGCCCGGACCGCTTTCCTGCCATGGCGCGGCGCCGGCACACCCGCCGTCGAGAACACGTCTGTGGTGTTCGCCTGGGTGCCGTCGGTCGACCAGCTGAACGTCAGCCCGCCGTTCTCCATGACGAGGGTATAGCTGCGCTGGTTACCGGCAATGTTGAACTTGTCGATCAGGGCGATCGTCGGGCCGTCCCAGGAGAACAGATCCAGGTCGATCCGCAGATCGATATCTCCGACGATGGAGAGCCCTGCCGAGTCAGGCGCCACCACATAGTCCTCGGGGCTCCGGCGGAGAAACACATGACCGGCCGCACCCGACAGATAGGTGCGCAGCGGAGTGTTCCGGCCGAGCCGGCCAAAATACGGGCCGGTCGGGTTACGTGGCGAATAGCGCCCGTCCCTGTTGTCGAGGGTCAGTGCGCAGGACGTGGGCGGGGCCGTGGAGGTTTCGTTGCTGCGACCGCGTGTGATAGCCACGGCCTGCTGCTCGCGCACGTCCCCCAGACCGGTGACGTCGATCCAGCCGCGCTGGACGTACCCGCGTCCGCTGACGTTCCACGTCAGCCCGTGCACGTCGGTGAAGTAGGTGGTGCCCTCGTCCTGCCGGCGGAAATCGGCGTAGGCCACGGACGTCCCGGCGATGCCGTTGTACATCCGGAACGCGTAGATCCGGCCGATCCACCGGTTGGTGTTGGCGAACACGGCCGTCCCACCGTTGCCGGTGCCGAGCTCCAGCGTGGCGGCGGTCGCGGCGATCGCGACTGTGGTTGCCGTGACGATGGGGGTGCCGAGCGGGGTCCACGGGCCGGTGATGTCCGGGGCGGTGTACCAGGTGACGGTGGTACCGCCCGCCCCGTTGTTCACATCCACGGTGACCCTCAGGGCGAGCCGGTACCCGTTCGCCACCGTCGGCGCGAGAGAGGACCGGCCGCGCGCGTCGGCCGTGAGGTTCCCGGCGCTGCCGTCCGGCGACCAGTTGATGACCGGCCGGCCGTCGGCCAGCAGCCGTAGCACCCAGGCCCGGTTGTTCCCCGTCGTGGAGAACTTCGCCGCGATGATCTGATCGACCGCAGGAGTCCAGTCCTGCGCGGCCAGATCCACGCGCAGGTCGATGTCCCCGGTGATGTCGAGGACCGCGGTATCGAGCGTGTAGGCGGCGCTGGTGTTGCCCGCGTTCGACAGCGTCAGGTAAGCGTCGTCGACTTGCAGCTCGACAGTGAGGTCGCCGGCGACGGTCATCTCAACCCTCCTGCCCGAGCGCGGCCACGTCCCCGCCGAAGCGGACCCGGATCGTCTCCTGTAGCCACTGCGTGAAGCTGTCTCCCCCGCCGGGCGCGAAGCTGACGACCAGGCCGCTGGGCTCGACCTTGCCGGTGGACCGCGCCTCCATGTTGATCATGTGTTCGAGCTGTGAGAGGGGCAGGACGGCTTCCTGCTCCGGACCTTCTCCGATCATCGCGAGGGTCGGGCCCGTGGTGATTCCGCCCTCGGCCAGCATCGGCACCCGTGGCATGTGGAACCCCTTACCGCCCAGGCCCGGCACCCAGCTCGGAATGTCGAACCCGATCTTGCCGACTGTGGCGTTCCAGGCCCGGCCGATCATGTTGAAGCCGAAGACGTACGGCGCGGCGATGATCTGTCCGAGTCCGGCCAGCGCGGCGCCGATCATCCGGGGCGAGGAGGTGATGAAGTCGAAGACGGCCCCCGCCCCAGACTTGATCTTGTCGAAGTTCTTCACGATGGCCACGACCGCCAGGCCTATCGGCCCCGTCAAGATCCCCAACAGGAGCGGCCAGTTGTCCCGTACCCAGTGGTACCCGAACTGGATCACAGCCCAGATCGCCGAAAACGCCGCATCGATGATCTTACGGGCGGTCTCGCTCTGGGTGTAGAGCACGACCATCCCGGCCGCCAGGGCGGTCACCCCGAGGATGATCCACGTGATCGGGCTCGCGGCCATCGCCGCGTTCACCCCCCACACCGCCACGGCGAACACACCCATGGCGGTGGCCAGCACCAGCACGACCGGGCCGAGTACCCGCACCAGCCCCTGATGCTCAGCCAGGAACCCCGACGCACTCGTGAGCACGGGCAGCAGCGCCTCACCGATGCTCATCTTCAGCGAGTTCACCGCCGCGGCCATCTGCTGCGCCGGATCGGCCTCCATCTTGTCGGTCAGCCGACCGGCGGCGCCGGCCGCCNNCGGCGGCGCCGGCCGCCGTGTCCATCCCCGAGGCCGCGGCCGCGGTCGCCGGGTTCATCGCCAGCAGTGCCCCGGCCGCCTCCCCGGCCATGTCCCCGAACAGCGCCACCCCGAGCTGGGCCTGCTGGGCGGGATCCTTCACCCCGCGCAGCTTGTCCAGGGTGAGCTGCAGCGCGTCCGCGGCCGGTTTCCCGCCCTTGCCGATGTCGGTGAGCATCTTCCCGGCGTTCAGCCCGAGCGCCTTGAAGCCCTCGGTCGCCCGGTCGGTCTCCTCGGACGTGATGCGCGCGAACTCGTGCAGCACGTCGGCGGCCTGGTCGAGGTCACGGCCACCGGCCTGCACGAACTGGGACATCAGCCCGAACGACGTCTGCGCGTCCAGTCCGATGCGTTTCAGGTGGGTGCCGTACTCGGACACGATCGCCGGCAGGTCCGCGACCATCGACCGCGGGAGCTTCTGCGCCGCGGTGGTCAGGACGTCGAAGGCCTCCTCGGTGTTGTCGACCAGGCCCTGCTTGACCAACTGGCCGGCCGCGGTGGCAGTCTCCCCCACATCGAGCTCGAAGGCCTTCCCGAGCGCCATCGCGCTCTTGGTCATCTGCTGCAGCTGGGCGTCGGTGTAGGCGCCCATGTCGCCGACGGCCGAGATGACCGAGGCGACCGAGTCGCTGACCTCGTCGAGTCCCTCGCCGAAGCCGGCGCCGAAGACGTCGCCGGCGATCCCGCCGGCCCGCTGCGCCTCCACCTCGGTCAACCCCAGCTGGGTTTGCAGGGAGCTCTGGGCGGATGCGATGTCCATCGCCGACCCGAGCCCGGTCGCGAACGCCAGCCCGGCCAGGCCGCCGGCGGCCGCCGCCGGCGCGGNGGCCGCCGCCGGCGCGGCCAGCCGCTCCATCCCCCGGGTGACCCGCGAGGCACCTTCCTCGGTGTCGTCTTCGACGCCGATGCGGATGAGGAGCTCTTCCAGGAGCGTCACCGGCGCCGCCCCCGCCGCGCCTGGTCCGCCACGTCGTAGCCGGCCTGAATGCCCTTGATCGCAGCCAGGATCTCCTGCGGGGTCTTACGCGCCCGGCGCCGTGACCAGACGATGAGATGGTCCCGCAGGTGCGGGCGCCGCCCCCGCTTCATGTGGGGGGAGACGACGTCCATGCCCAGCCGGGCGACCAGCAGGTCGTACCTGCGCGGCGTGACGGGGCCGTACAGGTTCTGGTAGGCGATCATCCGGATGATCTCTCTTTCGGTGAACCGGTCCAGTACCTCGCTGGGGGGCATGCGGAACGCGACGGCCAGGTCGTACTGGATCTTTAGTTCTGGCCGCCCGAGAAATCCTCCTCAGCGTCCTTGACCTTCTCCACGAAATCCTTGTCGTCATCGGAAAGATGTTTCACCAGCTCGAACAGGCCGTTCACAATCCCGGCGGACTTCTTCCGGAGGATCGCCACCCCTTCCTTAAGCTCTGGGAAGACCAACTCGCCGCTCTCCTGGTCGTAGAGAGCCTTCGCGACGATCTCAGCCTTGTTGGTACGCACGGCCATTTCGGCGTCCGCATTCCGGCCCTGCTTCACCGTGAGCCGGCTGAGCTTGTTCTGGTACTCCTCCCAGTCCTCGTCAGGCAGGCCGCGGACCTGGAACATGACCCCGGGAGCCCACTCCGGGATCTCGACGTCGTCCTGGTGGCGGATGTCGTCCGCGGCGCGGATAAGGTCTTTCAGCCCCATGATTCAGACTCCTCCCGGTCAGGTGGCGGTCAGCGTCGGCTTACCGCTGATCTTGAATGTGACGGTGCGTTCCATCTTGTCGTCGTGCGGGAATTCATCACCAATGTTGGTGATCAGTGCGCTGAATTCCCAGGTGTGCTCGTCGGCCTCACCGGGGAGGATGACCACCTGGTAATCCCGCAGCGGCTTCTCCTCGAAATCGGCATCGAGGTCCGCGTGGGTGACCGCGCCCGGATCGTAGTTGATGGTGATCTCCACCTCCCCGCCGTCCTTCAACCCCTTCACGAACTCCCGGTACTGGTCCGGTGAGTCGTGGGCGGTGACCTCGATCCCCTCCCTCTCCCGGGACGGACCGGAGACATCGCTCACATTCGCGATCGCGGCGAATACTCCGGCGCCCGTGGTGTCCCGCTTGAACTGCGTACCGAACGCGTCTATGCCGGGCATTTTTCCTCCGTTACTCCTGTGCTGTGATGACCAGGAACTGCAAAACGCGGTGGCGGATCTCCGGGTCGGGGTCCCGCATGGCCTGCTGACGCAGGTAGCGGGTCACGATGTGCCGCCAGCCATCGATCAGGAGCGCCTGATGGTCCAGCAGTCTGATGATCTGGTTCGCGATGTCGGCTCCCTGGGAATGGCCGCGCTCCCTCGTCCACACATGGATGTCCATGACGCTCTCCCGGCCAAACCCACCATGATCGTTATCCGGGGTTTCGACAGCATCCCCGAGGGTCACATAGGGGAATTCCTGACCCTCCGGAACGTCATCGAAAACACCGGTTATCACGTCAGCCGCCCATCAACGTCGTATCGGAAACGAGCAGATCATAGATAGCTATTTGCATCGGACCTATCGGCGAGCCCGACCCGCCGACCACGGGCAGGCCACCGCTGGCGAGCCACCCGGTCAGCACCTCATAGACCGCCCGCTGGATCGGCCCCATCGCGCTCTCGGCAGGCACGCCGAGGTCTGGCGGTGGCTCGTCGCCGGGCGCCGGTGCACGCAGCACGAGCGGCGGCCGTCCCCGGACGCGCCTCGCAGCCGGCAGCACCACGATCGGCGCCGGGGTGCTCGGCGCCACCACGACCGGGGCGTCCCCCGCCACGGCCCGGGAGATCAGCGCCGGCGCCGGGACCAGCCGCGGCGACTGCCGCGTGACGATGACCGGCAGCGGGACGACCGTGTCCTCCAGCGACCCCCGGGAGATCACCGGTGGGCGTACCGGTACCGGCCGGACCCGCGGGGCGACGATGACCGGTGCAGGGGTCGTCAGGACCGGGTCGTCGACGAGCGCGCCCCGCAGCACCAGCGGGGCTGGCGGCCGTGGCCGCGGCCGCGGCGCGGCCACCACCAGCGGCGCCGGCGCCGCCACCGCCGGCTCGGCGATCGT
>NZ_JWIO01000014.1:229765-253428 GCF_001017755.1 Protofrankia coriariae
CTGACGATCGGCGCGTGCGGCAGCCGCCGCCGAGCCGGGGCAGCGACGACCAGCGGAGCCGGTGTCGTCAGGACCGGTTCGTCCTCCAGCGACCCACGGGAGATCACCGAAGGATTCGGATGGCTCCGCCCGGTGATCGCCATGGCCGCCTCCTACCCGGGCGGTCAGCAGCGCTCGAACCACAGCGTCGCGTTCGCGTTCACGATCGCCGGCGCCGTGCACCTGACCGCGATCAGGCTGGAAGCTGCACAGTCCGGGGAATCCCCCAGCGGCCAGTCGTAAATGGCGAGCCCACCGTTCGGAGTAAGCGTGTACCGGTCGATGACCGTGGGTGTGGTGGGCTCGGCCGAATAGTTGTATTTGCTGGTGAAACCCGGGGTCACTGTCCGGCCATAAATCTGGTTGACGGTGCCAGCCGTACCGGTCCCATCCGTCGTGAACGACACGATCTCGACCAGGACCGGTGCCGCCGAGGCGGTGACACCGTCGAAACTGATCCTGACCTTTTTCAAATCGACACCGAACTGGCTCGGCGCGATCACCGAAAGGATCGATTTCGGTGTCGCAGCAGCCAGGGCAACGGCGGCGCCGACAGCGGCGCTGTATCCGGCTTTGGCCATGAGAGATCTCCTTACCAGGTAGCGGCACGCACCAGGGCTGCCGTAGAAACAACGGGGGCGGGGGTCGCGGCTGCCAAGCCGGCAACCGGGCCAATGGGCCCGGCGTCCGACCAGGCGACACCATCGAAACTGAGCTCCGTGTTCGCCGCCGAACTGATGATCCCAGCGCGGAAGCGGTCGACCGGGCCGTTGCTGCCGGTGCTGACGCCGGATATGGATAGGGTTTCCGTGGCGGTCGTGTCGTCCGGGTTACCGAAATAACAACGCACGGTCATACTGCCCGCCGTAGTGGAGACCACCTCATCCATTTCGACGCGGAACCATTGACTGAGCGGAAAATCGGCCGCGCTGGTTCCGCCTAGTGATCCGGACGAATACAGGAAAGCGAGTTTCCCTGAGCTGTTGAGCCGAACAGTTCCCACGATGGTGGTGCCAACGAGAAAACGCATCAGGTTCAGGTTCGATCCGGGGACAGATCCCGTACGGATATAAGCGCGGGAGTAGACCGCCGTGGCGCTGACACCGGACGTCCATGACAGATACGGGGAACCCGCCGTACCGCCGGTCGCCAGCCGCGCCGAGACGAGACCGTGCGCCGCAAGGGCCGTGTCACCCTCGACCGTGCTGCCGTCGAGGTTGACGACATCCCAGGCGTCGCCGCTTCCAGCGCCCGAGTTCGCGGCGGTGATGGTGACGCCGTCCGCCTGGCCCTCGAAGCTGTTCTGCTTCTGCGCCACCTCTCACCTCACCTCCTCTGAACGACAGTCAGCGCAGTTCCCTGCGGATCTCGACCCGCAGCTGCTCCTTGAGGACCTCCCGGGCGGCCTCGGCCGCCGGACGCAACGCCGGACGCTTCCTGATCTTCGCCGTGCCCTCCTCGTGGAACGCCGCGTAGTAGTACGGCGTCCGGTCACCCAGCCAGCCCACCTCGGCGACCAGGCCGTCCTGCTCGTACTCGATGTCGACGTTGTGCAGCAGGCCGCCGGTGTCGACCCGGACCTGGGCCTGGGTGTCGCGGCGGACCTCCTCGGCCGTGGTCCGTACCGCGCGGCGTACCGCCTCGTTGACCTCGTTGCCCAGGTCGGCCAGCCGCCGCGCCAGCCGGTCGAGCCCTTCGATCCGGACCGTGCTCCGATCGCTGCTGGCCATCGGTCACCGTTTCCCCAGCGCGCGGCGGATCGCGGTGAGCTCCCCGACGACCGCCAGCAGCGCCCAGCCCACCGCCTCCAGCGGGGTGGCCTGGATGTCGCGGGCCAGAATCTCCTGGGCGCGGGTCCGGCAGTACTCCGGCCCGGCCGGCGGCGCTTTCGGGCCGGCCATCAGGTTCCCATCTGGACCACGGCGACGGTCACGGTCGTGACCGCGCTGTAGGTGATCGCCGCCCGGCCGTTCGCGCCCCGGAAGACGCTGGCCAGGGGCAGGATGCCGTGCTTGCCGGCGGGGACGACCAGCGTCGCGTTCTCCACGTCCAGGCCCTTGACCGTGCCGGGCGTGGCGAAGGTCGCCGTGACTGTGCCGCCCGAGCCGTTGTTCAGGTAGAAGAACAGGCCCGGGCCGACCGGGGCGGTGTCACCGCCGCCGGCCGCGGCCACGGCGGCGGCGCCCAGATCGGGCCGGCCCCCATCGATGGGCGCGGACACGGGGGTGAGGTCAGCCATTCGTTTCCCCTTCGCTCTGGACCAGTTCGCCGTGGGCCTTGCGGTAGCGGACGCTCGACGGCCGCATCACGCCGGCGACCCGCCACACCTCGCCGCTGTCCGGGTCGCGCAGCTCGTCGCCGCGGCGGACATCGTCGGTCGGCAGCAGGTAGATGCCGTCGGTCTGCTCGGACTGGGTCTGCACGGCCAGCAGCCGCTCCGCGTCCGACGGCTGATCCACTTTTGCCCGGACGTCCGACGGCTGCCGGACGTAGACAGTGCGGTAGCCGCCGGCGCCGTCCTGTGTCCGGGTCGGCCGCCACACCTGCAACGTCCGGTTCAGCCAGTGCCCGATCATGTGCGGGCCCGGTAGGAGCCAAGGGCTCGCACGTCGGACGCGGACAGGGCCATCCCGACCGCGCCACCGTCGGACGTCGCGAACGACCGGGAATGATCCCCGAGGGATTCGGACGCCAGCAAGGCCGGGTTGTTCCACGCGGCCGCCGCCAGCCGGAGAATGATCCGCTTCACCCCGTTCGGGATGGTGGCGTACCCGGCGGTGTAGACGACCTCGGTGGACCGGTCCGTCGTCGGCCACCAGGCGCCCACCCGGGTCAGGATCCCGGACGCCGACCAGGTGTAGTCCGCGGCCGCCCCCTCGACGAGCAGCTCGTCGTCCGCGTCGTCCCGCAGCCACGTCACCGACGTGACAGACGTGACGGGCCACCGCGGCAGGAGCAGTTTCCGGCTTCCGGTGCCGGGCGAGTCCGGCCAGCGGTCCGACCGCGTCGGCGCGTCCAGGATCACCGTGTCGGTGGACTGCTCCAGTGGCTGGCCGGTCTCGTCCTCGACCGCGCCCTCCGCCATGCCGATAAGCAGGTCGGCCCGGGCGGTCTCCTCAGCGCTGAACGCGTCCTGACCGAGCAGGAGCCGCAGGTCCTCCGCGGTGGCGTACGCCATCAGCCCGCGCCGTCACCCTCGCCGGCGGCCGCGCGGATGACGGCGATGATGTCCGCCTTCTTGCTCGCCTCGCCGAGGTCTATGTCGTGCTCGTCGGCGTACTCCCGGAGCTCGTCGACGGTGAGCCGGTCCAGCGGCTTTTCNNGAGCCGGTCCAGCGGCTTGTCCGCCGGCGCCGGCGGGGCTGCCAGCTCGGGCTGGCGGCGCAGCCGGTCCCGCAACCGCGGCTTCGGCTGGTCGACGGCGACGCAGTCACCGGCGGCGATCCGCTTCGCCGCGTCTTGCTCGGGAAGATCCCTGACGTCTCCGGGCTGCGCGCTGAACACGGGGTTGGCGACCCGGCGCAGAAACCTGACCTTCATCAGGGCTTCACCCGGCCGAGACCCCGCACGACTGTGGCCGACGCCACCAGCGTCGGAGTCGTACCGGCCACCACCGTGATCGCTACCCGTACATAGCGCTTGATGCCGTGGTAGCCGATCGTGTAGACGGCCAGGTCGTTCGCGTCGGTGATGACCGGCTCGGCGCCGTCGAGATTGCTGGCAGCGACCGCGGTAAAGGTGCTGTTGTCGGCGGACTCCTGCACCTTGAAGGTGAACGACGGTGTGGTGCCGCCGGCGGCACCGGCGTCGATCACGATCATCGCGCCGTCGTAGTTCGCCAGGTCCACACCGGTGCCGTTCGCCGCGGCCGTGCGGGACGCGGGCGCCAGGGACTGCACCACCGACAGGTGGTTTTTGATGTCATTCCTCATCCTTGTTCCTTTCTCAGAGTCTCACATCATTACTGTGATCTTCGTAAAGAAAGGGTGTTTACGGCACCACGTCGTTCGACTGGAGCCTGACGAACGGCTCCTCCAGCACCGGCATCGCGTCCACCTCGGCACGGCCGATAAACCCTATCTGGTTCGTCTCCGCGTAGAGCTCGACGAGCCGCTGCACCTCGAACTGCAAGGCGTCGACGATCCAGTAGAAAGAGAAATCTCCCAGAAGACCGACGTAGTCGTTGTTCGCGAACGTCGACGGCGCGAACTCCGACAGGATGTACGGGATATCGAGGATCGTGTCCGGCCGGTCGGTCGCCAGACCAGGCCGCCAGACGTAGTTGCCGTCGCCGTCCTTCAACTTCCGGACGGATGCGAGTACCAGCCGGTGGAAAAGCCACTGCGCCCGCGGGTGGTATTGCGGTTTCAGGGTGTATTTCGCGTCGATCAGATCGTCCGCCGCGTTACCCGTGGCCACGTTGACGAACGTCGCCGCGTCGGTCGAGATATCGACATCCCGCGCGGTCGAGATGCCGTCCGCGCTGGCGGTGAACAGCCCCAGCGGTTTCTGGTTACCGTCACCGGTCATGAACGCGTTCTCCTGCGCGGTCGCGTGCCGGTAGGCGAGCCGGTCCCGCACGATCGCCTCCGGCCCGATCGCCGCCACCCGCAGCAATTTCCGGCTGACGAGGACCCGCTTCGCCAGCGGATGCGGCCGCAGCTCCCGCTTCCCGAACTGCAGGCCGTCGTCCTGCGTGCCGGTGCCCACCTCGGATGTCCACTCCGCGTCCGCCAGGTCGCTGTCCCGGGTCGGCACTCCCAGGGACTCCGACGTGGTCAGACGCTGCACGGTCGCCAGCCCCCGTAGCGGTGTCAGGTCGTCGACCACGGCGAGCAGCTGCTGCACGAACTGCTCCGGGGCGACGAGGAACCCGCCGTCGGGGTCGTTGCCGGCGTTGAGCGCGCGGGCCTGCGCGGCCGTCAGCGCGGACCGGCCACCCACCAGGAACGACCGCCAGGCCGCCATCTGGTCGTCGCCGCCGCGGTTGCCGGGGCCGTCCGGCTCGTCCGGGTCGTCGTCGAGCCGGTCACGCTCGTCGTCCAGGAGCCGTTGCGCCCGGTCGATGGTGGCGTCGACCTGGTCGCGTTCGTCGAGCAACTGATCGAAGGTCGCCTCTTCCTCCGGGGTCAGGTTCCGGCCGGCCGTCGAGGCCACATCCATGATCGCTTTGGCGTCGGCGCCGAGCTTGGTGCGCTTCGCCTTCAACTCACGGATCTTCACTGTCATCTGGGCTCCAGCACGAAGAAGGCAGCGCCACAGCAGCACTACATCGACAGATCTTCCGTCGTAACAGCAGCGAGACGGAAGAATTTTCGATTCAGGCTACTCTGAGCCCATGCCAGAGATCGCCGACACCGGAACGTGTCGGCCGTGACCGGCGCCGAGGAAGCGATCCTCCGCATAGCCGCCCTGATCACGGCTCTCTCCGTCATCACCGGCGTCCTGATCGTCACCGCGCGGCGCGGCTGGCATGTGGTCCGCCGCATCGTGGAAACCCACGAGATGCTCGGCACGGTCGACGGCCGACTCCAAGGGCTGGCCGTCGACGTCCTGGCCATCGGCGAGCGGCTCGACAGCCACCTGGACGGCCACCCGTGAGCGATACCGAGCCGTGGTGGCGCCAGGCCGACAGGTGGTCTGCGCAGCGGCGCCTGACGTGGGCGGAGTGGGAGGTCCGCCAGGACTACACCCGCTCTGAGCCACCGGAGTGGATGCGCCCGGCCGGCCGGCCACCGGCGGAGACGATCGCGGCCCGGCTGCTCTCGGCCCTGCTCATCATCGCTGTGGGCGCTGTGCCCGCGGCAGTGTGCATCTGGTCGCTGCGGTGACCTGGTCGACCCGGGCCCTGGCCGCAGTCCTGCTCGCGCTGGCGATCGCCAGCAGTGTCATCGTGATCAGGAACTGGTGAGGAGATCGTCATGCCCCACATTGTCGAAACATTCGCCTTCCGTCCGGTCCGCAACACGGATGGCAAGGGGATCGTCCCCATCGGCCTCGTCCTGCACGTCGCCCAGGGCAACGGCTCTCAGTTCAACTGGTTCAACGACCCGCGCTCTCAGGTGTCGTCGAACTTATGGGCGGGCAAGGCCGGGCAGCGCGAGCAGTACGTGCCCTCGGACGTCCGGGCCTGGGCCCAGCTCGGCGGGAACGGTACCTACAACTCGATCGAAACCGAGGGCTTCGACACCGAGGCGCTGACCCCCGAGCAGATCGAGAGCGTGGCCGTCGCCTACGCCGACGGGGTGCACGCCTTCGGCTGGGCGCTGGCGGTGACGGACACGCCCGGCCAGTCCGGGCTGATCACCCACGGGGCCGGCGCGGCGAGCTGGGGCAACCACCCGGGCTGTCCCGGCGGCATCCGGACCGGCCAGCGCCATCAGATCATCGCCCAGGCGGCTCAGCTCGTCGACGACTCCGGCTCACCCACGCCACCGGCCGTCGTCGCCCTCCAGCACGCGGTGCACGTGATCGCCGACGGCATCTGGGGACCGGTCACCGACGCCGCCCTGGCCGCCGTGCGCACCCACCAGTGGACCCGCGCCGAGCAGGCCGCCGTCGGCACCGTCGTCGACGGCGCCTGGGGCCCCCGGTCGCAGGCCGCGTACGTCGCGACGGTGCGGACGATCCAATCCATCCTCGCTGTGGCCGTCGACGGCGTCTGGGGGCCGGCCACCGACCGGGCGTTCGTCGCCGCCCGCAGTACCTACTTCATCGGCTGACCTCAGCCGGCCCCACCCCGGCCTCTCCCGGCTCTCCTGCCCGCCAGGCAGGAGAGCCGGCTTTCTGGCGTTGATCAGTCCTTGTCGTCGGTCAGGCCGGCCGGGGTCGGGCCGGTGTCGAGCGAGGGATGGCACTCGGTGTCCGTCTGGTCCCCGCGGAGCTCTGCCAGTCGAGCCCGGGCCTCAGCGAACTGCTCGGCCAGACGGATATCGGCCGGTCGAGCCGCGACGAGGGCCTTCATGGCGGCGCCCTTCCGCTCCTGGAGGCAGCGCCCCTCCGGACCGACTCCCCGCCCCCAGGGCAGCGAGATGATGGAGCCGGAGATATCGATCAGCCACGAGGATGCCGTCAACCCGTCGACCGGGGCCGTGAGGGCGGCCGACACGGGTGCATCGCCCTGGCCCCGACGATCTCTGGGGCTGCGATGCTCGACCACCCACTTGTCCAGCCGTCGGGCGGTCGATCGGGGGCGCAGCGCGGCCTCGGGCAGAAGGGCGGCGCCGAAAGTCGTGTTGGGCGAATAGTGATACGGCGTCAGGACGCCGTTACGCCAGGAGGCCACCGCAGCGGCGTAGTGCGCCTCGGCCGGCTGGCGGGCCGCAGCTCCGCCGGAGAGCTCCTCATCGATCTCCGCCCACGGCATGCCGGCGAGATGCTCGGCGATGACGGCGGAGGTCAGCAGTTCCTCGGCCTCCTGGACCACCAAGCGGGCCGCCCCGACGAGCGCGCCTCTCGGCCGGCCCTCCGTCGGCACCATGCCTCGGGCCGTGTCCGCGACGTCGGCCGCCCGGTCCGAGACGACCAGCCGGGCGAGCCGGGCCGGCGGGGTCGACCAGTGGCCCTCCTCCTCGAGGCGCTTCCAGGCTGCATCCGGGTAGTCCTCGGTCGGCCGCTCCGGCGGGCCTGCGATGACGCCGGCGTCGACGAGTTCGGCCTCCAGGGCGTCGCGGGCGGCCTGGACGGTGGCTACCGCGGCGGTCAGCGCGTCCAGCGCATCCAGGGCGCGCTCCTGGCGCTCGTCCGGGTGGAGTTCCGGGTACTGCTCCCCGCGCCACTGGGCGCAGTACATCGCAGGCCCGGAGGTGACGGCCCGCTCGGCGGCCCGTATGGCATCATCGGTGCGGTGTCGGAGATCCGACACGCGGATTCGGTGTGTGGCGGTGGTCACAGCTTCCCCATCCCATCCGGCGCCATCTCGGCGCTCTCAGGGTCAGGCGTAGCGAGAGAGTAATTACCGACTCTTCGGTTCGCGCTGACCTGCGTTTTCGCAGGTCAGCTCAGCGATAGGGCCCCGGTTCCTTCTAAGCACCAGGTCGCAGGTTCGATCCCTGCCGGGCGCACTCGGGGATCAAGCCCCTACGCTGCATCATCACGTCCCCGGACCCCCGTCCGGCCGAGGCCCGAGCCTCCCGGGACCCCCAGGTGTAGCAACCCCTGTAGCAACGCGCTCAGTCACGCTTGGTGCCGCGGGCCGGGCCGGTCAGGCGTTTGTCCAGCTTGCCGAGCGCGCGGCGCTTCTCCCCCATCGAAGCATGCGCGTAGATGGTCATGGTGACCTCGATGGCCGAGTGCCCGGCGATCTCGCGGACGATGTGCGGCGGGACGCCGAGGTCGAGCAGCAGCGTCACGCAGGTGTGCCGCAGCCCGTGGAACACCACCCCGTCGAGCCCGGCCGCCTGCCGCAGCGGCAGCCAGAAGCGGCGCAGGTTGTCCGGTTCGATCGCCGTACCGATCCTCGTGGTGAAGACGTGGCCGCTCTTCACCCACCGCTTGCCGGCCGCCTCACGCTCGGCGTCCTGAAGCTTGCGATGCTCGGTCAGCGCGTCGGCCACCAGGCCCAGCAGCGGAAGCGTGCGTTCCGAGTCCTCCGTCTTCGGCGGAAGCAGCCGCAGTTCCCCGCCGACCCGCTGAAGCGTGTGCCGGACGGTCAGCGTTTTCCGCTCTTCGTCGATGTCGGACCACTGGAGTCCGAGCAGCTCCCCGCGGCGCATACCGAGGAACAGCGCCAGGACCAGCAGCGCGTACAGCCGGTCACCGGCCGCCGCGTCAAGCAGCGTGTGTGCCTGGTCGACCGTCAGGCCCCGGTCGATCCCGTAGCGCGGGGTCGAGACCTGCACGAGCTTGGCGACGTTGCGTCGGACCAGTTCCTCACGAACGGCCGCCTGTAGCGCGTTGCGCAGCACGGCATGCACGACCTGGACCTGACGTTTCGACGGCCGCCGTTCGCAGCACCGGCCGAGCGCGCAGCAGCGCCGTTCCCCCTCCGGACGCGCCTCGTCCCGACCACGAGCGCAGCACAGACAGGTGTTCTCCATCCGCCGGATGAACTGCCGGACATCGGCCGCCGTCAGCTTGT
Organism: Protofrankia coriariae; assembly: GCF_001017755.1. Taxonomy (GTDB): domain Bacteria; phylum Actinomycetota; class Actinomycetes; order Frankiales; family Frankiaceae; genus Protofrankia; species Protofrankia coriariae. The sequence continues at coordinate 238,883 of NZ_JWIO01000014.1, forward strand.
TCAGCCGTTTCTTACCGAGCCCCGGAACGAGGTAGATCCGGACCGCCTTTTCGTACGTGACGTAGGTGTTCGGCTGCCGGTTCGGCTTCACCGTCTGCGCGAGCCACACCGTCAGGAACTTCTCGACGGTCCATCCGGTCGCGTCCGCCGGAATGCCCTGGTCGGAGTTGGACTGAAGTTCGGTGAGCTTCTTCCGGATGACGTCCTCAGAGCTGCCGTAGACCGGGCGTCGTCTTGTGCTGCCGTCGGGCATGAGCACGTAGGCCGCGCCGACCCACATACCGTCCGCCCGCTGGTAGATCGAGCCCTGACCGTTGGCGCGTTTCTTGCGTTCCCGACGCCTGCCGGAAGTCTCGGACATGACGAGGACAACTCCTTGCGAGAAAGAGGGAATCAGGGGTCCGCCAGGACGGCAGGCCGATCGCTGGCGGTGGGGTTCCGTTCCTCCGGGCGGTGAAGGGTCCGCCGGGGAACCGGCCGCGTCCAGGGCGCTACGCGTCACTGCGTGATCGGCTTCGCCGACCCTGGACCCGTCCGGTCCCCCGGCGGGTGCAACGCCCAGCGGAGGAACAGAAAAATGGGGAGAAGAACCGCGAGGTCTGATCAGCGTGGCTGACGCTGCGCGGGAATCCGTCCGTACGGGGTGACGTCGGGAATCCATCCGCCGGTCGGATGCGGCCGAGGCGGCGGGGCAGTTGCCGGAAGCGTGCTGCCGGGGATCACGCGGAACACCAACACGACGTCCACGTCTCCGAGGGCTTCGACGAACACCGCGCTGTGCGGGATCGCGATGGCGATCCGGGCGACGTCGAAGGGGTCTGCGCCCGGCTTGACGGTCATCTCGTAGTAGCCGTGGCCGGGGGCGTCCAAGCGGACGAAGGGCTGTCCGTCGGAGGGGTCGCGTGGCGGGTCGAGGTCAGGCGGAATGATGGGCATCAGGGTCTCGCTCCTGTTCGTGCAGGATCGGGATCTCAGGTCCCGGTGTGGTGTTCCAGCACCCACCGGGACCGCTTCGAGCATCTGTCACGTGATGATCGCTATGGATGATCCGGAGGTCCCCGCGCCGGGCGGTGTTGCCGAATACCGGCCCACACCGTCCGACGGACAGCCCTGACGACGATCATGCCGCCACCTCGTAACCGTCGATCTCCCGCAACCGACCGATGTAGGCGACGAGCTCGTCACGGTGGATACGGCGGGACCGGNGATACGGACAGACGCGAGCCGACCCGTGCGAATCAGGTCATAGACGGTGGTGCGGCTGACCCCGAGCAGGTCGGCGACTTCACCGGTGGTGAGCAGGAGCCTGATCATGGATTCTCCAAGGAGCGGGTCAGGGATCATGCCGCGCGGGATGGATCGAAGACGGTTGCCGGAAGCGCACCAGCTCCGGACGGACCGGCGGTACGGGCGGCATCCAGTTGGGCGCGCCAGCGGTGCCGGTCGGCGATCGCGCGTAGCAGCAGATGTTCCCGTCGGGGTGCGGCCGGGTCCCCGGGACGCAGAAGCTGCCAAACCGTCCGGTCTGCCGCGCCGTCCGCGGTGTCGTCGTCCGGGGTGTGGCCGAGGACTGCGAGTTGCCGCCGCACCCACTCTTTCCGATCTTCGCGGTGATCGGTGAGGGTCTTGCCGGACCAGCGGCGCGAGACCAGGACCCGCCGGCCACCGAAGCCCAGGGTTTCCCGCCGGTGGGCCTTGCCGGTGCAGCGCCCGGGAACGAGCCCGGCCCGCGGGTTCTTCGGCTGGACGCCGTAGAGCAGCCAGTTCGCGCACGTCGGCGCGCACGGTTCGTGCCGCAGCGCGTCGGCCAACCGGTCGACATGGGTGCGCTGGGCGTCGGTGGCGACGTCGTGGCAGGTATCCAGGCTCTTGGTCAGATACTTGGTCAGGTAGCCGATCAGTTTGCCGGTGTTCCGGCTGTTCGCGGTGACGCCGTCCGCGCGGATCTGCACGCCGAAGCGGACGACGTGGACGGGTTCGTCGTCCTCACTGATCGCGTCCAGGGCCTCATCCCAGATCGGCAACGGTGCTCCTGTATCCGGGTCGAGGTAGCCGCCGGACTGGTCGTCCCAGACGGGCAGCCGGTCCGAGCTGTAGACCGGCTGGTCACAGCGTGGCCACCACACCTGGTGATAGGTGGCCGCCGCGACCTGGCGGAGCAGCACGCGCGGGATCGTGCCGCGTATCGCCGCGTGCAGGTGCGGGGCGAGGCGCCGTTGGGGTTCCAGGCAGGCGAAGTACTGCACATCCCAGCCGACCGCCCGGCGCAGGTTCTGCCAGAAGCGATCCAGCAGCTTCGGAAAGTGGATCGCGTCCCGGGCCGCCCGTCGGTAGTCGTAGCTGTCCGGGTCGACAGGGGTGCCCTCCGAGGTCACCCGCCCGTAGGAATCGCAGGTCAACGTCAGGAACATCGACGGCCGCCACACCGTGCCGTCCGCCGCGGTGAACGTCCGGCCCACCGTGCGCCGGTCTACGGGCAGCCGGGGCAGGTCGGGGGCGTCCTGCCTGCGTTTCGTCGACCGGGTGCGCCGGGGTCGGTCCCGGGCGTCCGGAGCCGCCCTGCCCCGCACACCGAGATCCGTAAGCCGTTCATCCACCTGGCTGATCAGCATGTCGGCCTCGGTGGCCTGGCCGCCGTCATGCCGGGTCGCCGCGTCGGTGCGGACGGCCTCCAGGTCCGCGCGCAGTTGGACGAGGATCTTCGCTTCGTCACCGGGCGGATCCGGGTCGGGCAACGGCTCGTCGTCGAGGTGCCAGCCGGCGGCGCACTGCGCCATCCGCAGCTTGCGGGCGTACTCCGCACACGGCGGGCACTTGCTGGCGAGGGTGGACCGGCAGGCCACCGGGACGATCTCGGTTTCCCCGGTGGTCAGGTTGGTCCTCCGCATCGCCAGCGGCCGGACGCACACCCCGTTCTCCGCCGCGACGGCTTCGACGACGTGGCGGGCCAGCGGCATCCGCATCCGGGCCGCCCGCGACCCGGGCCGCTCCTCCGTGAGGTCGAGGGGAAGCGGGATGGCCTGACCGTCGGTCATGCTGCGCAATCCTCCTGATCATCAGGGTCGAGATGGGGACGGTCGGGATGATCGGGTGGCGGCTCCCGGCAGCCGCATATCCGGCCTCTGCCGGTGGGGACCTGGCAGCCCTCAGCCGACCAGTGCGCGGCCAGTAGATGCCGGCACCAGGCGCAGAGCGGCAGCACGAACACCACGGCCAGCCGTTGCGGACCTGTCATGCCGCCCAGCCGGTCGCATCCGGGGTCCAGCCGTCGCCGGTGGACGGGTCGATGCCGACGACCTGACCGACGATCGGCTTCCGGTAGACCGCCGCGATCCGGGCGATCTCCGCATCGTCGACCCAGGACGCCCGCACCCGCACCGGGTCGCTCTGCCCGTCCGCCAGCACGTAGCCGACTCCCTGAAGATGGGTGGGGATCTGCTCGGCGACCGCGCCCCGGTCGTGGGCACCGTCCCCCAACACGAGATCCGCCTGATCGGGTTCGGTCATCCGCAGCGCCACCCGCACCGGGAACAGGTCCCGGAAGGACAGCACCTCCTTACGCGGGTCCTGCACCGCCGCCACCACGACCACCCCGGGCGCCCGGCCCTGCGAGAGCAGCAGCGGCAGGGACGCGCCAATCCGCTTCTTCAGCTCCCGGTCGGTGACATACGCGGTCAGGGATGCGATCTCATCGACCAGCACGACGATCAGCGGCTCGCCGACAGTCGGTGCGTGCAGCCGGGAAACTCCGCGGAGTTCGGCCGCCCGGTTCCGCATCTCCGTGACCGCGTCGTCGAGGAGGTCGGCGATGCCGGCCGTGTCGACGGCGAACCGGGTGAACAGCGCCTCGCCGAAGGCCAGTTCCATCCCGCCCTTCGGGTCGCACACCCACAGTTCCACCAGCCCGGCGCGTACCGCCGGCGCCAGGCCGCGGATGACCGACCAGAGGACCGAGCCCTTCCCCGACCCGGTGGCCCCGGCGACCAGCACATGCGTGCCACGCACCGGCAGCCGCCACGGGTCGCCGTCCTCGCGTCGGCCGACGGTGACCGCGTCCACGTCCGCCGGGTCGCTGTCCCCGTGGTCGGAGTGGTCACCGTCGCCATCGGCGTCGAGATCGGCCGGGAGGATCGGGCGAGCCAGCGGATCCCGGCGGATGAGCTCCACCCAGACGAACCCGACCCGCCGGTCAGCCCGCACCCGGCAGCCCTGGGCGCGGAACGCCTGTCGCAACGCTTCAGCCTGTTCCGCCCACTGCTGTGGCGTCTGCCCGTAGAGCAGCTCTACGCGCAGCCGGTCGGCCCAGCGGGTGCAGCGGATCCGTCGGATGCGGGGGAAGGTCTCGGCGAACGCCACCCGGTCCCCGGTCGAGGTCGGCTCCCGGATCGCCAGCCCGGTGTGGACCATGACCGGTCGCCACCGCCGCCGGTAGACCAACCCCAACCGTGCGCGGCCGACCACCCACCAGGCCAGCCAGGAGAATGACCGGCGGTGCAGCCGCCACCACACCGCGGCGACGAGGACCAAGCCGCCAGCGGCCACACCAAGACCGGCCGTCCCGTACCTGTGGTGGATCATCATGATGGTGGCGACCACGGCGACGCTCACCGGCCGGCGGGCCAGCCACCGCAGCAGATGCCACAGAATCTTGCCCGCCAGCCCGACGAGCAGCGCCCACAGCGGCACGTCGACCTTCGGATTACGGGTCGGCATCTCGGGAAACGGCCGCGACCCGTTGATTTTTGCCATGGCAGATCACACCCACCTTGCGGAAAGAAGAATCAGAGGAAAAGAATCCGGCGGGCAGGAAATCCGCCGGAGGCGGTCATGCCGCGACCGCGGGCCCCTCGTCCGGGCCTGTGTCGGCGGCCTCCAGCATCAGCCGCTCGCATTCCAACAGATAGTCATTGGCGGCCTGGACCAGCGCGTGGGCGAACTCCAGATGCCCCGCGGTCACCGCCTGCTCCCGGGCTGACAACGTGAGGGATGCCGCGCCGGTGTCGATACCGAGGATCGGTGTCCGGTCCGGGTAGCGGTGGCAGAACACCGTCCAGTCCCCACCGACGTGGAGCCCCAGATGCAACGACGAGCCCGGTTCACCGTTGTCAGCCGGGGCGTGGGCCGGGAGCTTCACGCCGCTGCCTTCCCCGTGGTTGCCCGCGGGGCACGCAGGCCCGTCGCCCGGTAGGCGAACGCCTGCACCGCCCGTGGCCCGTTGCTGTTCACCCACGGCATCACCGTCAACCCGATGAACTCCACCGGCCGCAGCATCGTGCCCGCCAACGGTTCCGGCGTCACCGGCATCACCGCCGCCGCCATCTTCACCTTCACTTCCGCCGAGCCGGCACGCGCGGTCGGATCCGGGTCCATGACCCGCACCGTCCACAGCGGCTCTCCGGTGTCCTTGTCGCGCTCCTGGACGTCGGCCTCACCCGCCTGCGCCTTCACGAAGTCGCGGGCGGCCTCCACACCGAGCACGAACGCGCCGTGCGGGAACACGTCCTCGAACCGCACCGGAATTCGTCGCGGCAGCGCCACCGTCACCCACCTCCACAGGGATCAGGTCCGGGTTCCGGCGGGACGCCGCGTCCCGGACAGCCTCCACAATGAGGCGCTCAGGAACCGCTTGCCAAGCGTTATCGCGCCTATGTATATACACCCCGTATGAAATCCATACCCCGACCGGTTGGAATGTCGACACTCGTTTGCCCCACAGCTATTTTTGACAGGTGACAAACAAGAACGGCGTCCCGCCGTACACGGCACGCGGCCGGGTTGAGGGTGAGAACTGGCAGGCCGTCGCCGACGCGCTCAACGCCCGCATGGCCGCCCGCCGCATCGGACAACAGGCCCTCGCGACCGCGTCCGGGGTGTCCGTGGCCACTCTGCGGCAGCTCCAGCACGGCCGGCACTCCCGCCGGGTCCAGAACGCCACCCTGTCCGCGGTGGCCCGCGCGCTGGACTGGCCGGACGACCACCTGATCCGAGTCCTGCTCGGCGACCAGGCGGACGACGACACCGACCGGACCACCTCCCCGGCGGACCGCTGGGTCGTGGCACGCCTCGACGCGATCGAAGGCCATCTCCGGCGGATGGATCAGCGTCTTGCTCTCATCGAACGGCACCTCAGCACGTGCGGCCTGTGAAACGCGGAAGGGCTGGAACCTCACGGAGTCCTCCCCGCGTGGTTCCAGCCCTTTCCCACGGCCGTGCTGTCGAGCTATCCCGGCGGCGCGGCTCGCTGTGGCAGCGCCAGACAGAAGATCAGAAATAGGTCGACGTCGCCGAACGACTCGACGAACTCGGCGGTCTCCGGCAGCGTCCGCAGCATCCGGATCAGCTCCGCCGGCCGCATGGACGGCGTGAGGGTGACAACCCACTCCCCCGCGCCAGCGGGGAACAGCGACTCTCCGCTGATCGGCGTCTGCGCGTCGTCGAAGGGACGGTCCGCGTCGTCGGCGTCGGTGGTCACCGCGGCCCGGGCCGCCGCGCGGCACGTGCGAGTGCCGCCTCGAGCTGGCTACGGCTCCCCACCTGCCGGGAGACGTTCTCCACGAAGAAGAACAGCGGCGTGACCTGGTAGTCGTGCCAGCCGTTCTCGATGGCGAACAGGTTCGCCGACGCCGCCGAATCAAATGTGATCATTGTGTCGCGGACGCGGCGTTCCGCTCCTGGCTCGAACCGCACGACACCCCACAGCGCAGGCGTCCGGATGTCCGCCCTGTTGTCCTCCACACCGTTTCTCGTCCCGTTGCTGGTCACCGTCACCGGCTTCACCGTCCCGTCCGCATCGTCGGTTGGATGCCGGCTCGGTCCCGCGGGCAAGATCCCTCAACGCGGGACAGGGCCGGTTGCGAACGACTGTGCCGAGCGCGCGGATGTCGCCGAAAGTCCCAGGCCGTATACGCCGAACACCCCACGATCTATCCACTGGCCGTATAGTCGTGTCGTTCGATGAGCGTTCGTACCGTTTGCGTGCAGGCCATCGGGAGGCCCCATGGGAACCGGACGCCGTCCGCTACCCCCCGCACCCGAAGGGCTGTGGGAGCGACCCGACATGGCCGAAGCGATCAGCGGCCGGGACATGGCCGTCGTCCTGGCCATCTATCGGAAGTACACCGGTGCGACACAGACCCAGATCGCGGGCGCCTGTGAGATCCCACAGTCCCACGTCAGCGAGATCCAGAGCGGCCGCCGACGGGTCACCAGCCTGGAACTGTTCGAGCGTCTCGCCGACGGTCTCGGGATCCCCCGGACCCCGCTCGGCCTTGCCGAAAAACCGGGCACCCGGCGGCCGGACGGTCGAGACGCTCCCACTCGGCCCCTGCCGACCGAGCTCGTCCCCGAAGTCGTGCGGATCTATCCCAACCGCGGCACCGTCCCCGGCGAGATATGGCGGGCGCTGCTCAACCACGCCCAGGACACCGTGGACATCCTCGTGATCGCCGGCCTGTTCCTCCCTGACGGACACGCCGATCTCGTCCCGCTCCTGCGTGCGAAGGCCGCCAGCGGCGTGAAGATCCGCTACGTGCTCGGCGACCCCGCGTCCGACGCGGTGGCGCTGCGCGGCGCTGAGGAAGGCATCGGTGACAACCTCGCCGCCCGCACCCGGATGACGCTGACCTACCTGTCCGGCCTGCGCGACATCCCCGGCATCGATCTGCGGCTCCACAGCACGACCCTGTACAACTCCGTCTACCGGTTCGACAACGAGATGCTCGTGAACACCCACGTCTACGGCGCCCCGGCGGCACACTCCCCCGTGTTGCACCTGCGCCAGACCACCGGAGGCAGCCTGTTCGACCACCACGCCGCCGGATTCGAGCGCGTCTGGGCCACCACCGAAGGAGCCTGATAACCCTTGGCACGGATCGACTACTTCAACGACCCCAACGCCCCCCAGGCCAACAGCGTCGTCCCCTCGGTCACCGCGGTCGTCACCGACCCCGACGGACGCATCCTCATGGTCCACAAGACCGACAACGACCTGTGGGCACTACCCGGCGGAGGCATGGACCTCGGCGAATCGATCACGGACGCCGCCATCCGAGAAACCAAAGAGGAAACCGGCATCGACATCGAAGTCACCGGCCTGATCGGCGTCTACACCAACCCCCGCCACGTCCTGGCCTACGACGACGGCGAGGTCCGCCAACAGTTCTCCCTATGCTTCACCACCCGCATGCTCGGCGGCACCCTACGCACCTCCAGCGAAACGAAGGAAGTCCAGTTCGTCACCCCCGCCGACCTCGACAAGCTGAACATCCATCCGTCCATGCGGCTACGCATCGACCACTACCTCGAAGGCCGGGCCACCCCCTACATCGGCTGACCGGCCACCGCCAGACGATGCAACGTCCGATCGATCGAGACCCCAAGCAGCGGACGAGCACGCGCAATCGAACGATGCACCACCGAACCCTCCCCATACCGGGAGAAAATCTCCTCCACCCGTTCGGTGAAGGTGAACCGCTGCCCCCTCGGACCGGTCGTCATGTCCGCGAACACCAGGGCGTCCATCACCGGCGACTCCTCCAGTTCCCAGGAGGCCAGCACGTCGGACAGGCCGCGTTCCTCGGCTTCGATCCGGGCACAGGAGTGATGCGCCACCAACGCGCACAACCGGCGGGAGACGTCCGGGCGCTGTTGGAGGAACCGAGCACCGTCCGCAGGATGGAACCGCAGCAGCCCCACCGCCGGGGCATAGCCGATGTCATGCAGCCAGGCCGCGGTGACCAACAGGTCCCGTTCCTCCGGGTCCACTGCCGCCGCCGCTTCCCGGGCACGGGCAGCAACTGCCTGCACATGAGCCCACCGGTCACCCAAAGGCGCAAGAAGCTCGCTCGCCAACCGCTCAGCAGCCACTACATCCACCCACACGACGGTACGTACGCCCCGACCCGGCGTCAGCCAAGTCCAGCGGACTGCCGAATTAGCCGTTTTAGGATCAAGGCGGTGGCAGGCCGCGCCGCGCGACCGGCTGCGCGCGGCCGTGGACGGCCGTGCTCGCCGGGCGCGTCGCACCCTGCCGCCCCGTTGTCGCACAACATGATTACGTTCGCGTCTGCTGCTGGCCTTCAAGTTCCGCAAGACGTGATCCTGATCCCTACACAGAGCAATACAATAGCCCGTTCGCGCCCATCTGCATTTTCCTGATCAACGTTCAGCCCAGCATCAGAGATACCTACGGCAAGTCCGGCTTGGGCTCCCAGACCGTTATATCGAGAACTAGGGAGCTATTTGAATCGACTCCCCGATAGGAAAGCAGCGCAAGGTGTCCTTCATTTGTGATAACACATATAAGTGGAATCGTCGGCAAATCAATTACGTTAATCTTTGTAGCGATATTTTTAGCTTCACGACATTTTCGATAGGTAGGAATGACGCCTTCACCCAGCCTATTGAATTGGGCGCCTGTCGATGAAGAAATGGATTCTCCATTATAGGAGATATCATCTCCCTGTGAAGGTTGCGACTTCGGCCAATCCTTCTTGTCCTTGTCGACGTCTAGTGAATCATTAATACCGAGGACAAAGCGGTCGGCAGTTCGAACGTCAGCCCCTGGAGCCGGGAAAGCAGTATAGGTAACAGTTGGAGTTTTTTCTACGGTCAGCTTCGGAGGTTTCGAGGCTTGCCTTTGCTCGCAGTAGGTCAAAAAAGCGAGAACAAGACCCAATAATGCAATTCCTGTGCCAACGCCTTGAGATACTCGACTTCTTCTAACAAACCGCATAGCAGACCGCGCTAGCCGGCCGAAGGCTACTACGACAGTAAAAGCCATACCTATGGCTTGCCTGACTGACGACACAATCCCCCCTAAAGTGCTGACGCGATCGTATGGTAGCAGATCGGTTACCATGGACATCAAAGAGCCCCCAAGCGGAGGCTCTCCCACGCGGGGCTGACGGAAACCGCGACAGGCAGCTATGGAAAACCAGGAACGACCAAGTCGTGCCCGCCGTGTGCCCGTAGCACCGGTGGCCATCGGGTTGGAACGAGAAGCTACGACGGGTACCGAACTGCCGCTGACCTGGGCCGGAACATGCGAACCCAGGTCAGCAGCAAGCGGCCCACAAGATTCCCAAGCTCGTGATGTACTACCGATCCGCGTCGTCGAGGTGCCTTGCGTCGCGCAGCCGGCGCCGCTACCGGTCGAACAGGACAAGCGCCGGCAGATCGAGACCAGCCGGCGGAGCCAGGAAGTGCATCCACCGTAGCAGCGCCATCGGAAAAGCTGTGGATGATCAAGCACGCGGCGCGGGAGGCTCCGCGCGACCGCCTGCGCGCACCGTGGGACAACCGTGCTCGCTGGCGCGTCACCGTCCGGGCGGACAGCTATGGATGTTGTACCGTGGCAGCCGCGGATGTGGGCAGGTCACGACATGTTGGACTCGCCCCCGCACCATCTCAAGGGGGAGATCAGATGCGCGAGTTTCTATATTTGAACACTGAACTGGTTGACCAGTTTCTTGCGCAGGTCGAGAACGGACTGTACGACGAAGAGGCGGAAAGTGAACGGCGGTCGGGTGAGCGCGGGGGAACCGCTGGTGTAGCAATCGCTCCCGTGAATATCGAAGGTACCTCCACCAGAACCCGGGAGTCCGAGACTTCTCGCACTCGCAGGCAGACTCCAGAGAGTCGCTTTAACCGACTCCACGAGAGTGCCGCCTCGATGCCGGAGTCCGAGTACATTATGATCGACTCCGCGGACGCATCGAACGTCTATGGCCAAATTCAGCCGATGAGGCTGTTTCGGTGCGATTGCTATATCGATATACCGAGCATCGGTCGGGCGCTGGCGGAACCAGGACAACTCCAGGGCATCTTTGATTTGATGCAGACATTCGCTCCGGAGAGGATTTCTTCCAGCGATAGGGAAGTGTTGAACGGTCTCACCGCACTCTCTGGTGGAGTCGGTGAATCGGTTATTTGTACTGGCGAGATAGACGAGGGTCAACCGACCCTGGTATTCGACCTGAAGAAGAATTACCTTCGGGTCAGCGTTACCGATATAGAAGGCGACGCTACGGTCTTCGGTAAAGTGCGCAAGAAATGGCCGCAGGGCGAGAACTACCCGCTCCTCGCCGTTCCTGGACTAAATCTCTTCAGCCGTGCTGATCGTCGGAGAATGCAGGCATCTGGTACATCCAGCGCACCTGATGGTCTGGCCGTCGAGGGGCCGGGCGTCACTGTAAGCGTGGTTGCGATATATCGCTGAGCGATCCCGGGCGAAGTGTGGTGCGCGGCTTCAAGGTGTAGCTACGCCTGTAGCAACGGGTGCGTACGTAGGCGGACGATGGCGGACTGTGCTGGACCGTCCGAGCTGGGCGAGGGTTTGTGACACTGAGTGCAATCCGTGCCTTCTAAGCACCAGGTCGCAGGTTCGATTCCTGCCGGGCGCACCGATCCGTGTATTGCGCGAACCTCCGTACCGTCGCTGGACGGTTGCGTTCCGTCCTGCCCGCTGTCGCTGCCGCCCGTGGGTGCGGCTGGCTGGGTGGGGATGCGGAACGTGGGCTGGATGTGGGCGCGGCTGGTCACGGTGATCTCAGCCACGAGGGCCTCGGTGAGCCGGCGCAGTGTGGCCGGCGCGCCGTCGTGGATGGCGTCGGCGATCTGGGTGGACAGGCGGGTCAGGTCGGCGGCGGTGGGTGGGACGGGCTGGGTGGCGTCGTCGGCGAGGCGATCGACGAGTTCAGCCCGGCGGCCCTGCAGTTCCTTGATCTTGATGGTGAGCTTCTCGATGCGGCCACCCGCGAGGGCGTCGGTCATGGTGCCGGCTTCGAAGGCGTTGAAGTAGCGGTCGATAGCGGTCTCGGCCTTGCTGATCTCGCTGTCGACGGTGGCGAGTTCGTCGCGGTGGGCAGCGCGGGTGTCCGCGATGCGGCCGGCGAGCGCGGCGGCGGCTTCGGTGACCAGTCCGCTGCCGGCGTAGGTTTCGATCATGGCGTTGAGGATGGCGGTGTCGACCTGTTCGGCGGGCAGGCGCTCGGCGGGGCAGATGCTGGTGCCGTAGCGGTTGCGGGTCCAGCAGCTGTAGTAGCGGTATCGGTAGAGGTTTCCGCGGGCGGCGGTGCCGATGTAGTGCCTGCCGCAGTGGGCGCAGCGGATCTTTCCGGTGAGCAGGTAGTCGGACCCGGACGCGGCGCGTTTGGTGGCGGTGGATTTGGCGCGTTCCGTCAGGATCTTCTGGGCTTGACCGAAGAGGTCGGGGTCGATGATGGTGGGGTGTGGTGCGGCGTGCTCGACATCACGGAAGCTGATGTAACCGAGGTAAACGCGGTTGCGCAGGATGGTGAGGATCGCGGCGGGAGACCAGGGAAGGCCGGTTTTGGTGCGCAGGCCGTCGCTGGTGAGTTTGCGAGCGATGGCCTGGCTGCCGAGGCGGTCGTTGACATACTCGGTGAAGATACGGCGGACGATGGGGGCTTCGACGGGGTCCACCATCAGGTGATCGGTGTTGGGGTCGATCTGGTAGCCGTAGGGGCGGGATCCTCCTTGCCATTGCCCGAGGCTGGCTTTGACTTCCATGCCGTTGATGACACGGTCGATGATGAGAGCTCGTTCGAACTCGGCGATGACGCCGAGAATCTGGATAATCATTCGCCCGGTGGCGTTGCCTGTATCGAAGGGTTCAGTGGCGGAGCGGAACGCGACTCCGGCCTTGTCGAGGGTTTCGAGGAGTTCGGTCAGGCCGCGTAGAGAGCGGGTGAGGCGGTCGAGGCGGTAGACGAGCAGGATGTCGAACTTCCCGGCGCGTGCCGCGGTGAGGGCGCGTTGGAGCTGGGGGCGGTCGGTGGTGGCGCCGGACGCCTGGTCGACGTACTTGCTGGCCAGTTCCCAGCCGTCCTGGCTGGTGATGAACGCCAGGAGCTTGGTCTCCTGCGCTTCCAGGGAGAACGGCTGGTTCTTCTCGTCGGTGGAGATGCGCAGGTAGATCGCTACCCGTTTGGTCGTGCGGTCGGGCTGGTGGATGCGGCCTTTTCGATGGCTGGACGTCACGTCAGAGCTCCTCGGGAATGAACGATCGACAGGTCAGCGAAACACCGATAATGGTGAAAACCGGGTTATCGCTGTTTATTATCGCTCGCATTCAACGGCGGGACGACCGTCATTCGACATTATTTGGCGGCTCTTCCTGTTGCCTGCTTCGATGTGCGCGAAGGAGGTCCGTGAGGGCGCTGACCGCGGCGGCGCGTACCTCAACCGTCAGGGAAATGAAGTGCGGCGCTGCGACGACTACGTCGATAGATGGGAGGGCTGGGCTTCTCCGCCTGACAGGTTTCTTCGGCCGGTGGGTGGCCGGGCGGCGTCCGACTACGGGCCGGGTTGCGCTCGGGTCTGGCGGGGTCGTGTCACCGGTTGACGCGATAGCCCTGTTCTCCTCTGCCTAGGCACTACGGACTTTTCCTGCGCGACGTCGCGCTCCGACACCGGAGATCTCCGTCGAGACTCTTCTCAACTTCCGATGCCCAGAACGTGGGCATCCGGGTTTTCTTTTGGTTTTTGCTTGCAAGGGCGGCGGTTTGGAGTTCTCCTGCTGGCGGCCCGGCACATGTCGGGTCGCCGTTCGGAAATATGCGGAGGGTTTCTGGTGTCGGTTTCCTCGAACGACGACGGGTACAGGTCCGCTACCTCGCGCCTGGTGGCAGGGGCGCTTGCCGCCGCGGAGGGTTCGGTGACGGTGGCGGAGCTGGTGGAGAAGACGGGGCTGGCGCGCACGACGGTGAGTCGTTCGTTGACCGTGCTGGAGGCCGGCGGTCGTGCCGTGCGCGTTCCCGGCCGGCGGCATGGTGCCGGCCGGGATCCGGACCAGTGGAGCCACACCGGCAAGCCGGGTTCGGCTGACACGGCACCGCCGCCTGTGCCGTCCAGCCCGGGGGCGAAGGTGCCGTCCCCGGGCAGCAGGGCCGAGGTCGACGGCGCGTCGGTGTGGAGGACACAGGGCCGGGTGACGTCGACCGGTAGCCGGCTGGCGCCGGGTGGGCTGCGGGAGCTGGTGGTGGCCTGCCTGGGCCGGGACCGGACCCGGGCCTGGTCGGCCGGGGAGATCGCTCGCGTGGTCGGCCGTTCCGCAGGGGCGGTGACGAACGTGTTCGATCTGCTGATCGCGACCGGCGTCGCCGAACAGGACGGGACCGGCCGTCCCCGCCGGGTCCGCCTCCGATGAGGCGAGGCCGCCAGCGGCCCGCCGGCCCGTTCCCGCCAGGTCACGACCGGGAGCCGGACCCGGTCGTGAACCAGCCGCAGGGGCAGGACCGCGTGTCGAGGCTGGTGGACTACGGAGCGGGCAGCAGCATCCTCACCGGCTACCTCGACGGGACAGAGATCCTGATCCGCCCCGAGGGCGGCACCGCAACCGGGCCGGTGATTCTGCTGCGTCTGCACAACACCCTCGGCGATATCGGCGCCTGCTATCTGACCCCGACGGAAGGCCGGGCGCTGGCGGCGGCGCTGCACCGCGCCGTTGACCAGCAAAGCCCGTCCTCGGGAACAGCCGTCGCGCCGAGGTGAGAGCACACTGGCGGCCGGCGGGAGAGCCGGCC
>NZ_JWIO01000014.1:253436-273449 GCF_001017755.1 Protofrankia coriariae
CGGGAGAGCCGGCCGCCGCCTCTCCCTGTGGACGGGGCTCACGCGACCTCTGGAAGGTGCGGCGCTGGGATCGGGGCGGTACCAGCACCCCACTCGTTGGCCTGCAGAGCAAATCCGCTGCCTGGCAGTTCGCTCAGCCGTAGGCGACGCCGAGTGCCCGGCCCAGCGGGCAACCAGACAGGGCCGCTCACTCCTTCTCCCGAGGCGGCGAGAAGCTCAGCCGTCGTGGTCGCGACCCCCTCCCGGCCAGCCCCGATGAGCTTGTGGTGGAAGTGCGTCTCCCGAAGCGCGGAATGCAGGTGATACAGCACGGTCATGCCCGGTAGGTGGGTCGCGTAGGCAGTGATCTTGCCGCCCAGCCGTTCCAGCGACTCGGTACCCCGGTCGTACTCGATGAAGAACGTCGTCACACGTGGGCTCTCGATCCACCGGCCGTACCCATCCGGACGGATCGTTTCCTTGATTCCATAATCCCACTGGAGCGCGGTTGCCACGGTGGACTCCGAGTACCAGTTGGCCAATCGGGTCAAGGGGCGGGCAGCCGCGTCTCGAGCAAGGCTGGTGAAGAATCCGTTCACACCCAGCTGGTGTTCGAGGGTTCCGCTCCGCGCCAAGCGGAGCACCGCGGTGTTGTGCGCCGACCGAGACGCCGGCTGTTCCGCCCTCCTCGCGGCGATGAGCTGCACCGCCGGATAGCTCAGCGTGTATCGCCACGCCTGCGACCCGGGATACACCCGCGCTCGGAACCGCTCCAACGCCCCTCGGCGCGTCAACGCCAGCAGCCGGCGCTGCGCCCGATCCACCGAGGGATACAGCAACGCGGCCACCTGCTCCGCGGTCAGGACACGATGCGCTGCCAGCACATCCAGTAGGTAGAGATCTCTGTCGGTCAAACCCTGCAGGAGCGCCAGCGGACCTACCGGCCGGCCCCGCCCGCGAGTCGAAGTCGTGGGAATACCTGCTCCAGGACAGTCGAGTCTGGATCCGTCCGCGAACCCACCCAGCCGCGCTGACCTGCGTCAACGCACACGCCGGCTATCCGGCTGGCCCGCCGTCTCATAAGGCGGTCGGCCAGCCGGCCCAGACACGGTCACCCAACCGGACCGCCACGCGGACCCGTCGTAGGGGTCGCGGCGGTGCGCTGGCCGACCGGCGTGCTTGGCTAGAAGGTGACCTTCAGGAAGGTTCGTGGACGGAGAATGGTCGCCATCTCTGTCATCCCTCCTTTCCGGCACGACGCCACGCATGTGGCACCCGGCTGCGGACCCGCGTCCCCCGCTCCCGGGAAACAGCTCCCGGGAGCGGCTCGCAGGCCACCCGACTCACAGCGACACCCGCCGGGCTTCTCGCTCCGTCACCAGTCCGGTGGACCGCCGACGGCAACGAGTCCCAGCGCTTCGCTGCTACCACCACCCCGTCTCCCACCGAACCGGCCGCCCGCTAGCGGGTCGGTATCCGGCGGTCAAGGGGGCGGATACGACCGTAGCTCCATCCGCCGGCACTGGACAAGCCCACCCACGCCCCTCATTTCACCCCCACGAGAGACCCCGAAAGCCAGGGAAACGTCACCCACCGGCGCCGTTCCCGCAGGTCAATGACCCGCAACCCCCTCCGATCGACATAAAGCACCTATCGGACATAAATGATTTAACTGGCGAATGCTTACTTCTGCTCACGCAAACGAACATCCGCAGCGAGGGTCGGCGGCGGGGCCATGCCGCGATCGCCATAGCCATGACCTGAACGGGGCCGCCGCGTCCAACCCGCGACGACCGCGACAGCCCGTGCTAGCGGCGGGCCTTCGAACCAAGGCCGCGTTCCTGTAGCCATCGCAGGCAGGCCACGCCGAGGGCGGAAGCCATCTCGATCAGGCTGGGGTCGACCGATGGGCTCGCCGTCGTGACCAGGCGAAGGAGAAAACCGGAGTGCGCGGCCAACAGGACATCCACGCGACGGGGGTCGACGTCCCTGGTGAGCGGATGGTCGCGGGCGTAGGGCTCGGGGTCGATGCCGTCGACCGACGCGCTCGACAGCAGCGTCACCACATCGCAGAAGGGAGCGCCGATCCAGGCATGCGGCCAGTCGACGACGGACACACCGTCGGCGCCCAGGAGGATGTTGAACCCATACAGGTCGCCGTGCAGGAGCGTCCGGCCTGCCAGGTCCCGGTCGATATCCGCCTCCAACGCGGCCAGGTCGTCGATGCGGTCAGCGGCCCAGGTCGTGATCGCGGCAAGGCGTGTCATGGCCCCGGCGCTCTGTGTCAGCGCTCGCCACCCGCCGAGGCGCGGCGCAGCCAGGAGGGCCGGGGCGACCGGCGCGGGGGTGAGGTCGGTGCTCAGCGCCGTCAGGGCGTCGAGGACGCGACTCAGCTCGCCGTGCCGCCACGGCCGGCCGGGAAGGCAGCCCTCGATCTCGGCGTAGATGCCTGCGACCCATACGCCGTCGTCGTAGGAGCCCAGGAGCCGAGGCACCGGGGCCGCTGCTGGCAGACAGGCAGTGATCGCGATTTCGCGGAGGTGGAACTCGGCAACCGCGGACGCTCCCACACGGCTGGCTGCCTTCACGAAGACCCGACGACCGTCCGCCAGAGCCAGCAGTGACGCGAGCCCTTCGGAGAACCCTCCAGGCTGACTCCTGGCGCTGATCACCGGCGCGCCCACACGTGACTCGATACCGCGGCGAACCTCGGGTGGCAGGTCCTGCCACAGGATTCTGCGCCCACCAGTGCGGCTCAGCGGCCGGTCGGCAACCGGCGGGCCGTCCTTTCCGGGAGCCTCAGCCATCGTCTCCGCTACCTCCCTCCCTTGTGTGCCTGCCCAATCCGGCAGTGGGCACGGTGTCAACCATTCAGATCTGCGAGCCGCTGACGGAGTGGCGCCGAGGTGATGAGGAGGGCTTTGACGCGGCTTACCGCGCCCTGTGCGTCGACTGCGACGAGGTCTGGATACGGAACGACTAGCTTTCGGTCTCACCGGGTCGGTTGGCGGTCCAGGCGGCCCGGCTGATCGCGTGGACGTTGTTCGCCTTCCATGGACCGACGTCGGCGATCTCGCGGAAGGTCATCCCGAGCTTGTGGGCGATCGTGTTCATGCCCGCGTTCTCCTGGTGTGTGGCGGTGATCAGCTCTTCGACGTCGAGGTGGGCGAACCCGAAGTCGAGCGCCGCCGTGATCGCTTCGGTGCCCAGGCCCTGGCCCCAGCGGTCGCGGCGGATTGATACCGCGACCTCGACACCCGGCCAGCCCTGCGCGAAGTAGGTGCCGGCGCGGCCGAGGAACTCCCCGCTGGCCCGGTCCTCGACCGCCCACATGCCGTGCCCGCGGATCGCCCACATGCCGATCAGATGGGTGACCAGCCGCTCGGTGCCGGCCCGGTCGAACGTGCCGTCCAGGTAGCGCATCGTCTCCGGGTCCGCGTTCATCGCCGCGTAGGGGTCCAGGTCGGCGGCCTTCCAGCCGCGCAGCACCAGCCGTTCGGTGAGCACGGTGGGGATGGTGACGACGGTCGGGGTTCCGTAGTGGAGGGTCATGGTCACGCCTGGCCCGTGGTCAGTTCGAGGCGGGGGCGTGCCTGCCAGCGGTCCCAGAAGTCACGGACGGGTTCGACGGTGGGGTGGCCGGTGAACGCTATGGCGATCTCTGCGACCCGGTCGGAGACCGAGGCGGTGGGCCGGGTGTCGAGCATGTCGACGACCTTCCCGGCCATGGTCGCGGCTTCGTCGATCTCGGGCTGTTCACGGGCGGTGAGGCTTGCCGCGACCGCGAGCAGCGCGTGGCCGTAGTCCTCGAAGCCGCCCGCCTGCCCGCCTTCGTAGGCGGCGAGCGCGGCGCGGGCGATCGGCTCCGCCTCGACACCACCGCCGATCCGGGTCAGGACTCCGGCGTACATCATCTCGGCGGCGGCTGGGCCGAACGGGCTGATCCCGGGCTGCAGCGGCAGGTCCGTGACCGACGTGCGCATCCGGTTCAGCGCCGCGCGGGTGCCCTCGGCGTCGCCGAGCGCGCCGAGGGCTCGTGCTTCGTAGCTGGCGATCCGGGCGCGGGTGTACGGGTTGTCCGCCACGACGGCGGTCTTCCGTGCCGAGACGGCGGCTTCCTGGTAGCGGCGGCCGTAGAACGCCAGCGTCGTCACCATCTCCCCGACCGAGGCGGTGAGCACGACGTCGTCGGTCTGGCTGGCGTGGTCCTCGGCGAGGCGGATGAACCGGCGGGAGGCCAGGGTGTCCCCGAGGTTGAACGACAGCCGCGACAGCATGTAGGAGGCGTAGCCGGCGGCGACGGTGAGGCGGGTCTGCGGGCGGGCCCGGCCGCTGCCGTTCATCAGATGGTGGTGCGCCGACTTCCACGTCTTCCACACCTTCGGCGCGAGCCGCTGGTGCGGTTCGACGGTGAACGCGACAGTGTGCGCGTTGATCGCGTCGTCGATCTCGTCGAGAGTCAGCACGTCGGGTGCGGACGAGGTCCACTCCCGGTACATCTGGGCGGCGACGAGGCTCGCGGCGGCGAGTTCGAACGCCTGCCGGCGGTTGGCGTCCACGGGTTCCTCCTGCCTGCTCGGGTCGAGCCCCAGATCCCGGGCCCGCTTCTCCCTGACAGCCTCGTCCCGCAATCGCCGGATGGCTCCCCCTGCGGCCAACGCCGTGTCCAGCGCGTCCGCGAGGTCCGCGGACGGGATCTCCTGGCCGTTGACAGCGCGGGAGATCTGCTGGCGCTTGAAGCCGGTGCGGGCTTCGAGCCGGCTGTTGTTGGTCCGATGCTGATCACGCAGTGTCCGCAGCAGATCGGCCAGGTTGGCGAGTGCGTCGTTTCGCTGACCAGCTTGCACCTTCGGCCTCCCCGTCGACGCCTTCGCAGGTGGATGCAACGAGCTGTTGCATGCACGCAACGAGCCGTTGCGTTCTGTTGCTCCGTTTGGGCGCAGTGTGTCATGGGTGCTGCGCGCGGTGAACACGCCGATCCGATCCCGTCCGTTCCACCAGCTCAGGGCGGATGAACCCCGGGTCGTGCCGTGTCGCTGCTTCTGCTCCCGCCGGGCCTGGGCCGAGTCGTGCGGCCTGGGTTCGGCGGGCTCCACCCGTCCACACCGATCGCATCGTTTCGAGGAACCCGTGTCTGTTGCGCCCACCGGCATGCCTGTCCCGGCCGTCCCACGATGGCGGCGCCCGTCCACGCTCGACCCGACGGTGCACGATGCCGTCGAAGTCGCCCTCGACGATCACCGCGTGTTGATCAGGTCGAGTCTGGGGCCGTCGGTGCGGACCACCCCCGGCGCGTTCGGGGACTTCGTCCGCGCGGTCAAGCGCGGCGAGTACGACGACCTGCTCGGCGAGGTGGCGTGATGCCCGCCTCGGCGCAGGCGTCGATCGCGCTGCTGCACACGGCCATGGTCGACCTGGTACTGGCGAAGGAGCCCGTCTCCGCCCCGGTCGTGGCCGCGTTGCGGGCCGTGCCCCGGGACCTGTTCCTGCCCGACGCCTCCACCGAGGAGGCCTACAAGGACGACGTCGTCGTCACGAAATGGGATGTCTACGGAGCACCGCTCAGCGCGGTGTCGCGGCCCTCCACCGTCGCGGCGACGCTCGAGCAGCTCCGGGTCGAACCCGGCCAGCGGATCCTGGAGATCGGCTCTGGCGGCTACACCGCGGCGCTGCTGGCTGAGCTGGCCGGGCCTACCGGCCACGTCACCACCATCGACATCGACCAGTCCGTAGTCCACCGCACCCACGCCTGCCTGGGCAAAGCCGGCTACACCGACGTCACGGCACTGATCAACGACGGGTACTTCGGGTTCCCGCTCCGCGCCCCCTACGACCGGATCGTCGTCACCGTCGACGCACCCGACATCCCGCGGGCCTGGACCGCCCAGCTCGTCCCCGGCGGACGCATCGTCATCCCGCTGCAGCTACGGGGCCTGCTGCGCACCGTCGGGTTCACCTGGGACGGCGAGGTTCTGACCTCGGACTCGATGCGGCCGTACGGCTTCGTCCGTCTCCAGGGTGCCGGCGCTCGTGCCTCCTTGCCCCGGATGATCCGCCTGGCCGACGGGATCCGCCTTGACGTCGACGACGGTCAGGAGGCTGATCCCGATGCGCTTCGCGACGCGATCAGCGGGGCGAGCCACACCCACTCCACCGGGGTGACCCTCTCCCCCTCCGCGGATGACCTGCCGGGCCTGGACCTGTGGCTGGCCACTGTGCAGCCCACCTACGGCCGGCTCCACGGCACCGACGCCTCCGCCGGAGCCGAACTGCCTGCGCCCACGAGTCCGGCCGAGGTGTCTGCCTGCTGGTCGGACGACAGCCTCGCCTTCCTGACCTTCACCCCGACGGGCGGGACCGGCGAGGAGATCGGGGTTGTCGCGTACGGCCCCGACCGGTACCGGCTCGCGGACCTGCTCACCCACGACATCCGCGTGTGGGACGCCGAGCGGCGCGGTAGCCCGGACCCCACCATCCGCGTCTACCCCACCGATGCCGGCCGCGCCTCGGCGCCGCCCGGTCGGCTCCTCACGAAACCATCAGCCCAGCTCCTGATCACCTGGGACTGAAACCCAACCATCCGACGATCACGAGAGGAGAACGGTGTTGAGCGACGCGCATGGGCATCAACAACCGCCCGAAGCCGACGAGAAAGCACACGCTGAGGATCTGCGGGCCCGCCTCGTGGATGACCTCGTCGCGGCGGGCTCGATCAAAACGAAGGAGGTCGAATCCGCGTTCCGCGCGGTGCCGCGGCACCTGTTCGCTCCCGAGGCGTCGCTCCAGGACGCCTACGCCGACGACATCGTGCGGACCAAGCAGGACCAGCACGGCATGACCGTCAGCTCGGTCTCCGCTCCCTGGCTGCAGGCCACGATGCTCGAACAGGCCGGGATCACCCCCGGCATGCGGGTCCTCGAAGTCGGCTCCGGGGGCTACAACGCCGCCCTGATCGCGGAACTCGTCGGCCCGACCGGCGCGGTGACCACCATAGACATCGACGCCGACGTCACCGAACGAGCCCACCACTGCCTCGCGGCGGCAGGCTACGACCAGGTCCACGTCGTGCTGGCCGACGCCGAGCACGGCGTCCCCGAGCAGGCGCCCTACGACCGGATCATCGTCACCGCGGGCGCCTGGGACATCCCACCCGCCTGGACCGATCAACTCGCCCCGGACGGCCGGATCGTCGTCCCCCTGCGGATGCGGGGGCTGAGCCGGACGGTCGCGCTCACCCCCCGCGACGGCGTTCTGGTCAGTCTCGACCACCAGATGGCCGGCTTCGTGCCCGTGCGCGGCGACGGCGCCCATCCCGAACGCCTCGTCCCGCTTCACGATGCCGACGTGGGCCTGCGGTTCGACGAGCAGGCTCCCGAACTCGACGCCGCCGCCCTGCGGGCCGCGCTGCTCACCCCGCGGGTCGAGGCGTGGTCGGGGGTGCGGTTCGGCGGGATGGAGCCGTTCGACGGGTTGCTGCTGTGGCTTGCCAGCACCCTCGACAACTACGGCCTGCTCTCCCGCGCCCGCTCCCAGACCGCGCGAGACCTCGTCGACCCCGTCTCCCCGATCGGCACGCCCACCGCCGTGGAAGCGGACAGCTTCGCCTACCTCACCCTGCGAAAGGTCGAGGACGGCGACGACACCTACGAGTTCGGCGCCTACGCCCACGGTCCCCACGCCGCCCGCCTCGCCGACCTGGTCGTCACACAGGTCCAGGCCTGGCACCGAACCCACCGCGACGCGTCGCCGGCCACGATCAGCGCCTGGCCGGCCACAACTCCGGCAGAGGCGCTTCCGCCCGGCCGGGTGATCGCCAAGCGCCACCGCATCGTCGTCCTGAGCTGGTCCTGACCAGCACAGCGACGCGTTCACCACCCCTTCCGAAGGAAAGGCATCGCCATGACTCCTGCCCACTCAACCGCCCCGGCTCCGCTCCCCCTCGCCGGCGACTACGACCTGGACGTCGAGATCGTCGACGGCGGCCCCGTCATCCCCGAACTGCTGCGATCCACCAGCGACAACTGCGGCAAGACCTGCTCTTCGGCCTGCACCAGCTGCAAGCAGAACTGATCCTCCGCCGCTGAGAGGTGCGCGATGTACCGCAGCCTTGACGTTCCGCTGCTACGGATGGCGGTGGTCCCCGCCGATGTCGACCTGCCGCCATGGCCAGCCCTCGACGACAACACCGACGGCGCCGTAGCCGGCTGGACGGATTGGCTGCGGGACATCTGGGCGCGGCCCGTGTTCGCCGACGCGATGACGCTCGCCAGCCCGTCGTTGGCGGCGCGGGTCGTGTCGGTCTTCGACCGGCAGTGCCACGATCGGCGGGCGGTCCGGCGGGCTGTCACGGCGACAGCCCGGTACGTGTTGCGGATGACCGGGCGTGCCACCCCGTTCGGCCTGTTCGCCGGGGTCGGGCCCGCGGGTTTCGGCGCGCGGGCCCATGTTCGGCTCGGCGACGACCATCGGGTTCACGCCCGGCCGGGCGGCGGCTGGCTCGCCGCGCTCGCCGACGACCTGGAAGCATTCGACACGCTGCTGCGGCGGCTTCGGGTCGCCGCGGACGGGCTGCCGGTCGCCCGGGGCGACCGGTTGTTCATCGGCCCTGTTGTCCGGCCCGGCGACGATGCCGGGGAGGAGACGGTGGTCGAGGTGTCGGTGCGCCGCACCCGGGCTGTGGAAGCCACATTGCGCCAGACGGCCAGCTCGCTGCCCGTCCCCGAGCTGGTCGCTCGCCTCGCCGCCGACGCACCCGCCTCCGCTATCGGCCAGATCGAGACCATGGTGATCGAGTTGGTCCGCCGCCGGTTCCTGCACACGCCCCTACGCCCGGCGACAACCATCACCGATCCACTCAGTGAAGTCGCCGACCAGTTGGCCGCGGCCCGGATTGACGATCTGCCCCCACGCGCCGGCCGTCTCAACGTGATCGGCGACCTGCAAGACCTGCTCGCCCACCACGACAACTCGAGCTCCGCCTCGCACCGTCGCGCGCTGCGCTCGCAGGCAGAGGCGCTTCAACGGCGCGTTGTTCCCAGCGCTGACCCGGATCTCGACGTAGGCCTCGTGTTGAACGCGGACGTGGTCCTGCCGGCGGCTGTCGCCGAGGAGGCAGGGGCCGGCGCTCGGGCGCTCGCCCGGCTCACGCCGCCGACCGCCGTCCCCTCGGGGTGGGCGGACTGGCACGAAGCCTTCCTGGAACGCTACGGTCCCGCCGCCCTCGTCCCGTTGCTGGAAGCCGTCAACCCTGACACCGGCCTCGGCCTACCCGCCACCTTCCGCGGCTCCACACGCACCCACCGCCCCGGCGGGAGCGCCGCCCGCGACCAGCGCCTGGCCGCACTCGCGCAGCGAGCGGCCCTGGACGGCGCGCTCGAGGTACGCCTCGAGGGCACCGACATCACTGTTCTGGCCGGCGACACCGCACCGGCTCGGGTTCCGCCACATGCCGAACTCATCGCCGAAGTCCACGCCCACGACCTGACAGCACTGTCGCGCGGCGCGTTCACCCTGCGGGTCACCGGCGGCGGACGCGCCGCCGCGACCACCACCAGCCGTTTCCTGCACCTGCTCGACTCCGCATCCTTCGACCGGTTCCGCGACACCTACGCCGCCCTGCCCACCATGCGGGCCGGCGCGACAGCCGCGCAGGTGTCCTGTCCGCCGCTTCCCGCAGCCACCATCGGCGTGGCCCGATCGCCACGGCTCACCGACACGGTGATCACGCTCGCCGAGTATCACGACGCCGGCCCAGGCGTACTGCGCCCGGCCGACCTGGCTGTCGGGGCCGACGCTGAAGGGCTCTATCTGGTGTCGCTGCCCGACCGGCGCCTCGTCGAGCCGTTCGCCGCGCATGCGGTGGAGTTCCGGTACCACACCCACCCGCTGACACGGTTCCTGTGCGAGCTACCCACCGCCCGCGTCGCCGTCTCCATCCCGTTCTCCTGGGGCGCTGCCGGTGGGCTGCCGTTCCTGCCCCGGCTCGTTCATCGGCGCACCGTGCTCGCCCCGGCCCGCTGGAACCTCACAGCCGCCGACCTGCCCGGCCGCGCCGAGCCGGCGAAGGAATGGCTCGAGGCACTGGCCAGCTGGGGCGGCGCGATCCCAGTGCCCACGCGGGTCCAGCTCGTCGAGACCGACAACCGATTGCGCCTCGACCTGCACGTCGACACCCACCTCGCCCTGCTACGCGATCACCTGCACCGCCACGGCTCCGCTCGACTCGACGAGGACGCCGCCCCGGGCGCCTTCGGCTGGCTCGACGGCCACGCCCACGAACTGGTCATCCCGCTGGCCAGCACCGCCGCACCCCTGCCGGGGCCGGCACCGGAGCGCCTCGCGGCAACCGTGCCCGCTGCTCGGTCGGATGCCCAGCTACCCGGTGTGTCGCCGTGGCTGTCGGCCCGGCTCTACGGCCACCCCGACCGGGCCACCGATCTCCTCACCCGCTTCCACGACCTCATGGACGCGTGGCCCGACCCGCCCGCGTGGTGGTTCCTGCCCTACCGCGACACCGAGCCCCACCTGCGGCTACGCCTCGCCATCACCGAACGTGGCGGCTACGGGCCGGCGGCCACACGGCTGGGAACCTGGGCGGCGGCACAGCGCGAGGCCGGACTGCTGTCCCACCTCCACCTCGACACCTACCAACCGGAAACCGGCCGCTACGGCTACGGCCCGGCGATGACCGCAGCCGAAGCCGTGTTCTCCACCGACTCCGCCGCCGCCCTCGCCACCCGCCGCCTCGCCGCCAGCGCCCGCCTGCCCGTCGAAGCGCTCACCGTCGCCGGCCTGGTCGACATGGCCATCGCCTTCACCGGCGCAACTTCCACGGGCATGCGGTGGCTTCGTGACGTGCTGCCCCACGAGCCCGCCCGCGTCCCACGGACGGAACGCACCACCGCACTGCACCTGGCCAACCCCGCAGATGGCTTCGCCCATCTGCGGGCCGTGCCCGGGGCCGACACCGTGTTGTCCGCCTGGCAGACACGGGCAGCAACACTGGCCGCCTACCGGAATGCCCTCGCCGCGCAGCGCCCGCCTGACCAGGCCTTGGCCTCGCTGCTGCACCTGCACGCCGTCCGAACCCTCGGCCTGAACCCCACAGCCGAACAGACCTGCATCGCCCTCGCCCGAGCCACAGCCGCACGGGCCCTCGCAACCACCGAAGCGACCGCCCCATGATCGACCGCAATCAGGCCGCCGCCACCGCAACCAGCCTCGCCACCCGCCTCACCATCCCGGCCCGTGGCGAACTCGGGCAGACCGCGCAGTCGCTCGCCGACGGAGCAGCCGGCATCGCCCTCCTCCACGCCGAACGAGCGCACGCCAGCGCCAAGCACTGGGAGTCCGTCCAGCCGTGGCTGACCGCAGCCACCGCCGGCCGCGTCAGCGTGTCGATGAACAGCTCGCTCTACGGCGGCGCCCCGGCGGTCGCGTTCGCCCTCCACACCGCCGCCGGGCAGACCCGCCGCTACACCACAGCGCGCACCGCGCTCGACCAGGCCGTCGCCACCATCGCCCACCGCCGCGTTGACGCCGCCAACGCCCGCATCGGCCGAGGTGAACCGGTCCGGTTCACCGAGTACGACGTCATAAGCGGGCTGACCGGCATAGGCGCCCACCTTCTCGCCCACGCCCCTGGCGACGACGCCCTCGGCCGCATCCTCACCTACCTCGTCCGCCTCACCACCCCCATCAACCTCGACGGAGAAGGACTGCCCGGCTGGTGGTGTAGCCACGACCCGTCCCAGGGCAACGCGCCAGAATTCGCCGGTGGGCACGCCAACCTCGGCATGGCACACGGCGCCGCCGGCCCGCTGGCCCTGCTCGCGCTCGCCGCCCGCGCTGGGATACGAGTCGACAGTCAGACCGACGCGATCAACGCGCTGTGCACCTTCTATGACCGATGGCGCCAAGACACCCCCAACGGCCCTTTCTGGCCCCAGTGGATCAACCGTGCCGACCAGCGGGCCGCAAGACCGACCCAGCCTGGCCCCGGCCGTCCGAGCTGGTGCTACGGCACCCCTGGGATCGCCCGCGCCCTCCAACTCGCCGGCCTCGCCACCGGTGACACCACCCGCCAGAACTTCGCCGAACAAGCGCTCGCCACCTGCATCGCCGACTCCGCCCGGCTCGCCCACCTCACCGAAGCCGGACTGTGCCACGGATGGGCTGGGCTCTATCAAACCGTCGCCCGCGCCGCCGCCGACGCCACCACCGACACCCTCAGCCGCCACCTGCCGACACTCGCCGCCTCCCTCCTGCTCTCCGCCCCTTCAACCAGCGGGCGGGCTGCTGGACTCCTCGAAGGAGAGGCCGGCATCGCCCTCGTCCTCCACAGCGTCGCCACCGGCACACCGGCCACCGGATGGGACAGATGCCTGCTGATCCATTGACCGTCCCCAGCCGGGCCGCCGGCACCGAACAGGCCGTACTCGCGGTGCTGGCCGGCATCCCGCTATCCACTGCGGCAGCCCATGCCTCCCTGCATGCCGACCAGCTTGCCGCAGCAGTCGCCACCTACCAGGCGGCAGGTCGCGCCGCGCTCGCAGTCCAAGGCGCCGCCTGGTTCCAGGTGCGCGTCGCGTTTCCCGACCCAGCGGACACAGAGACCGTCGCAGCCACCCACCTGGCACCTGTCCTGCGCCACACCCAGGCCACCGGCGCTGTCGACTCCTGGTGGTTCGTCCGCAAGTCGCCCGACTGGCGGATACGGCTTTCCCCAGCCAGCGGCCAATCTGTTGCGGAGCTCCGTGCCACCCTCCGCTCCGCCTTCGACGACCTGACCGCAGCCGGCACGATCCACACCTGGACGGAAGGGATCTACGAGCCGGAGGAATACGCCCTCGGCGGCGAGGTCGGCACCGACGTCGCGCACCGGCTGTTCACCGCCGACACCGGCCACATCCTCGACCGCATCCACAGCGAGATCACCAGCAGGACCCCGCCGGCTCTCGGCCGCCGCGAACTGTCGATGCTGTTGATCGTCACGCTCCTGCGCACCGCGGGCCTGGACTGGTACGAACGCGGCGACGTCTTCGACCGCGTCAGCCGCCTACGCCCTCCACCAGCAACATCACCCACCGCCGCCGAGGTTCAACGGCTGGCCACCGCTCTGCGCAGGCTGCTGACCGCCGACACCGACCCGGCAGGCGACCTGTTCGGCGCGGACCGACCGCTGGCCAACCTAAGGATCTGGGCCAGCGCCTTTCACAATGCCGGTCGGGCCCTTGGGAAGGCCGCATACGCCGGGACCCTGCGCCGTGGGCTACGCGACGTCCTCGCCCACCATGTGATCTTCCACTGGAACCGCCTCGGCCTGAATGCCGAGACCCAGGGCATACTCGCCGCCACAGCGCGCGAGACCATCCTCCGCGCTCCCGCACTCCCCGAAGCGCTAACGCCGCAGGCACGCTGATGTGGCCGCCGCCGAACGACGCAGACACCGTCACCCGCATGCGCGCAGCGCACGAACGCGCCAGCGCCGCCCTCCGGGTCACAGTCGACCGGACCCAGGCTGAGGAAGCGTGGGGCTTCGCCGGACGAACTCTCGGCCGACCGGTAATGACCCCCGACAGCCCAGGCTGGCTGCGGATCGCCGCCACCGAGGCCGGACAGCAGATCACCACGTTCTGGGACGGCGGACGCACCGCACAGCAGGCGCTGCCAGCATCCATTCCACGCCCAGCGCTACGCGGGATCCACGACCATCACCACGACAGCTGGGACTACCGCGCCGAGCTGTACGACCGCGTCCACGTCCGACCTCTCGCCGTCATCACCGTGCCGCGGCGGCTCACCGACTCACCGAACAGGCAATGGTTCCAGGCACTGCGCCACTCCCTGCGCATCCTCGCCACGGTCTCCACCGACCGGCGCACCATCGAGCAGTCCTACCTCGACGACGTCATGCCCAGGATGCTCGGCGAACCGATCACCACCACGGCGCCCGCACCGTGGGTAACCGCGCACGGAGACCTGCACTGGGCCAACCTCTGCGGCCCCACCCTCCGCGTGCTCGATTGGGAAGGCTGGGGCCTGGCACCCGCCGGCTACGACGCCGCCACCCTCTATTGCCACAGCCTGCTCATGCCATCGCTCGCCGCACAGGTTCAGGCGCGCTTCGCAGACGTACTCTCCACCGAGAGCGGCCGGTACGCCGAACTGGCCGTCATCGCCGAGCTACTCGACACCGTCCGCTCCGGCACCGGTATCGATCACGCGGGGCTGCTGCGCATCCGCGCCACATATCTTCTCCGCCGCGCCATACCCCGCCCGAGAGAAGGCACCGTCACGAGGCCAGGACAGACATGACCCGCTGCAACGGCCATGCTCGGGAACAGCTCCACTGGGTAGTGTTCCGGGCCTGCCCTGGGGCCGAGCATCTGCCCCCAATGCCTGCGTGCGGTGGTGGACAGCTCTGGCCCCCCAGGGCTCGCCAGAACTGGCCCACAAGAAATCTCATCGCCACTGTGCCGGGAGGTGAAGCTGTCCCGCACCCGGCGGAGACCTGCAGGCAAGTCTCGCTATTCAGCGGAGGATCCCACATCGGCCAGAAGATGATCTGACGGTGATCTGACTGTTGTTGCGCATGCAACTTCTGTCAGATCACCGTCAGATCTCTACGGCCCTGCTCCACCTGCCCCGTGACTGCTCTCCGGACAGCCGCCGCGAGCCTGGCACCCACCGGCTACGACGCCGCCACCCTCCACTGCCACAGCCTGCTCATACCGAAGGTCGCCGCACAAGTCCGAGTCCACTTCACCCACGCGCCCACCACTGAAAGTGGCCATTACGCCCAACTGGTCGTCATCGCCGAACAACTCGACAGCGTCGACCTCGACCATGCCGGGCCACTACGAGCCCGCGCCGCCCACCTTCTCGGCCGTCCCGTTCCCCATCCAGCCGAAGGCACCCAGAGGCAACCTGCGCATGATCTTACGGTGATCCGACAGAGATTGCATACGCAACAACAGGCAGAGCGCCGACAGTCAGATCGCCATGATTCGAGATCAATCAGAAACGAAGTTGCGCGGTCTTATTTCTGGCAGGCGCGCCCCACTTGCCACGCATACGCACAATTGAATTAGGCCATCGCCAGCCCAACTGCCGGGTAACTAGGTTGCGCGGAATAGGAGTTCCGGGGCAGGTTCATCACCCTGAACTCGGAGATCCATTCATTCTATCTCCACTCCACTAAGCCCGCAGCTATCAGGCCCAGTCGCGCTGCTCCAGTGAGAGCCTCAGACCACGACTCCGGGGAAGCAAAAATCGCATCCCTCGCCTTCGGTGCGTCGAGTCGAAATCCGAAGCCGTAGAAGACAAGAGCACGACGATGATGGCGGACCGAATCAAGCCATTCCGCAGTAGAGAAATTCGTTGCGATGGCGCGAACGGCACCGCCAGCATCAACAAGTTCCAGCGTCCGATTGACTGCACGGACTACGGCGCCGGCAACCTCGGGAACACTTAGGTGATCTCCATAAACTCGCCGGAATCCCGAGTTGCAGATCCGTTGAATCTGTAATTCGACTATTTGCTCGCGGGTCACACCCGACACAACAATTTGCCGGTGCGGCTGGAGGAAAAGCACCGGAATAGTGAGATCACTAAACATTCGACTTTCAAGAAGGATGCGAGTTGTCGTTAGCCCTACATGCGCTAGCGCCGGATGGGAGCCAAGCACGGAAAAAGCATCCACCTTGACGTTCCGCAGCACCTTCTCTATCTCACGCAACGTACCCTCGTCGGCCAACTCGAGGAGTTCTTCTCCGCGCGCCTGTAGTTGATCATTATAGCTTCGACCAAAGATATGGAAGAGCCGCGCTGGCAGCGCTCTCAGAAGCAGTTCCCAGGGCATCGCATCATCTTCATTTTCAGCGAAGGAAACAGTGCTCAATGACTTCGCCTTTTTGATGAACTCACTCGAATCCCCGCGCACCGCCGCGGCAACGACCTCAATCAGCGCAATCCTTGATTGATCTTGAGACGTTAGAGTATCTCGGAAACCATCCAACCCGCAGCGATCGAGAAGAAGGCAGAGAAAATCGCCAGCCGCTTGATCCCCCAAAATGACCCACTGAAGGGCGCTCATCGAACCGACGTTGTGCACAAGATACTGGACCGAAAACTGGTGTAGCGATTGACGTCCCATGTATGCGGAAAAAAGATCGAACTCATCGGAGGCTTCGCTCCATCTACCCTGCATCACCAATGACTCGATCAGAAGACGGCGGGCTTCAACAATAGGCCTGGCGTGCGATCCATCGCCGTCTGCAAGGATCCTCCGAGAGGAACTCTCCGCTTCCGCAAGACGGCCGGCTTCCAAGTGAAACCCTACTGACGAAAGATCATTCATGAGCTCAGTAACTGGGGTAGAAGGCAGCTTCTGAATCAGATCAAGGAAGCGACCGTGTAGCGACTGCAGACGCATATCGCCCGGATCCCGGCGGACCTGAGATTGCAGAACAAAGAACGCATTCGTCGCAAGGTAAACGGCAGCGTCCGGCTCCTGCTGGGACATGGTATCAATATAGTTGTAGAGATCTTCAGTAAGGAGCTCGGACACGCGCCCATCAGGTACATCAATATCGCCATGTTGATATATTTTGGCAAGAATAATTCTACTTTGAATGGCAAGCAACTCGTTCGGGTTCTCAATCTTGGCTAGCCAGGCAAGCTCAAGTTCCAGCAGTTCGGCGGCCTCGGCCGCCCTACCCTGACTCTCATGGAACGCGGCAATATTTCCGATGAGCAGGGCCGAGATATTACTCTTGATGGAAAGTCTTCTAATATGGACCGCCAGTGAAATTGCATGCTGCGCGACGTCCCAAGTCCATTCCGAACGACCGACCTCCATGCCGACACTCAGCCATCGATCAACATGACAAGCCATTCTTGATATATAGGTCGATGCGACCCCATATTTCTCGATTTCACGCCGAAGAATATCTTGCAAAACCGAGTTCATCGACACGGTCGCATCGGTTCCTACATAATCATCAACAGTTGAGATGAGCGGTTCAGAGCGGCGAATAAACGAGATGTCTAAAAGCAATCTGATGTTTTCGTGCACAACACCGTCGGCCTCATCCATAACCATGGCGGTAACGGGTCCACCCGGTACGCCTTCGGGTGGAATAAATGTAGCTACGATCGCGAGGTGTATCGGGATCCGAGACGGGCCGACAAAGCACATATGCCCCAGTAGATCCAGGGGGCGTAGCGGAACCCCAGTTTGCCGCTCGGCCGTGCGAACAAGGCGCTCAAGTCCGACTTGAACAGCCGAGACGAGCGTACGAGGGTAACCCAAGGGTAGCGAAGATGCGTCGTCCATAGCACGACTCAGAACCATCTCACGATAGTCCCCGATCCGCTCTAGATCAATCCCGCAGCTAACGATGTAGCCGCTTGCCAATTCAATGGCAAGCGGCCAATAGCCCAATACCTGCACCAGATCAGCAAGCGCTTCTGCGTGGCGTTCGACCTCTCCGGCAGAAATTCGGATTCGCCGCGCCAACAATCCTAGCGCCTCGTCGTGAGACATCGGTTCCACTTCGAACCGGCCTTGAAAATCGTTCCACCCATTGCGTCTCACTGAAGTGATGAGTATGTGACCTCGCCCGAACCTAGGTAGCCAGGAGCGAACACTATCCGGCGCGGCGTCGTCGAATACTATCATCCATCGACCCGGAAGTTGCTGCAAGATCACATGAACCCGCTCGCGAAGGAGACTAATTTCTATCTGATCTCCTCGATCATCCGTGGAATCAGCGAGAAATCGCCAAAGACGGAGATAGGATGCAACTAGAGAGTCTTCCGATGAAGCATCTACCCAGAACACTAGATCGTATCTGTACGCAAACGATGCAGTGAAGGCCGCAGCCAGGCTCGACTTTCCGATTCCTGATAGGCCTGTCAACACGCAGACTGAAGGTGAATTCTCCCGAACTCCGGGCGAGGAGAAGTTTTGACTGATCCGCTCGAGGAGCTCGTCGCGAGGAATATCGGGGATCGGAGGAACCGGCCCGGCGACTACGCCCCAGTCCCGTCGCCCGAGTGCCTCACCGAGAATATCTTCCTCAACAGAAACGTCTGCGCGAAACTCGGATAAGGTCCATCTGGAGGCGCTCGGATCGGCCGCCCGGCGGAGAGTCTCGGACACCAAGTAGCCCAAAACCAATCCACCCGAATGTTTACCCAAGCCAACTTGAGAGTTCAATCGAATGGATTTTATCGCGAAATGAAGATCCTCACGAATCTCGTCTATTTCGCGGTGATCGAATTCTATGGTTGAACGGCTCAAGCGCGCCAGATGCATCGGAGACAACGAGGTAACTCGGTCGAGCGATCTGGGCGCTCGGGCGAACAAGCCGGTGAGTCTGTAGTGCAAAGTGGCAGGGTTTCCTTCGCAGTCGCGGAGGCTTTTTGCGAATGCCTGACAAGTATCGTCCGGAACCGCCTGCGTGATAAGCTTGTACCGTTCAGATTCGGTTGCTGTCGCCAGTTTCACCAAAATGGAGAGTGCTTCGGGAGCACCGAGCCGACGCCCCGGCGTCGCACTCTTGACTTGTGCGGCTACCAAACATTTTCCTAGATCATCAACTAGATCAAAATCAACTGCATCCTGCCCACCGAGGGACGTCGGGTCAACCGGTCCCTCTACGCGACAGGCGTGATGTCTCGGCTTCTCGGAAGCAACCAAGATGGCTTCCAACGTTCGCAAATACTGGTATTGAAAGCCCCGAGCTGCTGCCCGGCCTCCGTCCAGTCGTGCCATCGTCTCGCTCCCCGTCGGACATGCGCCTGCCTTCCCGAACGGTACAACCATCCACCGACATGCATCTGCCGATCCACGATTCGTCCGTGACCAGGCTGCTGGAGCAGCTGCGTTCAGGACGTCACAGGTGGCCGCCGCGCGGTTCTGTGACCACCGACCCACTGGTCACTCGTGGCCGCCTCCCGGGCGGGGACACAGCCGCCGCAGGCGGGATACTCAAGAGATAGCTAGGTGTCCGCTGTCTCTTGAAGACCACGACCGTCATCACCCCCTCCAGGTTGACAATGCTGATCAAGCTGTGCCTGTCAAAGCGAAAGCGCCAGGCTACGACCTCGTCACGGCGTTGCGACCGTCGGGGCTCTACCCGCTTCGGTTGGATCGGGCGTCGCCAACCGCAGAACGCTCCCCGCGAGACGCGTTTGTCGACAGTCGTCTGAGGGCACCACGGTCTGGCGGGTGGTTTGAGGTGTCCGGCCGCTAATGCTCTGGCCGATACGTGCGCTGGGCCGGGCGGCTCGGCTCCCATGATCGCGGTCAGCAGCGTCAGACCGCCGGGATGAAGCGGCGGAAGGGTCCTGCGGGTGAATGCGGCAGTCCGATCAGGTGGGTGCCGGATACCGGTTCGGTGCTTGCGAGGTGGCTGCCGAGCAGGGAGGTGAGGCTGGCGGCGACGGCAGCGATGTCGGCAGCGGAGCCGTGGAAGGTGGGTACCGAGCAGCCCCGGGTCGGAATGAGTTCGTCCTGAGCGGACACGTCTTTCCAGAAGGTGTGGAAAGGCTCCAGTGCGCCGTTGGCGATGACTCGTCTGCCGGCCTGCTGGTCGATTGTGTAAGGCCCAGCAGGAGTAGCAGGGTCGCTGACGGTGAGCAGTCCGAGAGTGCTGGTTCCCGCGTCTGTTGCGACCTGGGCGAGCAGTGGGCGCACCGTCGCTGGAGCCAGGTCGTCGAGCAGTTGACCGATGGCGCGAGAGATGGTGGCGTCGATGACGAGGTCAGCCTCCGCGAGGAGCGTGGCGAAGTTGTCTGGGATGAGCCCGACATACGCCTCGAGTTCGATGTCGTCGCGGATGGCGGCGAGGCGCTTTCGCAGTGCCTCTACTTTCGCTTCGCCGATGTCGTCCTCGGTGAAGTCCTGACGGACCAGGAGTCCTCCGGTGACGGTGCCAGGGTCGCAGAGGACGAGGCGTCTGGCGCCCGCGCGGGCGGTGAACTCCGCGATCCAGGACCCCAAACCCCTCTGTGTCAGTCTCGGGT
>NZ_JWIO01000100.1 GCF_001017755.1 Protofrankia coriariae
TGGCAAATCTTAGTCCGGATAAGCAGTCCGACGACCGATAGATCAACTGCGGGCGCCACCAGTGGCGCCACCCACATCGGAACGCCGAGACGCAGCCCGAGCGCGAGCACATTCCCGAAGCCGAAGAGGAACGTCAACGCGACCACCACGCCGACGATCACGGTCACGAGACGGGTCGAGGTGTCCGGAACCACCCGAGATTCGGAACACCCGTTCGATTCGACAGATGATGTCCGAGTCGGCGCGGTCACTGGACATCGTCCCTGGCCAGGGCCCGGGTCGCGACCGGTCGGACAGTGATTTCAGGGCCAGCAACCAAGATCAATCGGTTCGGATGCTGGTACACATGGTCCACCTGGTAGGCGGACGGGTCGGTGGACCGCTGTCCCTTCACCCACTGTGACCTGCGGGTTCATGAGAAGTACCTTTTGGGATTGCGCAGGCGGTTTCCGGCATTGTCCGAACCGGGGGCCATCGTGCAGGGCGCCGCCTGGGAGACCGCGCCCCGCCGCGAGTGGTCGGTGAACAGCCCGGTGACGATGTCGAGCAGCGTGTCAGCGTCGGTCGGCAGCGCGAACACGTGCAGGGTGCCGTCGCCCGGTTCCTCGACGGTCTCTTACCCGGATCCGCTACCGGCCCGGGCCGTGGTCGGGGGCGATTGGGCTTAAGTCGTAGTCGGCGCCGGCAGGCACAACGGGACCTCGGTGACTCGGCCGCTACCTCGTCAGGCGGACTGTGACGCCGACGTTCCGCAGCGCGGACACGATGAGCATCTGGAGGTGCCCGGGCTTCCCACCGGCCGCGGTCCGCGACGGTGGCGTGGGATGGTCATGGCGAGGGTCGCCTTCCTGCCGCGGCGGGAGGGATATGCGGTGGGGGCGGCGGTAGTCGATGGTCAGCCCGCCGCGGGCGGCAGGCGGGACGCCGACCAGAAGCCGATGAACCCGGCGATGCGGCGGGCGTCGGCGAACAGCACCCCTGCGTTGACGGCGGGATGTCTGCCAGGTCTTACAGGCCGAGCCACGCCCGCGCGCAAAAGCGCGAGCAGGGCGTCACCAACCGAATCCGGGGCAATGAGATGAGGATCAGGTGCTGACGGCCGCAGCGTCGGCGCGAGCCAAGGTGGCGTCCAGGACGGCGTACTCGGCTTCTTCCACAGCGGCGATAGCGAAAGAGATCGCGCAGACGGCGTCGTCCTCCGCGTACTCCGCGCGCCGCTCGGCACGCTGGGCGTCGCGCTCGGCCTGCTTCTGTTGGACCTCAGCACGCACCTTGCTCACGTGGTCCTTCCAGCGGTCCTGGATCTCGCGCCACCGACTGGAAGCCTCCTGGGTCACGTCCGAGGCCTTCTCACGAAGCTCGCTCGCGTGCTGCTCGGCGTTGGCGCGAGCCTGCTCGACTTTGGCCGCCAGCTCCTCGCGGGTCTCGGCCTCGGCGGCATCCGCAGCACCCTCGGCTGCCTTGGCACGCCTCGAGAGGTAGGCCAGCTGCTCGGACAAACGGGCCATAATTCTCACCCTTCCGCCGTCTTCCTGCATAATCACGTGGCAGCTATGCTAGCGCGGATTCCTGGCTGACGCAGGTCCACCCCAACGACGGCGACCATCGCAACCTACATCCCCATTACAGTGATTTGCAACCATCTGTCGACGTCAAACGGCTCGAAGTACAGCGGAGATCCGCCACCCAACAGCGAGTGAATGCGCGGCACGCCGAACAGCCTCCAGCCGCGCACTCCCGAGTCGACTTCCGGCGAGTTTGATGGGACTGTTTCAAGATCGGTGT
>NZ_JWIO01000116.1 GCF_001017755.1 Protofrankia coriariae
CGGGTCCGCCGGGGCCGCTCCCGGTCCTCCGGCGCGGTCGTGCCGCGCACACCAAGATCGGTCAACGCGGCGTCCACCTGGGAGATCAGATCGTCCGCTTCGGTGATCTGCTCCACGTCGTGGCTGGTGACGGCGTCGGTGCGGACGGCTTCGAGATCGGCGNGGCTTCGGTGATCTGCTCGATGTGATGGCTGGTCACCGCGTCGGTGCGGACGGCTTCGAGATCCGCGCGGAGCTGGACGAGGGTTTTCGCGTCGTCAGTCGGCGGGTCGGGGTCGGGGAGTGGTTCGTCGTCGAGGTGCCAGCCGGCCTTGCACTGCGCCATCCGCAGTTTGCGTGCCCGGTCCGCGCACGGCGGGCACTTCGATGCCAACGTGGCCCCGCACGGCACCGGGACGGTTTCCGTCTCGCCGGTGGTCAGGTCGATTCTCCGCATGGCCAGCGGGCGGAGGCACACCCCGTTGTCGACCGCGACCGCCTCGAGGACCTGCCGGGCCAGCGGGAGCCGCAGCCGCGCCGCCCGGCTCCCCGCCGCCGGGTCCGTGGTCGAGACGGTGCCGGTCGGACCGTCCGGATGCGCCGCCAGCCGGCCGGCCGGGTCCGTTCCGTGCGTCATGCGGCCCGCTCCTCCTGATCCTGGTCGTGGTTGTCGTGGTCCGGGCCGTCGCCGGCCGGGTCGGGGTCGGGCGGGTGGCCGGGGGGCGGTTCCCGGCAGCCACACACCCGCCCCCGCCCGACCGGCACCCGGCAACCGGTATCGGTGCGGTGCGCCGCCCACAGGTGCCGGCACCAGGAGCACAGCGGCAGCACGAACACCGGGGCGTAGCCGTCCGGTCCGCTCATGCCGCCCAGCCGTCGACGTCCGGAGTCCACCCGCCGCTGGGATCGTCCAGACCAACGACCTGACCGGTCACCGGTGGCCGGTAGCGGTGCGCCATCCGGGAGATCTCGGCGTCGTCGATCCAGGCGGCCCGCACCCGCACCGGGTCGGCCTGCCCGTCGGCCAGCACATAGCCCACCCCGGGCAGCCCCTCGGGAATCTCCTCCGCCCGCGCCCCGCGGTCGCGGGCGCCGTCCCCCAGGACCAGGTCGACTTGGTCGGGTTCGGTCAGCCGCAGCGCGACCCGGACCGGGAACAGGTCCCGGAACGGGAGCACCTCTTTCCGCGGGTCCTGCACCGCCCCGATCACCACCACGCCGGGTGCCCGGCCCTGCGAGAGCAGCAGCGGCAGCGAGGCGGCCAGCCGCCGCTTGAGCTCCCGGTCGGTGACGTAGGCGGTGAGCGCGGCGAGCTCGTCGACGATCACGACGATCAGTGGCTCGTCGGCGGTCGGGGTGTGCAGCCGGGTCACCCCGCGGAGCCGTCCGGCCCGGCCGCGCATGACCGATACCGCGTCGTCGAGCAGGTCGGCGATGCCGGCGGTGTCGGTGGCGAACCGGGTGAATATGTCCCGGCCGAACGCGAGTTCCATCCCGCCCTTGGGGTCGGCGACCCACAGTTCGACCAGGCCGGCGCGGACCGCCGGGCCGAGCCCGCGGATCGTCGCCCAGAGCACCGAGCCCTTGCCCGCCCCGGTGGCCCCGGCCACCAGCACATGGGCGCCGCGGACCGGCAGCCGCCAGGGCTGGCCGTCCTCCCGCCGGCCCACTGGAATCCCGGCCAGGTCCACCGGAGCGTCGTCATCCCAACCGTCACCGTCTCCGCCGTCCGCGTCCGGACCATCGATGTCGGCCGGGGGGACGAGGCCGGCGAGCGGGTCACGGTGGGTGAACTCCACCCAGATGTACCCCACCCGATCGGCGCGGATCCGGCATGCCTGCGCGCGGAAC
>NZ_JWIO01000103.1 GCF_001017755.1 Protofrankia coriariae
CGGACCACCGGGCGCGGCGCGGCCATGGCCGAGGCCCAGCCGACACGGACCATCGCCTCGGCGTCGGTCGACGGCGACCAGCCACCGACGATCAGCGCCGCCCGCTGCTGGCGGGCGCGCAGCACGGCGACGTCCCGCACGTGTGGGTAGGGGGCGCGCGGCTCGGCGTGCAGGTCGTCCCCGTCATCCCAGACGGCGATCAGCCCGAGGTTCACGACCGGGGCGAACACGGCCGCCCTGGTCCCCACGACGACCCGGGCCTGCCCGCGGCGGGCTGCGAGGAAGCGCCGGTAGCGTTCAGCCGGGCCGAGATCGGCACGCAGCGTGACGAAATCGTCCGGGTCGAGCACGTCCATCAGCGCGGCGGCGACCCGGTCGACGTCACGGTGGTCGGGCACGACGACCACCGCCCCGCGGGCGGACGCCACCGTGGCGGCCACGGCCGCGGCGACCATCGCCGGCCAGGATGACGGCCCGGGAAGCGCCCACCACACGACCCGGGGGCTGCCGCCGGCCCGCAGGGCCGCCAGCATCCGCTCCCCGTCAGGGTAGTCCGCCCAGGCACCGGGCAGCCCCGCCCGCGCCGCCACCGCCGTGCTCCCAGCCACCGCCGTCCCAGCTGCTGTAGCCCCATCCACCGCCGGCCCGGCCGCCGTCGGCCGTGCCGGCGGGNNGTCGGCCGTGCCGGCGGGTCAGCCGGCGTCGGCGGGCCGGCGGGGGACGTCGAGCTGACGGGAGGCTCCTTCTGTGCCCTGGTCTCCTTCTCCACTCGGGCGTGCCGGGGTGGGATGGCGAGCCGGAGCACGTCGGCGACCGTGCCCGCGTAACGGTCGGCCACCGCCCGGGCCAGCTCGGCGATCTCGGGGGCGAGGACCGGCTCCGCGGAGGTGACCCTGGCCAGGAAGGCGAGCCGGCCGGTGTGCTCGGAACGCTCACAGCGCTCGAGGATGAAACCGTCCAGCAGCCGGCCGGCGAACCGGACCCGGACCCGAGCGCCGGGGACTGCCTCCTGCGCCCACTGCCGCGGTACCAGGTAGTCGAACGGCCGGTCCAGATGGGCGTGCCCGACGTCCACCGCAACCCGGGCGACCGGCAGCTCGCTCGCGGCGACCGGCGCCCCCACAGCGGCGACGGTCTTCCTGCCAGTACCCACTCTCGAGGACGCCGGGCGAGGCGAGCGGGCGCCCCGAGCGGGCGCAGGCACTCCGACATCCACCCCCGCGGCGGCCGCCCCGCCCGCCGGAGGCCGTGCCGGCCGTCGGGCCGGCTGCGGCGTCCAGCCCGACGAAGACCCCAAGTTGTTCGGGCATACCTGTTTGGTACCAGTCCCCTACGACAGATCGTCCATCCCCCACGGGGACACCCGCTTACAGACGCGGCGACCCGCCCCCCACGAAGCCCAGAGACAGGGGCCCCCGAATTTTCGCCAAGCGGACACACCCACACCATCCGCCCCGCTGGCGGTCGCATGGGCGACCGCCAGCCCCACGAAAGCCCCAACCATAGAGGCAGGGGCCCCCAAATTTTCGCCAAGCGGAAATTTGGGGTCAGCGGATGGCGGCGGCCAGGGACTGGGCGCGGGAGGTGGACTCCCAGGTGAAGTCGAGTTCCGGGCGTCCGAAGTGGCCGTAGGCGGCGGTCTGGGTGTAGATCGGCCGCAGCAGGTCCAGGTCCCGGATGATCGCGGCCGGCCGGAGGTCGAAGACGGTGGTCACGGCGTCCTGGATCCGCTCGTCGGGCACCACACCGGTACCGAAGGTCTCGACGAACAGGCCGACGGGGTGCGCCTTGCCGATGGCGTAGGCGA
>NZ_JWIO01000101.1 GCF_001017755.1 Protofrankia coriariae
CGGCGGTCCGGCCGGTACTGACGGTTTGGTCGGCACCGATGGTGACCGGTTCCGGCCGGGCCGGATCGCCGGGCTCGCCGACGCCCGTCTCGCGATGGCCATCGTGGCCTACCACAGCGATGAGCTCGCCGCCGCCCGCCAGCACATCCAGGAGGCGGACGGATACTGTCGGCGGTGGCCGCAGCCGGNNNNTCGGCGGTGGCCGCAGCCGGTGACCGCCGAACTGCTCGTCCTGCTCGACGCGGCCATCCTGGCCCGGCAGGGGGAGGTCCGGGCCGCCCGGCGGCTGCTGGCCATCCACCGTCCGGCCGGGCTGCCCGACGTCTGTCTACGCGCACGACTGGCCACCGAAGGAGATCTTCTTGTTGCGGCGGGTAATCCCGACGCGGCGCTGACCCTGCTGCGACGCGGGATCGCCGACCACCGTCCCGACCCGGTCGAGGTGCTCACCCTGGTGCGCATCCACCTTGCCCGGGCGGACGCGTCCGCGGCCACGACGATGCTCGCTCCGCTGCTGCGGGCCGACACCGGCTTCGGCATTGGCAGCCTCACCGCGGCCTGCGTGCTGGACGCGGTGGCGGCGGACCGCGGCGGGGACGTGGCGCGGGCGACCGCATCCCTGGCCCGCGCACTGGCACTGGCCGAGGACGAAGGTGCGTTGCGTCCGTTCGTGGACGCGGGAGAAGTGATCATCAGGCTGCTGCGGGCGCATCCCGGGCTGCGGGCGGCCCATCCCGCGTTGGTGGGCCGACTGCTCGACCGGGCCGGGCGTGCCAGCCACGCCACATCCACCACATCCACTGGGTCGCCTGGGTCGTCGAGGACCGCGGGGTCCGCGGCGGTCGCCGGGCCCGAGGGAGCCGGGGCGCCCGGGACCGGGCCGCCGGGCGCGTGGCTTGCCGGGCCACGGGCCGC
>NZ_JWIO01000102.1 GCF_001017755.1 Protofrankia coriariae
GGCGGGGCCGCTGCGCCTCACGGTCACCGTCCGTGTCGTCGACGGGCCTGCGGCGCACGACCCGTCGACCGCGCTCGCCGCGGCGGCCACCGGCACGGACCTCGCCGCCGCGGCCGCCGCCGGCCTCGTCGAGACGGTCGTCGTCGAGGGCCGGCTGGCCCGGACCGTGCACCTGCTCACCGCGGAGAAGCAGCGGATCGCCGCCGTCGCCCGCGAGATCGCGGCATCCCGGCACGTCTCGCTTGCGCGCTCCGGCGCGCTCGACCGGACCGGCGCCGACCACGGCGTCCCCCGGCTCGCCGGCGAGGACGACGACGCCTACCGCGCCCGGCTGCGGATGGTGACGTCCTGGCGGCTGGCCACCCCGGCCGGCTTCGAACAGGCCCTCAACGGCGTCCCGGACGGCTCCGCGGACGGCGGCCCGAACACCGGCCTGCCGTCGGCGGTCGGGGTCGACGCCCGGTTCCGGATCGTCGACGAGGTCGACCGGCTCGCCGTCGCGGTGCGGATGGTCGAGGTCGTCCCACCCGGCGGGGCCGGCGGCGCATGGCGGCAACGGTTCGGCGAACTCGCCCGCACCGGGCTGCTCCTCGACCTTGAGACGCCGCCGGCGGCCCGGCTGCCGGACGCCACCCGGACCCGGCTGCTCGAGGTCCGGCAGGTGCTGCGCGCCAATCTCGACCGGGCCCAGCCGGTCACCGAGCGGCGTTACCTCGCCGCCGTCGTCGCGACGTCCCTCGCGCGGGCGGTGCGCGTCCTGGGGACGCTCACCGGATCCGGTGCGCTCACCCT
>NZ_JWIO01000111.1 GCF_001017755.1 Protofrankia coriariae
GCCGCGTTGGCGGGAGAACTCGATGAAGGTGGCGGGGCTGGCCATGACGGTGGCGCCGCCGGCCAGAGCGAGGGTGATCTCGCCGCGGCGCAG
Source organism: Protofrankia coriariae (assembly GCF_001017755.1). GTDB lineage: Bacteria > Actinomycetota > Actinomycetes > Frankiales > Frankiaceae > Protofrankia > Protofrankia coriariae. The sequence goes on from NZ_JWIO01000111.1 coordinate 94, forward strand.
GGCCTGGACGGCGAGGTGGACGGCGACGAGGGAGGAGGAGCAGGCGGTGTCGATGGTCAGGGCGGGGCCCTGCAGGCCGAGGGTGTAGGCGATCCGTCCGGAGGCGACGCTGCCGGCGCTGCCGGTGCCGAGGTAGCCCTCGAAACCGTCGGGCACCCGGCCCAGCAGCCGCAGTGCGTAGTCGTCGTACATGACGCCACGTCACCAGGTATCCCTCGAGGGACGCCGGCGCGCTGGGCGCCAGGTGCAGCCGGGCGCCGTAGTCGTCGTACATGACGCCGGCGAAGACGCCGGTGGGGGTGCCGGTGAGGGTGGTGGGGTCGATGCCGGCGTGTTCGAGGGCTTCCCAGGTGGTTTCGAGCAGGAGGCGTTGTTGGGGGTCGATGGCGAGGGCTTCGCGGGGGGAGATGCCGAAGAAGTCGGGGTCGAAGTCGCCGGCGTTGTGGAGGAAGCCGCCGTGGCGGGTGTAGGAGGTGCCGGGGTGGTCGGGGTCGGGGTGGTAGAGGTGGCCCAGGTCCCAGCCGCGGTTGGTGGGGAATTCGGTGATGGCGCTGACCCCGGAGTTGATCAGTTCCCAGAGTTCGGTGGGGGTGGTGACGCCGCCGGGGAACCGGCAGCCCGCTCCCACNACGATTGGGTCGTCGTCCGGCGCGGCGGAGGTGCCCGACGTGACGACCGCGGCGACCGTGGCGGCCGTGGCCGCTGTGTCGTCGGCCGCGGACAGGTGGTCACGTAGCAGGTACCCGGTGAGCGCCGTCGGCGTCGGGTAGTCGAAGATCAGCGCTGTCGGCAGGGTCAGCCCGGTCGCGGCGGCCAGCTTGTTGCGCAGCTCGACCGCGGTCAGCGAGTCGA
>NZ_JWIO01000104.1 GCF_001017755.1 Protofrankia coriariae
CGTCCCGGGCAGGATGGAACGGTGACCAGAGGCCCTGAGCTGATCGGCGGGGTGGAGCACCGCGTCATCCAGGTCGTCGACTACGACCCGGCATGGCCTGTGCGGTTCCAGGCGGAACGAGGCCGGATAGAAGCGGCGCTCGGCTCGCGGGCCCGGCGCGTCGCGCACATCGGCTCCACGTCCGTCCCGGGTCTTGCCGCCAAACCGATCGTGGACATCCAGGTCAGCGTGCCGGATCTGGAGGACGAGCCGGGCTACGTGGCGCCGCTCGAAGCGGCCGGGTACAGGCTTCGGGTCTGGGCCGCGGAGCATCGCATGGTCCGCACCCCGGATCTCGCGGTCCATGTCCACATCTGCCCGGTGGACCGGTAGATGTCAAGTCAAA
>NZ_JWIO01000105.1 GCF_001017755.1 Protofrankia coriariae
GACCTACACGATCATGCTGGTCGCCAACAAGTTCCAGACCGGCTTCGACCAGCCGCTGCTCTCGGCGATGTACATCGACAAGAAGCTTTCCGGGGTCACCGCCGTGCAGACGCTCTCCCGGCTCAACCGCACCCACCGCACCGCGGGCGGGGAGGTCAAGCGCAAGACGTACGTCCTGGACTTCGTGAACAAGCCCGACGACATCCGGGCCGCGTTCGAGCCGTACTTCACCAACGCGACCCTGGAGACCGAGACCGACCCGTACGTCGTCGCCCACCTCGCCGCCAAGCTCGCCCAAGCCGGGATCTACACCGCCGACCAGGT
>NZ_JWIO01000106.1 GCF_001017755.1 Protofrankia coriariae
GGCGACGGCGGGGACGACGACGGTTGGGATGACGGCACGCCGGTGAACCTGGCCGGGATCCCGATCGGCCGGCAGGAGGACGGCCAGCCCTGGCGGCTACCGGTCCGCGGCGCCCATGTGCTGGTGGCCGGGGCCACCGGGGCGGGCAAGAGCTCGGTGCTGTGGGCGACGATCCGCGGGCTCGGCCCGGCGGTGCGCGCCGGCCTGGTCGAACTGTGGGTCGCCGACCCGAAGGGCGGGATGGAACTCGCGTTCGGCCGGGGCATGTTCACCCGGTTCGCCACCGACACCGCCGGCATCGCCGACCTGCTCG
>NZ_JWIO01000107.1 GCF_001017755.1 Protofrankia coriariae
TGGCCGATGTTGAACGGCAGGAAATGGGTCTTCTCGCCCTCCAACCTGGTGGTCATCGCCGCCAGGTCGTTGGAGACCGCGAAGTGCACCAGCGCCCGATGCCCGAACGACAGCAACGGCTCCGGCCGGCCGTTCGTGACCGGGCGCCGGTCCTTGCGGTACTGGCTGATCGCCTCGTCCAGCGACTGCGTGAAGTCCGTCTTCAACTCCACCGTCGCCACCGGCAGCCCGTTGACGAAGAACACCAGGTCCAGACTGCGCTGATCCGCGGTGGAGAAACGCACCTGCCGCATCAC
>NZ_JWIO01000010.1:0-5903 GCF_001017755.1 Protofrankia coriariae
TTATCTTAGCGGCATTGGTCCTGCTGGACGCGGTCGAGGACTGTGACGAGCGTCGCTCACCCTATCTCGGGAACATTCCGATACTGCGCTGGAAGCCGGACTCACCGCTCGTCATGGAGCGGTTGCTGGGTCTGCTCCTCGCCGAGTCGTTCCGGCACCGGTATTTTCCCCGCCAGGTGGCCTGGCTGTCCCGGCTGCGGCGGGTCGACCGGCCGTACTACTGCCTTTCCCGGCCGCCCGAGCCACTCACGCTGCTTGAGCTGCGCCGCCGCACCGGTTCGGTGGAGGCGGATCTGACCGTCGTCTACCCTGATCCTCCACTGGACAGCGAGGAGACGCGACTGCTGCACGAGTTCGAGCCGAGAATGCGACTGATGACACCGACAATGTTCTTCTCGGCGTGAGCGTGCTGTTCTCGACGCGGCCGGACTGTTTCCGGCGCCGGGGAACGCGTCACGGACAGCAGGCCGGCCCCGGCCCACCGGCCGGGCCACGTGAAATACCCGGGACGCGTGTCGCGCGTGTGGGGATGCCGTTCGTATGGACCGGGTGACGGACTGGTGCCCGCGCCTGCCGAAGGCCGTTCGCCTGCCGGAGACTGTCGGCCCGGTGGCGGTCGTCCCGCCATCGGGCCGGGGCCCGTCACCCCCGCCGTGGTACCGGAATGCGGTCCCGGATTATCGTGCCGGAATGCGTCCCGACCCGACTGACGACCCTTGGTGAGCGCCGCCAGGCGGTCACGGCCGCCCGTTGCCGTACACGTGCTCTGGCGTTCCGGTGGTGATGCGGAGACCCGCCAGCTCGCCGACGCCGTTTTCACGCACCTGACGGCCGACCCGTCGCAGCCGACCGCCCGTTCGCTGGGAATTCCGGTGCGTTACTGGTCGGCTGGCGGACCCGTCGACCGCCCGGACGGTCGTGGCGCGCGGTGGGCCGCCGACGTGCCGCCACCTGTCGATCTCAGCCTGGCCGAGCGTAACGTCGTCGTCCTGCTCATCGACAACGCGCTGGTGGGTGCCGGCTGGAACGACTATCTCGCGGAACTGCTGCGTGCTGTCGGCGCCGGACCCGCTAACTGGCTTCTGCCGTTCGCGCTCACCCCCAACTTCGCCCGTGTTCCCGTCGCGGTCGATGTCGACGTCGTCGACCTGCACACGCTGCCGGCACATTTTCGTGAGCAGGTCCTCCTGAACCATGTCATCCACCGGGTGTGTCGTCAGGTCGGTGCTTCTGACCCGGTCCGGGTGTTCATCAGCTATGCGTCCGCGGATGGCGGCGCCATTGCCAGGGAGGTGGCCCGGCATCTTCGGTTTGAGACCGATGTCGACGACTTCCTCGACGCGCACCACATATCCGGCGGCGACCCTTTCGCCGACGTTCTTGACGCCGCGGCCACCAGCAGCGCGCTGCTCGCGGTGAACTCGGATTCCTATGGTTCACGGCCATGGTGCCAGCGGGAGTTCCTCGGCGCGAAGCGCGCGTCCATGCCGGTGGTCGTCCTGGACGCGCTCACGGACCGGTCGGTGCGTGCCTTCCCGTATCTCGGCAACGTTCCGACCGTCCGCTGGCATCGTGACTCACGAAGGGTTCTCGACCATCTGGTGGGCGTTCTGCTGACCGAGACGCTCAGGCACCGGTATTTTCCGCTGCGGGCCGCCGAGATGTGCGGCCGGCACGGTGTCGCCCTGCCTTCGTTCCTGCTGGCCCGGCCACCCGAACTGCTGACCCTGCTCGATCTGCCACGGAATTCCGTCGGAGGTGCGGCCCCGGTCGATCTTCTATATCCTGATCCACCGCTGGGTACCGAGGAGAGCCGGGTGCTGGCGAAGCTCGATGGTTCGCTGCGGGCGGTGACACCGACGATGCTGTTCTCGACATGACCGCTGTTCTCGACATGACTTTCGACATGACGGGACCCGTGACGAGATCCGTGACGAGATCCGTGACGGGACCCGCGGTGACAGAGTGCGCGAGGAGGTTGCTGTGAGCTCGCTCGCGGACATCCGGGTGGCCGTCTCGATCTCGGACAGCCCGGATCTCGCCCGGCGGGGGCTGGGCCTACCGCACCAACGGCACGCGTTCGTGGAGATCGCACGGCATGTCCTGGCCGCCGGCGGTTCCCTCGCCTACGGCGGTGACCTGCGTGTCGGCGGGTACAGCCGGGTCCTGTTCGATCTCGTCGACACCTACGATCTGCCCGGCCGGCCCGGACCGGAGCGGGTGACCGACTACCTGGCGTGGCACCTGTTCCTCCGGTTCGGGGTGGACGAACAGGCCGAACTCGTCGATGTCGCGACGGTGGTCGGTGTGCCGCCACCGGCCGACATCAGCCCCGACGACCCGGATCTACGGGACGACCCAGGTGCCACCGGCAACGGTGGTGACGCGCTGGTGGCGCGCTGGAAGCGGGCCCGCGCGCTGACCGCCATGCGTGAGCGCATGGCCGCCGAGACCGACGCGCGGGTGATGCTCGGCGGTGCCGTCGTCGTCGGTGCGGGGCTCTATCCGGGCCTGCTGGAGGAGGCCGTGCTCACCCTGCGGGCCGGGCGGCCGCTGTTCCTGCTGGGTGGTTTCGGCGGCTGCACCGAGCGGGTCATCGAGGCCCTCACCGGCGGGCGGCCCCGTGACCTGGAGCTGGACAGTCAGCTCGCGGCTCGTCCGGGATACGCCGAGCTGGTGGCGCAGGCGGCCCGCGTCGGCACGCCTGTCGACTACGACGGCCTGCTTGAGGAGCTGCGGGCGGCCGGCCCGCGGGCGCTCGCCAACGGCCTCGACCAGGCCGAGAACGAGGCGCTGTTCACCACGGACGACACCGACGAGATGGTGGCCCTCGTGCTCTGCGGCCTGCGCCGGATCAGCGGGAACCGCGGGTAGGAACCTCGACTGGGGCAACGGTTCCCATCTACGGACGCGGAAGCCGTAGGTGACAGTCGCTGCCACGGTGACGGAACCTACCTGCGGCTTTTCCGTGCCGGAGGTCGCACACTTCTCATCGTGGGCAGACTCGACACGGAATCACCGGTGACGGCCGGGCATGGCGGCGACGACGGGCATGCGGGGGCCTCTTGCGGGGTAGCCCGTCCGAGCGCGACCGCGGACCAGAACAGGGAACGGAGCAGCGGCCAGCACAGGAACCAGGCCCTGGAGCGGGAGCAGGCCCTGGAGCGGGACCAGGAGCGAAAGCAGGGCCAGGAGCGGGACTTGAACGGGGATCGGGAGGCGCGAGCCCACCGGCCGGCGGGTGGCTGGGTGGCGCTCGTCGGCGGCGGTCCGGGGCGGCCCGATCTGATCACCGTCCGGGGCCTGGAGCTGCTGCGCCGAGCGGACGTGGTGGTGGTCGACCGGCTTGCCCCGCGGGCCCTGCTCGACGACTTACGGTCCGAGGTCGAGATCGTGGATGCCGGCAAGGCGCCGCACGGCCACAACCTCACCCAGGAGCAGATCAACCAGGTGATCGTGGAACGCGCCCGACGCGGCCTGGGAGTGGTGCGCCTCAAGGGCGGCGACCCGTTCGTCTTCGGTCGCGGCGGCGAGGAGGCGCTGGCCTGCGCGGCCGCCGGGGTGCCCTGCGAGGTCGTCCCGGGAGTGACCAGCGCGACGGCGGTGCCGGCGCTGGCCGGCATCCCGGTCACCCACCGCGGGATCACCCAGGACGTCACGATCGTGTCCGGTCATGTCGACCCGTCGCATCCGGGCTCGACGGTCGACTGGGATGCCGTGGCGACCGGCCCCGGGACGATCGTCGTCCTCATGGGCATCGGCACGCTGGAGCGAATCACCGCTGATCTGATCAAGCGCGGGCGCCCGGCGTCGACCCCGACCGCGGTGATCCGCGACGGCGGCAGCGGTGATCAACAGGTGGTCACCGGCCCGCTCGCCGACATCCCGGCCCTGGTTGCCCGGGCCGCCATCCAGCCGCCGGCCATCATCGTCATCGGAGATGTCGTCACGATAAGGAACGAGGTCGACACCTTACGACAGAAGAAGTCCTGATCCTGCGGCGGCGAGGCCCTGATCCCGTGGCCCCGCGGGGCTGTCCGGCCGGCGCCCGGTCAGGATCACCAGTCCGGCCGCCTCCCGGCCCGGACCGCCGACCAGAACCGGAGCCACGACGATGACCCAGCACCGGAGTCGACCGGCGACCGTGCTGGCTGCCGGCCCGACAACCACCTCCGAGCTGCCATCCGGGTCCCAGCCGCCTGGCTCCCAGCCGGCTGACCCCCGATCGTCCGGATCCGGACCCGGGCCCGCGGCCGGGCCATGGGCAGCCCGGCTGCGGGCGGCCCGGTCATGGTTCGCCCAGGGCCTGCGGCGATTACGCGACTGCGTGGACGCGGTCGCCGAGGCGGGCCTTGCCGTGACCGTGGCCTGGTTGCTGGGCGTGTATCTCATCGGGGACGACCTGCCGTTCTTCGCGCCGGCTGCCGCGCTGATCGTCCTCGGGGTCACCCGCGGGCAACGGCTGCGGCGGGCGCTGGACATCTGGGTCGGGGTCGCGGTGGGCGTGCTGGTCGCCGATGTGATCTCCCATGCCATCGGCCCGGCGAGCGTCTGGTCGGTGGTGGCCGTCACCGTCCTCACCCTGTCTGTGGCCGCCTTCCTCGGCGGCGGGGCGATTCTCGTGGTGCAGTCGGCGGTGTCCGCCATCTATGTCGCCGTGACCACGCCGGTGGACGGCGGTCTCGTCCCCGCCCGGTTCTTCGACGCGCTGGTCGGCGGTGCCGTCGCCATCGCGGTCAACCAGCTGCCGTTGCGGACCGACCCGCTGACCGAGCTGGCCGACGAGTCCGCGCCGGTGTTCGAGCGGTTGGCCGACGTCCTCGACAGCGTCGCGGCCGCGCTGAAAGCAGATGATCACGATGCCGCCAGGCGGGCGCTGGAGGAGGCACGCAGCATCGACTCCGCGGTCGCGGCGTTCCACGGTGCGGTCGCCGTGGCCGAGGAGACGACCCGGTTCACCATCCTGCGCAGGCGCCGGTCGCCGTCGCTGGCGGCATACGGCGAAGTCGCCACGAAGATGGACCACGCGGTGCGCAACGTGCGCGTCCTCGCCCGGTCCGCGGTCATGCTGCTGCGGCTGGGAGCTCCGGCACCGCCGGTGCTCGTCGACGCGGTCAGCCAGCTCGCCGAGGCGGTCCGCGCGCTGGGCGGATACCTGACGGCGCTGGTCGAGGAGCAGGCCGGGGTGTATCGGGGCCGCGGCGCGCGGACGCGGGCGCGCACGACAGCCCACCAGGTGACCGACGCGCGGGCCGACGCGCACCGCAGCGCCATGCGGGCCGTCCGGCTGGCCGCGCGGGCGCTGGCACCGGAACAGACGCTGCCCGCCGTGGTGATCGTGGGCCAGGTCCGTTCGGCCGCGGTGGACCTGCTGCTCGGCATGGGCCTTGACTTCGACGAGGTCATGCACGCCACGGACGAGGCACTCGGATTCTCCCCCGACAACCCATGATCGCGGCCCGCGCCGGGTACGCCGGGCGCCATCAGGCGCCATCAGGCATCTCGCGGTTCAGTCGAAACGGATCGCGGTCAGGGCGCGTGCGTCGCGACGGTCGAGCACCCGGATCGACGACCAGCCCTCGCGGTACAGCGCCGCCGGGTCCGCGTCGCGCAGCCGGGCCCACGACCGTTCGTGGCGTCGGAACGCGCGGGAACGTACGCTCCGGCCCCGGGCCCGCTGTCCCGCGAGCGCGTCCGCCGACGGTGTGTCGATCAGGATGAGATGGACGGGCCGGTGGCGTAGCCGGGCGAGTCCGGTGATGGCCCGGCGCGCCCACCGCCGCGTCCCGCACTCGTGGACGACGAGGCTCTCGCTGCGCCGGAGCGTCATCCCCGCGATCCGGGCATAGTGCGCGACGTGTACCGCGGGCCGGTAGAGCCGGTACGGCAGGCGCGGCCCGAGC
>NZ_JWIO01000010.1:5910-25855 GCF_001017755.1 Protofrankia coriariae
CAGGCGCGGCCCGAGCCGGGCCCGTAACGCGGTCCGGATGTCGGCGGAGTCCAGTACCAGCGGCCCGGTGCCCCACGCCTGTGTCCGCGGGTCCGTGCTGCCGCCGAACACGCGCCGGATGAGCGTGCTCTTGCCGGCCCCGGGGATGCCGGCCACGATCAGCACCGTGCCGGTGGGGTAGCGCAGCGTCCAGCCCGCACAGGCCGGATCGCCGGCGGGACCGCCGGCATGCGTGGGTTCGGGCCAGTCGAGGGCGTGGGTGTCACGTTCTGTCATGCCGTGGCTGGTCATGCCATGGTCCGCCGTCCGGGCGTCGGTGCAGTTCTGGCCGGACGCGCTGGTGGGCAGCGTCACGCGGCGGCTGGGCAGCCCTGGTCCGTATCCGCCTGGAGATCCCGGCAGCCGGGACGTCATCGGTGACAGCCGGGACGTCATCAGACTGTCCGCCGGGGCCGGTTCATGGTGGCCGGAATCGGTTCGCGGCGATCAGAACGAGGTGAGCCGCAGAATTCTGTCATCGCCGTCACGTGGTGAACCACGTCCATCCGTGTTGCTGGTTGTAATCCACAGTGATCCGTCGGGAGCGGCCACGGCGGTGCGCAGGCGCCCGGCTTCGCCATCCAGCAGAGCGTAGGGTGTGCCGGCGCCCTTCCCGTCGAGGGGAACAGCCCAAAGCCGCTCGCCGCGGAGCGCGGCCACATACAGGGTATCGCCGATGATCGCGGCCCCACTCGGGGAGGACTCGGCGGGTTTCCAGGTGACGAAGGGATTGGTGAATCGGTTGCCATCGGTGTCACTCCTGCCCTCGACAAGAGGCCATCCGTAGTTGTGCCCGGCCTCGATCAGATTGACCTCGTCGTAGGTGTTCTGGCCGAACTCGGTGGCCCACAGCCGACCGGTGGAGTCCCAGGCCAGGCCCTGGACATTGCGATGGCCGAGGCTGTACACGAGCGAACGCGGGTCGGGGTTGTCGGCCGGCGCCGAACCGTCGGGACGCATCCGCAGAATCTTGCCGTTCAGGCTGGACGCGTCCTGCGCCCTGCTCCTTTCCGAAGCGTCACCCGTACCGGCGTAGAGCATGCCGTCGGGCCCGAACGCGATACGTCCACCATTGTGGACCGTGGCCTTCGCGATCCCGGTGAGAATTGGTTCGACGGCCGCGGGTGGTGTATCGCCCAACGGCAGCGGGAATCTCACGATCCGGTTGTCGGTGGCGGTGGTGTAGTAGGCGTACACGAGATGGTCGGTGACATAGCCGGGGGAGACCGCCAGGCCGAGCAGACCGCCTTCACCGGAGCCGGTCGCGACGTCAGGAATGCGCATGATCTCGGTGGGCGCGCCGCCGTTCGCCGGCACGTGCACGATGCGGCCGCTGTCGCGTTCGGCTACCAGCGCGGAACGATCGGGAAGGAACGCCAGGCCCCAGGGCGTCCGCAACCCGCTGGCAACCGTCTCCGGCCGCTGTGAACCGTTCTGACCGGAGCCGGTGGATGTGCCCGCGAGATCGTCCGCCTGGGAGGTGTCGGTCGAGCCGCAGCCGGCAAGGACGATGCCGGCCAGCCCAACAAGAGCTACAGCCATGCGGGCGAGCAGGGTGCCGCGGATGGGACCATGACCGCCCGCCGCTCGGTCGGCGCGGCCGCGCGGCCGCAGCATGCTGACAGACGGCATCTGCTCTCCTCACGGTCGACGTCCTGACGGCCGGGCCGGCGACGGTGCGTCGCATCCAGTGCGGGCTACCCGTCCAACGTTCCGCTCACGCTGTGCGTGCCTCGGTGTGCGTGCCTTGGAACGCACGGACGCCGAGCGGGGGCAGGGCAGCCCAGCTCCCGGCTCAGCCGTGGTGGGCGGCCAGCAGGGCGAGTATCAGGAGTACCGCCACAACAGCGATCAGCAGCTGCGGAGTGATCGTGAAGGATGCGTGGTGCATCGAGTCACGGGCCGACCGGCAGGACGGGCACCGAGCCTCGGCCACTGGTCCGGCGCATCGGGCGCATACCAGGTCCTCGCAGCACATGCCGTCGACCTCCCTTGCGTCCGGTTGCCCTGCATCCGGCTGCCTTGTGTCCGGCTGGCGAGCGATGGCGGCGAACAGCCGGCCGCCGCGTGCACGGCCTGTCCTGCCCCGCGCAATGTCTGCCCCGCCCAATGTCTGGCGGTCAAAGAAAGTTCCACTATCGGACGAGCGATCGACCCTGTCCACTTACCCGCTCACCGGATGCTCGTTCGCACCGGCGGTGGCAGTGCGGGCCGTGACCAGAACCTGGTCAAACTGTGACCGATTCGCGGTCGGTCGTGGCCAGGTCAGAGTCGAGCCGTAACCGGAGCGTGATCGTCCATGCCGTCGCGTGTCCCGTCGGCGCGCGCCGCGCACCAGCATGTCGACATCCAGACATGTGCGTTGGGTAACTACGGGGGGATCTTGCCTTAGTATCGATCGATGACTCAGAGTATCTATATGGATTCTCTCTGCTTAAGGGACATGCAATCATGACTTTGGGTGAAGGGACGGGCGCGATGGTGGAGTCGTCACGCCCTGGGGATCGCCTCGCCAGCGGTCGGGGAACCTGCATGCCCGAAGCCAGGAGCGGGCACGGCAGCGCATCCGCGGATCCGCGGAAGCCGGGGACATCCGCGATGGTACGTATGACATCAGTTACCAAGAGCTACCACAGCGGCACGCGGCCCGCCCTGGACGACATCAACCTCGAGATCGGCGCGGGGGAGTTCGTCTTCCTGGTCGGCCCGTCCGGCTCGGGAAAGTCCACTTTGCTGCGGCTGCTGCTGCGGGAGGAGCGGCCCACCTCCGGGGTGGTCGAGTTCGCCGGCCGTGACGTGGCGAGCATCCCCGACCGTCGGGTACCGCTGCTGCGCCGCCAGGTCGGCTGTGTCTTCCAGGACTTCCGGCTGCTTGCGGACCGGACCGCCGCGGGCAACGTCGCCTTCGCCATGGACGTCACCGGCCGTCCGCGGCACGTGGTCCGCACGGTCGTGCCCGAAGTACTCGATCTGGTCGGGCTCGCAGGCAAGGAGAACCGCTACCCCGACGAGCTTTCCGGCGGCGAGCAGCAACGGGTCGCGGTGGCCCGGGCCCTGGTCGCGCGTCCCCAGGTGCTGCTCGCCGACGAGCCCACCGGCAATCTCGACCCGGCCACCGGAGCCGGGATCATGAACCTGTTGGGAGCGATCAACCGGGTGGGAACGACAGTCGTCATGGCCACCCACAACGCCGCCCTGGTGGACACCATGCGCCGACGGGTCGTCGAGCTCGAGCACGGGACGCTCGTGCGTGACCAGGCATCCGGCGGCTACGAGCCAACCCTCTGACGCCGTGACCACCAAGCCCGGCGGGACCGGCGAACCTGGTAAGCCCGACAGGCCAGGCGGGCCAGGCGGGCCAGACGGGTCGGGCGGGTCGGGCGGGTCGGGCAGGAGGAACAGGACTGACAGCGTGGGCGGGCCCGGTGGGTTCTGGAGGCTCCGGCTTCCCAGGCCGCCGGCCGGCGGCAACGAGGACATGACCGGGATGCGTGCCGGGGCGCTGCTCGCAATCGGCGTCACCAGCCTGCGGCGTAACCTGGCGACGTCCGTCGCGGTGATCGTCGCCGTGACCATCTGCCTGACCCTGCTCGGCGCCGGGCTGCTGCTGCGGGCCCAGGTCCACACCGTCGACGGCTTCCTGCTGGACCGCATCCAGGTCGTCATCGACCTCGACGACGGCATCTCCGGTGCCGAACGCGACACCCTCGCGGCCGACCTGCGTGCCGACCCCCTGGTGCAGAACGTCCGCTACGAGGACAAGGCGCAGGCGTTCGCGCGTTTCAGACACGACTTCCGCAACTCGCCCGACATCGTCAGCGGGGTGAGCGCGGCCGACCTGCCCGCCTCGTTCCGTCTCACGCTCGCCGACCCGCGCCGAGCCGGCGAGATCATCACCTATTACACCGGACGGGACGGGGTCGACCGGGTCCGTGATCAGCGTGCTCTGCTCGCTCCGCTCTACCGGATCCTGGACGCCTGCACCATCGGGGCGTTCGCGCTCGCCGCCGTCCAGGCGCTGGCCGCGTTCGCGCTGATCTACACGATGATCCGGGTTTCCGCGCACGGCCGGCGGCGGGAAACCGCGATCATGCGCCTGGTGGGGGCGACGAACGGGACGATCCGGGCCCCGTTCGTGCTGGAGAGCGCCGTCGCCGGGATGGCCGGCGGCCTGTTCGCCGCGGCCGCGCTGATCGCGGGCAAGATCTACCTCGTGGACCACCGGTTCGCCCGCCAGACCGCGTTCCCGCTTTTCGGCTGGGAGGCGGTGTGGGCTGTCGCGGTCGGCGTCCTGCTGATCGGCACCGGGGCGTCCGCGGCGATGGCTTTTGTCGCGCTGCGCCGCCACCTGCACGTTTAGGTAGCGGGCTGGAAGGCTGGCCGACCCTCAAGGGGCCGCCGGACGGCCGGCGGCGGCGTGATCGCTGTGCTTCCGCGTGGCCGGTCGGCGGCGGCGTAACCTCGGTGGAACCTGGTAGGAAAGAATGAGGTACCCCGAACGTGGCCAAGGAGACCGGCCGGAAGCTGGTTGCGCAGAACCGGCGTGCCCGGCACGACTACACCATCCTCGACACCATCGAGGCCGGGATCGTGTTGCAGGGCACCGAGGTGAAGTCGCTGCGCGCGGGCCGGGCATCCCTGGTGGATGCCTTCGCGCAGATCAGCGACGGGGAGGCGTGGCTGCACGGCGTGCACATCCCCGAGTACACCGAGGGCACGTGGACGAACCATGCCCCGCGGCGGCGTCGCAAGCTGCTGCTGCACCGCGACGAGATCTCCAAGCTGGTCGGCAAGACCCGGGAGGGCGGCCTCACCCTCGTCCCGCTGGCCCTGTACTTCAAGGACGGCCGGGCCAAGGTGGAGATCGCGCTGGCCCGGGGCCGCAAGACCTACGACAAGCGCCAGGCGCTCGCCGAACGGGACGCGTCACGCGAGGTCTCCCGGGTCCTGGGACGGCGGGCCAAGGGCCGCGACGACTGAATCCTCGCCGGATCCCCGCGCGATCCGTGCCACCGCGAACCGGTCGACGTGCCTGCCCGGCCGCGTACCCGAACCGAGTGGTGTCCCCGAACTTCAGCGGTCTGCCGGCGGGAACACGGCCGGCGTGTTCGACGTTGGCCAGGTGGGTCGCCATACGGTGGCTCGGGTAAGATAGCTCCGGTACCAGTATCGACTAGCACGCTGTGAGTTCACGCCGTGAGTTCACGCTGTGAGCGCACATGACACGGGGGTGACCGGTTTCGACTTCGGACGTCGGGATAGGGGAAGCGGGCCGAGGATGAGCGGTTATCTCGTAAACGATCCGCTCGAAGAAACAACTGCCAACAAGTCGCAGTCTGCTACACCCCGCACTTTCGCCCTCGCGGCCTGAGCGGGATCAAGTAGCCGTCAGCCTGAGAGTGCCTCCGGCTCAGGATCTGGCGTCGCCAGGAGGATCACCTTCTGATCCGGTCACGGGATCGGCAAGGAACACCTCACAGTGACTGAGCCCACACCGGCTTGCCTGCGTGACCGGTGGGGCTGAGAAACAACAAGCAGGCTGCGCCCGGAGAAGCCCTGTTGCGGGGCCGGAGGACGCGGGTTCGATTCCCGCCACCTCCACGCTGTCGGCGGGGGTCCGTCCTGAACGGATGGGCCCCTGACCAGGCGCAACAGCACCACCCTCCACGATCCCGCCACCGTCACCCGCGCTGGTGCGCACAGGGTGCGCACGCGGCGTCCGGCGGGGGATCGCCGCGGCGATCGTCTCCGCCGCAGCCTGCCCCGTCGATCGGAGCAGATGCGCGTACGTGTTACCGGTCATCGACGTCGAAGAGTGACCGAGGATCTTGGACACGGTCGTGATGTCCACCCCTTCACCGAGAAGGATCGACGCCGACCCATGCCGCAGGTCGTGTAGCCGCTTGGGGGAGAGCAGACGATCCCCGATCTCGTCGCACACCCCCAGGTCGACCGTCAGCGGCGCGGCGAGGTGCAGCAGGGCACGGGACCCGTGTAGCCCTTCCGCGCGGAGCACGGTCACCTCACCGATCGGCTCACGGGCCTTGTACAGCGTCCACGTACCCTCCGCTGGCCTGTACCGCTTGCCGACGACGAACGTGGTCGACCCGGCCGGGGCAAGCTCGCGAACGTTCGACAGCAGGCCCACCCGCCGGGCGATGCGCTGCATTTGCCGAGTCAGGTACTCCGGGGCCAAGTGTCGGCCCGACGGATGGGTGAAGATCAGATCTTTCAACTGCACCGGGTTCCCATGCTCGTCGGGAAGCACCCCGTTGTTCCATGTCGGGCCGACGGCTTCCCGCTCTTCGTCCTGGCGGAGCCGATGTGTGGCCAGCGACCCGACCACCACCGAGGCTAGGTCGACCTTCCGCCGGCCAGACTTCGTCTTCGGTGCCCACACCCCCATCTCTGACCCTGAACGGGTTATCTGCTGGCGGACCATGAGCACAGCCGCCACCTCATCCAATCCGGACCAGGTCGCCCCGCACACCTCGCCACGGCGAAGGCCATGCAGGGCCATCAGCTCGTATGCCGCCGCGAGCCGATCCCCGGCCGCCTCGTCCAGAAATCGCCCAACGTCTTCCGCGTCCCACGGCTCAACTTCGGGCGCCGAATAGGAGGCGAGTTCCACTCCGTCCGTCGGGTTGAAGTCGAGCTTCCGCTGTCGCATCGCGTCGTTCAGTGCGGTGCGCAGCATCTCCAGCACGTCTTTCACCGTCGCCGGGCCGATCGGCCGTCCCGGGCGTTTCTGGGCGGCTTTGACCGCCAGCTTCAACGCGCTGTCGATGTGCTCGGCGCGTAGTCCAGCCAACGGCATTTCTCCGAGATACGGGACCAGGTGCAGCCGGATGAACTGCTCGTAGCGGGCCCGGGTGGTCGGCCGTAGCGCGTTCTTCCGGCTCAGCCAGCCGTCCAGGTAGGCGCCGACGGTCAGCTTGCCGACGTGCTGCCGGCCGGCCCGGACCTGTGAGACGGCCTTCTCCGCATCGCTCTGGGCCTGCGTGCGGGTGGGCGCGGTGCCCCGCATCAGCTCCTTGCCTACGAGGGGTATGAGCTCCTTCGGGACACGGAACCGCCATTCGTACGAGCCGTGCCCACGCTTGCCCCGCTTCGGGCATTCACCCCTCGGGTACTTCTTCTTCGTCTCCGGGTCACGGCAGCCGCAACGCTGCTTGACGTCAATCTCCACTATCGCCCCCGACTTCTTAGTCTTGGTACTTTTTCTTCCGACTGCTGTAGCTCCTTGACGCGTTCCCCGTGTGTCTCCGTTCTCGCATTTTCTCTAGCTACTTTTCCCATCCTCATCTCAAGTACCGGGTCAAGAGTCGGCAATTTTAGGCCAAGTTCCCAAATGGAATCGCGGATGCCAAAAAGATCACTTTCGATCGCCCGCAGCTCGCGGTCTTCGGCCTTTTCTGCTTGCCGTAGCTCTTTGGCTCGTTCGGCGGTGAGATCGGGGGTAGGGCTTTCGAGGAACTCGCGTATGGAGGAAAGTTCATCCATCGCAACATTCCACTCCCATGCGAGCTGCCAATGATTTCTGTATAGCCGGATGGCCAGCCAGCCATCACTTTCCGGTTCACTCTGGTCGTCGAGCCATTCGTTTTCTGCGTATCCTCCTTCTGCCGTGAACCACGACAATGCTGTCCATAGCGGAAGCTCGACACCGGGAAGCGCTTCCACCGTGTCTTTCCTGCCGGTCGGGTACAGCAGCACGATCGGTGGGACCCCGATCGCTTTCGCGAGGATCACTAGCTCGGCGACCAAGACGCTGCTACGCCGACCGGACTCCAGATTCGCGATCACTGATCGGGCAATCGGGTAGCCGAGTGCCGCCGTCGCGTCCGCCAGCTCCTGAGCGGACATCCCTCGTCGCCGTCGGTGATGTCGCACCTCGGTTGCGATCGAGCGGGACAGCTCGGCGGGCCAGTCCTCCGAATGTTGTGTCACGAGATGACACGGTAGCCGCAGTTGGCCTCAGATCTGACACCCTGCGGCGTGTACTGTGATCCCCGCATCGAATGTCAGGATGGATGTCACAACATCCCAATCGATCAGGAGGTTGTGTCGTGGAAGCACAAGTGCGACCACGGACGCTGGACGAGGTCCGGGCGCTGGGACTCGTGACGGACGTGACGACCGCCGGGGCCTGCCTCGGCATCGAACGGACGAGCGCACACGCGCTTGTCCGTTCTGGGAAATTCCCGGTCCCGGTTATCCGGGTGGGCGCCCGGTGGAAGGTGCCGGTAAGGGGGCTGCTGGCCGTGCTCGGCGATGACGACGCCGGCCGGGTGTCCGCGTGACCCCGCCGAAGAAGCCCCGCCGCGGCCAGTGGACGACCCGGCAGCTCCGGGCGCTCCCGGTGATCGTCGACGTGGAGACCGCGGCCAGTGTGCTCGGGATGGGGCTCACGAAGGCCCGCGCGCTGATCAGGGCTGGGGAGTTTCCCGTGCGGGTGATCAAGCATGGGGACCGGTACGTGATCCCCTTGCGGGGCCTGCTGGCCCTCCTGGGCGTGGAGCCGGCCGACGACACCGATACCGGGACAGCCGCCTGAACGTGTCCGATCTTGGCCAGCCACCCCGTGCCGCCGGCCAGCATGACCCGAGGTTCCGACTGGAAACTTCTCCGACGGCCGGGGGCAACGTAGCGCCCAGCCCGGCCGGGAGACAGGCCGAAGGGCTCCCAGACACAGAAAACCGCCGGGCAACTGCGGATCGCCCGGCGCTCCCACTGCACGCCTCTACGGAGAGGTCTCTACCCAGGCATGAGCATAGCCACCGGGACCGACCGGTCCCGGAATCTGTCGCCGAACGGGCGGGCCGCTCTCGGGCTCGCCGCCCGCGGCATTCACGTGTTCCCGGTCCGGGCCGGCACGAAGTTCCCGCTCGTCCGCTGGGCGACCGAGGCCACCACGGACCCTGAGACGATCATCGACTGGTACACCCGCTGGCCGGCAGCATCCGTCGCTGTGGCCTGCGGCCCGAGCGGTCTGATCGTCATCGACGTCGACGGGCCGGCCGGGGCCGAATCTTGGGCCGCGCTGACCGCCCAGCACGGCGAGGTGGCCACCTGCACCGTGACGACCGGCCGGGACAGCGGTGGTCGGCACCTGTGGTTCCTCGCCGGAGACGGCCCCTCCGTGCGGAACTCTGCCGGGTTGTTGGGCCCTGGGCTCGATGTCCGCGGCGTGGGGGGCATGGTCTTGTCCCCGCCGAGCGTGCACCGCTCTGGCCGCCACTACGAGTGGGCGAACCGTGCCCCGCTTGCCCCGCTGCCGGACTGGCTGCGCCAGGCTGCCACACCTGCGCCGCAGCCCGTCCGCCGGGCCACGCCCGGCCGGGTATCTACGGCGTCCGCGGACAAGGTGCTCGCCGCGCTTGTCAGGGTGGTTCTCACCGCCCCGGAAGGCACCAGGAACGATCGCTTGTTCTGGTCCGCGGTCAAGGTCGTCGAGCATGCCGACGCTGGCAGGCTCGACACCGAAACCAGCGTGGATGCCCTTCTCCGGGCCGCTGAGGCGGTTGGGCTACCCCCAGCTGAAGCCGCCCGCACCATCCGCTCCGCGGTCGAAGGACCGGTGCGCGCTTGAGCACCGAGGTCGCGGTCACCGAGCACGACATCGTGGCCGCTGCGACGGGCCGGCCGCACATCGAGCTGACCACCGAGGCCGCGCAGATCCGCGAACTCCGTGCGGCGATCGAGGGCAACCAGCTGCCCGACCTGTACGTCACTTCCGGGGAGGTCGTCCACCTCGAACGGGTCTCCGGAGACATCTCCACCCCGCTGGGGCTGCCCGACCCACCGCCCCTGCCCTACGCCCCGAGCGTGCTCACCTCGGCCGGCCTTGCGTCCCTTCTCGCCCGGCACGCCTACGCGTTCCAGGTCCGAACGAGGACCAGGAAAGGCAAGAACGGCGAGTCGGACGAGACCATCGAGCAGGAGATCGAAACCGTCCCTTCGAACCGTGTGCTTGCCGCGGTCCTGGCCGGCCGGTACTGGCCGGGGGTCAGGCCACTGCACGGGATCGTGGGCTCGCCGGTGCTCCGCCCGGACGGCACTCTGCTGCAAACGGCCGGATACGACGCGAAGACCGGCCTGTTCTTCGCGCCGAAGGTCGAACTTCCGTGGGTGCCCGCGGAGCCGAAGCTGCTTGAGGTCGCCGAAGCCCAGAAGTTCCTCTGCGAGACGCTCCTTGGGGGCTTCCCCTGGGTCGCCCCGGCGGACAGGGCGAACTACCTCGGGCTGCTGGTCAGCAACATCCTCCGGCCGTACGTCCGAACCCTCACCCCGTTTGGCCTGATCACCGCGACCACGCAGGCATCCGGCAAGACCATCCTGTCCGAGGGCATCGGTCTGCTGTATGGGCAGCGGGTCCTGCCGTGGCCGGAGACCGAATCCGAGCTTCGCAAGGCGATCACTTCGGCGCTCGGTGAGGCCGCCTCGGTGTTGGTGTTCGATAACCTCCGCGAGGGCACTGTCATCGACTCGCCGAACCTCGCGCTGCTGCTCACGACCCCGGAATGGTCGGACCGGCGGTTGGGTACGAACACCACCGTCCAGATCGCCAACGATCGGCTCTGGCTTGGCACCGGCAACAACCTGCGGCTGGGCGGCGACATCGCGACACGGACTGTGCTCGTCCGCTTGGACCCGAAGATGCCCCACCCGGAGGAGCGGACCGGCTTCGCTATCCCGCACCTGGACCTGTGGGTGAAGGACCCTGCGAACCAGCGGACCGTGCTGCGCCACCTCCTCGTGCTGGTCATGGACTGGATCGCCAGCGGCGCACCACGTGCCGAGCACGTCATGCGCCAGTTCACTCCCTGGGCCCGCGCGGTTGGCGGCTTCCTCGCCCACCACAACATCGACGGCTTCCTCGCCAACGTCGACGAGGTCCGCGCGATGGACGACGAGGACAACGAGTGGGAAGTGTTCCTCGGCCAGTGGCACCGGAAGTTCGAGTCCAAGCCGAAGACCGCCGCGCAGATCCGCGCCTCGGCGGACATCGACATCGACAACCATGGACGTCCGCATGACCCCTGGGAGGGCTGCTTCCTGGCCGACGAGCGGGGTGGGGTGCCGTCCGCGAAGTCACTCGGACGGACGCTCCGCGGGCAGGTCGGCCGGTTCCACGGGCCGTACGTCCTCCGCCGTGGTGAAGACCCACACAGGAAGATCGCCACTTGGTCGGTCGGATGCCCAGACGGCCCATGACGCGCATGGCGATGGACGGCGGATCGAACCCCGCAAACCCCGCAGGCGGCACGAACAGGGCCGCTGACCTGCGCAGACGCGTGCGGGGTTTGGCCTCGGCCCACAACCCGCAAACCCCGCAGACCACGCGGCAAACCCCGCAGGCCAGGGGAACTAAACCCCGCGCCGGAACGCCCACAGCCCGCAAACCCCGCAAAGATCAGTTCACAAAAGACCAGGTCAGACGAGGTGCTGCGGGGTTTGCGGGGTTTGCGGGATCAGTTCGTCGACTTACACGCGAGAGCACCGAGAGGACAGTAGTGATCAACCCGACGGAGAACGCCGTAGATGGCCGGCCTCGCTGCCGCTGCTGCCGCCGCCTCCTCCACGCCCCGACCAGCCGGGCACTGCTCATCGGCCCGGAATGCTTCGCCCGTCTCCCCGCCAGTGATCGCCATCGGCTCGTGCTCGCCGCGGTCCGTGCCACCCGCGGCGTCCCGGTCCAGCCGGGCCTGGACGCCGCCGCGTGACCGTCTCTCGCCCGGCCCGGGGCCCACCCGGGACGGCATGCCTCGTCACCCACCAGAGCAACCGAGAGGACCCCCATGCACAGCAAGACACCCGACGCCACGCTCCCCTTCGTCGACGGCATCCGGGCCCTCGACGAGGTCGACCTCGTCCCCGACGGCCCGCTCCGCGCCGAGGCGTACCAGCACATGAGCGGCGAGGCGTACATCACTCTCGCGCTCTACGGCGCCGACGAGTGGATCGCCCGGGACGGCAAGACGCTCGCGTACCAGATCGACGTGGAGACCGCCCGCACCCTGATCATCCGCCTCGCCGGCCTGATCAGCACCGCCGAAGCCGCCGTCGCCGAACGCAGCGACGACGTCCTCCAGCACCCGGACTACGCCGGACTGAGGGAGATCACCACACAGCACGCAGACGGTCGTCGCCCCGAAGACATGACCGTCCGGGACTGGGCGGACCTCGCCTGCGGTCTGGAGGCTCTGCTGCTCAGCCAGCGCCCGCACAGCCACGCCTGACGTTCCGTCGGCCCCGGCTCACCCCGGGGCCGGCACCCCTGTGCGTCAGCCGCCCTCGTTGTTGGGGTCCGGCTCTCGGCCGGTCTGGCGGTCCCGCCGAGGCGGAATCGGGTCGCCGGGCCGCCACGGCTTCCCATCGGGGCCGTACACGATTCCGTCGCCAGGGCCACCGACGAACCGTTCCCAGGGATCACCCGCCTCGTCCGGCCCGATCCCCAACCCGTGTCCGTTGTCCACCTGCTCGTCCCCCGTCACGCCCAGATAGTCCCCCAGGAGCCCCCTTGCCTAGCACCACCGTCCGGTCGTGGATGACCCGCGCCCGGCTCTCCGTCCCAGCCCGGGACGAGGACGACCCGCCGGCCCGTACACGCGGGGCCTCCGCCCCCTGGACCGGCCTGCGCTCCCCGGAGTCCTGGGCCTGCCCGAGCTGCGGCGGCCAGGCAACCCCGGACCCCGACCTGCCCCACCCGGCGCAGGCTCGGACCCCGGGAAGCAGCATGACCGATCATCCGCAGGTCACGTTGACCCGGGACGGCCGGCCGGTGCAGGTCGACGAGGGCATGGCCGAGCTGATCCGCGCGCTGTGGGCCGCCGGGGTGGACACCGTCTACTCGTGTCAGGGCGGGCCGCCGCCGGCGGNGGGCCGCCGCCGGCGGATGCGGACCCGCTGGCCTACGTGGCGTTCACGCCCGAGGCGCTGGCGCTGTTTGACCGCCTGGTCCCCGGTCAACCCGCCCACTGGGAGCGGGAGACCGGGGCCGTCTCGGATCTGACAGCGGTGCGCTTCCCACCGTCAGACATCCCGCGGCTACTCGCTTCCCTGCCCGTCGATACATCGCGGCCGACCTCATCAGCCGAACGGGAACGTTCGGCCCCTCGCCCGCACGCGCGCGATGCTGCCCCGTCCGGCCGTGTCCTACCCGACGAGCGTGCACGCCTGGTCGCCGGTTTCGGTGCCGGGTTGGCTGCCGCCCGCCGCGCTGCTGGCCTGTCACGGCCCGGCTTGGCCCGCCGGGTGGGGTGCAGCCCATCGCTGATCAAGCAGCTGGAGCGGGGGACTTGCCGGCCTCGTGCCTGCGCCGTCCGTCTGCTCGCCTACGGGATCCGGCCGGATGGCCCCGCTCCGTTGCGGGAGCGGCTGTTGCAGGCCGCCGGCTCGTCGCTGCGGCCGGACACCCCCCAGTCGGTACGGCGGNAGTCGGTACGGCGGTGGACGCGCCGCACCGAGAAGGCGTTCCTGGCCGGGTACTGGCCGCTCCCTACCGAGATCGTCCGCGCGATCCGGCTGCACCAGGCCGCTGCTGAGGCCCGCGCCGAAGCAATGGCTTTGCTGGACCGGCCAGGGGCCGAGAACAGCGCGCGGATTCTTGATCGGGCGGCTGCCCTGCTGGACGAGTCGCGCGCCGCTGCTGAGGCCGCGGGGCCGCCGGTGACGGTGACGGTCGGCCGGCATAGCCGGAGCTACCACGGATGGTGATCACCATGGGAGATACCTCTGACAGCGACGACCCCGCCCGCGCCATCCCCGAACGCGAGGTGACCTCGTTCGCCGAGCTCGTCGACCTGGACCTGGTACACGCGCACGTCACCGAGTACGCCGAGGTGCTGGAACAGCTCCGCGGCAAGCTCGCCTTGGTCCTCAGCCGTGCTGAGCTCGGCCGGCTCGACAGCCATCTGCGAGTGCTGCCGTCTCGGGGCGTCCGTGCCTTCCTGGCGGCTGTAGTCGCCGCTGACGCCCCCGAGCTTGCCCGGCTCCGGGGATTGTTGGACACGGCACCACGGCCTCTGTGGGGGCCTGCGCTGGTCCTGCTGGACGCGGCGTCCCGGGCCGCCTCGCCCCGGGACGATGTGCACGTGCCTGCCCGGCTCGCCGGTGACGTGCTCGCCGACCTCCTGCGAGGCACCGCGCACCGAGGCCGGGAGCACGGAGCACCCGGCGTCTCGCCGGAGCTCCGTGCCCTGCTCGCCGCGCTGCACGACGCGGCCGGCCGACACCGGCGCGGGATACCCGCCCCAGCCGCCCCGTTCCGTTCGGAACCTGTTTCTCCGGTCCAGTCCACGATCAACGCAGTCACCGAGGACACCACCACCGCGGAGGTGTCCGCCTCCGAGTACGCACGCCGGGCCGGTACCAGCCGACAGCACGCGACTCGGCTCGCCCGGCAGGGGAAGGTCCCGGCCCGGATGATCGGCAACCGGTGGCTGATCTTGACTGATCTGGAGGCCCCCACGCATGACAGCCCCGACCCCCACGATTGAGCGTCTCGCCCACGAGATGGTCACCGCCACCACCTCGGAGATGGTCACCCAGTACGAAGCCCTCGTCATCCAGAAGACCCGCCAGATGGCCTCCGATGCCCGTGCCCGCCTCGAGGCGGAGGACGCGAGCAAGGCCGCCAACTCTCTCGCCGCCCACCTGCGCGCCCGTGTCACGTCAGGCCAGCCCGACGTGACCGGCGTGCTCGCCGGTGTGCTCAGGGAGGTCATGCACAAGGTGCCCGGCGCGCACACCGACTGGGCTGTCCTCGCCGATCTCGTCACCCCGACGGAGGTCTGACCATGACGAAGAGCAGCACCGACGCTTTGAACACCGCCCTCACCGCCCTCGATGAGGCGGCCAGCACCGAGGAAGCCGATCAAGCCCGAGGCTTGATCGGCAGGCTGCTGGACGCCCGGGCCGCCCGCACCGCGGAGCGCCTCGACCGCGAGGCCAACGCCGAACGGCTGCGGGAGCTGGAGGCCCTCCGCGCCGAGATCATCAGTCACGCTGGCGACGCGGACGAGATCGTCAACCGGCTCGACGTCGCCGTGGAGGCCACGGCCGCGCTGGTCGAAGCGGTCGTAGCCCGGCAGGAGCTACACGGCCAATGGCAGGCCGCTCTGTCCCGGCACGGCGTCGGGCAGTGCGACACCTGCGCACCTCTCGACGCCGGTCTCGGCGCGGCCCCGGCCGGGTACAGCCACCGCGCCATAGCGGTAGACCGCCGTCAGATCAACTACCTCGAACCGGGTGATCTGCTCGGCGTGCTGCTGCACATGCTGTCGCATCGGGTGCCCGCCGGTACCAACCTCACCCCGGCGAACGTCGGCCCCAGCAACAACCAGGCTTTCGCCGCGGACCCGGCCGGCTATATCCGGCGGATCATGGGCGCTGGCCTGCGGGAGGCGGGATGACCGGCGGACGGCGGGCAACCCGCGATGTAGAGCAGCGCGACGCCCGCTGGCTCGACAGCGCTTCCGCCGAGGACATCGCCGCCGCGTTCGAGGCGGGCCAACTCGCCGCGATCATGGGCGGCCCCGTCCCGGCCGAGATCACCCCGGGTCGGCAGTGGTCCGGGGAAGATTTCGATGCTGCCAGCCCCGAGCAGCGCGCGCAGGCGCAGGCCCGGGGCGACCTGCGGGATCTGCTCGGGGCCTGAACGATGCGGATCAACTTCTACGAGCAGTTCACCGGCACAAACGGCGACCCCTGGTCCGCCAGTTGGACGAGCGCACATCGGACCGGGGCCAGCTCCGACATTCAGGGGAATGCGGGCCGGCTCCGGACCGGCACGAGCGCGTATACCACGGCGGCCCGGCAGCACGCATCCGGGATGACCGCGGTCGCGGACTGTGAACTGCTCGTTCGCTACACCCCGGGCACGGTGGCCGCGGAATCCCACACCGTGGTGGGTATTCGAGGGTCCGGGGTGTGGGGAGACCCGAGCATCAACGATGCTTTCCCCGCTGCCGGCTATTTCCTTGAGATCAACCCGCAGGGTGGGGATTACACGGTTCGGGCCGCTAACGGGGTCCTTGTCGCCAGCACGGTCCTCGCGACCGTGACGAAAACGATTCCGGCTGGTGGGGTGTGGATACGGCTCCGCGCCGAGGGAACCGCCATTTCCGCGAAGGTGTGGAGCGCCGCCGGTTCCGAGCCGGCCGCATGGGACTACACCGGCACGAACAGCGCCACCACCGCGGCCGGCCGGGTGCAGCTCGCCGGGAACAACGGCGCCGACGCCGCGCAGCGCACCCACACCTACGACGAGCTCACCGTCACCTACCTGACCGCGTCCCCGCTGGCCCAGACCGGGATGCCGGGGCAGCCGATCCCCCGGCTGGGGGTCGTGTTCGACGCGGCGCCTCTGTCGGATGCCGTCGTGCTCCTCCGGGACCCGTTCGCGGCCTATTCGACGATGGAAGCCGGCGTGGCCGGCTGGGTCGCGGGCGCGAACACCACCTTCGATATCTCCACCCGCAAGCCGTTCGCGGGCGCGAACAGCCTCACCTTGACCCGTAGCGGGTCGACCGGGGCGGCATCAGCGAGTCTGGTTCTCGGGGCTGGGGAAATCACGCTTGCTGCGGGCCGGCTGTGCCTGCTGTGGGTGCCCGTCCGCCCGGCCGCCGGGGTCGCAAACCGGACCGTGACGGTCACGTCGACGTGGCAGAACTCGGCCAGCGTCGACCTGTACACGGACAGCCAGGTACAGGCCGAGGGTGCCGGCTACACAAACAGCGACGGCTGGACGATGATCGGCCTGTTCACGGAGATCCCCGCCACCGCGGTCAGGTGGAAGCTCGGGGCCAGCGTCGCGGGTGCGGCGGCAGGCGAGGCCCATCACGTCGACGGCTGGAAGATCCACTACTTTGGTGTAGACCTCGGCCAGCGGCTCCGTGCCCGCCCCGGCGAGCGCCGTGGACGCTCATCCGACCAGGACAACTTCGAGGCGTCCGAGTTCTCCTGGGTGCTGGCGAACGGCGACGGGCAGCTCACCCCGGACGGGGCCGGCTACGACGTCGATATCCGTCAGCGCGTCACCCTCGTCGCCGACTACGCCGGCACTCTCTATCCGATCTGTGTGGGCTACGCGACCGGCTGGTACCAGTCGATCCCCGGCCACGGCTGGAGTGAGGTCGAGCTCCGCGCGGTCGACGCGTTCCGGCTGCTGTCGAAACGGAGGATTCCCCCGCCGTACCGGGCTCAGGTGCTGCTCACCGGCCCACGCTCGTACTACCCGTGTGTTGAGCCGCAGGAATCGACGGCGGCGGGGAACATCGCCGGCACGGGCGGGATGGCCCAGATTCTCACGTCGAAATACGGGTGGGGTGGTGGCGGGTTCGGTGCCGACTCGGTTTTGCCGGAGACGGAGATGGGGCGGAACTCGGATGCCGGATCGTCGTCGCTGGCGGTCAACGTCGACACGACCAACGGCGCCGGGAACGTGCTGGACCTGACGTCCGCGCCGGGGGCTCTTGCTCTCGACGGCCCGTGGTCGATGATGCTGTGGTTCTCCACAGCCCCACCGATCTCGATCGCCCGGATCCTGTTCCGGCAGATTGTCCCCGGCTTCAACGATCTTCTGTCTGGATTCCAGATCCAGTTTGAAACCAGCGGTGCGCTGAAGGTCATTACCCCGTCCGAAACCGTGTACACGAGCGGGGTGAACTATGTGGACGGCGGCTATCACAATGTGGTGCTCACCTACGACCCGACGGACGGCACGTGGGGTCGCTGCCGAGTCTATCTGGACGGCGGAGAGGTCGCGAACGTCGCCCTCACCGGCAACCCGCTGACCTGGGGGATGCCCGCCAGGGCAGATCTCGGTGGCGCCTGGCATCCCTGGTCATCGGTGCTCGATTTCCACTTCCAGGGCCGCATGGGACATGTCGCCTTCTGGAACAGGATTCTCCCCGCCGGGGAAATCTACGCACTCGATGTTGTAGGCCGGTTCGGTGGCTTCCTCGAAAACGAGGGAAACCGTGTCGGTGGGGTCCTTGACCTGACTGACTGGCCGATCGTCGACACCCGTATCGATGTTGGCCTCACCGATCTTCTGGCCCGTGACTGGGCGGAGAAAACGTCCGTGCTCGGCCTCGCGCAGGCCATCACCGGCTACGGCGCCGGGGAACTGTACATGGGCCCGGATGGCGCGGTCGTCATGCGGAACCGGCATCACCGGGTGAACCGGACCAGCCGGTACACGTTCACCGGCGTCATGTCCCCTGCGAAAGAGGATCTACGGCCGGCGAAGGACGATTCCCGGCTCGTCAACTCGACCGAGGTGACCCGTACCACCAGCGGCACGATCACCGTTGTCGACCAGACTTCGATAGACACCTACGAGCTCGCCGAGGGATCGTCAATCGAGCTGGCGATCCGCTCGGACGCCGAGGCAGAGGTGCACGGGCTGGCCAAGCTCGCCCGGACCGCGGCGCCGAAGGTCCGCGTGGAGAGCGTGCTGTTCAAGCCGTTCGCGAACGCGGCGTTGTGGCAGCCGCTGCTCTCCCTGGAGATCGGCGACCGGATCACCATCGGTGACCTGCCGAGCCTCGCACCGGGAACCACCATCGAGGCGTTCATCGAACGGATCGAGCATTTCACATCGGGGTCGATCAACACGTGGTGTGTGCGACTCCAGCTTTCCCCGGTGTTGCCGATGCACACGATGTGGCAGCTCGACCGAGCCCCCTACAACAAACTCGACGCAGGTAACCCGCTGGGGTTTTAAGGAGTGCGCGTGGCCATCCCTACAGTGACGACCTGGCCGCCGCTGAAGCCACCGCCGAGGGTGCGGATAGTGTCCGTACCCTTCTCGTCATCATCGAGCACGGCCAGCGACGTACGCGGGTTGCTGAGCCCGAGCACGGCGCACGTGCCCACTGCCCGCCATCCGGCAACACCGCCCGCGAACGTTCATCCTGGCTCGGAGATGATCGTTGTCTGCTGAGGGCGGCCCATCGAGTCGATGACGTGAGTAGTACTCACCTCATCCTCATCGAGCCCCTGCACCGCCCCGACGCTTCCAGGACCCTGGAACCGTGATCTTCGGGTCTGTACCATGCGCCGGGCGCCCACGAAGTGGTCGACCGGATCGTGTCCGCTGTTCGCGCAGGCCGCGCAGGCGCGCTCGATCGCCCCGACGAGGTGCGAGCGATGGTCCCGGACTCAGGCCAGCAGGAAGATCATATTAATACAGGATAATGCCGGTTATCCTGTTGTTCGTGACTGAGATCGTTACCCGGGCCGCGTCCGCTCTCGCACCCACCGAAGACTCCGACCCGCTGAGCCGGTACGCGGCCGGCTGGCTGCTCGGTTACCGGTCAGCGCACACCCGCACGGCCTACGCCCGTGACCTCCGGGACTTCGCCGGCTGGTGCGCAGCGCACGACATCACCGTCACCGGCGCAAACCGTAGCCACGTCGACGCCTACGCCCGCGGACTCGAAGAAGTCGACGGCCGCACCCCGGCCACGGTCGCCCGTCGACTGTCCGCGCTGGCATCGTTCTTCGCCTACCTCGTCACGGAAGACGTGCTCACCCGATCACCGCTGACCCACGTCAAACGCCCGCGGCTCGGTGACGACTCGCAGACCACCGGCCTGGACCGTGACGAGGTGCGCGCCCTGCTCGCCGCCGCAGCAGCCGACAGCCCCCGCGCTCACGCGCTGATCGGACTGCTGGCCGGTAACGGTCTTCGCGTCGGTGAGGTCCTGGCCGCTGACGTCGACGACCTCGACGTGGAGCGCGGGCACCGGGTTCTCCGGATTGTCCGCAAGGGCGGGAAACGGGCAACCGTGCCGCTGGCCCCATCGGTCGCCCACGCCATCGACGCCTACCTGGACGGCTGCACCACCGGGCCGCTGTTCGCCACCCGCACCGGCAGGCGGATGGACGAACCCGC
>NZ_JWIO01000010.1:25862-27256 GCF_001017755.1 Protofrankia coriariae
CAGGCGGATGGACGAACCCGCCGTGTTCCGGCTGATCCGCCGGCTGGCCCGGGCCGCGGGCATCACCAGCGCGGACAAGCTGAGCCCGCACAGCCTCCGGCACAGCTTCGTCACGCTCGCGCTGGACGCCGGGGTGAGCCTGCGCGACGTCCAGGACGCCGCCGGCCACGCCGACCCGCGCACCACCCGCCGATACGACCGGGCCCGACACAACCTCGACCGCCACGCCGCCTACACCCTCGCGGCCCATCTCGCCGGGTAGCAAGATTGCTATGTGACCTGCGAGCACGACGACTGCACCGGACCCCAACCGCCCGATGATGTTCTGTGCGCCGCCCACCGCCTCGAGCGGAATGCCCAGCATGACCGGGTTGTGGCGGAGCTCCGCCAGCAGGCAGCGCAACGACGCTCCATCCGGCACATGCCGGAGTTCACCTGTCAGTACGGGCCTCCCACTCGCCCCGGGTGATCGCGTAGACGGACTTGTCAGCGCCGTGGAGGTGTTCCGTCCGTTGGAAGGTCTTCCCGAGCCGTTCGGCGACTCGGACTGACCGGACGTTGTCCGGTCGGATCACCGAGATCACCTCGTCCGTGCCGACCTTCTCGAAGGCGAACCGGACGGCCGCCGCGCCCGCCTCCGTCGCGTACCCGCGGCCCCACACGGCAGGGTCGAGGAACCAGACCGCTTCCACCCCCGGCCAGTCTTCCTCACCCCACAGGCCGACCCTGCCCACCATGGAGCCGGTAGCCGTCTCGTCGACAGCCCACAGGCCATATCCGCGCAGAACCCAGTGACCGAGTTGCAACGCTATGTTCCGCCATGCCGACGCCCGGTCCGTTGGGCCGCTGAGGTAGCGGTAGAACTCCGGCTTGGAGGCGATCTCGACCCACCGGTTGAGGTCGGCCGCGTCGATGCAGCGTAGGACCAGCCGGTCTGTGACGATCGTCGGTACGTCCAGGGCGAGGGTCACGGCTCGTCTCCGGAGGTCAACGCCGCTACGGGCATGCCGCGGACCAGCGCGCTGTACTCGCGTACGGCGGGGATCTGCCGATGCGCCGGCTGGAAGAAACCCGCGAGCCGGCGTGCCTTCAGCGCCACGGTGTGCGTGGGATGCGCCGCCAGCGTTTCGAGCACCTGTACACCGATGGTGGCCGCCGTGTCCGGTTCCGGGTTGGGTCGACGCAGGTAGGCGATGGACAGGCTGAGCCGGGCGTGGGCCTGTTCCTCGGTGCAGAAGGTCCCCGCCGTCATCCCGTAGGCGTCGGTGGAGGCCAGGGACCAGCGTTCCGCAGCGATCCCGTCTCCCATTGCCAGGGCCACACCGGCGCGGAACATTCCCACCTCGGCCTCTCCGACCGGGGTGCTACCCGGCCGCGGCGGGTGGTCGCCGGCC
>NZ_JWIO01000010.1:27261-35114 GCF_001017755.1 Protofrankia coriariae
GCGGGTGGTCGCCGGCCGCGGCTTCCATCCGGTTCAATGCCTGCACCGCGGCTTCCATATCGCCGAGAGCCGCGTACGTCCGCGCCTCGTACGCGGCCATCCGCGCGCGCGTGTAGGGATGGTCATAGGGGCGCGCGGCGAGCAGATGACCGAGGGCTTGTTGGTGACGGCCCGTCCAGTAGGCGATCGATGATCGTAATGCCGCGATCGACGCGCACAGCACCGGTTCTCCGCTTTCAGCGGCATGATGCTCAGCGAGGGTGGCGAACCGGCGGGCGGAACGCATGTCGCCGGTGTTGAACGCCACCCGGCCGAGGTAGTAGGCGAACTGCCCACCAAGCAGGGTGAGCCGGGCATGGGTGGATGCGGATGTTCGCCTGTCGAGCGCGGTCTCGACCTGCCGCCAGCCATCGATGACGCGGGGGGCGGCCACCGCGTGCGGCACGGTCGTGTAGGTGGCTGCGATCTCGTCCAGGTCGGCTTCGAGCTCGTCCAGGGTTAGCCGGTCTGGTTCCGCCGCGGTGATCCGGTGGTACAGATCGGCTGCGACGTCGGCCGCTGCGGCGAGCGCTGAGGCTTGGAGTATCCGTCGCCGGTTCGTGGGTTCCTCCCCTCGTCCCCGCTGCGGACCGGGTGTGCTATGCCGCCGTGTCCGTTGCTGTTGCCACGCTTGGGCTCGCAGCGTACGCAGTTCCCCGCCGGCGTCCAGTGCCGCGTCCAACGCGTCGATGAGGTTCTCGGAGGGCACGGTCCGGCCGGACTCGGCCTGGGAGAGGTAGGCGCGTTGAAAGCCGATCAACGCGGCAAGCCGTTCCTGGCTGTACCCGACGGCGTGGCGTAGCTCCCGGATCCGGTCGGCCAACTCCCGCTTGGCTCCGCCGTCGCTCATCGCTGCCTCCCGGCATCGCGCAAGGGAGGTAACAGACGTAACCCGTTACCCGTAACGGGTTACGTACGGCCGCCTGTTACAGGGTGCCGTTACCCCACATACGCGATGTGTCGTAGTCGTGTCGGCACGATAACCGGCCGGCCACGCAGCCGATCCACGAACGGGAGATGTCGTGCTACGTACCGGGACCTGCGGGATCCAGACCCGACCCCGGCCCGACGTGCCGGCGGACGCGGTGCTCTACGCCGTCGTGGTCTACGGCCCGGATCAGCAGCCGGTCGAGGTGCTGTTGCCGTTTCACAGCGTGGCCGCCGCCGATCATCACGCGAAAAGCCGCGGATTGGACGGCCGCGTGGTGCCGATCACCTTCCCGTTCCACACTCCCCGACCGGGGAGCTAAGACCAGACCCGCCCATTTCAGGCCCAGCTAGAAAGGATCTTCCGTGTGCGTCCCGCGCGACGTTGCGCAGGTCACTTCGTCCTGGCGGCAGCCGTCCGTCCCGGACCCGAGGGCGGTGGACGCGGTGGAGGTTGCCCGCGGGCCGCATCTGGTGCTGATCCGGTCGTCGCTCGGCCGGCCGATCGGGGTTACGCCGGCGGCGTGGGCTCGGTTCGTCGGCGCGGTGAAGGCCGGCGAGTACGACGACATGATCTGACGAGGCGGAACTGTGATGGAGTCCTTCGAGCGGGCCCGACGTGACGCGTTCTTCACGAAGATCGTCTCTCGGTTCGCTTCCGATGAACAGGCCACCACCTTCCTGATCACTCATCTGCTCCCCGAACGGCCGGGGTTCGTCCGCGCGGTCGCGGCGACAAGCCGTCTGCGGGCGGTGCTGCCCAAACCGAAGTCGATCGACCCTGCGGCCCGGCGCGAAGTTGAGCAGTCCATCCCGGTCGACGCCCTCTCCCGCGATCTGTTCAGCGCCACAGGCACGGCGCTGGACTACTTCGAGACCCGCGCCAGAGGCGAACGGATCATGCTGCTCGACATCGGCGGCTACTTCGCCCCGACCCTGGCCCACCTGCACGGCCACTTCTCCGGCCAGCTTGTCGGGGTTGTCGAGGACACCGAGAACGGTCACCGTCGCTACGCGGACCTTGAAAAGCTCCCGTGCCCGGTGGTCTCTGTCGCCCGGTCTCCGCTGAAGGAACCCGAGGACTTCCTCATCGGCCAGTCCGTGGTGTTCTCCGCCGAGGCGGTCATGCGCGGCCGCGGTGACATCCTCCATGGCCGCCCCGCCCTCGTGATCGGCTTCGGGAAGTTAGGCAGCTCGATCGCCCGTCTCCTGCACGCCAAAGGTGTGCTGGTCACCGTGTACGACGTGGACCCGGTCCGCCGCACCCAGGCTCTCGCGCAGGGCTTCACCGTCGCCCGGGACCGTGAGAGGGCGCTGAACGACGCCGGGCTCGTGCTCTGCGCGACCGGGGCGATCTCCCTCCGCGGCGAGGACTTCCCGCACCTGCGTAACGGCGCCTACGTGGCCACCGTCACCAGCAGCGAAGACGAACTGGAGCTGACCGGACTACCCGCGGTCTACACACGCGCGAAGGTCAGCGAGCACGTGGACCGCTACCAGACCACCGGCCACTACTTCTACCTGGCGAACAGCGGGAACGCCGTGAACTTCCTGCACGGCGCGAGCGTGGGCCCGTTCATCTACCTTGTCCAGGCCGAGATAATCGCCGGGATCAGCATGCTCACCCGCGGCGCCCTGCCCTCCGGCATCCACGAGGTCTCCGGCGCCGACCGTGCCGCGATCGCGGCGATCTGGCTCAACTACTTCAACAGGTGATCTTCTGTGCCTATTACGGCAGAGCACATCCGTGCAACCTTGAACGGCTACCTTGACGCCTACCCGGAAGACAAGGGCGCCCTCGACCCCGTGTTCGGCCTCTTGGAGGATGGGGCAGACCTCACCTCCCGCAGCGAGTTCCGTGGCCACGCGACCGCCGGAGCGGTCCTCGCCCGACCTGGCGGGGAGATCCTGCAGATCCGCCACCTGGCTTTGGGCCGGTGGCTGCTGCCCGGCGGCCACCTGGAGACGGCGGACGCCTCCCTGCGGGAAGCTGCCCTGCGCGAACTGCTCGAGGAGACCGGCATCTCCGCCACCGCGGTGACCCTGGCATCTGACGGGCCGGTCCACATCGACGTCCATCCGATCCCCGCCAACTCCGCCAAGGGCGAGCCTGAGCATCAGCACGTCGACTTCCGGTTCGTCTTCCGCACCGCGGCCGATGTCGGGGATCTCCAGGCCGAGGAGGTCGCAGCCGCAGCCTGGCGGCCTGTTGACAGCCTTCCCGACGAGGTGCTGCGCCTGCGGATCGTCGCCGCGCTTCGCTGAAGGGTCGAGCCGCCCGCGGTGGCCGGCTGGTGCCCGCATGGGAAGGTCGACCGGACGGTGCGGGCACCCGGCCGCGGTCCGGACAGCAGCCGGTAGCCGGCCGCCCCGCCCGCGCGAAGGGCTGGCGGAAACCCTGGATGGTCGTCTCCTCGCCCGAATCCGTCGCCGCCCTGCGGCGCCATATGACCCCCGACGAAGTCCACCCCGGGCGGGGAGGGGAAGGGTGTCGGTAGTAGCGACACCCCCTGACCCTCACACTGCCAGTGTGATGCGCTGTCTCACCTAGACGCGCACTCGAAGACCACACTGTGGCCCATTCTGACCGCTTTGTAGCCGTTTGATTACTATCTTCGGACAATGTTGGCATGACGACGGAAGAGGAAGATGCCGCCGTCATCCCGCCGGCCGTGATGGCGCTGGTCCCAGACGACCACCCGCACCGGGCCGGTCTGCTGCGTGATCTCGCGGCGTTCTACGTCAGCGGCGGATGGACGGTCGAGCGCCGTCGCCGCGTCCGGCCGATCTACGACGCCATCGCCGCCCGCATCGAGCGCGAGCAAGCGGAGGGAGCGTCGCGGGAGGATCGCGATCCCTGACGGGTCAGACTTCCGGCCCGGGCGCGCTGGGGACAGAGCCATGCCGTGGTCCGCCTGTGCCCGCCTGTGGCACGTCGGTCACCCGCATCGCCACAATGGCGTCATGGACCGCATGGTGACCGGTATCGTCCTCCGTTGCCGTGACCACCGCCGGCCCAAGACCGGGCTGGACGCCTACCGGATCCCGCCGCGGGAACTGTGCGAGCGCTGCCGGGTCATCAGCCTTCCCCGGCTGAGCACGCCCGTTGAGCCCGACCCGCCGAAGCCGGGACCGTTCCGGCCGTTCTGGGAGCCGGTCTGACCAGCTCACCCAGGGGCGCGACCCGGGCGCGCGGGGAGCTGGCGGCCGATCTTGTGGTCAGCTACAAGACCGCTCCGTGCGACCCGGGCGTGCGGGGAGCTGACCCTCGGTGAACTTCAACTTTGCTGACGTCCACGTGCGCCCGGGCGCGGATGGGAGTCATCACCTTCGAGGAGGCTCGAAGGTGTCGCCGGGCGTGCGACCCGGGCGTGTGGGGAACTGGCCCGGTCTCAGACACCGGTCCAAGATGCCCGGGGGTGCGACCCGGGCGCGGGTGGGAGTCATCGCTTAGCGATCTTACGGATGCCCGTAAGATCGGTGCGCCCCGGGCGCGGGTGGGTAGTGATATTGGTCGGTCTTCACTCCCGCGCGAGGACTCGTCGCAACTGGGGGAGCGGAAGCACATGTGGACAGCTCGCGGAGAGATCTACGGCCAGAAAGATCAGGTTCTGCCGTGGGATGACGGGCCGTTGGACTGGCCCCCGGAGGTTCTCACCCTCACGATCGAAGACATCGCCCTCGGAACGAAGGTCGCCTACACCCCCACCGGGCCCGTTCGCCGACCTGAACCTCGACGACGAGGTGACCGTCATGGTCTGGCTCGCCCAGAAGGGCATGCAGCTCTCAGGCGACATCCCCACCATCGAGGTCACCCCCATCCCCGACGGCATCGTCGCCTGAACCAGCACACCACGTCCCGGACGCGCGAGGAGCTGGTACGGAGCGCCGCATACCCCCCGAGGGGTGAACACCGGCCGTGGGCCGTTCACGCAGCGACCCCGGCCTGAGGGATTCTCGAGACCGGGGTCGTGTGCGTTGTCGGCGTGGGGTCAGATGCGCCGGTCGCGGCGGCGGAGCCGGCGGACGGTGACGGTCACGTCGGGCCGGTCCTTGGCGGCGTCCAGCCGGGTCTTGAGGTCCCGGCGGCCGTAGACGGCCGCGGTGCCCCCGAGGGGGCCGAGCGGGCTGCCGTCGGTGTGGGTGGCGGTCAGAACGTGCGTGGCCTTCTTGCCGAACATCGGTTCTCCTTCGGGTACGGACGGGCCTGTGTGGCCGTCCTGGGCGGGTGGGGCGCACCCCCGCTACCGCCGCTACCGCGCAGGTCGCAGGGCTCTACCGGGCCTGCTACGCCGGTAGCGGGGGGTGTCTACGGATGGCTGCTGTGGCTGCCGGCCGGGTCGGTACCAGGGGGGAGCGGGCCGGTAGGCGGGGCCCCCTCTACCGGCCGGGCCGCGAGCACGTCCGGCGGGATCGCGCCTTCGATGTCGCGCAGGGTGTACCCGGCCCGGTTCTCCCCGTCGATCTTCACCTGCTTGGTGGTGCGCTTGACCCCGGCGCGGTCCAGCTCGGCCGCGAGGATGTCCGCGTCCCAGTCGCCGTAGCTGTCCTCGTCGACGTCGACCAGGCCGGCGAGGATATCCGCGGTCCACATCCGGGTCCGCGGCCCGAAGACCTCCATCACGTCGCCGATCACCTGCGGGATGGTGTAGCCGGCCGTGCCGGCCGCCGCGGCGATGTCCCCGCACGCCTGCCCGGTCAGGGTGCCTTCGGCCAGCCGCAACGCCCGGCCGCGGGCGCACACCCGCTCGAACGCCGGGTTGTCGAGGTAGTCCGCCTTCACCGTGACGAACGACGCCGGGCCGGTGACCAGCACTCCGACCCCGACGTGCTCTTCGGACAGCATGGAGGCGTCCGCCCCGGCCGCGGCCTTCCCGTCGCCCAACACCATGTCCGACGACGTCTTGTCGACGACCTGCGTGCTGTAGCGGTAGGAGACGATCTCCCGCAGCTTCGTCGGGACGCTCTTGGCGTCCGGCCGCTGGGAGGCGTAGACCGGCATGAACCCGGCTGCCGGCCCGCGCCGGGCGATCCGCGCGAGCTTGCCGATGATCCGCGCCCGGTCCTTCTCGGTCTCCAGCGCCTCGAAGTACTCCTGGAGCTCGTCGACGACCACGAGGATCAGCGGCAGGCCGTACCGGCGCATGATCTCCGGGGTGAGCTTGCCTTCCGGGCACACGCTGGTGGGCAGGCTGGCGAACAGCGCGAACCGCCGGGACATCTCGGCGATCAGCTCGTCGAGCATGGCCTCGAACGCGGCCAGGTCGGCATCGTCGGCGCCGCGGACATACCGGTGCGCGACCCCGCCGGCCGGCTTGAAGTCCGCGCCGCCCTTGCCGTCGGCGAGGTAGAGCCGCACCCACGGGTCCAGCACGGCCGCGGCCACCAGCAGCCGCATCGAGAACGTCTTCCCGCGGCGGGGGAGGCCGCCGAAGAACGCGCTCTGCCACAACAGGCCGATGTCGATCCGCCGGCCGCGGGCGTCCCGGCCGAACGGCACCGGCCGCCAGAAGTCGAACCGGTCGACGTCGACCAGCCCGGAGATGAGCGGCTTCCCGAGATACGGGTCGTCGTCGCAGACCCAGAACGACAGCCGCCGGCCGTGCCCTCCCTGATGGGCCCGGACCCGGGACATGTCCAGCTGGATTTCGTCCACGCCGAGTTCTGCGGCGATGGTGTCCCGTTTCCGGATGGCGTCGGCCGCGGTCTTCCCGCCGCCGAGCGGCAGGTCGACGGTGGACAGCCAGCCGGCACCCTCCCGGACGATCGGCGCGCACAGGATCAGCGCCCGGTCGGCCTTGAGCAGCCCGGCCGCGCGGAACGCCGCGTTCAGATGCTCCGGGGCCAGGCCCACGCGGATGTCCCGGTCGGCGCCGTACCCGGCCGGCTCGCCCGGCAGACGCATCCGCCGTCCGGCAACCGCCGCCGTGGCGGCCGCGGCGAGGCCGGAGATGACCGGCACCCATTCGCCGACCATGACCGCGGCGACCGTCTCGGCAGCCCCGGTTGTCGCCAGGGTGGCGCCGGTGAGGTACCAGCGGATCCGCCGATGATCCCGGACGATGAACACGTCCTTGCCGAGCTTGCCGGTGGCCGCGTCCCGGAGCTCGGCTGCCAGGTCTTCGGCGCGGACCCATCGCCACCAGAACCGGCCAC
Source organism: Protofrankia coriariae (assembly GCF_001017755.1). Classification (GTDB taxonomy): domain Bacteria; phylum Actinomycetota; class Actinomycetes; order Frankiales; family Frankiaceae; genus Protofrankia; species Protofrankia coriariae. The sequence continues at coordinate 34,384 of NZ_JWIO01000010.1, forward strand.
CGCGCCACACCCCGCGCAGGATGGCCACCGGTGACCGGCGCAGGCTGCGGACCGACGCCCGGACCGCGACCCGGCCGCCGTAGTCGATCCGGGCGCGGGCCACGGTCGCATCCGTCAGCCACACCGGCAGCCGCAGCGGTTCGTCGACCATCGGACGCCGGGCGGGCAGCACCACGCCGTCCAGGGGCGTACCCGCGGCCGGGGTGACCGGCGTGGCCGGCTCGACCTGTTCGGGGAGGGCCGGCACCCACGGGCCCGGGACGACTTCGCCCACGGCGGTGTCCTTGTCGAGTTGTGCCGGTTCGGTCATCGCCGGCCTCCCGGGGGGTCCAGCCCGGGACCGGCACGTCGGCGGGCAGGACCAGCGTGGACGCGCCCAGCGGGGAGATCCCGGCCGCGGTCGACACGGCGATCTCGATCCGTTCGGCCGCATCCACGACCGCGACGACGACCAGGCCGACGATCCGCAGGACCAGGACCACCACGGCCAGCAGGACGATCCCGGTAGTGGCCCACCACCGCAGGGAGCGGATTTCCGCGCGCATGTCGGTCATGACGCGGTCACCTCCGCCCGGCGTAGCGCTGACAGATGGTTGCGAACGGTCGACACCGTGACACCGACCATCGGCGCCCACTCGGTGGCCAGCTGCCGGTCCGACCGCGGGTCGTCGGCCGGGATCCGGCTGACCAGTTCGGCCACCCGATGCCGGGTCGAGCCGCTGGCATGGCTC
>NZ_JWIO01000010.1:35124-48831 GCF_001017755.1 Protofrankia coriariae
GAGCCGCTGGCATGGCTCGGTGGCTCGGCTGGTGGCCCGGACGGCTCATCCACTGCCGGATTCAGTGGCTCGACCGTGCCGGCCAGTTGCGGGTCACGGTCATAGCCGGGGCTGTCGACGATCTCCGATTCGCCGGCGTGAGTCTCAATCAGGGGTTGAGGGTTCGCCATGGCCTCGAGGGCAGGGTCGGCCACCCCGGCCGCGTCCGCCCGCACCTGCCCGCCGATCTCGACCAGGCACACCGACGCCACGACCACCAGGCCGTCAACCGAGAACGGGATCAGATGCGCCGACGTGGCCGTCTCCCCGTAGCGGGAGCAGACCTCGACCATGTGCCAGTACGAGACCCACGCGGCGATCCCGGAGATGACCGCGGTGGCACCCCGGCGCACCCACGCCAGTGACGGCCGGTGCACCGGCACCCGGGAGATCAGTTCGATGGTCAGCAGCAACGCGACCGGCGACCATGCGGCGATGACCCGGCCGGGGACCGACGGCCGGGCAGCAAGGACGTTCGCCGCGATCGACGCAGCCAGCCCAAGGCCCAGCACGGCGCGGACGGCCCAGCGGATGCGGTACAGCCGTTCCCCGTTCATCGCCTGCCTCTCTTCTTCGCCGCGGCCTGACGCCGGGCAAGCTCCCGCCGCTGGGCGGGGGTGAGCGTCACCGTCTCCCGGCCGGTGAGCCGGTCCCGGGTCGTCATCCCGTCCTTGCTCTTCGTCTTGTCGATCCGCTTCTTGCCGATCAGGTTCTTGAGCTCCTTGACCGACGTCGGGATCGTGACCGCCTTCGGGCTCTTCCTCGCACCGCGCTCGGCGGTACGGGCCCGCGGGAAGCAGGTCGGGCACGACGCACCGTCCACCACGCCGAGCCCGTCGCACACTCCACACGGCCGGCTCACCGGGTCACCTCCGCCACGTCGCCGTCGGCGGAGCCTGTGTGCATCTGGCAGGCGAACACCTGGCGTCCGTCCACGACACCGGCCGGCACGGAGACGACACCGGGCACGGTCAGGTCCGCGCCGCAGAAGAGGCACGCGACACCATCGAGGACAGCGGCGGACACTGCGCCGGCGTCGGCGGACTCGGCAGCCGCAGCCGGCTCGGTCGGGTCGTCCACGTCGACGACGGAGATCAGGGTGACGTCACCGCCGGCCGCGGTCACCACCGCGTACTCGGCCACCGCGGGAGGGACCACCACGCCGTCGGTGCCAACGAGGCGGGCAGGGATGCCGGCCGCGGTCCACTCGGCCACCGTCGCCCGGGCCACGTCGACCGCCGTCACGTCGCCGTCGGCGTCCGCCGGCTGGACGGTGGCCGTCAGGGTGACGTCACCATCGGCCGTCCGCATGACCGCGTACTCGGCCACCGCCGGAGGGACAGCCGGCACCTCGTCGAACGAGACCCGCGCCGCAGTGTCGAGGGCAGCATTGAAGGCGTCCAGCTCGGCGCGGTTCATCAGGATCAGCGTCCGCCGGTCGCCTGGTAGCCGGATTGTGGCGCCGACGTAGCCCACCTCGCCCGGGCCGAGCGCGTACGGAGCCACGTGGAGCGTGACACCGGTGGCCAGCCGGACGATCGCGCCGACGTCGTCCAGGTCGACGTAGTCCAGGCCGTCCGTGCTGGCGTCGACCTGGTCGTCACCGGTGCACGCGCAGTCAGGGACCCGGTTACCGCAGTCCTCGCAGTAGTCGATGGTGACGATCTGCTCGGGTTCGCTGTCGAGCTCCTGCTCGTCGTCGTCGTCGTCGACGTCGGCGCCGGCCGCGGTCGTCACCGCGTACTCGGCGGCCGCGGGCGGGACGGCCGGTACTGGCACGTCGCCAGCCTCACCGGTGATGAGTTCGCCCCGCTGGTACGCGATAACCGCCCGGTCCACGGCGGCAAGCTGACGCACCGACCGAACGAGCTCGCTCATGCTGCCGCGGGTCAACGCACCTGTCAGAGCGTCCGTGACGAGCATGAACGTGGTGACGCGGACCGCGTTCGGCCCGTACTGGGCCACCCGTCCGGACGCTTCGGTCAGGTCAGCGACCGTGGGCTCTACGAACGCCGGGTCGACCGGCGGGAAGTCGGGCAGGATCGGCGTGGTCACCGGGCACCCCCAGCTACCTTGGCGAGACCGAGGTCCTCGAAGATGGGCAGGCGGGTGATCATGTTCAGGGCTGTCCGGTACCCGGCCGCCTCCCACTCCCGAGCCCTTCGGATGTCGACGCGTTCGGTCGGGTCTTTGGCGATCGTGACCAGCCAGCCGTGCAGGAGAGCGAGCTCGTCTCCGTCGTCGTTGAGGCAGTCGATGAGGGCTTGGACGGCGAGTTCGGCGCCTCGCGCTATGTAGATCATGATCAGGCGGGGGATCGGGGGGATGTCGGGGTTGGCCGCGGCATCCTCGTAGGCGCGGATCGCTGCGGCGACGGCGAGGAAACCGGCGCTGTAGGCGTTGTCCGCTTCCAGTTCGATCAGGTCGGGGTGGCTGGCGAACAGGTCGTCGGTGCTCATCAGGCGGCCACCAGCTCGACCGGCGCGGCCGGGGCCACGGTGACTTTCAGCGTCGGCGCGACCGGCTTCATCGGCACGTCACCGAGTCCGGCGCGGGCGTAGTCGGCGCGGATCTGCTCCATGTCTGGGGTGGTCTTCGCCGAGGGCACCCGCTCGACGGTCACCCGGCCGTACACCCCGTCCGGGAGCCGGTCGAGCAGCCGCCGGGCCTTCCGCTTGCCTCGGTCTGCGATGCGGGCGAGGTCGGCGGCCCGGTCGAACGCGACCGCCGCGGCGTCGATCACCTCGACGTCGGGCAGCTCGCCCGGGGCGAACAGCGCGGGAATGGTCGGCTTCGGCTCGACTGCGGCCGGGACGGCGGCGGGCAGCGCCGGGGCGACCTCGGCCGGGGCGACCAGGTCGAGCACCCGGGTGGCCGCGGTGAGAGCGACACGGCGGGCCTGGTGGGCCAGGCGCTGGCGGACGGTGAGGCGGATCGGGCGGTACAACATCAGGTGCGGGTCTCCTGCCTTGTCAGGTGGTCCGTAGGCCCCGGCCGGTGCTGGAATCACCGGTTCGGGGCTGCCTTGCGTTGCGGGTCAGGCTGCGCCGGTGAGGTCGTCCGCGATCACGAGTACGTCACTGCGCCGGTAGCGGAACTGGCCGGATGGGATCTTGCGGGCGGGGATGCGCCCGGAGGTCGCCCACCGGCGGAGGGTCCGGGCGTCGACGTTCAGGCCCTTGTCGCGTAGTAGCGCGACGGCCTGACCAGGACTGATCAGCGGGTCGATCCCGTCTTGGTCGCTCACGTGTCCTCCTTGGTCGAAGTGGTCGCCGTTGACGTTAGGGCATACAGTGGCACAAGCGCAATAGTGGTCTTGTGCCACCTGATAGCGCAACCGTATGTGTCTGCGCCATGCCACGATTGGAGGTGTGACCCGACCAGATGAGCCGCAGTTCTGGACCACCAGCGACATCGCGGCCCGGCTCGGGATCTCCCGTGAGCGTGCCCGCCAGCTCACCAAGACCGGAGCATTCCCCCTGCCTGCCGCTCGCGGCCTGCAAGGCGCGGTGCCGTTCTGGCATCCCGCGGACGTCGAAAACTGGATCGCCATCCACCGGCCCGAAGCCGTCCGGGATGTCGCGGCCGAGTCGCTACCCGAGATGTGGGCGGCGGCCGACGTCGCCGAGTACCTCGGGGTGCGTCCACACGAGGTACTTGGGCTACAGGGCCTACCCGCTGCCGCCTACCGGCTGCACCACGCGCGGCTGTGGGTGGCGGATGAGATCCGGGCGTGGGCCGCCAGGCGTAGCTGACCCGCCCCACCCACGCATGAAGCGGGCCCGCCCAGTGCAGCAACACCGGAACGGGCCCTTAGCCGATCACCCTTTCGCAAGAAGGGCTCACGACCCGTGGTTCATTCTGCCCGCGGCAGCCTGCCCGACCCGAGGCGCCGCACTCTCGCTCGCTCCCGGCCGGTGATGCGATGAAGGTCATCCGCACCAGCACGGCCAGCTACACCCGCGTCCCCAACGCCATCGTGCGCAACCGGGACCTGTCCGGCCTTGCCCGCGGCATCCTCGCGTGGCTGCTGTCTCACCGGGACGGATACGAGGTCACCACGGAGACGATCCGGCAGGCGTTCCCGCAGGACGGCCGCCGCGCGGTCGACAACGCCCTGAAAGGGCTGGTGGCGACCGGATACCTCGCCCGACCACGGCGCGTCCGCAGAGACGGCGGCCGGTGGACATCGGAACCCTGGATTGTCAGGGATGTTCCGGAACGCGACGACTCGGGCACAGCCACCGTACTACCGGATCCGGTAACACGGTCCGACCTGGACGTATCGACGGATGGCGACGAACCGAGCACGCGGACCGTGCTACCGGTTTCCGTCTCACGGTCTGCCGTCTCATGGAAACCGGTCGGTCATCAAGAAGACCAACTCTCAGAAGATCAGTTCTTAGAAGAACATTTTGATGATGATGATCTCGCGCACGCGCGCGAACAAAATCATCATGTGGATAACCCCCGGGCTGTGACCGTCAGCCCGCCTCCCGCCGTGGCCGGTACCGCCTCGCCGGACCCTCACCCCTCGACGCCCTCTCCCGACCCCAGCCCGGCCGGCTCCACTACAGGCAGCGAGAGGGACGAGGGATCAGCGGTTCCGTCGTCGGCTTCCGGCCCGTGGATGCTCACCGCGGAATCGCTGGTCGACCGTGAGGTGATCGGCTTCGGGGTGGTGCTCGACAGTGCCGCACGTCACCAGCTGGTGGACGCGGTCGCCGACCGCCTCGCCGCAGGTGTCGAGCCGGGTGTGCTCGCTGAGGAGCTGGGCGGGGAACTCCCGCCGGGTGTCGACCCTGTGACGGTGCTGCTGGACTGCGTCCGCCAAGCCCAACCGGACGGCGTACGGCAGGCGGACGCCGTCGAGGGGGCCGCTGATGACGACGGCACCCACACCCGTGTTTCAACTGTTCCAACTGCGACTCCCGCTGTCGGCTCGGCCGTCGACCTGGTCCAGGTCCTCATCGACGCGGTGCTCGAGCACACCGGCCGGACGATCGACCGGGATCTCGCCGGGAAGGGTGTGGCGATGGTGCTGCGGGCGAAGGACGGCACCCCGCGTGCCGTGTCGGACCCAGCCGCCTACCTGCGGACGGCGGTCGAGGCGGCTCCCACCCGGTTCCTGCCGGCGGTGGTCCCGCCCGCGGCGTCCAGCTCCGGCTGGCCCGTGCACATGACCGCCAACGCCCGCCGGCCGCGCAGGGAGACCGACCGGGAGCGGTCCCGCCGGGCCCTGGACGAGGAGATGGCCAAGGCCACCGCGTCCGGCCCGGCCGGGGACCCGTCCAAGCTGGTGTGCCTCACCCACCCGGCCGCCAGGTTCCGCCCCGACGGGACATGCCCGGAATGCCGCCCAGACACCACCAGAACAGCCGAACCGGGCTGGACGGGATGGATGGCACCCCCGCCCCGTACGGCCAGCGCGAGCGTGCCCCCGTGGTGCGGCTCCTGCGGCGGGGACATGGGCCACGCCCCGGCTGTCCTGGAGGCCAACGTGTCGTTCCGGACGGACACCGGCCGTCCTGGCGGTGTCCCGTGCCCCCGGTGCCATCCCGACGCGGTCCGGGCATCCGCATGAACGAGCACCAAGCCCTCGCCTGCCTGTTCACCGCGCTGGGCCAGATCGTCGGCTTCCGCGACCAGCTCATCCGGGCTAGGTGATGAACGGAACCTGCTACGTTGCAGCGTGTTCTACGCAGTATCAAGGGGGGAAATGATGGATAGTAGATCTGGCGTTGTTCCAGTGTCGCCGCGTCGGACGCGACCACCGGGGGGAGGTGCTGGGCAGATGCCATCCGTGCACGACGTCGCCGCCTACATCCTCGACAAGGCGGGCCCCATGACCGCCATGAAGCTCCAGAAGCTCGTCTACTACTCGCAGGCCTGGCACTTCGTCTGGGACGACGAGGTCCTGTTCCCCGAGCCGATCGAAGCCTGGGCCAACGGCCCTGTCGTCCCAGCCCTCTACGCCAAGCACCGCGGCCGGTACACGGTGGAAGCACCCTGGCCCGGGGGCCGCATCGACGCGCTCACTGACGCGCAGCGCGAGAGCATCGACGAGGTGCTGAACGCCTACGGGGACTTCACCGCCCAGCAGCTCAGCGTCCTGTCGCACAGCGAACGGCCCTGGCAGGAAGCACGTCAGGGGCTGCAACCGCTTGAGCGGGGCTCCGAGGTCATCGATCCCGCGGTCATGGCCGACTACTACGGTTCCCTGCTCCAGGAGGGCAGCCCAAGCGAGCCTGTCCGCGGCTCGACGGTTCCCGAAGACTGATGGGCAAGGGGCGACGACCCAAGAAGCCCCCCGCTGTCACGATCCCGTCGAAGCAGCACGAAGCACCCCGACGCGCCTCCAGGGTGCCCGACGAAAGCGCGAGTTCTGCGCGGATCTGCTGGCGGTTCAACCTCGCGGACACCGAAGGTCCGTGGGCGATCACGCCTGAGGTGTGGGCCGGGCTCCGCGAGCACCTCAAGTGGTTCGAGACCATGACCATGCACGAGCTGTTCGACAACGGCGAGGAACCGGGGAAGGACTACTCCCTCCAGCGGGGATTCCCCAACGGCGAGGCCAGCAGGCGGTGGGAACGGCTCGGCCTCGACGACCAAGACCGTGTCTCGCGCCTTCGGCATGGTGGGCCGATCCGGATCTACGGTCTGCGCGTCGGGAACGTCTTCCATGTCCTCTGGTGGGACCCGAACCATGAGATCTGGCCGAGTCGCTCGCGATGGTCCAACGGCCGCTGGACCCGGGGCTGATCGGCGCGGTCTGGCGGTGTGAACGTGCGCTAGGCCTCGCCGGACAGCGAGGCGGCCCGGCGCACGTCACGGAGCGTCACACCGCTAGGAAGCCGTCTGCCGCGGGTGCTGGTGCGCACGTGGTGCGCACGCCGGTTCCGATTTTCCGGGTTCGCGGCCGGTCGCGCGCACTCGTTTCCGAGTCGAAACCCGTTGCGGCACAGGCACTTCCGCCTACTGTCACTCGTTTCCATCCGGCTCCTGGGAGGGTTCGATTCCCGCCACCTCCACGAGCTGGCCCGCCGTGGTCGCTGGACTCCGTCCAGCTTCCCGGCGGGCCGCGATGTTTTCCGGGGGGCGATCCCCCGATCCCCCCGAAGTCGACCACGGCGGGCAGGGTCCGATAGTCCGCCAGCATGCCCAGCATCTCCCCGGGGCGCTGGGTCACGGTGTGGGTGGGATGGCGCCGTCGACGACGTCCAGGACCTGGACGTCGACCCGGGCAGCCTCTTCCGGTTCCGGATGGTCCCGGCGGATCAACGCCGCGGACAGGGTAAGCAGGGCATGCCCCCACTCCTCCCGGTTCACCTGCGGCCCGGTGGCTTCGTGCGCGGCTACGGACCGCCGTGCCCAGCTCCGCCTCCTGGCCGTGCCCGATCGACGTGTGAGGGTACTCGCCGCGAACATGCCTGCCGCCGCTTCTCCGAGCGGAAGATCTCCCGGCTGTGGCGGTTCGTCGATCAGGGAACGGGAGATCTGGTGAGCTCTTACGGCCTACCGGCCGACTGACGACAGCCCGGCCGGCCACCCGAACCTGTCGTTCGCGGCGCTGGTCATGATGACATAGCTGTTGAAGGCCGTGAGGCAGTCCACTGCGTCTCGCGTGTCGATCTCGTGAAGGATCGTGTGGTTCTCCTTGAAGACCTACAGGCGCACCCGATCCTTCGTAGCTTCGTAGACCTCCACATCGCGGTGATCCTGACTCACGGTCCCGGCACCGTGATGCCGGGACCGTGAGTCAGGCGTAGCGCTTGCGCAGTTCGGTCTTGAGCACCTTGCCGGTGGCGTTCCGTGGTACGGCTTCGACGAGCTCCAGCCGTCGGGGGAGCTTGTAGCGTCCGATGCGTCGAGCGGCGAAGGTGCGCAGCTCCTCCAGGCCCATGGTGGCCCCCGGCTTCGGCACGACGACCGCGCAGACGCCATCGCCCCACCTGGGATCGGGCGTCCCGATGACCGCCACCTCGGCCACGGCGGGATGGTCGAACAGCGCCTCCTCCACCTCCGCGGGGTAGACGTTCTCGCCGCCCGAAATGATCATGTCTTTGATGCGGTCGGAGACGAATACGAAGCCCTCGTCGTCGAGGCGGCCGCCATCTCCGGTCCGCAGCCACTGGCCGTTGAAAGCCAGCGCTGTGTTCTCCGGATCATCGAGGTATCCCGGGGTCACGTTCGGGCCCCGGAGCTCGATCTCGCCGTGCACGCCCGGGGGCACCGGAGCCCCGGTTGCGTCCACGACCCGCGCATCGCACAGCAGCAGGGGCCGCCCGGCGGAGCCGATCTTGCGCGCGGCGTTCTCGGCGGTGAGGAAGGACGCCACCGGCGCGGCCTCGGTCAGCCCGTAGCCCTGGGCCAGGTCGACGCCGCGCTCCTGGAAGCGACGGATCAGCCCGATGGGCACCGGCGCACCCCCCGTAATGATCAGTCGGAGGGCGGAGAGGTCAGCCGCGTCGAACCCGGGCAGGGCCGAGAGCGCCTCACACATGACCGGGACGCCGAACATGGTGGTGACCCGCTCGCGTTCCAGGCTCTCCAGCACCGCCTGCGGCTCGAAGGCCTGGTGGATGACCAGCCTTCCGCCCTTGATCCATGTCGCGATCGTCGTGACGTTCAGTGCGCCGATGTGGAACATCGGCGCGCACACCAGCGACACGTCGTCGTGGGCGATATCGAGTGCCAGGACGATTCCGACGTTGTGCCACCACAGGTTGGCGTGCGTGAGCACCACTCCCTTGGCGCGCCCGGTCGTTCCCGACGTGTACATGACCAACGCGGGGTCGGACGGCTCCACCGGCGTGCGTTGACGCAGGGCGTTCGCGCCGGCGATCAGCTCCTCCCCGTCATCCCAGCCCGGCACGGGTTCCCCCGGCCCGACACGGATGAAGCTCCACCGGGTCGACCCGGTGCGGCCCGAACCGCGAACCTCGACAACGCGAACCAGCTTTCGTGTAGTTGGAATCCCCCGCGTTCGCGCGGGGGAGGACGTCACGTCCGGCTCACAGGGCGCCGTCGGGTAGGTCGTCGACCACGGAGAAGATCGCGTGGGCGGCTTTGATCCATCCTCGGGCTTCGGCCCGGCACACGTCGTCCAGCGCGGGGTCCGCGGCCTGCGCGCGCATGGCCGAGGTCTCGCTGAGGATGTCGTGGAGTCGGCTGAGCGCGATCAGTTCCCGGTCGGTCTTCGGATCCAGGCCGAGGTTGACGACCGGCCCGTCGGGGCCGTCGATGACGCCTTCGTCGTCGTCGAATGGGAACGGGATCGCGCTCATCGGCTTCCTCCGGTCTGGTGGAGTTGCGCGTTCATCTGGGCCTGTGTCAACGGGGACACGGCCCGGGCGCGTCCAGTCATGGCCCGGGCTATGGCCCGCTCGCTGGCCGGCAGGTTGGTGTTGGCCGCCGCCCATGCGAAGGTCTGCATCTGGCATGCGAACGTATGTTCGGTAGCGGCGACAATCAACCCCGCATCCGTGGCAGGATCCAAGAGGATGATCGGCTCGGCGCTCACTGGGCCACCTCCACCGCGGTGCGAATGACCCTAATGATCTCGATGGTGTTCCCGGCAGTGCGTGTCCCTGGCAGCAGATGGACGTACTCCTGACGCTGACCGTGGTGAACGCGGCCCGCTGCCGCATCCCGGGAGCGCCCGGGATGCGGGCCAGGCTGGTGCCGCACCTCCACACCGATATTCTCTCCCCGGCGTCGGGCACGGACCCGGCTTCGAACACGGCAGCGACGTCAACGACCGCCTGCTCGCCTTCCTCGACGCCACCCAGAACGACGCGGCGCACCGATAGTTCCCGACCGTCCCGTCGCCTGCGAGAACGACGGTGCCGATCAGGCTGCGGCGGGTGGCGGGAACGGCGGGGATGACCTCAGCGCTCTGATCCGTCTGACGGCCGCGGCCGTGGGTGAGAACACCGTGTCCGCCGTGGACACGCTCTACGACCTGGCCGGGATGGAGTTCCCGGTATGCCGCCAGCCGGCTGGACAGCTGTTTCCTTGACATCCACAGGGTGGCCAAGCACATCACGCTCGCGCGGACGAATGTCGAGATGGTCGGGCAGGGCACCTTCTGGGCGGGCCGCTCCTGATGCGACGGTGATCTCATGGCGGTGACAGGTGACCGGAGATCCGCCGGGAAGCGGCCTGCCCGGTGGATGGGTCGTCCGGCAAGTTGTCGATCTTCAATATCCGTGCGGCCGGGTTCGTGGCCGCGGTCGGCGGCACGCCGCCGGTACCGTTCGGCGCGTCTGCGTCCGTCTGCGTCCGTCTGCGTCCGGACGCTTCACCAGGCCCGCGCCCATTCGCCGTCGAGCGCGCGGGCGATGCGGTTGGTCGCCAGCACCGTGAGCGTGATTGTCAGGCCCGGCAGGGTGGACAACCACCACGACGTGGCCAGGTAGTTACGGCCGTTCGCCACCAGTGAACCCCATTCGGGGGTGGGTGGGGCGGCACCGTAGCCGAGGAAGCTCAGACCCGAGACCGTGAGGATCGCGGCGCCGAACTCCAGGGCCGCGAGGGCCGTCACCGGGCCACACGCATGCGGCAGGACGTGCCGACTGAGTACCTGCCCCCACCGGACGCCCGCGCACCGGGCGGCCTCGACGAAGACTGCGCCACGGAGCCGGAGCGTCTCCGCCCGCATCACCCGGGCGAAGTTCGCGACGGTCGGTACTCCGACGGCGACCGCCACGCTGACCGTCCCGACCCCGAGCGCCGTCACCAGCGCCAGGGACAGCAGCAGCGACGGGATCGCGAGCAGCACGTCGACGACCCGCATGATGATCTCGTCGGCCGGGCCGCCCGCGAAGCCGGTGACAAGACCGATGGCGGATCCCGCGACCAGCCCGACCGCGACGGCGATCATGGTCGTTCGCAGCGAGAGCGCCGCGCCGTGCACGACCCGGGCGAACAGGTCGCGGCCGAGCTGATCGGTTCCGAACAGATGCTGGGCACTCGGGGGGCGCAGCCTGTCCGCGGGGATCCCGACGATCGGGTTCGCGGAGGTCAACGCACCGGGCGCGAACGCCGCGACCAGTACGACAGCCACCACGAGGATCGAGGCGATCAGGCCGGGCCGGTGGGCGAGGAAGCGCGCAAGGCGCCGCCACCCGGCCCGGCGGCCGAGACAACGGAGCACCTGGGTTGAGCCGTCAGGATTTCCAGGTGTCGTGGAACTGCAGCCGGGCGTCGGCGTTCAGAACAACGTCGTGCACCTTGGCGGACAAACCCAGGATGACGGTCAGTTCGATGACGGGGACGTTGTACTGGTTGGTGAGAATAAGTTCCTGCGCCTGTCTGACGAGCGCCATGCGGGCGTTCTGGTCGGCGGTGGCGGCCTGCCGGGTGAGAAGGTCGTCCAGCGGGCCGGGCCTGAGGTTGTTGAAGTTCAGGCCGGTGCTTGAGTACTGGGCCCGCAGCACGTCGGGGTCGGCTCCCTTGGTGTGCCCCCAGAGCAGGTCGTAGCCTTTCGCCTGGACCACCCTGCCGCCATTGGTGACCGGTTCCTCGTGCAGGGCCGCCGCGATGCCGACGGCCCGCAACTGCTGCTGGATCAGCTCCAGTATCGCTTTTGCCGACGTCTGGCCGGTGAAGTACTGGACGGTGAGCTGAAGGGGATTTCCGTCCTTGACGCGGATGCCGTCCGGCCCCGGGCGCCAGCCGGCGTCGTCCAGCAGTTTCCTTGCCTCGTCGGGGGCGAAGACGAGGTCCGCCGCGAGGTTCACGTAGCCGGGGGTGGAACTGGCCAGCGGGCTTGTCACCGGCTTTGTCAGCGGGGTGAGGACGGTGCTGACGATCTCCTGCCGGTTGATGGCCCGGGAGACGGCGCGGCGCACCGCCGTGTCGTCGAGGGGCGAGCGTCCGGTGTTCACACTGAACCCGTAGGGCAGGCCGGGGGCGGAGCGGTACTGCAGCGTGAAGCCGTCCGTGCGCAGGCTCGCCTCGTCCTGGGATGCCACCGCGGAGTCGCCGTCGATCGCCCCGGACCGCAGGCTGCCGTTGCGGATCCCGGACTCGGGGATGACCTGGAAGACGATCTGGTCAAGGTAGGCCGGCCCCTGCTGCTTCCACAGCGTCGAGCCCCAGCGGTAGTCGGCCCGCTTGTTCAGCGTGATCGACTGGTTCTTCTGGTAGCTGCCCAGGGTGAACGGTCCTGAGCCCACGATGCCTGACGTACACCGTTCGGCCGGAGGCTTCGCCGTGCTGGCGGGGGACACCAGCCCGAGGGTGTGGGTGGAGGTCGCCTGCAGGAACTGGGCCGCCGGCCTGCTGAAGGACACCCGGGCGGTCAGGTCGTCGACGATCGTGGTGTCGCGGTAGCCCTGCAGGTAGCTGGCTGCCTGGGCGGCGATGGTCCCGAGCTTCCCGGCGGTGTCGAAGTTCGCCTTGACGGCCCGGGCGTCGACCGGGCTGCCGTCGCTGAAGGTCGCGCCCGGACGCAGGTGGAAGGTGAACGTCGTCGCGTCCGGGCTGATCTCCCATCGCTCGGCCAGCCACGGGACGATCTTTCCGGTGGCCGGGTCCTGGTCGGTCAGGGAGTCCACGAGTTGACGTGCAGGGTAGACCGAGTCGATCGAGCTGACCTGCTGGGGGTCGAGGCAGCCGAAGTCGGAGGTCACCGCGAAGGTCAGCCGGCCGCCGGGCTTCGGAACGGCCCCGGCGGCACCCGCGCCGCCCGTGCCGCCCGACCCACAGGCGGTGAGCAGCACACCGGCCAGCCCGGCACCCGCCGCGCGGCGGAGCCAGGTGGTACAGCCGGACGGATTTCTCGGTCTCATATGGATGTCCTTGTACGGGTTGGGTATCGGCCGGCGGTCGGCCGGCCATTGTCGAACGTGTGTGGACGTCGAACGTATGTGGACGTCGGACGTGTGTGGGGAGCGGGGCCGGTCAGGCCGTCCGGGCGGCGGGCCGTCGGGCCTGGACGACGAGTGGCACGCGTGTGGGCTGGAGCATCGTCGAGCGGCTCGGGCGCACCTTGTAACCGGGTTTCGGGTGCAGCGTCCAGCGGGCGACGACCGCCGCCATGAAAATCATCATTTCCGCCCAGGCGAACGGCTCGCCGATACAGCTCCGGTTGCCCGCACCGAAAGGGAGGAAGGAAACACGGGGGATGGCCGCGGTGCCCTCGTCACTCCACCGGTCCGGGTCGAAGACCTCGGGAACGGTGTAGACCGCCGGATCACGCTGGATGGCGTGCAGGGAGAACAGCACGTTGCTTCCGGGTGGTATCCGGTGTTCGCCGAGCACGAGTTCCGTCATGGTCCGCCGGGACAGCAGCCAGCCCGGTGGGAACAGCCGCAGCGCCTCGGTGAGAACCTGCCGCAGGTAGACCAGGTCGGCCAGCGCCGAATAGCCGGGGGGCCGGCCGGCCAGCACCGTGTCCACCTCGGCGGCGAGCCGTTGCTGGATGTCGGGGTGCCGGCTGAGCAGGTGACAGGTCCAGCTCAGCACGTCCCGCGCGGTCTCCACCCCGCCCAGGAACAGCGCCATGGCCTCGTCGTGGATCTCCTGGTCGGTGAGGCCCGGGCGGTCGCCGTCGGCGCGGGCGGCCAGCAGCAGCGCCATCAGGTCACCGTCGGTGGCACCCCGTTGCCGGTACTGGGCGATGACGTCCGTCAGCGCCTCGTCGAGCCGGCGGCGGGCCCG
>NZ_JWIO01000010.1:48839-52152 GCF_001017755.1 Protofrankia coriariae
CGTCGAGCCGGCGGCGGGCCCGCTCGAAGCGGCGGTTGCCCGGTGTCGGCAGCCTCTCCAGCCAGCCGACCGGGAAGGCGATCCGTCTGGCCACGCCTTTGAGCAGGACGGGAAAGGTCTCCTCGACCTCGACCGCGACGCTGTCACCGAGATCGGAGGAGAACAGCGCTCGGCACACCACGGCCACCGCGAAGGTGTGGATCTCCTGGACGAACTCCACGGTCTGGCCGTCCCGCCAGCCGGCGGCGCGCTGTTCGGCGGCCTGCCGCATCTGGTCGGCGTAACCGGCGATCCGGGTCGCGTGGAACGCCGGCTGCATCAGCCGGCGGTGCGCCATGTGAGTCGGTTCGGTGGAGTTCAGCAGCCCGTTGCCGAGGAAGGGCGCCGACTTCTCGTAGGCGATGCCCTTGTCGAGTTTGCGGACGTCCCTGGTGAGGATCTGGTGCACCCAGACGGGATTGTTGATGACGTAGGCCCGTGCCGGCCCGAGGCCGATGGTGACGATGTCACCGCTGTCACGCAGCGACTCGAAGAACCTGCGTGGCTCGCTGAGCATCCGGTGCATGTGGCCCAGCAGCGGGAGTCGGCCGGGAGCCGACGCGACGCCCGGGACGGTTGCCGTCATCCGTGGATCTCCTTTGTTCCGGACGTGCTGGAAGGCGATGTGCTGGAAGGCGCGGGCATAGTCGTGCCCGCGGATCAGTGGGTGCGATTGACGACGAACTCGGACAGCGTGATCAGTTCCGCGGCGGCCGTACGTTCCATCGCGGCGCTGTCGAGGGTCCGCAGGGCGCGGTCGAGATGCAGATGGGCCTGGGCGGTGGTGAAGGACCGGCCGCCGGCCTTGCTGATGAGGGCCGCCGTCCGGCGCAGCGTCCACTCCGCGTCCGGGGTGTCCAGCGGCATGGCCAGCAGGTCCGCGAGCTGCTGGGCCGACGCCGTCGAGCCGGCCAGCGCGCAGATCACGGGAAGGGTCTTCTTGCGCAGGCGGAGGTCGTTGAACACCGGCTTGCCGGTGACCGCCGGATCCCCCCAGATACCCAGCAGGTCGTCGACCGCCTGGAAGGCGGTTCCCAGGTCGCGGCCCACCAGGGACATCGCCGTGACCATCTCGGGCGGAGCGCCACCGAGCAGCGCTCCCAGCGCCGACGCGCAGCCCAGCAGCGACCCGGTCTTGCGCGTCGCCATGGTCCGGTACTCCTCGACGGTCACCGCGTCCGGGCCGGTCCACGGCCGGTATTCGAAGGCGATGTCGGCGGCCTGCCCGTTGACCAGCTCGACCAGTGACGTCGACAGCAGGCTCATCGCCGCCGACCTGGTCGCCGGGGCGAGCCGGCCGGTGCTGTGGGCGAGGGTGTCCAGGGCGAGGGCGAGCAGCGCGTCACCGGCCAGGACGGCCGGGCCCACCCCGAACGCCTTCCAGGCGGTGGCCCGGTGCCGGCGCCGCTCGTCGCCGTCCATGATGTCGTCGTGGACGAGTGAGAACGCGTGCACCAGCTCGACGGCGACCGCCCCGGCGACCGCGGCCTGTGCCGGGGCGCCGACGGCCTCGGCGGCGAGGACGGCGAGTGCCGGCCGCAGCGCCTTGCCGCCGCCACCGCCNCCACCGCCGCCGTTGCCGTTGCCGCCACCGCTGTTGCCGCCACCGCTGTTGTTGCCGGTGCCGCGCACGGTCGGTGTGCCGTCGGAGTCGCACCAGTCGAACGTGAACGACGCCATCCGCCCGAGCCAGGGGTGCAGCCGGTCGATGGTCTCGCGCAGCGCCGGCAGGACGAGGTCCCGGCACCGCGCCAGGGTGTCGAGGGCGGCCGGCGACGTGACCCGCAGCGGCGGGGTGTACTCGCTCATGGGACGGGCCCTTCTTCGGCAGGACACGGGCCGGGGGCGGCCCGCGGTAGGTGGCCCGCGGTGGGTGGCCCGCGGTGGGCGGCGGACGTAAGGGCTGGCCAGCCGGCATCGCTTGGCCGGCTTGGCCGGCGTGGCTCGGCTGGGGCCGCTCAGCCGGCGGTGCGCAGCGCGAGCCCCGCGCTGGCGGCGGCACGCGGCTTCGGGATCATCAGGTACGGCCCGGTGCCCAGCGACGCCTTCGGGACGGTGGTGCGCGGCCTGGCGCCGGGCGTGGGGCGCAGGCTCCAGCGGGTGGCGATCGTGGCCAGCGTGAGCGTCGTCTCCGCGCGGCCGAAGGTGTCACCGATGCACTTGCGGCTGCCCGCGCTGAAGGGCACCATCGCGCCGCGCGGGATGCCCGCGGCCCGCTCGGGCAGCCAGCGGTCCGGGTCGAACCGTTCCGGGTCGGTGAACAGGGCGGCGTTGCGGCCCATCATGTACGGGCTGAACATCACGATGGCGCCCCTGGCCAGCCGCTGCCCGGCGAGTTCGGTGTCCCTGCTGGTCGTGCGGGTCAGCAGCCAGGCCGGCGGATACATCCGCAGGGTCTCGTGCAGGACCCGCCAGGTGTAGTCCAGCCGCGGCAGGTCCTCGAACGTCGGTGGCCGGCCGCCAAGCACCTCGTCCAGCTCGGCGTGCAGCCGGGCTTCCACCTCCGGGTGCTCGGCGAGGATGTGGAAGGCCCAGGCCATGGTGTTCCCCGTGGTCTCCGTCCCGCCGATGAGGAGGGTCATGATCTGGTCGTAGACCTCTTCGTCGCTGAGCCGGTGCCGGGTCTCCTCGTCACGGGCCGCGATCAGGATCGACAGCAGGTCGCCGTGGTCCGTCCCGGCGCGTCGCTGGAACTCGATCGTCTCCCTGATGACGGTGTGCATCCGTTCCCGGACCTGGTTGAACTGGCGGTTGCCCGGCGTGGGCAGCTTCTCCTGCCAGCCGATCGGCGCGACCATCCGCTTGTAGACGCCCCGCATGATGATCGGCATGCAGTAGGCGACCTCCGGGATGATGGGACGTCCCCCGACGGTGGTCGCGAACAGGGTACGGGCGGTGATCCGCAGGGTCAGGGCGTGCATCGCCTCGCTGATGTCGATGGGCCGGTGGTCCTCCCACGAGCCCAGGACGTCGGCGATCTCCTCGCGCATCAGGCGGGCGTAGCCGGGCATCCGGGCGGGATGGAACGCGGGCTGGATCATCCGTCGTTGTACGCGGTGGTCCTCCCGCATGGAGCTGACGAGCCCGTTGCCCACGAGCAGCCGCGCCTTGTCGAACAGCGGCCCGCCCTTGTCGAAGGTGCGTGAGTCCACCAGGACCTGGGTGACCACCTCGGGGTGGCAGGCCAGGTAGGCCGGACGCGGCCCGAGACCGATCTGGACGAGGTCGCCCTGGGCGGGCAGCGCGGACAGGAACCGCAACGGCCGGCGCCACA
>NZ_JWIO01000010.1:52299-73620 GCF_001017755.1 Protofrankia coriariae
CCGCCGCGTGCGGCACCGGGCAGCCGGCTGCCGCCGCGTGCGGCACGGGGCGACCGGGCGCCGCCGCGCGCGGCACGGGGCAGCCGGATGCCGCACCGGCGTCCACCGCTGCCGGCGTCGCCGCGGCCGCGGTCGGAGCCGCCGGTGCGCCGGCCGTCCCGGCGACGGGCCGGGGCTGCGGCCGGAAACGTGTGACGGGCGCGTCGAGGTCCAGCCATCCCGAGGTCGAGCCGTCCCACACCGACCCGTCGCCGAAATAGCGTGGAGTCAGGTATTCGAATTCCTGGCTGCCGCCCATCAGATGGTCCACCGCGGTGAGATAGGCACGCACGTCCGCGCGTTCGCCGAGCGGCCCGGACAGCAGCTTGTCGCGGGCCTCGACATACGCCTTCTCGTGGTGCGCGACCAGTTCGCACAGCCGGTTGACGGCGTCCTGGAGGCTGAGCCCGTCCCGTTCGATCAGGACCCGCACCACGGTCATCTTGTCGTCCTGCGCGTGTTCCTTCCGCCAGGACAGCAGGTCGTTGATTATGATCATCTGCCGGCGGCAGTGGAGGTGGACCTCGGCGAGCTGCGGCAGCAGGCCGCTCATGTCCACGGCCGCGCCGTATTCCGTCATCAGCTCGATGAAGTCGCAGCCGAAACTGTCCAGCCGTACCGCCAGGCAGCTTTCGTAGTCCGGGACGCTGTCGGTCAGCTTGGCGTGGATCTCCGTGGCGCACCCGCGCAGGAACGCCTCCAGCGCGGCGGTGAACCGGGAGATCTGGGCCGGGCTGAGGCCGGGGCTGATCCGTCGCCACAGGTCCCTTGCCGCCCGGCCGTAGGCGGAGTTGTCGGCCGGGCCGCCGCCGCCGCGGCTGCCGTCGCCGTCGCCGTCGCCGTCGCCGCGGAAGTCGGCGAGGACGCCGGTGAAGATCTCTCTGGCCGCGGTGTCGTCGGCGCCGAGGGCCGACCGGTCCGAGACGAAGCTGTCGATCACCGTCACGTACTGGTACCAGTCGGCGATGTCGACGGCCCGCTGTTCGTCGGCGTCCGGCACGGTGAGCGGGCCGTAGATCCCGTTCCGTTGGCGCAGGAAGAACAGCAGGTCCTCCTCGGTGGCGAAACACTCGCCGAGGTATGCCCGCACCCAGCCGTTGGAGGCGAACTCGATCTGCGCGGCTTTCGGATGATAGGCGAACGGGAGGGAACGCGGCAGCTCGGGGAGAAAGAACTCCCGCGCGGACGGTGTGAGCGCGTCGGACGGGGTCGCCACCAGGCCTGTTTCCATGATCACTCCTCATCTGATGCCGGCGTGTTGAACAGGCCGTCCCACGGTGCCAGCGGGCGGCGGGCAGCTTTCTCGTTTTGTGGACGGCCCATGGGCGGGCATACCGGTGCCCGCGCCGGGGAACGGGCACCGGTATGCGGCGTGAATTCCCTGTGTGAACACCGGAAAGCCGTGGGTGTGGGCCCGGCTTGCAATCGTGGCGCCGGCGGGCAGGGCCGGGAGGCTCGTATGCCGGGTACCGCCGGGCCCGCGGATGCCAGGTGAACATCGGTCGCTGCGCACACGGCCGCGGGTGTCAGGTGCTGGGCCTATGCCCCGGCCGTGACCGGCCTGTTTCGTGGTGATGGCGTCGTGCATCCACGAAATAGCTGGTACTCCCGGTGCGGCGTGCTGTTCCCGGCACCGGGGCAGGGCCCTGGGACAGCGCGGATAATGATCAGAAGAAGGGTCTGTCCGATGATGCGGGTGGATGTGCCTGCTGTTGGGCGCGGTGGTTCTCGCCACCTTTTCGGGTGGCGCGGGAGATCAAGAAGTCATGGCCGATAAACGACTCCGGTCGAAAAGGTCGGGGACACTGGCGGGGCGAGGTTCCCGGAATGGGGCTGGATCAAAGTTGCTGGCCGCCCCGCCGTTGGAGCCGTCCCGCTTTCATTGACCGAACGAACCGCGCAGGGCAGAGAGTACCATGACATCCGCATGTGCGGAAGTGACGCATCAGAAGATCCGTGGATACGTAAATTTAACCGGAGAAGCTCCGCGGATGAGTATGTGCATATTGCATGATCGTAATAACGGAAAGTAATGCCCGTGGATTGGAAAGGCGTTGGCCAACATGCCTTCGGAAAAACCCGTCCCGTTGTCGGTGCTCGACCTCGTGCCGCTCACCTCGGGCTCGACGGCCGGGGACGCGTTGCGCAACGTGTTCGATCTTGCGCGGCACGTCGAGCGTTTCGGCTATGTCCGGTACTGGCTCGCCGAGCACCACCTGACCCCGAGCGTCGTATCCGCCGCGCCCGCTGTCCTGATCGCCCTGGTCGCGGCCGCCACCCAGCGGATCCGGGTCGGGTCGGGGGCGGTGCAGACGGCCTACCAGACGCCGGTCGTCACCGCCGAACAGTTCGGAACGATCGCGCACATCCATCCCGGACGCATCGATCTCGGGCTGGGCCGTTCGAGCGTGGGCAGATTCATCGGCGGAGCCGCCGATACCGCCACGAGTCCGGCTGTCGGGCCATCGGCGACGGACGGGCAGCCCGCATCCCGGCCCCGCGTGGTCGACGGCCTGCTCATCACCACGATCACACCGACCGGGTCCGGTCCTACGAACTGCTCGCCCAGGCCTGGTCGCAGCCCACCTGACGGAAGCCACCCGGGTGACCCTCACCCCTTTCCCGGGGTGCTGCTCCCGCGGTGCTGCCGCGATCTCGTCGTCCGGTTGTCGCACCCGGCCGCGGATCAGAGGGTTCCGGCTGAGATCTTGGCTGGTTCGACCAGCGTGTGAGCGGGGCGCTGGTGGCGAGACGGCGGTGACCTGGCCGGGCTGTCTCGGTGCGACGGCGTGTTCGGCGTTGCCGGCAGGGATTGCTGTCATATCTTGCTAGCATGTCGGGCATGACGCGTACGATCACACTTCGGCTCTCGGACGAGGCGTACGAGGCGGTCAGGCGGTATGCCGAGGCCGAGCACACCTCGATGAACGCCTGGGTCGAGGGCGTGCTCGACGCTGAGGACATGCGCCGGCGCTGCGCCGCGCACGGAGCCTGGGTGCAGGCCAATCCGGCGGTGGCTCGTGCCGCTCTCGCCTTCGGCGAAGCCAACCAGCGGGCTCTCGCGACGGCGGGGCTGCCCAACCTCGCGGGCACCACCGAGTGAGATCACCGCGGCGCGGCGAGGTCTGGACCGCGGGCACCGGCCCCGCGCCGCAGGTGGTGCTGGTCATCAGCTCCACGGTCTACAACGAGATCGTCGATGAACCGACCGTGCTGGTCGCCCTGGTCGTGGAGCACGCCACCGACGAGGGGTTCTGCGTCGACCTCGGTGAGGGGCAGTGGGCGGTGATGGGCCTGGTCACGTTTGTGGCCAAGGCTGGTCTGGGCGAATGCCTGCGCCGGGTCGACGCTCAGACGCTGACCAACGCCAACACCATGCTGTTCAAGATTTTGGCCACGCCCGAACGCTGACTCGGCGGTACTCTCCTGTCCGCCCTGTCCGCGGTGACCACACCAGGAGCCAGACGCGATCGGTGTCGTGCGGGCGGTGCGGGGCAGGCTCGGAAGTGAGCCCTGAAGCAGCTCGGAAGTCCGTCGCTTCAGAGCCTGCTGCCGAGTTCGGCTGCGGGGCGGATGGCGGCTGGCGGGCGTGGGCGGGGTCGAGCGGGGCACTGGCGTGCCACTGCTTCAGTTTATGATGATCATATGTCTAATTGATAAAAATCATATACTGAATTCGGCTTCATCCAGGAAGAATTATCCGGGCGTGGCGCCGTTAGGATGGCAGGCACACCCCACGTCCCGGAGAGCTTCGATGACTCGACTGAGCACGTCCGTTGATCGTGCCACGGCTCTGCTCGCGAACGCGAACCTCACCGCGGACGCGGTCGTGCGCGAACTGCTGGAGGTGACGAACGAGCGCCGGGGCACCGACCTGTCGGACCTGTCGCCGGCCGAGCAGGCCGCGCTCATCGCCCAGCGCTCCCAGCGGCTCCAGCCGTCGGCGGACGCCCTGGCCGAACGGATCGTGGAGGCGGCGAAGAAGGACAGGCCGTTCATCGCCAAGTTCGGCATCGAC
The DNA here is from genome assembly GCF_001017755.1 of Protofrankia coriariae. Classification (GTDB taxonomy): domain Bacteria; phylum Actinomycetota; class Actinomycetes; order Frankiales; family Frankiaceae; genus Protofrankia; species Protofrankia coriariae. The sequence goes on from NZ_JWIO01000010.1 coordinate 56,357, forward strand.
CCGACCGGTCACGAGGTCCACCTGGGCCACGCGGTGCCGATGCTCATCCTCAGCCGCTTCCAGCGGATGGGGCACCAGGTGGTGTTCATCGTCGGTGACGTGACCGCCAAGATCGGTGATCCCAGCGGCCGTTCCGACGAGCGTCCCGCGCTGACCGACGAGGACATCGCCCGCAACCTCGCCACCTACCGTGAGCAGGTCGCCCCGTTCTTCGACTTCACCCGCGCCCGGTTCCGCCGCAACGGCGACTGGCTGCGGGAGGTCAAACTGCCGCAGCTGATCGAGATCGCCGCGCAGATCCCCGTCTCGATGTCGTTGCAGCGTGAGGACTTCCGCAAGCGGCTCGACGCCGGGCAGGGGCTCTCCCTGGCCGAGGTGCTCTACAGCGTGGTCATGGCGCTGGACTCGGTGGAGATCAACACCGACCTGGAGGTCGGCGGCATCGACCAGTTCCTCAACATGCAGATGTGCCGGCACGTGATGCACATCCGCGGGCAGGTGCCCGAGCTGGTGGTCGCCACCTCGCTGATCGAGGGCACCGACGGCACCGGGGCCAAGATGAGCAAGTCCAGGGGCAACTACGTGCCGTTGACGGCGCCGGCCGGCGAGATCTTCGGGAAGATCATGTCCGTGCCGGACCGGCTCGTGACGCCCTACTTCCAGGCGCTGAGCGAGTGGCTCGACTCCGAGCTGGCCGTCGCCGAGGAGCGGCTGGCCGCCGGGTCGCTGCATCCGATGGACCTCAAGAAGATCCTCGCGGGCGAGGTCACCGCTGCCGTCCACGGCGTCGATGCCGCGATGAAGGCGCGGGAGGAGTTCGTCGCCCGTTTCTCCCGGCGCGCCTTCGGTGACGTCGAGAACCTGCCCGAGGTCGCCGACCTGGGGCAGTCGGTGACCGATGCGGTGAAGGCGCTGGGCTTCGCCAGGAGCAACGGTGACGTCCGCCGCGTCGCCCAGCAGAACGGGCTGCGCCTCGTCGTCGAGGCCGAGGGCGGCCAGGAGCAGATCACGCTCACCGCGGACGAGGCCCGTGAGCCCCTCGCGGCCCTGGTCAAGGACAAGCTCGGCGAGCGGCCCGGCGACTACTACCTCAAGGTCGGCCGCAAACTCGCCCGGATCACCGCGTCGACGCACGGATAGCGGACGGTTCGCGGCGTCCCGGCCGCGGCCTTTCGGAGCCGAACCCGCTTCAGGCGGGGCGCCGGCTCCGCTCCTGGTCTGTCTCGGCCTCTTTCAGGCAGGGTTCCGGAGACTGGCCGGCCGCGAGCAGGCCGATGACCACGCGCCGCAACATGGCGGTGAGGGACTCCTGCTCGTCGATGCTCAACGGGGCGAGGACGTGTTGTTTGGCCACGTCCAGACGCGCTGTCATCTCCTCGTGCTGGCGCAGTCCGGTGTCGGTCGGCCGGATGAGCCTGGCCCGTCGGTCGGCCGGGTCGGGACATCGCTTGACCAGGTCACCGCGTTCGAGGTCGTCGATGAGCCGCACCATGACCGATCGGTCGATGCCGAGGCGGCGGGCGACCTCCAGTTGATTACGGGAACAGCCATTCGCGGTTGCGGAAAGTACATGCAGGCCGCGAAGGCCCCCGGGGAAGTCTCCGACGGCTTCCTGTGCGGCATCCAGGAAGCCGTTCAGGACCTGGGTCAGCAGCCAGCCAAGGTCTTCGTGGACTTCTTCCGGCAGCTCGGTGGCCGAGGCTGTGCCCGTCCGCGATCCCGACGTCGCCTTCGACGTCTCCCTTGACGCCTCCCGCGCGTCCGAGTGCTCCACCCCCCCATTCTACTGCTTGCGATCTGAGATATTCTCCATCAGAGATACGTGTAGTCACAGACGATCGTGACTGCACACCGTTTTATCGCGCATCTGTTGGCTCGACTGTCGGCCCGATCAAGGGGATCACATGTCCACACTCCTGCACATCGACTCAAGCGTCAGTCCGACCTCGGAGTCCCGGGCTTTCGCCGGCCGCTTCGCCACCGCCTGGACCGAGAACCACCCTGGCGGCACTGTGACCTACCGTGACCTCGCAGCCAACCCGCCCTCGCACCTCGGCTGGGACGGTGTCAGCGCCTCGGTGACCCCGGCGGACGCGCGGTCGCCGGAGCAGGCCGCGGCCTGGGCCGAGCGTGAGGAACTCATCGCCGAGCTTGAGGCGGCGGACGCTCTGCTGCTGTCCGTCCCGATGTACAACTGGTCGATCACGTCGACGCTCAAGGCGTGGATCGACGCCGTCATCGTCGTCGACCGGACCGTCAGCCTGTCGGGCGGGCCCAGCGTGCTGGACGGCAAGCCGGTCACGGTCATCACCGCCCGTGGCGGGGCGTACGGCCCGGGCACCCCCCAGGAGGGCAACGACCACCAGGAGCCCTACCTGCGTCACGTGCTCACCGCGCTCGGCGCGACCGACATCAACTTCATCCACGTCGAGTTGACGCTGGCCGCGGTCAACCCGGCCCTGGCCGACCTCATCCCACTCGCCGAGCAGTCTCGCGATGCCGCGGAGAAGGCAGTGGCCGCCCGCGCGGCAGCCTAGCCAGGAAGATCGCCGCGAGTTTGTCGTCGTGTACGCCGACGGGGCCGAAAAGCGTACCGAACGACAAACTCGTCTGGATCATGCTCCGTACGGGTGGGCGGGGATGAGCCGGCCGGCGCGCCTGAGGTGTTCGAGCCCGGGCGCGCCGGTTGTTCAGCGCTGACGCGCGGAAGCCGGGAAGCCGGGAAGCCCGGGAAATCGCGGGCCTCACGGGCGCAGCGGCAGGGCCTTACCGGGGTTGAGGATGCCGGTCGGGTCGAGCGCCTGTTTGATCGAGGTGTGCAGCGACCGCGCCACCGGGTCCAGTTCGTCGGCCAGGCCGCGGCGCTTGAGCACACCGACACCGTGTTCGCCGCTGACCGTCCCACCGACCCGCAGCGCGAGGCCGAGCAGGTCGTCGAACGCGGCGAGCGCGCGCCGTTCAGCGTCCGGATCGTCACGCGGATACACGATCATCGGATGCAGGTTGCCGTCCCCGGCATGGCCGAAGGTGCCGATCACGACGTCCCTGGTCGCGGCGATGCGTTCGACGCCACTGATCGTCTCGACGATGCGTGAGCGCGGTACGGCGATGTCGTCGAGCAGCCACGCGCCGAGGTGTTCCAGCGCGGGGAAGGCGAGCCGGCGGGCGGCCAGCAGCATGTCGGCCTGCGCCGCGTCCTCCGAACGGTAACTCTCGGTAGCGCCAGCGGCTTCGCAGACGCTGGCGACGGCCTCGGCCTCGGCCGTGCCGGCCTGCCCCGGCAGGTCGCTCTGGGCGAGGAGCAGCGCGGCGGCGGAGGCGTCCAGGCCCATGGGCTGGAATCGTTCGACCGCGGCGAGCGTCGTCGCGTCCATCAGCTCCAGCAGGGACGGCGTGGCGACATTCATGATCTTTTCAACCGCCCGGCCGGCGCTGGCCAGGTCGGGGAACACCGCGACCGTGGTGGTCGGCGCGGCGGGCAGCGGACGCAGCCGCAGCCGGGCCTCGGTGATCACGCCGAGGGTGCCCTCGCTACCGACGAACAGGCTGACCAGGTCGTAGCCGGCCACCCCCTTGAGGGCCCGGCGCCCGACCCGGGTGACCCGCCCGTCGGCCAGCACCACCTCGAGGCCGAGCACGGAGTCCCGGGTGCTGCCGTACTTCACACAGCACAGGCCACCGGCGTTGGTCGCGATGTTGCCACCGATGGTGCACCAGTCCCGGGACGCCGGATCCGGCGCGTACCACAGGCCGTGGGCGGCGGCGGCCTCGCGTAACCGCTGGTTGATCACCCCGGGTTCGACGACCGCGTACCCGTCGGCGGGACGGATGTCGCGGATGGCGTCCATCCGCTCCAGGCACAGCAGCACGCACCCGTCGATCGCGTTGGCCCCGCCGGACAGCCCCGAGCCCGCGCCGCGGGGGACCACCGGCACGCCCCGGCCGTGCGCGACGCGCATCACCGCCTGGACCTGCTCGGTGCCGCGGGGGAAGACGGCGACGGCCGGCTGTCCGGCCTCCGTCCCGCTGGCCTGGTCGTGACGGTAGGGGACGAGCAGATCCGGGTCGGTCACCACGGCACCGTCCGGCAGCTCCGCCGCAAGGGTCGCGGCCAGTGTTTCCCCGGTTGTCCGCATCGATGTCACCCATTGACAGTAGAACGTGCACGGGAAGCGGCGTCCGGTGCGGGCGCTGCCCCGCCTTCCCAACTGCCGGCGGTGGCCTTGCCGGGCGCCCAGGAAAGATCGAGCGGCCGTGGCCCTGTCTTTCCGGGGGCCTCGAGAGGCGGCCCCGGCCGCACTTCGGGCGCCCGGCGCTCCGGCTCCGGCCGGCCGCCCGGGTGGAATGCTCCGGCCGCCCGGCGATGATGATTCCGCGACCGGCGGCCGCGTCCGGTCCGGCCCGGGGACATATAGTGTCCGTGGACGCCGGCCGGGAGGGTTCGCATGAAATTCGAGCTGTTGAAGGCACACGGTTCCAGCAACGACATATTCATTGTGGACGGCCGACCCGAGCGGATTTTCTCGACACCGGCCGAGGTGGCGGATTTCGTCCGGCTCGTCTGTGACCGGCAGGGCCCGCTGGGCGGTGACGGCCTGTATTTCGTCGATGATTCACGGGCGGTACCGGAGGCGTTCTTCTTCAATCCGGACGGGTCGTCGGCCAAACTGTGCGGCAACGGCCTGCGGTGCGTCGGCCGACTTGTCCTCGAACGCCGGGGAGTCGACGCGCTGGACGTCTCGACAGGTGGCGGGCGGTTCCGGGTCGAGCGGATCCCGCAGGTGGCCGCCGGGGTGTGGAGCGTGGCCGTCGAGCTTCCCCCGGTGACGTTCCGCGCGGCTGACGTCCCTGTCGTGACCACGGGCGCCGAGCACGTCGACACGGTCATCCCGACGCTGCATCCGGCGCTGCGTTTCACCGGGGTCGCCGTTCCCAATTCGCACCTGGTCGCGGTCGTCGACGACTACGACGAGAACGAGCTGGTCGCGGTGGGCGGCGCGGCGGCAGGCCTGCCGGTGGTTCTCCCGGCGGGCGCCAACGTGTCGTTTGTCCGGCCGCTCACCACACCGGGGGAGATATTCGTTCGTACCTTCGAGCGCGGCGCCGGGCTGACGCCGTCCTGCGGCTCCGGCGTGGTCGCGTCCCGTGCGGTGTACTCGCGGCTCGGCCACGCCCCGGCGGACGAGCCGCTGCTGGTCCGCAACCCGGGCGGATGCGCGAGGTCCTTTCTCACGCCCGCCGCGGACGGCGTCCTGACTCCTCGGCTGGAGGGGAACGCGACCTTTGTCTACCGCGCCGTCGTCGACCTGGAACAGCTTGCGCATGCCGAACCGGGGGATCTGGACATCGACGTGCTGACCGACGAGATCTCCGCCTACGCACTGTTCCACGAGGACAACCTGCGGGCGATCCGCGCCGCCGGGATAACCCAACCAGAGCGGTAGGTGAAACAAGCCGCCATGGCAGCGTTTTCCACCTAAGCGTTCCGTGCCTGTCGGTGGAAAACGCCGTCACGGCAGCAGTTCTCACCTACAACCAGCGGTTGCAGGTCGAAGCGGTAGGTGGAAAGCGTCGTCGTGGTGGCGCCTTCCACCTACCCGCATACCATCTACCCGAATACCATCTACCCGAATACCACGTACCCGAGTGCCGTGTATCCGAACGGCACGGATGGTTTCTCAGGCGGGGCGGTCGCTGGGGCCTGACTTGATGGCCTCCACCAACTGGCCCAGCTTCTCCTCGGGCAGATTCCTCGCGAGGTCCGATTCGCTGATCATTCCTACCAGCTGGTTGTTGTCGATGACAGGCAGCCTTTTGATCCGGTGCTCCATCATCTGTTGCAGGACCTCGTCGACGTTCGCGTCCGCGTCGATGTAGAACGGCCTGCCCTGGCCGAGTTCCCTGGCCCGGGTCGTCGCGGGGTCCCTTCCCTCGGCGAGACATCTGATCACAATGTCGCGGTCGGTGATGATGCCCTGCAGCCTGTTGTCGTCGCCACAGATCGGCAGGGCACCGACACCGAGATCCCGCATCCTGCGGGCGGCGTCGACGAGGGTCTCGCTCTCACCGATGCACTCGGCGTCTCGATGCATGATCTCTTGTGCCGTGGTCATGCGACTCCCTTCTGCGCGCCCGCGTTCTCGCTGCGCGCTCGCATCTGCGCGACCACCTGGTGGCGCCACCACGTGAGGTGGCCCGTGCCGCCGGGAGTCCCCGGGCGTATGGGAGGCCGGGGACTCCCGGCTGGGTTGGTGGTACCCCGTCATCTGAGGTCGCATGCTGTGTGCGGATATGTTCACGCGTGTGACATGCCTGGTCGCGGGGACGATCTGTGATTGATTGTCGCCACGACAGGACGCTTGTCGGCCTGGTGACAGACAGGCGCGGGAGGCTGATGACAGGCCAGGATCTGGCCGGGACCGGATCGGGGTCAAAGGACTGGTAGCACTATGACACAGGCCACAAAAACATCGATCCTGGATCGCCCGGCGGCAGCACGGAAGGCAGCGGGACGCCGGGGACCGGCGGGCTGGCGACCCCCTCCGCCNTCGGGCTATCTCTTCTCCCCCGGTACTGCCCCCCACCTCGGCCCCCCAGCCGAGGTACGCCCCGGCATCCTTGCGGTGCCTGCCGGTGGGCGCAGAACAGATCCTGCCGGGCCCGCGGGCACCCGAACAGAGCGCCCCCGCACCGGAGCAGGGGTGCTCCCCTTGAGGTCCGGGCGGCCCGGGGCCCCGGGAGCGTCCTCGGGATCGCTGTCGAGCGGGGCGGGGCGTCCCGGTGAGCTGTCCGGACCAGCCACCGGAAGAAGGCGGTCCGGACGGTGATTCGGACATGACAGCCAGCGGGTCTTTTCGTAGCTAGGCTCGTCGGGTCGGCATGAAAGGGGCGGCGAAGACGCATGGTCCCACGAGGGATACCGGACGCGGCAACACCGGCGGTCGTCGCGAGGATCGTCGCGGGCGGACGGAGATGGAATCTCGGAGCGGGTCGGCGGCTGACCTTCGGCCGGGCCGGCTGTGACATCCCGTTCGGGGCCGATCCACAGGATCTGCTTGTCTCCCGCCGGGCCGGGACGCTGGCCGAGAGCGAAGGCGCGATCGTCATCAGCAACACCGGTCGGCATCCCCTGCTCCTGCTGACCGCCAGCGGCGACACTCATCACATCGTGTCACCGGGCACGGCGCTGTCCGCGGGGCTGGCCGAATTCCACATCGTCGCCGTCGGCACGGACGGCGAGCGCCACCAGATCGACGTCGTCCACCATCGCCGGCAGCAGGTGCACCGCGATCAGGACACGATGCAGATCTCCGTCCGCCTCACCCAGACCGAACGTCTGCTGCTGGTGGCTCTTTGCGAACCGCGGCTGCGCACCGGCGACAACCACGCGCCGTTCGCCACCTACCGGGAGATCGCCCGGCGGGTCAACCGCGACGACAACTATGTCCGCTCGCGGCTTGCCACCGTTCGTAGCAACCTTGCCGGGCAGGGGATACCCGGATTGCTGCGGGACGAGCCGGGACCGGCGTCGCGCCGGTTGCCCGACTACATCGTCCGGCTCGGTGAATGGGTGATCGCCGCTGCTCTCGTGACCGTGGACGACCTTGAGTTACTGAGCCCGGACGGCTCCGGACGACAGGGTTAGGCCGTCCCTGACGGATATTGGTCGACTGCTGGTCGACGTTCGGTCGCCCGGGCGTGGCCCGCGCGACCGAACATCCGTCAGGAACGGCCTGGAGCGTCAGGCACCGCCTATGCCGTGCCTGGTGGACGGTGGCGGTCGTCCGGGCGTGGCCCGGGCGACCGCGGATCCGTCGGAGGCGGCCCGCCGGCGACGGCTTNGGCCCGCCGGCGACGGCTTGGGCCGTCGGTGACGGCGTGTCCCCGTCCCGGGCTCGGCGGCGCAGCGAGCGGAAGAACACGCCGCCACCGATCAGGGCCGCTGCGGCCGCCGCGAGCACACCGGCCTGGGTACCGGAAACCGGAAGGGCGCCGTCCGCGTCCCCGCCGGCCTCCCCGGCTGTGTCCGCGTCGTCGGCGCTGGCTGCGGCACCGGAGGCGTCCACCCAGACCATGCCGACGGCCTTGCGCTCCTCGGTGTCGGTCGGTTGCGCCCCGATGCCGCCGTCGGCCGGCCCGGCATACGACGCCGCGTCGACCGCGTCCTTCGGCGTTCCGGTGGCGGTCAGATAATGGTCCCCCTGGGTGGGCAGGGTCAGCCGGATCGCGAAGTTGCCCGCGTTGTCCGCGGTCACGGTCCGGGTGCGCGCGCCGTTGTCGTCGATGGTGACTGTGCTGCCCGGCGCGAAGCCGCAGCTGCTGAAGAGCACCGACCCGCCCGCCAGGACCCGTTCGGGATCAACCGAAGCGAAGCTGACCGGGCCGGCGCAGTCGGGAAGCTGTTCCTGCAGCTGCTGGGCGGTGGCCGGCGATCCCAGCGTCGCGCTGAGAGCCAGGCCGCCGCCGAGCAGCAGGGTGACGGCAATTACCCGGAAGTTCATGGAGGTACTCCTCCTGCCGCGGTGTCGTCAGGGGCAGGTGCTGTCAGGGGCAGGTGACGTGGGGGATTACGTAGAGGGACGACATGGGGGACGGCATTAGGGGGACGGCAGGGGGCTCGGCCCGCGATCGGCTTATCGCCCTGGGCCGCGTCCGATGAATCTTCGGTCACGCGGACTACGTCCGGGCAACCACTCTCCATCGGACACGGCCTGGGCCGACGCTCCGGTCACGGGCCGAGCAGCCGTTGTCAGCCGGCGCGGACCCGGACGATCGCAACGGTGACCCGCAGCTGTCCACCGGGGGCCTGGCCGACGGCGGTGAGCCTGAGCACACCACGCGTGGGCGGGGCCGTCAGCGTGGCCTGGAAGAGGCCGCTACCGTCCGCAGTCGTGCTCCCGTAGTACTGGAAGTTGCTGTAGAGCTGGACGGTCGAGCCGGGCGTGTAACCACATCCACTGAAGGTGAAGGACGCGTTGGTCACGACCGGGCTTGGTGTCACCGTGCCTCTGTCCAGGAAGCCGGTGCACCGGAAGGGGGGTGGATAGGACTGGGCGACGGCTGGGGATGCCGATGTCACGCCGAGCGCCAGCAGACAGCCGGCGGCGAGCAGGGCCGCTCCCAATCGACGAAATCTCATGGATGTACTCCCACTGTCGGGCCTGCTGGTATAAGCAGCCTGAACATGAACACTGTCAGCTTATAGATCGTTACTTTCCGTGTCTACGCTGCTGGGCGTGTCATTCAGGATTCCGTGACCAGGGGGAGACAGAACGTATACCTGATGTGGTGACGGTTTCAGGAACGGCCAGCGGTTGCGGCCGCAGGAGCAGGGTCGCTCTGGCCACCGGTTCCCAGATCCGCAACACCAGCGTGCGGGTCTGCCCACGGTCGAGCGGGAGGGGCGTCGAAAGCACCGGATGGCCCCGCTCGGCGTCGCGGTGCAGGTGAACGGGCAGCCCGTCCAGGGTGGCCGCCTGTAGCCCGCTGCCCACGCCGGTGTACACCGCCAGCGACAGCAGGTTCTGCGCGTCCGGATTGCCGGCTGGAGGCGCACCCTGCCCGCCGGCGCCAGGCTGGCCAGGAACAGGCTGGTCGCTCCGGTTGCGGACGTAGGCGCTCAGGCCGGCCGGGGCCGCGTTTGTGAGCCGTATCGTGATCGTCACGTCCGCGGAGCCGTCGGGACGACGGACACTGCGGTAGTCGGTGCTGCGCCGCAGCCAGTAGTCGAGTTTGCTGGCCGCGGCATTCTGCGTCACCACCGCGAGATAGGGGCCGTCGCCGTCGGGGAGCGCACCGCCCAGCGCGGTCGTCTCAAGGATTTCCTGTTCCGCCGGATGGTTGCTGGATACCAGCAGGCGCCCCTCGGCGGCGGCCCGCCCCAGCGCGGACAGCAGCGCCGAGGTGTTTCCCGCGCCGGACGCGACCGCGTCGTAGACGGCCCGCCCCACGGAGGCGAAGAAGGCGTCCCGCTGCCAGACGTCGCCGATCTCGGCGTACGCCCGTGACTCCACGAGCTCGACGAGCGAGCCGGCCGAAATGCTCCGCCCACCCGGCAGAACCGCTGGCTTTGTCGCGGCAAGCAGGTAGGACAGCGTTGTCGGATCGACGCTGATCGTCCCGTCGACGCGCACACCCGTGCCCGCCTGGTAGAGCGCCGTGTAGAAGCTGCCGACGGTCGGGTAGTGCGGGGTGAGGTTGGCGTTGGCCCAGACCTGGGTCGGCTGCGCGTCCGCGTACATGTCCTCGAGCTCGGGCGGGAGCGCCATGGCCGGCACCCGCTGGGTCGGCCCACCGGGCAGGTAGCCGTTGCCGGAGATGCCGGTGAGCCCAAGCCTGCCGTCGACGGCGGTCAGCAGGCCGAAGGCCCCGATGATGCCCCCGGTGGCCCGGGACTCGGCCGGGTTCTGGACGACCAGCAGGTAGCGGCGCGGCCCGTCAGCACCCATCATCGGCGGCACCAGCCGGGTCACCAGCTCCAGCGTCGCGGCGGCGCGCTCGAGCCGTTCGGCGTGGCGCAGACCGGCCTCGCGGGCGTCGGCGAGCCCGAGGCGGGCTCCGATCGCCCCGCAACTCGGCGTCGCCGCGAGCCGCCGGTGGAACTGGCTGATCGCGGCGTGCGTGGACGCGGCGGCCGGGCGGGCGGCCGCGATCCGGTCGGTGTCGATGGTGGTGCCGGTGCGCAGGGTGTCCAGGTCGAGGACGGATCCCGTGGGGTCCAGCAGGGGGCGCGAGTCCTGGAGCAACTGGTCCAGCGCGGTCACCATGGAGCGGACGGACCGGGCGGGGCAGCCGATCGTCGGGACATGGACGGCCAGCGCCCACAGCGGGTCACCGGTCAGTTTCCGGGCGGCCGCGGTCTCCGTGCCGATCGTGTTCACCCGGGCGCGCAGCGCGGCGCCGGACAGTTTGTCGCCGGCCCGCAGCGCCTGGTCCAGCGCGGTGATCTCGTTCTGGACGGTCCGCAGATGCGATCGCGCGAGTAGGCCACGTACCGCTGTCCACGACATCGCCAGCGCCAGGAGCAGTATGAACGCGGCTATGCCGAGCAGCGGCAGCCGCGCTCTGCCCAGCCGCCGCCGGGCCCGCTCCAGCGGCGAAGGCTGCTCCGCGTCCGTGGCCCGGGTCGGAGGCGTGGTCACCGTCGACGCGGCTCCGGCCCGGGCGACAGCCGCGGCCCTGAGGGCGGCTTGGATCCGGCGGCGATCACGGCCGCCGTCACGAGCGGGAACTCTCGCCCTTTGGCAACCTTCTGCTTCTTCATGACTCCGCAGCGTAATAACTGCGGATGGTGGGTGTACAGACCGGCCCCGTGTCAGTTGCCGCGTCTGATTGCTTTCAGTTCTATGTTGTCACGGATTGATCGTCGCGGATTGGTTGTCACGGATTGCCGCGCCGACCTGGCGAGCTGTGCCCGGTCCGCCAGCCCGCCGAGCCGGCGGGCTGTGCGCAATCGGTGGACCGGTGGACCGGCGGGCTATGCGTGGTTGTCGGCCCGGCGGGTCGGTGGGGTGTGCGTGGACGCGCTCGCCTGGTCGCGGGGGCTGTCCTCCTCGTCCGCGGGCGTGATGACCTCGGCGGGCACGGGGGTGTTACGGATCTCCTCGATCTCCTCGGCCGACTCCACCGAGACCCTCGGCAGTATCCGGTCCAGCCAGGACGGCAGCCACCAGTTCGCCTTCCCGAACAGGTGCATGAGCGCGGGTACCAGCAGCGCCCGGACGATGAACGCGTCGATGAGGACGGCCACCGCGAGCCCGAGGCCGAACAGTTTGATCACCCGGTCGGCCCCGAGGATGAAGGACGCGAAGACCAGCGTCATGATCGCGCCAGCGGCGGTGATCACGCGGCCGGTCTCGGCCTGACCGAGGGAGACCGCGATCCGGTTGTCCCGGCGCACGAGCCACTCCTCGTGGATCCGGCTGACCAGGAACACCTCGTAGTCCATGGACAGCCCGAAGAGGATGGCGAAGAGCATCACGGGCAGGAAGGGTTCGATCGGGCCGCCCTTGACCCCGATGAGGCCCGCGAGCCATCCCCACTGGAAGATCGCGACGATCACCCCGAACGCCGAGCCGACCGCCAGCAGGTTCATCACCGACGCCGTCAGCGGTACGACGACACTGCGGAACACCGCCATCAGCAGCAGGAAGGCCAGCGCCACGACCACCCCCATGAACAGCGGGAGCTTGCTGGTCAGGACGTCGGAAAAGTCCTGGTAGGTCGCGGTCACGCCGCCGATCTTGATGTCCAGGGCGGTGCCCGCGGTCACCTGCGGGATGGTCGTCCCACGTAGCCGCTTGAGCAGCGCGGCGGTCCTGGCGTCCTGCGGGCTTGTGCTCGGGTACAGCGCCACGATCGCGGCCTGTCCGCTCGGGCTCGGCTGTGGCGGTGAGACGACGGCGACCCCCGGCTCGGCACGCAGTTCGGTGACCACCGTCTCCAGGGCCGTGAAGTCGGCGGGGGAGTGGATCTTCGTGACGAGGCTGAACGGCCCGTTGAACCCGGGCCCGAACCCGCTGACCAGAAGATCGTAGGCGCGCCGGGACGTCTTGGACTGCGAGCCGTTGCCCTCGTCGGCCGTGCCGAGCCGCAGCGAGAAGAACGGCAGCGCGGTGATCATGATCAGGGTGGCCGACAGCACGGCGTAGAGCACCGGGCGCCGTTCGATCCGGCGGGACGACCGCCACCAGAAACCGGACGGGTGTTCGGGTTCGGGGCCCATGTGTGCGAGCTTCACCCGCTCGGCCCGGCCGAGCACCTTCATCCCGTAGAAGCTCAGCAGCGCCGGGAGCAGCGTGACCGCGGTGGCCATGGTCAGCGAGACGGCAAGGGCCGCGGAGACCGCGACACCGTAGAGGAAGGTGACCCCGAGCGCGTACATGCCCAGCAGCGCGATGCAGACGGTGAGCCCGGCGAACAGGACGGCCCGCCCGGAGGTGTTGATGGCGGTGACGGCCGCCTCCTCGGGGGTCTTGCCCGCCCGCAGGCCGATACGGTGCCGGTTGACGATGAACAGCGCGTAGTCGATACCCACGCCCAGGCCGATGAGGGTCGCCAGCGTCGGCCCGAACTGGGCGACGGACATCACGTGGGACACCAGGCCGATGCCGGCCATCCCGACGCCGAGCGCGATGACCGCGGCGACCAGGGGCAGCGTCATCGCCAGCAGGGTTCCGAAGGCGATGAACAGGATGATCGCGGCGGCCACCACCCCGAGCAGCTCGCTGGTGTTCTGCTGCGGCTGTTCGACGATGGCGACCGCGGTCCCGCTCACCTCGACCTGCAGCGGCCCGCTGTCGGCCGCGCGGGCGGTATCGATGATCGCTTTGAGGTCGGAGCGGGGGATGTCGACGGCCTGGTCGTCCAGTGCGACCGTGGCGAAGGCGGTCCGGCCGTCCCGGGTGAACTGGCCGGCGCCCGCCGGGNNNAACTGGCCGGCGCCCGCCGGGTCGTACGGGCTGATCACGGCGACCACGTGTGGCAGGCGTGCGACCCGCTCGAGCACGGGGACGACGTCGGCTTCGAGCAGCGGGTTGTAGAGGGTGCCCGTGCGGGCGTGCAGCACGATGCTCGCGGTCTCGCCGGCGGCGGCGGGGAACTCCCGTTCGAGCAGGTCGATCGCCTGCTGGGACTCGGTTCCGGGAAGTGAGAAGTTGTTCTTGTAGTCCGTGCCGGCAGCATATGCGGCCGTCCCGAAGCCAAGCAGGGCCGCGAACCACAGCAGCAGGACGATCCAGCGGTGACGGAAGCACCAACGCGCGAGCGATGCCACGGGTTTCCCCCCGGGTCTGGGCCGATGGACGGGTCAGTGTCAGCCCAGAACGCCGGTATCCCCGGGCGTTCTGGACGATCGGTCGATCGGGGTAGTCTACCGATCGGTCAGTAGGAGAGGATATTGTCAGGATGGCTACAGGTTTCCGCTCCGGACCTCCTGCTGAGAGGGGTGCATGGCGACGATGCCCGGTCGTGCGCCGCGTTCTCACGCTGCGGATACGCGTGACCGGATCCTTGCCGTCGCCGTCCAGCTGTTCAACGAACGAGGTTACGCAGGGACGTCAATCCGTGACATTGCACAGCGCCTTGGTATGACGAAAGCCGCTCTCTACTACCACTTCGCGTCCAAGGACATGATTCTGGACGCAGCGGTGCAGCCGTTCGTGGAGGCGTTCGGCCATGTGAGCGATCTCTCGCGCGTTGATCCACCGGTGTCGGCTCGGTCGATTATCGAGGGTCTGGTCGAGGCGATGGCCGGTCCGGGCGCGGTGCTGTCCGCCTTTGTCGACGACCCGTCGGTGATCCACCGACAGGTCGGCAAGGGGGACCTCGCCTCGCACCGGGACGCCATCGTGATCGCCCTGGCCGGGCCAGAACCCACTCCGTCACGTATCCTGCGGGCCCGCTGCGCGGTCGGCTGTGTGCAGGCGGGCATCCTCGGCACCGCGCTGGAGCGGCGGACGCTGGCCGCCGTGGGCGTCGACGCCGCCCGCGGCGGCCCGGGGGAGATCGGTGTCGATCAGCCGCTCGTTCCGGAGGACGTCCGGCGTGAGGTCGTCGAGGCCGCTCTCGACGCTCTCGGGCCCACCGGATAGGCCCTCGGCTCGGCTCGACGCCGGCAACGTCCCGTCCGGACCGTCCTTGGCTGTCTCCCGTCTGTTCCCACCGGGGATACCTGTCTTCCCACCGGGGATACCTGTCTCACCGGGGATACCGGGGATACCGGGGATACCCGGGGCTGGGCCGCTGGCGGTGTGAAGAAAGAGCGCAATGCTGCTCCTGGTCAGCATTTGTTGACTTTGAGTAGTAGTCGTGAGGTGGTTGGGTATCCTGTTGATAATGCTCCGATCACGTTACGTGTTTTCGGTGGTGACTCTGGCGATCGCTGTCGGGGGTGCTGTCTGGCTGTGCGCGCCGCGGCTGTCGACCGCTCCGGTCCGGTCGCCGCCGTCGGCGGGGGGGCCGGCCACCGAACCCGCGGTGACCACCGGTGACCCCGCTGCCGACGGCCTGGCGCGGGCCGGAGCGGGCCCGGCGACCCGTCGGGTGCGGGTGGGGGCGGTGACCCTCACGGTCGAGGTTGCCGAGACGCCGGCCGCCCGTAGGCGTGGGCTCATGGACCGCACGTCGCTGCCGTCCGGAACCGGCATGTTGTTCGTCTTCGGCAGAGAGTCGACGGACGGTTTTTATATGTATCGGACCCTGATCCCGCTCTCGATCGTGTTCTCCCGGTACGGGCGGGTGGTGACGATCCAGGAGATGACGCCGTGTGGCGAAGAGAATCCGAACAGTTGTGAGATCTACCGAGCTGAGGCCGCTTACACGGAAGCGGTGGAGGCGCCAGGCGGCACCTTCAGCAATGCGGGGATACGTCCGGGTGATATGATTGAATTCTTCTAGTCACATCGGGGTCTATCGGGGCCTGATGACGGGCCGCGGCATGTCGGCAGTGAAAAATCCGTGTTCCGATGTCGTGTACCGAATGTGATGGGTGTCATCGGTCGACAATCAAATTTTGGGTGAATGTTGACCGAATGTCATGTAGTGCTTGCGGTGTGGATCCATCGTTGCCGTGATGGGTCCGACAAGGCTTTCGGGGCCGTGTCGTCCACCTGACGATGGACGTTCCGGCCGTGGGGCGATGAAATAGGGCTGGGCCGTACGTGGGGCCGACCGTTTGTCGTCAGCGCTGGCGACACCCAGGTTCCGAGGGCCTGACCGCGACCGTCTCCCACCCGGGAGGAGGCGACCACCGCGCGACCGGAGGGTTTTGTTGTGTATACACCGGCCCGTCCCACGGTTCCGGACAGCCGCCTGCACGTCGTCGCCGAGCAGTCCCGCTTCGCGGGCAGCCGGGGATGGCCGCCCAGGACAGCGCTTGTCACCGGCGCGAGCAGCGGAATTGGTAGAGAGGCGGCGCTGCTGCTCGGCGAGATGAACTGCAAGGTCCTGCTGGTCGGCCGCAATGGTGTCGCGCTCGACGAGGTTGCCGCCTCCACGTCCGGTCACCGGATCGCGGTGGACCTGTCGGTCCCGGGCGCCGAGGCCACGGTGGCCTCCCGCAGCGAGGATCTTCTCGGCGATCTCGATCTGCTGGTGTGCGCGGCCGGTCTTGGTTCGGCCGGCCCGTTCGACCAGCTTTCCCACGAGGCCCTTGCCGAGCTCGTGGCGGTCAACGTGCTCTCGCCGATGGCGCTCGTCCGCGCCGTGCTCCCGGCCATGCTTGAGCGTGGGCACGGGCGCATCCTGCTGGTCGGCAGCGTCGCCGGAGCGTTGGGGGTACGTGGTGAGGTCGCCTACTCGGCGACCAAGGCCGCGCTGGTCGGGTTCGCCGACGCCCTGCGTTCCGAGGTTGCCGGTCGTGGTGTTACGGTCACTTTGTGTTTTCCAGGGGTCGTTGACACCGCTTTCTTCCGCCGTCGTGGAGCGCCGTACGTGCGCAGGTGGCCACGTCTGCAACCGGCTCGCCTTGTCGCCGAGCGCATGCTGCTCGCGACCGGGCGGGGACAGGCCGAGATCTGGGTACCGCGCTGGTTGTCGCTTGCCGCCCGGGTCCACGGGGTGACGCCTACGCTCTACCGGCGGTTGGCGGGAATCTTCGGTTAGAAGCACTCGGGACGACGGGGAGGCCGGCCCGGACCGCCGGTGATGCATCGCGCGACGGAGGAGACGGACGCCGTGCCCGGCTGCGGCACGGTCATGGCCGGCGGCCTCCTGTTCGACCATGTCGCGGCAGTGGTGGCCACCGGTGGGGGAGGGCGCTCGCGGCACGTCCCGCGGCATGGCGGTGTCCCTCGTGGATGTGAGGGTCCGCACAGTACCCGGACAGGCGGTAACGGGGTCATATCGGTTGGATCGGGGAATCATGTGGGGCACGCGCTGAAAAAGGGCGTGCCGCATATCGGATGGCCGGCCGGAGGTGGCACGGCCATGGTTTTTCGCGCTCGGGGTCCCGGGAGCCGATCCGGGAGGCCTTCGGTCCCCGGGCCACCGGAGGGCCGACGGCGGCGGCGTCGTGCCTGTCGCGCGTCGCCGGAGGTCTTCACAGCCTCCGGGGTACCAGGGGGGACCGTGAGGGTGAAGGTTGCATGATCATTATTGCTTCGTGCGGCCGGAGGCTCAGGAATTTGGAGAGCAGACCTGTTCAGGCGCGCCGCCGGATCGTTCCCGCGGCGCGTGTCAGGCCCAACCGCTGACGAGGGGGAGGCGCATGACCACAAGCGACGCAAAGGTCGGCTCGCCGCCAGGCGGGCCGACGGGCGGGCGGG
>NZ_JWIO01000010.1:73625-76701 GCF_001017755.1 Protofrankia coriariae
CGGGCGGGAACTCCCGGTGCGCCGCTGCCCGGGGACGCCCTCACGTCCTCACCCCAGGATGTGTTGCGGGCGGCTTCCGCCGAGAACTTCCCGGTGTCTCCGCTGATCCTGCCGGCCCGGCAGCGGCAGCACCTGTTCGCCATCTACGGATTCGCCCGCCTCGTCGACGACATCGGTGACGAGGCGAGCGGCGACCGGCTCGCGCTGCTCGACGCGCTGGAAGCCGATCTTGACCGGATCTGGGGCGGGACGCCCACACTCCCGGTCATCCAGGCGCTGGCACCGACCGTCCGGGAATGCGGTCTGGCGCCGGAGCCGTTCCGCCGGCTCGTCGCGGCCAACCGGCAGGACCAGCTGGTCACCCGCTACGACACCTTCGATGACCTGCTGCGTTACTGCACCCTGTCCGCCGATCCGGTGGGACACATGGTGCTCGGTGTCTTCGGCGTCAGCACCCCCGACCGGGTCGAGCTGTCGAACCGGGTCTGCACGGCGCTGCAGATCGTCGAGCATGTGCAGGACGTGGCCGAGGACTATGCCGCCGGCCGGATCTACCTGCCCCGGGAGGACCTCGACAGCTTCGGGGTGCACGAGCGAGACCTCGCGCACCCCAGCGCTGGCCCGGCGGTACGGGAGCTGATCGCCTTCCAGGTGCTGCGCGCCCGCCGGATCCTCGACGAGGGCACGCCGCTGGTGGGCCTGGTCGAGGGCCGGCTACGGCTGGTCCTGGCCGGGTTCGTCGGCGGTGGCCGCGCGGCGCTGGACGCGGTCGAACGGGCCGGGTGCGACGTCCTCGGCGGCGCCCCGACCGCGCCGAAGCCACGGATCGTTCGCTACGCCCTGGCGGTGGCGCTGACCTCGCTCACCCCGTCCGCCCGGCGGGCGGCCCGTTCGGCGCGCGTCGTGCTGCCGCCGCTGGTCACCGGCGGTGGGATCATCAACAGGCCCGCCGCGGGTGGAGGTGGCGAATGACCTCCGACGGTCGTTTCCGGTCGCCGACGGTAGAGGAAGCATACGCGTCCTGTGAGGCGCTGACCCGTGAGGCCGCGCGCAACTTCGCCTACGGCATCCGGCTGCTGCCGGTCGACAAACGGGCGGCGCTGTCCGCGGTGTACGCCTTCGCCCGCCGGCTCGACGACATCGGCGACGGTGACCTGCCCCTCGAGGAGAAGGCCATCCGCCTGGCCGCGGCCCGGACGGACATCACAGGGCTCGGCGCGGCCAGCTCCGACCCGGTTCTGATAGCTCTGGATGACGCCTGCCGGCGCTTCCCCATCCCGGTGGACGCCTTCTGCGAACTGATCGACGGCGTCGAGATGGATCTGCGTGGGGTCACCTACGAGTCCTTCGACGACCTCGTCGAGTACTGCCGACGGGTGGCCGGCACCATCGGGCGTCTGTCGCTGGGGATCTTCGGCACGCAGGCGGCGCACGCGGACGCGAGGGCCGCCACGGTCGCCGACGAGCTCGGGATCGCCCTACAACAGACCAACATTCTCCGAGACGTCCGGGAGGACCTGATTACCGGCCGGATCTATCTGCCCCGGGCCGAACTGGAAAAGGCCGGGATCACCCTTGCCCTCGGCCCGGACGGCCGGCTCGGCGGTCCCGAGGACGCACTCGTCGAATACCTCCGGGAGTGCGCGCAGCGGGCCGACGAATGGTACGGGCGCGGTCTGAAACTGCTGACCATGCTCGACCGGCGCAGCGCCGCGTGCTGCGGGGCGATGGCCGGGATCTACCTGCGGCTCAACCGCCGGATCAGGACCGACCCCACCCCCGTCCTGCAGCAACGGCTGTCGCTGCCGGGCTGGGAGAAGGCGGTGGTGGCCGCGCGCAGCCTGGCCGGGCGCCCGGAGGTGTCGGCCGCATGAGCGTGGATACCGGGACGCCGTCGGACGCGCCGCCATCGAAACAGGCATCACGACAGGCACAGTCTGTTGTGACACAGCCCGCCGCGCCGCCGCCGGGGCCGGGCGGCCACCGGATGGTCGTCGTCGGTGGTGGGCTTGCCGGCCTGTCGGCCGCGCTGACCGCCGCGGACATCGGCGCGGACGTGACCGTGCTGGAGGCACGGCCGCGGCTGGGCGGTGCCACCGCCTCGTTCGCCAGGGACGGGCTGTGGGTCGACACCGGCCAGCACGTCTTCATGCGCTGCTGCACCGCCTACCGCGGGTTCCTCCGCCGGCTCGGCGTCGAGCACCTGACCACCCTCCAGCAGCGGCTGGACGTCCCGGTGCTGCTCGCCGACTCCGGTACGAACGCCCGGCTGCGGCGTACCCGCATCCCCTGGCCGGCGCCGCTGCACCTGACCCCGGCGCTGCTGGGATACCGCGCGTTCCCGCTCGGCCAGCGGCTGCGGGCCGCGCTCGCCGCCTACCAGCTGGGCCGGCTCGACCCGAGCNNTCGACCCGAGCCGGCCCGAGGTGGACGGTGTCTCGTTCGGCAGCTGGCTGGCCCGCCGGGGCCAGTCACCGGCCACGATCGAGGCGTTGTGGGAACTGCTGACCGTCGCCACCCTCAACGCCCCCGCGGACGCGGCCTCCCTCGGGCTCGCCGCCAAGGTCGTGCGCACCGGCCTGCTGGAGCGGGCCGACGCCGGGGACATCGGCTGGGCGGAGGTGCCCCTCCAGCGGCTGCACGGGGATGCGGCGGCCTCGGAGCTCGCCGACGTCGGCGCGGACGTGCGGACCAGCGTGAAGGTCCGCACGATCGACCGGACGGCGACCGGGTGGCGAGTGGTCACCGACAGCGGCACGCTCGACGCCGACTCGGTGGTGCTCGCCGTGCCGCCGCCGGCGGCGGCAGCCCTGCTGCCCGAGGGCGCGGTGGCGGACCCGAAACGATTCGTCGACCTCGGCTCGTCACCGATCGTCAACGTGCATATGATCTACGATCGGCCGGTGCTGCAGGGGCCCTTCCTGGCCGTGGTGGGGTCCCCCGTCCAGTGGGTCTTCGACCGGACCGCCTCCAGCGGGATCGTCGAGTCGGTGGCCGATCACCCCGAGCGTGCGGGTGCGCAGTACCTGGCGATCTCCCTGTCGGCCGCGGACGACTGGATCGACCGGCCCGCCGG
>NZ_JWIO01000010.1:76707-101106 GCF_001017755.1 Protofrankia coriariae
ATCGACCGGCCCGCCGGTGAGATCCGTGACATTTTCGTCGAGGAGATGCGTCGGCTGCTGCCCGCCGCGCGGGACGCCGAGGCGATCGAGGTGTTCGTCACCCGGGAACGCACCGCGACGTTCCGGCAGGCCCCCGGCACCCGGGCGCTGCGTCCCGGCGCGGCCACCGAACTGCCCGGGCTCGCGGTGGCCGGTGCGTGGACCGACACGGACTGGCCCGCGACCATGGAGGGCGCGGTGCGCAGCGGGCTGGCCGCGGCAAAGGTGGCGCTCGGTGGCTGGCGCCCCAGGCCGCCGTCACCCGGCCCGGCCCGCCGGTTGCTGCCCGTGGTCGTGACATCCGGTGGTGCTCCTGCGCAGTTGGGAGGATGCGGGTCGTCGCCGGCCAGCCCGTGTAAAACGTCACAATCGTCCCGGACGCCGGAGACCAAGGTCCCTGGCGAGAGACCGTCGTCTTCTAGCCCACCGGGATCATCGGCTCCCGGGCCGACGGGCGCACCGAGCGCCCCGCCGCCGTCGGCGGCATCCCCACAGCCGAGTCCACCGTCGACCCCACCGACTCCGCCCAGTTCGCCGGCTCCGCCCGCCTCGCCGGCTCCGCCGGCCCCGCCGGTGCCGCCTACTTCGCTGGCACCGCCGGCCCTGCCCAGCGAGCAGGCTCCGTCCACCGAGCAGGCTCTGCCCACTGAGCAGGCTCCGCTACCCGCGCCGACGTCGGCGCCGACATCCGCGGCGGCCTCGACCGCGGCTCCAGGCGCGACTCCGAACGCAACATCGATATCGACAGCGTCACCGACAGGGGGATTCCCGGCATGACCACGTTGGTTCCCGAAGCGATCGAGCGGGGCCGGACTCTGGCAGTGCCGGCGCTACGCGCCGCTGTCGACCGGCTCCATCCCCGGCTGCGCCGGGTGGTCGCCTACCACCGCGGCTGGACCGACGCGGAGGGCACGCCGCTGCCGGGCGGCGGCGGAAAGCTGGTACGTCCGGCACTGGCACTGCTGTCCGCGGAGGCGGCCGGTGCCGCGGTCGAGGTCGGGCTGCCCGGCGCGGTCGCGGTCGAACTCGTCCACGACTTCTCCCTGCTGCACGACGACCTCATGGACGGCGACACCGAGCGCCGCCACCGGCCCACCGCCTGGACCGTCTTCGGCGCCGACGGCGCGATCCTCGCCGGTGACGCCCTGCTGGGGCTGGCGACCCAGGTGCTGCTGGAGGTCGAGGGAGAGCCGGGCCGCCGCGCCGCGATCATGCTCGGCGCCGGCGTGCAGGACCTCGTCCGCGGCCAGGCCGAGGACCTGTACTTCGAGACCCGCAACGACGTCACCGTCGCCGACACTCTGACGATGGAGGACGGCAAGACCGGCGCGCTGCTGTCCTGCTCGGCCGCGATCGGCGCGGTGCTCGCGGGCGGGCGGACGGAGCTCGTCGACGGCCTCGCCGAGTTCGGCTCCCGGCTGGGGACGGCCTTCCAGCTCGTGGACGACCTGCTCGGCATCTGGGGCGACCCGGCGGTGACCGGCAAGCCCGTGCTGTCGGACCTGCGCTCACGCAAGAAGTCCGTCCCGGTCGTGGTGGCGCTGGACGCCGGTGGCGCCGACGCCGACGAACTGCGCACCTTCCTCGCGTCCTCGGGAGATGCTTCCGAGAGCGAGCTGCACCACATCGCACGGCTGGTGGAACGCGCCGGCGGGCGGGAGTGGACCACGGCCGAGGCCGACCGCCAGCTCGACGAGTGCGCCAAGCTGATCGCGTCGCTGTCCCTGCCGCCGCTGGTGGAAACCGAACTGCTTGCCCTGGCCCGCTTCGTCACCGAACGGGATCGGTGACGAAGCCGTGACACCGCTGTTCGTACCGCACCGGGACCCACATGTGGACGGGAGCTGCCGATGAGTTCGACCACCGACTACGAAGTCTCCCGCGAAACCTTTTCCGACACGGTGGCGGCAGCCGCCGTCCGGGCCCGCGACCACCTGCTGGGGCTGCAGTCCGATCAGGGCTGGTGGAAGGGCGAGCTTGAGACCAACGTCACCATGGATGCCGAGGACCTTCTGCTCCGGCAGTTCCTCGGCATTCTCACCCCGCAGGAGGCCGAGGAGACCGCCCGCTGGATCCGCTCGCAGCAGAGCGAGGACGGCACCTGGGCCACCTTCTTCGGCGGCCCGCCCGACCTGAACGCCACCTTCGAGGCGTACGTGGCACTGCGCCTGGCCGGCGACAGCCCGGACGCACCGCACATGCGGTCCGCGGCCGAGTTCGTCCGGGCGAACGGCGGCATCGCCCGCACCCGGGTCTTCACCCGGATCTGGATGGCGCTGTTCGGTGAATGGTCCTGGGACGACCTGCCGGTGATGCCGCCCGAGCTGGTGCTGCTGCCGTCGTGGTTCCCGCTCAACCCGTATGACTTCGCCTGCTGGGCCCGGCAGTCGATCGTGCCGCTGACGATCGTCGGGACGTTGCGGCCGAAGCGCTCCCTCGGCTTCAGGATCGACGAACTCAAGGTCGACCTCCCGCCGAAGCCGCTGGCGCCGCTGCGGTCCTGGCCGGGCGCGTTCGAGCGCCTGGACGCGCTGCTGCACCGCTACGAGCGCCGCCCGCTGAAGCTGCTCCGCCGGCATGCGCTGCGCCGGGCCGCCGAATGGATAGTCGCCCGCCAGGAGGCCGACGGCTGCTGGGGCGGCATCCAGCCGCCCTGGGTGTACTCGATCATGGCGTTGACGCTGCTGGGCTACCCCATGAACCATCCTGTGATCGTTGCCGGCCTGCGGGGGCTGGAGCGTTTCACCGTCCGCGAGCGGACGCCTGCCGGGATGGTCCGCCGGCTGGAGGCCTGCCAGTCCCCGGTGTGGGACACCGCGCTCGCCGTCGTCGCCCTGCGTGACGCCGGTCTGGCCGCCGACCACCCGGCCGTGGTGCGTGCCGCCCGGTGGCTCGCGGACGAGGAGGTCACCGTGGCCGGTGACTGGGCGGTCCGACGCCCGGCGCTGGCGCCCGGCGGGTGGGCCTTCGAGTTCGACAACGACCTGTACCCGGACGTCGACGACACCGCCGAGGTGGTGCTCGCCATCGAACGCATCCTCGGCCCGGGGTATGGGCGGGACGCGGCCGGCCCGCCNCCGGCCCGCCGCACGCGCCGGGCGAGTTCGAGGCGGCCGAGCCCCAGCTCGCGGACCGGCTGCGGGCCGCGGGGCACCGCGGGGTCGACTGGGCCATCGGGATGCGCTCCGCGGGCGGGGCGTGGGGGGCCTTCGACGCGGACAACACCCGGACGCTCCCCACGAAGCTGCCCTTCTGCGACTTCGGCGAGGTGATCGACCCGCCGTCCGCGGACGTCACCGCGCACATCGTGGAAATGCTCGCCGAGGTCGGCCAGGCCAACAGCCCGATCACCGAACGTGCGGTCCAGTGGCTGCTGGACAACCAGGAACCGGGCGGGTCGTGGTTCGGCCGTTGGGGGGTCAACCACATCTACGGCACCGGCGCGGTCGTCCCGGCACTGATCGTCGCCGGCGTCCCGGCCGACCATCCGTCGATCGTCCGGGCGTCGCGCTGGCTGGTCGAGCACCAGAGACCCGACGGCGCGTGGGGCGAGGACCTGCGCTCCTACACCGACGACGCGTGGATCGGCCGGGGTGAGGCGACCGCGTCGCAGACGGCGTGGGCGCTGTTGGCGCTGCTCGCCGCCGACCCGGCATCCTCGGCCGTCGAACGTGGGGTGCGCTGGCTGGTCGACACACAGCGCCCGGACGGGACCTGGGACGAGCCCTACTACACCGGCACCGGTTTTCCCGGTGACTTTTCGATCAACTACCACCTGTATCGGCTGGTCTTCCCACTGACCGCGCTCGGCCGATACCTGAGCGGCAGGTCCGCATCATGACCTTCTCGGCACCGGAGACATCGAGGACGTCGGTTCCCGCCGAAGCCCCCACGGCGCCGACGCGAGCATCCGCGGGACCGGCCGCACCGGTACCGGCACCCGCGGCACCGGCCGCGCCGGTCGTACCCGCACCCGTCGTACCCGCACCGGCCGTACCGGCGCCATCCGCACCGGCGCACGTACCGACGGCGGCGTCAGGGCCGGCGGCGGCACCGACAGCGCCTTCCGTACGGAAGGCGCTACCACTGGTGGCGACGCCGCCGGTGTCGGCGGCAGACGTGCCGACGCAGACCCCGGCGGTACCGGCATCCGAAGGCCTTCCGGCCGGGTCGGCCGGGGCCGGGGCTCTCGGCGTACCCGCGCCGGGCCGCCCACCCCTTCCGCGGCGGCGCCCGCGCCTGGTGGTGGCCGCGCCGCTGCGGCTGGAGGCATGGGCCGCAGCCCGCTCGGGTCTGCCCGCGGGCACGATTCTCGTCCGCACGGGTATGGGGCCGGAGCACGCCAGCCGCTCCACCCGCATCATCCGGGAGGCGCGAGCCGACGCCGTCGCCCTGGTCGGTCTCGGCGGCGGCCTCGGCCCGGGGGTGAAACCCGGGGACGTGGTGGTGGCCGACGAGGTCCGTACCGCCGACGGCTCGGTCAGCGCCCGCTGCCTGTCCGCGCCCCTGCTCGCCGGCGAACTGCGGCGGGCCGGGCTGACCGTGCACGTCGGCCCGGTGGTGTCGGTGCCACGGCTTGCGGTCGGCACCGCTCGCACCGAGCTTGCGGCCACCGGCGCGATCGCCGTGGACATGGAGTCGGCCCAGGTCGCCCCAGGCGCGAACGGGGTGCCGCTGGCCATCATCCGCGTCATCGTCGACACCGCCGAGCAGCCGTTGGGACGTCTCGACCTGGCCCGCCGGGGGATCGCCGGGCTGCGGACGATGATGACCTTCGGGCCGGTGCTCGAACGGTGGGCAGCGGCCGTCGGGCCACGGCAGGTGCTGCTCGCCGAGCCCCGGGCGTTCTGCGCCGGGGTCGAACGGGCGATCGAGGTGGTCGAGCGTGCCCTGGAACTGCACGGCGCGCCCGTCTACGTCCGCAAACAGATCGTCCACAACAGCCACGTGGTTGCCGATCTTGCCAGCCGCGGTGCGGTCTTCGTCGAGGAGCTCGACGAGGTGCCGCCCGGGGCGACCGTGGTCTTCTCCGCGCACGGGGTCGCCCCCGCCGTGTGGGACCAGGCCGGTGACCGCAACCTGTCGGTGATCGACGCGACCTGTCCGCTCGTGGAGAAGGTGCACGCGGAGGCCCGCCGGTTCACCGCGCGGGGGGACACCGTCCTGCTCATCGGCCATGCCGGGCACGAGGAGGTGGACGGGACCCTCGGGGAGGCACCAGGGAAGATCAAGCTGGTGGAGTCGCCCGCCGACGTCGCCCACCTGGAGGTCGACGACCCGCAGCGGGTGACCTACCTGATGCAGACGACGCTTGCCGTGGACGAGGCGGAGGAGGTTGTCGACGCGCTGCGCGACCGCTTCCCGGCCGTGATCGGCCCCGGGTCCGCGGACATCTGCTACGCGACGTCGAACCGGCAGAACGCGATCCGGCGGGTGGCTGTCGAGGCCGACGTGGTTCTCGTCGTCGGGTCGCAGAACAGCGCCAACTCGCGTCGGCTCGTCGACGTGACCGAGCGTGAGGGTGTGCCCGCCTATCTCGTCGGGGACGTCGGCGAGGTGGAGATGAGCTGGCTGGCCGGCGCGGACACCATCGGCATCTCCGCGGGCGCCTCCGCGCCTCCCACCCTGGTCGACGAACTGACCCAGGCGTTGTCGGGCCTGGGCCACACCACCGTCGGAGTGCGTTCGGTGGGGGCCGAGACGATTTCCTTCCACCTCCCCAAGGAGCTGCGCCGCCCGGCCCGGTGAGGGCGGCCGGGTAGCTGGTCCGCTGGCCACCCTCTGCTGTTTCCCGCCCCTGGTTCCCGTGGCGTATCGATTCCCCGGTCGGTTTCGGTCGGGGAATCGGCGTTTCTCCGACGCGGTGAGGCCCGTGGTAGTTGACATAGAAATAGTTGATGGAGAAATGGTTGACGTAGTTGAAACGGCGTGTTCAGCTACGGGGAGTCACATTCTTTGTCTTTGGCGCAGCTTTGTGAGTATGCGGTGAAAAGCACAGGATGTGACTTCTGCTACGGTCCACCGGATGCGCCAGATGTCGACCAGCGGGGTTCTCGCGGACCCGTCGTCGTCGCACCGCAACCTCGGCTCTCTCGACTCCCCTGGCTCCCCCGGTGACCTCGAGACCCTGGCGGACGTCGGGACGGCCACCGGTCGTACTCCGGGAGCCCGTGGCCCGCTGCGACGGCTGCTGGGCGGACGGCGTGACCCGGGCCGACAGCCGGGCCCGGGCTGGCGGCAGCGCCTGGGCGGGTGGCGGAGCTTGGGCAGGTGGCAGCGCCTGGGCCGGCGATGGCGGCCGTCCCGGGCCGGCCTCGCGCTCGCCGGCCTTGCCGCGCTGTCCTTTGTGACGAGCATGCTGCTGCAGAGCACGCTGTTCCGTCACGGCTCGGGTGACGCGGACGAGGCCGCCTATGTCATGCAGGCCAGGATGTTGCTGCACGGGCAGCTCACCCTTGACCAGAACCTGGCGGAGCCGTTCTTCCGCCCCTGGCTGACCGGCGTCCACGACGGGCGGGTGTTCACCAAGTACCTGCCGGGCTGGCCCGCGATGCTGGCCGCCTCCCAACTGCTGTTCGGGACGATGATCGTCGCTCCGGCGCTGGTGGCGGCGGTCTGGGTGATCGGGGTGTACCGCCTTGCCCGGGAGCTGTTCGACGATGTGGCCACCGCCCTCCTCGCCGCCGCGTTCCTGGCGTTCTCCCCGCTGGTGGTCGTGCACACGGCGCTGCCGATGGCGTACGCGTTCACCGCGGCGGCCCTGACGATCGCGATCGCCGAGGTGGCGCGCGGCACCCGCACGGGTTCGCGCCTGTCGCTGCTGGCCGGCGGCGTGGCGCTCGGCCTCGCGGCGACGGCCCGCCCGTTCGACGCCCTGCTGGTGACGCTGGTCTGTGCGCTCATCGTGACAGCACGTTGCGTCACCGGCGTACCTTCCGTCGGTGCCCTTCTCACCGAGGGCCTTCCCGCCGGTGCCCTTCTCACCGGCGGCCTTTTCGCCGGTGGTCTTCTCAGCGGTGGGCTTTCCGCTGGCGGGCGGCTGCTGGCGGGCCGCCGGCGGCGGCTGTCACCGCGTGCCCTGCTGCGCCACACCTGGTGGATCGGGCTCGGGGCGCTGCCGTTCGCCGTGGCCGTGGCCGCCTTCTGCCGACATGTCACCGGATCGGTGCTGCTGCTGCCGCTGGCCGCCGCCGACCCGCTGGATCGTTTCGGTTTTGGTGAGCGCCGGATCCTGCCGTCCGAACCGTCGTTCCTCTTCACCCGCCGGCTCGCGCTGCAGGCGTGGGAGGAGACCGTCGCCGCCGCGCCCGGCTGGCTCTTCGGCGGCCGGGCGCTGGTCGTGCTCGCGATAGTCGGCCTGCTGGTGGCGGAGCGCCGTCGCGCCCGGCTGCTGCTCGCCGCCAACGTGCTGCTGGTCTTTGTCGCGTATTTCTTCTGGTGGGGCAGTGCCATGGCGATGCCGAGCCTGCGCGACGGCATCGGCCCGCATTACCACATGGCGGCGCTGACACCCGTCGTCGTCCTCGCCGCCTCCGGGGCGTGCTGGCTGTGGCGCCGCCTGCCCGGCCGCTTCCTCCCACGGCCGGCCCGTGGCCTGCCGGCCCGCGCGCTGGTGGCCGGCGGCTGCCTGCTGGCGCTGGCGGCTGTGACCGTGCCCGCCATCCCCGGCAAGGTCCGGGTCCAGCAGTATGTGAACACGGTGGACGAGCATGTGCTCGGCCTCGTCCCCGACGATCTCGGCGGGCCTGCGGTGGTGATCGTCGCCCCGCCGCTCCCGAGCTGGTACACCCAGGTTCCCTACCATCTCCTGCGCAACAGCCCGGACCTGTCGGACGAGGTGCTGTACGCCGCGGACATCGGCCCGGCCATCGTGGGGCTCGCCGCACGGATGCCGGAGCGTCGGCTGTACCGGCTGCGCCCGGACGAACTGCCGGCCGCGGACGGGCTGCCAACCGCGGACGGGCCCGGCAGCCCGCGAGGCTCGTTCGTCGAGCTGCGCACGGTCACCGGTAGGACGATCAACGTCCGGGTGTCGGTGACTGTCCCCGCCGGCCATCCCTACGCGCAGCTCTACCTGCGTCTCGGCGACCGGGCGCAGACCTACCCGCTCGCCACCGGCACGGACGCCTCCGGCGCGACACGCACGGTGACCTGGACACTGGACGGACGCTCCGACTCCAGCCTGGGCGGGCTGCCGCGGCCCGGGGCGGGCGGGTCCGCCGNNGGGGCGGGCGGGTCCGCCGCCGACACGGACCCTGCCGAGGTGGGCCCTGTTGAGGTGGGCCCTGCCGCGGAGTTGGTTGTGGGGCTGGTCGCGGGCGGCACGCCCGATCTGGCTGGGCCGTGGCGGTGGGAGGAACGCATCCCCCTGCAACGACGATCCGACGGTTCCCTGGTCCTGCTGGCTCCCGGCGCGGGCTTCCGGCAGACGCCGGAACTCCCCGCGGACGCCTGGGAGCAGGTCGCTCTGACCGGCACGCTCGATGTCGCCCTTGAGCCGATACCGCTCCCGGAACCGGCGAACCGATGACGGGTGCCTGGTAGGTATCCGGCGATCCTGCGGAAGGGCACACCGAGAAACCGCCCAGGGGAGCGGGCCAGCCGGTGGGCTGGAAACTGCCGCCGTCCCAGTACAGCGCCTCTCCCCGAAGCCCGTCGTAGTATTCGGCGCCGTTGTCGGAGCGGATCACCCAGCGGGCGCCGTGGCCACCGAGAACCGTTTCCAGCGGAAAGGTGATGCGGCTGCTCGGCGGTGTGACGACCTGAAAATGCTGGTTGGTTCGCAGGCACAGCGCGACCACGTCGGCGAGCCAGGAGGACAGGCCGACCACCGGACGGTCCTGTAGCGCGATGGCGGCCTGAGCGGTGAGAACGTCGATGGAGGGGTGGCTCATGGCGTCACTGCGCTGACACCCGCGGGGCTTCCGGCACTTCCCGGCTTTTCAGAGCCTTCGTCCTGGATCGGCCATACGACGCCGCCGAGGAGGCGGACCAGTTGGTGAGCGAATCGCCGTGCGATGTCCTCGGCCCCTTCCCGGGCTGATGTGGCGCGTGCCTCCACCCACCACAACGGAGAATCGATCATGGTTACTTCGGGTCCGAGTAGCCGTTGGGCTTCGCCCGGGACCTGGACGAGCACGGGGCCTTCGATGGACACGAGCGGCCGGCCGTCATCGTCGGCGAGCTGTATGACGGCGCCGTGGGAGACCGGTACGACCCGCAGCCGTGGACTGGCGGCGACCAGGGCGGTGACCGATGCCTCGATGTCGGGCCTGACGCGGCAGAGCGCGATCACGTCGACGGTCATTTCCCGCTGTCCTCTGCTGCCAGGGCCGTCTGGACTGTGTGTGCCGGCATGCCGGGCCGGACCAGCAGCCCGCGGCCCGGTGGCATGCTCGACGCCCGCACACCGGTGAAGAGATATCCCTCGCCGCGGTCCCCGGACATCACCAGGCCGACGGCGCCGGACTCCCGCAGGCTGAGAGTGAACGGCTCGTAGAGGCCACGGGCCGCACCGGCGACCCGGCGGGTCATCACGACATGCAGCCCGATGTCACGCGCGGAGGCGAGGAAAGGTACGAGCGGGCTCAGCGGCTGGCTGTTGCCGGCGACGAGCATGTCGTAGTCGTCGACGAGCAGCACGATCCGGGGGCCGGCGAAGGTGCGCTCGCCCGACACGTCGCCCGACACGGTGGCGGTGGGGTCGTCGGGAAGCCGTTTGGCCAGTTCGCCGCTGACGGCCGTGGCGAGTCCCTGCGCCAGGGCGGCGTTCGGCGCGTAGCCGCCGTCGTACTTCTCCGGCACGTCCCGGCGCAGCCCCCGGCGCGGGTCGAAGATCGCGAAGACGAGCTCGGTGTCGCTGTACCGGTCGACGAGGGCGTTGACGATCAGCCGTACCAGGTTGGTCTTCCCGCATCCGCTGTCCCCGAGCACCACGAGGTGCTGGTCGGCGCCGAAGAGATCCACGGTGGCCGGCTGGAGATCGGCCTCGCTGACGCCGATCGAGATGGCGGTGGGGCAGGCCCGCGCGCCGGGCAGCTCACCGGCCGGGAGCACGGCGGGCAGCACCCGCACCCCGGGGGCACGGGGGCCGACCCACGCGGACCGCGCCGCTCGCACCGCCTGGACGAGCCCGGGGCCAAGGCTCGCGGGCTCGGGCACCGAGTCGATGCGGGGCAGCGCGACATGCGCCATCAGCTTGCGGTCGGTGAGCGCCCGACCGGGACGGCCGTCCCGGATCGTCTCGTCGAGCCGGCGTTCGATTATCCGATGCGGCGCGGGCAAGACCACGGCGTCCGCGCTGCTTGGCGCCGCGTTCGCGCACTACCGGCACGATCGGGTGCTCATCGTGGAGGCTGATCCGGGGCTGGGCACTCTACCCGACCGGCTCGGTGCACCCGAGGCTCGCTTTCCTCTCGGCGATCTGGCCAGGATCGTCGCCCCTTCGATGTCCTTCGAGCGGGTCGTCGAATACCTGGTCGCGTTGTCCGACGGCTACTGGTTGGTGCCCACCGGCCAGCGGCAGGTCGATCCGGCGCTCTACGAGTCCGTGGCGATGACCCTGAACCGATACTTCGCGATCACTGTGGTGGACTGCGACACGATGCCGAGCGAGCTGGCCCGTACCGTGCTTGCCGGGGCGCATGCCACAGCTCTGGTGGCGCCGGCCACGGCCGAGGGCGTGACGACGACACGCAACATGCTGACCCGGTTCCGCCCGGAAGCGCTGGCCAGAGCCGTGGTCGTCCTGACGGCCACCGCGCCCCACATGGCCGTCGACCTCGACGAAGCGGCGGCGCGCCTGCGGGTCGGTGGCGCGGGTGTGCTGACCATCCCCTACGACCGGCACCTGGCGGCAGGCGGAAGGATCCAGGCGCCCCTGCTGGCGGAAACCACGCGGGAACGCACCGCCCGCCTCGCCGCCGACCTCCTCGACCGGGCGGTACGCAACTGACCCCCCACCGGGGGGCGTCCCAGATCCGGGAACGGAGCGATGACGTGGCTTTCGCCCCCGGTCGCCTCTGTTTTTCGACGGCACGGCTCCGTTCGCGATTGCCGGGCCGTTCTCCCGCGCTGGGATGCGGATCCGGGGTTTTGCCGGCTGTTCTGGCTAGCGGGAGGATGGTAGGAAAAGGATGGTGTTGACGTATCGGTGGCCGCTGCCGGTCAGTACCGCTCGAAGGTAGCCGTGGTGGGCCAACGGTGCCATTTCCCGCTGGTGGCCGACCAGATCGAAGTCGTCCAGTGGGTGCATTCTCCCGCGGTCGAGGAACCAGCCCCGGTAGTGCCAGCTCCGTAGCAGTTCCAGGGTCGCGGCCGCTGGGCTTCGACTGTCCTCGATCTCGACGACGAGATTCGGGCGCCAGCGCCGGATAATTCCTTCCGCACCGCGTAGCACGGCGAGTTCGTGCCCTTCCACGTCAATCTTCACGAGTCCGACGTCGTCGACGTCGAGGCTGTCGAGACGGACCGTCTCGACCTTCACGGTGTGCTCGGTGTGCTCGGCGTGCCGGCCGCCCTGGGGAAGCAGGCAGGCGCGCCCTTCGGTGCCCCGGCCACCCGGTGGCAGCCACAGCTCGGCGAAACCCTCCACATCGGACGCGGCCTTCGGCACCACCGTGACGTTCGGCCGGCAGGTGCGGGTGACGAAGGCGGCCAGCTCGGGGTTTGGTTCCACCGTCACGACGCGGCGGGCGTGCCGCGACATCCAGTGGCTCCACGGGCCGTACCAGGCGCCGACGTCCAGGGCGGTCTGTCGCGGTGTGACAAATGTGCCCACCCGGCGCAGTATCGGTTCGAACCGGCGGTGGGCCACGGCGACCGCGGTCGCGAACATCCGGTCGGGGGCCAGTTCGGCGAGCACGTTCACGACAGTCAAGAACGGTTCCTTCCCGATGTGGTGTCCGCTGTTTTTGACCGCCGTTTCGGACACAGTGTCCCGGACCCGCTGAAATCGTCCGGAAAAAGCAGGTCAAATATATTCTGGACAGCCCGTCATGCCGCTGCTGGAGGACGCCGAAGTGAATGCGGAGCGACGTGGAATCAGTATGCCCGAACCTGGCCCGGGCAAGGGTGACCGCGGTGGGGAGGGTCGTGAACCGGGCTGACAGTCCGAAACGGCTGTCGGGCGTCCGGAATATTTACGATCATTCTTCTTTCGTGCCCGGTTCCGGGATCACCGAAGCATTGTCCGGGTACGGATCGCCCGATTCGGGTGTGCCGGCGGCCGGATTTCTGGTGGATTCGGGGGTGGGGCCGGGCTGGTCGGGCCGTGGCGGGATGCTTTCCGTCCGTTTCGCCACCCGCGGAGCCCGGCCGTGGAACCGGCCTTTCGAACCGCGCCAACGGCGTTACGGGCCGGCCGGCTTTCGGGTGGGCGGCTCCGGGAGGGTACCGGCTCCCGCGGCAGTCGGTGCCCTGTGACGGTCGGCGGCCTGGTCAGATCAGACCCGGATCAGACCCGGATCAGGCTCAGATCAGGCTCAGATCAGGCGTGGCCACTCCTCGTACAGCTCCCGGAGCACGGACAGGTCGAACAGGTGCCCGGCGACCGGCGCCGCCGGGCCGGTGGACAGCAGCCGGATGTTGGCCTCGATCAGGGCGTCGGTCATGGTGAACAGGCCGTCCCGGCGGGTCTGCGCCGTCTGGACAAGGTCGTTCAACGCCCTGTTCTCCGCCAGTTGTTCGCGGACGTCGAGCCGGAGCGACTTCGCGTAGACGTCGGTGGTGAGCTGGGCCGCGAGCATGGGGTCGGCCAGGTTCTGCTTCCAGCCGCGGACCTCGGCCGTGAGGAAGGCCTTGACCGTCCCGCGCGCGGCGGTGAGTGCGTCAGCGGTCACGACGTACACGTTGGAGACCAGCGGATACCCGTGATCCGCGAGCAGGAACGTCGAGCAACCGATCCCCTGCCGGGCGAGGGCCACCGGCACGTCGGCGACGGAGGACAGCGCCGCGTCGACCTGCCGCTGCGTGAGGGCCTGCGCGAGGGCCTGCGCGTGATCGGGGACGACGACCTGCCGGACCGCTGTCGCGGGAACTCCCGCGGCGGCCAGGAACGACGCCCAGACGGCCGCGCTGCCCATGGCCGTCGCGACCCGCATGCCGATCATTTCCTGTGGTGTCCGGATCGGCCGGTCCCCCAGAGAGACGATCGCCCAGGGGGACTTCTGCCGCTGGGCACCGATGATCCGCAGCGGCGCGCCGGCCGCGGCCTCGCGGGCGACGGCGTCAGTGGTGGTCACCCCCACGAAGGCCGCGCCCGAGGCCACCGAAGCCGTCACGCTGGGGAAGCGTGGCCCGCTGCCGTGGAAGCGCGTGGACGTGAAGCCCGCTTCACGGTAGTAGCCACGCTGATCGGCGACGAGTGAACCAGCGAACTCGACGCCGGGCGTTCCCGGCAGCCCGAACGTGAGCGCCCCCGGTCCTGCCGCGCTCCCGGCCGCCGTCCCCGGGCGGGTGGGCTCCCGCAGCTGTCGTACCGCCCACCCGGCCGTCCCGGCGCCCACCCCCAGGCCTGCCGCGGCGATGCCTGCGAGCAACAGGCCTCGGCGGGAGGGCTGGCGCTGGCGGTCTGCCGAGCGCCTCGTCCGACCGGGCCGCGGACGGGGCCGCGGCGGGTGCGGGCCGGTCCAGATGGGCTGTTCGATGGTGGCCGGGTCGCTGTAGGACGGCTCTGTGGGTGCCCGCCGTGGCGCTGTCTCCTCCCACGGCGCGGGCTGCGCCGCGTCGGTGGCCGGCAGTTCGATGCCGATCGTGTCAAGATCGTGGACGGTGTACTCGTAGTCACTGGAATATGGCCGGTCGGTCAGCGCGCAGGACATGGTCGGGGCCTCGTAGAAGGCTTTCGCGGCCGGCCAGGCGTTGGTCGTCGGCGCGACGCTCATGGCCGACCAGTCGTTCGAGGTCATCAGCGGGCCCGGTCGCGCGGCGCGCAGCAGAGCCTGCAACTGCCGGCGGATGCGCTCCGCCGGCGGGCGGGCGGACGGTTCCTTGGCCAGGATCGGGCTGAGCACCGAGTAGGCCCGGGTGGCCCGTGTCGGTACGGTCGGGGCTTCGTAGACCACGGCGTGCATGGTGGCGAAGGTGGTGTCCCGCCCGAACGGGGAGATGCCCTCCGTGGCGTGCAGCAGGGTCGTCGCCAACGAGAACAGATCGCTGGCGGGTCCGCCCTCCTCACCGCGGATGCGTTCGGGAGCCATGTAGGCAGGTGTGCCGACCAGGCCGCCCGCGGCGGTGATCCGGTGATCGGTCTCGTAGACGGCGATCCCGAAGTCCGTGAGCCGGACGGTTCCGTCAGAGGTGATCAGAACGTTGGACGGCTTGACGTCCCGGTGCAGAACGCCTTTGCGGTGACCGTGCGCCAGCGCGTCCAGCAGGGCGATACCTATCCGGGCGACTTCCCGCTCGTCCAGCGCGCCGTCGCGCGCGATCATTGTTGCCAGTGAGCATCCGGATACCAGATCCATGACGATCCACTGCGCGTCGTGATCCTCGACCAGGTCGTGAACGGTGACCATATGGGGATGGACGCCGAGCCGGGCGGCGTTACGCGCTTCACGGCGGGCACGTTCGATCAGCATCTCGCGGTCACGGACCGGGAGATGGTCAGGAATACGGATCTCCTTCAGCGCACGTTCGACATTGCTGTCGGTGTCGAACGCACGCCAGACTGTCCCCATCCCCCCCGAGCCGAGCCGCTCGACGAGCCGAAACCGCCCGCCGACCAGATGCGTGACCAGGTGCCCGCCTGGTGTCATATGCCCGCCTTCGCCCTCGCTGCGCAACACGTGCTCAACCCCATGTGACCTCCGTGCCGATGTCCTGTTGCTTTTCGCCGATATTAGGCGTCGGGACCGGCGCCCTTTGGTCGACGGGTTCGCTGACCCGCCGGCGGGGCCCACGCACAACTTCCACCAGGAATATGATGGACCAGCGATACGGGCCGCCTGTCACTGATTTGAGGAAGCGCGGGTTCCACGGCGATGGGTTCCATGGCGATGGTATGCGTTCCACCCTGGGAACTCTGTGACTGAGATAACCTCTTGTTTGGCGTTCGGGTGGCTGCCCGGCCAGGATCTGGCAGGTATGCGGCCCGTTCGGCAGGCGGGCCGGTCGGGTGACCCGTCGATTAAACCGTTATCTCAATGCGCTGAAAAGGAGTGGAGTGTGTTGCGGGCGCAACTGGCCCACCCCTGATGGTTTCCGGAGCTGATGGTTTTCGGGGCTGTCGTGCTTGTGGGTGACCATACTCACGCTGCCGTGTCCGGTGGCGCCCGTGTTCTCCGGAGTGTCCATGTTCACAGTGCCGAGTTGTTCACAGGCCCGCGTGCGCAGTGTCATGTTCGCGGTGACCGCGCCCACGTTTCGTTCGCGGGTGGCCATGCTCACGTCCGGGTGCTCGTGTCCGGGACGCGGGGCGGGTCCCGGGGCCCGGCGCGTCGTGGCCACGGGACCGTGTCGGCGATGTCTTCGGACCCGCACGACGTGGCCGTCACCGCCGATGGTCCGCATC
The DNA here is from genome assembly GCF_001017755.1 of Protofrankia coriariae. Classification (GTDB taxonomy): domain Bacteria; phylum Actinomycetota; class Actinomycetes; order Frankiales; family Frankiaceae; genus Protofrankia; species Protofrankia coriariae. Next base: position 92,258 of record NZ_JWIO01000010.1, read on the forward strand.
GGCGGTGGGCTGTCAGGTCCGTCACGGGTGCGCCCTCCGGCCCCGCCAGGCACGCCCCGCATGTTGTCGGATGTGTGACAGATGATCTGTCTGGTTGCCGACGCGGCCGCGTGGCCACCTCGCTGACCTGCGATGACAGATGCCGCTGCCGTAGGGGCCACCTGGCCCGCCCCGGGCGGACAGTGGCCGATCCGACGTCCACGACGGACATACAAGCTGTACGTACACCCTGTATGTTCTTGTGATGGAGCGGCCGTACGGCCGTACGACGTCGACGCCGAAGGGCGGTATTGCCGTGGCGGTGGAGTGGCGCTACTCGTTGCGGATAGGGACGTACCTGGCCAAGCAGAAAGTGCTGCGGCGCAAGCACTTCCCGCTTGTTCTCGAACTTGAGCCCCTGTTCGCCTGCAATCTGTCGTGCACCGGTTGCGGGAAGATCCAGCACCCGGCTTCCGTCCTCAAGCAGCGGATGAGTGTCGAGGACGCCATGGCCGCGGTGGAGGAGTGCGGCGCGCCGGTGGTCGCGATCGCCGGTGGTGAGCCGCTGATGCACCCGCAGCTCGACGAGATCGTCCGTCAGCTCGTTGCTCGCAAGAAGTTTGTCCTGCTGTGCACCAACGGGCTGTTGCTCCGTAAGAAGATGGCGAAGTTCACACCGTCGCCGTATTTCACCTTCATCGTCCACATCGACGGGCTGCGGGAGCGGCACGATGCGGTGGTGGAGAAGAACGGCACCTTCGACGAGGCGATCGCCGCGATCGCGGAGGCCAAGGCCGCGGGCTTCCGGGTGGGCACCAACTCCACCTTCTTCAACAACGACAGCCCACAGGACGTCATCGACGTGCTGGCCTACCTCAACGACGAGGTGAAGGTCGACCAGATCCAGCTCTCGCCCGCCTATGCCTACGAGAAGGCCCCCGACCAGGAGCACTTCCTCGGGGTCACGCAGACCCGCGAGCTGTTCTCCAAGGTCTTCGCCGACGGCCGGCGCGCCAAGTGGCGGCTGAACCACTCGCCGGTGTTCCTGGACTTCCTGGAGGGCAAGCGCGATCTCTCCTGCACCGCGTGGGGTATCCCGAGCTACTCGCTCTTCGGCTGGCAGAAGCCCTGCTACCTGATGAGCGACGGCTACGTCTCCTCCTACAAGGAGCTGGTCGAGACCACCGACTGGGACGCCTACGGCCGGGGCAAGGACCCGCGCTGCGCGAACTGCATGGCGCACTGCGGCTACGAGACCTCCGCGGTGCTCGCCACCACGTCTTCGCTGAAGGAGTCCCTGCGCGCCATGCGCAGCGTCTGACCGGCAGCGGCGTCTGAGCGGTGTCTGAGCGGCGGCAGTGCCGACCGGTAGTGGTCGGTAGTCGTCCGCCGATGGGTAGTCGTCCGCCCGATGGACGACTACCCATCGGCGGACAGCCACTGCTCCGAACGTATTTCTTTACATGATTCCTGTCGGGAGCTGGCCGCGTCGATCGTGGCCGGCTCCTCGTCGTGCGTGGATCCGGGGGTGACCGGTGCGAGAGCGCCGGTACACAGGCCCTGGAGATGGCCCACGGACGGAGACGACCTACGGAACGGCGTTCTTCGCCACCAGGCCGTTCTTCGCCTCCAGGCCGACCAGCAGGCGGTCCAGCACCTCGCCCGCCTCCCGGCGCGCCTGCGCCGGGTCACCGGCCCGGCCGATCAGCAGGCTCGCCTCGGACAGAACGGCCGCCAGCACCCGGGTGAGGGGCATGACGGGCAGCGGGTCGATCCGGCCCTCCTCGATGGCCCGGGCCAGCCATTCGGCGAGCAGCCGGTAGCCGTAACGCTCGACCAGGACGTCCCACGCGTCATGCCCGAGCACGGCCGGGCCGTCGACCAGGACGATGCGCTGGAAGTCACTGTCGGTGCAGATGTCCAGGAAGGACTGAAAGCCGGCGCGCAGCTGCTCCCAGGCGTCCGTGTCCGACTCGTCCGTGGCCCGCTTGAGCTCGGTGGTCACGAGCTGTTCGGCGACCTCGAGCGCGACCTGCTCCATGACGGCGCCGAAAAGATCCGCTTTGTCGCGGAAGTGGTGGTAGAGGGCGCCGCGGGTCACCTGCGCGTCGGCAACGATCTCCTCGGTGCCGGTGGCGGCGTAGCCCTGGGTGCCGAACCGTAGCCGGGCGGCGGCCATGAGAGCCTGTCGGGTGGCGGCTGGATGCTCGCTCCCACCGGCTCTGGCCATTCGTCGATTATGTTGCACTCAGTCCTCTAATGAGCGAGTTAAACCGTAGGAATGTTTGTCACTGTGCTAGAGCCCGTCAAATGCTTTTGATCATATAACGCTATCGGCCGGTCGCGCCATCGTCAGACTACGGCCGGTCTCCTTCACGATGCGCCCACGCTCGCACATGTGCCGGATCCGCGCGACCGCCGCACAATCACGGGCCGCCCACATCGCCGCCCACATCGCCGCCCACAAGGCCGTCCGCAAGGCCGTCCGCAACGACCAACATCCACCGGACACGATCTAGTCTCGGCATCATGACGACAATCGAGCCGCCCACAACGACCCCGGCCTGGGGCGAGCCACGCAGCAAGACCGTCACCTGGCATGATCCACTGCTTACCGCCGCGGTGGGGCGGACGATGAGCGGTCTGGACTTTCTCCTGGCGATCCGGGACGGTCGGGTGCCACCTCCGCCGATCACCGCTCACTTCGACTTCGGGATCAGCGAGGTTGCCGAGGGCGACGTCGTCTTCAGATGTCTTCCGGACGAGTCCGCCTACAACCCTCTCGGCACGGTTCACGGCGGCCTTGTCTGCACTCTGCTGGACACGGTCACCGGATGCTCCGTGCACACGACGCTGCCGGCCGGCTTCGGGTACACGTCCATCGAAATCAAGGTCAGCTATCTTCGTCCGGTACGGGTGGTCAGCGGCCGTCCCGCCGAACTGACCGCGCACGGCTGGGTCACCAAACCCGGCCGTCGGGTCGCGTTCGCCGAAGGGGATGTCCGCGACGCCGCCGGCAAGGTGGTCGCCACCGCCAGCAGCACCTTTCTGGTCTTTCCGCTCGAGAGCGCCGCTCCAGGCGCGTAGCGCGGGCCGTTCACGCGGTCCTGCCCGTTTGCGGGAACACGGCTGCCTACGGGGAGGCGGCTGCCTGCGGAGGGACAGCTGCCGCCCCGGCGTCCAGGCAGCGCCGGAGAGCGACCGTGTCGGACGCCAGGGCGCTGACGAGGACACCCGGCCCGGCCAGGGGGAGCGCGGCGAACGTCCCGGTGCCGCTACTGGCATCGGCACCGATGCCGCCGCTGCCGGTGGTGCCGGTGGGACTCCCGCTGCCGGTGGGGCCGATGGTGCCGGTCGTGCCGGCGGGCAGGCCCAGCCCGTCCGGGCCGGGGCCTGCGATCAGCAACGCGCCGATCACATGGGCGCCGCCGAGGACCGCCGGCCCGTGCAGGCCCGGCGCCGCCGCATCCAGGCACAGGGCCTGCCGGAGCAGCGGCCGGGCACTCCGGGCTCTCCGACCAGCGCCGTCGTTCCGCCGGATGACGCCCGCTCCGGCGTTGTCGGCTGCCCCGGCCGTGCCACCGCCCGGGCGGCTGCCGGTGTTCGTGTCGATGCCATCCATGCCGTTCCGGACACCGTCCGGGATGCTCCTGACGTCGTCCCCGACACTGCCGGTGACGTTGGCAGCGCTGTCCTCGTCCGCGGTGTCGTCCTCGACGTCGACCCGCAGGGTGGACGAGATCGAGCCGGGCGGCTCCCCGAAACGCCCGAGGACGATCTCCTCCCGCCACAGCAGGTGGGCGTCCGCGGCGAGCCTGATCGTCGCCCGCATCAGGTGCCGGCATCCGTGGGCGGCCACGGTCGGCTCGGGCAGGTACTCCAGCGCGCCGCCCGGCCCGACATCGGCGTGGACGTCGAACAGCGACGGCCGCTCGTCGTGCCCGGGCAGCGCGACGGTCGCGGCCGTCGTGCGCAGCACCAGCCGGACCCCCGCGCCGACCGTGACGTCCAGCCGCAGCTGGTCACCGGCAAGCGGCCCGGCCGCGGCGTTCACCAGATACACGGTGACGGTCGGCAGCCCGTCCCCGGGCCGCGTCCGGCTGCCCGTACGCCGCAGGACCAGCGGCACCTGCGACCTCAACTCGCTGACCCGTACCCCGGCAGCCTGAATCCGGCCGTCCCGGATCCGCCTGTCGTGCGGCCTGCCACCGGTTTCGTGGTTGTTGGTCCCGTTACCGTGGATCCGGCTGTCGATCCCGTTGCCGCGAGTCTCGTGGGGGTCGAGCTTGCTGCCAGTTGTGACTGGTTCGATCCGGATGACCGCGTGCGCACTGATCGACGTCCGGCCGATGCGTGCCGGTGGCCGGCCTGGCCCGATACCGATCATCCCAGTGTCCGTTTTCCCTTCCGTCCGTCACCTCGTCCTTGATGCTCTGTCCTCGATGCTGTCGCCAACCAGCGCCGCCGCGAGCACCCCGAGCACCCAGTTGGTCACCTTGGCCGCTCCTGGTTGCGCCGTCAGCGAGGTGAACAGCACCGGACGGTCATGCCGGACCCGTTCGGCGTCCCGGGCCATGACGCCGAGGTCCGCGCCGACGAGCGGCGCGAGATCGGTCTTGTTGATGACGAGAAGGTCGCTGTTGGTGACGCCAGGGCCGCCCTTGCGGGGCACCTTGTCGCCGCCGGCCACATCGATGACGAATATCTGCCGGTCGACGAGGCCGTAGCTGAAGGTCGCGGTCAGGTTGTCGCCGCCGCTTTCGACCAGGACCAGGTCGAGTGGGCCGAAGGCCGTCTCCAGGTCCTCGACGGCGTCCAGGTTCGCGGTGATGTCGTCCCGGATGGCGGTGTGCGGGCAGCATCCCGTCTCGACCGCGCGGATGCGCGCCGGGTCGAGCACGCCGGCCGCGCGCAGGAAGTCGGCGTCCTCGGTGGTGTAGATGTCGTTCGTCACGACCGCGAGCCGCAGGGTGCCGGCAAGGGCCCGGCACAGCGCCGCGACCAGCGCCGTCTTGCCGCTGCCCACCGGCCCACCCACACCGATGCGGACCGCCCGGCCGTCCGGCCGAGCCCCCGGGCGTGCCTCCGGCCGCACGTCTCCGACTACGCTCGGCCGCGTTGCCGGCGGCGTCGACGGAGACGTTGGCTGCTGTGCCGCTTCGGACGGGTGCCCGGCGCCGGTATGCCGGGCCGGGCCGCCGCCCGCCGCGGGGGACGTCTGAATGTCGTGCTCGCGATGCATCCCTACACCTTCCCGAACTTCTCCCGGCCTCGCACCCACGCCCGCACCGCCCTCCAGGCAGGCCGGCCAGAAGAGGAACGCCTCCCGCCCCGCCCCCGCGCCCACAGCCGCGCCCGCGCCCGCCCCCGCACGGTCTGCCGGATCTGCCTCGGGTTCGACGGCTCGCGCTCCAGCCCACGCCCGCCCCCGCACGGTCTGCCGACCACTGTGGCCGCTCCTCCACCCCAGGCACCCCCGCGATCACCATTCGCGCAAGATCATGATTGTTGATGTTGTCAACCAGCCATTGGGGCCGCACATCCCCCGTCGATCATGTTATTGAGCGCGGAAGTGGCTGCCATGACAGCTATCTGGTCCCTCGATCGTGTGACATGACAATTTTGATCGCGAACGAAGGGCGGAACGGTTCCGGTTCGGCGTGTGGAGGCGCGGCGTGGGAAACGCGAGGTGGTGGGTGTCGGCGGAAAGTGCGCCGCCGCTCCATTCGCGACTCCCGCGACGGCGGGACCGGATGGGGCGATCTCCGAGGAGTCGGGGGTGGGCGCGGATTGCTGGTGGTGGGGGTTGGGTGGTCATTCCGTTGGCTGACTTCTGGGGGGAACCGGCGGGGGCGTCGGTTTCCGGGCGGCCTGGGGGCGTGGTGGGTACGATGCGATCACTGCAACCGAGTCGGGGACGGTCATGGGAAGCGTTCGACGTACGCGTCTGCTGGGCGCGTCCGTGGCATGGGGCGTCCTGGCACTCGTCATCGCCATCGCGTTCATCATCGACGGTGCATCCGATCCCACGGCCGGCTCCGGGGGGTCGAATTCCTCGTCGGGAACGGGCTCCATTTCGAAACCGGCGCTGGCGCCGGACGAATACCAGGCCGTGCTGACCAGGGTCGAACAGGCGGTACGCCCCGCCGTGGACCGGCTTCTGGCGGCGACCACGCTCGCGGAGGTCGACTCCGCGCGGATCGACCTCGCCACGGCACTGCACCAGCAGTGGGATTACGTCCAGACGATCACACCGCCTTACCAGGCCCGTGAGCAGCACGGTATGTTGGAAAGCGCTCTCCTCGTCTGGAACAGGCTGGAGAAGGACATCTCCTCGGCGGACGTGGCGAAACTGAATTCCTGCGGCGTACAGAACGCACTGCAAACGCAGTTGTACGAGGCCAAGCGAGATGTCTACCGGGCGGTGAAGTCCGGCACCTACAAGACGGCCATGGCGAGCTTTTCCGAGATCAGTCTGAAGTTCGGTGAACTGATGTTACCGCTGGAGCCGGCGGCTCCTCAGATCACCGATCGGCGCGCGGCCAACGGCGCGATCGTCCAACGATCCGGCCGGCGAGGGTACGGAAGCCTGCGGATCAAAAACGGCGATGTCACCGACGTCGCCGTCCTGGTGGCCAACGGAGACCCGTCAGACCCTCAGCTCACTGTTTACGTGCGGAGCAACACCAGCGCCACGGTGGCCGGGATCGCCGGCACCTACTGGGTCTACTTCAAATCCGGCAGCGACTGGGACGCTGCCCGCCGCGGATTCACCCGGGACTGCTCCTTCGAAAAGTTCGACGACTCGTTCGACCCGAACACGAACTGGGAGATCAGTCTCGAGAAGACGTCCACCGGCAACGCCACGACCAGCACGGTCCCCGCATTCTAGAACCACGATCGGTATCGTTCCCACCGTAGTTTCCCCGCTGACTGCCCTGTGGCGGAATCCGTAGACACGCGCCGGCCCGCCCGGCGGTCCGGATCATCCCGGCACCCTGATCTCCCAGCACAACCTCGCTGGCGCCTACCGGCTGGTGGGTCGGGTGGCGGAGGCCGTCGGCCTATACGAGGAGACGTTGGCCGGCATGCTGCGGGTACTTGGTTCGGATCATCCCAATACCCTGGGCTCCCAGAACAACCTCGCCAACGCCTACCAGTCGGCCGGCCGAGTGGAGGAGGCCATCGGTCTGTACGAGCAGACGTTGGCCGATGCCCTGCGGGTTCTTGGCGCTGAGCATCCGTTTGTGGCCAAGGTCAGGGGAAATTTGGCTGTCGCGAGATCCGTCACGAACGGTACGAAACGTCGTGGGTTCATCAGGAAGCTGCTTGGACGCTGAGCGTGTCGATCGGGGCCGACAGGGCTGCTGCCTCGATGGTGACGCGGTCGACGCCGGCCGCCCGCCAGGCGAGCGGCGGTCGTCGGCAGAGCTCCAAGCTGACCGCGCTGAGCCGGATTTGACGGCTGTTCCAGGCATGGTTAAGGTAATTCTGCACTCGTTGATCCGGGTGTCATAAACTGTGCCGGACATGGGGGCCGGCAAGAGTAGGTGTATCTGTAGTATCAGATACAGATTCGTGGAAAAGGCGGCCGTTTTTTGCGGTCGCCTTTTCTGTTGCCTAAATTTACAGTGGTGGTCTGGAACTCGCGGTTGCGAGGGCCTGGATGCCGTTGTCCGTCATATGGCTGGGGTAAACGAGAAGTGTCCGGAATCTTCCGGGTCTGACTGTCGCTTCGGGCGTCAGGAGGCGAACATGCGGATGGTGGCGGTGTGGTGGTGTTCGGCGAGGAGTTCCAGGCGGGGGGCGGTGGTGGCGGGGAGGTCCGCCGGGGGGTGGTTCGACAGGGCGGCCGCCTCGGTGGCGGTGCGGTCGATGGCGGGGGTGAGGNGGGGTGAGGCGGGTGAGCAGGGCGGTGACCGCCAGCGGGTCCAGGCCGAGCAGGCGGGTCGCGGCCGAGGCGGGGCCGCTGACCGTGCCGTAGGCGACGGCCAGCGCGGCGTCGGCGGGGGAGAGGCCGGCGTGTGCGGCGACCAGGCCGAACGCGACCGGATGGTGCGGCGCCGGGACCGGGCAGGACAGCCCCGGCCAGGCGGCGCGGCCCGCCCGCAGCAGCGCCCGGCCCTGCGCGCGGCTGGCGGAACGCTGCGCCGGCGACGGCGTCCGCGCGTCCAGTTCGACGTCCAGTTCGATGATTGCCCTGGTCGGTGTCGTGACGGTGCTGGCGACGTCGGTATCGGAGGAAGTAGCGATCTCCTCCGGGTACGGCCGGTTTGACGACGGCCGGGGTGGCGCGGCTGATGGCTGTCCCGAAATAGTGACCGGGAGGTTCCCATCCGTATGTGGGCTGCGGGTCAGCCGGCAGGTGGCGGCGGTGAAGGCTGCGGAGACCAGGCCGGTCGTGGCCAGCCGGCCGCGCAGGAAGCGTTCGAGGCCGGTGAGGTCGGTGACGCTGCCGTCGCCGGTCGCGGCCTCGATCCCGCCGGAGTGCGCATGACCACCCGCCGGCAGCCGCCCGTCCGCCAACAACAACAACGCCGCCCGGCTCGCGTCCACCATCAAGCGTCCTCCCAACAGCAATCTCGCCGACGGCGATCTCCCGACAGTCGTCAACAGCGAACGACCGTGACCGCCAGACTCCCGTAGTGCGTTCTGCGGGGCACAACATGTCCGCGCCGAGCCGCGTCTTCCGCCGCAGAAATCAGACCCGAAGAAGCGTACGACAGCGGTAGTATCTGGGCGTGACGCAGGTAAAACGCAAGGTTTCAGACACCCTTGATGTCGACCTCGTCTCGGCGTTCGAGACGGCGGGCGAGAATCTGTCTGTTCAGATCAACATGGGCATCCGGAGGGAGTGTCTCGTGATCAGT
>NZ_JWIO01000108.1 GCF_001017755.1 Protofrankia coriariae
CTCACCAGGAAATCGATGATGTGCTCCAGCGTCCGCAGCTCACCCAACAACTCCGGACCCACACTCGGCACCTGGGGAAAACGCTCCTGCACCGCCCCCAGAATCTGCACCCGCTTGATCGAGTCAACACCCAGATCCGCTTCCAGATCCATCCCGGTGTCAATCATCTCCGCCGGATAACCCGTCCGCTCCGCCACCACACCCACCAACGCCGACCGCAACAACCCCGCATCCACCGAACCAGCGGA
>NZ_JWIO01000109.1 GCF_001017755.1 Protofrankia coriariae
GCCGATCGACGTAGGCGACGAGTGCCGCCCGTGGGATCCGCCGTGACCGTCCGATGCGGACGGATTCGATCTGCCCCGCCGCCATCAGTTCGTAGACGGTGGACCGGCCGACACCGAGGACCGCGGCGGCTTCGGCCGCGGTCAGGAGGAGCTTGTTCATACGTCCTCGCCGGAATCGTCGTAAGACTTGGAGATCATGCGGCATCGCGGAGTAGAGGGTCGGTTGCCGACACCGGGTCGGG
>NZ_JWIO01000110.1 GCF_001017755.1 Protofrankia coriariae
GGTTTCAATCCGGTGCGGAAAGCTGGGGCGGCGCGACCGTCGACGCGCCCGTCGGCCAGGTCGTCAGCCGGTTTCAATCCGGTGCGGAAAGCTGGGGCGTGCGACGTTCCCGACGTAAAAAGTCGAGCCAGAAAGGCAAGTTTCAATCCGGTGCGGAAAGTTGGGGCGGTGCGACCGCTGATGCGACAGGTGCGGAGGACGCCTTCATGTTGTTTCAATCCGGTGCGGAAAG
>NZ_JWIO01000112.1 GCF_001017755.1 Protofrankia coriariae
TCGTCACCGACCACGGATTCCGGATGCGGCTGTCACCCCAGGTCCCGGAGGTGCTCGAACGCCACGTCGCAGACCTCGTCACCACCCTCCTCGCCGCGCACGGCCACACCCTCGACGACGTCGACGGCTGGGCCATCCACCCCGGCGGCGCGCGCATTCTGCGGGTCGTCGCGGACCAGCTCCAGCTCAGCGAGGAAGCGACCGCCCCCTCCTACGACAT
>NZ_JWIO01000113.1 GCF_001017755.1 Protofrankia coriariae
CCTACACCCGCCACGGCGGCTTCCTCCACAACGCCGGCGACTTCGACCCCGACTTCTTCGGCATCTCCCCCCGCGAAGCCCTCGCCATCGACCCCCAACAACGCCTCCTGCTCGAAACCACCTGGGAAGCCCTCGAACACGCCGGCATCGACCCCACCACCCTCACCGGCACCCCCACCGGCGTCTTCGCCGGCGTCATGTACGACGACTACG
>NZ_JWIO01000114.1 GCF_001017755.1 Protofrankia coriariae
CCGGAAGATCAGGGTGATGTCGATGTCGCCGAAGGCTTCGGTGAACACGGTGTCCACCGGTACCGCGCCGAGCGCCGAGCTCACGTCGACCGGGTCGGCACCCGGCCGGACGGTCACCGCGTAGTCACCGGAGTGGGACCGCTGAACGGTCACGAACGGCGGTTGGCTGGACGGGGTGCGCCACGGGCCATGGTCAGGCGGAATGATGGGCAC
>NZ_JWIO01000115.1 GCF_001017755.1 Protofrankia coriariae
GGGTTGCCCGCGTGCAGGGTGGGTGATTTGGGCTGGGCGTGCAGGCTGGAGAGTTCGACGCAGAGCAGGAGTGCGGGTTTGCCGTGGACGGCGACGTATTCGGCGACCGTGCCGAGGCCGGGGACCGCGGCGTGGCAGCCCATGTGGCCGATGATGACGCGGCGCATGTTCGCCGGCATGCCCAGTTCGTGGGAGAGCAGGATGTCCAG
>NZ_JWIO01000011.1:0-15985 GCF_001017755.1 Protofrankia coriariae
CCACCGGCCAGACCACCACCAACCGGAGCACCAGCCGTAGCACCGGCCGGAGCGGCGCCGCCTCGGCGATCGCCTTCTCCCCCGACGGCACCACCCTCGCCACCGGCGAGCCCGACGGCACCGTACGCCTGTGGGACATCACCACCGGCCACCCCACCGGCCGGCTCACCCACCCCACCAGCCGGCCCACCACCGGCCAGACCACCACCAACCGGAGCACCAGCCGTAGCACCGGCCGGAGCGGCGCCGCCTCGGCGATCGCCTTCTCCCNACCACCGTCGCCACCATGGTCGGCTTCGCCACGGGCGGGTGGAGCGTGCTCCTGCCGGACGGCAGCGCCAAGATTGACGGTGATGCGGCGAACTTCCTGTGGTGGGTCGTGAAGCTGTGCCGCCTCGAGCCGGGTGAACTCGCCCCGCTCGAGCCCGACACCCCGATTCCCGGGCTCGAGCACATCCCCCGCTCTCCGATCCGCCCGAACAGCCGGAATCGTCGGCACTGGTTTCCGTGACGCATTCGCCGGAGCAGCCGGCGCCGGCCAGCACCGGTGGTAAAACGATACAGCGGCTTTTTTACCGTCCACCCCATGGTTACGATGCATTCGTGGGAAACCTCGGGGGGACGAACAGGCATCCCGGCGTGGCGGATGCCGACCCCGGTACAACGCCGAAAGGCACCCGGCTTCGGATGCTCACCCGGGCGTACCCGAAGCCCAGGTAAAGGACCGGTGCGCATGACGTCCTACACGCAGCTGTGCCACCAGGTCGCCGGCATCCGGGCGGGCACCGTTCCGGATTGGTTGACGCAGGCCCTCGTGAACACGGCGGCCGCCCCCCGGGAGGCGACGGTGCTGCGCCACCCATTGGGATTCCTGTGTATTCCGGTGAAGCGTTTCGAGGAGGTCGGGATCTGTGTGCACGTGTGGACCCGGCAGGTCCGCGCGGCACGTCCGACCACCTCGTCGGTGCACTGCCACAGCTGGGACCTGCGCAGCCTCGTGCTGGCCGGCGAGGTCCACAACCATCTCGTGCGGATCACCCCCGCGGCCGGGACGCCGCCCACCCACCGCCTCTTCGAGGTGCACAGCCACGGCGACGTGGACGAACTGCGGGCGACCCCGCGCCTGGTGCGCTACGGCCCCGGCACGATGGAAAGCCATCGGGCCGGCGACATCTACACCATGCCGGCGGGGACGTTCCACCGGACCGAGATCCCCGGCGGTGAGGCGACCACCCTGATGATGGCCCGCAACCGCCCGGAGCACCGCGACCGGTCGATCGGGCCGATCCACGTCCGTGACCACCAGGTGCGGCGCCGGCGCTGCGACGCCGCCGAGTGCGGCCGGGTGGCCCGGACCGTCCTGCGCCTGCTCGAGCGGAGGCGACCGGCCGCACGGCCGGTGTGACCGGCGCATACCCGCCCATGCCCCGCCCATGCCCCCGCCGCCCGGCCCGCGGCCGGCGCCGCCCCGTGGTCTGCCCGGCGCCGGCCCGACCCGGAGCCCGCCGGCAACCGGAAACCAACCGAAAAGGACAAAACAATATAAATTTTGACAAAACTCCAAAAAACATCCGATGACGTGGCGTGCCGGCCCTGCCACGTGGTATCCCCTGGGCCATACTGGGCAAATGGCGTCGCAAGCCCATCCGATCCGCGCGGACCGCCCCCTGGACTTCTTCATCAGTTACTCGGTGGCCAATGAGCGCTGGGCGTCCTGGATCGCCTGGGAGCTGGAGACCGCCGGTTACCGAACCATGATCCAGGCCTGGGACTTCGTTCCCGGCAGCAACTTCAAGGAGTTCATCGACCGCGGGGTGAGCGAGGCGACCCTCGTCATCGCGGTACTGTCCCGCAGCTATATGCAATCCAGGTGGGGGAACCTGGAATGGCAGGTTGCGCTGGACCCCGACACCTCGAAAAGCAAGCTCGTCACGGTACGCACGGAGGAGTGCGAGCTCGACGGGCTGCTGTCCACGATCACTTTTGTCGACCTGGTCGGTGTCACCGACCCCCAGAAGGCTCGCGAGCTGTTACTGAAGAAGGTCTCCGACACGCTGCGGGGACGCGCGAAACCCGAGACCGGCCCCGGTTACCCGCTCGCGACGGATGCCCGGGCCGTCCTCCCCGCGGCGGAACTCGACGAGCCCGTCTCGCCGAGCCGTGTCACCACCCGGCGCCTGCCCGTGGTGGCGCCGGCCTACCCGCTGGCGGCGGCTCCGGCACGCCGGCCGCGGCCGTCCGTCACGGTGCTGCACCTCGCCGCGCCGCGGATACCCCGGCGGGGGGCGGACGGTGTCCGCTCCGCCGGGGAGCTGCAGGCACGCCTGTGGGGTGATGTCACGCGGCTCATCCACGCCGGCGCCTCCCATCCGGACCTGCTCGTCGTCACCGGCGACCTGACCAGCTCCGGCCACCCCCGGGAGTTCGAGGAGGCGCTGACGTTCCTGGCCGGCCTGCGGGCGCTGCTGAGCCTCGAGGCGCACCGGCTCGTGGTCGTCCCGGGCAGCCACGACATCAACCAGGCGGCCGCCCGCGCCTACTTCGCCAACTGCGACGCCGACGACATCGAGCCGCAGCCCCCCTACTGGCCGAAGTGGCGACACTTCGCCAACCTGTTCCGGGAGGTCTACCAGGGCATCGAGGGCCCGCTGTTCGACAGCGCGCAGCCCTGGTCCCTCTTCCACGTCCCCGACCTGGACGTGGCCGTCGCGGGGCTGAACTCCACCATGGCCGAAAGCCACCGGGACAGCGACCGTTACGGCTACGTCGGCACCGCCCAGGCGGCCTGGTTCGCCCACCAGCTACGGCCGTTCGAACAGGCGGGGGTGCTGCGGATCGGCGCCGTCTTCCACCCGCCGGCGCCGCCGGGCGGCGGGCCTGGCGAGCGGGCCGTCGACGAGTCCGCCGTGCTGCGCGACACCACCGCGTTCGACCGGCTCCTCGGCGGCCGGCTGAACCTGCTCCTGCCGGGGCTGCAGTCACCGGGCGCGGGAACGGGGACGGGCGGCACCGGCCCGTCGGCGTCCGGGGCCGCGTCGGTCCCCGGTGCGCTGAAGTCCGGCCTGCCGGTGGTCCCGGCGCCCGCTCCCGGCCGGCTCCAGCTGTTGACGATCGACCCGGACGGCCTGACCCGGTGGACCGACGGTGACGGCCCGGCCCGGCCGGTGGGCGGCGCTGCCCGGCCCGGGGCGGCGGGGCGGCTGCGCCGCACCTGGCACGCCGTCGGCGCGACCTTCCCTGGCACGGTGAGCGGCAGCGGGTCGTATCCCACGATCAACGTCGCCGAGGCCGGGGGCGGTGGCGATTCCGACGCCGGCGCCCCGCACGAGGCGCCCGACCCGCTCCTGACGCAGCTCGAGCGGATCGCCGACGTCTGCCGGACCCGCTACCACCAGGCCAGGATCCGCCAGATCGGGGGCGCCGTCCCGCATCTGTTGGTCACCTACGACGACGACGGCTACGTCCGGCAGCTACGCATCGGCGCCCACCTCGGACCGATCGGCCTGGCCGACGTGGAGGCCTTCGTCCATCACGTGCACGCCCTGGCGCCCGATCTCCACTCGGAGATCGTCACCGACATCCCGGTGCACCAGACCCTGCGGGAGGAGGCGCTGCGCCGCCGGGTGCGGGTACGCAGCTTCACCGAGTTCCAGGGGCTGCTGGACCTCAGCGACTTCGTGGCGGACCAGACCGCCCGGCTGGTGGACGACCCGCGTTACCGGGCGGAGCTGTACGTGTCGCAGCGTTACCGCGATCTCATCGGCGTGGACCGCGCCGTCCACGAGGGCCTCACGGACGAGCTGCTGCGGCTGCTCGGCCAGGACGACGGCCGTTTCATCCTCGTCCTCGGGGACTTCGGCCGGGGCAAGAGCTTCGCCCTGCGGGAGGTCGCCCGCCGCATACCGTCCGAGCTGCCCCACCTGACACCGATCTTCATCGAGCTGCGCGCCCTGGACAAGGCGCACAACGTCGACGGGATGGTCGCCGCCCACCTCGCCCACCACGGGCGGGACTTCATCGACCTGAAGGCGTTCCGCTACCTGCTGCGCAGCGGCCGTATCGTCCTGCTCTTCGACGGGTTCGACGAGCTGGTCAGCCGGGTCACCTACGACCGGGCCGCGGACCATCTCGACACGTTGCTGGCGGCCGCCAGCAACGACGCGAAGATCGTCGTTGCCAGCCGGACCCACCACTTCCAGACCAACTCGCAGGTGTTCACCGCGCTGGGCGCGAAGGTCGGCCTGCTGCCGCAGCGCCGGGTCCTCAACATCGAGGAGTTCGCCCCCTCGCAGATCCGTACCTATCTGGTGAACCGTTACAACGGTAACGAGGCGGCCGCCGACGAGCGGCTCGACCTCATCAAGCGGATTCAGGACCTAGGCGGACTGTCCCGCAACCCCCGGATGCTGAGCTTCGTCGCCGACCTGGACGCCGAACAGCTCACCAGCGTCGCGAGCGCCCGGCACACCCTGTCCGCGGCCGGGCTCTACCGGGAGATCCTCACCACCTGGCTGAGGGGTGAGGTGGTGCGCACCCAGGGGGTGCCGGGCGCGCCGGTCACCCTGAGCCTCGAGGACCTGTGGACGGCGGTGACGACCCTCGCGCTGCGACTGTGGGAGTCGAACGAGCCGTTCCTGCGGCTGGCCGAACTCGGCGAGGTCGCAGCCGCCCTCACCGGGCTGGCCGGCGGCAAGCTGTCCGCCCAGCAGACCGTCCACGCCATGGGAGCGGGCAGCCTGCTGACCCGGACCGACGACGGGCTGTTCGGTTTCATTCACCTGTCGGTGACCGAATGGTTCGTGGCCAACGATGTCGCCCGACAGTTCGCCCGCGGGGTCACCGACCCGCAGCTGCTGTCCAGGCGCCACTTCTCCCAGCTGGCCATCGACTTCCTCTGCGACCTGGCGACCGCGGAGGCGTCCCGGGCCTGGGCCACCCGCGTGCTCGCCGGCCCGGACGCCGCGGAGGTGACCAGGGCGAACGCGCTGAAGGTCAGTGCCCGGCTGCGAACCCCCATCCGCAGCGACCTGCGCGGGGTGTCACTGCGCGGCGAGGACCTGTCGTACCGGGAGATGCGGGCGGTGGACCTCACCGACGCCGACCTCACCGACGCCATCCTGACCGGTGCCGATCTCACCGGCGCGGTCATGCGCGGCACCCGGCTGGTCGCCGCCCGCCTCGACGAGGCCGACCTGAGCGGGGCGGACCTCACCGGCGCCGACCTGACCCGCGCCCGCCTGCTCGGCTCCAGCCTGCGAGGGGCGCGCATCGACGGCGCCCGGCTGCGGCAGAGCGCGATCGTCGGGGCGAGCGCGGACCCGGCGCTGCTCGCCGACGCGCGGCGGCAGGGTGCCGCCGTGGCCCCGGGTCAGCAGGTGCACGTCGGTCTCGTACCGTCCGCGCTCGGTGTCTCCTTCGGCTTCGAGACCGGCCGGATCCCGGACCCGGTCGTCTACAGCCCGGACGGCGGGATCCTGGCGATCGCCAGCGAGGAGGGCGGGATCCTCCTCTGCGACGCGGCCACCGGCCGTCCGCTCCAGACGCTGCAGGGCCACCACAGCCGGGCATACGTCGTCCGTTACGCGTCGGAGGTGCTGGTCAGCGGCTCGAACGACACCACCGTCCGGCTGTGGGAGCCGACGAGCGGCCGCTGCCTGCACACGCTGGGCGGTCACCGCGACTGGGTCTGGCCGGTGGAGCCGAGCCCGGACGGCAGCCTGATCGCCGTCGGTGACAGCAGCGGCACCGTCCGGCTGTGGGACACCGCTGGCGGCCAGGTCCGCGCGCTGCTGCCCGGGCATGCCTCCCGGGTGTGGACCGCGGCGTTCCACCCGGACGGCAGCCTGCTCGCCACCGGCGACAGCGACGGCACCGTGCGGCTGTGGCAGACCGCGACCGGCCAGCTGCACCAGCGGATATCAACCGCGGCGGAGGTCTTCCGGCTGGCCTTCAGCCCGGACGGCAGCCTGCTCGCCACCGCCGGCGACGGTGGCGGCGTCCACCTGTGGGACCCCGCCACCGGCGAACTCCGGGAGGACCTCGTCGGGCACGAACGGGCCGTCTACACCCTCGACTTCCATCCGGACGGCCACCTGCTGGCCACCGGCGACATAGCCGGTGTGGTCCGGCTGTGGGGTGTGGCCGGCGGTACGCAGCGGCGGATCATCACCCGCCACGGCGCGGCCGTGTACCGGGTCCTGTTCAGCCCGGACGGGACGCTGCTGGCCAGCAGCGACAACAACCGGGTCATGCGGCTGATCGACCCGGCCACCGGCGAGCAGCGCCACGAGCTGACCGGGCACAAGGGGGCGGTCTGGCCGATGGTGTTCCGCCCGGACGGCGGCCAGATAGCGACCAGCAGCAACGACCGGACCGCGCGGCTGTGGGACCCGGTGAGCGGCACGTGCGTGCGCGTGCTGACCGGGCACGGCCGGCGGCTGAGCTCGGTGCGCTTCAGCCCCGACGGCTCCCTGCTGGCCACCAGCGGCAACGACGGCGAGGTGTGGCTGTGGGATCCACGGACCGGGCAGCGCCGCGGGGAGCTCACCGGTGCCGCCGACCGTCTCACCTCCGCCATCTTCACCCCCGTCGGCCGGCGCATCGCCGCGACCAGCAGCGCCGGTGGTGTGCACCTGTGGAACCTCGACGCTCCCGGCACCCAGGACACCGGCGCCTACGAACGGGAGCTGCGGGTCGAAACCGACCACGTGTGGGCCCAGGCGTTCAGCCCGGACGGGGAGATAATCGCCACCGCGAACGACGACGACTCCGTGCGCCTGTGGTACCGCGGGACCGGCCGGCACATCCGGACCTTCGAGGGCCACAAGGGGCGGGTGCGCTCGCTCGCGTTCGCCCCGGACGGCCGGCTGCTCGCCACGGGATGTGACGACAGCAGGGTACGGCTGTGGGACACCGAGACCGGCGAGTGCCGGCGGACTCTCACCGGCCACACCGACCGCGTGTACGCGGTGCTGTTCACCCCGGACGGCAGCCTGCTCGCGAGCGCGTCCAACGACGGCACAGCCCGGCTGTGGGACGCCGCCACCGGCGAGCTGCTGCGGGTGTTCGCCCAGCACCGGGGACGGCTGTGGGCGGCCGCGTTCAGCCCCGACGGCACGGTGCTCGCCACCGCCGGCGACGACCTGGTCGTCCAGCTCTGGGACATCGCCAGCGGAGGCCGTCTGGATACGCTGGCCGGGCACACCCGCCGGATCTGGTCGCTGGACTTCAGCCCGGACGGCACCCGCCTGGCAAGCTGCGGCGACGACGGCACGGCCCGGCTGTGGAACGTCGGCCGGTCCGGGCCCACCGGCCTGGCGGTGACCCTGGTCGGCCACGAGAGCGGGTGGGCGGCGCTGGCGCCCGACGGCGGCTACAAGTTCGGCGGCGACCTCGCCGGCGAGATCTGGCACGTGATCGGCATGTGCCGCTTCGAGTTGGGCGAGCTCGACCGGCACCTGGACGCGGTACGGCTGCTGCCGGTCGAGGCGCCCTTCTGACCCTCAGCTCCGACCCTTCGGGTGAATCCATCCCACCACTGGGCGCATCCGGAGCTTCTGTCACCAGGCGCTAGCATGTGTGCGGTGGCGGCCGTTCGGATCATTCTGTTGGCCGCCGCCGTACTCGGCGTGTTCATACGCCCGGCCCGGATCCCGAACTGGGTGGTGCCAGCCGTCGCCGCGGTGGCACTCCTCCTCATCGGTGGCATGGCCGGCGACGAGGCGGTCGACGCCGTCCGGCCGCTGGTGTCACCGCTGGCTTTCCTGCTGCTGGCCGTGCCGCTCGCGGCAATGCTGGACAGGCTCGGGTTCTTCTCGTCGGTGGCCGCGCTCGTGGACACCGGCCCGAACCCACGGCTGGGCCTGTGGGTGCTCGCGGCGGCGGTCACCACGTTCCTCAACCTCGACGCCTCGGTCGTGCTGCTCACCCCGCTCTACATCCGCATCGCGCGTCGGCACGGCTTCAACCCGACCATGCTGGCGATGCAGCCGGTCCTGCTGGCCTGCCTGGCGTCCAGCGCGTTGCCGATCTCGAACCTCACCAACCTGATCGCCGCCGACCGCTACGACCTGGGTGTCGCCGACTTCGTCTCCCGGCTCGGGCCGGCGTCGCTGGTGGCGGTGGTGGTCGGCTGGTACGGCTACCGCCGGATCGACACCGCCACGGCCCTGCACGACCAGGTCAGGGACCCGGTGGATCCGCGCGCACTGCGCCTCGGCACGCCGATCGTGGTTTTCGTCGTCCTGGGCTTCACCGTCGGTGACCTCTTCGGCGTGCCGGCCTGGGCGGTGGCGCTCGTCGCCGACGTCGTGCTGTTCGCCCTGACCCGCACGGTCCGGGTCAGCGACCTTCCGTTCGGCGCGGCCGCCCTCGCCGTGAGCCTCGGGGTGGTGGCCACGGCGGCCTCCCCGGAGCTGGGCCTTGGCGCTCTTTTCAGCGGGTCGGGCTGGCTCGCGCAGGTACGGGTGGCCGGGCTCGGCATCCTGGGCGCCAACACGATCAACAACCTGCCTGCGCTGCTCATCGGCCTGCCGGAGATCGACGCGAATCCCGACCAGCTGTGGCCGCTGCTGTTCGGTGTCAACTTCGGGCCGGTGCTCGTCCTGCACGGCGCGCTCGCCGGCCTGCTCTGGCGTGCCACCGCGGCCCGCCTCGACGTCCATGTCAGCCCCTGGCAGTACACCGTCCTCGGCCTGCGGATCGGCCTGCCGGCGCTGGTCGCCGGCCTTGTCGTCGTCGTCGCGACAGGAACATTTCTCGGATAACCAGGGCCGGTCGTGAAACGATGACCACGGGCGACACAACAGAGGCTGTGCTTTTCGTACTTCCAGCGGCCGGTTCGCCACTTCCCGGCGGTTCCCGGCGGCCGGTTCGTACTTCCGACGGCCGGAAAACGCCGGTGCCGATACCGGGACACCGCCCACCATGAGCTGCGACACTATTCGGCAACGCATCCGGCCAGCCATGCGTTGTGTCGGTATCCGGTGTGCCGGCGCTCCGGTACCGCCGGGAATCCGTTCACACCGGTTGTGCCGGCGCGGACGGCCTGACCATTTCGAGCAGAGGAAGCGCAGTGTCTTCTCCCACCACCGTCACCCTCGACGTCGTGCTCCTGCTGCCCCCTCCGCTGCGGCGGCAGGCGGTCTCGTCGAGCGCGGGCCTGGCCCGGCGGATGGCGGCCAATGGCTATCCGTCGCACTTCCGCCTCGGCGCGGCATACCCCCACGACCCGGCCGGCGGTGTCTGCGAGCCGCACGTGTCGCTGTTCATGCTCGCCGTCAGCCCCTCGGAGATACCCCTGGTTGTCGACGTCGTCCGCACGGTGGCCCAGGCCCTGCCGCCGCTGTACGGCGAGGGTGAGGAGTACCGGCACAACCCGCAGGGCGCGCCGGAGCTGTACTTCCGCCGGTCACCGGCCTGGGTCGAACTGCAACGCGAGGTCATCAGGACGGTCGAGCCGCTGCGCCGGGGACGGCTACGCGAGCTCAGCCCCGCCGGCGAGCGGCTGCACGACGTGCTGGCAGGCCGTGTCCCGGCCGATCCGGCCGCGGTGAGCCAGCTCGCCCGCTACGGCTACGACGAGGTGGCCGCGCCCGACGGCGACCGCTTCAACCCGCACGTGACCCTCGCCTGGCCCGACGACCCGAACTCACGCATCGCCCTGACCGGCCTGCCCCCCGCGCGCACCTACTCCGGCCCGCTGTCGGACATCGCGGTGTACGGCATGAGCCCGTACGGTACCTGCACCACCGACCACGGTTCGTTCTCACTGCGCGATCAGCGCCGGCCGGCCCCGGCCGTGAAGCCCGTGAAGGCCGCGGCCGGTCCGACGCTCGGAGCCGATCGTCACCGCCCGGCCGTCACCGCCTGGCCGTCAGCGCCGGGTTTTCTCGCCCCGTCCTGACGCCTTCAGCCGGTCCTGACACCGGCGAGAACCAGCGATCCCCCGAGCGAGGGGAACACCCGCGCGAGGACCCGTGACGAGACGTTGCGCGCCTCTCCGCCCAGCACCACGTAGTTGGAGCGGAAACCGACAACCCGGAAGCCGCAGACGTCGAAGGCCCGGACCAGGGACGAGTACGTGAACGGGCGTATGTGCAGCTTCAGGTAGGGATGATGGGGGTCGACCTGACGGGGGCTTCGGCCGATCAGGAAACGAATCCGGTCCTGGAGGGTCGCGAGGTTGGGCGTGGTCACCACGAGCACCCCGCCGGGGGCCAGAACCCGCCGGCATTCCGTCAGAAAGACGACCGGGTCGAAAAGGTGCTCGACGATCTCACCGGCGAAGATCCCGTCCAGCGCCCCCGACCGGAACGGGAGAGGGCGGGTGAGGTCGGCCCGTACCAGCGGGATGTGCCAGCGGGCCGTCCGGCCGGACTGGTGGGCGCCGAGATCCACCATGACGGCCCGGGCTCCGTGTTGGGACAGCTTTTCGCTGACGGTTCGCGTCCCGGCGCCCAGGTCGGCTATGAGCGGCCGGGTACTCCGGCGCCGGGCCTCCTGTATCAGCAGGTCGGTCGCGTCCGCCACCCGGCGGGAATGGTAGGGCGTGGCCAGATAGTCGGCGACCTGTGTGCCGTCGGTGTAGGAACACAGGTTCGCGGCAACGATCGGGTCCATACCGTCCCTCGCTACCGTCTCTCGCTCGGCCCCGCACGCGTTTTTCGCTCAGGCCCGCGCACCTGCCGTCAGCATGTCGGCGCGGCCACGACACCGCGCGGCCTGTGACAGGAGCCGCAGCCGTGTGCGGCTGTGACAGGAGCCGCGCTCCCACGCGGCCGTGGGCAAGAGGGCCGCGCCCCCTGCGCGGCTGCGGTAGAAGGGCCGTGCCCCTGCACGGTCCGCGGCGGGCGGTCGTGGCCCCGCGAGGCCTACGGCAGGGCCGCGACAAGGTCGGCGATCGGCTTGCGGACGCCGGTGAAGAACGGCGTCTCCAGGCGGGTGTGCTCCCGTGCCCGGCTGGCGCGCAGGTGCCGCAGGCAGTCGACGATCCGGTGCAGTTCGTCCGCCTCGAAGGCCAGCAGCCACTCGTAGTCGCCCAGCCCGAACGCGGACACCGTGTTCGCCCGGACGTCGGGGAACTCCCGGCCCATGATCCCGTGCTCGGCGAGCATGCCGCGGCGTTCGTAGTCGGGCAGCAGGTACCACTGAAGCGACCTGTTGAACGGGTAGACGCACACGTACGCCTTCGGGTCCTCGCGCCGGACGTAGGCGGGCACGTGGTTGCGGTTGAACTCGGCCGGCCGGTGCAGGCCGACCGCCGACCACACCGGCGCCAGCGCCCGCCCGAGAGCGCTCTGGCGGAACCGTTGGTAGGTCTCCTGGAGCAGGTCGGGGTCGGGGCTGGTCCACCACAGCAGGACGTCGGCGTCCGCCCGGTAGCCGCTCAGGTCGTAGACACCCCGGGTGTAGACGTCCTTGGCGAGAGCCCCCTCCAGCAGACTCTCCACCTCGGCCGCGATCGCTGTCCGGTCCGCGGGCAGGGCCTCGCGCGCCGCAAAGACCGACCAGGAGGTGTAGAGCAGCTCGGCGTTGAGCTCCCGGGCGGAGGGGACGGGACCGCCTTGGGAGGTCCCGGTCTCGGGAGTCTCGGTGATGGCTGTGGGAGTCTCGGGCATGGCCTAATTGTCACCTACCGGGCCGGCCGGGGCCCGCCAGTACCCCACCGGACCGGGTCACCATCCGCGAACGGGTCGCCGTCCGAAAACCTGCCGGCGACCGAACGGGCCAGCATCCGCGAACGGGCCCGCAGCCGAGATCGAGTCACTGGCCGATCCGGACCGCGTCGTCGGAACGCAGCACCGTCTCCGCGGCGGCCTCGCCGGAGCGGACACAGGCCGCAATACCCACCCCGTCGTACCCGGCGCCGGCCAGCGCGAGGCCGGCGGGCAGCATCCCGCGTACCACCGCCGTCCGCTCGAGGTGGCCGGGCAGGTACTGCGGGAGCCCGGCGTCCCACCTGGTCACCCGGCTGGCCAGCGGCCGGGCCGTCAGGCCGGTCGCGGCGGCCAGCTCGGCCGCGACGACACCGGCGAGCTCGACGTCGGAGCGTTCCAGATCGCTTTCGTCGCCGGCCCGGCCGACACTCGCTCGCACGATGCTCAGGCCGGGGTCCGCCGACAGGTGCGGCCACTTCGCGGACAGGAACGTGGCCGCCTTCATCACGTTGCCCTGGCGCGGCGGGACGAGGTAGCCACTGCCCGGCGGCAGCTGTACCCCGCGGTAGAGCAGCGTGATCAACGCCACCGACGTGTACGGGACCGCGGCCAGCGGCGCGGCCACGTGCGGCGCCACCGGGCTGAGCAGCCGCCGGGCCTCGGGCACGGGTACGGCGAGGATCACGGCGTCGGCGTCGACGTCCCAGGCACCCGGTCCGTCGACGGCATTGGCTTCCAGATCGGCGCCCAGATCAGCTCCCGGGCCGGCTGCAGGGCCGGCGTCGGCTCCGGGACCTGAACTCGTGCCGGTGTCACCGCTGGTGCCATCCGGCACGGCACGCGGCCCGCTGCCGCTGCCGCTGCCGCTGCCGACGAGGCTCAGCCGCCAGCCGGCGGCGGTCTGGCTGAGCCTGCGCACGCGCGTCCCCAGCAGGATCTCCGCCTCGCTGGCGTCCGCGACGGCCGCGGCGAAGCGGCCCAGGCCGCCACGCACCGAGGCGAACACCGGGGTGGTCGCGGGGTCGGCCGGTGCCGTGCGGGCCCGCACCCGGTACGCCCCGAGCAGCAGCGAACGGCTCTCGGACATGATCGGAGTCAGCTGCGGAACCGTGGCCCGCAGCGACATGGCGTCGGCCCGCCCCGCGTACACCCCGCCAAGCAGGGGATCCACCAGGCGTTCGACGACCTGGCGGCCGACCCGGGCGCCCACGAAGCCGCCGACCGTGGGATCGGCCGGCAGTGGGGTGCGCGGCAGCACCAGATCGGCCGCGGCGCGCACGAGCCCGGTCGGGGAGAGCACCCGTGACCGCAGCAGGCCGACCACGTCGGTCGGGACGCCGAGCAGGGTCCGCGGGGGCAGCGGACGCAGCCGGCCGGAGATCAGCAGCGACGCGCTGGTGGTGGCCGGATGGACGATGTCGTGGCCGAGGCCCACGTGACGGGCCAGCCGCACCGCGTCCGGCACGCGGACGAGGAACGACTCGGCGCCCTCCTCAAGCTCCAGCCCCTCGAACGGGGTCGTCCGCAGCTTGCCACCGACCCGGTCGGTGGCCTCCACGACGGTGACCTGGGCTCGGCCCCGCAGCGCATGGGCGGCCGCAAGCCCCGCGACACCCGCTCCGACCACGACGACCCGCATGCAGACCCGCTCCTCCCGTTACGGCCACCTCGTCCGATACACCTGGCCCGATACGCCTGGCCCGTACACGTATGACCTCGTACACGTATGACCCGTACACGCCTGACCACCGTCCGCGTGCCGACCGCCGCTGTCCAGCGGCGTGCCGGCCCGGGCCGACGGCCGCATGTTGCGTGACCCGCACCAGTTTCCTCCCGCGTCCGCCCATCGGACCGCGACGGGCAAAGATTGCCCGGCAAGGGTGAGAAAAGGCACCCGGCCACCCGCACGGCGTCACATGACGTCACAACAGGTCATACATCGCTTACAGAAAGCCTACGCAGCGCCGCATCGGACGCCGCAGGCGCCACACGGCGCCGCGCGACAGATGCCCGGCCATGGCCTCCCGCCGACCGGCCGGGCCCAGGCTGCCCAGGCCTCCCGGAACGACGACCAGAAGAGTCGGCGTTGACGTCCCAGGCACCCGGTCCGTCGACGGCAGCAGCGCTCAGAAGACGGCCAGCGGGCGGATGGCGCTCGGAAACGGCTGGTGCTCAGAAATCGTGCACCAGTTCGACGATGTGGGCGAGCACGTCCGGATCGGTCTCGGGGAGCACCCCGTGCCCGAGGTTGAACACATGGCCGTCCGCCTTGGCTCCGCGGGAGCACACGTCATGGACCTTCTCGGCAAGGACGTCACGTGGCGCGAAGACGGCGGTCGGGTCGAGGTTGCCCTGCACCGCCCGGCCCGGGCCGATCCGGCGGGCGGCCTCGTCCAGTGGGACCCGCCAGTCCACCCCGACCACGTCGGCCCCGGCCTCGGCCATGACGGCGAGCAGCTCCCCGGTGTTCACCCCGAAATGGATGCGGGGGACGCCGTCACCGGCGAACGCCTCGAGGACCCGCCGGCTGTGGGGCAGGACGTAGCGGCGGTAGTCGGCCTCGTCCAACGCCCCGGCCCACGAGTCGAACAGCTGCAGCGCGCTCACCCCCGCGTCCACCTGGACCCGCAGGTAACCGATGGTGATGTCGGCGAGCCGGTCGGCCAGCTCGTGCCACACCCGCGGCGCGCTGTACATCAGTTGCTTGGTGCGGGCGTGCGTCCGGCTCGGCCCGCCCTCGACGAGGTAACTGGCCAGGGTGAACGGAGCCCCGGCGAATCCGATCAGCGGGGTCGGCCCCAGCTCGCGTACGAGCGTGTGGACGGCTTCGGTCACGTACGGGACGTCGTCGCCGGCGAGCGGCCGCAGCCGGGCCAGCGCGGCGCCGTCCCGGATCGGTTCCGCGACGACCGGGCCCACCCCGGCGACGATGTCGATGTCCACCCCGATGGCGACCAGGGGCAGCACGATGTCGGAGAACAGGATCGCGGCGTCCGTACGGAAGCGGCGTATCGGCTGTAGCGTGATTTCCGTCACCATATCCGGATCACGGCAGGAGTCGAGCATCGCCGTGCCCGCGCGCAGCTTGCGGTACTCGGGCAGCGCGCGGCCCGCCTGGCGCATGAACCACACCGGAACATGCTCGGCTGGCTCGCCCCTGCAGGCACGCAGGAACGGCGCGTCGCGCAACTCGGGACGTGCCCCGGATGCCCCACCCGCCCCGGACGTTCCGCTCGGTTCTGTCGGATCCGCCGCTGGATCCACTGCTGCCGCACACATGACCCTGATGGTTGCACGTTCATCGCGATGGATGCTCCCGACAGGGAGAGCAGCCCGGTCGCGACCTCCGTCACGCCCGCTGCCGCACTCGGACATGGCACGGGCAGGCGGGTGGGACAGACCTCACCGCAGCGGGCGCCCAGGCCCGCCGGGCACGGGGACGCGGGCACGGCGACGATGACGACGGCGGGCAGGGGCGGGCAGGGGCGGGCAAGGGCGGGCAAGGCGAAATACTCGGTTTTTTCGACGAACACCCCGGACTCGCGAGCACGGGGGCACGGAACGGCGCGACGCGCCACCGCCTCCGGGCATCCCCGGAGGCTCGACAGGCCGCCCCGGGAACGGTTTATCTTCGACAGCACGTAGAACAGACCGGCCACCGGATTCGCAAGCCCTCCCACCGGCGGTCGGCCGAAGGCGGCGCGACCATGCCGCCACCGCGACGACCGAGCCTGCCATGCCTGCCGAGCCTGCCGAGCCGACCACACCCACTGACCCGACCACGCGTGACGAGCCGATCATGTGCGATGACCGACCACGCGTGACGACTCACGCGTCATGACCATGGAGGCCGAACATGCCAGCCGACGGTGACCACCGACGGTCCGACAGTGGCGACCAACTGCTCGCTGCCGCCCGGCTGATCTCGATTGCCGAGGCGACGTCCTTCCTGCTCCTGCTGGTGGCGACCGTGATCAAACATACGGCCGATCACCCCGGCGGGGTCAGGGTGCTCGGGCCGATCCACGGCGTGCTCTTTCTCGCCTACTGCGCGGTCATCGTCGCCGTCGCCACGGCACATCACTGGGCGACGCGGCGGACGCTGCTGGCGCTCGGCGCGTCCGTCCTGCCGGTTGCCCCCTATTTCGTCGAACGCCGCTGGCTGCGGCCATTGGCGTCCGACCGCACCGCCGATGCCGCCCACACCGGACCGGGCGCCCCCGCCACGTCGGCATCCGAACCCGCGTCCTGAAGCCAGGCCTCGAACCGCCGCGGTCACCTCCCGGGGCAGCCCTGGGAGATGACCGCGGGCCGTCCCGGCAGGGGCG
>NZ_JWIO01000011.1:16000-18701 GCF_001017755.1 Protofrankia coriariae
GGCAGGGGCGAACCCGCCGTGACGGCCACCATGGCACCACGAAACGGCACGAACACCCCAATGGCCGCGCAACATAACCGTTACCGCGATGACTTGCGTACCGGGCATCATGCACGTGCACGACACGCCGACTCCGAATACGCGAAGATGGGGCCTGTCCGTGCCACCGTCAGGGAAGTCGGGATGGGACGAGAGGGTCCGTGATGTCCACGCGCGCCCTCTGTGTCGTGAGCGTGCCCTGGGGAGTGGTGTCCGGATGGAACAGGTCCTTGTGGGCGGTGACGAGCTGACCTTTCTGATCTGCCCGCAGTGCGGTGACGAGCGCGGTTTCGAGCAGCCCCCGTGTTCCGACGGGCACGGCGCGGACTGCCCCGACCGTGCCTGCGTCGACTGCGGAACGGCCGTGTTCCTCAACCCCGGGCAGCCGGACTCCCCCGCCGCCCGGGTATCCGCGCGGGAGCCGGAACCGTCTGGTGGATCAGCACACCAGCAGCGGCTGCGCCGTGTCGCCTGACCGCATGTCGCCTGACCGCATGTCGCCCGACCGCATGTCGCCCGATCGGTCGACCGCCGCCTGTCGGTGGGTTTCCTGCCGGTTGGTCCGCGCCCCGCTCGTCCATACCGCCGCCCGCGCCGCTTCGCGCGTCCACGCTCCGTCGCGCGCCCACGGTCAGGACGTCCTACCGTGACGTCCATGGGTGCGCCGCTGTCTCCGGACGGCGGCCCAGCTGTCTTCGTCGCGGCCACGGCGGCGCTGCGGGACGCGATGGGCCGGGTCCGCCCGGAGGTCGCGGTACACGAGATCCAGGCGCCGGCGCGACTCGCGCCGTACGCGTTCGCGGTCGCCGGCGGACTCTCGCGGGACGGTGACGAGGCAGCCTCGGGCCGGCTGATCCTCCTGTTCGACCCGGCCGGGCACAGCGCATGGGAGGGCACGGCGCGGTTCGTCTGCTATGCCCGCGCGGCGGTCGACCCCGAGATCGCCACCGACCCACTGCTGCCCGAGGTCGTCTGGTCGTGGCTGCGGGACGCGATGGAGGCCAACCAGGCCGGCTACCGGGCGATCGGCGGCACGGTGACCATCACGAACTCGAAACGGTTCGGCGTGCTGGCGGCGGACGGCGACAGCTCGGATGTGGAACTGCGCTGCTCCTGGTCACCGGAATGGCCCTGGACGGCCAACGGTTGCGATCACCGCGTGTGGCGGCCCGCCGAGGCTGCGGCCCAGCTCCACTCCTTCGTCGACCTGCTGGCGGCCATGGTGGGCCTGCCGCCGCGGGTACGCGGAGTGGTGCCCCTGCCGTCCCGCCATCCGTGCTGACCCCGGCTCGACGCCGTCCCGGTGCCGGCCCCGTCCACCCCGGCTCCACACCACCCCGGCTCCACACCATCTCGACTCCACACCATCTCGACACATTGAGCGACGAAATGACTTTCCAGAGTGAAAGGAGGCCCCCGATCCGGGACAAACCGCCGTCCCTGGTCGATCCGGTCGGCTTCCCTGGGCCCGACCAGCACGCTTGGACGCTGTTCGCGACGTACCATCGCCGATCGTGACGTCGACGGTTCCGGACTCATCCCACCAACTCGGCCAAGGGCCGGACAACAGCGCGGGAGCGGCCCGCCCGTTGCTGGAACCCGCCGAGGGCATACCTGCCGTGATCGTCGACCGAACGGCGCTGCTCGCGGCGGCGACACGGCTGGCCGCCGGNGTCTGGCCGCCGGCACGGGCCCGGTCGCCTTCGACGCCGAACGGGCCTCAGGCTACCGCTACAGCCAGCGGGCCTACCTCGTCCAGATACGCCGCCGTGACTCGGGCACCCACCTTCTGGACCCGGTCGCGCTCGCCGACCTCACCTGCGTGCAGGACGCCGTCGGCGACGCCGAATGGGTTCTGCACGCGGCCAACCAGGACCTGCCCTGCCTGGCCGAGGTCGGCCTGCGTCCGAGCCGGCTCTTCGACACCGAACTGGCCGGCCGGCTGCTGGGCTACGAGCGGGTCGGCCTCGGGATCATGGTCGAGAAGGTGCTGGGCTTCACCCTGGAGAAGGGACACTCCGCCGCCGACTGGTCCACCCGGCCATTACCCGAACCATGGCTGCGCTACGCCGCGCTCGACGTCGAACTGCTCGTCGAACTGCGCGACGCCCTGGAAACCGAGTTGGAGACGCAGGGCAAGCTGGCCTTCGCCCGGGAGGAGTTCGCCGCGATCGCGGCCGCTCTCCCACGGGAGCCACGGCCGGACCTGTGGCGGCGCACCAGCGGGATCCACCGGGTCCGCAACCGACGCCAGCTCGCTGCGGTCCGCTCGATGTGGACAACCCGGGACCGGATCGCCCGCGAACGCGACATCGCGCCCGGCCGGGTGCTCCCGGACAGCGCGATCATCGAAGCGGTGCTGGCCGCTCCCGCGGACATCGAGGCCCTGACCCGGTTGCCGGTCTTCTCCGGCCCGCGCCTGCGCCGCACCGCGCGGACCTGGTTCACCGCCCTGCGGGAGGCCACCGGGCTGCCCGATGACGCCCTGCCCGCGCCCGCCTCGGCGAACGCCGACACCCTACCGCCACCGAACCGGTGGGCCGACCGCGACCCGGCCGCCGCCGCCCGGCTGACCCGGGTGCGCGCCCGTCTCACCGCGATCGCCGCCGAGCGGACCATGCCGGTGGAGAACCTGCTGGAACCGGCGCTCGCCCGCCGGCTC
>NZ_JWIO01000011.1:18814-36123 GCF_001017755.1 Protofrankia coriariae
GGCCAGCGGCGGAGCCGGCAGCCGAACCGACGAACGGCCCGGACGGAAGCGCGTAGCCGTCCGGGCCGTCGCTGTCGGGCTGCTCTGTCGGGCTGCTCTGTCGAGCCATCGCCGTCGAGCCATCGCCGTCGCCGGCCTGGTCAGGGCCGGTGTCGAATCATGATCGGCGCCAGGCCGGGGCTGGTGCCAGGCCGGCGTCGGTGTCGAACCGGGATCGAGGCCGAATGGGGTTACCCATGGGTAACCTTCTGCCGTAGGCTGACCGTGTCGGCGGTCACGCCGGCACCGGTACCGTCCTCCCGGTAGATCGCCGTCCGTCACATGCGCTCCGCGAACGTGACCGGACCGGTTTCGATAGCGACCTGCCGGGTCTCCCCGGTCAGGAGGCACAGTGTTCCAATCTGCCAGGGACTCCGTCCGCGACGTCGTGTTCGTCGACGGCGTCCGAACCCCCTTCGGCAAGGCCAAGGGGGTCTACTCCGAGACACGAGCGGACGACCTGATCGTCAAGGTCATCCGTGAGCTGCTGCGGCGCAACCCGGCTCTGCCGGCGGAACGGATCGACGACGTGGCGATCGCCGCGACCACCCAGACCGGCGACCAGGGCCTGACCATCGGCCGGGTGGCGGGCATCCTCGCCGGGCTGCCGCAGTCCGTGCCCGGCTACGCCATCGACCGGATGTGCGCCGGCGCGGTCACCGCCGTCACCACCACCGCGTCCGCGATCGCCGTCGGAGCCTACGACGTCGCGATCGCCGGCGGCGTGGAGCACATGGGCCGCCACCCCATGGGCGAGGGCGCCGACCCCAACCCGCGCTTCGTCTCCGAGAAGCTCATCGACACCTCCGCGCTGGTCATGGGCCAGACCGCGGAGAACGTGCACGACCGCTATCCGACGATCACCAAGGAGCGGGCGGACGCCTACGCGCTGGCTTCCCAGCGGAAGGTCGCCAAGGCGTACGCCGACGGGCTGATCCAGCCCGACCTCGCCCCGGTCGCCGCCCGCCACACCGAAAGCGGCTGGGAACTCGTCACCACCGACGAACCGCCCCGCCCCGACACCACCCTGGCAGGGCTGGCCGGCCTGAAGACGCCGTTCCGGCCGCACGGCCGGGTGACCGCGGGCAACGCCGCCGGCATCAACGACGGCGCCACCGGCTGCATCCTCGCCGCCGGGGATGTCGTCGAAGAACTCGGGCTCACCGCGAAGATGCGGCTGGCCGGGTTCGGTTTCGCCGGCGTCGAGCCGCACGTGATGGGCCTCGGCCCGATCCCCTCCACCGAGAAGGCGCTGGCCCGCACCGGCCTGTCCATCGACGACATCGGGCTGTTCGAGCTCAACGAGGCGTTCGCCGTCCAGGTGCTCGCCTTCCTCGACCACTTCGGGATCGCCGACGACGACCCGCGGGTGAACCCCTTCGGCGGGGCGATCGCGCTGGGGCACCCGCTGGCCTCCAGCGGCGTCCGGCTGATGACCCAGCTCGCGCGCCAGTTCGCCGACCGTCCCGACGTCCGCTACGGACTGACCGCCATGTGCGTGGGCTTCGGCATGGGCGCGACCACCATCTGGGAGAACCCGCACTTCACCGGTGACGCCGGCGCTACCAACGGCAGGAGCAGCGCCAACGCCGCCAGCGCTGCCGCCAACGCCGCCAGCACCGCCGCGCGGACGCCCGGACGGACAGGAGGAGCCCGATGAGCGGGACCCCGGCCACCGCCCTCGACTTCCCCGGCGAGGTGGTGACCCAGGCCCACGTCCGCTACGTGGCCCTGCCGGGCGTGGCCGGGCCGCTCGCGTTGGTCACCCTGGACAACGGCCTGGACCACACCCGCCCGTCGACCTTTGGGCCGGCCGGCCTGCGCAGCCTGCTCGCCGCCGCCGACGAGATCGAGGCGCACACCCCGGCCGTGTCGGCGATCGCCGTCACCGGCAAGCCGTTCATCTTCAGCGTCGGCGCCGACCTGGCCTTCCGGTCGTCGCTGCGCGACCCGGAGGCGGCCCGGGCCGGCATCCACGCGATCGGCGAACTCGGCCACGCGGCGTTGCGACGGATCGGTGAGGGACGCTTTGGCGGCCGCAAGGTCCCCACGTTCGCGCTGGTCAACGGCGCGGCCATGGGCGGCGGCCTGGAAGTGGCGCTGCACTGTGACTACCGTGCGTTGTCATCGGACGTCACAGCGCTGGCGCTGCCAGAGGTCTTCCTCGGCCTGGTGCCCGGCTGGGGCGGGACCCAGCTGCTGCCCAACCTCGTCGGTGCGGACCGCGCGGTCACCATCGCCATCGAGAACCCGCTGAACCAGAACAGGATGCTGCGCGCCGCGCAGGCGTTCGCCCTCGGCCTCGCGGACGTGCTGCTCGAGCCGGCGGACTTCCTCGAGGAGGCGCTGCGCTGGGCCGCCCGCGTCATCCGCGGCGAGATCGACCCGGCGGCGGCACGGGCGCCGGTGCGGCGCGGCCAGGTCTGGGCGGACGCGGTCGCCCGCGGCCGGGCGCTGGCCGACGCCAAGCTGCACGGCGCCGCCCCGGCCGCCTACCGGGCACTGGACCTGCTCGCGCTCGCCGAGACCGCCGACCGGGACACCGGCTACGCGGCCGAGACCGAGGCGCTGGCCGACCTCGCCGTCAGCGAGGAGCTGGCCGCCAGCCTCTACGCCTTCGACCTGGTGCAGAAGCGGGCGAAACGCCCGGCCGGCGGGCCGGACGCGTCCCTGGCCCGGCCGGTGACCAAGGTCGGCGTGGTCGGTGCCGGGCTGATGGCCAGCCAGCTCGCGCTGCTGTTCGCGCAGCGCCTGGAGGTGCCGGTGGTGCTGACCGACATCGACCAGGCCCGCCTCGACGCCGGCCTCGCCACCGTCCACCAGGAGATCGACAACCTGCTGACCAGGAAGCGGATCTCCCCGGACAAGGCGTCCCGGCTGCACGGCGCCGTGACCGGCTCGCTGACCAAGGACGTTTACGCCGACGCCGACCTGGTCATCGAGGCCGTCTTCGAGGATCTGGCGGTCAAACAGCGGGTGTTCACCGAACTGGAGGCGGTCGTCTCCCCCGACACCCTGCTGCTGACCAACACCTCGGCGCTGTCGGTCAGCGACATGGCGTCCGTGCTGAGGCATCCGCAGCGGGTCGCGGGGCTGCACTTCTTCAACCCGGTGGCGATCATGCCGCTGGTCGAGGCGGTGCGTGGCCGGCAGACCGACGACGCGGCGATCGCGACGACGCTCGCGGTCGCGAAGAAGCTGCGGAAGAACGCGGTGCTCACCGCGGACACGCCCGCGTTCGTCGTCAACCGCCTGCTCACCCGGTTCATGGGCGAGGTGCTGGCTGCCATCGACAACGGCACCCCGGTGGAGGATGCCGACCAGGCCCTCGAGCCGCTGGGCCTGCCCATGTCACCGCTGGTGCTGCTCGGGCTGGTCGGCCCCGCCGTCGCCCTGCACGTCGCCGAGATCCTGCACGCCGCCTACCCGGAGCGCTTCCCCGGCACCGAGGGCCTGGGCCGGCTGGTGGCCGCCGGCAAGACCAGCGTCTACACGTGGGGCCCCGACGGCCAGCAGGTCGACCCCGAGGCCGCCGAGCTCATCAGGTCCGCGGCCAGCGGTGACACCCCGGTGCTGACCGGCGAACAGGTGCGGGAGGCGTCTCTGGCCGCACTCGCCGAGGAGATCCGCGCCCTGCTCGACGAGGGCGTGGTCGCCGAGGCCGCCGATGTCGACCTGTGCCTGCTGCTCGGCGCGGGCTGGCCGTTCCACCTCGGCGGCATCACCCCCTACCTGGACCGCACCGGCATCAGCGAGAAGATCACCGGCCGCCGCTTCACCCCACCCGGCGTGGCCACCCTGTCCTGACCCCTTCGCCCCGGCCCTGACCCGCCCCGGCCTTCTGTCATCATGACAGCAAGCGCCTGATGCTATGATGCTTCAGTGCGGACGACGGTGACTCTCGACCCGGATGTGGCAGTAGCCCTTCAGAAAATCGTCCGTGAACGAGGGCTGTCGTTCAAAGAAGCGCTGAACACACTTGTACGCGCCGGCCTGGCAGCAGGCCGGCGCCAGGATGTGCCTCCTTACCGAGTACCCAGTCGATCGCTCGGGCTACGGCCCGACGTCGACCTCGACAAGGCCCTGCGACTCAGTTCCGAACTCGAGGACGCCGAGATCATCAGTAAGCTTGAACTACGCAAGTGAAGCTACCCGACGTCAACCTGCTGATATATGCGCTGGACGACACCTCACCGAGACACAAGCCGTCACAGGCCTGGCTTGAGGACATACTGTCCGGCACCGAGACCGTGGCGTTCGCCTGGCCGGTGCTTCTCGGGGTCATCCGGTTGACGACACGCGCCACGATCTTTCGTAATCCGTTCCGCCCGGAGGAGATTCTCGACATCGTCGACGGCTGGCTCAGCAGGCCGTGTGCCGTGGTGGTGCATCCCACCGAACGCCATGCGGCGGTACTCCGCCAGCTTCTCGAGCCGCTGGGAACAGCCGGGAACCTCACGTCTGACGCGCACCTCGCGGCCCTCGCCATCGAGCACGGTGCGCAACTGTGCTCCAGTGACGCCGACTTCGCCCGCTTCCCCGGCGTCCGATGGGTAGATCCGCTGAAGGCGTAACGCAATCGCGGGAACCGTAGGCCGGGTGGAACTGTCGGTGGTGGCTGGGAGCATGGCCGGCATGGCGAACTGGAGTGAGGTGGAGGCCGCGGCCCCGCGGCTGGCAGTGGCGGTCCGGGGGCGGTTCGAGGCGTACGGGCTGGCGATCCTCGCGACTCTCCGGCGCGACGGCTCGCCCCGGGTGAGCGGGATCGAACCGCTGTTCGCCCTCGGCGAGCTGTGGCTGGGCATGATGCCCGACTCACGCAAGGCGATCGACCTGTCGCGGGATCCGCGATGCGCCCTGCACAACGCGACAACGGACAAGAACGTCGCCGACGGCGACGCGAAAATCACCGGCCGGGCGCTGGCGGTGACCGATCAGGAAAGCCTCGACGCCTACCGGGCGGCCTGGGCCGCGTCCGCGGAGATCCCCGTACCGGAGCCGTTCGCCCTGTTCAGGGTCGACGTCACCGAACTCGCGACGATCGGCGTCGGCGACGAGGAGCTCGTCATCGACTTCTGGCGGGAGGGCGGCCCACCCACGCGGACGACCCGTAAGTAACGGTCTGGGAACTCGGGGCCGATCGGCCGGTTTTCGTCCATCATGGGCCGAGCCGGGCGTTCGGTAGCCGTCGGTGACCGGTGAACGTCGACGCTGCGGAGAGTCGTCGTCCGACTGTCGATCGCTGTTGCCGCCGTGCCCGGGCGTCCAGTACATGGAAACCATCCGTCCGTCGGACACGGAGAAGCCTGCGACCGGAGGTTGTGGAGGTGGCGCGCATGGCGGTACGCGAGATTGCGGCGACGAGGACGATCCCCGCCACCGCGGAGCAGATCTTCGGGCTTCTCGCCGACCCGGCCCAGCATCCCGTGATCGACGGCTCGGGAACGGTACGTGCGGTGCGTCCCGGAGGCGCGAGGCGGCTGACGCTCGGGTCGAAGTTCGGGATGGACATGAGAATGGGTGTGCCCTACCGGATCGAGAACACGGTGGTGGAGTTCGAGGAGAACCGCCTGATCACCTGGCGGCACTTCTTCGGGCACCGCTGGCGCTGGCTGCTGACGCCGCTGCCCGACGGGCGCACGGAGGTCACCGAAACCTTCGACTGGTCCACCGCGCGCATCCCGTGGCTCATCGATGTCAGCCCCTTCCTCCGGAAGAACAGGGCAGGTATCGAGAAGTCCCTCGAGCGGCTGGCCGGACTGTTCTCACAGTAGAACGCTCACAGTGAAACAAGATTCTCACAGTAAAACCGCGTCCGACGCCGTATGGACGATCCGGCCGTGGGGCGGGGAAAGCCGTGGGGGCGGGGAAACGTGCCCGCCCGTCGGAGCCCGGCGTGAAAAACACCGTCGGACGTTCTTCGGTCACCCCGGTCGCTGGCAGGGCTGGTAGGGCTGGTAGGGCTGGCGGAAACAGTGACGGAGACGGGTGCGGCAGATGCCGGTCGGCTTTTCGACGTCGACTACCTGACCGAGGATGTATGGCTCGGCGCGGGGGGTGAGAGTATCGCGTCCGCCTGTGCGGCCTGCGCGCTCCGCTCGGTGGGCGTGCCGGTGGGGGCGGGGCGCAGAGCCATGCCGACGCCCGCCCACACCAGGTCGGCCACGGTCGCGAACAGACGGATGATCAGCGCGAGGACGGTCGCCGGCCCGGCCGCGAGCGCCGGCGCCAGGGTGAGGACGAGCACCGCCTCGCGCACACCCGCACCGGCCGGCAGCACCAGCACGAGAAAACCGGCTGTCCAGGCGAAGGAATATCCGCCCACCGACAGCAGCAGCAGACGCACGCCGTGCACCGACGGCGTGAGGTCGCGGGCGAGCAACCAGGTCGCCACGCCGAAGAGCACGAAACCCGCCAGCAGCCAGCCTGCGGCGGCCAGCACATGGCGTCCGCTGGGCTGCTGTTCCAACGGTGGGCGGCGCAGCAGCCGGAACGCGAACGCCAGCAACGCGGAGAGCACCGGCGGATACAGCACAGCCGCGAACACCGGGACGGCCAGCAGCACCAGCCCATAGTGACGCAGCGCGCCCGCCGACACGAACGGCAGGGTCACCGCGGCGGCCACCCCGCCGCAGGGAACCGCCAGCGCCAGCACGATCAGACTGGCGGACGCGGCCTTCGGCCGGGGTACCCCGTGGTCCCGGGACAGCTCCATCTGGGCCAGCACCGGCCACACGCTGCCGGGGATGTACTTGCCGACCTGCCCGACGAAGAAGATCCGCAGTGCGGCCCGCAGCGGCAGCCCCACGCCGAGCGATGCCAGCAGCGCCCGCCACGACAACACGGTCGTCCCGACCGCCAACACCGTGGTGAGCCCCGAGGCGACCAGCCCGAACGCGGTCAGCTCCCCGAACGACGCGCGGACCTCGTTCCACTGGCTGACCAGAGCGACGACAAGCAACCCCGCCGCCACCAGCAGCGCCACCCGCACCAGCCGCCGCCGCACGTCCCGCCCCCGACCAGCATCCGAGGGCTGTCCCTCCCCAGCAAGACGGCCCGGCTCCGCGGGCAGCCCCGCCTCAGTGGGACATCCCAGCTCCGCGGGACGGCCCGGCTCCGGATGAGGGCCCGGCCTCGGCTGCTGGCCCGGCTCCGTGGGAAGGCGGCCCGCCGTCCCACGGCCGCGGACGTCGACAGGCCGCATCCACCGCATCACCCCAGCCTAGAGCCCTGCCCCGCACGCCTCCCAACGGCACACAAGAACCATGATCACGCCACTTCCAGCCCACCGGAACATCAATCCAGTGTCATAGATCTGACCGAAAGCCCCTTGTTCTCCCTACGGAACCCCTCTGGAATATCCAGCGATCTTCATAGGTAATCCGCCGAAGACAGGCCGCGAGCTGCGCAATCGCCTGAACGCCCCTCCGTTACGCCACTTCCCAGGCGGGCAGCCCCAGCCTGATCGAATTGCCTGTTTGATGGCGCGCTGAGTGACAGTGGAATGCCGGGCCGGTGACCGGTGGGACTGGTGGCATGGCGGCCAGCTTGGATTTCTTCGTCTCGCACACTCAGGCGGACCTGGCGTGGGCGGCGTGGATCGCCTGGACGTTGGAAGAGGCGGACTATCAGGTGCTAGTCCAGGCGTGGGACTCCCCCCCGGGGTCGAACTGGGTCGCCGCGATGAACGACGGGGTGGCCCGGGCCAGACGGATGATCGTGGTGCTCTCCGCGGCGTACAGCCACTCGGCGCATGGGGCCGAATGGCTGTACGCGTGGAAAACGGATCCGGACGGGCAGCAGCGCCGACTGCTGCCCGTCCGGGTGGAGGACTGTGAGCGGCCGGGATTGTTGGACACGGTGACCGGGGTCGACCTGTTCGCCCTAGACGAGCCGGCAGCGCAGACCGTCCTGTTGAAGGCGGCCCAGCATGCCGTGTGTGGAGGCCGGGCGAAACCAGAAGACAAGCCGATTTTCCCCCCGAACGGGCGGGCGCTACGCCAGCCGGTGAGTTTCCCCGGCGAGAAGACCGACGAAGAACAGCCACCCAAGCCGCCGGAGCCGACACCACCGCCTGACAGAGGGATCCAGAAATATTCCACCAATAACACCAATTCGACTATCACAAAAAGCCCGGCAAGAATCCAAGGTTCCGCAATAAATGGATTCCTAGAGGCGCGAGAAGGTCGCTTTTTTCATCTTTTCAATCGCGATATTGATCAGCTTGATTTTTTTGACGGTTATACTGTGGAAGTATTTTCGCGGGAGGGATGCCGTCCCCCCGACGCCAGTTCCCATGCCAGCACCTGCTCCTATACCAACACCGACCCCCTCGCCACAATCCACCCCCACGTCAACACCGCCTTCTCCACCCACGACCGCAACCGCGAAACCGGGACAAAAGAACACCGTTCCCGCTGCCGCCGCAACCACCAGCGGCCAAACACCCACCGATGCTCCAGCGCCCGAGACCTCCAGCATGCCACCGTCGCCAACAATCGTGATCAGCAGGGGCTCGGACACCAGCAGTTCAAAATGTGAAAAACCGAACTGCTCCTGGATCAACGCGACGATGACCGGTTTTCAGCCGAACACCACCTACGAGGTCTACCCCTTCGCCAACGGACACGTCTTCAGCGAGCCCTGTACAGCTCGAACGGACGCGAACGGCTCCGCCACGTGCAACGACGTCCGCTACGACGTCCCGGACACCACCGTCTACGAATACGTAGACACATCGGCGGGGAAGGTCCCGTCAAACACCATCTACTGGGAGCCCAGGTGAGCCGGGTGACTATGGGTGCGTTCCACGAGCAGGCCGCGCCTCTGCCTTCTCGGTCGCGCGTCTGCCTTCTCGTTAGTCGAATGCGACATGTCCTCCACTACTGGGAGGCTGGACAGCGCACCGCATCCGCGAGAAGGCAGGAAACGACTACCATTTTTTGATGCTGATCATTCAGCTTACAGCGCCTTGTTCACAACATCGCCATCCCGGCCAGCGGAACTCAGGCCGGTTACCTCGGGCTGTGCTGTTGTCGCCCCAAAACCAGAACCTGTGAACAAGGCTCTTCGGGTGCAACGACGGTTACCGGCAGCCGAAATCTCCTGGGACGCATCAGGCGTCGACACGACAAGGGTGACCTGCCGGTAAGAGCCGCGACCCGCCACCGACGGGCACGCCGACCGGCGGGTGCCAGCGGGAGGGTGGTGGCTGGTTGTGGTGGTCGGCCCCGCCAGCCACCATCGGGGCTCCGACCCGCCGGATTCAGCCGAGGCTGTAGGTGAAAACCGTCCTTACAACAGCACTTTTCACCTACAGCTTCCGCTGTTGTAGGTGGAAACCGTTGTCACGACAGCGGTTTCCACCTACGGCTTCCGTTGACCGGGGTCAGCGCTGGCCGGCGGGGGTTTCCTCTTCGGCCTCGCCGGTGGTGAGGGCCGGTGCGCGGCTGGCGGCCAGCTCGACGATCCGACGGGCGAGCTCCTGGGCGGACAGGCCGATGTCGGCCATGACCTGGTCACGCTTGCCCTGGTCGAGGAAGGTCTGTGGGATACCGAAGTCCCGCAGCGGAACGTCCACGTCGGCGTCGCGCAGCAGCTGCGCGAGCGTCGAGCCGACCCCGCCGACCCGGCCGTTGTCCTCGACCGTGACCACCAGCGAGTGCGCCCGGGCCAGGTCGACGAGCACCGGGTCGAGCGGCTTGACCCACCGCGGGTCGACGACGGTGATCCCGATGCCGTGGCTGGCGACCCGTTCGGCGACCTGCAGGCAGGTCGCCGCCATCGCGCCGACGGCCACCAGCAGCACCTCCCGGGTCGGTGTGACCTCCGGCGAGCGGTAGAGGACGTCGACCGTCCCGACCCGGTCGATCGCGGGGATGTCCGCGTTGATCTTGCCCTTGGAGAACCGCACCACCGACGGCCCGTCGGTGATCGCCACCGCCTCCCGCAGATGGGCGCGCAGCGTGGCGGCGTCCCGTGGCGCGGCCAGCGACAGCCCGGGCACGAGCTGGAGGAAGGACATGTCCCACATGCCGTTGTGGGACGGCCCGTCCTCGCCGGTGACACCGGCGCGGTCCAGGACGAAGGTCACCGGCAGCCGGTGCAGGGCGACGTCCATCAGCACCTGGTCGAACGCGCGGTTGAGGAACGTCGCGTAGACGCACACCACCGGCTTGATGCCGCCGAGGGCCAGGCCCGCGGCCGAGGTCACCGCGTGCTGCTCGGCGATGCCCACGTCGAACACCCGGTCCGGGAAGGTGGTGGCGAACTTCTTCAGGCCGACCGGCTGCAGCATGGCGGCGGTGAGCGTGACCACGTCCGGCCGCTCGTGGCCGATCTGGACGATCTCGTCGGCGAAGACGCTCGTCCAGCTGGTGCCACCGCCGGCCGCGGTGGGCTTGCCGGTACTCGGGTCGATCACTCCGACGGCGTGGAAGCAGTCGGCGTCGTCCTGTTCGGCGGCCGGGTAGCCGAAGCCCTTGCGGGTGACGCAGTGGACGATGACGGGCCCGCCGAAGTCGCGGGCGCGCCGCAGCGCGGTCTCCACCGCGTGGACGTCGTGCCCGTCCACCGGCCCGACGTACTTCAGGCCGAGGTCCTCGAACATGCCCTGCGGCTGGACGACGTCCTTGATGCCCCGCTTGATGCCGTGCAGGGCGTCGTACAGCGGCGGGCCGACCAGCGGGGTGCGGCCCAGGACCTGCTTGACGACGTCGAGGACCTGCTCGTACTCGGGGGCCAGCCGCAGCGAGGCCAGATGGTCGGCCAGCCCGCCGATCGTCGGGGCGTAGGAGCGCCCGTTGTCGTTGACAACAACGATCACCGGACGGTCTGCCGCGGCGATGTTGTTCAATGCCTCCCAGCACATGCCGCCGGTCAGCGCGCCGTCACCGACGACCGCCACGACCGAGCGGGACTCCCCGCGCAGCGCGTACGCCCGCGCCAGCCCGTCGGCATAGGACAGCGCCGTGGACGCGTGGGAGTTCTCGATGATGTCGTGCGGCGACTCCGCCTGGCTGGGGTACCCGGACAGGCCACCGCGCTGACGCAGGTTCACGAAGTCGTCCGCGCGGCCTGTGAGGATCTTGTGGACGTACGACTGGTGGCCGGTGTCCCACAGGATCCGGTCGTGCGGCGAGTCGAACACCCGGTGGATGGCCAGCGTCAGCTCGACGGCCCCGAGGTTGGGCCCGAGATGACCGCCGGTACGGGCCACCGCGTGGATGAGAAAGTCGCGGATCTCCGCCGCCAGAGCGGGAAGATCCTCGGCTGCAAGTTTTTTCAGATCGTGCGGATTGCGAACGGTCGACAGAAGCGACACTGGCACTTCCTCTCCGTGCACTCCCTCCCCCCTTTGTGAGGGGATCCGGCCCGGGACGCGCTCAGTCTACGCAGGTCAGGGGATCATTCACGGTCACGGAGCGGACATGTGAGCACGTTCCAAACGGGCCCCAACCAGGGCAGCGAGCGCTTACGATGCGTCGTTTACCCTGATCCGCGGCTACGCCGGAGCGTGCACGCCCTGTTTTTCCCCGGCGTGTCCCGGTGCTGACGGACCCGTTACCCGGGTGTCCGCTCGCCGTCATCCCGGGCGCGTCCGTCACCGGCTCCCGTGACCCGGGGCGACCATGATCGCCACACACTCCACGTGGGCGGTCATCGGGAAGAGATCAAAAGCCCGTAACGTGACGAGTGAATAGCCCTGTGCAACTGCCACCGCAAGGTCGCGCGCAAGGGACGCCGGATCACAGGACACGTACGCGACAGCCCGCGGGCGCAGGGCCAGCAGCGCCAGCATCACGGCCCGCCCGGCGCCCGCCCGGGGCGGGTCGAGGACCACGATGTCGGCGCCGGTGCCGGCCAGCCCGCGCAGGGAGCCCGGCGAGACCCGGACGCCGCGCAGCGACACCTGCGGCAGGTCGCCGAGGCTGCGCGCGGCCGACGCCACCGCCGCCGGATCCGACTCCATCGCCACGACCGTGCCGTCCGGGCCGACGGCTTCCGCGAGCGCGGCGGCGAACAGGCCCGCGCC
This sequence comes from Protofrankia coriariae, assembly GCF_001017755.1. Classification (GTDB taxonomy): domain Bacteria; phylum Actinomycetota; class Actinomycetes; order Frankiales; family Frankiaceae; genus Protofrankia; species Protofrankia coriariae. The sequence continues at coordinate 30,888 of NZ_JWIO01000011.1, forward strand.
GGCGTACAGGTCGAGCGCTCTCTCCCCGGCGCGAGGTGCCAGGCCGGTGAGCACCGCGTCCACCAGCGTCTCGGGCGCGCCGGGATGCACCTGCCAGAACACCCCCGGGCCAAGCCGGAACCGACGCTCACGCACCACCTCGACGATCTCGCTCTCGGCTTCGGAACCAGCTCCTGGACCGGACGGAACGCCAGCATCGAAGCCGGAAACACCAGCGGCGGAGCCGGAAACGGAGTCAGCGCCGACAGCGGCTGGGACACCAGCGGCGGACGGGATGCCGGCGGCGGACGGAACGCCGGAGGCGGGACCGGCTCCGGCACCGGCGGACGTGCCCGGAAGCCTGGTGATGACGACGGCGCCGCTCGACACACTCGCGGCGACCTCGATCTCACCCACGGAGATCTCACCCACGGACTCGGCCTGAACTTCGATACCGGTACGGGGTTCAACGCGGGGGTTGGCACGCGGATTGGCACGAGGGCCGGCTCTGCCGGCGGCCGTGTCTGAGTCACCGGCGTCACCGCCAGCGCTGGCGTCACCGGCGGCGCTGGCGGCGCGCGGCGGGAGGATTCGGCCGGCGACCGCCGCGCGCACCAGCGGGTGGGCGATCAGGCAGTCCGCGGCGGGAACGATCTCGTGCGAGCGGTGACCGCGCAGTCCGACCTCGCCCTGCCCGGTCAGCGCGTACCGCATCCTGGTCCGCCAGCCCAGGCCCTCGCCCTCACCCGGCGACCGCGTGTCCGGCGGCAGCGCGTCCAGTGGCAACGCGTCCGGCGGCAACGCGGATGGTGCTGGCGTGGACGGCGTTGGCGCGGATGGTGCGGGTGGTAAGGCGTTCACCGCCTCGACCTCGACGGGACGGTCCAGCCCGGCCAGCCGGCGCAGCTGCTCGCGGACCACCGCCGCCTTCAGCCGCCGCTGCGCGGCGAGGGAGGCGTGCTGCCAGTCGCATCCCCCGCACTTCCCGGCCCCGGCGTGCGGGCACGGTGGGACGACACGCTCCGGCGCGGCGCGCAGCACCTCGACGGCGTCCGCCCGCCAGTACCTGTCGTGTGAGGTGTCGGTCAGCCTGGCCCGTACCCGCTCGCCCGGCAGGGCATGGCGGACGAAGACCACCCGGCCGTTGTCACGGGCCACACAGCTCCCGCCGTGTGCCACCGGCCCGATCTCGAGCTCGATCACGTCCTCGGCCGCACCCCCGATTTCGATCATCTCCCGGGGCCGTCGAGGACCGTTCCCTCGACGACCGGCCCGTCGCCGGCCACGGGGTCGTCGTCCGCGGCGGGCTGGCGCGGCGCCAGCCGTCGCACGATGGCGAAGGTCGCGAGGATCGCCACGCCGAACAGGGGCAGGCCCAGAGCGATGTTGGCCGCGCCGAGCCAGCCGGACTCACCGGCGAGGTAGAGCAGACCCTGGACGGCGAAACGGACGGCGAAGACCGCGATCCAGACGCCCGTCGCCCATACCGCGGCGCGCCGGGTGTCGGCATGCCGGCGCCAGTTGGCGTAGCGGGGATCCAACGCCGCCATCACATAGCCGGCGAGCGGACGGCGTACCAGCAGCGACAGCAGGCCGACGGCCGCGAACACGGCGTTCTTGGCGATGCTGGGCAGGAAGAACCCTTCGGCGCTGTGCGTGCGGGACGCGACGAAAGCGGCCACACCGACCGCGAACAGACCGGAGAACGCCTGCTGGACCGGCTCCCGCCGGACCAGCCGCNCCGCCGGACCAGCCGCAGCACCACGAGGGCGAGAGCGACGGCGATCGCGACCACGATGCCCGCGGTCAGCCCCGCCTGGGAGTTGACAGCGACGAAGGCGGCGGTGGGAACGGCTCCGTCGACCACCCCCCGGACACCGCCCACAGCCTCGGCCAGCGACACCGGTGGCTGACGCGCCGACGGACGCCGGTCGCGACTGGGCGCGCTCACGCGGCGGTGGGCGGCCTGGGCGACAGCGCGTGTCGCGGGTCCGCGGTCGCGGGGCGACTGTCGGAACTCGTCATGGCAACCGCCTTCACTGATGTGTGTCATCCACTGGTATGCCATCCACTGGTACGTGTCATCTGGCGTGTCATCCGCTGATGTGCGTCATCCCCCGGCGTGTGCCGTCCGCAACCGGCGCAACATACGCCGGTGTGACATCCGGGAAACGAATCAGCCCGGCCCCGTGTGCCCGCGTCCCACTGGTAGCCCACCGGGAGCCAGTGGACCCGGGCCCGGGTCCACTCTGCGGTGTTCCCAGGAGCCGGGCGCGGGAAAATCGGGAAAACACGACCGCGCCACCATGGGCCCGTCCGCTCTCGCCCGTCCACGCTCCGGCGCCCTCGACCTGCCCGCGGGTGACCGCAACCGGCCTCGACAGACATCGGTGAACATCAGCGGATCCTCAACCGACTTCCGCGATCCGCACGCCCGGGGTCGGCATCCGGCCCGTCGTCGTCGCGACACCGCCGACGACCTCGCGCGGATCCGGACCCGGTTCGGACGGGCCGCTCTGGCCGTCCGAGCCGTGCGGGTCGGTGATCTCCCGGGGCAGTTTCAGCGGCAGCGGGTCACGCAGCGGCATCGCCTGGTCGCCACGTACCACCACCAGTCGGCGTAGCGCCTCGACCAGCGGCGGGGCGGCGGTCGGGTCGAGCGCGGCATAACCGGTGAACACGACCCGCAGGAACCAGCGCGGGCCGTCGATCCCCACCATGCGGCCGGGTACGAGCTCCCCCGGTGTGCCGGTCGGCAGTTGCAGGCGCAGCTCCCTGCCGTAGAACCCGTCGGTCTCCTCGGCCGTCCCCGCGGCGGCGCGAAGGGAGTCGACGATCTCGGCGCGCACCTCGTCCCACAGGCCGGCGCTCTTCGCCGCGGCGAACGCCGACAGTTCCATCCCGCTCTGCCCGTCCGTCAGCGTCACCGTGAGCAACTGCCCGGAGGCCTGGTCGACCTGGAACTGCACCTGGACCCCGTCGATCATCGGAATCCGCAGTGACCCCAGATCGAGCCGGCGGACGTGGTCGTCCGGGGCCTCGTCGGCGTCGTAGGGACCGTCATGATCGACCGCTACCGAGTCGTACCCGGTCTCGTCACGGTCGTCCCGATACTCCTGCGGATCCTGCCAGCCGCGACCGGCACGCCTACGACCTCGCCGGAACACCGCGGCCACTTCCTGTTCTCACGATCAGCTTTCCTGTCGTCACGATCGGCTCCTCACGCGTGTGATGGCCGGGTGTCCCCCGGCGGGATCGGGCGGCACCGACGGCGCCGTCCCAGGCCGGAGGGAGCCGGCTGCGGATCCGCGAGCGGATCCCGGGCCGGGGTCAGGGCCAGGGTCAGGCGAAACCGCCGGTCGACCCGAAGCCGCCCACGCCACGCACCGTCGACGGCAGCTCGGCGACCTCCTGGAACGCTGCCCGCTCCACCCGCTGGATGACGAGCTGGGCGATCCTGTCACCACGGCGCAGCACCACCGTCTCGCGCGGATCGGTGTTGACGAGCACGACTTTGATCTCACCACGGTAACCGGCGTCGACCGTACCCGGCGCGTTCACGATGGACACCCCGTGGCGTGCCGCCAGGCCGCTGCGCGGGTGCACGAACGCCGCGTACCCCTCGGGGAGGGCGATGGCGACCCCGGTCCCCACCAGGGCGCGCTCCCCTGGGGGGAGCGTGACGTCCCGCGTCGTGACAAGGTCCGCACCGGCGTCGCCGGCATGGGCGTAGGCCGGCAGCGGGAGATCCGGGTCGAGCCGGTGTACCAGCACCTCCAGCAGGCCGGCTCCGGCCTCGGTGCGGGACCCCGCGTGCGGCGCCCCGCTGCGGAGCCCTTCGGTGTGAGGCCCTTCGGGCTGAGATCCCCCAGTGTGAGGCCCCCCGGTGTGAGGTCCCCCGGTGTGAGGCGTGGTGAGGTTGTCCGTCGCGGTCATGAGCCCCTCGTGGTCTGGCGGATGCGGGCCGCCACCGGCGACGCGCCGGAGCGCGGCGGGACGCCGAAGTAACGACACATCGAAGACTAGCCGGCCGGAAAGCGCGCGATCATGACTGTCCGCGCGAGACCACGGCGGAGGCTGCCGCCGCGCCGCCCCGTCCGACCCCGTCCGGCACCACCCGGCAGCACTCGACACTGCCCGCAGCCCGAACGGCTCGCCGCGCGGCCACGGCGGAGCAGATACATCAGCGCACCGGTACGAGCACACATACCGCTACAGGCAGCGCGGTACGCCAGCGCGGCGGGAGAAGGCGGATCGGCGCGGGCGCGTCCGCGTGGCTGCGGACCGGCGAAGCTGGCGGCCCCGCGGGAAAGGCGGGCACCCGCGGGCGGGAAAAGACGGGTACCGACGGCCGACCGGTGACGGACGGGCGCGAGTGATGGCCGCCGCGGTGGATACTGACCGACATGCGCTACGAGGAACGGCTGGCCGTGCCCCGGCTGTGGCATGTCTGGGCCGCGCTCTGCGCCGGCGTCTTCGGAAGCTACTTCACCGTGTACACGGGCTCCGGGTGGATTCGGGCCGCCGTCTACGTCGGCATGTTCGTCGGGATGGAGGCCGGGCTGTGGGCTCTCGGTCGGGCGCGGCTGGCCGTGACCGACCAGACGGTGGCCGCGGCCGGCCGAGTGCTTCCCCGGGACGGTGTGCGCGATGTCGCGGCATGCTCCGACATCCGCACGGCGCTGGCGCCGGGAACGTATGCCGTGACCAGGCCGTGGATTCGCACCGGCGTGTGGATACGCACGGCCGGCGAGGTGTGGGTGCTCTCGTGCCGGCACCCTGACAGGTTCGTGGCGGCGACGGGTGTCCGCGGCCACCCGCTGACCGGCGCCGACAGCGGCCGGCCGGGGTAACTGGCAGCGGGGTGGCTGTCAGTAGTGAACGATCGCCAGTAACGGATGGCTGTCGGCAGCGGATGCCGTCGGCCGGACGGCCTCCAGCGGACCTTGGACCTCCGACGGAGGAACAACCATGATCCCCTCGGCGCAGGCCGCCGGGGCGTCTTCACGGACGGGGGTACGACAGTGTCTCAATCGGTAGCGAAGATCGGCTGGAAGATCGTCGGAGGTGTGGCGGGAGCGGTCGCCGGATCGGTGGCGAGCAAGGCCGTCACCCTGGCCTACAAAAAGATCCGCAAGTCGGACCCGCCACTCAGCCCGGTGCATCCCGACACGGCCTGGGTGGACGCGATCAGCTGGGCGGCGGCCTCCGGGGTGGCGGTCGGCATCGGCAAGCTCACCGCCGAGCGGCTGGCCGC
>NZ_JWIO01000011.1:36136-57318 GCF_001017755.1 Protofrankia coriariae
CCGCCGAGCGGCTGGCCGCCCGCAGATGGCTGGAGGCGACCGGATCGCTGCCGCCCGGCATCCGCGAGCTGGAGTAGCCGCGAGCTGGAGTAGCCAATAGTCCACGGCCGTACCCCGCAAGCCGCCGGGGCAGCGGCCGCACCTGCCGCAGCCCCCACCAGCGGGCCCAAACACAGCAGTCGCAAGCACAGCAGGCACAAGCACAGCCCACCCCGCCGCAGCCGCGGGAACTCTGGTCGGCACGGGCCACGTCCGACTGAAAAGTCACGGCCGCCGGCGATCCGTGGGCCGAGATGGCGGCCATCGGGGAAGATGGCGACCGTCGGGAGACGCGCTCGGGGAGACGCACCAAGGCAGACGCACCGAGGCCGGTTGCCGCGTGCCGTCCCACGGGACGTGACGCCGTCCGAAGGACCCGAAGGAGATGTCCGTGGCTGTCTACGCGCTCGGTGACCGGGTGCCCGAGATCGACCCGTCCGCCTACGTCCACCCGGACGCGACCGTGATCGGCAAGGTGACCATCGGCCCCGAGTCGACGATCTGGCCGGGCGCGGTGCTGCGGGCCGACTACGGCGAGATCCACATCGGCGCCCGCACGTCCGTGCAGGACGGCACGGTCGTGCACGCGACCGCCGAACTCCCCACGATCATCGGCGACGACTGCGTCATCGGGCACATCGCGCACCTGGAGGGCTGCACCGTCGAGGACGGGTCGCTGGTCGGCTCCGGCTCGATCGTGCTGCACCGGGCCGTGGTCGGCCGGGGGGCGCTGGTCGGGGCGCAGGCGCTGGTCGGCAACAACGTACAGGTGCCGCCGCGGGCGCTGGCCGTCGGCGTCCCCGCGAAGATCCGTCCGGACGCGGTGGCGGAGAACGCCTTCGCGGCCGGGGCCGCGATGTACACCGCGAACGGCAAGCGCTACCGCGAGGAACTCCGCCGCCTCGACTAGATCGACCAGAGGGAAGCCGCATCGGCTGGAGCGCCGGTCAGGTAGCGCGGATCCCAGCCACAGCCACCCGCACAGGCCATGATCCAGGCGACTTTGTCGTTGTGTACGCTTTTTGGCCGCAAAAGCGTACCGTACACAACGACAAAATTACGCCGATCTTCTCCGGTGGCCGCCGTCCATCGAAGCGTGCCACCGTGCGGGGGGATACGCATGGCTACCTGATCGGCGCTCCAGGAAGGAAAGGCGATCTGCCCGGTCGGCGCGGCGCGGGCTCGGCAGGGCCCGTCAGTGCTCGGGGCCGGTGTGGGCCGGCCATGTGGGGCGAGGGAAAATCGCTGGTGGCCGGCCGGTCGACGGCGGGCCTCCTTGGTGCCGTAGGTGGAGCCCGTCCGTCAGTCGCGGTCGGCGGGTGGGTCGGTGGCGAGGATGTCGTGGAGGGCGTCGAACAGGGCGGGTGGGGCGGCTATGACGAGGTCATTGGAGATCGGCCGGCCGTGCAGACCGCCGACCCGCAGGCCGGCCTCGGTCGCTACCAGCGCCCCGGCGGCGTGGTCCCAGGGGTGCAGGCCACGCTCGTAGTAGGCGTCGACCAGGCCGGCCGCGGCGGCGCCGAGGTCCAGCGACGCCGCGCCCATCCGCCGGATGTCACGCACCTGGGGGACGACCCGGGTCAGCACCGTCACCTGGGCGATCCGCCGTTGCACCGTGTAGCCGAACCCGGTCGCGACGAGCGCGTGCGCCAGGTCTGTGACGGCCGAGCCGGCCAGTGGCACGCCGTTGCGGGCCGAGCCGTCCCCGAGCGCCGCGGTGTAGGTGACGCCCAGGGCGGGCGCGTGCACGACACCCGCCACCACCTGCCCGTCGACCTCGGCCGCGATCGACACCGCCCAGTTCGGCAGGTTGTAGAGGAAGTTCACGGTGCCGTCCAGCGGGTCGACGATCCAGCGCACCCCGCTGGTGCCCGGGTCGTCGGCGCCCTCCTCGCCCAGCAGGCCGTCACCTGGACGTGCCTCGCGCAGCCGGCTCGCGACCAGTTCCTCGGAGGCCCGGTCGAGCGCGGTGACGACGTCGGTGGGGGACGTCTTGGTCGTCTCGGCCACGACATCACCGCTGCGGCCCCGCAGCAGCAGGTCGCCGGCCTCGTGGGCGACGTCGAGCGCCAGCGCGAGCAGGTCCGCCGGCCGCGGCCGCCCGGCCGCCGGGGCGCGGTTCGCCGGGGCGTGGTCGGGTACCGCAGCGGAGGTCGCGACGGCGGACGCGGTGGGGGCGGACGATGCGGACGATGCGGTGGGGGCGGTGTCCTCGCCGGTGTCATGCACGGGATACATCCTGCCAACCCATACGCCCCGCCAACCCAGGCCCAGCTCGCCCGCCACCGCCACCGTCTGCCGTCTGCCGTCTGCCAACGCGATCCACCACCGCAGGTGGGCAGTGAGACACCGGAAGCGCCGGGAAAGCCCGCGGCTCCCACCGACCGCTTTCGTTTCTCGTCCTGATCAGGGAACGCTTTCGTTCTGGTCGAGGGACACCCGGGAGCGCCGGGGAAGCGCCAGCCGGTGGCCCAGGGCGGTAAGGCCCTGCCGGACCGGCCGCGCGGCCGGCCCCGCCGCCGGCAGGAGGCGGCGGCGCGCGCCCACCGTCCACGGGGAGGTCCGGGCACGAGCCCGCCGGAAACCCGCCGGAAAGGGGTGCCTCCGGGCCGGACGCCGGCGCTGGACGGGACACGCCGACGCCGCGCCGGGACGAGGATCGGTGGGGGCACGAACCCGAGAAGGACGAGAGGGATCAGGCAGGGGGCCTGGTGAAGCCCGTGTCCGAGCTCACATTGTTCGACCCGTAGGATCGTTACCTGTGGTGACAGAAGAAGGCAGGAACCAGCACGACTCGGACGGCCGTGAGCAGCCCGTCGCCGACCGGTCCGTCCCTGGACGCTCCGTTCCCCAGCGGCCCACCCTCGACGGCGTCGAGGCACGGTGGTCGGCCGTGTGGCAGGAGCAGGAGACCTACCGGTTCGACCGGAGCGCCGACCGGGCCCGGGTGTACGCGATCGACACCCCGCCCCCGACCGTCTCCGGCTCCCTGCACGTAGGCCATGTCTTCTCCTACACGCACACCGACGTCATCGCCCGCTACCAGCGGATGCGCGGCCGTGAGGTCTTCTACCCGATGGGGTTCGACGACAACGGCCTGCCGACCGAGCGCCGGGTGCAGAACTACTTCGGCATCCGCTGTGACCCGTCGCTGCCCTACGACCCGGATCTCACCCCGCCGGCCAAGCCCGGCAAGGAGCAGGTCCCGGTCAGCCGCCGCAACTTCGTGGAGCTGTGCGAGCGGCTGACGATCGAGGACGAGAAGGTCTACGAGCAGCTGTGGCGCCGCCTCGGCCTGTCCGTGGACTGGTCGATGACCTACGCGACCATCGACGCCCGTTCCCGGGCGGTGGCACAGCGGGCCTTCCTGCGCAACCTGGAGCGCGGCGAGGCGTACCTGGCGGAAGCGCCCACCCTGTGGGACGTGTCCTTCCGGACCGCGGTGGCGCAGGCCGAGCTGGAGGACCGGGAGCGTCCGGGCGCCTACCACTCGCTGGCGTTCGCCCGCGCCGACGGCGGCGGGGACGTCGTCGTCGAGACGACCCGGCCGGAGCTGCTGGCCGCCTGCGTGGCCCTGGTCGCCCATCCCGACGACGAGCGTTACCAGCCGCTGTTCGGCTCCACGGTGCGCACTCCCCTGTTCGACGTCGAGGTGCCGGTGCGGGCGCACCGGCTGGCCGACCCCGAGAAGGGGTCCGGCATCGCGATGATCTGTACTTTCGGTGACCTCACCGACGTCACCTGGTGGCGTGAGCTGCGACTGCCCACCCGCGCGGTGATCGGTCGGGACGGCCGGCTGCTGCCCGACCCGCCCGAGGCGATCGTCTCGGCGGCGGGCCGGGCGCGCTACGCCGAGCTGGCCGGGCGCACCGTGCACGCCGCCCGCGAGCGGATCGTGGAGCTGCTGCGCGAGGCCGGGGCGCTGCTGGGCGACCCGCGGCCGATCAGCCATCCGGTGAAGTTCTACGAGAAGGGCGACCGGCCGCTGGAGATCGTCACGACCCGCCAGTGGTACATCCGCAACGGCGGCCGGGATGAGGCCCTGCGGGCGCAGCTGCGGGCTCGTGGCAGTGAACTGCACTGGTATCCCCCGCACATGCGGGTCCGGTACGAGAACTGGGTGGACGGCCTGACCGGGGACTGGCTGATCAGCCGGCAGCGTTTCTTCGGCGTGCCGTTCCCGGTCTGGTATCCGCTGGACGACGCCGGCGTGCCCCGTTACGACCGGCCGATCGTCCCCGACCACGCGGCGCTGCCGGTCGACCCGTCCAGTGACACCGCGCCCGGCTTCAGCGAGGACCAGCGCGGGGTTCCCGGTGGTTTCGCCGCCGACCCGGACGTGATGGACACCTGGGCGACGTCCTCGCTGACCCCGCAGATCGCCGCCGGCTGGGGCAGCGACGACGACCTGTTCGCCCGGGTGTTCCCGATGGATCTGCGCCCCCAGGCACACGAGATCATCCGGACCTGGCTGTTCTCCACCGTGCTGCGCAGCCACGCCGAGTTCGGCACGCTGCCGTGGACGAACACTGCCATCTCCGGGTGGATCCTCGACCCGGACCGCAAGAAGATGTCGAAGTCCAAGGGCAACGTCGTCACCCCGCTGGACCTGCTCGAACAGCACGGGTCGGACGCGGTGCGCTACTGGGCCGCCTCCGGCCGGCCGGGCACCGACACCACCTTCGACGTCGGCCAGATGAAGATCGGACGCCGGCTGGCCATCAAGCTGCTCAACGCGAGCCGGTTCGCTCTCGGCCTCGGCGCGGTCGAGGACGCCGGCACCGTCGGCGAGCCGCTCGACCGGGCGCTGCTGGCGACGCTGGCGGAGGTGGTGGACTCCGCGTCCACCGCGCTGGACAACTACGACTACACCCGCGCGCTCGAGCTGACCGAGTCGTTCTTCTGGCGGTTCTGCGACGACTACGTCGAGCTGGTCAAGGGACGCGCGTACGGCTCGTTCGGCGAGCCGGGCGCGGCGTCCGCGCGGGCCACCCTGGCCGTCGCCCTGTCCACGGTGCTCGCGCTGTTCGCGCCGTTCCTGCCCTTCGTCACCGAGGAGGTCTGGTCGTGGTGGAAGCCCGGGTCGGTGCACCGTTCCCGCTGGCCGGAGGCCGGTGAGCTGCGCAAGATCGCTGACAGTGGTGACCCGCGTCTGCTCGAGGCGGTCAGCACGGCGCTCACGGCGATCCGGCGGGCCAAGTCGGAGGCGAAGGTGTCGATGAAGGCGGCGGTGGCCTCCGCGCGGGTCAGCGGGGACGCCGACCTGGTCGGCCTGGTCGAGGCTGTCGCGGCCGACCTGCGCAGCGCCGGCAGCATCACGGCGCTGACCTTCGACCGGGGCGCCGGCGAGCTGGCGGTCGACGTCGTCCTCGCCGGCTGACCGCCGCCGGCCGGGGNGACCGCCGCCGGCCGGGGTCGCCGCTGCTCCCTGCCGCCGCTGCTCCCCTGCCGGCGCTGCTTCCCTGCCGGCGCCGGTTCCTCTGCCGGCGCTAATCCTTGCCCTTGTAACGGACGCCGGTGACGGTGAAACGTTCCACCCCGCGCAGATGGCCACCCGTGGAGGCGACCACGACCAGGCCCTGGCCCGGCTGGGCGTCGATCGTCACCGTCGTCCGCCAGGGTGAGTTCTGCCCGCCCGCGGGCAGGCAGCAGCGCTCCCCGGCGACCTGGCCGCCGTTGGGACCTCCCGCCGGCCGCACCTGCACGCGGATGCTCTCGTCGACACCGGTGATCCGCCCGCCGGCCGTCAGCGACGCCGTCACGGTCGCCCCGTAGGCCGGCTGGGTGAGCGAGAAGGTGGTGTCGTCGGTACCGACGACCTCCCACGGCGCGTCGCTGCCGGAACCGAACCGGACGAGATGGACGACGGCCGCGACGCCGGTATGCTCACCCTCGGTGGCGTAGCCGACCTGCACCCGGGCGTGCTCCCCGGTCACGGTGCTGGTCAGTGTCCGGTCGATGTCGGTGAAGCCGAGGAAGTCCCGGACGAAGGACAGCGCGGTGGACGCCGGGTCGAGATGCCACGCCCGCGCGTCAGCGGCGCTGGCGAAGGGCCACAACGGCTGGTACGGGAAGTCCGCCGCGCCCGCGGCGGCACCCGGTGTCGCCGCCCCCTGGCCGGTGCCGGACTGCCCGGTACCCGGCTGCCCGCTGCCTGGCTGGTTCGTCGTCCCGGGCTGGCCGCCGACTTCTCCGACGGATGCTCCCGCGGAAGGTGACACCTGCGTGATCCCTGCCCCCGCGTCCGTGCCCGCGCATCCGGTGAGGGCCGCCAGCGCCAGCAGGGCCGCCACAAGCATCGCCGCCGGCAGACCCGCCAGCGGCGTCGAGGACGTCCGGGATGCCGGGGACGCCGGCTCACGCCCGTGGCCCCGCGGACGAACGGCCGCCCGTCGCCGATCGTCATGTGACGTCAGCCCACGTCCGTGTCCGCGCTCGCGCCCGCGACGCCGCGGGCCGCGGGCCCCGTTCCGTGGGGAGGACGGGCTCTTCCCGGCGCCCCGCCCGGTTCGGCGCGGGAACGCGCGCCCGGGCACCCCGTCCGCACTGGTCACGCCGATCACACCGAGCGCACGGAGTACGGCAGCCGCGCGGACAACCGGTGGCACCGAGACGTTCATGGCCCCTCCCCGGGATCGCCTGTCTCAGCGAAGGGTAACGCCCGCTATGGCATACATCTCTTCACGCAGTGTATACGCCGGTGTCATGTACACGTCGCTCGGCCATCCAGCCCTGGGCTCCCGCGCCCCGCTCCCGCGCCTCGGCCGCCGCGGCGGCGGCCGGCGGACCCGTTTTCGTGCCCGCCGCATCTCCCGAGCCGCTGAACAGCGGCCGTACTCATGCCGGGTCGGCGACGGCGTGCGCGTACACGATCACATTCTTCAGATAGTGGCGGGTTTTCTTGTCGAAAGCACCGCCACAAGTGATCAGCCGTAGTTCCGGACGATCGACCCGGCCATACACCTCCGCTACCGGAAAATCATCCTTGGCAACCTCCTGAATACGGTCGACCGTGAATCGTACGACCGTCCCGTCCGTGCGGTTCACCTCTACCGTGTCCGATTTCCTGAGCTTGTCGAGATGGTAGAAGACCGCCGGCCCGGTCGTCGAGTCATAATGTCCGACAAGTACGGACGCGCCGATGTCGCCGGGCCGCGGCCCATATTCGTACCAACCGACGTCGGTCCAGGATGTCGGCACTTCGAGGGTCCCGTCCGCGTTGAGACCGACCGACCCGACCGGCGCGGACACGCCCACTTCCGGAATACGCAGAAAAGTCGGCGGGCTGTTCTGCCGCCGCCCGCCGTCAGCCGGATCCTGCGGTACCGCAACCGCCGGCGCCGGCGCCGGCCCCGCGCCGGTCCCCGTAGTGGCTGTCACATCGGGCGCCCCGACCAGTTTCCCATATTCGGACGAAACAAACTTCTGACCGCTCACCCCGATCAGGAGAATTCCGACCAGAACCAACCATCGCGCCGGCCGGACAATCTTCGGTCCCGTCGTGGCCATATCGCGTTCCACGCCTTCCCCTGGACATCAGATGGCTATGGTGTAGCCCGCGGTAACAATACCGCCGCAGTACGAGAGAAGAGGAAAGGTCATGACGCACAAAATCGGCCGGGGCGTGGTGATGCTGGCCATGTCAGCCGTCACCGGGCTCTTCGTGGGGTTCGGCCCCACAGCCGCATTCGCGGACGGGCCGTCGGATTCCGGCGCTTCGACGATATCCCCCGCGGCCACCCAGCAGCAGAATGGTGGGCAGTCCTGGAGCGGCGACGGGGCGAACGGATGGCCCCAGCTGCCCATCCAGCTGCCGATCCCGCAGCCTCCCGAGCAGGGGGAGAACGGCCAGTCCGCGCAGTCCGCGCAGTCCGGAGGCGGCGGCTGGTCCGGCTCGAACCCGTCCCAGTCATCGGGCGGGTCCGGCGGCCAGGGCGCGGCGCCGGGCGGGGGCCAGTGGCCGGGGCAGTCCGGGCAGCAGCAGGGCCAGCAGGGCCAACAGGGCCAGCAAGGCCAGCAAGGTGGTCAGCAGGGCCAGCAAGGTGGCCAGCAGGGCCAGCAAGGTGGCCAGCAGGGCCAGCCCTCCGGGCAGTGGCCGGGCCAGTCAGCCACCCAGAAGCCGTCCTCCGAGCCGGTCCCGCAGGGTGGCGTACATGCGGGTGGCGGCGGTATGGCGCCGTCGTTCCCGATCGCTCCCGTCGCCGGCGCCGGACTCGGTGTCGCGGTGCTCGGTGCCGGCCTCGCCGCTCGCCGCAGGAGCCACGCGACGCGGTGACCAGGAGGTCTGGGCACGCTGAACCGCCTGGCGTTATACCCAACCGTCCCTGGCGTATACCCAGCGTGCCCAGACCGGCCGATCCGGGTGGATGCCGCCGCCGACCTTCGCCGCATCCACCCGGATCACCTCCTCCCTGGTGCCCCGTTCCAACCTCTCGCCACGGGACCTCCCGGCAGCCCATCGCCGGTGGCGAGACTGACGGCCCATTCGTCCTCGACATAGCGGACGACCAGCCGGGGCAGCTGCTACAACCAGCCGGGGCACCTGCCACGCCGGCGGGANTCGACGTACGGGACGTGGCGCAGCTTGGTAGCGCACCAGACTGGGGGTCTGGGGGTCGCAGGTTCAAATCCTGTCGTCCCGACGCTGGAGCGAGGCTGCTGAACAGGGCTATAGGTCCTGGTCAACAGTCTTTTTCGCGTCTCCATGGTGCCAGGTCAATCGATCAACCCGGGCGGGCGTTGGGACCATCTGGGGACCGATCGCCGGTCAGCCCTACCCTGGACATACGCCTTGGTGGTGGTCGGCGGTCAGCCACAGCAGTGCGTCGCCGTGGAGGCGGAGCGCGCATTACCGCCTGCGAGCCTGCTGCGCCGGACAGTCCCTCCTCGACCGGCGGCGGCCCGTCGGGAGCGGTCAGTGGCCGGTCGGGAGTGACTGCTCGGCCCAGATGATTTTGCCGTGCGGGGTGTGGCGGGTGCCCCACCGTTGGGTGAGCTGGGCGACGAGGAGCAGACCGCGACCGCCCTCGTCGAAGACGCGGGCGCGGCGCAGGTGAGGTGCGGTGCTGCTGGCATCGGAGACCTCGCAGATGAGACTGCTCTCGTGGATCAGCCGGAGCTGGATGGGCGCGACGGCGTGGCGGATGGCGTTGGTGACCAGTTCGCTGACCACGAGCTCGGTGACGAAGGACGCCTCCTCCAGCCCCCAGGCGGCGAGCTGGTCGATGGCCATCTTCCGGGTCCTGGCCACCACCGCCGGGTCCGCGGGCAGGTCCCAGATGGCGACCTGGGAGGCGTCCATGCCCTGGGTACGGGCGAGGAGTACGGCGACGTCGTCGGAGGGGACACCGCCGGGCAGCAGCGCGTCCAGCACGTTGTCGCAGATCTGCTCCAGGGAGGACGTGCCGCCGCTGGCGGTCAGGGCACGGCTCAGCCGGTCGAATCCGGCGTCGGCGCCGGATTCGCCGGACTCGATCAGACCGTTGGTGAACAGGGCGATCAGGCTGCCGTCGGGCAGCTCCAGCTCGACGGACTCGAAGGGCAGCCCGCCCAGGCCCAGCGGGGGACCGTCGGGCAGTTCGGGGAAGTCGACCGTGCCGTCCGGGGCGACGACGGCGGACACGGGGTGGCCGGCACGAGCGAGCGTGTAGCGGCGGGAGAGCGGGTCGTAGACCGCATACAGGCAGGTGGCGCCGATCTCCCCGGCCACTGCTGTCTGCATCTCCTCGGCTCCTGGGCCTTCTTCCCGGTCGGCTCGGTCGGCCAGACGCAGGACGAGGTCGTCGAGATGCGTGAGCAGCTCGTCGGGCGGCATGTCCATGTCGGCGAGGGTGCGGACCGCCAGGCGCAGGCGTCCCATGGTGGCCAACGCCTGGATGCCGTGCCCGACCACGTCGCCCACCACGAGGGCAACCCTGCCTCCGGACAGCGGGACGACGTCGAACCAGTCACCGCCCACACCGGCCCCGGAGCCGGAGCCGGCCGACGGATGGCGGGAGGCGACCGCCACCGCCACATGCGGGGACGTGCGCTGCGGCAACATGCTCCGTTGCAGGGCCAGCACGGTGTTGCGCTCGTGGGTGTAGCGGCGGGCGTTGTCGATGCACAGGGCCGCTCTGGCCGTGATCTCCTCGGCGAGAAGCAGGTCATCGGTGTCGAACGGGTCGGGGGTGCGGTGCCGCAGGAACACTGCGAGCCCGAGGGTCGTCCCGCGGGCGAGCAGCGGTACCACGATGAGGGAATGGATCCCGTACGCGCGGGCACTGCGTGCACGCGCCGTGTCATGCTCCAACCACGCCTGAATGTCGGGGTTGTCGATCGCGTACCGCGACGGCCTGCCGGTGACCAGGGCACGGGCCAGAGGCGAGTCCCCGGAGTAGCGCTCTGTCTTTCCCGGCTCGACCGCGGACTCCGGGCAGCCATCCAGCACGGACTGCTGTGCGGCACGGCGGAGGAGCACGCCTGCGGTGGCCCGGCGCGGATCCGCCTCGTTGTCACCGACGGCGGAGTCGAGCAGGTCGACGCTGACGAAGTCGGCGAACTGCTCGGTGGCCACGTCTGCCAGCTCCTGGGCGGTCCGCACCGTGTCCAGCGTGCTTCCGATGCGGACGCTGGCCGCGTTCACGACGGCCAGCCGCTGCCTGGCCCGGTACTGCGTGGTGGTGTCGAGGGCTGCTGTCGACACCCCCCGCACCGTGCCTGCGGGGTCCTTCACCGGGTAGAGGAAGACCGACCAGGCGTGCGCATGGCTCTCGCCAGGCAGCGGGGTGACCATTTCCAGAGTCGACCGTTCCCCCGTGCGGATCACCTGCGTCATCAGTTGTTCGACCTGGTCGGCGATAAGGCTGGGGAAGATCTCCCCCGGACGGAGTCCGAGTACCGCCTCTTCCCGCGCGGCTATGACGCGCTGCGCTTCCTCGTTGCCTCCCACCATGCGCTTCTCGCGGTCGTAGATCCCGAGGACGATCGGCATCTGGTCGAGTGCCCAGTTCCTGAGCGCCGCCGCCGTGTCATGGCGCGAACCTGGTTCGCCCGGCTCGAGAGCCACCACAACCCAGCCGCTGTTTCCCCGCGTACCGTGCGTCGGGGCCGCGTGGACGTCAATCTCGACGGCGCGGCCGTCCCGGCGCCGCAGCATCACTCGGCCGTTGCACTCCTCCCGCCGCTCGATGCCGGGTAGCACCGACGCCGGAAGGTCCACGGCAAGAAGGTCCGCCGCGGCGCGTCCCACCACCTCGTCCGGACGATAGCCCAGCAGCCGACCGGCTCCTGCCGTCCACGCGGTGAGCACGCCTCGAGCGTCCAGCGCGGCCATCGCTATACCGGCCACTGCCGCGGGAACGTCAGCCCCGTCTCGTGAAGGCTTTCTTTCGCTCATCCATACTCGTCTCGGCATTGCCGAAGCCCGCGACCTGCCGAGCTGCCGACCTGCCATCCCGGCGAATCAGGCCCTGCACCCATTGCCACCGAGCATGGCACTGTGCAGCGGACCGCTCAACCAGACGGATACCGGCAATCAAGAGAATCGATCTGTCACCGATCTCATGGTTGGTGCTCCTTTGTCTCGTTCAGGCGGATCAGTGGCGTTTCTCGCCCCGTTCACGGACCCGGACCGAAATCTCGATCGGCGTTCCGGCGAAACCAAAATCCTCGCGCAGGCGGCGTTCGAGGAAGCGGCGGTAGGCGGGCTCCAGGAAACCCGTCGAGAAGATGACGAAACGCGGTGGGCGCACCCCGGCCTGGGTCGCGAACAGCACCCGGGGCAGCCGGCCGCCGCGCGACGGCGGCGGAGTGGCCGCCACGACCTCCCCCAGCCAGGCGTTGAGCCGGCCGGTGGAGATGCGCGTCCCCCACGACTCCAGCGACGTCCTCAACGCCGGGGCCAGCCGGTCGACCGCGCGGCCGGTCGCCGCCGAGACGTTCACCCGCGGCGCCCAGGCCACCCGACCCAGATCCCGGACGATCTCCCGTTCCAGCGTCAGCCGGCGGTCCTCGTCAAGCAGGTCCCACTTGTTGAACGCCAGCACCAGGGCCCGTCCCGCCTCGACCACCATGGTGATCACCCGCTGGTCCTGTTCGGTGAGCGACTCGCTGGCGTCCAACAGGACGATCGCGACCTCCGCGGCCTCCAGCGCGGCGGCGGTACGCAACGACGAGTAGTACTCCGCGCCGCTGGCCTCCCGCACCCGCCGACGCAGACCCGCCGTGTCGACGAACTTCCAGGTCTCCCCGCCGACCGTCACCAGCTCGTCGACCGGGTCGCGGGTGGTGCCGGCGACGTCGTGCACCAGCGAGCGCTGCGTGCCGGCCAGCCTGTTCAGCAGGCTGGACTTGCCGACGTTCGGCTTGCCCAGCAGGGCGACCCGCCGCGGGCCGTCGATCTCCTCGAAACGTTCCCGGGGCGCCGGTGGGAGGGCTTCGAGGATGGCGTCGAGCAGGTCCCCGCTGCCCCGGCCGTGCAGGGACGAGACGGGGTACGGCTCACCGAGTCCGAGGCTCCACAGCGTGGCGGCGTCGGCTTCGCCGCGGGAGTCGTCGACCTTGTTCGCCGCGAGGACCACCGGCAGCCCGCTGCGGTGCAGCACACGGGCGACGGCCTCGTCCGCGTCGGTGGCCCCGACGGTGGTGTCGACCACGAACAGCACCGCGTCGGCGGTGTCGAGGGCGGCGCGTGCCTGCTCGGCGACCCGGGCCGCCAGGCCCCGCGCGTCCGGCTCCCAGCCGCCGGTGTCGACCACCACGAAACGGCGGCCGTTCCAGGTCGCGTCGTAGGCGACGCGGTCCCGGGTCACCCCGGGGACGTCCTCGACGACTGCGGCCCGCCGGCCGAGTATCCGGTTCACCAGCGTCGACTTGCCGACGTTGGGGCGTCCGACAACGGCCAGGACCGGCTGGCGGTCGTCGATTCCGGACCGGCCCGCGGCGGAGTCCCGCGGTGCCTGCGAAGCCACACCCACAACGTCCTCGTCTCTGTGCTCTCTGTGCTCTGTCGGATCCGGATCTCTGCGGATCTCTACCGTCTGCCGGATCCGGTCGGCCCGGGGCCGCCTCGCCGCGGCCGGCGGCTCGCCCTGGCCGCCCAGCCCGGCCCTGGCCGCCGGGTGGGCGGCGCGGCCGGGGCGGGCAGGGACGCGGGTGTCAGCCGGGCCTGGGCGAGATGGTCGGCGAGCCGGACCCGGATGCCCTCGGCCACCTCGGCCAGCG
The DNA here is from genome assembly GCF_001017755.1 of Protofrankia coriariae. Taxonomy (GTDB): domain Bacteria; phylum Actinomycetota; class Actinomycetes; order Frankiales; family Frankiaceae; genus Protofrankia; species Protofrankia coriariae. The sequence goes on from NZ_JWIO01000011.1 coordinate 49,379, forward strand.
CCTTCCGCGACCGTGGATTGGCCGGGATCTCCACCTCGAACGGATGCCCGAAGACCATCCGGGCGTGGACGGAGCGCCGCGGCCAGTACGCCCCCCTCGGCAGGACCTGCCCGGTGTCGACACAGGCAACCGGCACTATCGGACAGCGGCCGTGAACAGCCAGGTAGGCGATGCCGTGCTGGACGGTTTCCACCTCGCCGCTGCCCCTGGTCCCCTCCGGGAACACCCCGATCGCGCCGCCGCGGGAGAGCTCGTCGAGTGCGGTGTGCAGCGCGAACCGGTCGGGCCGGCCCCGGTTGACGGGGATCTGCCCGGACAGCAGCAGCAGCCGGCCGAGAATCCCGGTGTACAGCTCGGACTTCACCAGGCAGCGGACCGTGCGCGGCGCCTCGATCACGACCAGGGGCCCGTCGAGCAGGCTGCTGTGGTTACCCGCGAAGATCAGCGGTCCGGTGGGCGGGACCCGGTCGAGCCCCTCGGCCGTCAGGCGCATGACGACTCTGCTCAGGATCAGGCGGAACGGTGGTTTGAGCACCGTGTGCAGAATGTCGTTGTACGGCCGGGACGCCGCGGCCCGCCGGGACACCGCCGTGGACGGCCGCCCGCCGCCCGGCCCTCCGCCGCCGCGCGGGACACCGGCCACGGAACCGACGCCCCGCGCGGCGTCACCCCGCACAGCGCCGGCCGCGGGAGCATCGCCCCGTGGGACGTCAGCCTGCGCGTCATCAGTCTCGGAAACATCGCCGTTCGAAGCACCACCCGGTGCGACACCGCCCTGCGCACCGGCGGGGGCATCGCCCTTCGGAGCGTCACCCCGCACACCGCCGGTCGCAGAAACGTCACCCCGCGAAGCGTCGTCCCGTGGGCCGCCGGTTGCGGGAGTACTGGTCGCGGGAACGCCGGCCGCACTGGCCACGCTGGCTCGCGGCGCGCCGTCCCGGGGGTCTTCGATCGTCGTCATGACGCTCGGGCCGAGGCCTGTTCACAGTGCCGTAGGACCTCGTCCACGACGTCCTGGACGGACAGAGCGGTCGAATCGAGCACGATCGCGTCGTCGGGGACGGCCAGCGGGTCCGCGGCGCGGGTGCTGTCCAGGGCGTCCCGGCGGTCGAGTTCGGCGAGGGTGCGGGCCACGTCGTCGACGCCCCGCTCGCCCAGCTGGTGCGACCGGCGCAGCGCCCGGACCTCGGTCGAGGCGGTCAGGAACACCTTGACCGGGGCGTTCGGGGCGACGACCGAGCCGATGTCGCGGCCCTCCACCACGATGCCCACCGGCGACGCCTCGGTGATGATCTGCTGCTGGCGGATGACCAGGCGCCGGCGGACGGCGGGCACCGCGGCCACCGCGCTCACCGCGTTGGTCACCGCCCTGGTCCTGATCAGGTCGTCCACGGGCTCGCCGTTGACGGCGATCGTCGGATTGTCCGGGCTGGTACCGATCGTGAGCACCGCCCGCTCCGCGAGCTCGGCGACCGCATTGTGGTCCTCGATGTCGATCCGGCTCTCCAGGGCGAGCTGGGTCACCGCCCGGTACATCGCGCCCGTGTCGAGATACCGCAGGCCGAGCCGACGGGCGATCTCCCGGGCGGCCGTGCTCTTGCCCGACCCGCCGGGCCCGTCCACCGCGATGACGAGCCCGTCGCGGACCAGCCGCTGCGGCGACGTCACACCCGTCACACCCGTCACACCTGCCGTGGCCGGCGCGGGCCCGTCGGGCCGCCAGGACTCGGCGCGGCGGCCCTCACCATCTGCGGACGCCTCCTGAGCGCCGGTAGCCGACGCAACCACCGGCTCACGCCAACCGCGGTCGTGTTCCACCGTTTCCTCCGTCCGGACGCGACATCTGCACCACAACCACAAACCCGTCTACACCAGAAACCCGTCGGCAACCGACGTGGTGAAACCGGCCCGATCCGGATGCTCACCCGAGCCGACGCCGATGCGGTCAACCCGGCTCAGGCTACCCGGGGCCGTCCATCCGGGAAGGATGGCGTCGCGCCCGGGTAGGCGCCCGGGAAGGACGGCCTTCTCGTCAGGACGGCCGGCGGTCACGAGCGGCGGTAGGCGGTCCAGCCGGCCGCGGCCAGCCTGTCCAGCAGGGAGTCGACGATGTCCGGTGCGACGGCAAGCTCCACGATGCCGGCAGGGGCGTCGAGATTGTGCTCGAACGCGGCAATGTCCTCGACGTTGATCTGCCAGTCGCCGATCGCGGTGAACAGGGCGCCCAGCTGGCCGGGCCGGTCGGCGAGCACCACTCCCACCCAGGCCCACGCCCACGGCCGGGACACCGCGCCGGCCTTGCGCGGCAGCAGCGCCCGACCGGCGTTGCCGCCGGCCATGAGCGTGCGGACGGCCAGCATGACCTCCTGCTCGCTGCCCTGGTCGAGGACGTCGGCGAGCTGGGTGAGCCGCGCGGCCAGCAGGCGTGCCCGGGCCGCGACCGGGCCGCGGTTGCCCTCCAGGATCGACGACCACAGGCCGGGATCGCTGTCCGCCAGCCGGGTGACGTCCCGGAATCCCTGGCCGGCCAGCGCCAGCTCGCCGGTGGCAAGATCGGGCGTGGCCGCGGCGAGCAGGCTCGCGACCACCTGCGGCAGGTGGGACAGGGCGGCCATGGCCTGGTCGTGCCGGTCCGCGGTCGTGCGCACCGGCGTGGCGCCGCAGGCGTGGGCGATCGCGACGGTGGCCGCCAGCGCGGCCGGCGAGGTGTGCGGCAGCGGGCAGACCACCCACGTCCGCTCGGCGAACAGGTCGGCGCGGGCCGAGGCCGCGCCGCCGCGCTCCCGCCCGGCGATCGGATGCGCCGGGCACCACGTCGACAGGTCGCAGCCCGTCTGCACGGCCTCGACGATCGGCCTGGCCTTCACGCTGGCGACGTCGCTGACGGTCTCGGCGATCCCGGCCCGCTGCAGCCGCCGCAGCTCCCCGGCGACCGCGTGCGGGGGGACCGCGACCACCGCGTGCTCGACCGCCTCCCCGTGCCAGGGCCGGCCGGCGCCCATGACCTCGGCGACCTTCACCTGTTCGGTGTCGATGTCGGCGAGCATGACGTCGACGCCGCGGCCGGTCAGCGCCAGCCCGATGCTGGTACCGATCAGCCCGGACCCGACGATCCCCACCCGCCGCGGCGGCGGCCCGTGGCCGGAGGATCGGGATGCGCCGGATGTGACACTCACCGCGCCACCATAGTTCGCGGACGGGTCGTGGGTGTTTCCACGGGTCGACCACTGGTTGCCCGGCGTGTTCCCCGTGTCCGCCCGTGCCTTTCCGGGCCTTCCTTCCGTCTCCCCCTGTCGTGCCCTGTTCTGTCCCGTCCTGCCCCGCCGTCCGTGTCCCGTCCCTCCGCCCGCGCCGCGGGGGCGTCTCCCACCCGTCGCCCTACCTGCCGGCCATCTTTCGGCCACCTGCCAGCCATCTGTCGGCTTCGTTACAGGCCGACCTCGCGGTAGAGGGCGCCGATCTCGCCCCGGGAGAGATGCCTGGTCCGGCCCGCCCGCAGCGAGCCGAGGTGCACCGGGCCGATCCTGGTCCGCACCAGCCGGCGCACCGGATGGTCGACTGCCTCCATCAGGCGGCGTACCACCCGGTTGCGCCCCTCGTGCAGGGTGATCTCGAGCATGACCCGTGAACCGGCCGAACCGACGATCCGGACGGCGTCCGCGCGCACCGGGCCGTCGGCGAGTTCGACGCCCTCGCGCAACCGCCGGGGGACGTCCCGGCCGACCGGCCCCGCGACCTCGACCAGATAGGTCTTGGCGACCTCGAAGGACGGATGCGACAGCCGGTGGGCCAGCTCCCCGTCGTTGGTCACCAGCAGCAGGCCCTCGCTGTCGACGTCCAGCCGCCCGACGTGGAACAGCCCCGGGCCGGCGTCGGTCACCAGGTCCGCGACGGTCGGCCGGCCGCGGTCGTCCGACATCGCCGAGAGCACCCCGACGGGCTTGTTCAACGCCAGGTGCACCAGGCCCGCCCGGGTGACGACCCGTTCGCCGTCCACCTCGATGATCGCGGTCTGCGGGTCGACCCGCATGCCCTGCGTCTCGACCACCCGGCCGTCCACCCGCACCCGGCCCGCGGCGATCAGCTCCTCGCTGTGCCGGCGGGAACCGACCCCGGCCGCGGCGAGCACCTTCTGCAGGCGAACGCCCTCTGCGTTCGCGTCACCGGCCGTCATGGGCCTCCGTCCTGTCCGCGAGCCTGTCACAGCTCTTCGATCCGTCATGGGCCCTGCCCTCGATCCGTCATCGGGCCTCGGCCCGTCCGCGGGCTCCGCTCATGTCCGGTCACGGGCCCTCGATGTCGTCCACGTCGGCGATGCCGGGCAGCAGCGGGGCCAGCGGCGGCAGCTCGTCGAGATGCCGCAGGCCCATCCGTTCCAGAAAGTAGTCGGTGGTCCGGTACAGGATGGCACCGGTGTCGGGGTCGGTCCCGGCCTCCTCGACCAGCCGGCGGGCGGTCAGGGTACGGATCACCCCGTCGGCGGACACCCCGCGCACCGCCGAGATCCGCCCGCGGCTGACCGGCTGCTGGTAGGCGACGACCGCGAGGGTCTCCAGCGCCGCCTGGGACAGTTTCGGGCTCTGCCCGGCGAGGACGAACCGCTCGACCCAGGGGGCGCACGCCTCGCTGGTGTAGAAACGCCAGCCGCCGCCGACGTCCCGCAGGCTGAAGCCGCGGCCGTCGGCGATGTACTCCAGGGCCAGTTCGACGAGGACGCCCTCGACCTCGGTGGCGGGAACGCCCAGGCTCACCGCGATCTCGGTGACCGGCACCGGGTTCTCCGCCACCATCAGGATCGCCTCGACGAGGGCCGGCAACGGCGGCCGCGGCGCGTCATCCTCCGCGCCCGATCCGCCCGTGCCCGATCCGCCCGTGCGCCGTTCGTCCGGACCCGGTTCGTGCTCGTCCGGTTCGTGCTCGTCCGGGCTGTCGGCCGCCACGGTTTCGCCGCCGGTGAGCGGAGCCGCTTCCCCCGTCATCCTGGTTCCCCCGTCACTGCCGTCGTGATCCTCGTTTCCGGCTTCTGCCGGGCCCGGCCGGCCCGACGTCGTCGACATCCCCGGAAGCGTCGGCATCCCCGACGGCGCTGGTGACGATGCCGCGTACGCCGTACGTACCGTCCACGTCGTCCGTGCCGTCCGTGCCGTCCGTGCCGTCTGTCGCCTCTCGCGGTTGCCGCCTGGAGTCCGCGGGGTCGGTGTCGGCTATCCACCGTACTGTCAGCTCTCCCAGCGGAACCTCCTGGGAGAAGGCGACCCGGCCCTCCCGGAAGAGCTCGAGAAGGGCGAGGAAACGCGCGACCACCTCGATCGTCTGCCGGCAGTCCGCGCACAGCGCCTGGAACGACGCGCTGCCGAGCTCGCGCAGCTTCTCCAGCACGGCGAGCATGTGCTCGCGGATGTTGATCCTCGGCAGGTGGACGTGGTCGGTGGCAACCTGCGGGGGCAGCGGAGGCTCCCGCAGCCGGGCCGCGAGCCGGGCGAGATCGGCCGGCCCGATACCGATCTGCACCTCGGGGAGAGCCTGCGCGTAACGCGGTTCCAACGGCACGGCCCGGGGGACGTGGCGGGCCTCGAGCGCCATCAGGCCCACGAACAGCAGCGACGCCTCCTTGTAGGCCTTGTACTGCAGCAGCCGGGCGAAGAGCAGGTCACGGGCCTCCAGCAGGGCGAGGTCCTCCGCCTCGTCATCGGAGATCGCCCCCGGCAGCAGGCGGGCCGCCTTGAGGTCGAGCAGGGTCGCGGCGATCACCAGGAACTCGGTGGCCTGCCCGAGGTCGAAACCGGGGCCGAGGCGGCGGATGTGCGCCACGAACTCGTCGGTGACCTGGGAGAGCGCGACCTCGGTGACGTCCAGCTTGTGTTTGGCGATCAGGGACAGCAGCAGGTCGAACGGCCCGCTGAAGTTGGCGAGCTCGACCACGAAGGAGCTGCCGGCCCTGCCGCGGCCGGTCGGCACCGCCGCTGCGGGCGCTCCAGCCTCGAGTGCCGTGGTCCCGGGCACTCCAGCCTCCGGGCCCGTGCCGGCCTCCGGTGCCGCGGTGATGTCGCGCGGCGCCTTCCTGGACGCTCTGGCGCCCGGCGCGGCATTCCTGGGCGTGGTGGCACCGAGTGCCGGCGTGGTCACGCTCGGCCGAGGAGATGTCCCGGTCCGTGCCATGACACGACGCTACCGCCGCGGCGGCACGAGCCGTCCCGGGCCACCGCACGTCCGTTCGAGCGTGGCCGGCCGCCCGCCGGACGCGAGCAGGCCGAACCGGCCGTCCTCGGTGCTGGTTGCGGCAGCCGGCCGCCCAGCGGGCACGGCCGGATCCGGTCGTCCGGGCCGGCGGGACGACCGGGCGGTGCGGGCCGGCGGGCGAATCCGCGACAGGCGCTCAACCGACGTCGACGCCGACGATGCTGCCCAGCCCCCGCAGCAGCGGCAGGATGAGCTGGCCGATGACCGAGGGAAACGACACGAACAGCACCGGCAGCAACAGGATCACCAGCAGGATGACGATGCCGATGTTGTTCTCGCGGAGCTGGTAGTTGGCCCGGTGCCAGCTCGGCGACTGCGGGCCGAGCAGGAACAGCACCCGCCCGCCGTCCGCCGGCGGGACGGGGATGAGGCTCAGGATGAACAGCGACCCGAACGTGCCCGCCATCCACAGCAGCAGTTGGGCGAGAAAGCTACCCGCGCCGTCGATCTCCAGGACGCGGTCACCCTCGGCGAACAGGACCGGTTCGGAGACGAACTTGAACCCGACGATCGCGGCGAACGCGAGCAGCAGGTAGGCCAGCGGACCGGACAGCACCGCCGTGGCCACGTGGAACCGCCGTTTGCGCCACACGTCGTTCATGGGTACCGGCTCGGTCCAGCCGACCCCGGAGATGAGCATGGCGACCCCGCTGAACGGGCTGACCCGGTGTTTCAGCGACGCCGTCAGGCGCCCGCTGCGCAGCGGGCTGGGGTCCCGCAGCAGCCTCGCGACGAGGACCTGCGCGCCGTCGTGAGCGTGGATCCCGATGAGGAGCGCGAGAGCGATCCCCAGTAGCGCCGCGGGTTCGGCCAGGTAGAACAGCACGCCTCTACAGGTTCCTTATCCCGTCCCGGATCCGTCCCGCTTCCTGGACGTACGTATCCCCATCGTCGCCCACCGGGCCGACCAACCGACCAGCCGACCAGCCGACCAACCGACCAACCAGCCGACCAGCCGGCCGCCCGGCCACTCACCCCGCCGCGGACGGGGTCGCGTGCCGGGCCATCAGCTCGCGGGCCAGCCGCCGGNNCAGCTCGCGGGCCAGCCGCCGGTAGCCGTCCGCGCCCACGGACGTGGGCGCGTAGGTGGTGATCGGCTCGCCGGCCACGGTGGTCTCCGGGAAGCGTACCGTCCGGTTGATCACCGTGTGGAAGACCTCGTGTGGGAAGCGTTCCACCACCCTGGCCAGCACCTCCCGGGCGTGCAGGGTGCGTGCGTCGTACATGGTGGCCAGGATGCCGGCGAGCTCCAGGCTGGAGTTCAGCCGGTCGCGCACCTTGTCGATGGTGTCCAGCAGCAGGGCGACGCCGCGCAGGGCGAAGTACTCGCACTCCAGCGGGACGATGACGGCGTCGGCGGCGGTCAGCGCGTTCACGGTCAGCAGGCCCAGGGACGGCTGGCAGTCGATGAGGATCACGTCGTAGACCGAACGCACCCGGGACAGGGCGCGGGCCAGGGTGTGCTCCCGCCCGACCTCCGTGACGAGCAGCATTTCCGCGGCCGACAGGTCGATGTTGCTCGGCAGCAGGTCCAGCCCGTCGACCTGGGTGGGGACCAGCACCTCACCGATCTCGGACTCGGTGCCGATCAGGAGATCGTGCACGGTGTGCTCGAGCACCATCGGGTTGATGCCGAGGCCGACCGAGAGCGCACCCTGTGGGTCGAAGTCGACCAGCAGGGTGCGGCGGCCGTATTCGGC
>NZ_JWIO01000011.1:57323-58407 GCF_001017755.1 Protofrankia coriariae
CGGCGGCCGTATTCGGCGAGCGCGGCACCGAGATTGATCGTGCTCGTCGTCTTGCCGACGCCGCCTTTCTGGTTGCACATGGCGACCACCCAGGCGGGCCCGTGTGTCGACACCGGCGGCGGTACCGGAAAGACGGGCAACGGGCGTCCGGTGGGCCCGATCTCGCCGGCGTCACCATCGGCGGCGGGGATGTCGGCGGCGTCGAACTGGCTGTCATCGGGCAGCGCTGGTTCCCCGACGGTCATCCGCCCGTACGGGGGGCGTACCGGGGCCGCCATCGGCGAAGTATCGGCGGTCATGTCGAGGGACCTGCTCCCTTCTTGCGGATCGGTGCGCGGAGAGCAGAAGCGGACCGACAGGAGCGTACCGACCGATGGTCGGACGCATCCCGCCGGGTCGGTAGCCGCGGCCCGGCGCAGCCGATGTCCCCGTTGTTCCGGTCCGCTCCCGACGGGTTCCACCGATAGCGGCAGACAGCTCTCAATAACAGTTGGTAACTATACCGGGACGTATTTCCACCGGCGGGAATTGCCGGCCCACCGTGAACGGTGCTTGGCTTGAAGCCTGGCTGAAGCTTGGCTGAAGCCTGGCCTGCACCTGTCCGGACGGCCGGGGCAAGCCCGTCTGGACGGCCGGGAACTGCACGATCATGCTTGGTGCGCAGCCGGGTGTCCGGGCCGCCGACGGTCGACGACGACGGGAGCATGACAATGGGCGCGACAACGGATGCGGTGACTGTGCGTGGCGTGGTTTCCCTGGAGAAGGGCGCCCCCGTCACCCTGACGGAGATAGTCGTCCCCGCCCCGGGGCCGGGGGAGGCGCGGGTACAGGTCCAGGCGTGCGGCGTCTGCCACACCGATCTGCACTATCGCGAGGGCGCCATCAACAACGACTACCCCTTCCTCCTCGGCCACGAGGCCGCCGGGACCGTCGAGGCTGTCGGCGACGGGGTCACCTCACTGGTGCCCGGCGACTACGTGGTGATCGCCTGGCGGGCGCCCTGCGGGAGCTGTCGTTCCTGCCTGCGCGGCCGGCCGTGGTACTGCTTCGACTCCCGCAACGCCAGCCAGCCGATGCGGCTGGG
>NZ_JWIO01000011.1:58415-66346 GCF_001017755.1 Protofrankia coriariae
CCAGCCGATGCGGCTGGCGGCCGACGGCCGGAAGCTGTCACCGGCGCTGGGCATCGGGGCATTCGCCGAGGCGACCCTGGTGGCGGCCGGCCAGTGCGTGAAGGTCGACCCGGCGGCCCGTCCGGAGGCCGCCGGGCTGATCGGCTGCGGGGTGATGGCTGGTTTCGGCGCGGCGGTCAACACCGGCGCGGTCACCCGCGGTGAGACGGTCGCAGTGTTCGGCTGCGGTGGCGTGGGGGACGCGGCCATCGCAGGGGCTTCCCTCGCGGGCGCCCGGAAGATCATCGCGGTCGACGTCGACCAGCGCAAACTGATCTGGGCCCGCCGGTTCGGCGCCACCCACACCATCGACGCCCGCGACCTCGACCCGGTGGAGACGATCAGGACGCTCACCGACGGTAACGGCGCCGACCTGGTTATCGAGGCGGTCGGTCACCCGGAGACCTACCGGCAGGCGTTCTTCGCCCGGGACCTCGCCGGGCGGCTCGTCCTCGTCGGGGTCCCCGACCCGTCGATGACCCTCGAGCTGCCGATGATCGAGGTGTTCAGCCGCGGCGGTTCGCTGAAGTCGTCCTGGTACGGCGACTGCCTGCCCAGCAGGGACTTCCCCGTCCTGATCGACCTCTACCGGGCGGGCCGGCTCGACCTCGACGGGTTCGTGACCGAGACCGTGGGCCTCGGCGACGTCGAGGAGGCGTTCACCCGGATGCGGCAGGGCGGCGTGCTGCGCAGCGTCGTCCGGCTCTGACCGGCACGCCCCGGACAGCACCCCCCGGACAGCACCCCGCGGACCTGCGCATCGCGAGCCCGGACCGGCATACGCGGGTACGACTGGCACACGCGGGCCGCCGCCGGCACGTGCGGTCGACCCGTGCGTGTCGGCTCCGCGCCGGCGCCCGCGGTCCGGCCGGATCCGCTGACGACCAGTCTGGGCGGATCGGGCATGCTCGGTCCGGATGGGCCGGGTTGACCGGCCCGACACACGCGGACGACCGTGGACCACCACGGGAGCACCGGACGACAACGATGACGGGAACGGAGAACGCGTGGCCAGACACGACGGAGTGCGGGTCGATCGGATCATCACTCGTGGCGAGTTCCTGATCGACGGCCAGCGCTTCACCGTCGACAACAACATCTGGCTGGTCGGGGACGCCAGCGAGGTACTGGTCATCGACGCCGCGCACGACCCGTCCGTGATTATGGCCGCGATCGAGGGCCGCCGAGTGTCGATGATCGTGGCGACGCACGGCCACAACGACCACATCAACGCGGCCGTGGAGCTCGCCGAGCGGGTGCAGGCCCCGGTCGCCCTGTGCCAGGCCGATCTCATGCTGTGGGAGATGGTCTACCCGGGCCGCCCGCCGGATCTCCAGCTCGCGGACGGCCAGCAGATCCCGATCGCGGGCGGCGGCTGGCTGCACGTCCTGCACACCCCCGGGCACTCCCCGGGCGGCGTGTGCCTGTACGGGGTGATCAACGGGGAACCGGTCCTCTTCAGCGGCGACACCCTCTTCCGCGGTGGGCCGGGTGCCACCGGACGGTCGTTCTCCGACTTCCCGACCCTGCTGAACTCGATCAGAAGACGGCTGCTGACGCTGCCGCAGGAGACGGTGGTGCACACCGGCCACGGCGACGACACCACCATCGGCACCGAGGCGCTCGAATACGACCAGTGGATCGTGCGCGGCCACTGATCCGACCGTCCGGCCCGCCGCCTTTCGCCGGCGTGTTCCGATATGTTCCAACACGCTCCGACGTGTTCCGGCGGGCCCCGATACCCTCCGGAAATCCGGTTCCGCCAGCCGTGGACACGGACTTCCCTTACATGTTGTAATCAGTTCATGGATCAGGGAGCCGACCTGACGGCACGGCTTTACGTGGACCTGGTGCGCGTGTCCAGCGCCAACTGTCGCTGACACCGGTGCCGCTCCCGGCACCGGTGTCAAGAATTCTTCGGCCGGTCCGGACGGCCCGTGGCACGGTCCACGACCATTCATCAGCCGTCCTTTTCCGCTGTCGGCGGAACAGGTGCCACGAAGTCCGCCGGTGCCACCGCGACAATACCCGGTCCGGACGCGTCCTTTTTGTTGACCAGCCGTCCCACCCGTGACCCGGGAGGTATTTCCCGACACCCGGGCCACGCATCCGAACATCCGACAGTTGTTCGTCCAGCAGCCGGGAAAATCATGCCCGGTCGTTTTTCCATGCGTTTCGCGCGTCGGGTGCTCCGTGCACTCCGGTACCCGCCGTGGAACGCCGTCCTCCGTCGGTGCCCAGTGGCCGCCCGGTCCTGCGGGCAGCGCTTCGGGCGAACCGAGCGCTTCGGGCGAACCACCAGAAGCACGGGCAGCCAGAACCAGGGCCATCAGAAACACGTCAGGAACAAGTGAAGGGACGAACTGTGAGCACTGTCACCCATCTCGACGCGCGGCTGGCCGGCGATCTGGCTGTCCGGCCGCTGCAGCCGACCATCGGCGCGGAGATCAGTGGGGTGGACCTGCGGTATCCGCTGACCGACGAGGTCCGCGACCAGATCCGGGCGACAATCCTGAAATACAAGGTCGTCTTCTTTCGTGACCAGGAGCTGACCCGCGAGGAACACGAGGCGTTCGCCCGGCGGTTCGGGCCGCTCTATCCGCACCCGAGCGGGCCGAAGGCACCCCTCAACGACAGCGCCGGAAGGGCGACCTCGATCCACCGGATCGCCGCGGCGGACTTCAAGGACTACGAGCGGGCCCGCGCCACCGCGGACGCCGACGAGAACTGGGACGCCTACCACACCGACACGAGCTGGCGGCTGGTGCCGACCTGGGGGGCGGTGCTGCGCGCGGTCACCCTGCCTGATATCGGCGGTGACACCATCTGGGTGGACGCCGGGCTCGCCTACAACGCGCTGTCCGACGACGTGAAAGAACGTCTCGCCGGCCGCCACGTCACCCACGACTTCCGAGACGCGCTGAACGCCGTGGGTTACGACTACCCGATCGTGTCCCACCCCGTGGTCCGGGTACACCGCGAAACCGGCGAAAAGATTCTGTGGGTCAACTTCACCCAGCATCCCTCGATTCTCGGGCTTGACAGGTCGGAGAGCAGGGAGCTGCTGACCCTCGTTCTGGACCAGTACCGGAAGCCGGAACACCAGGTCCGGTTCTCCTGGCGGCCCGGTTCGGTCGCGTTCTGGGACAACCGTGCCACCGTCCATTACGCGGTACGCAACTACGGCGACTTCCCACGGGTACTGGAGCGGATTCTGATCGCTGAGGAGCCGCTGTACGCCGACCTGTGATCCCGGCCGACAGCAACACACAGTAATACATTACACACAGCGACGAACGGCACCGGGTGACACGGGTGGCCCGGATCAGGTAGCGGAGAGTGCCTGCCTGGTCCGGGGCCGCTGTTGCCCGCCACCCGGCGGCCGTGGAGGCCCGTGGGCGGGCCACCATAAAACGATCGACGGGATTCTGCGGCGGGAACGCACCGGCGCTCCCCGGTCCGTCCGGCCCTGCCCGTCCGACGCCGCGGGTACCCGGCTCTGGCGAGGCGGAGCCGGGTACCGGGTTCCTACCAGGCGCTCAGGAGCCGGGCCGGGTCGTAGCTGGGCAGACCCGGTACCTGCGTCGTCGTCCGCGTGACGGCGACGGGTGACGCGGTGTCACCGTCTGGCCGCGAAGTCTTCCCGCGCACAAAGACATGGATGTCACCCACCATCCCTGATCCGGGGTCACCGTTCCGGTACACACTCCAGGCCCGAGGCCTGGACAGGGCACGCCGGGCCGTCGGCGCCGTTGAACTCCGCCCACATCCGCGCGTACCGGCCGCCGGCCCGCAGCAGCTCGGCGTGGGAGCCCTGCTCGACGACCCGGCCGGCGGCCATCACCACGACCCGGTCGGCACGGGCGGCGGTGGTGAGCCGATGCGCCACCACCAGCGTGGTCCGCCGGCGCGCGACGTGCTCGGTGGCCTCGGTGACCGCCGCCTCCGTGGCCAGGTCGAGAGACGCGGTGGCCTCGTCGAGGAGCAGGATGTCAGGGTCGGCCAGTGCCGCCCGGGCAAGTGCCAGCAGTTGGCGCTGCCCGGCCGACAGCCCCCGGCCGCGCTCGCCGACCGGATGGTGGTAGCCCCCGGGCAACCGAATAATCATTTCGTGCGCCCCGACGGCGCTGGCGGCGGCCACCACCTCGGTGTCCTCCGCCTCCGGGCGGGCGTAGGCGATGGCGTCCCGCACCGTCCCGGAGAACAGGAACGCCTCCTGCGGGACCACGCCCAGCCGGTGCCGGTAGCCGGCGAGATCGAACCGGGTCACGTCGGTGCCGTCAACCCGCACCACACCGCCGGTCGCATCGTAGAAACGCGCGACCAGTTTGACCACGGTGGACTTGCCCGCGCCGGTCTCCCCCACCAGGGCGACGGTCTCCCCGGCCGCCACCCGCAGGCTCACCCCGTCCAACGCGGGACGGCTGGTGCCGGCGTAACGGAAAGAGACGTCCTCGAGCGTGATCCGGCCGGCAAGCCGGCCAACCGGCACCGGATCCGCGGCCGACGGGGTGGAGGTGGGTGTGCGCAGCAGGTCGCGGATGCGCCGAAGGCCCACCTTCGCCTGCTGGTAGCCGTCGAACACCTGCGAGAGCTGCTGGACCGGGGCGAAGAACAGGTTGATGTAGAGCAGGTAGGCGATCAGCCCGCCGGTGGTCAGCGACCCGGACGCGACCAGCCCGGCACCGGCGCCGAGGACGAGCGCGGCGGCCAGCTCCGAGCAGAACTCCATGAACGGGAAGTAAAGGGCGATCATCCGCTGCGACCGCATCCGCGAGGCGCGGTACCGCTCGGCCAGCACCCGGAAGTCGTCCTGGTTGCGCTCCTGCCGGCGGAAGGCCTGCACCACCCGGATGCCAGCCAGGTTCTCCTGCAGCGCGGCGTTGACCGCGCTGACCCGCTCCCGCGACTCGGTGTAGGCAGCCGAGGACTTCGCCCGGAACACCAGCGTGACCGCGATCCCGACCGGCAGCATCGGGAGCACGACCAGCGCCAGCTCCGCGTTCAGCACGACCAGCGCGATCCCGATCCCGACGAACGACGCCAGCGCCACCACCGCGGTCGTCAGGCCCGTCTGCAGGAACGTCGACAGGGCGTCCACGTCCGTGGTCATCCGGGTCATGATCCGGCCGGAGAGCTCGCGTTCGTAGTAGTCCAGGCCGAGCCGTTGGAGCTGGGCGAAGGTCTTCACCCGCAGGACGAACAGCAGCCGCTCCCCCATCCGCCCGGTCACCCGGGCCTGGACGACCTGCCCGCCCCAGGCCGCCAGGACCACGGCCAGCGCCACCGCGGAGGTGGCGAACAGCACCGGCGACGCGCCCGTGGACACGCCCGCGTCGACCCCGTGGCGCACCAGCGCGGGCATGGCCAGGCTCGCGGCCGCGTCCAGGGCGACCAGCAGCAGGCCGACGGCGAGCAGCCCGGGCACCGCGCGCAGCAGGCGGCGCAGCGAGAACGCCGGGTCGGGCGCGGCGGCGTCGGTTTCGCTTACCCGGACCGGCTCGGTCGCGGGCGGGAGCCGGGCCACCTGGGTGAGCAGTTCGGGGGTGGCCGGGGTGTCGGCGAAGGGGCCGCCACCGAACCCCGCCCCCCGGCCGCCGAACCCGCCTGCCCGGCCGCCGCGCGCGGGGCGGGCCGGCCGCATGCCGTCCAGGCCGGCGCCCACCCAGGTATCCGGAACCGGACGCATACGGGGCGTGAGCGCACCTGCGAATGCCGCCGGCCGGCCACCGTTCGCCCGGCCCTTGCCTGCATCATCCTTATTTATCTGATTTACCTTGTTTACCTGATTCGCCTGGTTCGCCGGGTGACTGCCGTTGCCCGTCTGATCGGAGCCAGCGCCCGCCCGGTCGAGACTCGGTCCGGACAGCAGCATCGTGTACAGCGGACAGCGGACGGTCAGCTCCTCGTGGGTGCCGACGTCGACCACCCGGCCGGCGTCGAGCACCGCGATCCGGTCGGCCAGGTGCAGGGTGGAGCGGCGGTGCGCGATCAGCAGGGTGGTCCGCCCGCGCATGATCTGCCGCAGGGCGGTGTGGATCTCGGCCTCGACCCGGACGTCGACCGCGGACGTCGCGTCGTCCATGACCAGGACGGGTGGGTCGACGAGCAGGGCACGGGCCAGCGCGATCCGCTGGCGCTGGCCGCCCGAGAGCGTCAGCCCCTGTTCGCCCACGACCGTGTCGTAGCCGTCGGGAAGCTCCCGGATGAAACCGTCCGCCCGGGCGGCCCGCGCCGCGGCGACGATCTCGGCGTCGCCGGCGTCCGGCCGGCCGTAGGCGATGTTGGCGCGGACCGTGTCGGAGAACAGGAAACTGTCCTCGAAGACCATCCCGATCTGGGCCCGCAACGACGCCAGGGCCAGCTCCCGGACGTCGTGGCCGTCGATCCGGACGGCACCAGCACCGGCGCCAGGGCCAGAATCGGGGCCAGTACCAGGGCTGGCGCCAGAACCGGCGTCTACGTCGTAGATGCGGGAGAGCAGCGCGGCCACCGTCGACTTGCCCGACCCGGACGCCCCGACCAGGGCGAGGGTCTCACCGGCCTCGACCCGCAGCCGGAATCCGTCGAGCACCGGACGGTCCCGGGTGTAACCGAAGGTGACGTCGTCGAACTCGATCGTCCCCCGGGCGCGCCCGAGGCTGACCGCCCCGGCCCGTTCGGTCACGACCGGGGCGGTGTCGATGAGCTCGAAGACCCGGATGGCGCTGGCCCGGGCCTGCTGCCCGACCGTCAGCAGGTTCGCGAGCATACGGGTCGGCGCGACGAGCTCACCGAGGTAGGTGCTGAAGGCGAGGAAGGTGCCCAGGCTGATGTGGCCGCGCAACGCCAGCCAGCCGCCCAGCGCCAGCACCCCGACCTGCCCGACGGCCGGCACCGCGGCCAGTGCCGGCATATACCGGCTGGTGATGGTCACCGCACGCATGCGCAGCGCGAACAGAACGCGGGCGGACGCGGTGAGCCCGGCCAGCTCCCGCTCCTCCTGCCCGAAGCCCTTGACCACCCGCACGCCGGCGACCGCCTCGTCCACCACCCCGGCGACCTCGCCGGCCTGCTGCTGGGCCGCCCAGGTCGCCGGGAAGACGGTCCGCCGCGCCCGCAGCCCGATCAGCAGCAACAGTGGCCCGACCGCGAGGGCGAGCAGGGTCAGCAGCGGCGAGAGCACCGCCATGATCGCAATGGTGAGCACGAGCAGCAGCAGGTTGCCGCCCAGCCACGGCAGGTACGACAGCAGCCCCTGGATGGCGGTGACGTCCGAGATGGCCCGGCTGACGATCTGGCCGGTGCGCATCCCGTCCTGGCGGACGCCGTCGAACCGCGCGAGCGCGGCGAACACCGCGTCCCGCAGGTCGTACTGGACGTCGAGGGAGAGACGCCCGCCGGTGGTGCGGCGGNNNCCCGCCGGTGGTGCGGCGGACGTAGCTCGCGGCGAAACGCAGCACCCCGGCCACGAGCAGCGCAATCACGTAGGGAGCGAGCGGATGCCGGTGGTCGACCACGACGTTGTCGACCACCCCGCGCTCGATCAGCGGGGTGATCACGGCGAGCACGGTGGCCAGCACCGCCGCGCCGGAGGCCACGGCCGCGTTGCGCCGGTAGCGCAGGATGCACCCGCCCAGTCGACGCAACCAGCCCGGTCCGGACGCGGACCGTGCCGGCTGGACCAGCCAGGCCGGTGGTGTCGGTGGTGTCGGCTGGGCCGGCCCGGTCGACTGGCCGGTCGAGCCCGGCGTCACGGGGCCACCGTGGTGGTCGGACGGGTTGCTGTTCGCGCGAATCTCCCGGGATGGCTGGTCGGGTCGGGGCAACCTTCAGCCCAACCATCCTGGGAGATCGTCGCTTCCCGGCCGCACCCACCGGCCGGCCGGTGTTGCGCGCCGCCGGCCGGCCGG
>NZ_JWIO01000011.1:66354-93055 GCF_001017755.1 Protofrankia coriariae
GGGTGCGGCCGGCGGCGGCTGGCAGAAGCGGATCGGCTGTCAGGAACGGATCGTCGGTGGCGGACTGGCCGCCGCGCCGACGATGCCCGCGTCCGCCGGCGGCGGCGCAGTGGTCGCGGCCGTCAGCGGCAGGGCGCTGCCGGCAACCCACCGCTGCCAGGAGATCGACCACTCGTTGCCGAGCTGGGAGGTGTCCGGCGGCCGACCGGTGTTGCGCACATCGATGATGTCGCCCAACCGGCTGAACCGGTAGAACCATTCGGCGTCCGCCGGCGACGCGTTCACGCAGCCGTGCGAGACATTGTTCTGCCCCTGAGCGCCGACCGACCACGGCGCCGAGTGGACGTACTCACCGCCACTGGTGAACTGCACGTTCCACTGGACGGTCTCGTAGTAGTAGTCCGGATCGCCCTTGGGAATACCGACGGTCGCGGAGTCCATAATCACCGTCTGGGCGGTGCCAAGGACGTTGTGCGGGCCGTCCATGGTCGGTGACGAGGGCTTGCCGAGGCTGACCGCCATGGTTTTTTGCAGGACGCCGTTGCGATACACCTTCATCGTGTGGGTGGCGGCGTCGACATAACTGATCTGCGCCGGGCCGATGACGAAATCCATCGCCCGGTCCTTCACCCCGAAGCGGTTGCCACCGAGGTCCAGACCGGCGAGGTTCGCCTCGACGTGCACCTTGGTCCCCGACTTCCAGTACTGCTGCGGGCGCCAGCGCACGGTCCGGTCCGACGACCAGTTCCAGGCGCCGGTGACCGGCGGATCGGTGGTGACCACCAGACGCTTCTGGACGGCCGCCCGGTCGGGAACCGGCCCGTTGAAGGTCAGCGTGACGGGTGTACCGATACCGACGGTCTGCCCGGCGACCGGTCCCCACGACACCTTGAAGGGTTTGGCCGGATTAATCGTGGTGAAAGTGGCCGCCATGGTCGTGGTGCCCGCTATGCCGTTCACCGGGGACGTCGCCGCCGACACCTGGTACTGCGTGTCCGCGAAGAGCCCGCCGGTGGACGTCCAGGTCCTGCCGTCCTCGGAGAGCTGGCCGGCCAGTTCGCCGGCGGAGGTGTCCTGGGACTTGCTCGCGCCCCGCAGCACCTTCACCGACTGTAGCGGGGTGTTGCTGTGTACCACCACGGCGCTGGTGAGCGCCACGCCCTGGGAGCGGTCCGTGGGCGTGATGGTGATCTGCGGCGCCGTCGCGGTCGGCGCGGTCAGGCTGCCGGGAGCGGACGCCGAGCCTCCTCCCTCCGGCCGGGGTGAGCACGAGGTCAGAGCGATACAGGCGAGCAGCGCCGCACCGACAGTCGATATGAGTGACCGTTGCGAGGGGGATATGCCGCGCGGGCGCGCTCCCCTTGCGCCGTGCGCTCCCCCCACCCCGAGCGGCCTCCTCACGCCGTAAGGCCTCGAACGGTTCACCCACCCGAAGAAGGTGTGGCCACAGCTCTTGTCGTGGGTTCGGGCGCCTGCTGGACCGGGCCCCACCCCACCGGCCGCGGAACGACAGGTCGCCGCGGAACGACGAGCCGGGGTGTGGCAGACCGGGATACGAACCCGCTCCATTGACCGGCCCGTCCTGAGTGCCTCCCACTCATTCACAGCCGGACCGTACCCAGCGGCCGGACCGGCAACGCATTGATCATTGAAATGGCCGGTGTCAAACGGACGACGATAACCATTGGTACAACATGCGAATGCGGAGAGTAGCCTTCTCCGCGAGTGCTTCATATCCCCTCCCTCATCATCCCGTCCGACGCCTGAGTGCTTTCAGAGGTTGCGCCCGCTCGACGACCAATTTGGCGGAACGGGACGGACGCGCCCCGTCCGTACCAGGAAGTCACAACCAGTAACCCGAACGGGGCGCGGGTAACGTCGCCCAGGGCAGGCGCACCGGCCGGGCCGACCGACGGACCGGCCCACAGCGGCCCGGCCCGGCCCGGAACAGCTCGACACGGAACGGTCCGGCCCGCATCAGTTCGGCACGGCAGAGACCCCGGCCCGAAAAAGGGTCCGGCCCCCGACCACGGAGGCGCGATGGCAGTCGTTCTCGGTCCCAACAGGTACGGAAAAGCGGAGATCAGGCTCGTCCACGTCGAGCGCTCGACGCCGGTGCACCGGATCCGGGACATCAGCGTCACGTCGGCGCTGTGGGGCGACTTCACCAGCGCGCACGTCGACGGGGACAACAGCCACATCCTGGCGACCGACACCCAGAAGAACACCGTCCACGCGTTCGCCCGCACGGGCGGTGTCGGTGAGATCGAACAGTTCGGCCTGCGGCTCGCCCGGCACTTCACCACCGCCACCCCGTGGGTCACCGGCGCGCGGCTGGAGATCGAGGAATACGGCTGGCAGCGGATCGAGGTGAACGGCTCCGGGCACGACCACGCGTTCTTCCGCAGCGGCGGCGAACACCGGACGACGACGGTCACCGTCGACCGGGACACCGCGCATGTTGTTTCCGGGACAGCCGGCCTGATCGTACTGAAGTCGACCGGTTCGGCATTCCGGGGATTCATCCGGGACGACTACACCACGCTGGCCGACACGGACGACCGCGTCCTGGCGACCGAAATCACCGCCCGCTGGCGCTACACGAGCACCGCCGTCGAATTCGACACGCTGTTCCCGAGTATCCGGGCGACGCTGCTCGAGACGTTTGCCCAGGTCCCCAGCAGCGCGTTGCAGCAAACCCTGTACACCATGGGACGGGAGGTCCTCACCGCCCACGCCGACGTGGCCGAAATCCGACTGTCCATGCCGAACAGGCACCATTTCCCGGTCGACCTGACGCCCTTCGGACTGGACAACCCCAACGTCGTCTTCCAGGTGGCCGACCGGCCGTACGGCAAAATCGAGGGAACTGTCCTGCGGGACGACGTGCCCGCGGCGGAATCAGCCTGGTCCACGTTTCCCGGCGACGGCTGACCAGTCGACAGCACGGAACCGCGCGGCGCCGCGAGGCGAGCGTGGGAGGGCTCAGGACGGCGCGGGGCGTCCTGCCGACAGTCGGAGGAGATCCCCGGCCGTGACCGCCAGGCGCCGCGCGGCACTGCCCCGGTTGACCGCGAGCGCCACCAGGCCCGCGGAATCGACGTAGACGACGAGCTCATCGGGAGCCACCGAGGCGAACGTGACCCCGAACACGGCCGTGGTCACCGAGGCGCCCACGGCGACGCGGAGCAGGTGGCCGGGGCGCATCCCGGCCGAGGCCAGCAGGGCCGCGTCCGCGGCCACCTGCACGTTGCCATAGGTGTCGACGGTGACCACCTCGGCCTCGGCCTCCACCGCCACCGCCGCCGCCGCGGCGTTCACACCGGCTTCCGCGGCGGCCGCGGCGGCCGGATCGGCATCGACGACCAGGCGGGCGACCGGCGGCGGGAGCCGCACNGAGCCGCACCAGCCCGCCTGGATCCACCTGCTCACCCAGTGCGGCCGGATCCCGGCCGGCCGCGACCGCGGCGGCGGCGGGGGCGAACACGTCCCGCCCGTGGAAGGTCGCCGGCACCCCGTCCGGGACGGCCAGCGCCACCGCGGCGCGCACTCCCCCGAGCACGTCGGCCGCGGGCGGCAGCAACCCGTTGTCCGGGCCGACGAGCACACCCCGCGGGGCGGAGACGACCAGCGCCCGCCGGGAGGTGCCGACCCCCGGGTCGACGACCGCGAGATGCACCGCGGGCGGCAGATGACCGACCGTCTGGGCAAGCACGACCGACCCCCGCCGCACGTCACCGGCGGGCACCAGATGGCTGATGTCGATGATCCGCACATCGGGCGCGTGCCGCAGCAGCACCCCGTGGCAGGCCGCCACGAACCCGTCACCGAGCCCGTAGTCGGTCAGGAAGCTCACACAACCCACGCGGCCCCCACCACCCGCATGATCCACACCATCCGCGCAGAGGTCCTGTGTCACCCTCGCGACCGGGCCGCGGACCCGACGTGCCCGGCGGCGTCGGCCTCCCGGCCATCCCCGCCTTCGTCATCGGTGCGCTGGCCCTCACCGACGGCCTGGCCCTCACCGTCGACGACCTCGTGGTGGGCCGGTTGGAGGGCCGGTGGCGGCTCGTCCGCGGACCGGCCCGGTGAGACGTACAGGGACGGGTGCTCCCGCTTGAGCGGCGGGCCGCCNGCGGGCCGCCGTTGGCGACGACCACCGCCAGCCACGGCATGACCACGGCGATGACGATGGCGCCGAAGCGCAGCCAGCCGTGCAGCGCGACCACGGCGAGCACCAGGCAGACGGTACGGAACATCATCGAGATCACGTATCGGCGCTGGCGTCGCCGGATCTCCTCCGGGCGGGACAGCACCGCACGTGTGATCAGAACAGCGTCGCTCTTCCGCCTGATCCGCACTGGTCCACTTCCCGTCGTCGGGACAAGCCCCGGATGCCAGCCCAGTGTGCGCCACACCAGGCCGCACCGCCCGTACAAGCATGCCTGCCGACCGCCCGACGGAACAATTCCCGGCTACCCGGCCACTTACAGCCATGTTCGGCAACACACGGCAACTTTCAGCAACTCCCCGCGGCCGACTGGGACCGGACGAGCCGGCCGCGGCCGCCTGTGAAGCCTGGCGGCTCGTTCATGCGTTGAAAAGGGGTACACAGCACCGCGCCGGACGCGACCACGGGCACGGCGATCGGACGCACGCGATCGGACGCGCCCGGCTTCGCTGGTGCCCGCCCGGATGTCAGCACAGGCAGGAGAACCATAGATGATCGCAACAGCCGGCCTCCACCAGGGTGCCCGGTGGCATCCGTCGACCTCGGCGCGCTCCGGGCCGCCCCGGGAGACCCCGCCCAAGCCCGCGCCCACACCCCCGCCGAAGTGGCGTCGCTGGCTGCTGCCCATCGGCTTCGTGATCACAGCGGCCCTGCTGTTCGCGCCCAGCCTGTTCCCGAAGCAGACCACCTCGTACAGCTTCACCCAGTTCACCCAGCAGGTGGACGCCGGCACGGTGCAGGCCGTCACCATCAACGACAAGGGCGGCGTCACCGGGACGCTCAAGGACGGCGCCAGCTTCACCTCGCAGCTGCCGACCGCGCTGGACACCCAGGGCGTCCTCGAACGCATGGAGGCGAAGGGTGTCGAGGTGAAGGCCACCCGGACCGGGACGTCCTTCCTGTCGGTCCTGCTGAGCTTCCTGCCGCTGCTCCTGCTGGTCGGGTTCTTCCTGTGGACGGGCCGGCAGGCCCAGCGTTCGCTGGCCGGCGGGCTCGGCGGCATCGGCCGGTCCCGCACGAAGATCATCGATGCGGAGCGCCCGACCACCCGGTTCGCCGACGTGGCCGGCTACGAGGGCGCGAAACAGGAGGTCAGGGAGATCATCGACTTCCTGCGCGACCCCGAGCGCTACCGGCAGGCCGGCGCGAAGGGGCCGGGCGGGGTGCTCATGGTCGGCCCGCCCGGCACCGGCAAGACGCTGCTGGCCCGCGCGGTCGCCGGCGAGGCCGAGGTGCCGTTCCTGTCGGTGAGCGGCTCCGGGTTCGTAGAGATGTTCGTGGGGGTCGGCGCCTCCCGCGTCCGCGACCTGTTCGGCGAGGCGCGCAAGCGCGCCCCGTCCATCATCTTCATCGACGAGATCGACGCGATCGGCGGCAGGCGCGGCTCGGGCCTGCTCGGCGGCAGTCACGACGAGCGGGAACAGACCCTCAACCAGCTGCTCGCCGAGATGGACGGGTTCGACCCCGCCGAGGGCGTGGTCGTGCTCGCCGCCACCAACCGGCCGGAGACCCTCGACCCGGCGCTGCTGCGCCCCGGACGTTTCGACCGGCAGGTCACCGTCCCGCTGCCGACCCAGGGCGAGCGGACCGCCATCCTCGCGGTGCACGGCCGGGGCAAGCACCTCGCCCCCGACGTCGACCTGTCCGTCGTCGCCCGTGGCACCCCGGGATTCTCCGGCGCGGACCTGGCCAACCTCGTCAACGAGGCGGCGATCAATGCCGTCCGGGGCAGACGCAACATCATCACATCCGACGATCTTGATGCCGCCCGGGAGCGGATCATCCTGGGCCGCCGGGACGCGACCAACGTGCTGCTGCCCGAGGAGAAGCAGTCGGTGGCCGTGCACGAGTCCGGGCACGCGCTGGTCGCCGCGCTGTCCCCGCACGCCGACCCGGTCTCGAAGATCACAATTCTGCCGGCCGGGATGGCGCTCGGCGCCACCCAGCAGCTGCCCGAGGACGAACGGCACCTCTACACCGAGGGCTACCTGTACGACTCCCTCGCGGTGCGGCTCGGCGGGCGGGCCGCGGAGCTGGTCGTGTTCGGCCAGGGCTCGACCGGGGCCGCCAACGACCTGGCCGGCGCCACCGCGCTGGCCACCAGGATGGTGCGCGAGTTCGGCCTGTCCCCCGCTCTCGGGCCGGTGGGCTACGCCTCGGGCAACCCGCAGTACCTCGGGACCGAGGAGATCGTCTCCCGGCCGTACTCGGAGGAGACCCAACGGGTCATCGACGCGGAGGTGGCCCGGCTGGTGCGGGAGGCCGAGGAGCAGGCCGTGAGCCTGCTGCGCGCGCATCGCGGGGCGCTCGACGCGCTCACCGGCATCCTGCTGGAGCGGGAGACCGTGGACGGCAGCGTCCTCGACGACGTCCTGCGCGAGCACGCTCCCACCAGCGCCCCCACCGCCGTCCCGGACGCCTCTGAGACCCCCGGTACGACTGCTGACGCCCGCGGTGCCGTCGCCAAGGCCCGCGGTACGCGTCCCGAGCCGGCCCCACAGCGGAAGCAGTAGGTGGAAGCAGTAGGTGGAAGCAGTAGGTGGAAACCGTCATCCTGGCAGCGTTTCTCACCTACGGCTTCCGCGCCCGTAGGTGAAAAACGCTGTGCTGGCAGCGGTTTCCACCTACAACTGACGGGCGCCAGCCACCGGCCGACGGGTGCCGGCCGACGCGCGCCGGCCGCGGTTGTCAGCGGTTTCCGTCATCGCGGCGGCGGTTGTCGCCTACGGGGCTGATGGTGGGGCCTGGGGGCTGGTCGCGAGAAGCTGTCGGTGAGACCCGGTGAGACCCGGTGGGACGAGGACGCCGGGGTTGAGCAGGCCAGTGGGGTCGAGGGCGTGCTTGACGGCCGCGAGCACGGCCAGCTCCGCCGGTGACCGCGACAGGCCCACCCACGCCATCTTGGCCCGTCCGACGCCGTGTTCGGCGCCGATGCTGCCGCCGTCGGCCGCGGCCCGGGTGAGGATCGCCGTGGTGAGCTCCTCCCTGCCGCTGGCGTCGGCGCGGTCCAGGCCGGTGACGTTGACGTGCAGGTTCGCCTCGGCGAGATGCCCCCACAGGTGCAGCCGGGCGGACGGTGCCACCGCCGGCACCAGGGCGCGCAGGTCGTCGACAAAGGCGGACATGCGGGCGAGCGGGACCGCGACGTCCAGCTTGAGCGGGACGTCGAGCGCGTTCACGGCCGCGGTGTGCCCCTCACGGTAGGCCCACAGGCGCTCCCGGTCCGTGGCGGTGGTGGCGACGACCGCGTCCAGCACGCCGGTGGCGGTCTCGACCGCCGCGGCAAGGTCACCGGTCGGGTCGGTGGGCCCGACGCACTCCACCAGCAGGTACGGGCTGTCCGCTGGGAACGGCCGGCCGGGGAACGGGGCCGGCCGGCCCTGGTGGGCGCACACCAGGTCGACACCGTCGCCGAAGACCAGTTCGACGGCGTCCAGGGAGGCCACCGTGGCCCGCAGGGTAGCCACAAGACCGACCGCGGCGGGCAGGTCGGCCACGGCGAGCAGGGCGGCCGTGCGGGCGGCGGGCAGCCCGACCAGCCGCAGCTGGACCTTTGTGATGACGCCCAGGGTGCCCTCGCTGCCGACGAACAGCGACGGCAGGTCGTAGCCGACGTTGTCCTTGGGCAGGCCGGACAGCCGCCGCAGCACGCTGCCGTCGGCCAGCACCACCTCCAGCCCGGCCACCTGGCCGCGGGTCATCCCGTGACGCAGCACCCGCTCGCCACCGGCGTTGGCCGCGGCGATCCCACCGACAGTGGCCGAGTCGCGGGCGGCGAAGTCGACGCCGACGCCGTAGCCGGCCGCGCGTGCGTGCGCCTGGACGTCGGCGAGGGTCGCCCCGGCCCCGGCCGTCACCAGCCCGGCGGCGGCGTCCACCGGCTCGATCGCGGTGAGCCGGCGCAGGCTGAGCACCACCGCCCCGGCCGCCGCGCCCGCCGGCACCGAACCGCCGACCAGGCCGGTGTTGCCGCCCTGGGGCACCACGGGCACGCCGTGCCGGGCGCAGATCCGCAGCACGGCGGCGACCTGATCGGTCGTCGCGGGGCGGGCCACGGCCACGGCCCGCCCCCGGAAGGCGCCCGTCCAGTCGGTTTCGTAGCTCACGGTCACGTCCGGGTCGGTGAGGACGTGGGCAGCGCCGAGCGCACCGACGAGATCTGTGATCAGCACCCATCCATCATGCTGGGCCGTGTCATCGGGTCCAGGGCTCGGGGCCTGCCGCGAAGGGCCCGGTGATGCTGGTGGCTGTCAGCGACCAGTGCCATCGAGCCGCAGCCCGTCCGGGCCATCGCGGTCACCACGGTCACCACGACATCCGCGGCCACCACGACCTCCGCGGCACCGGCTGGGGATGCCGCGGCCGGCACCGGTCGTGGCGCCGTCACGGTACGGCGTCATACCACCAAGCTGTGTCACAAAGTTCATGTCGTGGACGAGCGGCCGTCCGCGCTGCCTCCCCGGGGCTTGGGACCGTGTTGTCGTGCGCGTCGCAGTGATCACCGAATCTTTTCTGCCGCACGTCGATGGCGTGACCAACTCGGTCTGCCGGGTGCTGGAGCATCTGCGGCACCGCGGCCACGAGGCGCTCGTCATCGCGCCCGCGGCCGGGACGCGTACGCCAGCGGCCTACCCCGACGTCTACGCCGGTGCCCCGGTGCTGCGGGTGCCGTCGGTTCCGCTGCCAGGATATGCGGCGTTCCGGGTGGCGACGCCATGGCCCCGGCTGGTCGGTGTGCTCGCGGGCTTCCGGCCGGACGTCGTGCATCTGGCGGCCCCGGCGGGGCTGGGCGCGCAGTCCGCGTTCGCGGCCTGGCGGCTCGGGCTGCCGAGCGTGGCGGTGTACCAGACCGACTTCGCCGGCTTCGCCGCCCGCTACGGGCTCGCCCAGGCCGAACGGTCCATCTGGCGGTGGGTGGCCGCCGTCCACCGCCTTGCCGGGCGGACGCTCGCGCCGTCGTGGCCCGCGGTCGACATGCTGCTGCGCCAGGGCGTCCACCGGGTCGCCCGCTGGACGCGCGGGGTCGACCTGGAGCGGTTCCATCCACGCCACCGCGACCCGGCGCTGCGCCGCGGTCTCGCCCCCGGCGGGGAGGTGCTGGTCGGCTATGTCGGCCGGCTCGCCCGGGAGAAACGGGTGCACCTGCTCGACGCCGTGCAGGACATCCCCGGGACGCGGCTGGTTGTCGTCGGTGACGGCCCGCTGCGGCCGGCGCTGCAACGGAAGCTGCCCCGGGCGGCCTTTATGGGGTTCCGCTCCGGGACGGAGCTGGCGGCAATCTTCGCGAGTCTGGACGTGTTCGTCCACACCGGCTCCCACGAGACGTTCTGCCAGGCCGCCCAGGAGGCCAAGGCCAGCGGTGTCCCGGTGGTGGCGCCGGCCGCGGGCGGCCTGCTCGACGTCGTCGACGACGGGCACACCGGGCTGCACTTCACCCCGGACTCCCCGGCCGCGCTGGCCGACCGCGTCGCCGCCCTCGTCGCCGACACCGGCCGGCGGACGGCCATGGGTCTCGCCGCCCGCCAGTCCGTCAGCGGCTGCGGGTGGAGCGCCATCGGGGACGAACTGATCGGTCACTACCAGGACGTTCGCGGCCTGAGGACGGGGCACACCAGCGGTGTCGCCCTGCGGTCACGGGCTGTCCTCGCCCGCCGGACGGCGCACTGCCACCGCAGTGCCGACCGGGCCGGGACATGTCATGACGAGGACGGGAGCACCCGGTGAAGATCGTCCAGGCGGCCAACTTCGTCGCGCCGCGCTCCGGTGGCATCCGCACGACGCTGCGGCACCTCGCCGCCGGGTACACCGCGGCCGGGCACGACGTCGTCCAGATCGTTCCCGGGGAACGCGACGGCGTCCGCCACACCCCGGACGCAACCGTGATCACCATGCGGGCGCCGCTGGTGCCCGGCACCGACTACCGGGTGCTGACCGAGCCGTGGCGGGTCATCCGGCTGCTGGCGGCCGAGGCGCCCGACCGTGTCGAGGTCCACGACCGGGCGACCCTGCGCCCGCTCGGCCGGTGGGCCCGCCGGGCCGGGGTGGGATCTGTCGTGGTCAGCCACGAACGCCTCGACCGGCTGCTGAACCTGTGGACGCCCCGCCCGCTGCGCGGGGTGCTGCCGGTGCGGGCCGCCGCCGACCGCTCCAACGCCGCGCTCGCGCGGTCGTTCGACACGGTGGTCACCACCACCGCGTGGGCGGGCGAGGAGTTCCGTCGCGTCGGCGCCACCAACCTGTGCCGGATCCCCCTGGGCGTCGACCTCGACCGCTTCCGTCCCGACCGTTACGACACCTCGCTGCGGCGGGCCTTCGCCCGTGACAGCGAGGTGCTGCTGGTGCACGCCAGTCGGCTGTCGCCGGAGAAGCGGGGCGACACCGCCGTGGACGCTCTGGCGGAGCTGGTCCGCCGCGGCGTCCCCGCCCGGCTGGTGATCGCCGGGGACGGCCCGATCCGGGGGCGCCTGACCCGGCGTGCCGCCGGCCTCCCGGTGATCTTTCTTGGCTTCGTCGCGGACCGTGACCGGCTCGCGGCCCTGCTGGCGACCGCGGACGTGCTCCTCGCCCCCGGCCCGGTGGAGACGTTCGGGCTGGCCGCGCTGGAGTCGATGGCCAGCGCGACCCCGGTCGTGGTCCACCACGGCAGCGCCCTGGCGGAGCTTGTCGTGCCCGGCGCCGGGGTCGTGGCCGCGGGCAGCGGCTGGACCTTCGCCGACGGCGTGGAGGATCTGCTCGCCCGCGACCCGTTCACCCGCCGGCAGGNCGGCCCGGGCCCGCGCGGAGCAGTTCCCGTGGCGTGTCACCGTCGATGGCTTCCTCGCCGCCCACGGGCTGGGCCCGGCCGACGGCCGTCACGGCCAGCACCCCGCGCGGCCGCGGCCCGNCGGCCCGCGGACGGACGTGACCGCGGCGCCGGCCGCGCCGCCTGACCGCGCCGCGGACACCACGATGAACGACACGACGGCCGGCGCGATCACCGACGTAGGCACCGGCGCGATCGCCGGCACGGCGAACGACACGGCGGTCGGCGCCACGGGCATCGCGACGCGCGCCGTCACAGAACACGATCACCACGGCCGTCCACCCGGGCGTGTCACGGGCATCGCGACGCGCGTCACGGCAGCCCACCGCGACACCACGACCGCATGTCCGGCCACGACCGCCTGTTCCGGCACGGCGACCTGCTTCGTCGCGCTCGGCGACAGCATCACGGCCGGGCTGGGCGACGGTGTGAGCATGGGCCGCTACCGGCGGGCCCACGCGGCGCGGGAGCTGGCCGGACGCGGCTGGGCCGCCACGCTCGCCGCCTGCCTGGCCCCGGCCGGGCAGGTCCGGTTCGCCAACCTCGCGACCACCGGGGCGACCAGTCGGGACGTCCGCGAAACCCAGCTGCCGGTGGCCCTCGCGCTGCGCCCACAGATCGCAAGCCTCATCGCCGGCATGAACGACCTGCTCTCCCCGGGGTTCGACCCGTTACGCCTGCGGCGCAACCTGGTGTGGAGCGTCCGGGACCTGCGCGCGGCCGGCGTCCTGGTGCTGATGGCCCGGCTGCACGACCCCGGGCGCCTGCTCCGCCTGCCCGCGCCCGCGCGCCGTCTGCTCACCATCCGGATCGGGCAGCTCAACGCGGCGGTGGACGCCGCCGCCGCGGGCGACCCGGGGGTCCTGGTCGTCGATCTGGCCCGCCATCCCGAGGCCTACCGGCTGTCGACCTTCGACGTCGACCGGGTGCATCCGGGGCCGCGGGGCCATCAGCTGATGGCCCGTGCCTTCGCCGAGGCGTTGCGGGACGCCGGCGTGCCGCTGCCGGTCCTGCCGGTGGTGGGGCCGCCCACCACACCCGGCCGGCTCGCTCACGCCCGCTGGATGGCGTCGGTGGGCGTGCCGTGGCTGCTCGCCCGCCCGGCCGCGCCGTTGCGCCGTCTGGCCCGGCGCACCGCGACGGACCACCGAGCCAGACGCACCAGCACCGGCAGCACCGGCAGCACCGGCACTATAAGCATTATCAGAGTCACCGATGGTCATCACGGGCGCGTCGCCTGACGCGGCGCCATGCCCGATGGCCGAAGCCGGCCCGGACGCGCGCGGCCGCCTCGCCGGTGCCCATCGGCCCGGCCACGGCACCCGCCGGCGCGGCGACGAGCCCGCCCGCGACGGTCGACCGGTTGCCAACCGTCGACTGGGTGTGACCCCCAGCAATCTCCGATGAGGACCGTCGCAGGACATGGCAATCATTCCTTACCGTAGGCATCGTGATTTGCGGCCAAGCTGCCTCACCTCGCTCAGGGGCACTCACCGGATGGGGTAACGCGTGGCTTGCCGGGCTCGTCAGCACCGATGAGGCGATCACCCGAATCCTCGTGGGTTCTGGTGGGCCCGGCGCCCCCCACACCATCAACGGCGAAGGGCTCGCGCTCGGTCTCGGCCAGCTGCGGACCAGCGGCGCGCGCCGGCTGCGGCTCGTCCTGCCCGTGCCCGGTGACGTCAGCGGTCTGCCCGGACCGGCGGAGGTCAACCAGGAGGCCCTGGCCGCCGGTGAGGCGGTGGTCGTACTGGGCCCGGTGCCACCGCTGGTGCTGATACCGTCCGTGACCGCGCACGGGCCGGTCGTCGAGGGCGGCCTGGAGTCGGTGCACTGGCGTTCGGCGACGGGCCATCGTCTCCCGCCCCCGCCGTCCCCGCTGCGCGCAGCCGAGCACGAGCTCAACGACGCCATCCGGACGGCAACGGCCGCGCTGCTGCATCTCGACCGGGCCAAGGTCGACCCGGACACCCTCGCCGCGCTGCGCGAACGCCACGAGGACGAGCCGACGCTCCTGCTCCCCCCGGGCTATCCACCGCCCGCGCACGCGCTGCTGGCCCGGGCGGGCCGGATCGCCGGTCTGATCAACCTGGCCGCCCGTGACGACGGGGCGGCGGTCACCGCCGAGGAGATCGAACGCCGTTCGACCACGCTGCGCGGGCTGTCCGCGGCGGTCCGCCGGGCCTGCGAATCGGCCTACAACGCCTTCGACCCCTCCCAGTCCCTCGCCCGGTAGCGTTTCTCCCCCACCCCGTAGGACGCCGTTCGGGCAGGGAGCCGTTCGGGCAGGGAGCGGAGGCGGACCGGACGAACGCTTCTCCCCCGCCCGGCGGCACGCCGTCCCGGCACGGATGCCGATCGGGGCGTCGATCAGGATGTCGATCAGGGTGTCGATCAGGGAGCGTGGCCCGGTGAGCACTCCCCGCCCGGGAGCGTTCACCCGTCCGCCCGCGCGCTACCGCCCGGCGGGGGCCCAGCGCGCGGAGCCCCTGCCTACGGGCAGAGCCGGGGCCGGGGATCAGTTCAGGCGCGGGCAGAAGTGCCCGGACGGCCCGTCCGGGCGGCCGCAGAGCACACACGAGGGACGGCCGGCCGCGACGATGCTGCGGGCGCGCTGGACGAACGCCTTCGTCTGGTCCAGCGACAGAGAGACCTCGAGTGTGTCGAGCTCGGCGTCCGCGTCGGGCCTGCGCACCCCGCCCCCCGCGAGCCCGGCGGCCTCGACAAGCACCCGTTTGCCGTCCCAGGACACCGTGAGCCTGCCAAGATGGAAGTCCTCCTCGAACGGCGCCTCCAACGGCGCGAGATCGACGTCGACGTCGTGGGACTCCGGCAGCTCACCTCCGGCCGTCCGGCGGACCTGGCCGAGCAGCGTCGTGAGTCCTTCGGCTAGAGCGCTGACCTCGGCTTTCTCCAGGCCGACAGTCACAACCTGCCCACGCGAGCTGGCCTGTAGGTAGAAGTCACGTTCACCGGGCTGGCCGACGGTTCCGACCACGAAACGGTCTGGTGAGTCGAACACGTGCCGTTGCCGCTGATACACCTCGTCCCTCCTGGCGGTCCGTTGTACCGGTGGGTGGCCGGGCCGCGGCTGCGGCCACCCACCGGTTCCCCCGGTCGACGCCCGGCATGCCGGCGTCACCCACGGGGCCTGGCCGTCTTCCCCGTCATGAAGCTGCTGTATGAACCTTGCTACGTCGTGAACCTGCTACGTCGTGAACGTTTTATCCCCGGAGATTCGTCCCCGACGACATCATGGACGTCCAACCTTATGGACATCATTGTGAACCGTAGCGCCACCGCCCACGTCGTGGACGTCACAGATGTCGCGGTGGGCACCATCGGATGTCTCCGGCGGCGCGGGCCCGCTGCCAGGAGCATCCCCGCCAGGAGCATCCCCGCCAGGGGCAGTCCCGTCAGGGGCATCGCTGTCAGGGGTATCGGGCCGATGGCCGGCGGTGTCCTGGCCGGGCCGCTCGTCCGCGGGGACGCCGGCGGCGGCCGGCAGCNCCGGCAGCCGGCGGCCCGGCCCTCCCGGGGCGCAGCACCACAGCGGGCACACGTCGTGGCCTGGGCCCAGCGGGCTCAGCGCCGCCCGGGGGCGGTGCCCGTACCTGCGCTCGTCGAGAAGCTCCCGGACCATGGTGACGAACCGGGGGTCGGCACCCACCGTGGACGCCCGACGGAAGCTCAGCCCGACCGCCCGGGCCCGCTCCGCCGCCATCACGTCGAGATCGTGGATGACCTCCATGTGGTCGCTGACGAAACCGATCGGCACCACCACGACCGCCTGGGTCCGCCCGGCGGAGCCGAGCGCCGCCAGATGGTCGCCGACGTCCGGCACCAGCCACGGCACGCTCGGCGGGCCGCTGCGGCTGGCGTAGACCAGGTCGTGCGAGTGACGGCGGCCGGTGCACAGCGCCACCCGCTCAACGATCACCGCGGCGGCGGCGGCCAACTGCCGGGGGTAGGCGTCCCCGTCCGGGCCGCTGTCCGCCGACTGTGTGAGCGGGATCGAGTGGGCGACGAAGACCAGCCTGGTCCGCGCCAGCGACGCGGCGGGGATCGTGGCCAGTTCGTCGACGACATGGTCGACCATGGGCAGGATGAAACCGGGATGGTCGAAGTACTGCCTCAGTTTGATCAGTTCCGGCGCGTCCGGGCCGAGCTGGGCCCGCGCCCGCGCAAGGTCCTCGCGATACTGGCGGCAGCCGGAGTAGGAGGCGAAGGCGGACGTCACGAAGCAGGCAGCCCGGCGGGCGCCGTCCCGCCGCATNTGCCCCAGTAGACCGGCAGCGGCGCGAGTTCGGCCCGCAGCGCGGCCAGCAGCGCCCGGTTCTGGTCGTTGATCGGGCTGCGGCCGCCGAGACGGCGGNGCGGCCGCCGAGACGGCGGTACTGTTCGGCGACCTGGGCCAGCCGCTCGTCCGGCACGCCCCGCCCGTGGGTGACGTTGCGCAGGAACGGCATGACGTCGGACGGCGCCTCCGGGCCGCCGAAGGAGACCAGCAGCAACGCGTCGACGTCCACCGGTTCGGTCCGGCCGGCCGCGGTCATGGTCCTGGGCATACTCCTGGGCATGATCGCGGGAATGATCGTGGTCCGGCTGTCACTCGACACGTCCGTCATCGTCCCCCGCGACCGGGACACGACGCACCCTGCCCCCGACACGAACCCAGAACGCAACACACCCGAAGCCTCATACGCCTCGGCTCGCCGGCCTGGCCTGGCGGGCGNNNNCGCCGGCCTGGCCTGGCGGGCGAGCCGAGGCCGCGAGCGGAAGGCGTGACGTCGGGAACACGGTGAACGAGCTCGGAGGTCACGTCGGCGCTCCGTTCGCGCGCCCGTGCGGCGGTCCGGCGGTCGTTCGCGATGGTTCGCGGCGGTCTAGAGCCCCATGCTCAGGCCGCCGTCGACGGGAATCACGGCGCCGGTGATGTAGGAGGCCTGGGGGGAGGCCAGGAAGGTCACCAGGGCGGCTACGTCCGCTGGCTCGCCTATCCGCCCGATCGGCACCTGGTTGAGCAGGTTGTTCTGCTGGGCGTCGGTGAGCGCGTCGATCATGTCCGTGCGGATCGGGCCGGGAGCCACCACGTTGGCGGTGATGCCCCGGGGGGCGAGCTCCCGGGCGAGGGAACGGGAGAAGCCGATCAGACCGGCCTTGGACGCGGCATAGTTCGACTGCCCCGGGGAACCGATCAACGCCGAGACCGACGAAATGAAGATCAGCCGCCCGCGCCGCAGGCGCAGCATGGGCCGCGCCGCGCGCTTGGCCACCCGGTACGCGCCCAGCAGGTTGGTGTCGAGGACCTCCTGGAACGCGTCCTCAGCCATGGTGAGAAGAAGCGTGTCCCGGGCGATCCCGGCGTTGGACACCAGCACCTCGACCGGCCCGAGCTCCGCCTCCACCTCGGTGAACGCCTTGTCGACGCCTTCCGCGCTGGTGACGTCCAGACGGACGCCGTACATCCCGTCCGGCGCGTCGCCGCCGCGGCTGGCGACCGCTACCCGGTCACCACCCGCGGCCAGCGCGGCCGCGACCGCGGCGCCAATCCCTCGATTACCACCGGTAACAAGCGCTACCCGTCCTTCACCGTCCACCATGGGGTCGATGCTAGCTGCCCTATCGCACGCTCCATGCTTTTCACCGAAAGTGACACGCCGAATTCCCAGCGCGTCCAAAGCGCCCGCGGCGCCCAGCCCGCGATCACCTCTGGACCACCTGGCCGGACAGCTCCGGGCCGCCCGTTCCACCGGTCGCCCCCCAGTGGGCCACCGAAGATCACCTGGGCTGGACGGGGTCGGACCACCCGGGTCCGATCACCCGTCCGGACGCTTCGCGGGACGATGCAACGGTGCGCCTGACGATCAGAGTCTCCCCCCGCTCGGCCCGGACCTCGGTCGGCGGCAGCTCCCCCGCCTCCGGAGCTGGCGCCTCAGGCGAGTCCCCGGCAGAGGACCCCACCGCGGCGGACGACCCCACCAGCGGCAGCCCGCCGGATGCCGCCACGCCCCTCGTCGTCCGGGTGACCGCGCCGGCGGTGGACGGGCAGGCGACCGAATCGGCGTTGCGCGCGCTGGCAACGGCCTTCGGCGTGCGCCGTCGCGAAGTCGTGCTGGTCAGGGGCGCCACCAGCCGGACGAAGATCGTTGAAATCAGCGGGCTACCCGAATCCGCGCTGCGCAGCCGCCTGGCCGAACTCACCGCCGCACCAGGGAAATGAAGAAAAATCAAGGAAAAGTCGAAGAAATCGAGTACATGGCGGAAACTCGCCCGGCAGCCGGCGGATCCGGGCCCACCGCCGCCCAGGGATCCGGCTCGTCCGCCCCCGCTGGACCGGGTTCCCCGAACTCGGCCCGGCAGAAAGCCGCGCACAAACATGATCGCGCGGCCTTTGGCCAGGTGGGGGACGAGGCGGAATCGCTGGAGCACAACCTTTGACAAGGGCTCATCGTCCGGATATTGGACAGTTCGTGTCGACGGAGGCCAGGTTGCTTGCGCCGGGTGAAACCCATGACACCGTGCACGGACGGCTCCGGACACCGCAGGCGTCCGTGACCGGCCCCGTGACCGGCTCCGCGACCGGTCCTGCGGCGGGCTCACCGGTCACGCCCGCGCCCGCCGACAACGCCTCGCCCACCGCCTCCGCTTCCGTCTCCGCCGCTGTCGAGCCCCTCGACCTGCCGGCCCTCATCGAGATCGAGCGACGGCTGCGCGGCCTGGCCACCGCGCTGATCGACGACATCGAGGACGCGGCGCCGCACGGCGGGCCGGCCGTCGCCGGCGGCGGCGGCGATACCGTTGGCACTCTGCGTGCAACCACGCGTGCCCTGGCAAGTCTGATCACCGTTCTGTGGTTCGACGCGCTGCGTGCGGGTGACCAGCTCCGGGTGCCCCCGGCCGCGTTCCCGCTGCTGGAGGCCGTCCATCGGCTGCTCGCTCGCCACGACCCCGGTTCGGACAGCCCGTTCGGACCGCAGTCGCGGCCCGCTCCCGAAGCCTCGGTAGAGGCAGGGCACCTGCCGTTGCCGCCAGGCCTGGTTGGCGTGATCGTGGCCCCACGCTCCGGACCGGCGGTGACGGCCTGGGACGCCCTTGCCACGCGGTATGCCACCGGCCATCCCGCACCGGCCGAGATCATCGGGCATGCTGGCGCCGCCACCTCGACTGATACCGGTGAGCATCCCGACGTCGCCGCGCCGGCCGCCGCGGGGACGCCCGGACGGCAGATCTGCCTGCTTGACCACACCGAACTGTTCGACGGCACCGTGTGGGAACCCGTCACCGATCCGCGGGTCCGCCGCCTGGGCGAGCTGCTGTGGGTCGTCACGGTCCGCGCTCATCCGGATGCGACGATCGCCGCCGAGGCGGGTGTCACCGACCAGGCACGCCTCTTCGCCGCCGCCGACTGGCAGGTGCTCACCGTCGGCCACGGGCGGACGCTGTCCGCCCTGTTCGGCAGGCCGGGCGGGCAGGCGCTGCGCCGGCGGCTCGACGGGATGGGCTGTGCCGAGTTCCAGGAGCTGTTGCGCTCGCCCGGAGCGGAGCTGCGCCGGCGCCTCGCCGGGCCCGGGGCGTCCGGGGCCGGCATCACCCGGCTACTCGACGAACTGTCCGACGACGAGATCGCTGCTGCTCTGCGTGATGTCGGCGGCAACGACCTGCCCCTGCTCGTGGACGCCTTCGACGAGGTCGACCCGCACCGGCCCACCGTCCTGTTCGTGCACGTCGACGAGGCCGCCGCGGACCGGGTGGGAGAACCCGGCAGGTCGGACGGATCAGCCCGGCCAGAAGAGGCGGACGGGACCGACGGGACACGCGAAAGAACCACGGACCCCGATGGGACAGCGGCGGAGGCGGCGGGGACGGGCGGCGCCGGCCGTGTCGACGAATGGGCCGGGCTGCCCGCGGGCAGCGCCGGCGCGCGCCTCGCGCGCACCGTCCGACGCCGTCTGGCGCCGAAGCCGGCCGCGCGGACGGAGCCTGCGCGAATCCCGCCCGACCTGGGCCGCTCCTATCTCGGCCGGGTCAGCACGCTGGCCACCTTCGGCAGCGTCATGCGTGACCTCGCCGACGGCCGTCCGCGGGCCGCCGCCGGCATCGTCACCGCCACCACCACGGAAGCCACCACGGCGTTGGCCGGGTGGCGGGACGCCGTCGGCACATGGTCGGTCTCCCAGGCTCCCACGCCTGGGCAGCCGTCCGGGCCGGCGCACGGGCAGGCCGGCGGGCAGCTGGCCGAACCGGTGCCGCCGGGCGTGCTGGCAGGGCTGCTCGACGGGCTGGGCCGGACCTGGCAGCGACTCGGCCACCCCCTGCGCCCGATCGGCGTGACCAGCGGCACCAGCGCCGGCCGGGTCCTGCCGCACTGGTGCGCCGGCCCGGACGGCGACGCGCAGTCCGTTCTCGT
This sequence comes from Protofrankia coriariae, assembly GCF_001017755.1. GTDB lineage: Bacteria > Actinomycetota > Actinomycetes > Frankiales > Frankiaceae > Protofrankia > Protofrankia coriariae. The sequence continues at coordinate 85,798 of NZ_JWIO01000011.1, forward strand.
CGTCGTCACCGACCCGGGAAGGCCCACCGCCACCGTCAACCCCGCCACCACCATGAACCCCGCCGGCGGTGCCAGCCACGCCGGAGCAACCGGCGGTGCCAGCCCCATCGGAGCCATCGGAGCCATCGGAGCCGCCGACCGCCCGAGCCCGGTCGGCGGCGGTACCGCCGGGCCCGCCAGGACCATCCGCCTTTCCGAATCCACCAGCGCCATCGCCGGCTCCACGGGCACCATCGCCGTCGGCGGCTCGGCCCTGCCGGCCGGCCCNCGGCACGGTCTGCTGGGAACCTGCCTTCGCCCAGGACCTCGCCTGGTGTGCGCTGGACGCGATCGACCGGCTCGGCCGGCCGGGCGGCCGATCGGCGCTGCTGCGGGTCTCGACACGCCCGATCGAGCAGTCGCTGGCCGGGATACCCGCCGACGCCGAGGGGCGGGNGAGGGGCGGGCCCGGCGACGCGCCGGGGTGCTTGCGGGCGGCTACCGGCTGCGTGACGGCGTGACCAGCGCCAACGCCACCGGTGGAGCCGGCGCCGGGCCCGGCAGCGGATCCGGCGGTGGGCTCGGGCCGGCGGTGACCCTGGTCGGGGCCGGCTGCGTCGTGGCCGACGTTCTCGCCGCCGCCGACGAGCTCGGCGCGGGGCTGGGCCGCGGTGTCGCCGTCGTCTGCCTGACCTCCCCCGACCTGGTCTGGCGCGCTCTGCAGGCACGCCGTGGCCTGCTGCCGGGCGACACATCGATCCTCGACGAGCTCTTCCCCGCCGACCGGCGCGGCCCGCTGGTCACCGTGACCGACGGAGACCCACGCACCCTGGGATTCCTCGCCGGTGTCCACGGCGATCCCGTCTCCGCCCTCGGCGCGGGCATGGTGGTGCCGGTCGACGTGGCGACGATCGTCGGCGCGGCCCTCGACCTGCTGGACGAGATCGAAAGCTACCCGGCGTAAGGCTGCTCCGCAGGGCTACTCAAGGTGATGAAAGGAGCGGGCGCCAGGCGCCCGCTCGTCCGCGTCGAAAGGCCCGTGAGGTCCTGACGGCGGCGTGTCAGGTCCCGATCGCGTGCACGCCGCCGTCCACGTGAATGATCTCTCCGGTGGTGGCGGGGAACCAGTCCGACAGCAGCGCCACGCAGGCCCGGGCCGTCGGCTCGGTGTCCTGGATGTTCCAGCCGAGCGGCGCGCGCTCGTCCCAGACGCCCTCGAACCGCTCGAAACCAGGGATGCTCTTGGCCGCCATGGTACGCAGCGGCCCCGCGGCGACAAGGTTGACCCGCACCCCGCGCGGCCCGAGATCACGGGCGAGATACCGGGTGGCCGACTCCAGGCCGGCCTTGGCCACCCCCATCCAGTCGTAGGAGGGCCAGGCCACGCTCGCGTCGAAGTCGAGCCCCACGATCGAGGCGCGTTCGCCGAACAGCGGCAGTGTCGCCCGACACAGCGAGGCCAGCGACCAGGTCGAGATCTGCACCGCGGTCGCCACCTCCGGCCAGGGGGCGTCCACGAAGGGCTTTCCGCCGAGCACCGACTCGGGCGCGAAACCAATCGCGTGCAGGACGCCGTCCAGACCGTCGGTGTGCTCGAGAACCCGGTCGGACAGCGTGCCCAGATGCGTTTCGTCGGTCACGTCCAGTTCGATCACGGCGGCCTCGGTGGGCAGCCGCCGGGCGATCCGCCTGGTCAGTGACAGGCCCCGGCCGAAACCGCTGAGCACCACGGTCGCGCCCTGTTCCTGCGCGATACGGGCAACGCCGAAAGCAATGGACGCGTCCGTCAGAACGCCGGTGACAAGGATGCGCTTACCTGCGAGGAGTCCGCTCACAGGCCCGCATCCTGCCAAACATCGGCCGGGGCTGGCGAGGCGGCACACCGACAAAGCAACCCCCCTCAGGGTGCCGGCGCACCGACAAAAGCGCGCCGGCCAGCACACCTGGCACACTTCTGGCACACCTGGAAAAGCGTCCACCGGCGCACCAGCCCGAACATGCCGGCCCGAGCATGCCGGCCCGGCCCATCGTCCAGGCCACGACAGCCAGGCCACAGCGACCAGGCCACAGCAGCCGGGGCACAGCGACCAGGCCACAGTCATGTCGCCCGCGCCCGGCCGGCCCCGGACAACCGCAGGACGATCATCGCGAGCACGCCGGCGAGCGTCGACGCGACGAGCACGGCGGTGGCCGCGCGCTGCTGGGCAGCGGCGTCGTCGAGGGCGAGCCGGGACATCAGCAGGCTCACCGTGAAGCCGATGCCGCCGAGCACCCCGACCGGCGTCACCGCGCGCCAGCCAAGGCCAGCCGGCAGCCGCGCCACCCCGGCCCGCACCGCCAGCCACGCCCCGCCGATGATGCCGGCGGCCTTGCCGACGACGAGCCCGGCAACCACCCCCTGAGCAACCGGATCCCTGGCAACGGCGAGCAGCGCCGCCCCCGTCACCGGCACCCCGGTCTCGGCGAGCGCGAACAGCGGGACCACGAGACCGGCCGAGAGCGGGTGCAGCCGATGCTCCAGGCGCAGCGCGGGTGTGGCCTGCTCACCCGGATCGGGACGCACCCGGGTGAGCAGGGCGAGCACGATGCCGGCGACGGTCGCGTGCACCCCGGAGGCGTGCAGGCACACCCACAGCGCCAGCGCCAGCGGCACGTACAGCAGCGGGGAGCGCCAGCGCCGCCACTGCGCGAAGGCGTACCCGGCCGCCAGCGCGACGGCCGCCACCAGCCAGAGCGGCTCAAGCCCCCGGGTGAACAGGACGGCGATCAGGACGATGCCGCCGAGGTCGTCGACGACGGCGAGGCTGAGCAGCAGCACCCGCAGCGAGGTGGGCACCTTCGCCCCCGCCAGGGACAGCACGCCGAGCGCGAAGGCGATGTCGGTGGCGACGGGAATCGCCCAGCCGACGGCCGCCGCGGGCGCGCCCCGGCTGACCGCGAGGAACACCAGCGCGGGAACGATCATGCCACCGACGGCGGCGGCGACCGGCAGCACGGCGGCCCGGCGACCCGCCAGCTCCCCGATGACCAGTTCGCGTTTGAGCTCGAGACCGGCGACGAAGAAGAACACCGCGAGCAGCCCGTCCGCCACCCAGGCCCCAGCGGTCAGGTGCGTCAGATGCAGCCAGGACGGGCCGAAGCCCAGATCTGCCCGCCACACGTCGTGGTAGCTGCCGTCGGCGAGGTTGGCCCACAGCAGGGCGAGCGCGGTGGCGGCCAGCAGCAGGAACCCGCCGGTGGTCTCCCGGCGCAGGAACTCCGCGAACGCGCCACGGGCGGCCAGCGCCTGGCTGACACGTCCCGTGACCGCGGACTGCCCGTCAACCACCGATCGGGTGCGCACCAGCGGGAGGTCCTTCCAGGGGAAGCCGACGTTGGACGCCGACCAGACTTCCCGGCACACCTGTTGAGCGGTTCAAGCGGTGACGTGTTGATGCGTTGACGCGTTGGGCGCTGTTGGCCAGTGCCGCCATCCTGGCACAGCGGGCCACGGATTTCCTGGTCATGACGTTTCTGCCCGATGGTGGATCTGCCGGAGGAGCTTCCCCGACCCCGGCGGCCGTCGGGGCGGTACGGCCAACGCTCGACACCGGCGGGTGCGGCGCGCCGGCCGGGCGGCGCCGTCCTGGCTGGTTCAGCCGCCCGGCAGGATCGTCATGCTGACAGGCTCGTCACGGTTTTCCTGCGCGAGCGCCTGGTGATCTTGCGGACGATCGGTTCGACGACCCGAGCGGCCAGCGGGCCGACAATCGCCATGATCAGCACATAGCAGGCGGCGAACGCGCCAAGCTTCGGCTCCACGTCGGCCACGACCGCCAGACCCGCGATGACGATCGAGAACTCGCCCCGCGCGACCAGTGCGGCCCCGGCCCGGTAGCGGCCCATCGTGCCGATCCCGGCCTTGCGCGCCGCCCACCAGCCGGTGAACACCTTCGTCGCCACCCCGGCGAGCGCCAGCAGCAGAGCGGGAAGGAACACCGGGGGGATCTCGCTGGGCTCCGTCTGCAGGCCGAAGAAGACGAAGAACACCGCGGCGAAGAGATCCCGCAGCGGCGTGAGCACCTCCCGCGCGCCCTCGGCCACCGGCCCCGACACGGCGATGCCGACCAGGAACGCCCCGACCGCGGCGGACACCCGGACCTGCTGGGCGGCGCCGGCCACGAGCAGAGCCAGCCCCATCAGCCGCAACAGCAGGATCTCGCTGTTGGGATCCGCGTTCGGGTTGTGGACCAGCCGGCTGACCTGCCGGCCGTACCGCAACGCCAGGACCAGGACGCAGACCAGCGCGGCCAGCGCGACCAGCAGCGTGACCGACCCCTGGGCGAGTGTCTGGTGGGCCAGCAGCGCGGTGAGGATGGGCAGGTACACCGCCATGGCGAGGTCCTCGAGGACCAGCACGGACAGCACCACGGGTGTCTCACGGTTACCGACCCGCCCCAGATCGGTGAGGACCTTGGCGATGATCCCGGAGGACGAGATGGCGGTGACCCCGCCCAGGACGACCGCGGCCAGCGGGCCCCAGCCGAGCAGGAACGCGGCGGCCACGCCGGGCAGGGCGTTGAGCGTCAGGTCGAGCGCGCCCGTGGGCGCCTGCCGGCGCAGGCCGTCGATCAGCTCCTGCGCCGTGTACTCCAGGCCGAGCGTCAGCAGCAGCAGGACGACCCCGATCTCGGCGCCGACCTCGATGAACTCCTCGCTGGCACCCAGCGGGAACAGCCCTCCGTGCCCGAAGGCGAGCCCCCCCAGCAGGTAGAACGGGATCGGGGAGATACCCACGATGGTGGCACAGTGGCCGAGCAGCCCGAGGGTGAACAGGACCGCGCCCAGTTCGAGGAAGGTCGCGGCTATGTCCACGGGCGGCTCTCCGCCAGTGCCGTGTCAGTGCTCCTTGGTAGCGCCGCGCCAGCGGCCAAGATCGCTATCAACCGACGCGGAACAGTTCGGCAACGGCAGCCGTGTTCTCCGGCGTACCAACCACCACGACGACGTCACCGGCAACGAAACCGAAGTCCGGGCGCGGGGAAGCGATCACCTGCTGGTCTCGAACGACAGCGACAATTGACGCTCCGGTCCTCGTCCGCGCATGGGTCTCCCCCAGCGGCTGCCCGTCGTAGGGGGAACCGGGAGTAATTTTGATCTGCTCCCCGACGATGCCCGCGAAGGCCTTGCCGAGGTTGTTCAGCCGCTCGACGATGTGCGGGGCACCCAGCAGTTCTGCCAAGGCGTCGCTCTCCTCCGCGGTCAGCGGGATTGACTCACTACAGGTGTCCATGTCGTCGGTGTCGTAGATCACCAGCTCACGCCGACCGCCATGATGTGACACCACACCGACCCGCCGTCCACTGCGGGTGCGGAAATCGTGGCGCAACCCGATGCCCGGGAGCGTGGTCTCCTCCACGTCCACTGCGACCCCTCCGGTGAACCCGACGTGGACGCCGAACCCACAAAAGATCGAAATCCCAATGATCAGAACTCGGTGATCCGAACTGCCCGATGCCCGGAACCACTTGATGCCCGGAGCCGCTCAGCGATCAGATCGCTGACCAGAACTGCGCAACCAGAACTGCCGTGACCAGAACTGCGGGTCCGCTTCTGACGCATCGACCCTCTCGTTATCTAAACATACCCAACGGCCCGGTAGCCCGGGCTGACAAGCCCCGAGCCGTCCGGCCGGCCCGGAGGGCTCGCCGGACGGACGGTCAACCAGTTGGCGGCCGGCAGAAGCATTCCCCGGATACCGTGACGAGAGCGTCCAGCGCATCCACGGCCGGGCGTGTGGGCCGGGCAGCGGCCCACGAGGGTTCACGAGGATTTACCGGGAGGCGGGGCCGCGGTGCTGAACAGGAGTGCTCGCATCATCCGCCGGATCGTGGTGAGCGCGGTCGGCGTGGCCGTGCTGGGGTTGGGCGTGGCCCTGCTCGCCCTGCCCGGGCCGGGCTTCCTCGTCATCGCGCTGGGGTTCTTCGTCCTGAGCCTGGAGTACGAGTGGGCCCGCCGGCAGTTCGAGCAGGCCCGGCGCAGGGCCGCCGACCTTGCCGACCAGGCGGCCGCGAGCGTGTGGTCATCGGCGTTCACGATCCTGTTCGGGCTCGGGATGATCGCGGCAGGCATCCTCTGGATCGTCGTGGAGACGCTGCCCTTCTCCTCACCGTGGACGGGCGGCAGTGTGGTCTTCGGCGGTCTGGTGATCCTTTCCACCATTCTGTTCAGCCTGTGGCAGGCCAAACAGGCCCGTGACGCCGGCGAGCCGACCCCGGCCGAACTGCTCGATCTCAAGGAGGAGGAACACCACAGGCGCGTCTCCGCCGCCTCCTCATCCACCTCCGCTCCTCCTGGCGCGCCCCCGACCTCCTCCACCGAGGAATAGCCGCCACCGGACCGGCAAATCCCCGAACCGGGCGTCCTCTTCGGCCCGTCTGTCTTCGGCCCGTCCGTCTTCGGCCCGTCTGTTCTCAACTGGTTGCGCTCGACCTGCTGTGTTCAGCCCGTTGCGGCGCCCCGACGGACCAGCGCCCACGCCCTGCCCTTCTCGCACCGAGAAACCCGCCGGCGACAGCCGTCGCCCGCGGCCCTGACCCGGCACTCGTAGGTGGAAAACGTCATCCCCACACCGGAAACCACCTACAGCGCGCGGACGCGTAGGTGGAAAACGCTGTCAGGACAACTGGAACCACCTACGCCTTCGGCCGACGGCGGGCCAGGTGAGGTGGCCTACTGGCCCTGGGTGAACTCGCTTATGCCGATGACGTTCGACTGGGCGTGTACGCACCGGTAGACAGCGGCCTTGTCGGCCGGCGAGGCAAACGTGATGTTGTAGCGCAACGGATAGACCCGGCTGCTGCGCACGCTGTTGTGGTCGGGCGGCTCCTGTACCGCCCCACCGCTGGTGGGGCATGCGGCCCGGACGGCGTCCTTCTGGGCATCGGTCGCGGTCGGAGTGAAGTAGACCACCGCCTCGACGCGTGGTGAGGGCCCGGCTACCGTGACGTAGATGCCGAAGGCAATCAGGCCGGCCAGCGCAAGCGCACCCAACACCACCCAACGCCGGTTATGCCGATCTGTCAGGGTCCGGCGCGCCGTGGCCAGGGCCCGCGCCGCGGCCGGCCGCGGCGGGCGGCGATCACCTACTCGTGTCGCCGCGGTCGGCCTGGTCGGCGCTGGCTCGCCCAACACTTCGTCCGGTACGTCCTGCGAGGTCACGGGCCTTCCTTCGGGCGCGGTAGCGGCCTGCCACAACGGTTGCGGCCAGCCTGACACCGATCGGCACGGCGCCGGCCGG
>NZ_JWIO01000011.1:93064-97061 GCF_001017755.1 Protofrankia coriariae
CGGCGCCGGCCGGCGCACGGCGATCGGTGTCCGCAATCCGACCATCGCGACCGGACCTACCCCCAACCTAGCGCCGTGAGCGAGGTCGTAGGGTAAGCGGTCTTCCCGCTCGTGCCGACCGACACGTGCGATCCATGTCACACCCAGAACCACGTTCAGAACCACGTCCAGACCTGAATCCAAGCCGGCCCAATGCGTTTCGATCACGGGGGGCCAGGGGCATCGCGTGACGGCGTCCCTGGTGATCGTCTGTGTTCGTGGTGGCGGAGGGCCCCGAGAAACTCCGGAGAGACCGTGCCCTCCCGCATTGAGGACTACGCGCTGATCGGCGACACACATTCGGCCGCGCTGGTCTCCAGGGACGGTTCGATCGACTGGTTGTGCCTGCCCCGCTTCGACTCGCCCGCGTGTTTTGCCGCCCTGCTCGGTGACGAGAACTCCGGCCGCTGGAGGATCGCGCCGGTCGATCCGGTACTCGCGGTGAGCAGACGATACCGCGGCGACACCCTCGTCCTCGAAACCGACATGACCACGACGAGCGGGACCGTACGGATCGTCGACGCGATGTACCCGCGCTCCGGCGAGCACCTCGTGCTGCGGCTCGTCGAGGGCATCGAGGGCACGGTCCGGATGCGCAGCGAGACCCGCATCCGCTTCGACTACGGCTCGATCGTCCCGTGGGTGCGCCGTTTCGACGACCACACGGTGGTCGCGGTCGCCGGCCCCGACGCGGTCACCCTGCGCACGACCGCGCCGATGGAGGGCCACGACATGGCCACCTACTCGCAGTTCACGGTCTCCGCCGGGCAGTCCGTGCCGTTCTCGCTGACCTGGTGCCCCTCGCACCGTCCGACCCATGCCCGCATCGACGTCCGCCGGGCGATCGACCTGACCGAGTCGTGGTGGGCGGACTGGATGGCCGGCTGCACCTACGACGGCCAGTGGCAGGACGCCGTCCNCCCTGATCACCCTCAAGGCGCTGACGTACGCGCCGACCGGCGGCATCGTCGCGGCGGTCACAACCTCCCTGCCGGAGATGATCGGCGGGGTCCGCAACTGGGACTACCGCTACTGCTGGCTGCGGGACGCCACCATCACCCTGCTCGCCCTGCTCGACGCCGGGTTCACCAGCGAGGCCACGGCCTGGCGGGAGTGGCTGCTGCGGGCGGTGGCGGGCGACCCCTCACAGGTCCAGATCATGTACGGCGTCGGCGGCGAGCGCCGGCTGCCCGAGTACGAGGTACCGTGGCTGCCCGGCTACGAGGGCTCCGCTCCCGTCCGGGTCGGCAACGGCGCCGTCGACCAGTTCCAACTGGACGTCTACGGCGAGGTGCTCGACGCGCTGCACGTCGCCCGGATGGCCACCGACGTCGACGGCCATGACGACTCGTGGGCGTTGCAGAGCAAGCTGATGGAGTTCCTGGAGACCGGGTGGCGCAAGCCCGACGAGGGCATCTGGGAGGTCCGCGGGCCGCGCCGGGACTTCGTCCACTCCAAGGTGATGGCCTGGGTGGCGGTCGACCGGGCCGTCAAGGGCATCACCGAGTGGGGGCTGCCCGGCCCGCTGGACCGCTGGACGGCGCTGCGGACCGAGATCCACAACGAGGTCTGTGCCCGCGGTTTCGACCCCGCCCGCAACACCTTCACCCAGTTCTACGGCTCCACCGAACTGGACGCGGCCCTGCTGAACATCCCGCTCGTCGGCTTCCTGCCGGCGACGGATCCGCGCGCGGTCGGCACGGTCGCCGCCATCGAACGCGAACTCGTCCAGGACGGGTTCGTGCTGCGCTACCCGACCGCGGAGGACGGCGCGGTCGACGGCCTGCCCGCCGGTGAGGGCGCCTTCCTCGCCTGCACCTTCTGGCTCGCCGACAACTACGCCCTGTCGGGACGGGTGCGCGAGGCCCAGGAACTGTTCGAGCGGCTGCTTGCGCTGCGTAACGACGTGGGGTTGCTGGCGGAGGAGTACGACCCCGCCCTCGGCCGGCTGGTCGGCAACTTCCCGCAGGCGTTCAGCCACGTCCCGCTGGTCAACACCGCCCGGACGCTGACCGACGCCCTGCGCGGCAGGCCGCGCTCGCGCACCGACCGGGCCTACCCGCCAGGCCACTTCTTCGGCTGATTCCCCGGCCGACTCCCCGATCGTCCGCCGGCCGTCCCCGCTGTCCGCCCGCTTCGTCCGCTTCGTCCGCCCGTCATCCGTGCCGGGACAGCCGAAGCGGCGGGGAACGACGAGGGAAGAGAGAAAAGCAAAGGATCATCTTTTGCGCCGCGCGCCCGGCAGCCCCGTAACATCGCCGGCGGACGGGTACGCGACCATAGTTCTTCCTGCGCTCCCTGCGCGCACGGAAACCCATGGCATCCAAGGAACCAGGAGCGGGCGCGTGGCGGGTCGGGTTGCGGTGATCGGCGGCGGCATTCTCGGGCTCGCGGTGGCCCGGCGGATCCAGCAGGTCGATCCCGCTGCCACGGTGACGCTCTTCGAGAAGGAGCATGACGTCGCCCGCCACCAGAGCGGGCACAACAGCGGAGTCGTCCACGCCGGGCTGTACTACCAACCGGGATCCCTGAAGGCGACCCTGTGCCGACGAGGCGTGGTGCTGCTCAGGGAGTACTGCGCCACGCACGGCATCCGCTACGACGAGTGCGGCAAGGTCGTGGTCGCGGTCGACGACAGCGAGCTGGGCAGGCTCACCGACATCGCGCGCCGGGCACAGGCCAACGGCGTCCCGGACACCACCATGCTGGACGGGCACGACCTGCGCCGCTACGAACCGCACGCCCGCGGGGTGGCCGCACTGCACTCCCCCACGACCGCGATCGTCGACTACCGGGCGGTGGCCCGCCGGCTGCGTGACAGCGTCCAGGACGCCGGCGGCACGGTGCGTACCGGCAGCGAGGTCGTCGCCGTCGAGGAGCGTCCCGACGGCGTCCACCTGGGCCTGCGGGTTCGGGGGAACATCCGGGTGCCGCCCAACGGCACGCACGCGACCGCGTCCCGGGCCGGTGGCACGGTCGCGGCCGTGTCCACGATGGCCGGGCCGTTCGACCTGCTCGTCGCCTGCGCCGGCCTGCAGTCCGACCAGGTCGCCGCGCTCACCGGCGAGGATCCCTCACCACAGATCGTCCCGTTCCGCGGCGACTACTGGCTGCTGCGACCGGAGCGCCGCGGCCTCGTGCGCGGGCTGATCTACCCGGTGCCGGATCCGCGATACCCGTTCCTCGGCATCCATCTGACCAGAAGGGTGGACGGGAACGTGCTGGTCGGCCCGAACGCGGTCCTCGCGACCGCCCGCGAGGGCTACACCGGGCTGACCGTGCGAGGCTCCGAACTGCGTCAGACGCTCGCCTGGCCGGGCTTCCGGACGATGGCGCGCCGGCACTGGCGGACCGGGGCCCGGGAGATCCTGCGCACGGCGAGCCGGCACGCGTTCATCGCCGAGGCCCGCCGGTACGTCCCACAGCTGCAGGCCGCCGACGTGGTCCGGGGGCCCTCCGGTGTCCGGGCGCAGGCGGTCGCGCGCGACGGCGCCCTGGTGGACGACTTCGTGCTGTCGATACGCGGGAAGATCGTGCACGTGCGGAACGCGCCGTCACCGGCGGCCACCGCTTCCCTGGCCATCGCCGAGCACATAGTGGACAGGATCGTGGCCGAACCGGCCGCGTGAGCGCACCGGCGCCGCCCGCGCCGGGGCACCTCACCCACGATCAGCTGTCTCTCCCGCCGAGGCCGCCGGGCCCACCACGGGCTTCCCTCGGCCTGACGGGCAGAAACCGGGCCAGCAGCGCGCCGGTGACGGTGAACAGCCCGCTCAGCAGCGTGATCCACAGACCCGGCCCCAGCTCGACCGAGAGGTCCAGCTCGATGCCGCCCAACTGGTCGACGCGCAGCAGCCGAATCATGTCGATCACAGCGATCAGAATGATCGTCAGGCCGATCGCGGCGGTGAGTATCCACCGCCAGCCATTTCGGTCACGGCCGGTGAGCATCCCGCCG
>NZ_JWIO01000011.1:97071-100107 GCF_001017755.1 Protofrankia coriariae
AAGGCCGGTGAGCATCCCGCCGAGAACGACCGCCAGGACACCGAGCAGCGCTGTCGTCCCGCCGTAGTACCGGCCGGCCTCGGTCCCCCGCAGCGGGAGCTCCATGATGTCGAAGGCGGTGATGGTCGCCCAGGTCATGACCGAACCGACGATGGCCGTGGCACCGGCGACGAGCACGAGCAGGCCCCCGAGCAGCCCCACCAGCCGCTCCCCGGCATGTGCGGGGTCACCTGCCGTGGCGCCCGTACCGCCCGTGTAGCCCGCCGGCCCCCCACCCGTCTCCCCCGGACGGGCGCCGACCGGAGCGCCCCACAGGAAGCCCGGCTCGGCGCCGCCGTCCGGNCTCGGCGCCGCCGTCCGGTGGCCCGGCTTTACCCGGGCCGTTCGCGGCGTTACCCGCGGCGGGGCGCGCCCACGACAGGGACCCGGGCGCCGGTGGTGCGCCACTGGTGTCCCGGCCACCGGCGTCCGGTCCGCGGTAACCGGGCGGCCGGGCCCATCGTGGATCAGCCGTCAGCGCGTGCGCCGCACGTCGTTCGGCACGCCACCGGCGCAGCCGCTCCAACTCGCCGTCCACACTGTCCGTGTTGTCCGTTATACCTGTTTTATCCGTCCTGATCGTGTTACCTGTGTTGTCCGCGTTGCCCCGGCCGTCTCCACCGATCGGCTGGGGCCGCGGGNNNNGGCTGGGGCCGCGGGCCAGCACCGTCGGCTGGGCCGCTCACCCGACCCTTGGACGGATCCGTGCCGGCCTCCACATGGGCCCGATCCTCCCCGGCCTGCCCGCCCGGTCCCCAGAGTTGCTCCTCCGACCGCCAGATCTGCTCCTCCGGCTCCTGGGCCGCCCCCATCGGCTCCCGGAGCCGGGATCCAGCCGGTGGCCCAGCCCCCGCGAGGGCCCCAGGCACGGAAAGAGGATCGGCGCGCTGCCCTCGGCTCCGTGCCGGCCCGGAGATCCGGGCCTCCGGCAACGCGAGAAAAGCATCATCGCGCTGCCTTCGGCCAGGGGAGCCCGCGTCCGCCACAGGCTCGACCGCCNTCGACCGCCGAGCGCGCCCGCGGGCTCGGTTCCTGCTCGGACACGTCTTCCTCCTGTTTCTGTCCGACCGACGGTCACCCGGCTCCAACTGGCCGGGGGTCTGGCCCTGCAGGCCGACCGGATCCGGCACCCGGGATTCGGCGCGCGTGGCGCCGGCCGGCACCTGCCCGGCTCGTGACGTCTTGTCCTCCGTCACTCCTGGTCGTATCACGCGGTCGGACGGCGCGCGCGGTCACTTCCGCCTCCTGGGACACAATCACGCCCGGTGGAACCCAGTTCCACCGGGCACGGTTTCCGCGGGGGTTCCCGCGGGCACAGACGATCATGCTGACGCTTCGGTTCGGCCGGTCGGCCAGGCCGGACCCGGCGCGGTCATCCGCCATGACGGCCACGCCGCAGCAGCCAACCGCCGACAAGCGCGAGCAACCCGGCCACCAGGGTCAGGACCAGCCCCGACGCGGGAGCGACGCTGATCTGGTTGGCGGCGAGGGTCCGGAAGGACGACAGCGAGGCCGGCCCGGCGACCAGATCCATGACGGCGAACACGGCGACTCCCGCTCCCAGCAGCGTCGCCACCGCGGCGTCCGTGCCGCCCGGGCGGCGGCCGGACACATGCGCCGCACCGATCACCAGCAGGACAACCGCCACCATCAGGGTGATTCTTCCATCACCAACCGTCAGACCGGTGAACGTACGGGTCTCCTCGCCATCACTGACCGTGCTCCAGGGCAGGGTGGCGGCAATCCCGCCGAGGCCGCCGGCGACGGTCAGGAGCACACCGGCGAACCGGCCACCGACGCCGGGTTCCGCATCGATGCCGGGTTCCGGCTCCACGGGCGAACGCGGACGCGAGCCGCGCGGACCCGCGCCGTGCGCGGATCGCGCGGCTTTCACGGGCCGCGCGGCCTGCGAAGGCTGGGAAGGCTGCGCCTCTTCGGACGGCTGATCGTCCAGCGTGCCCCCACGCAGTACGCCGCTGCCAGGCGGGCGGCCGGCGGGCGGCCCTTCCTCGGGCGGGTCGCCGCCGGGGCGGCCGGCGGCAGGCTCGGCGGACCCGGGCGCCGGAGGCCGCCCCGAGGAAGTGTCACGCGGTGTGACGCGCAGCGGGGAAAGCACGACCGTGGAGTCGGAATCGGAACGGGAGCCGGTGCCGCCGGTCTCCGGCCGAGATTCGCGCCGCCCTGGTGGTGCCTGGCGGCTGAAATACCCGGTCGTGCCCGCGGTGGCGGCGGTCGGGTAGCTCGACCGCGGTTCGTCGCCGGGCCGTGCCGTCGTCCCGGTCGACCCGCTGGCTTCGCTCCCCGCCGCGGCCGCCTGGCCGGTCAGTGACCGCCGACGGATCCGCGACGTCTGCTCCCATGGCGCCGGGTCGTCCCCCGGCAACGGCACCGGAACGTCCGGCGTGGGAGACGCCGGAGCCAGACCACCGTGGTTTCCATGCTGGCTGCGCTGACTGTCGGTGTTGTCACGCCCGGGTGGCTGCTCCGGCGTGTCCGGCTGCGCGGGCCGCGGCTGCCACGGACGGTCATCCGTCACCGCCGGCCGGGCGGCACCCCGGTCTTCGGGCAGGGGCCCGCGTGGCTGTGGCTGCGCCTGCCCCGGACCCGCCGGCGCCCGCGACGGTGCCGGGGTGGGAGGCGCCGCACCCACAACCGGCGGTTGCGACGACCCGGCGAACGGCTGCGACGACCCGGCAGACGGCTGCGACGACGCTGTCGGCGGCTGCGGGGGCCTGGCCGATGACTGCGACAACCCGGCCGACGGCGGGGCAGAAGCGGCCGACGACTGTGCCGGCCCGACTGGCGGTTGCGAGGGCCTGCCAGAAGGCTGCGGCGACACGGCCGACGGCTGTGCGGACGCGGCTGGCGACTGCGGGGGCACGGCTGGCGACTGCGGCCGTGCGGCCAGTGGCTGTGACCGGGCGGGCGTGGAGCGGGCAGCCGGCCGTGCCTCGGGCGAACTCTCCGACGACTGCGGGCCTGGCCGCTCAGGGCCTG
>NZ_JWIO01000013.1:0-4922 GCF_001017755.1 Protofrankia coriariae
CCCGCCGTGACGGCGGCTGGGACCGCGCGCATTCTTTCCGGGGACACGGCGGTCACGGTAGGTGGCGGGCTCGTGCTGTCGACGGGTGTCGTCGACCTGGGGGCGGTCAACTCCTCGGCGACCGTGGAGCTGCGCAACACCGGTCGCCAGCCGGTCGACTTCCGGTTCGCCTCCACGCCGCCCTGGCTGTCCGTCGTGCCGGCCACCGGCACGGTCGCGGCGGGCGATCGCAGGGCTGTCGCCATCACCCTCGACCGGTCCGCCGCGCCGGTCGGCGTGTTGGACCGGTCGGTCGCCGTCGCTACCGTCGGCGGCGACGGGAAGGGCGGGACGCTGCGGGTGACCGCCGTGGTCTCCGGCCCGCCGGCCGTCGGCTCGCTGACCGTCACCCCGGCCGTTGTGTACACGACGGGATGTCCGGCCGGGGCCGGGCCGACCGTGTCCACGGTGTCGGTGCGCGCGACGGATTCCACCGGTGTCTTCCGGGTGGACCTGGTCGCTCATCTGCCCGACGGGAGAACGACCACCAGCGCGCTGAACCTGGGCGAGGCCGCGGAGGACTGGTCGGTGTGGTCGGGGCCGGTCGGGCCGTCGGCGGTCCCGGGCTCGTTGTCGTTCACCGTCACCGTCACCGACCTCGACGGGCTGCGCGCGCAGTCCACCGGTTCGCTTGAGATCAGTTCCTGCCCGGCCGCCGCCGAGCCGGCCAGTGCGGGCTGACGGTGCGGCGTGGCCGGTGTCCCACCGGCGTCTCGTACGGTCGCCGTGGGCCGTGGGCCGTGGGCCGTAGGCCGTAGGCCGTGCGCGTGAGGCGGGACGCGAGTGTGGGCACGGGTGTGTGTACGGGCGTGTCCCGGGCAGTCTAGGCTTTCACCCATGGCATCGGTGTCGCTGTCCAAGGGCGGCAATGTATCCCTCAGCAAGGTCGCCCCTAACCTCCGTGCGGTGACCGTCGGTCTCGGCTGGCAGGTACGCCAGACCTCCGGCGCCGACTATGACCTCGACGCGAGCGCGATCGTCGTCGACGACCGCGGCAAGGTTCTCTCCGATCAGTATTTCGTGTTCTTCAACAACCTGGTCAGCCCGGACGGGGCGGTTAAGCACCTGGGCGACAATCTTGTCGGTGGTGGTGGCGGGGACGACGAGCAGATCACGGTCGAACTGTCCGCGCTCGCGCCGCAGGCGTCCAAGGTTGTCTTTGCGGTGTCGATCTATGACGCGGAGGTTCGCCGGCAGACCTTCGGTCAGGTGCGTAACGCCTTCATCAGGGTGAGTGATTCGACTACTGGTACGGAGATCGCCCGGTATGATCTTACCGAGGACGCGTCCACGGAGACCGCGATGATTTTCGGTGAGCTTTATCGATATTCCAGTGAGTGGAAATTCCGCGCGGTGGGCCAGGGATACGCCTCGGGCCTGCGGGGAATCGCCCTCGACTTCGGCGTCAACGTCTCCTGACCGCTGCTGTCCCGGCGGTTGGCGCCGGTCACCAGGACAGCCGAAGCGCTCGGCGGGCCAGGTGGGGCGTCTCCGCGGATGATGACTCTTACGGAGACACCCACTGTTTTCGTCTGCCTGTTTCGTCTGCCTGCTGTCCGCCTGAAGGGCCGCCGACGGTGCGATGATGTTTTTCGTGCCGCTGGCGGCCCGGGGCCTCGACTCCCTGTGCGACGGTGTCAGGTGCTCGGGGTCGGCGTCAGAAGTTCCGATGGCTGCGCGCCGATCGTGGCGGTCGGGCCGCTGGTGACGGACGCCCCCTGGAGATCGACCCGCCATGCTATGGAATGCCGGTGAAGAGCGATGTTCTGTGGGGTCGCCGTGGGCTTTTCCTTGCAGACGAATGCCCGGCGCAGATCGGCATGGCGGTTCTCGGTGAAGAAGTTGACAGCCATCCGGCTCAGCTCACGGGTGCGGTAGACCTCAAGAGGCATCTCGGCCTCGTCGGCGGCGAGCCGTGAGGTCTTGGCGTCCAGCGCCTCCTGCCAGCCCTCGCCGGCCAGTTCGTCGGCGAGGGCCAGCAGGGCGTCGTCGTAGTCCGACGGCCCGTGGGGGAGCAGCCGGTCCACCAGACCCATGGCGGCCGCTTCCACGTCACCGACGGGAAGGCACTCGGTGGTCAGTGTCGCCGCGACATCCTTACCGACTCGTCGTGGCAATGTGTACGTCCAGTATTCGGATCCGTACAGTCCCATGTTGTCGTAGTGCGGGTTGAGCACCACCCCGGTGCGGGCGGCAACCAGGTCCGCGCCAAGCGCGAGCATGACGCCTCCGGCGCCGGCGCTGCCCGAGATGCCCGCGACCACGAGCTGGCTGGTGCAGGTGATGATGGCCTGGCACAGGTCGTCCATCGCGTCGATGTTCGCCCAGGCGGCGGTCGCGGGCCGTTCGGCCGCCTCGATCACGTTCAGGTGGATGCCGTTGGAGAAGAAGGTGTCACCGCCGCGCAGCACGATCACACGGGTGTCCTGCTGGCTCGCCCAGGTGAACGCGGCGAGCAGCCGGCGGCAGTGCTCCGTGGACATGGCGCCGTTGTAGAAGTCGAAACTGATCAACCCGACGGGGCCGTGACGGTGGTAGCGCACGTCCCGACCGGCGTCCGGGTCGGGAGCCTCTGACGTCGCCACCGGCAGCGGCTGGACGTGGTCGGCCACCACCAGGTTGGCCGGGAGTTTGGGTTGGCCGGCGCGGCGGAGGTGCCCGATCCACACCGCGCCGTCGACGGTGGGTACCAGCACGGCGCCGTCCCGCCGGGACAGCAGTGTGTTCTCGCGCTCACCGTCACGGGCCCGCGCGGCGGGGAGGGCGACGACCGGACTGGCGTCGAAGGCGCGTAGCTGCTCACCGAACAGCAGGCAGGGGGCGCCTGGTGAGCCGTCCGATGCCGCCACCTTGCGCAGGACGTCGCTGGTGGTGTCGGTGTCCCAGTCGATGCGCCGGTCGTCGGCGCGGGTGGAGGGCCGCAGCCTGCCGCGCAACCGGTGTGCCGGGATGCTGTCGAGCGGTGTGGGCACGAATCCGACGACCTGCGCCTTGTCGACCACGTCGTGGATGACGGCCATGGCCGCGTCGGTGACCGGCCCGTTGTAGAGTGCCGACTTGCTCATGCCGAGTGGGACGGCGAACTCCCGGGTCGACCAGATCGGCCCGGCGTCCATCTCGGCGACGGCCTGCAAGGCCGTGACTCCCCAGGTCGACGCCCCTTCCAGAATGGCCCAGTCGAGCGAGGACGACCCGCGGTCACCGACCGGCCCCGGGTGAATGATGATCGTCTGTCGGGTCGTCCAGATGTCGTCCGGTACCCGTTCGCGCAGGAAGGGGCATATGATCAGGTGAGGATCGGACAGCTGGACGGCCTCGCGCATCGTTTCCGCGCTGAGCGCGAGCTCGACCGTCACACGGTGGCCCGCGCGCCGTAACTCGATCCATGCCCGCTGGGTGAGCCCGTTGAATGCGGACGCGAGTAGAAGAATCTTCATTTTCTTTCCTTGTCAGAGGTCAGATCGAAACTCCGAACGGGTTTTCGGGTGAACCTGTTTTCCCGGGATCGGGACACGGGGGTGCGTGGATCCGCGGGCTGGTCCCGCGACGGGTGGCGGCCACTGGTGCGGTGATCGTCACTGGCGGTCGTGTCACCGTCCCGGAGATCGCGACAGGCGGTGGTTCTTCCTGGCCGGACCGAGTGCGTCGGGGTCCGCGGCGGAGGAGTGCGGGACGGGGGAGGGGATGACCTGCGTGGTTACGGCACCGGCGCCGGCAGTGGATGCCGGCTGGTGTGAATGCGCCGCACCGCGCGGTGAGGGGCTGCTGTCAGCACGGGAAAAGCTGGCCGGGGTAGGCCTTTCTGAGCGGGCGGGGGGGTGGTGATGATCGGGTATGGGGGCGCCGATCCCGCCGGTCGCGGCGAAGATGATGAACATCAGAACGATGGACGCGGTGAAAGCGGTGATGGTCCCCATGGCGAAAGGATCGACGCCGTGAGGTCGTGGCACGGCGGGGTCGGCGGTGACGCGGGTGGCTGCCATGCCCGTGTAGTGCATCCCGCACACCGCGACCGCCATGATCACCGATGCGACGATGCGTAGGCTGACACCACCGATGTGGAACGCGATCCAGAAGGCGGCTGTCGAGGCCACGACGGCGATGACAATGGACAGGCCGACCAGCGGCATCGCGTAGCTGATCGTCCCTTGGGTGTGCATCGCGTACATGCCGGTGTAGTGCATGGCGGCGACACCGGCTCCCGCGACCACTCCGCCGGTGAGCAGCCGCAGGACGTTGTCGGGATCGGCGGCTACCACCGTGAGTCCGACGCCGGCCACGACCACGGCGGTGAGCAGCGACAGGGCGGTGACCACCTCGTTGAACGTGATACCCAGCTCTATACGGTAAGCGACCATCCCGACGAAGTGCATCGACCAGATCGCGCACCCGCCCAGCGCCACGGCCGTGAGAGTCGTCCACGCCAGTCGACGGGCGCCGGTGGTCGTACGTAGGCGGACCGCGCACGCCAGGGCCGCGAACGAACCGAACGCGGCGAGAAGGAAGGAGAGCAGGACGAACACGGGGTCGTACGAGGCATGCAGATGTTCTGCTGCGGCACTGACCGGTCCCATCCCAACCCCCAGGAGTTCGCCACATGCCACCAGGGGGCTGCCGAGTAACGGTATTTGATCAGCAGCCTCCGGATCTTCCGGCTGGGCAACCATAGCCGGACCAGGGTCAGTCAGGTGATCGGCCTCACGCTAAAATGAGTTAACTAATTAAATTATTTTAAATAATCTTTTATTTAAAGAAACTTTTACAGACGAAGCGTCATCAGGCGAAAAATTTTGCTCCGACAGCGTAAACATTTACTTCAAGTGACGCTTCCGGAACGGATGACCCGAGCGACGGCCGACGGTCCGCTGGCGGGCGACGGCCGC
>NZ_JWIO01000013.1:4930-11151 GCF_001017755.1 Protofrankia coriariae
GGGCGACGGCCGCCGGCGGACCGAAGGCGATGCGATCATGCTTTTCCGCGCTCGTGGTTCCCGCCGGGCCCGGAAGCCGATCCGGAAGGTTCGGCGGGCTCAGGTCCCCGTGCCGCTACGAGGCACGACTGGTCGGATGACGACGGTGCGCGACCACCATCACCCGGACGGACAGCGTGTTCGCGTCCACCTGGTAAAGAATCCGCCAGGACGGGCCGGTCGCCTCCCACATCGTCGAACGCGACTCCGACAGGGGTGTGCCCGCCCGGCGCGGATCGTTGCGCAGCGGGCCGCCCAGGAACCGGCGGATCTCGCCGGCGGTCCGGTCGGGCAGCCGCTGCAGGTCGCGCTCGGCCGATGCCGCGACGGTCACCTCATGGCGGGGGCTCATGCCGCCACGCCGTTCGTCCGTGGGCGCGGCGAGCACGGGGCCGGCGCGCATGTCCGGTTCTTCACATGGTGATCGTAGAAGTCTCCGCCACCGGCCGCCGGAGTTTCCGACCGGGCGGGAGAAAGGGGCAGGGCTGCCCCGTCCGTCTCCACAACCCGTGACGGGATCTGTGACGGCGCGGCAGCCCGTGACAGCGCGCCGGGCCCGGCGGTGACGGACATGACGCCAAGATTACCCATGTCACTCGACGCCCAGCCGCCACTCGGGCACGCGCCGTACACGGCCCGGCGCCGGCGTGACCGCTGGCCCCGCCCGCTCACGAAATGTCCGGCGGCCCCGGCGGACGTGGAATGACCGTGCCGGTGTCACGGGTTGGTGCTGGGCGTGCGCTACGGAACCGACGAGATCATCCGACGGATGCTGGCCGACACGAAGGTGTGGGCGATAGTGGGGCTGTCGCAGAACACCTCCCGGGTCGCCTACTCCATCGCGGGCTATCTGCGCGCGAATGGCAAACGGACCGTTCCGGTCCACCCGTCCGCGCCCGTGGTCGCGGGTGAGCAGGGGTACGCCTCGCTGGCGGAGATCCCGTTCCCGGTGGATGTGGTGGACCTCTTCGTCCGCTCGGAGCTGGTCGGCCCGGTGGTCGACGACGCGATCGCCATCCGCGCCGGGGGGATCTGGATGCAACTCGGTGTCCGTGACGACGCCGCCGCCCGGCGGGCGGAGCGGGCCGGAGTGCCCGTCGTCATGGACACCTGCCCCGCCATGGAGGCGCCCCGCCTGGCCGTCTGGGCATCCTGACCACAGCCCCGGTCACCAGCCGCGCCTCCCGCGCTCCCCGTGCGCCCTACGTACCCGAGCGCCTACGCGGTGAGTGGAGTGTGTGGCCCTCCGGTGTCGCCGGCGCTGCGGCTGCCGGGGCAGCCCGGGCCGGCGGCCGGACGAGAAACGGGAGATCCGCTGCCAGCCCAGCGCCGCGGCCGGCGGGAGCAGCACCAGCGTCGGTAACAGGTAGCGGTAGTCGAAACACACCGTGGCGGACGGGACCACCAACAGCGCCATCCCCGCCGTCACCAGCAACGCGCAGTCCGCGCGCAACCGCCCGACCTCGCTGCCAGCGCCAGTGTCGCTGCCAGCACCAGTGCCGCCGCCGGTGTCGGCACCGTTGTCAGCGCTGGTGTCACGCTCGGTGCCAGTGTCATTCTCGGTGCCAGTGTCGCTGTCGGAGCTGGTGCCGCCGGCCCGCCCGCGACTGGCGCGCCCGCCCGTGGGCAGAAAGCCGGCAACACCGAGCGCCACCATGACGGCCAGCGCCGGCCCCGGGGTGAAAACGTAGCGCTGGTAGGCCCGCAGGAGCGCGGCCGGCCCGGGGTCGACCTGCCGGGCGACCTGGGTACCGTCGAAGGTGATCAACGGCGCGCTGATGTTCCAGTAGGCCGGCACCGCCTCGGCGGGGAACTGCCAACTACCGACGTGCCAGTCGCGGGCCCCCACCCACCGGCCGGGCGTGAAGAAATGGGCCACCTCACCGGTCACCATCCGCGTGTAGTCCACCGGTTGGCACAGGATGACCTCGTGGGCGAACTCGGCCAACGCGGCCTCCTTCCGGTCCGCGGGGAGATCGACGGTGAACCGGGGGCTGGCGTGGTTCCACACGTAGTAGTTCGGCCCGGGCCGCTGCGCCGGCGGATGCGGCGAGCAGAACAGACGGGCGTCCGGGCTGAGATCCAGTTGTGCGCAGTCGGCGATGGGCGCCACCCGGCCGTACAGCCAGTACGTGTCACCCCCGGTCAGGGCGTAGGCGCCGTGGATGGAATGGAACCAGACGGCGTACCCCACCAGCGGTGCGGCCAGCGCGCCACCGAAGACGACCGAACGTGACCAGCCGAGCCGTCGCAGCAGCACCCAGGCCAGCGCCAGCAGCCCCAGGACGACTCCCACCGTGCGGACCAGCGACGCCAGGGCCAGGCAGCCCCCGGCGAGTCCACAGGCCGCCACGGACGGTTTCGGTGCCCACAACAGGGCTGCGACGGCCGCGACGAGCAGCGCCTCGAACAGCGTCTCCGCCATGACGAAGTGCTCGATGTTCACCTGGTAGGCGTCCAGCAGCACCGGCGTCGCCGCCAGCGCCGACACTCGGGGAGTCAGCCCGCGGTGCACCAGCAGCGCGTAGAGAAGGATGCCGAGCAGGACGCCCGTGAGGTGCTGGACGGCCGGTACCACCCACAGCTGGTGCGTCACGGACAGTGCGCGCAGCAGCAGGGGGTAGCCCGCCGGTCGGACCGGATCGGGCACCAGGGGCCGGGCGAGCCGCAGGTAGGCCATGGAGTCCCCGGAGAACTCCAGCGCCGGCCGATAGGCGATCATGGCCAGGGCTCGCAGGACGACAGCCGGGATGACGACGATCGTGATCGGAACGATGACGGCGGCCGAGGGGCGTCCGCGGGCCNNNCGCGGGCCGCCGCCCGACGGGCGGAGCCCGGCTGTGCCCGCCCCGGCCGTGGGGGATCGGGCCGGGGCAGGTGCGGCCGGGGCGTCCGCGGCCGGCGTCGGTCCCGATCCACCGGGGCCTCCTGATCACGTTATGCGCGGGTCGCCGGCAGGGCGACCGGTCACACCTCCGTAAAGGGTCCCGAGAAAACGTACCGAAGGGATTTTCCGGCTATCGGTCGACATCCGGACAGTATCCGGTCGACATCCGACCGACATCCGACCGGCATCCGGTTGGCATCGTCATATCCGGTATCTGTCACCAGGTGCTTCCGGACCGCTGACACGAGGCAGCGGCTGTCGCAAATCGAGACGCAAGGCGAGCGAATGGAGACACAAGGCGCGACGCGCCGGGCCGCGGCGGCCGGGTCGTATGCCGCTGTCCCTGTCGTCCTACTACCGACACCCTGAGAGCGCAGGCCGATGTGACGTCCGTTACGCGGAGGCGTAATCTTCTGTGACTGTGCGAGGAACACCGGTTTCTGGAGATCCATCGACAACGACGTCGGCGAGTCCACAGGTACGTCAAACCGGCCGGGGGGGTTGTCCTCACCAGCCACCGTGCCCGTCCGCCAACAGTCCCGACCGGGACGCTGCGCGGGTGACGAACCGGCACTGCGATCAGGGCTGGAGTCTGCTGTGTAATGGTGTGATCCTTTTTGACGACACGGGGGAGATTCTGCCGACGGGGGGCATCATCGAACCGCGGCGGGTGCCTCCGATGCCGAGGAGCATGGTCGGCAGCGGTGCGGTTGCCACGCGGCAACCGATGGCCGTGCCCACACCACGCGTCCGGACGGTGTGAGGCGGCCGCCCGGCCCGAACCGGCCCGTGACAATCATTCGATCAAAGGGTATGCGCGGATGACTGTCCGGGCGGGTATCCGGGTATACGGCGGCCCCGGCAGGGCCGCTCTCGAAGGGGCCGCTTCCGAAAAGTCCTGAGCGGACCTGTCCGGCTGAGCAGTGCGTAATGGCATCTTTACGCGTGGCTGACGGGCGCCGCCGGGGCTGTCCGGCCGGACGGGTATGCGCGCGGGTTTTCCGCCCGCTCGGCGGCCGGGGCCGGCACGCCGTCAGGCTGGAGAGCGCGCGGGACGGTCCTGACGTGCGGGATGGCCCTGACGTGTGCGTCGGCCTGGATCCCGCCGGTCCCTCCGACCGCGCCGATCGACAGCCATCTGACCGTGGCCGAGCCACCTCCGGTAGAAGGTCGCTCGTCCGGGCGCCGCCAGTGTGACCGCGCGTCCGCGCGCGTGCGTCGGGCGGCCGGCCACGGCCTGGCGGCCTAGCGGTAGCGGTTGGTGTCGTAGCGTTCCTGGAGCGGGACCAGCGTGTGCAGCGGCGCGGTCAGGCTCGCGACGGTGTCGGGGTCGAGGATGTCCTGGACGAGCAGGGCGCACGCGAGGTCCGCGCAGAGTTCCATGACCCGCTGGTCGGTGCCGACGTCCACGGAGTCGATCGTCGTGTGGCAGGACGGGCACAGCCGCCAGAAGCCCTCGGCGGCGCTGCGGCGTACCAGCGTCCACACCCGGCGGCGTCCCGTGCGCACGGCGCTGTTGAACGCGATCTGCATGGCGTCCTGGTGGGCGCTCTCGTCCCGGGTGAACGCGGCGACCAGCAGGCGGTCGTAGGTTCGCAGGCTGTCGGCATCGTGACAGCGCCGTGACAGCGCCGGCAGCGCGGCAAGCACCCGCTTGACCTCGGATCCGAATGGGCCGAGATCTGGTTCGTGCCCGCGGCTGCGGGGGTAGACAGTGCGCCAGGGCCGCAGCAGCGCCGCGTACTCCGACCGGGTGAGAACCGGCTTGGCGTAGGCGGCCGCGATCGCGTCCCGGACCGCCTTGAGCGCGGTCGCGGTGACGTTCGGGTCGACCGTCACGTAGTCGTCGATGCCGGCGAGGTCGTCGGCGTAGATGGCCGACAGGGCGTCGAACGCGGCGAGGACCTCGATGACCAGCGGCGCGTCCGGTGAGAGTGCCTTGTCCCGTGCGGTGGCGAGTTGTGGCGTGTTGCGCCAGGCCGAGGCAAGCTGGTTGAGTTCGGCGTCACTGGTGTGCACGAGTTGGGCAAGAATCGCGAGGATCCCACGGAGATTGGGATGATTCTCCAGTCTGTCGATCCTACGGAAACGCAGAATCATGCCGGTTTCCCCAGCTTCGTACAGGCCATGTCACGTTTTCGTATTCCGGCGATGACGCCGAGTAGTATTTCTGTCCGTGGCGGCTCTGGCATCTGCTGTCGCGTCCGGCTGTCGGCAGCCGTCACATCGCCTCCTCACGAGGCCCTCTGGTCGCGCCTGGGGGCCAGTTGGCCACTGGTCGGCCAAAGGCCCCGTTCTTCCTGGACGTCCGACTGGGATCATAGCCGTCGGGGCGAATAGGTTGGACCATGGTCTCGGCAGCATGTACGTCGGATGAACCCTACGGCAACTGGCGCACCGATAGTAGCCGCAACGATGGTAGCCGGAGGACGCGGGCCAGCGACAGGAAAGGGGCGCGAGTGACTGTGACCGATATCTCGGCGTTGCGGGGGGCGGGGATTGCCGTCAGACGCGCGGACGGTCGGGCGGTGACCCGGAATGACTGGCTGGACTCCCGCCACTCGTTCGCGTTCGGTCGCCACTATGATCCGGCCAACACCCATTTCGGCCTGCTGCTGGTCAGTAACGACGACCATGTCGCTCCCGGTGGCGGCTTCGCCACCCATTCACACCGGGACATGGAGATCGTGACATGGGTGCTGGAGGGTGAGCTCCTGCACACCGATTCCACCGGGACCCATGGCACCATCCGGCCCGGGGTCGCTCAGCGTATGAGCGCCGGTACGGGGATCCTGCACGCGGAGATGAACGCGGTGGGCGCCACCGATGATCCGTGGACAGCCGATGCCCCGGGCGCCAGTCCCGTCCCCGGCGATCCGGGCACCGTCCACTTCATCCAGATGTGGGTGACCCCCGACCACACCGGGATCACGCCCAGTTATGCCCAGCGGGACGTGACGGACGCCCTCGCCACCGGTGAGCTGGTGACGATCGCCGGCGGGGAGGGCTCGAACGCCGCCATCGACATCCAGCAGCGCAAGGCGGTCCTGCACGCGGCGCGCCTGCCCGCCGCCGGCCGGGTGCACCTGCCGTCCGCGCCGTGGGCGCACCTGTTCGTCGCGCGCGGCGCGGTCACGCTGGAGAGCGCGGGCGAACTCGATACCGGGGACGCGGCCCGGATCAGGGGCTGTGACGGGCTTGCCGTGACCGCCGAGGCCGGACCGGCAGAGATCCTGGTATGGGAGATGCACGCCGCACTGGGACGCTGACCGACCGGCTGGCCGGCCCGACCGGC
>NZ_JWIO01000013.1:11171-14266 GCF_001017755.1 Protofrankia coriariae
TGGTCGGCGGCCGGCCGGTCGCCACTGGGGCTTCAACGCAGTGTGACACCTCCTGGTGTCACGCCTCCCGCAGCCGGTACCGGCGGATCGCGTCCTCGACGACCGTCGCCTTGATCGCACCGTGGCGGGTCAGAGCTTCCAGGGTCGCCACCGTGATCGACTCGGCGTCGACATGGAAGTGGCGGCGCAGCGCCGCCCGGGTGTCCGAGCGTCCGTAACCGTCGGTGCCCAGGGAGGAGTAGTCCTGGGGAATCCAGCGGGAGATCTGGTCCGGTACCGCACGCATCCAGTCGCTGACGGTAATCACCGGCCCGGGTGCCCCCTGTAGGAGCCGGGTCACGTACGGCCGGCGTTCCACCGAGTCCGGGTTGAGCAGGTTGTGCTCCTCGCAGCTGAGCGCCTCGCGGCGCAGCTCGTTCCAGGAGGTCACCGACCACACGTCCGCCTGTACGCCGAAGTCGTTCGCGAGCAGTTCCTGGGCGTCCAGCGCCCAGCGCATCCCGGTGCCGCTGGCCAGCAGCTGCGCGCGGGGCGGCTCGGCGTCCGACGACCCGCCCGCCGAGGAGCCGGTGTCGGCCGGCGGCCGTACCGGCAGGCCCGNCCGGCAGGCCCGCCTCGGCGAACGGCCGGAACAGGTACATGCCGGCGAGTATCTGCGCCGGGTCGACCCCGGCCGGCTCGGCCGGCTGCGGGAACGGCTCGTTGTAGACGGTCAGGTAGTAGAAGACGTCCTCGCTGCGTTCGCCGTACATGCGGTCGAGGCCGTCCCGGACGATGTGGGCGACCTCGAAGGCGAACGCCGGGTCGTAGGCCACACACGCCGGGTTCGTCGAGGCGAGCAGCAGGGAGTGGCCGTCCTGGTGCTGAAGCCCCTCGCCGTTGAGGGTCGTGCGGCCCGCGGTGGCCCCGAGCAGGAAGCCGCGGCCGAGCTGGTCACCGAGCGCCCACATCTGGTCGCCGGTCCGCTGGAACCCGAACATCGAGTAGAACACGTACACCGGAATCATGTGCACCCCGTGGGTGGCATATGCGGTGCCCGCGGCGATGACCGATCCCATCGAACCGGCCTCGTTGATTCCCTCGTGCAGCATCTGGCCGGACTCGGACTCCTGGTAGGAAAGCAGGAGCTCACGGTCCACGGCCTCGTAACGCTGGCCGTGCGGTGAGTAGATCTTGGCGGTCGGGAACATGGCGTCCATACCGAAGGTGCGCGCCTCGTCCGGAATGACCGGGACGAACCGGGCGCCCATCTCCTTCGTCTTGATCAGGTCCTTGAGCAGCCGGACGAAGGCCATCGTGGTGGCCACCGGCTGCTTGCCCGAGCCCCGGCGCAGGTCACCGAAGATTGACTCCGGCGGCTGCGGGAGAGGCCGGGCGCGCACGACCCGTCGCGGCAGCGTGCCGTCCAGCGCGGCCCGCCGTTCCCGCATGTACTGGATCTCCTCCGAATCCGGGCCGGGATGGAAGTAGGGCGGCAGGCCGCTCTCCAGCTCGGAGTCGGGAATGTCCAGGTAGAGCCGGTCGCGAAACTCCTTGAGATCGGCCTTGGAGAGTTTCTTCATCTGGTGCGTGGCGTTACGCGCCTCGAAGTCCTTGCCCAGCGTCCAGCCCTTGATGGTGTGGGCGAGGATGACGGTGGGCTGGCCGGTGTGCTCGGTCGCCGCCTTGTAGGCCGCGTACAGCTTGCGGTAGTCGTGCCCGCCGCGGGAGAGTTTGCGCAGCTCGTCGTCGGACAGGTCCTTGACCATACGGCGCAGCCGCGCGTCCACTCCGAAGAAATGTTCCCGGATGTACGCGCCGGACGATGTCGTATAGGTCTGGAACTGGCCGTCCGGGGTGGTGTTCATCCGGTGGACGAGCACCCCGTCGGTGTCCTTGGCCAGCAGCGGGTCCCAGTCGCGGCCCCAGACCACCTTGATGACGTTCCAGCCGGCGCCGCGGAACAGCGACTCCAGCTCCTGCATGATTTTCCCGTTGCCGCGGACCGGCCCGTCGAGGCGCTGCAGATTGCAGTTCACGACGAAGATGAGGTTGTCGAGCTCCTCGCGCGCGGCGATGCCGAGCGCGCCGATCGACTCGGGCTCGTCCATTTCGCCGTCACCGAGGAAGGCCCACACCCGGCTGCCGGAGGTGTCCTTGATCCGCCGATTCAGCAGATAGCGGTTGAACCGGGCCTGGTAGATGGCGTGGATCGGCCCGAGGCCCATCGAGACGGTCGGGAACTCCCAGAAGTCGGGCATGAGACGGGGATGCGGATAGGAGGACAGCCCACCGGGCTCGCCCTCCCGGCGGAACGCGTCGAGCTGCGCCGCGGTCAGCCGGCCCTCGAGAAAGGCCCGGGCGTAGATACCCGGCGAGGCGTGTCCCTGAATGAACACCTGGTCGCCCGAGTCGCCGCCGGGCCCGCCGGTCAGGTTGTCCTTGCCGCGGAAGAAGTGGTTGAATCCCACCTCGTACAGAGCGGCGCTGGACGCGTATGTCGCGATATGTCCGCCGACACCGTATTCGGGCCGGTTCGCACGGCTTACCATGATGGCCGCGTTCCAGCGGACATAGGCCCGGATGCGCCGTTCTATGTGCTCGTCCCCGGGGAACCACGGTTCCCGCTCCGGCGGGATGGTGTTGATGAAATCGGTGCTGGTGAGTCCGGGCACTCCGACAGCCTTCTCCCGGGCCCGTTCCAGCAGCTTCAGCATGAGGAATCGGGCCCGGCCACGGCCCTGCTCGTCGATCACCGAGTCCAGGGACTCCAGCCATTCGCCGGTTTCGGACGGGTCGATGTCCGGCAACTGGCTGGGAAGCCCGTCGGTGATGACCGAGAACCTCCTGCCGCTGTCCTTCGCCACGTGTTCTCCCTGACGTCACTTGGTCGTTGTGCGCATGCTTCGTCGTGAGTGGGTCCCCTTCCATCGTGCTCTGCGCGGGGGGGCTCGTCACGCTTCCCGACGTTACTTGTGGCCCACCCGGTCGAAGAACACACGATCATGATTTTTCTCGGGTGTGCGGGGTGCTGGGGAACTGACCTGGATCGACGGCCGTGGGTACGCACCGTCGTCGGCGCGCCGCCCCCGCGGGACGGGGCGGCGCGCCGACGA
>NZ_JWIO01000013.1:14317-24638 GCF_001017755.1 Protofrankia coriariae
GGCTCCAGCGGGCCCACCGCCCGCCGTGGGACGTCCACCGTGGACATCCGTGGGACATCCCAGGGCCGGGACCGGAGCGGGACAATGGGACGGGGAAGGGGACGCGGGCACGACGACGGTGACACGGCGACGGTGGCACAGGGGGAAGCGAGGCGGAAGCGCGCGGGAAGCGCGGCGGAGGAAGAAGGTCGGGAGAGGGCGGAGCATGGAGACGACCACGGTGTCCGTACACACCGGTGGGACGGAGTGTGTCCGTGATCTCACCGGGCACGCCCGTCGGTTCGTGGCCGGGCGCGGGGACGGGCTGCTGTCGGTGTTCGTTCCGCACGCGACCGCCGGAGTCGCCCTGCTCGAGCTCGGTTCGGGCAGCGACGCCGACCTGCTCGCCACGCTCGATGAACTGCTGCCGGCGGACGGCCGCTGGCGGCATGCCCACGGCTCGGCGGGTCACGGGCGCTCGCACGTCCTGCCGGCGCTGATCTCCCCGTCGCTGACCGTGCCGGTCCTCGACGGCCGCCTGCTCCTCGGAACATGGCAGTCGATCGCGCTCGTGGATCTCAACGTGGACAATCCTGAACGCACTGTTCGACTCTCGTTTCTGTCCGGATG
Organism: Protofrankia coriariae; assembly: GCF_001017755.1. Taxonomy (GTDB): domain Bacteria; phylum Actinomycetota; class Actinomycetes; order Frankiales; family Frankiaceae; genus Protofrankia; species Protofrankia coriariae. Next base: position 14,927 of record NZ_JWIO01000013.1, read on the forward strand.
AGCCGGTACGGGTGGCACCTTTGTCCACAACTACCGGCGTGGCACTTGCGCTGCCCCGGGGTGCTCCGGTGGACTAGGTCCACGGTGGTGCGCGCAGCAGGTGGATCGAACAACCGCCGTGCCGTACAGCCGGTGCTCACGGGCAGCGTGCCCGCGGGCAGCTGACACGAGTAGGAGGTTGTTGAGGGTGAGTCCGACCGCGGCGAACGCCGAGGGTCAGCGGCGTGCGGAACGTCTGGGCATTACGCCCGGGGTACTGGTTCAGTCGCTCAACGAAGACAACGACATCGCCTATGATCTTCTCGACGCCGTCACCTCGGCCAGCGGAACGGAACTCGTCCCGGAGGACTCCGACGATGTGGTCGATGTCGTACTGCTGTGGTGGCGGGACGACGACGGCGACCTTGTTGAGGCACTCATCGACGCGCGCCGCCAGTTGTCGGAGGTCGGTGTGATCTGGCTGTTGACGCCGAAGGCCGGCCGGGCCGGCCATGTGGAGCCCAGCGACGTGCTGGAGGCCGTGCCGGCCGTCGGCCTGGTGCAGACGAGCACCGTCAGCGTCGCCACCGAGTGGGCCGGCATGCGGCTTGCCGCTCCCAAGTCCCAACGGGTCCGACACCGCTAGCCGTCCGTCAGGGCGGCGGGCCCTCTCAACCGGGTGGCCGAGGGACGGGCTGCCAGTACCGCCTGCGCGCCGTGGGCATCCCTTGCCGGGCCCTGGCACCGGTGGTGACGACCACCAGCCAGACGGGCGAGGACCCGGGCCGATACCGGCGTCCCCGTCCGGCCTCGGCTGGGGGGCCACAAGCGCCGGGTTCCCGGGGACGGCCCCACCCAGCCGCGGACGGTGACCGGTTCGACCGGAAGGCCCGGCGGGGGCCTGCGAGTGATACCCGGCTTTCGGGCACCCGCGAGCGCCCCTGCCGGGCCGTCTCGCACGCGGCCGTACCGGCGGTGGGAACCCACCGCCGGAGGCCGACCGTCATCGAAGATCAACGAGAATGTGTCGTTGGATACACTCACCGGCCCGGAAAGCGTATCCGCCAACACACTCGCCCCGATCGTGTCCCGGGCGGGCAGGCGGGCAGGCGGGCAGGCGGGCGGCGTCCCCGCNNNNCCCCGCCGTGTGGACCGGCAGGCCAGGCAGACCGATCAGGTGTACGGACAGCTCAGGCGTACAGAGGGACCTGCTGCCCTTCCAGCGAGCCCGGGTAGCGGCCCCAGATTTTGTTGATCTCGTACTGGAGGTACAGCGGGCCTCCACCGACGAGCCAGAGGACGAAGGCGACACCGGCGCTCAGTTCGGGTAGACCGGCCGCTCGCTGGGCCTGGCGGGCACGGGTGCCCAGCCGCCACACGGCCACGAACGGTGGCACGATCAGGAACGCCCCGAACGTCACCGCGAGCACCGACAGGACCGGGTTGACGTCGATCCGCCGGTCGTAGGCGTTGAGCTCCTTGTTGGTCTTGTAGACCCACACGATGCCGTAGATGCCAAGGGTGATCAGAGGCAGGCCGAGCCAGGACGCGAAGGGATTGCGTCGTTTGCCGCGGATGCCCGCGCCCACGGGTTGTGGGTGGCCGCCGGGAACAAGGGCACCCGACGTGGGGTACCCGGCCCCGTATCCGGGCTGCTCCCCGTATCCGGGGTTGTTGTGGCGGTCCCCGGGCGGGGGCTGGCCGTACGGATTCGTACTGTGTGGCCCCGGCGGTTGCTGTCCGTATCCGTGTTGACCATACGGACCGAAATTCTGATCGGTCACCGTGCCCCCTGCGTTTTCGTGTGCCGTCGTCTGTACATCCCCCGCGGTTTCATACACCCCTGACGGATGCGCCGATCCGGGCCGATCGGAACAACACCGGCAGACCACCCGGCTGCCGCGCGAGGTGTCCGCTGTCGAAGGAAGCGGATACACCCATGTAACAGATGGGAGCTTGAAGCGGACGGGAGCGAGTGACGCAGGCGCATCCGGGTCGACGGGACGGGATGAATGTTACCGGCCGGGACATCTGGGCAGTAGTCCCCGGTCACGTCGGCGCCGCACGACTGATCGGAAACCGCGGGAGGTGACAGGAGGTCGGCAGGAGGTCGTGGGCGGTGGCACCCGGCACGGGCGGTCGCCGGCACGAGGGATCCTGATCCAGGGGCCGAACAGATGGCATGCTGGGAACGGGTGGCCAGCCGCCCCTTATCCGAATACACACCGTTACTGTCGAGAGGATGTGCCAGTGGCCGTCGACGTAGGCAGCATCGCCCCTGACTTCACCCTGCGTGATCAGAACAACGAGGAGGTCACACTCTCGGAGTTCCGCGGGCGGCGTAACGTCGTGCTCCTGTTCTACCCCCTGACCTTCACCGGTATCTGCCAGGGCGAGCTCTGCGCGGTTCGCGACGAGCTCTCGTCGTTCCAGAACGACGATGTGCAGGTCCTCGCGGTCTCGGTCGACTCGCCCTACGCCCACAAGGTGTGGGCGGAGCGCGAGGGATACGACTTCCCGCTGCTGGCGGACTTCTGGCCGCACGGCGAGGTGGCGCGCAGCTATGGCGTCTTCGAGGAGAGCAAAGGATTTGCCCTGCGGGCGACCTTCATCATCAACAAGGAGGGTGCCGTCCACTGGAAGATCGTGAACAGTCCCGGTGAGGCTCGGGACCACGCCGAATACCTCAAGGCGCTCGCCGCGCTGTAGGCTGCACCCGGTCTTTCCCGTCACATCAGGTTGCAGGATGCCGTGCTTTCGTTGTCACACCCGCCAGACCGACCCCACCCGGGGAGCCAGCCCGTGGCGGCGGGCGGTCGTGGCGGGGGAGCAGGTGCTGTTCTGCCCGCAGTGCCAGCAGACGGTCGGCTGGTCGCAGACCCTCGACCGCTGCGGCAGCTGCGGCTCGACACGCCTGGCCAAGGCTCTCGGCTCGATCTCGTGTCAGGACTGCGGCCGGGAGACCTCCCCGGCACCAGCCGGTTCTGATCTTCCGGTCCACGTTCCGGCGCCGCTGCCGGGAAGCGCGTCCGCACCGCCGGTGCCCGCGCCCCCCGAACTCAGCGCCGAGGTCGAAGCCGCCCTCGCGCGGATGCTGGGCAACAGCCTGAGGTGACCGGTGACGTGTGCCCGCTCGGCCCGTCCGACCGGCGGCAGGGCCAAGCGGGCACACGCGCGGGCCAGCGGCGCGCCCGGACAGCCGGCAACACCGGACAGTCGGCAACCCCGCGCCGGGCCCGGACGGACGTTCCCCGGCGTGGACAACGTCGACATCCGTGCCGGGCACCGGTTTCCGTGGCACCCATCCCCCACAGCCGTGCGCTGTTGCGTACGCTTACGAGCATCCCGGGCGCGTAGCTCAGCGGGAGAGCGCTCGCCTTACAAGCGAGTGGTCGCAGGTTCGATCCCTGCCGCGCCCACGGGCTGGCTTCGGCTGCTTGTCGATCTGCGATCGACTGCGCTACCAGCCGCGATGTCTGCCGGGGGGCCAAGCCCCCCGTGACCCCCCATGATCAACACCTCTGGGGGTTTTGTGGCTTTTGAGGGGTTGCCGCGCCGGCGGCGGGGGTGCGTTTCAGCGGGCCAGGCGGGTGATGAGCCGGTCTCCCCGGGCCAGGGCGCCGGGGAGTCCGCGGGAGATCCGGCCGACCAGGCGCTCACGGTTGCGGCCGTGGCGGGCGGCGAGCGGTGGGGCGGTGACAGCGGCGATGGCGGCGATGGCGGCGATGCCGGCCAGCGGGCGTCCATAGATGCTGATCTCGGCCACGCGTCCGGTCGGGTCCAGACGGAAGTGTTCGGCCAGGTCGATGTCGTGGCCGCCGATGCGCCCGCGGGCGCCGAACACGCACTCGTCGTCGCCGGTGAACACGAAGGTGCGTTCCCAGCTCTGGAAACCGGCGAGGACGTGAGACATGAGCGCGCCCACCTCTGCCCTGCCGGTGAACCGCACGGCGGTGACGGGCGAACTGAAGACGATGTCCTCGGCGTACAGGGCCATGAGCGCCGCGTGGTCACGAGATGTCATAGCTTGCGCGACCGCGTCGGCGGTCTGCCGTGGATCCATGTTCACAACACTCCCAGTAACTGGACACGGTGGTCGCTGGACAGGTCTCCTGGTCATCGACCGAGGATGATGACGAGTAGACCGGCCAGCGCGATGCTCTGCAGGGCGGCCCGGGTCCAGATGACGCTGTCCCAGCGTTGCTGGAGGGCTCGGGTGTCCGCCGGGACGGTGTGGTTGGCCGCGGCCGCGCGGAGCCGTCTGTTGATCGGTGCGCTGACGCGTACGTAGATCGCGAGCCAGGCCAGCAGCGCGGCCAGCGCTGTCGCGCCGCCGATGCGCGCGGGGTTGGTGTCGCTGGCCACGGTGGCGAGCGCCGCGGCGAGGACGGAGACCGCTCCGGGCACGGGCAGCCGGCGATCTCCGTACTCGTGGACCCGGCCGAGCAGGTCGGCCACGGAGGCGTCAGCGGCATCGACCGCGGCAGGGCGCAGTACGAGCGCGGAGAAGACGTCGGTGCCATAGATGATCGCGGCAGCCGCGACTGCGACGAGCGCGGCGGCGGTGGCCAGGCTGCTCACAACTGCCTCTTTCCAGTCGGTTCCGCTGCTGATCGGCCGCTGTGCCGAGGTGACGTGGGTGATGCGGGTGACGCCGGTGCGGGCAGGGCGCGGGTGAGGCAGTCGGTCAGCGCCTCCTCGAGCAGGGCGTGCAGCGCGGCGGAGTCGACGTCGACGCGGCCGACGACCAGCAGCGCGACCAGCCCGTGCGCCGTGGCCCACAGTTGCAGCACGTGCTGCTCGGGCTGCCGGTCGCCGGCGGCGGCGAGCAGCCCGGTCAGGACGTCGCCGACGGCCTGCCCCTCGACCCAGGTGTCGGCGGCGGGCATGCGCACGCCGCCCAGGCCGTACATGAGCTGGTACAGGTCGGGTTCGGTCAGGGCGAAGTCGAGGTAGGCGTGTGCGGCCCGTCGGATGGCCGCGACGTCTGTGCCGTCCGGGACGTCCGTGTCGGACGCCTCGGCGGCGGATTCGGCCGCCGGCCGTCGGCCTGCGGTGTCCATCGCGTCGCGCAGCCGGGCGAATCCGTCGCGGATGAGGGTGAGCAGGATGTCGTCACGGCCGGTGAAGTAGCGGTAGGAGAAGTTCGTGGAGTAGTCGATGCGCTCCGCCAGCCGCCGCATGGTCACCGTCTCCCAGCCCTCGCTCCGGGCCAGTTCCCGCGCGGCGGACAGGATCGCCTCGCGAGCGGCGGCGCGTTCCCGCTCTCGGCGCCGCCGCGCACGCGTCGGTGCCGGGCCGTTCTGGCCGTCCTGCGCGTCGATCGTCATCGGTTGTCGGCGTCTCCGGTCAGCTGCGCGAAGAACGCCTGCCCGTCGAGCTGGTCCCAGTGCTCCACGGCCATGCCGTCGACCACGCGCCAGATATCGATCGAATGCATCACCACCGCGCGCCCGGTCGGTGGCAGCCCCATGAAAGGGCCCTGGAACGTCGCCCGGTAGGTGAACCTGCCGGCGACCCGGTCCCTGTCGACGAGGACGTCGTCAAGGCTGACCTCGGTGTCCGGGAACGCGGCGAACCACTGCGTCCAGAACACCCGGTTCGCCTCGCGCCCGTCCTCGACGAACGGGTTGTGGTTGATGTAGTCCGCCGCGATGAAGCCGTCAACCGCGTCCGGATCGTGATCGTTCATCAGGTCGGCGAACGCGTGCGCGACCGTCCCGGGCCGCCGTTGTGTGCTGCTCGTGGTCATGGTTCCCCTCCGGTCGTCATGGTTACGCTGTAACCAGCGTGTACGCCGTAACCAGATCGGTCAAGAGTGAACGAGACAGGACGCGGGAAGCCTTACGGATCGCTGAGCGTGGCCGGTGTTGGGGTCATGGTGGCGACTGGATGACTCCGAGGCGTCATGTGTTACCGGAGAGCGTCGGTTCGCGGTCTGCGCCTCGTCGGACGGCGGGCTGGCGAATTCCGTCTGCTCAGGTTGTCTGCCAGGCGGTGATGAGTTCGGCTGGGCCGTAGATGGCGGTGAGGCCGGTGGCGGTGACTCCGCCACGGCTGACCGCGACGAGGGGGAGCGGCTCGTCGGTGAGCGCGGCCCGGTATTTCTGTAGCACCGCGAGGTCGTGGTGGTCGAACGCGGAGCGTTCCAACCATTTGATGGAGCCGAGGAAGTAGAGCTCCTTGGCGACCGGTTCCCGGTCGGCGGCGACGATATCGATCTGGATGGTGTTCGGCCGGTTCCAGTAGGAGCCGACGGCGGGGGCGGCGGGCAGCGTCTGGTCGGGCAGCAGGCGGGCGAGGGAGTCGCGCAGGAGCGGTTCGACCGCCCGGCCGCGCCAGGACGTCCACCCGTCGCGGATCCGGGCCAGGGTGAGGTCGCCGCGGCGGCGTTCGATCTCCGGCAGGTACGGGCCGATGAACCGTAGCCAGAACCGCAGGTAGGGGTCGGTGACCCGGTAGCGGCGTTCCTTCGAGCGAATGGTCCAGACAGGCAGTTCGGCTGCCACGATCCGTTTGCTGACGAGAAGTTCGAGCGAGCGGGTGAGACTGGTGTGCGCCATCACGCCGGCCGCACGGGCGATGTTGGTGAACGCGCTTTCTCCGCTGCCGATAGCGGACAGTACGTCTCGGGCGTTTGCCGAGCCGGGGAACTCGGCGGCGAGCGAGCGTTCGGCGGAGACGAGCAGCGCGGAGACGGGATTCGCCAGTTCGGCGGCGAGAAAGGACCACAGATCCCCACCCGCCGGCCAGGCCGCGCAGATCAGCGGCAGCCCGCCGGTCACCNNCAGCGGCAGCCCGCCGGTCACCAGCGCCGCGTCGAACGCCTCGGCCGGACCCAGTCGCAGCATCTGCCCGACTTCGGCGGGGTTGAGCGGGCCCAGCACCATCTCCTGCCCGCGCTGGTGGAACGGCCGCCCGTACGAGCCCAACGCCTCCATCATCGACAGGTCCGATCCGATCAGCACAAGCAGTACCGGCCGGCGGCTGAGCTCCCTGTCCCAGGCGCGTTGCAGCACCCCCTCGAACGCGTCGACGCGGTCCATCAGGTACGGCACCTCGTCGATCACCACGATGCTCGGGCGGTCGTCGGGGAGGAGCCCGGCCAGTTGCCGCAGGGCCGCGCTCCAGTTCCCGGGCACCGAGTCGGCGAATACCGTCCGTTCCGGCAGCGTGGACGCGGCGACCGCCTCCCGCAGCGCTTCCAGTTCGACGTCGGCGGACGCCCCGGCGGCGGTGAAGAACACCGCGGGAACATCGGCTCGGTCGACGAACTCCTCGACCAGACTTGACTTGCCGATCCGCCGCCGCCCACGGACGAGAAGGCACCTGCCCGGCCGCGACGATCCGACCTGCGCCTCCACCGCCCGCAGCAGCCCGTCCAGCGCGGCCAGCTCCCGCTCCCGCCCCACAAAATCGACCATGGCCACCGCCTGCCGGCTGGGATACTACCGCTGTTGATACTATCGACAGCGATACTATCGAACGCCGCCCTGTCCTGACCGTTACCTCTGGCCGGTCCCTCTCTGTGTGCCGGGCAGGGCTGTTTGTCTGCTGCTGGGACGGCCGGTGGCCAGGATCTCGATGAGATCACACAAAGTCATGATCTGTTGTGCTGAGTAGTGACGCTGGGGCCTGATCTGGGTGGGTGTTCATGTTGGGGTGACTGCGTCCGCCTTGGTATCTGGCCAGCAAGCTCTGTGTCGAGCAGGCGAGGGGCGTATGCATGCACAGACGATTATGATCAAGGATTTAGCACGCAGTTGACCATGGAGATAGCACATAGATCATCTGTAAAACAGCACGCCGGTGAATCGTGATCCAACGCGACTGTGTCGGCGTGGTCGGTGACGGCTGTGAGCTCGTCCGGTGGCTGTCTCCGCGCATCCTGGCCAAGGATGTCCGGAGGAGGCCGTCGCTGTGTCGATCAGAGTGGGCCGGGTGGTCGGCCTTGGGGTCGGGCCTGTTAGTTTCGGATTCGTCAGTTACGGTGGGACATTCGGTGGATCACTGAGCGCGGCCGGTGGTGGGGTGCCATGGCGGTGACTGGATGACTTCGACGCATCGGGTGCCACCGGAGATGTTCCGGTTCGCGACCGAGCAGAACGTCGACCTGTACACGGCGATCCTGCACGTCTTCGGTGAGGCGAACGAGCGGCTGGAGACCGCGCTGGGCCTCGACGGCATCTCGGACCGGCTGGCGTCCGTCGGGTTCTTCCGTGAGCTCGGTCCGGACGAGCTTGGCCGCGCGCTCGCGCAGCTGGGCAAATGGCGGCTGCTGGACGTCATCCAGAACCACGGCGCGGACTACACCACCGCCGCCGAGTACGAGCGCGGCAACCTGCAGTACTCGCTGACGCGACGTGGGGAGGCCGCGTTCGCGGGCGTCCAGCACGCGCTGGCGGTGCTCGCCTCGGCGGGCGCGTTGCAGACCGCCGTTCTGGACGCCATCGTGGACCGGCTGGACGCGCTGTACGCGCTGATGGCCGACGAGGCTTCGCCGAACCGCAGGATCTTCACGACGCTCAGTGAGCTTGAGGGTCATCTTGAGGCTCTCCGGGTGAACACCAAGCAGTTCAACGGTGAGCTGCAGCGGCTCCTGCGGGCCGAGAACGCCGATCTTGACACCTTCCACGAGGTCAAGCGGGCCACCGTCGCCTACCTGCAGGAGTTCGTCACCGACCTCGATCACCGGTCGCACGAGATCCGCGAGGCGATCCGGCGGGTGGAGTCCCGCGGTGTCGGCGCGTTACGCGGGCGCGCGCTGCTGGGCGCCGAGCTCTCGCCGATGGGCGGGGACGATCCGGCGCCGGCCTGGCTGGAGCACCGCCGGCTGCGCTGGGAGGGCCTGCGGCTGTGGTTCGACCCGGACGGCGGTGCGCGCCCGCGGGCGGAGCAGCTGCACACGGTGGCGCGGCGGGCGATCGTCGCCCTGCTCGCGGCCCTGGAACGCATCGGCGAGTCCCGGCGGCGGTCGTCGAGCGCGGCCCGCGACTTCCGCGTGCTCGCGCGCGCGTTCGCCGCCGCTCCCGCCGAGGACGACCTGCACCGGCTGTGGGGCGCGGCGTTCGGGCTGGCCCCGGCCCGCCACGCGCACCTGCGGCACGCCGACCCCGAACTGGTGCCGACCGGCGTGAGCTGGGCGGACGCCCCCTCGGTGGAGGTGTCGACGCTGCTGCGGCGCGCGGGCCGGGTGGAGCGCTTCTCCCGGACCGGCCGGGTCCGTGACGTCACGGCCGTCCGGCGTGCGCGCGAGGAGCGGGCGCGGCGGGAGCGCGCCGAACTGGAGGCCATCTGGCGGCGGCTGAGAACGGACGGGCCGATCCGCCTGTCCGCGGTGGCCGAGCTCGGCCATGAGGAGCTGTCATACCTGCTGGACCTGCTGGGGCATGCGCTCGACGGGCCGCTGGACAGCTCGGGCGCGCGGCGGGCCACGACGTCCGACGGGCGGGTCGAGATCGTCGCGCGGCCGACGGGTGACGGCAGGCTGGCGATGATCCGTACCCCGCGGGGTGTGCTGACCGCCCCGGACCACGTCGTCGAGATCATCCTCGTCGGCCAGCGCGCGCGTCCCAGCGAGGCCGCGCGGTGAGCTCGTCGGCGAACCAACACGTCCAGGACGAGCGCGTCGACGTCGCCCGGGGCATCCGGCTGCTGCTCGGCAGCCCGTTGCTGACGGCGGCCAGCAGCCCGGACGCGTTCGCGGTCGTGCGGCGGCGGCGCAAGCCGATCG
>NZ_JWIO01000013.1:24657-55808 GCF_001017755.1 Protofrankia coriariae
AAGCCGATCGCGGACTGGTTCGACTACTTCTGCGGATGGCAGCTCGTCGTCGAGCCGCGGGCCGGCTACGCGCGGCTGGTGAAGATCCGTTCGGAGCCGGACCCGTCGCGCCCGGCGCGCCGGCCGCGGTCGACGCGGGCCCCGTTCGACCGGAGCAGGTACGTGCTGTTCTGCGTGGTGGCCGCCGAGCTGATGGCCGGTCCGGTCACGACGATCGGGCTGCTGGCCGACCGGGCCGCCTCGGCCTGCGCGGCGGACGACGCCCTGCCGCCCTTCGACACCGCCAGCCGCGCCGGGCGGATGGCCTTCGTCGACGCGCTGAAGCTCCTGGAGTCCCTCGGCGTGGTCAGCGCGGTGGACGGCGTCACCGACACGTATGTGCAGTCCGAGGAGGCGAAGGTCCTCTACCGCGTCGACACCACCCGCCTGGTGCGGCTGCTCGCCGCGCCGGTCGCGCCGTCGCGGGTGGTCACCGCCGGCGCGTCCGTGGCGCCCGGCGTCGGTGACGCGCCCGCCACGCCCACTGCGGACGACACTCCCGACGATGCCGGGAAGGCCGGCGCGACCCCGCCCCCGGACCAGGAGCTGATCGACATCGACGTGCTCATCGCCGACATGCTCGTCGAGACCCGCTACGGGGACGCCGCGGCCGAGGCCCCGACGGTCTCCGACTCCCGGCGCAATCTCTGGCTGCGGCATTCGGTGATCCGGCGCCTGGTCGACGACCCGGTCGTCTATCGCTGGCAGCTCAGCGCGGCGCAGCTGGCGTATCTCGCCACGCCGACGGGCCGCACGATGGTCCGCCGGGCCGCGGAGCTGGCAGGCTTCGAGCTGGAGGAGCGAGCCGAGGGATATCTGTTCGTCGACCCCGACGGGATCGCGACCGACAGCCGCTTCCCTGACGACGCGAGCAGCGCAAAGATCGCTGGCCTGATGCTGCTCGACGTGCTGCGGGCCGCGCCGGCCGGGCTCACGATCGAACAGCTGGCCATCGAGGCGGGGCGGATACTCGCGGGGCTGCCGTCCTGGGCGAAGAGCTACCGTTCCGAGGAGGGCGCGCACCGGCTCGCGCGGGACGCGGTCACCGAGCTTCGGATGTTCGGGCTCGCCGCGCTGGACACGGGCCATACCGGTGCCTCCGCCGTCGTGCGGGCCCTGCCCGCCGCGGCACGCTACCGCGACCACCGCGAGGATCGGTCGCGCCTCACGGACGTGGCGTCATCCGCCGCGAAGGCCGCCACCGGGGATGTCACAGGGGACGCTGAGCGGGGCGCCGCGCGGGACGCTGAGCGGGACGTCGCGTCGGGCGGGCAGGCGTGAGCATGAGCGTGACCAGGCTGCCCGTTCGCCCGGCTCCGGCCGACGCCCAGGCCCGGGTGGCCCGCTGGCGGCCACAGCGCGCCGGGATCGTCAACGTCTGGCGCTACTACGACGAGACGTTCCACTTCCACCGCGGCCGGCTGCTGCTGCGCGGTCGTAACGGCACCGGCAAGTCCAAGGCGCTGGAGCTGCTGCTGCCGTACCTGCTCGACGCGAACCTGCAGGCCAGGCGGCTGTCGACGTTCGGCGGGCCGGAACGCACGATGCACTGGAACCTGATGGGGGACGGCGCGAGCGGCCAGACCCGCGTCGGCTACGTCTGGATCGAGTTCCGTTTCGGTGCTCTCCCCGAGACCGGCGAGACCGGCCCGACCGGCCAGCCGAGCCCGGTGCGGCCCGTCGGCGACGGTGACGGCGTCGGTGACGGCGGGCGCGAGGGCGGTGGGCCGGCCAGGCCCGACGACGGGACCGACGGGTCCGATGACGGGATCGACGGGTCCGATGAACGTTGGTTCACCTGCGGCGCGCGGCTGCAGGCGTCCGTGCACACGGCATCGGCGACAGCGAACTACTTCACGACCACCAGCCGGATCGGGCTGCCCGGTGGCCTGAGCGTGGTTGACGAGGCGAACGCCCCGCTGACGCGCAAACGGCTGGAGGCGGAGCTGGGTGACACGGGCCAGCTGTACCCCACCGCGGCCGACTACCGGGCGGCGATCCGCGCCGAGCTGTTCGGCGGCCTGAGCGAGCAGCGCTACAGCGGGCTGATCACCGCGATGCTGCAGCTGCGGACGCCCAAACTGTCGGAACGGCTCGACCCGTCGCTGCTGTCGACGCTGCTGTCCCGGGCGCTGCCGCCGCTCGGGGGAGCCGAGATCGCCGAGCTGGCCGAGGGATTCGAGCGCCTGGACCGACAGCGGGAGAGCCTGCGCCGGCTCGACGAGGAGGTCGAGGCCGCGCGGGTACTGGCCGACCGGCAGCGAGCCTATGCCAGCCGGGTGCTGCGCGCGGCCGCCGCCGACCTCATCTCCGCCACCAGCACCCTGGACGCGCTGACACGCACGGCCCGGGAAAGCCAGGAGGAGTACGACCGGGTCGTCGCTGAGCGCGAGGCGCTCGACGAGCGCATCACGGCCGCCGAAACCGACCGCGGGACGCTGCAGGCCCGGGTCGAGGGCCTGCAGGTCAGTGACGCCTACCGGGCCGGTGGGCGGCTCGACGAGCTGCGCGGCCAGGTCCGCGCGGCACAGCGACGCGCCGCCGACACCCGCGAGCAGGCCACCGGGGCGCAGGAGCGGGCGCGTGTCGACAAGGCCACCGCCACCCGGACGGCGACGGGCGCGGCCCGTGCCGAGGCCGAGCTCGCGTCCGCGCGGGAGACGGCCCGCCCCGCCGCCGACCGGGCGGGCATGACCGCGACCTACCAGCAGCTCGCTGCCGTCACCGAGCGCGCCGCCGGCGCCGGGGAGGACCGCGAGGACGCCGCCGCCTCGTGGAGTGCCGCGGCGACGCGGCCCCGGTCGTTGCTGCGCGCGGCGGTCGAGGCCCGAGGCCGTCAGATCGGCGCCGTACGCCGTGCGCTGGGTGAACACCGGTCCGCGGTCGACACGCGGACCACGGCGGAGCGGAACCTGGAGCGGGCCCGCCAGGAACTCACCGCCGCGACAGCGGCTCGGCGCGATGCCCGCGTGGCATACGAGGACGCGCGGGAGGCCCTCGGCGAGGCGCTGGCCCGCTGGGCCGCCAGCTGCGCGCAGCTGCGGTTCACCGACCCGGGGGCGCTGCGCGACGCGGCCGAGTCCGAACCCGACGTCCTGCGCCTCGTCGAGGAGACCGCCGGCCCGCTGCTCGAGGCGATCGCCGCCCGGTCGGCCGAGCTGGCCCGGGAGCACAGGGACCGCGACGCCGAACGGGACGCGCACACGGCGGAGCGGGACCGGCTGCTGATCCTCACCGAGCTGCCGCCGTCCGCCCCGCCGACCAGGACCGCCGACCGGGCCGGGCTGCCCGGCGCGCCGCTGTGGCGGCTGGTGTCTTTCCGCGACGGCGTCGCCCCGGCCGTCCAGGCGGGCATTGAGGCGGCGCTGGAAGCCGCCGGGCTGCTCGACGCCTGGGTGTTCCCGACGGGCGGGCTCACCGTCCCCGGGCACGACACGGTCATCGACGTCGACCGGATGGCCCCCGCGCCCGCGGGCGGGCTGGGCGCGGTGCTCACACCCGAGCCAGACGCGAAGGTGCCGGCCGAGCGGGTGCTGCGCCTGCTCGCCGGGATCGCCGTCGATACCACCGTGCCCGACGGCCACCCGGTCGCGGTCGGCGCCGACGGCACCTGGCGGCTGGCGGCGGCCCGGGGCAGCTGGTCGAAGCCGGAGCCCGCCCACATCGGGGCGCTGGCGCGTGACCGGGCTCGCCGACGCCGTGTCGACGAGCTGACCAGGCTGATCAGCCAGCTGGACGACGTTCTCGCCGGCATCGGCCGGGAACTCGGCGAACTCGGCGCCCGGCGGGAACGGATCGCGGCGGAGCGCCGCGCCCGGCCGAGTCACCGCGCGCTCGACACCGCGCGCGGCGCGCTGGAGGCTGCGGACGCGGCGGTGGCCGCCCGTGACGACGTGGTCAGCCACCGGCTGGAGGAGGTCCGGGAAGGCGAGGACGCGGTGCGCGCCGCGACCCGTGCCCTGACCGCGGCGGGCGCCGAGCACGGGCTGCCGACCGACACGGACGCGTTGGAGGCGGTGCAGGATGCCGCGACGGCCTTCCACCGGCTGGCGGACGGCTGGCTCGACTGCCACCAGCGGGCCACCGCCGCCCGAGACGCCGCGGTGGCCGCGGCGGGGGTGGCCACCAGATCCCAGGAGAGCGCGCTCGGGCTCGCCGCGACGGCGGGCGATGCGGCGGGGGAGACCCAGCGCCTGCGCGCGAAACTCGACGGGATCGAGGCCGCGATCGGGCCCGAGTACCGGCAGGTCCTCGACGAGATCGCCGGCGCCCGGCGCCGGCTGGAGGAACTGGCGAAACAGCGCGTGATGATGGAGCAGTCAGGGCGCGCGCTGGAGCGCCGCGTCGGCGAGCTGGACGAGCGGCGTGTCGTGGACGCGGACCGCCGCGAGGCCGCCGTCGCCGAACGTGACAGCCGGGCGAACCGGTTTCGGCACCTCGGGGCCGGCAGCCTCGCCGCGGACACGCGGCTCGACATCCCGCTCGCCGGGCTGGACGGGGTGCGCCCCACTCTGGAGGCCGCCCGCGCGGTCGCGGCCAGGCTCACGACCACCCCGTACGCCAGGCAGAACCTCAAGGAGGCCGAGACCCGGCTGACCGACGCCGTGCACCGCAGCCGGCAGGCACTCGCGGACCGGGCCGAGCTGGTCCTGGAGCCGGACGAGGACATCCAGATTCTCACGGCGGCCGTCGACGGGATCCGCGTCGGTGCCGCCCATCTGCACGACGCTGTCCGCGACGAGCGGGAGCGCTCCCGCGCCGAGATCACCGAAGGTGAACGGGAGTTGTTCGACCGGACACTCACCGGCAACACCCGCCGGCACGTCGCCGACCGGATCCGGCAGGCGAACGCCCTCGTCGCGGACATGAACAGCCGGCTGGAGAGGGTACGCACCGCATCCAGGACCGCCGTCCAGATCCAGTGGCGGGTCGACCCGGCCCTGCCCGCCGCGACCCGCGGCGCCCGCGACCTGCTCCTGCGGGACCCGAGCCAGCTCACCAAAGCCGACCATGAGGCGCTGCACGAGTTCCTGCGCGCCCGGGTCGACGACGCCCGTGACGACGACACCGCGACCGGCTGGGAGGAACAGCTCCTGCGGGTGTTTGACTACACGGCCTGGCACCAGTTCATCGTCCGCGTCGACCGCGGCAACGAGCGGGGCTGGCAGCCGTTGACCAAGAAGCTGCACGGCGCGCTGTCAGGCGGTGAGAAGGCGATCGCCCTGCACCTGCCGCTGTTCGCGGCGCTCGCCGCGCACTACCAGTCGGCGCCGACCGCCCCGCGCCTGATCCTGCTCGACGAGGTCTTCGTCGGCGTCGACACGACCAACCGCGGCCAGGTGTTCGAGCTGCTCGCCTCGCTCGACCTCGACCTGATGATCACATCTGACCACGAGTGGTGCATGTACCGCGAGCTCGACGGGATCGCGATCCACTCCCTTATCACCGGGGACGGCAGCGACGACGCCGTGACGACGGCCCGCTTCACCTGGGACGGCCTGCGCCTGACGGACGCGGACGGCCAGCCGCTGTGACCAGCCAGGCCGATGCGGCCCCAGGGACCAGCCAGGCCGATGCCGGTACAACCGATGGCAGGACGGGCGGGGCTCCCCGCGTGGCCGCCGGGCTGGAACGACCGGCTCTTGCCCCGCTGTGGCGGGCGCTGCACGCTCGCCTCTCGAGCGGACGACCCGTCACCTCCCTGCGCATCGGACCGCTCGACGACAACCAGCGGACCGCCCTCGCGGACCTGCTGGGGCTGGACCGGCTGCCGGGCAGCGTCACCACCGTCCACCTCGACCGCCTCGACACGCTCCTGCGCACGTCGTTCGGCCTCGACGCGCGCACCGTGGCCGAGGCGCTGCACGGCCCGTTCACCGACCGGGCGGCGTCCCGGGCCGCGGCGGCGCGCGCCCGGCGTGACCTGTGGGAATGGCTGTGCGCGCAGCCCGTCGTCGCCGCCGAACCCGCGCTGCTGGCCTGGGCCGCGGACGTCCGGCGGGCGGGCGTCGTCGACGGTTCGGTGGACGCGACGCGCGCGCTGCTCGACGCGGCGCTGCGCGTCCTGGCCAGGCTGCCGGCGGACGGCNGCGGACGGCCAGCCGCTGCCGGCCTTCGCGGACGCGGTCGTCGGGCGCACCCATGCCCTCGACGACGGGACGCGGCTGTCCACCCTGGTCCTGCGCGCGCTGGCCGCGATCTACGGTGTCGCGCCGCCGGCCGGCGCGGACGAGCGCCGCGCGCTCTGGGAACGCGCCGGGGTCGCCAGCGACGCGCTGTCCGCCCAGGTGCTCGTCGCGGGCCTGCGGCCGGTCGGTGACGACCCGCTGAGCCGCGCGCTGCGGCTGTGGGCCGAGGCCGGGCAGGCCAGCGTCGTCACGTTGGCCCAGGTCCGCGCCTGTCCGGGGCTGCGTGTCGTCGCGCGGCGGGTGTGGGTCGTCGAGAACCCCTCGCTGGTCACCATGGCGATCACGCGGTTCGGTGTCGCGTGCCCACCGCTGGTCTGCACAGCCGGCTGGCCCTCCAGCGCCGCGATCACGCTGCTGCGCCAGCTGGCCGCATCAGACGCGGACCTGCGCTATCACGGCGACTTCGACGGCGACGGCCTACGGATCGCCGCGCACGTCATGACGCGGACCGGTGCCAGGCCATGGCGGATGGCCGCCGCCGACTACCTCGCCGCGGTTGCGGCCATGCCATCTGAGGCCGTGCGGGCTGATGCCGTGCCGGCCGCAGCCGATCACCCGGCCGCCGCGGCTCCGGCGGGATCCACGGGCGTGGCCCGGCCGGGCCACGTCACCGACGCGCCCTGGGATCAGGACCTTGCGGCCGCCCTACGCGCCCGGGACATCGCGGTCCCGGAAGAACGGCTCGCGGACATCCTCCTCGCCGACCTCGCTGGTGACGTCCGTGCCGGTGATGGCCGGTCGCACCGATCACATGATCTTCATGGCGACTCGCGGGCGGGCGGACCGGTCGCCCTGGCCGAAGCGCCGGACTGATCCGAATTTACGATCTTGCCTAAGAGTCATCGGGGATGGTCTGGACGATCTGGCTCCAGAGTGTTCGACAACCCGTTGGTCTGGTCGTGCCGAGATCCTTTTGGAATCTTTGTCTACCGCAGCAGGCAGCCGTCACAATGGAACCACGCCGATCACTCCAGAAATACCCTACCGGGATGCCTGCGGCTGGCCGCCGTGAGATCACCCGTGCGGGATGTCGCGTTCGCGCTCTGGAAGAATGCGCATGAATCCGGTGCTGGGCCCGGGTTCCGAGGCACTCGTAGGGTGTCCCGAGCCAAGCTGACGTCCATGGAGATGCTGTGAGCGAGCAGGGCGACAACGCCGAATGGGACTTCACGTCGGTGGTACCCGCCGATGACCAAGCGCCCTCGACAATCGACACGACCGTGCCGCACTCGGCCCGGATCTGGAACTACTGGATGGGCGGCAAGGACAACTACCCGGCCGACCGGGAGGCCGGCGACGCCTACGTCGCCACTTTTCCCGGCATTGTCCCGCTGGCCAAGCAGTCCCGGCAGTTCCTCATCCGTGCTGTCAGCTACCTGGCCGGTGAGGCGGGTATCCGTCAGTTCCTCGACGTCGGCACCGGCCTGCCAACCCTGGAGAACACCCATCAGGTCGCCCAGCGCATCGCCCCGGAATCCCGCATCGTCTACGTCGACAACGACCCGCTCGTGCTGGCGCACGCCCGCGCCCTGCTGGTCAACACCACGCCGGAAGGTGTGACGACCTACGTCGACGCGGACTTCCACAATCCGGACCAGATCGTGTCCGACGCCAGGAACGTACTGAACTTCACCAGGCCGATCGCGGTCATGTTCATGGGTTCCCTCGGCCACGTCGCCGATGTCGACGAGGCGCTGTCGATCGTGAAGAGAGTGGTGGCCGCCGTTCCGTCCGGCAGCTACCTGGTGCTGTGGGACGGCACCGACACCAGCGAAGGATTCGACGAGGCCCAGCAGGGTTACGACGACACCGGCGCGGTTCCCTATGTCCTGCGCACCCCGCAACAGATCGCCCGTTTCTTCGAGGGTCTGGAACTCGTGGAGCCGGGCGTGGTGCCGATCTCGTCGTGGCGGCCGGACCCCAACAACCCCGGCGAACCGGTGGACGGACACGGCGCCGTAGCCCGAAAGCCGTAGGCGTCCGCCCCGCCTCTGGCAACAGGAGAACGGACAACCGGGGGACCGGAGCACGCGTCCACGCTGCCCGACCCCCCCTTTACCGACACCACCGGCGCCGGGGTGCGGTGACGAGAGCAATAGAGAAGGCCGAGGGCATGCGAGGCACTGCTATGGGGCAATGCCGCTTAACTAAGCGGCATTGCCCCATAGCAGTTAAGCGGCATTGCCCCATAGCAGCAAGGATGCCACATCGTGGGCCCGGCTGGTCACGGTGGGCGGCGCGTCCTGGATTCGCGTCCGGCGGCGGGGGTGACGGCCCGGCTGGCGGCGGGCGGCCCGCGGGGTGCTGGGGCGGGCTTTTCGGCTGGTCCCGGCGGAGCCTGCCGGTGGGGAGTAAGGCCGTTGGGATCCGGGAGATCGACGGATCGGGGGTGAGTACCGATACGCTCATCGTCGTGCTGAGAACGCTCGACCTGCGTGGAAGTCTGCCGTCACCGCCACAGGTACGCGGGCTGCTGCCCCGCGCCGCGCTGGACGTCGATGCCGCGCTGGAAGCGGTCCGCCCGGTCTGCGACGACGTGCGCGACCGGGGGGACGCCGCTGTCCTCGACGCGGGGGAGCGTTTCGACGGGGTGCGGCCGCCCTCGGTCCGGGTTGCCGCGGATGCGCTGGCCGCCGCGCTGGACGGCCTCGACCCGCGGGTACGGGACGCCCTTGAGGAGGCGATCCGGCGAACCAGGCTGGTGCACCGCGCCCAGCGCCGCGAACCGGTGACCATCGACGTGGCCCCGGGCACCAGGGTGACGGAGCGTTGGATCCCGGTGCAGCGGGTCGGCCTCTACGTGCCGGGCGGGCGGGTCGCCTACCCCAGCAGCGTGGTGATGAACGTCGTGCCGGCGCAGGAGGCCGGGGTCGGCTCCCTGGCGCTGGCGTCGCCGCCGCAGGCGGAGTTCGGCGGTCTGCCACATCCGGTGGTCCTCGCCGCCGCCGCGCTGCTGGGCGTGGAGGAGGTGTACGCCGCCGGCGGTGCCCAGGCGATCGCGATGTTCGCCCACGGGACGTCCAGCTGCCCGGCGGTGGACGTGGTGACCGGGCCGGGCAACATCTACGTGACCGCGGCGAAGCGGCTGCTGCGCGGCCTGGTCGGAGTGGACGCCGAGGCCGGACCGACCGAGGTCGCGATCCTCGCCGACGACACCGCGGACCCCGCCCACGTCGCGGCCGACCTGATCGCCCAGGCCGAGCACGACCCGATGGCCGCCTGCCTGCTGGTCACCCCGTCGACCGACCTGCTCGACGCGGTCGAGACCGAACTCGACAAGCAGGTCGCGGTGACCCGCCACCAGGAGCGGGTACGCACGGCACTGACCGGCCAGGGGGCGGCGGTGCTGGTCGACGACGTCGACGCGGGCCTGGCGGTGGTCGATGCCTGGGCCGCCGAACATCTGGAGATCCAGACCGCGGATGCCGCGGCCGTCGCCGGCCGGGTCCGCAATGCCGGGGCCGTGTTCGTGGGGGTATGGGCACCGGTGTCGCTGGGGGACTATCTCGCCGGCTCGAACCATGTCCTGCCGACGGGCGGTACCGCCCGGCACAGCGGTGGGCTTTCGGTGTCGGCGTTCCAACGGCAGGTTCACGTGGTGGAGTGCGACCGTGACGCTCTTGCCGAGGTGGCGCCCAGGATCGCCGCGCTCGGTGGCGCCGAGGATCTCATCGCCCACGTCGACGCGGTGGAGGTGCGGCTGCGATGACCACGACAGGATCGGGATCGGGACCGGCGAGCGGAGCCGGGCCGGTGACCGGCCCGGCGGCCGGCTCGGGGCCGGACGGCGCGGCCGGTGGCCGGCCCNGCGGCCGGTGGCCGGCCCACGCCCGCCGGCCGCGCCCGCCCGGTGCGCTCGCCCACGCTCGACGAGCTGCCGCTGCGGGACGACCTGCGCGGCATGGTGCCCTACGGCGCGCCGCAGCTCGACGTCCCGGTGCTGCTCAACACCAACGAGAACCCGCACCCGCCGTCCGTCGGGCTGGTGGACGCCCTGGGCAAGGCCGCCTCCCTCGCCGCCACCGAGGCCAACCGCTATCCGGACCGCCAGGCCGAGGCGCTGCGCGCCGACCTGGCCTACTACCTGACCCCGGACGCCGGTTTCGGCCTGCGCACCGACCAGGTGTGGGCGGCGAACGGCTCGAACGAGGTGCTCCAGCAGCTCTGCCAGGCCTTCGGCGGGCCGGGCCGGGTCGCGCTGGGGTACGAGCCGTCCTATTCGATGCACCGGCTGATCGCGGTGGCGACCGCGACCGGCTGGGCCGGTGAGCGCCGCGAGCCCGACTTCACCCTCGACCCGGACGCGGTCGCCGCGACGATCCACCGGTACCGGCCGTCCCTGGTCTTCCTGGCGTCGCCGAACAACCCCACCGGCACCGCGCTGCCGGTGGAGGTGGTGCTGGCCGCGTGCGCGGCGGTCGGTGAGACCGGCTCCGGCCTCGTGGTCGTGGACGAGGCGTACGCGGAGTTCCGCCGCGCCGGGGTCCCCAGCGCGCTGACCCTGCTGCCGTCCCAGCCGCGGCTGGTGGTCACCCGGACGATGAGCAAGGCGTTCGCGCTGGCCGGCGCCCGCATCGGCTACCTCGCCGCGCACCCGGCCGTGGTCGACGCGTTGCAGCTGGTGCGCCTGCCGTACCATCTGTCGACCTTCACGCAGGCGGTCGCGCGCACCGCGCTCGCGCACGCCGACGAGCTGCTCGCCACGGTCGAGGCGGTCAAGGCGCAGCGTGACCGGCTGGTGGCCGAGCTGACCGGGCTCGGCTGCGCGGTGGCGCCGAGCGACGCGAACTTCGTCCTGTTCGGCCGGTTCACCGACCAGCGGGCGGCGTGGCAGGGGCTGCTCGACGCGGGCGTGCTCGTCCGGGACGTCGGCCTGCCCGGTTGGCTGCGGGTCACCGCCGGTCTGCCGAACGAGGTCGACGCCTTCCTGACGGCGACCCGTACGCTGCTGACCGAGGGGACCGCGGCGCTGACGCCCTCCGCCGGCACGCTGGCGGGCCCGGCCTCCGCGGCCGCGACGTCCGGCGACACGAGGCCCACCGTCGAACTGCCCTACCTCGGGGAGGAGTGACCAGGGATGGGTCGCACAGCCCGCATCGAGCGCAAGACCCTGGAGTCGCACGTCGTCGTCGAACTGGATCTCGACGGGGCGGGTGTGTCGTCGTCGTTCACCGGGGTGCCGTTCTTCGACCACATGGTCAGCCAGCTCGGCAAGCACGGAGGTTTCGATCTCACCGTCCGCACCCGCGGTGACCTGCACGTCGACGCCCACCACACGGTCGAGGACACCGCGATCGCCTTCGGTGACGCGCTGCGCGAGGCGCTCGGCGACAAGAGCGGGATCCGGCGCTTCGGGGACGCCCTGGTGCCGCTGGACGAGGCGCTGGTGCAGGCCGCGGTGGATCTTTCCGGCCGCCCGTACTGCGTGGTCGTCGAACCGGAGCTGATCGAGCTCATCGGCACCTACGACACGACGCTGACCCGGCACGTCTTCGAGTCGATCGCCGCGTCGGCGCGGATCGCCCTGCACGTGCGGGTGCTGTCGGGCCGCAACGCCCACCATGTGGTCGAGGCCCAGTTCAAGGCGGTCGCACGGGCGCTGCGGGACGCGGTCGCGCTCGACGGGCGGGTGGCTGGCGTGCCGTCCACCAAGGGCGTGCTTTGACGGGGAGGGGCCCGCGGTGACCGGGCCGCGGGTGGTCGTCCTCGACTACGGGTCGGGGAACCTGCGCAGCGCGCAGCGGGCGCTCGCCCGGGTCGGCGCGGACGTGACCGTCACGGCCGACCTGGACGTCGCCCGGGCCGCGGATGCCCTGGTGGTCCCCGGGGTGGGCGCCTACGCGGCGTGCATGGCCGGGATCGACGCGGTCGGCGCGGCACCGGTCATCCACGAGCGGGTCGCCCAGGGACGTCCGGTGCTGGGGATCTGTGTGGGGATGCAGGTCCTCTACACCCTCGGGGACGAGCACGGCGTGCGCACCCGCGGGCTCGGCGTGCTCGCCGGGCAGGTCCGCCGGCTGGCCGCACCGGTCCTGCCGCACATGGGCTGGAACACCGTGGCACCACCGGCCGGGACGGTGCTCTTCGACG
This sequence comes from Protofrankia coriariae, assembly GCF_001017755.1. Classification (GTDB taxonomy): domain Bacteria; phylum Actinomycetota; class Actinomycetes; order Frankiales; family Frankiaceae; genus Protofrankia; species Protofrankia coriariae. The sequence goes on from NZ_JWIO01000013.1 coordinate 36,975, forward strand.
GCCTGCCCGCGGACACCCGCTTCTACTTCGTCCACTCGTACGCGGCCGAGCCCGCACCCGGCGACACCGTGGCCGAGCACGGCGAACCCTTTGCCGCGGCGGTGGAACGAGGCCCGCTGTACGCTACCCAGTTCCACCCGGAGAAGTCCGGGGACGCGGGTGCGCACCTGCTCACCAACTGGTTGCGCACCCTGCGCTGACCCGTGGCCCGCCGGCCCGCGACCCCTGGTGTCGGACGGCACCGGAGAAGCGGCGGAAACGGAGAAGCCGGGAGAAGCGGGGCCGCGAATCCGCGTTTCCCGCGCCTGGCAGTCCGTGATCGTGGGCCAGGGCGCGGATGTACCGCGTTCGCCGTGGCCCTGGTGGCACGCCGGTCCGGCCGGCAGCGTGCCATCGGCGCCGTGGGGACAGGAACCCACGGCTGACATGTATCTACCGGCATGTATCTACGGGCACTATGTCCAGAAGTACGTCAGTCGTGACGGATATTAATCATCCGGACCGCTCTGGGTTCGCCGCTCGTAACCGGTATCCGGACCTCGAGGATGCCGTTGTGGTAAGTGGCGGCGACCTCCTCCTTCTTCGCCCCTGGCGGCAGGGCGACCGAGCGGGTGAGTGAGCCGTAGCGGAACTCGGTGCGGTAGCGGCCGGTGGCCTTCTCCCTCCGCTCCTCCCGGCGCTCGGCGTGCAGCGACACCTCCCTTTCGGACACGGTGACCTCGACATCCCGGTCCGGGTCGATGCCGGGGAGCTCAGCGCGCACCACGTAGGCGCCGTCCTCGGCGTACTCCTCGACCCGCACGCTGTCCTCCCGCAGGCCCAGCCGCCGTGTGCCCCGCAGACGCCCCTCCTGTGACCACGGCCGGCCGGGTGACCGTTCCTGGCCGGTGTGCTCGCGTCGAATCAGTGCCGGACGGCTACTCCCTTTCACGGCTGCTCCTCATTCCTTGTCGCCTTGTCGATGATTCCTTGTTGTCGTTCCTTCTCGCCTTGTCGATTCCTGGTCGGGATCCGCGGAGCTGACCGGGATCCACCCACATCTCCAGCGTGCGCCCTGTCGCCGCGGTCCGCCTCCCGGCCCTCGGCGGACGTCCTCGTGTCCTGCCCGACGGCCCGCGGGCGGCGCGGGACAGAACGAGGGGAAGAAACGGACGCAGGGCATGATGAAACAACATGAAGTAAATACGGGATACGGGCGGGGAAAGCGGGCGGAGGTCGGAGGGAAGGTCGGGGAGCCCGGAGGGGAGCAAAGGGCGGAAAACGGCGGCCGGCGGCTCATCGGGTGGCGCGGCCGCGGCTCGTACCCGACGCTGGTGAAACCAGCCGCCGGGAGGTGCGCAGATGAGATACGTCGGGAGAGCGCTCGCCACGGCGGCGGGGGCGGCGACGGGCGTCGCCACCGGGCTGCTCGCGCGGTCGCGACGCATCCGCCGTGGGACCGACCTGGTCCGGGAGCGGGTCGGCCGTCGGCTCCGCTACCTGCGAGGACGGCTGCGAGGGCTCCGTTACCGGCTCGTTGGCGGCCGTCCCGACCCGGACGTCGCCGATGACATCCTCGCCGACCGGGTGCGTTCCCGGCTGGGCCCGGTCACGCGCAGGCTCGACGTCCCACGGGTACATGTGACCGTCCGCGACCATGTGGTCATCCTGCACGGCGATGTCGCCACCGCGGCCGACGTCACCGCCGTCGAGGATGCGATCTGGCGGACCTCCGGGGTCGAGGGGGTCGTGTCGATGTTGCACGAAGGGCTCGTCCGCGGGGACACCCGGCCATCCGAGGGCGAGCTGGTCCCGACCCGCTCCATCATGCTGCGGCGGTTGTTCGACGCCGCGGAGCGGGCGGGTTGCGAGCCGCGGACCGTCCAGCCGGCGGTGCGCGCCGTACTGGCGACGTTCTTCGAGCGGCTGCCGGCGGCCGAGCGACGGCACGTTGCCTCGCATCTGCCCGCGGACGTGCAGGTCCTGACCATGCCCCCGCGGCGGCGCGGCCGGGCTCTGGCGCACCTGCGCCATCTGGACGAGTTCATCGAGGCGGTGCTGCGGATCGACCACATCGACCGCGGGCGTGCCCGCGACATCACCGGCGCCGTTCTACACACGCTGCGTGACTTCGTCCCGGAGGAGGTCCAGGACGTCGCCGCCGTCCTTCCCGAAGAGCTCAGACGGACGTGGACGGACCCGACAGCGCCCGCCCCACCTGCCTGACCAGGGCCTTTCCGACCCGACCCGGCCCGTCGTCCGACCCGGCCCGAGCCGGCCCAGCCTGTCCCGGGCTACCAGCCTGGTCCGGGCGCTGCCGGCCTGGCCAGGTGTGCCCTGGTCAGGCCGGCAGCGCCCGGAGCGATGCTGGGCGGGGCCGGCCCCGCCGCGGGCCTACCGGTGCCTACCGGTGTTGCCGCCCGCCGTGCTGCCGCTGACCGCCGCCGTGGATCACCGCGACCGGGCAGGGGGAGTGATGGGTGCAACGCTGACTGGTCGAGCCCAGCAGCAGCTCGGCGAAGCCCTCGTGACCACGGGCACCGACGACGAGCAGCTGGGCGCCGGCGGCCTGCCGGATCAGGCTGGTCCCTGCGGCGCCGAGCATGAGCCCGGCGTCCACCGTGACGTCCGTACGATCGCCCAGCCCCTTTGCCAACGTGTCCTCGAGCAGGGCCTGGGCCGCCTTCTCCAGTCCTTCTCCCTCGAAGCCGGCGTAGTAGCCGGTGTACATCGCCGGCGCGGGCATCCAGACATGGAGGACACGCAGGGTCACTCCGCGCTGGGCCGCTGCCGCGGCCGCCCAGCGCAGCGCGTTGATCGAACCTTCCGAGCCGTCCACCCCGACAAGCACCGGACGCCTCTCCCGCGGCACGCCGGCCAGCCGGCCGTCACGCCGCTCGTACCCGCGGCCCTGCTCCGGAGCCCAGCGGACCACCACGACGGCACCGGCCGACATGTGCACGCAGGCGTCGCTGACGGAGCCCGTCACGAGGCGGCGCAGGCGTCCTGAGCCCCGCGCGCCGATCACGAGCATCCGCGCGTTGGTAGCCGCGTTGAGCAGGGCGTCGACCGGGTCGGCGCGCCCGGGCTGCTCGATGATCGTGACGGCTGGCGCGGTGGCGCGGATGCGCTCGACGGTTTCGTGCAGGAGCTTCTCGGCGGCAGCCTCGAGCTGGTCGGCGTTGTGTGACGGGACGTGGTTGGCCAGTACCCGTGGGCAGCGCTCGACCGACCAGGCGAGCACCACGCGCACGGTCGCGCCGCTGCGCTGTGCTTCGTCGACGGCCCAGCTCAGCGCCTTGTCGGCGTCCTCGGACAGGTCCGTCCCCACAACGATCTCTCGGATTTCTCGACTTTCCCGAGCGTCTCGGATCTCCCGGATCTCCTGCATGCCAGCCTCCTTCATGAGCGGATCGGTTCTCGTCCGCGTGGCCGGTGGCGGTCGGTGACCGTATACCCATCCGCGTCCCTGTTGATCCGCTTGTCCGCACGGGTCGTGCGCGGGGTTTTTCGCCTGTGCGGGGCCGTGCGCGGGGCCTTCCCCTGCGGGCGATCAGACGAGGAAGGGGCAGCGTCGGACGACGGCCTGCCGCTCCCACCAGCCTCCGAGGCCGCACACCCGGCCGGCGTGGGAGAAGGCGAGCAGGCCGAGGACCATCGCATAGACGAGGTGCTCGTCCATGAGCGGGTTGTTGGCGGGCGGGAGCACGGCCGTGTACATCAGGATGAGCATCAGGGCTCCCGCGCCGGCCGCCAGGCGCATGCCGATGCCGAGGATGAGAGCGATCCCGATCCCGGCAAGACCGATCATGAAGAGCCAGTCGGCCCAGGCCGCCCCGGCGATGCCGCGGTAGAAGCCCTCGAACGGCCCGGTGGCCGAGTTCGCCAGGAACCCCTGGGTCGGGCTGCCGCCGTTGATCCAGGCCCGGGCGGACGGGGTCTCGTGCCCGAGCCCGAACAGCTTGTCCAGGAAAGCCCACAGGAAGATCCATCCCAGGCTCAGCCGCAGCAGGACGAGCAGCGCGTTCGCTGCCGCCTGGCTGGCCGTCGGCACGGTCGGGCCGCGGCCGATCGTCAGCGGTGAGCGGGTCGCCCGAGCCCGGATCCCCGGCTCCGTCCCTCTCGTGGTTCCTGTCGTGGCCCCTGTCGCGCCCGCCTTTGCCGTTTCCGGTGTGGCTGTGGTGGGCCGCTCTGCCGAGCTGTCCGTGGATGCCTGGTATTCCCGGGATGTCGTGGGTGCCGTCCGATGTGCTGCCACCGTGTTCCTCCTCCGCGCTGGCCGTCTCCGCGCTGGCCGTGACGTTGACAGTGGCAGGGACAGGTGGGCACGGGAGAGTGCCGGGACGCCCGTGCCCCGGGGCGGTTGGTCCCGTCCGGCGCGGTGCCGGGGGATGACCTCCGGCCCGTCCGGTGGGTTACCCAGGTCCCGCGTCCGGGGGCGATGCGGACACCCGGACCGACCGGGCAACCTGTGTGATCGCCCAGGTTCGTCATGCCGGTGGCGGGGCTGCCCAGCCCGCCAGGCGACCTGATGTCTCCTGTTGATGTTCCGGGCCGGGTGGCGTGGTTCCCGGGCCGGGCGGCCGTGTGGACGCCGGGGGCGTTCGGCCCGCCGGGGCGGCCTTCCGCGGCGCCGGTCCGGGTTCGCCGCAGGTCCGCGTTCGCCGCCGGTCCGTGGTCATGTCAGTCCACGATCGTGAGGATTTCCGCTGTCGGCCGCCGCGAGGCGGGCTCGACCGGGCGGCCTCCGGGCAGCGGGTAGCCGACAAGAAAGATCATTTGGACGTGGCCGGTGCTGCGAAGCAGCTCACGCACCCTGACCCGGATGGCGTCGATGTCCTCGGCGTGCCCGACCGGGCGGGCCGCCGCACCGTGCGCCGTGGCCGTCAGCAGTATCCGCGCGACCGCCTGGCCGGCGGCAAGCCGGTCGACGGGCCGGTCCGCGTCCGTCCCGAGCGCGACGACCGTCGGCCGCCGCAGCCCCGCGGGCGGAGTGGGCACGCCGGTGCGGCGTCCGACGGCGTCCGGGGCGGTCCCGCCGGCCGCGTCCGGGGTACCGGCCGTACCTGTTGTGGCATGCGTGCCGATCGTGATCGGTGCGCCGGTCCAGTCGGCCGCGGTGTGGCGGCCCATGGCGCCCAGCCACACGCTGTCCACGCTCAGGGCGGCCACGTCGGCGGCGCTCAGCGTGGCCAGCCAGCAGCCTTCGGCTTCGGCCGCCTTCGTGAGCGCTGCGGTGATCGTGGCCGGCACCGGGGCGGGACGCAGCGGCTGACGATCGGTGATCCGGGACCGCGTGGCCGCGATGAGCGCCCGCTCCTCGGTGTCGGGCGGGCGCGCGGTGCCGGCCCGGATGGTGGCCAGTGGCTCCCTGCCCGCGAGGTCCATGTCGAGATCGGCGTATCCGGGCCCGTCCGGCAGGAGGGTCACCGCCGGGAGCAGGTCGCGGGCTCGCAGCGCCAGGCGCGCGTGGTACAGGGCCGCGCCGCAGCTGATCAGCAGCTGCCGCCCGTCCGGGTCGATGGCGCCGAGCAGGAGGGACGGGTCCGTGAACAGTTCGAGGCGTCCGGTGCCGGCGAACCAGTGCCACGGCTGGGTGTCGTGGATCGACGGTGCCAGTGCGGCCTCGGCGACGACTTCCTCGATCTGCTCAGGGGAGGGCACTACGCCGGTTGTCGACATGATCTTCACCGTCCCTGTCTCTCGCCGTGTCTCCCGCGGTCTCCCGCGCTGTCGGGTCTTCCTCGTTTCTTCCCCTCCAGAGCCCTGCCCCTCGCTCGGGCATCCCGAGTCCTGTCCCTCGGGGAAGCTCCCTTCCTGGCTGCGCTGTGTGATCGCACTGATGCCGTCAGTGTGTTCGGGGCCTCTCCTGGGTGTTACTTCGCGTAGCTGGATGAACGCGGAAAAAATTTCCACGAAGTGCTTGCGATCATGAAACTCGGACGTTTCGTCGTGTATGTTTGTCCCTGCCGGCGGAAAGCCGGGAGACATCCGAACCAGATTCACTGCTCGGATGGCCCCCATCCCCGGCCCGACGCTCACTGTGAGTGTTCGGGGGAGTCGTCGAGGCGGCCACCGGATGATCCGGTGCGGTTTGACTCAACGAAATTCCGACAGTAACTTTCGAGAAGTTGTCCCGGACGAACATCGAAAGATGTTCGACGGTGAACGCTTGCTCCTTGAGAACTCAACAGCGTGCCGAAAGTCAGTGCCATGAATCTCGTCCGTGTCGGGTGCTGTCGGGCCTAGTGTGGGTCTGGTGGTGTCTGGTGCGACGATTATGTAATTCCTTTGGCACGACAGGATGATCTACGGATCTTTTGTCGATGTCGGGGTCGGCCCAGCCGTGCAGGTTGGGTTCTCTTCTTGTCATCGCTCTGTCTGGCTGGTTTCTGCGGGCTGTGTAAGTCTGTGGGGGCTGTGTTGGATGGGTGTGATATAAGGCAGCAACGGAGAGTTTGATCCTGGCTCAGGACGAACGCTGGCGGCGTGCTTAACACATGCAAGTCGAGCGGGGGACTTCGGTCTCCAGCGGCGAACGGGTGAGTAACACGTGGGCAACCTGCCCCGAGCTCTGGGATAACTTCGGGAAACCGGGGCTAATACCGGATATGACATTGCCGGGCATCTGGTGGTGTGGAAAGATTTATCGGCTCGGGATGGGCCCGCGGCCTATCAGCTTGTTGGTGGGGTGATGGCCTACCAAGGCGACGACGGGTAGCCGGCCTGAGAGGGCGATCGGCCACACTGGGACTGAGACACGGCCCAGACTCCTACGGGAGGCAGCAGTGGGGAATATTGCGCAATGGGCGGAAGCCTGACGCAGCGACGCCGCGTGGGGGATGACGGCCTTCGGGTTGTAAACCTCTTTCAGCAGGGACGAAGCGCAAGTGACGGTACCTGCAGAAGAAGCACCGGCCAACTACGTGCCAGCAGCCGCGGTAATACGTAGGGTGCAAGCGTTGTCCGGAATTATTGGGCGTAAAGAGCTCGTAGGCGGCTTGTCGCGTCGGCTGTGAAATCCCGGGGCTCAACTCCGGGCGTGCAGTCGATACGGGCAGGCTAGAGTCCGGCAGGGGAGACTGGAATTCCTGGTGTAGCGGTGAAATGCGCAGATATCAGGAGGAACACCGGTGGCGAAGGCGGGTCTCTGGGCCGGTACTGACGCTAAGGAGCGAAAGCGTGGGGAGCGAACAGGATTAGATACCCTGGTAGTCCACGCCGTAAACGTTGGGCGCTAGGTGTGGGGGACCTTCCACGGCCTCCGTGCCGCAGCTAACGCATTAAGCGCCCCGCCTGGGGAGTACGGCCGCAAGGCTAAAACTCAAAGGAATTGACGGGGGCCCGCACAAGCGGCGGAGCATGTGGCTTAATTCGATGCAACGCGAAGAACCTTACCAAGGCTTGACATGCAGGGAAATCTCGTAGAGATACGGGGTCCGTAAGGGCTCTGCACAGGTGGTGCATGGCTGTCGTCAGCTCGTGTCGTGAGATGTTGGGTTAAGTCCCGCAACGAGCGCAACCCTCGTTCTATGTTGCCAGCGAGTAATGTCGGGGACTCATAGGAGACTGCCGGGGTCAACTCGGAGGAAGGTGGGGATGACGTCAAGTCATCATGCCCCTTACGTCTTGGGCTGCACACATGCTACAATGGCCGGTACAAAGGGCTGCGATGCCGTGAGGTGGAGCGAATCCCAAAAAGCCGGTCTCAGTTCGGATCGGGGTCTGCAACTCGACCCCGTGAAGTCGGAGTCGCTAGTAATCGCAGATCAGCAATGCTGCGGTGAATACGTTCCCGGGCCTTGTACACACCGCCCGTCACGTCACGAAAGTCGGTAACACCCGAAGCCGGTGGCCCAACCCTTGTGGGGGGAGCCGTCGAAGGTGGGACCGGCGATTGGGACGAAGTCGTAACAAGGTAGCCGTACCGGAAGGTGCGGCTGGATCACCTCCTTTCTAAGGAGCGTTCTGGCGCATGACCTGTGAGGGTTGTGTGTTCAGGGGCCAGTGCCGGATGTTCAGGCCGGCCTGGTGCTCGATGGCGTGGAACGCTGACTGGTTGGATCTTTTCTGGCTGCTGCTGGATGTCTAGTACGCCTTGTCCTCCGTGTGGGGGTGGGGGTGGAACGGGTCTGGTGGGGGTGGGAGGGGTCTACGTGGCACGCTGTTGGGTCCTGAGGGAGTGAGTGTGCTTCCTTGGCGATCGGGGTGCCCTTCTGGTGGCTGTGTGTGGGCTGCTGGGGGGGTGCGGTCGTGAGTGCGGACCATCTGCTGTCGTGGGACTGCCATCCGGTGTGGTGGTGGGCCGCGGTGGGGGTGGGTGGGGCCGTCTGTATCTTGAGAACTACACAGTGGACGCGAGCATCTTTGTGGCCAAGTTAGTAAGGGCACACGGTGGATGCCTTGGCACCAGGAGCCGATGAAGGACGTGGGAGGCTGCGATATGCCTCGGGGAGCTGTCAACCGAGCTGTGATCCGAGGATTTCCGAATGGGGAAACCCGGCAGGGCTTGAAATCCTGTCACCCGCGCCTGAACACATAGGGCGCGTGGAGGGAACGCGGGGAAGTGAAACATCTCATTACCCGCAGGAAGAGAAAACAACCGTGATTCCGTGAGTAGTGGCGAGCGAAAGCGGATGAGGCTAAACCGATGGCGTGTGAGAGCCGGCAGGCGTTGCGTGGTCGGGGTTGTGGGAGCGTTCGGGCGGATCTGCCGATCTGTCGAGGAGTGAGAAAGCGTCGTGTTAGTCGAAGGTCATGCGAATGGACTGCCGTAGAGGGTAAGAGTCCCGTAGGCGAAAGCATGGCGTCTCCTGAGCGTTATCCCAAGTAGCACGGAGCCCGTGAAATTCCGTGTGAATCTGGCGGGACCACCCGCTAAGCCTAAATACTCCCTGGTGACCGATAGCGGACGAGTACCGTGAGGGAAAGGTGAAAAGTACCCCGGGAGGGGAGTGAAATAGTACCTGAAACCGTGTGCTTACAATCCGTGGGAGCGGGGGCTTGCCCCTGTGACCGCGTGCCTTTTGAAGAATGAGCCTGCGAGTTTGCGATGTGTGGCGAGGTTAACCTTTGTGGGGGAGCCGTAGCGAAAGCGAGTCCGAACAGGGCGTTTGAGTCGCATGTCCAAGACCCGAAGCCGAGTGATCTATCCATGGCCAGGTTGAAGCGCGGGTAAGACCGTGTGGAGGACCGAACCCACCAGGGTTGAAAACCTGGGGGATGAGCTGTGGATAGGGGTGAAAGGCCAATCAAACTCGGTGATAGCTGGTTCTCCCCGAAATGCATTTAGGTGCAGCGTCACGTGTTTCTTGCCGGAGGTAGAGCACTGGATGGCCTAGGGGGCCTACAAGCTTACTGAAGTCAGCCAAACTCCGAATGCCGGTAAGTGAAGCGTGGCAGTGAGACTGCGGGGGATAAGCTTCGTAGTCGAGAGGGAAACAGCCCAGATCGCCAGCTAAGGCCCCTAAGCGTGCGCTAAGTGGGAAAGGATGTGGAGTCGCGGAGACAACCAGGAGGTTGGCTTAGAAGCAGCCACCCTTGAAAGAGTGCGTAATAGCTCACTGGTCAAGTGGTTCTGCGCCGACAATGTAGCGGGGCTCAAGCGCACCGCCGAAGCTGCGGCATACACACGTGTGTGTATGGGTAGGGGAGCGTCGTGTGGCGTGTGAAGCGGCGGGGTGACCCAGCCGTGGATGCTACACGAGTGAGAATGCAGGCATGAGTAGCGAATGACGGGTGAGAATCCCGTCCGCCGGATGACTAAGGGTTCCTGGGGCAGGCTAATCCGCCCAGGGTGAGTCGGGACCTAAGGCGAGGCCGACAGGCGTAGTCGATGGATAACGGGTTGATATTCCCGTACCGGCGCTGATGCGTCCATGCTGAACCTGGTTCGTGCTAACCGTCCGAGCCATGTCCTGCTTTCGGGTGGGGTGTGGGGAGCGCGGGATCCCGGCTGGTAGTAGGCAAGCGATGGGGTGACGCAGGAGGGTAGTCCAGCCCAGGCGGTGGTTGTCCTGGGGCAAGGGTGTAGGGTGAGGCATAGGTAAATCCGTGTCTTGTGTGCCTGAGACCTGATGCCGAGCCGATTGTGGCGAAGTGGATGATCCCATGCTGCCGAGAAAAGCCTCTAGCGAGTGTCAGGGCCGCCCGTACCCGAAACCGACACAGGTGGTCAGGTAGAGAATACCAAGGCGAGCGAGTGAACTGTGGTTAAGGAACTCGGCAAAATGCCCCCGTAACTTCGGGAGAAGGGGGGCCGTTGTCCGTGTAGGGGCTGTGCCTCCGAAGCGGATAGTGGCCGCAGAGACCAGGGGAAAGCGACTGTTTACTAAAAACACAGCTCCGTGCGAAGTCGTAAGACGATGTATACGGAGTGACGCCTGCCCGGTGCTGGAACGTTAAGGGGACGGGTGAGCATTTCGGTGCGAAGCTCAGAACTTAAGCGCCAGTAAACGGCGGTGGTAACTATAACCATCCTAAGGTAGCGAAATTCCTTGTCGGGTAAGTTCCGACCTGCACGAATGGCGTAACGACTTTCCTACTGTCTCAACCACAGACTCGGCGAAATTGCATTACGAGTAAAGATGCTCGTTACGCGCGGCAGGACGGAAAGACCCCGGGACCTTTACTATAGCTTGATATTGGTGCTCGGTTCGGCTTGTGTAGGATAGGTGGGAGACTGTGAAGTCGGAACGTCAGTTTCGGTGGAGTCGCTGTTGAAATACCACTCTGGTCGAATTGGGTGTCTAACTTGGGTCCGTGATCCGGATCAGGGACAGTGTCAGGTGGGTAGTTTAACTGGGGCGGTTGCCTCCTAAAGGGTAACGGAGGCGCCCAAAGGTTCCCTCAGCCTGGTTGGCAATCAGGTGTCGAGTGCAAGTGCACAAGGGAGCTTGACTGTGAGACAGACATGTCGAGCAGGTGCGAAAGCAGGGACTAGTGATCCGGCGGTGGCTTGTGGAAGCGCCGTCGCTCAACGGATAAAAGGTACCCCGGGGATAACAGGCTGATCTTGCCCAAGAGTCCATATCGACGGCAAGGTTTGGCACCTCGATGTCGGCTCGTCGCATCCTGGGGCTGGAGTAGGTCCCAAGGGTTGGGCTGTTCGCCCATTAAAGCGGTACGCGAGCTGGGTTTAGAACGTCGTGAGACAGTTCGGTCCCTATCCGCCGCGCGCGCAGGAGACTTGAGAAGGGCTGTCCCTAGTACGAGAGGACCGGGACGGACGAACCTCTGGTGTGCCAGTTGTTCTGCCAAGGGCACGGCTGGTTGGCTACGTTCGGGAGGGATAACCGCTGAAAGCATCTAAGCGGGAAGCCTGCTTCGAGATGAGGTCTCCCACAGGGTGAACCTGGTAAGGCCCCCGAGTAGATGATCGGGTTGATAGGCCGGAGGTGGGCGTACGGTAACGTATGGAGCTGACCGGTACTAATAGGCCGAGGGCTTGTCTTCGAAGGTGTTGCGCGTCCACTGTGTGGTTCTGGGGGTATGGCCGGTTTCCGGTTGTAGTCTCGTGGTGTTTCGGTGGTTATGGCGAAGGGGAAACGCCCGGTTCCATTCCGAACCCGGTAGCTAAGCCCTTCTGCGCCGATGGTACTGCGTGGGTGGCTGCGTGGGAGAGTAGGTCGCTGCCGGACTTGTGTGTGGTGGGGAGGGGCTGCCCGGTTTCGGGTGGCCCCTCTTCGTCATGCACGAAAACCCCACCCGCACGGGTCAGCGTATGCGGTAGCGCCTGGCTGGACGCCTGCCACGGCTGGCCAGGCCGGCCTGCGGAGCCGAGCGGGCGGGTTGCCGGGGTCGCGGCGAACCAGCTTCCGGTGCGCCAACCCGCGGCCTGCCCGCCGTCCCCAGAGGGCCGGATGACGACGGGGACGTGCCGATACGTAGATCGCGTTCGTACACGCCGGCGAGGACGCTGCTTACCCGTGCCTGCGTGGAGCCACGGGTAAGCGTCAGGCGGGCCAGCCTGGCGTCCACTGTGACGCCGCTGCCGCTGCGAGCACTGGGACCCTCCACACGCGCCGCGGAAACGACGGCGGTTTTTCCAGCGCTTTTCCCGGCGCTGAGCGAACTGGCGACCGAGATCGCATGGCTGATCGGGATGGCGTACCCGGCCCGCAGCCCGGCGGGTAGGTACTCGTTGAACGCGGTCGCCGCCGTGTCCATCCCGATGACCTCACCGGCCGAGCTGACCAGCGGGCCGCCGGAGAACCCGGGTCTGATGGCGACGTCGGTTTTGATCAGCCCGGAGAGGTCCTCGGGGTTGCGGCCGTCGGAGTCGGTCGCGGTAATGCTCTGGTTGAGCGCGGTGATCCTGCCGGAGACGATCTCGGGTGCCCCGCCTTCGGCATTGCCGATGGCGGCGACGGAGTCACCGACCCCGACCCTCGAGGAGTCACCGATCGGAACCGCGGTAAGCCCGGAGGCGCCCTGCAACCGCAGGACCGCGACATCGTCGGTCGTGTCCGTCCCGACGACCGACGCCTGGTAGGAACGGCCGCTGCTGGCGACGGTGACGGTGATGGCGTCGGCGTCCGCGATGACGTGGTTGTTGGTGAGCACTTCGCCGGAGGCGTTCAGCACCATACCGGTGCCCGCCGCGGAGGCGTTCTGCGAGGTGATCCTGGAAAAAATTCTCACCACTCCGGGAAGTACCCGGTCGGTGGCCGCCGACAGCTGCGCGGGAACGGGGCTGCCAGCGGCGGTAAAAGCATCCGGAATGGTGAAGGTCTGAAGCGCCCGGGTGGCGGCCGGCGCGTTTACACCACCGCCCGGAGCAGCAGTTCCAGTATCGGTGCCGATGACGCCGGAGGCCGGGCTGACGGCCCCGACCACTATTACCGCGCAGCCGGCGACAGCGCTGCGCAGCCGCGGTCTCCGCCGGGCGGGACGTGATACGGATCGCCAGGGCTTTTCGCCCGTTACCGCTCCGGGAACTGTTTGCTGTGCTCCGTCGGTGCCGGGGCTTTCCTGGCCGGTTGTGACCTCACCCACTGTGACCTTCACCTACCCTGAGTCTGCTCTGTTGGGCGACGTCCGTTGATCTAAGACAATCGCGTGGCAAACCTCGGGTAATCACGATCGCCGCGATGCGGGGCACATCACGCCCAGGACACACCGGCCCGGATTCGGTATCCGTCACATTCACCGGAAACCGGTTGCGGATTATGTGCGGGCGCCGGGGCCTCGATTACGTGCCCGCCGGTCATCCTCGTTCGGGTGGCGAAAGGCGACCTGATCGAGGCCGGGCACCGGGTGCAGGGCAGGGGTTCAGGGCAGGTCGGTGTTGGTTCCTGTCCCTGGCCGGTCGAAGAGGAAGATTTCCTCGATGGTCAGGCCGAAGATGTCGGCGAGGGTGAATGCGAGGGGAAGGCTGGGGTCGTACCGTCCGGTCTCGATCGCGTTGATGGTCTGCCGGGACACCCGGCATCGGTCGGCCAGGTCGGCCTGGCTCCACCGGCGTTCCGCCCGCAGCACGCGCAGCCGGTTCTTCATCGGCGCAGACGGGTGCGCAGGTCCGCGATCAGGAGCCACATCGCCACGCCACCAATGGTGATCGCCTGAACGAGCTGGCGTAGCTGGACGATGTCGGCGGCGTCGAGCAGGGCGGCTATCTGCAGCCCTACCATCACCGCGGCAAAGGCGATCGCCATGCTCTCCAGCTGGATCTTGCGCTGGTACTCGTCGGCGCGGCGGAAGGCTCGCAGCAGCACCCATGCCACGGCGAGCGTGAACGCGCCGCTGATGCCGAGCCACCAGGCCTTCTGGGCGGCGCTCTGGTCGGGACTGCTGCCCAGGGCCAGTGCGATCCCACCGAGGGTGGCGACGGGCAGACCGTCCAGGAAGATCGCCCTGCGCGCGGTGCGTGTCATGTTGTCCTGTCGTATTTTATCGATCATGTTCTCAATGTAAAGCATACTTTCCATTGAGACAAGCCTTGTTGTCATGAGCGGTCCGGTGCGTCGATCATTCCGCCTGCCGGATGCGAGACTGCTGCCCGTGATGGAGCTGGACGGTGCGCCGCCCAACGTTAATGATCTTGCCGTGTTGGCGCTGACGAACTACGGCCACTTCACGACCATGCTGGTCGAGTGCCAGCGGGTGCGCGGGCTGTCGCTGCACCTGAAGCGGCTGGCCCACGACTGCAGGCTGCTCTTCGACGCCGAACTGGACGTCGACCGGGTCCGTCATCTTGCCCGCCGGGCAACGCGTCCCATCGGCGCGGGCTCCTGTGTGCTCCGGATAACCGTCTTCGACCCGGCGCTCGAGGTGGGGCATCCGAGCCTACGGGCGCAGCCGCGCGTCCTGGTGAACACCAGGCCGGCACCCGCCGCGCCGTTGCCGCCGCTGCGCGTCCGCTCGGTCGCGTACCGCCGGAACATGCCGGCGGTCAAACACGTGGGCCTTTTCGACGCGCTGCGCCACCGCCGTGCCGCGCAGCTCAACGGCTTCGACGACGTCATCTTCACCGAGGCCGCCCCCGGCATCGCCTCTCCCGCCTCGAAGGGCCTGGCCCCGGAGAGCGTGCTGTCAGAGGGTCTGGTGCCAGAGGGCCTGACATCGGGGGGCGCGGTCTCGGAGAGCCGGGCCGCTCCGAAGGGGCTGGCCTCGCGGAGCCGGGCCGCACAGAGCCGGGTCTCGGAAAGCTCGGCCCTGGAGGGCTCTGGCCCGCGGAGTTCGAGCCCGGGGAGCATCACCTCGGGGGGCGGCAACCCGACGGATCTCGTCTCGGAGGGTGCCACCTGGAACGTCGGCTGCTTCGACGGCGACCACGTGATCTGGCCTGCCGCGGACTGCCTGCGCGGCGTGACCATGCAGCTGCTCCAGCGGACGCACGAACGCACGATCATCGCACCGGTCGACTGGCTGGGACTGGTCGGTATGCAGGCCGCGTTCGCCACCAACGCGGCCGTCGGCGTACGCGCGATCGCCGCGGTCGACGACCGGGAACTGGCAGCCGATCACCCGATCGTCGAAACCCTCCGCCGGGAATACCTCAGCATCCCCGGCGAACCGTTGTAGAGCCGCCATGACGTTCCGCAACGCCGGCCAGGCGACGCGGGGAGACGCA
This sequence comes from Protofrankia coriariae, assembly GCF_001017755.1. Lineage (GTDB taxonomy): Bacteria > Actinomycetota > Actinomycetes > Frankiales > Frankiaceae > Protofrankia > Protofrankia coriariae. Next base: position 52,027 of record NZ_JWIO01000013.1, read on the forward strand.
TTCCGAAAGCGGTGAACCGGAAAGCGGTGAAATGGTAGTGGCGGAGCGCCCCGCGGCCCCGTGCGTACCCGTACCGTTATTCGGAGGCAGCTCGTCGCAACGAGTTCTTCCGGCTCTGGATGACCTCGTCGACGAGGCCGTACTCGACCGCCTCGTTCGCGTCGAGGATCTTGTCGCGTTCGACGTCCCGGCGGATCTGGTCGGGGCTCCGGTTGGTGTGCCGGGCGAGGATCGTCTCCAGCAGATCCCGCATCCGCAGGATCTCCCGGGCGTGGATCTCCAGGTCGCTCGACTGCCCCTGGCTCTGGCTGGACGGCTGGTCGAGCAGTATCCGGCTGTTGCTGAGAGCGAACCGTTTGCCGGGTGTCCCGGCCGCGAGCAGGACGGCCGCCCCGGAGACGGCCTGCCCGAGGCAGAGGGTCTGGATGTCGGGCCGGACGAACTGCAGCGTGTCGTAGATCGCCATCAGCGCGGTGAACGAGCCGCCCGGGGAATTGATGTAGAGCGAGATATCGCGGTCGGCATCCTCGCCCTCAAGGTAGAGCAGCTGCGCCATGATGTCGTTCGCGGAAACGTCGTCGATCTGCGTGCCAAGGAAGATGATGCGTTCCTTCAGCAGCTTGGAGTAGGGATCCATCCCATATTCGCCGCGGGAGGTGCGTTCGATGATGTTGGGCAGGACGTAACGGTTCACAGCGGTGCGTGTCATGTGCTTCTCTCTCGGTTCGGCCGGGTGCTGCGCGACCGCGGTGGCCGGCAGGGGCGCACCCGTGCGGTCAGGGTCGGGACGGGTGGTTGAGCATATGGGCGGGCTGTCATCCACCGCCGAAGAAGGCCCGCCACTGTTCGACGGAACGGGGGCGGAACACCGCGTTGCCGCTGCGTACCGTCGACATCGGCGCGCTGGGCTGCGCCGAGTAGAAGTGACCGGGGTAGACGACGGTGTCGTCGGGCAGCGCGGCCAGCTGCTGCAGGCTCGTGTACATGGCGTCGGGGTCACCGCCGGGGAAGTCGGTGCGTCCGCAGCCTTCCAGGAAGAGCGTGTCACCGGCGACCAGCCGGCCGTCCACCAGGAAGCACTGGCTGCCCGGGGTGTGCCCGGGGGTGTGCAGCAGGCGGACGGGCACGGCGCCGACGTCGAGCACGTCGTCGTGGTCGTGGCCGACGAGGTCGGTGATGGACACACCGGTGGTGCGCCACACCCACTCGCGCTCGTCCCGCTGCACATGCACCGGGACCTGGACGCGGGCGAGCAGCTCCGCCAGGCCCGGCAGGACGAAACCGAACATCTCGCCGCCGACATGATCGGGGTGGTGATGGGTGACCAGGGCACCGGTCAGTCGCATCCCGTCGTCAGCCAGCACCGAGAGAAGATCGTCGACCGCGTACGCCGGGTCGATCACCACCGCATCCCGGGTCTCCCGGTCCCCGATCAGGTACGTAAAGTTGACCATCTGGGTTGCCACCGGGTTGCCGACGGCATAGTCCCGTCCGGACAGCAACTGACGAAAGTACAGACGGTTGACCATTGGCCCAGACTACGGCCGGGGCCGGCGCGACGGCGGTCGGCCGGAACCATCATGCCGGAATTCGCCGATCAGCGGATCCTGCGATCGGCGGCGGGACACGGCGGCCAGGGGCGGTGGGAACCAGCCTCTGCCACGTCCACGCGGTGCGGGTGCCCGGGGGCGAAGAACGGGCCTGGCCGGAGAACCGTTCTGTCACGTCCCGGTGGGGAGGGCGCCCCCGGTGATCCAGGCGGCGGTTGCGGAGCCGATGATGCCGCTGCTTTTGATCCAGGCGAAATGGTCGTTGACGATCACCCCGGAGCCGTCATCGACGTGCCAGCGGGTGACCTGGGCGGCGCGCATCCTGCCGCACAGGAAGTCGACGTTGGGACGCGGGCCGAGCGGGTCGCCCGCTATCGAGATCACCAGTACCGGCAGGTCGAACGTGCGCAGCGCCTCGTTGTAGTCCCGCCCGCTGCCGCGGGGCTGGTAGCGCCCGTTGCGGATGTGTCGGGCCCAGTCGGTCATCACACCGCCGGCCATCGGCGCGGGGATCACCATGCCGCCCGGCCAGTACCCACGGATCCGGGACACCAGGCCGATGATCTGCCCCTGCCAGAGCGCGACGAGCCGGCGCCCGCGGGCGAAGGACCGCCAGTAGACGCTGCTGGTCGCGATCACGCAGGCACCGGCGATCTCCTTCGATGCCGAAGCCGTGTACAGCAGCGCGAGCTGGCCGCCGAGGCTGTGCCCGAACAGGTACACCGGCGCCTGCGGCAGGCGTGCCCGCAGCGCCGCGAGAACTGTCGGAAGATCCACTTCCAGCAGCTCGCGGTAGCCGAAGTTGGGCTGCTCGCGCAGGCCCGGTGTGCTTTCCCCCTGGGCCCGCAGATCGCAGGTGGCGGCGGACAGGCCGGCGGTGAACAGCGCCTTCGCCAACGGCCGGTAGAACTTCGCCTTCATCCCCATGGCCGGCAGGATCAGCACGACCGGGGCGGTCGGGTCGTCATGCTCGAGCAGCCGAATCACAAAGGTCACGTTGTCGTCGGTCGTGACGTGAATCGCTTCCGGTGTTGCCAGCTCCGACGGCTGTACGGCCGGGCCATCGGTGGCGGCGTTACGGTCGGTCCCACGTACGGACATGTAAGCCTCTCATCGGAGTGGAATCGGCCATTCCGCCGCGGCTGGCTGCCGACGGCAGGTCAGGCTGCCAACGACAGTCAGGATGTGCCGGGATTCCGACCGGACGAGACGCCGCTGTGACCTGTGATCAGGTGCTTCGTCCCGCGCGGGTTCACGTCCTGCACGGTAGGCGACCGCGGTCGGGGGCCACAACCGGACGGGCGGAAACCGACGGCACGATTGCCAGAACCGATGACGCGATTGCCACCACGCGCCACCGGCATCCAGCGCGGTCGGGCCCCACCTCCGGTGAAAACGGCCGCTCCAGGAGGCCTGACGCCCAGGCCACCCAGCCCCGTAGGCGGAAACCGCTGTCGGGACGATGGAAGTCACCTACGGCCTCGGCCGACGCCCGTCGGCTGTCGGTGGAAAGCGCTGTCGGAACGACGGTTTCCACCGACAGCCTCAGCCGCCGTAGGTCGAAACCGCTGTCGGGATGACGGAAGTCACCTACACGGTGGGCCGCTCGAAGGAGGAGCGTCCGACGAGCCTTATGGGCGATTTTCGGAATGGGATCATGAGCTGCGAAGACAGGCGGGCATCGCTGTCCCGTCGCACCGTTTCTCGGCCGGCCCGGTTGACAACGGCTCGCCGCCAGCNCGCCAGCCGAGTCGCCGCCAGTCGAGTCGTTGTCAGTCGAGTCGTTGTCAGTCGGGCCGGCCGTGGTCGGCCGGGTGCAGGGCGCGCAGCAGGGCCTCGCCCTGGACATGGCGGGACGCGAGGCTGACGGCGGCGTCGGGCACGACGACGTCGAAGCCGTGTGTGGCGTTCGGGTAGATGTGCAGCTCCACCGGCACGTCGGCCTGCGCGAGCCGGGTGGCGAACGTCAGCGCCTCGTCCCGGGCCAGCTCGAGATCGCCGAGGATCAGCGCGGTCGGCGGCAGCCCGGCGAGGTCCGTGGCGCGGGCCGGCGCGGCGTAGGCCGGCACGTCCGCGGCGTCGGCCACCGGGCCGAGGTAGCTGCGCCAGCCCCGCTGGGAGCCGGCCCGGTTCCAGGTGCGCGGGTCGGTGATGGCCTGGCTGGAGACCGTGGTGTGCCGGTCATCGAGTACGGGTGCGTGCAGCAGCAGCAGGGACGGCAGGGGCTCCTGC
>NZ_JWIO01000013.1:55821-61001 GCF_001017755.1 Protofrankia coriariae
GCTCCTGCCGGTCGCGCAGGTACAGCGCCAGTCCGGCCGCGATGGCGGCGCCCGAGCTGGAGCCGACGATGGCCGACCGGGTCGGGTCGACGCCGATCTCCGCGGCCCCTGTACCGACTCTCCTGCCGGCTCCTTCGCCGGCCTCCTCGTCGGGGCCGCCCGTCAGCCAGCTCCACACGGCGTGGGCGTCATGCAGCGCCGCCGGGTAGGGGAACTGGGGGGCCAGCCGGTAGCCGACCGAGACGACCACCGCCCGGGATGCCGTGGCATACCACGCGCAGTGCTGGTCGAACTGCTCAAGCTCACCCAGCGTGAAACCACCGCCGTGGACGAAGAGCACCACCGGCGCCTCGGCATCGGCCTCGGCAGGACGGTAGACCCGTACCGGCACGTCCCGCACGTCCGGCCCGTCGATGATCTTGACGTGTGTGTCGGTCGTCCGGACGCGGTCGGCCGCGGGGTGCAGCCGGCTCAGCCGGGGGCGGCTGGGCGGGTTCACGAGATAGTCGCGCAGCTGCGGGTCGACCCGGTCCTCCAACGGTACGGACGCCACGACGCCTTCCTCACCATGTCGAGCTTCACTGTGTCGCGCTCCACCGTGGCGAGCTGTACTGCGGTGAGCTGTACCGCGGTGAGCTGTACCGCGGTGGAGCTGTACAGCGGCGAGCCCGCCAGCGGAGCGCAACTTTGACTCCACGGACACTATATTGAACGTTCAGGTTCATTCAAGTTGCCGCGCGGAACTGTCGATCGATATGGTCACACGATGGCACCGTCCGCTACCGTCCATCACGGTCGGATCGACAAGCGTGTCGCGATCCTCGACGCCGCGCTGCGCGTGTTCACCCGCGACGGGTACGGCCTGGCTCGGGTGGAGGCGATCGCGGAGCTGGCGGGAGTCGCCAAGCCCACCGTCTACAACCACTTCGGTGACAAGGAGACGCTCTTCCGCACGGTCATCCTCGACGGCGCCCGGCGCGCCGGCGACAGGATGGTCACCGCGCTCGACACCCTGCCCGACGACGGCGCCGACCTCGCCGGCGACCTCTCCCGGGTGGCTCGCGAGGTCATCGACTGCCAGCTCACCGGGGAGGGCTGGATCCTCCAGCGGCTGATGTATGCCGAGGCCGGCCGGTTCCCCGACCTCTTCGACGAGGCGCTCGCGTACGGAGGGTCGCGGGTGCGCAGTGCCCTCGCCGGCCGCCTCGCCCGCCTGTCCAACCGCGGCCACCTCGACCTCGACGAGCCCGACACCGCCGCCGCGCACTTCCTCGCCCTCGTCTCGGGAGACCTCCCCGAACTCTCCGCGCTCGGCACCAGAGAGGTCGCCGACGCCGAGCTGCGCGCGGCCATCGCCGCCGGCGTCAACACCTTCCTTCGCGCCTTCGCCCCCGTCCGCAGCCCAGATCATCCACCGCAACCTCCGGAACGCCGACGAACCCGGGAGGTTGTGGTGAGAGATCGACATGTATCCTGACCTGCAACGGCACAGAATTTTTAGATCATCTCACCATGATCTAAAAGATCTTCAAAAGGAGGTTGTGGTTGGATCTTGCAAACCCCCGGCTCAGGCGGGGTACAATCCGGACAGCGGGTCCCTGCGATCTACAAATCCGAGTCGGATTGAAACCCGGCGGTGAAGACCGGATTCATCTGGAATAATTTCTGCGATCTTACGAATCCGAATCGGATTGAAACAGGATGTGGCCGACCCCGAAGATCGTCGACAGGAGGGTGTGCGCGATCCGCAAGTCTGGGCCGCGCCTCCCCTGCGAACGGCCTGGGCGGCGGCGAAGCCGCTGTTCCCCGTGGTAGAGCCGTTGCGGGGCGATGAGTTGGATGGTGCGGTCGCCAGCGGCGGCATCGTGGAGTTCGGGGGTGAAACCCGCGTCGCTGAAACACGGCAGGCGCGAGACACCGCCGCTGGCGGGGGNGGGGTGCGGATGCGGGCGGGGTCGGTGGATTTCCGGTCGATTTCACCGACGGCCGTCGGTGTCGGCCGAGGCGGCTGAGCGACCTTCAGTGGACAGTCCCTGCGATCTACAAATCCGAGTCAGATTGAAACTACGGGCCACCGCCCACGATGCTCATTTCTATGCCGGTGTTCATGATCTGCAAATCCGAACTGGGTTGAGGCGGGTATTCGCCGGGCGTCGGTGTTTGTGGTTCGTGGGGCCGGGTCGGATTGTTTCCGGCTGTTCCGGGGCGAATTCGTTCGGTTGTATTTTGGTGCCGGATGTGAGTGGTGGTTGTGGCGGGTTTTTCTTGGGAGCTGATGGACGGTCCGGTGGCGGGCGTTCGCGGGTGTGGTGACGGTGGGGGCGGGTAATCTTTTGGAGAATTTTCTTGTGATCTAGGATGGCTGGTGCGTCGCGGGGGTGGCCCGCTCGGGGGTGGGGCGGATAATGGGTTGTACGTGACATGTTTCACATGCGGGGTGTCGATTATTCGGTGCCGCTCGGATTCTCTTCTTGTACCGTTTTCTGCCGGAGCACGCTTTGTGTCCAGATGTGACCTGTAGGTGTCCGGTGGCGGCAAGGGAGCCCGTTGCGATGTTCATGATCGGGAGGCGCTCGTTATTGTCGTTCGCCGTGCTGGCTGCCGCGCTGGGCAGTCTGACCGGGCTGTTCGCCTGCGCTACCCCGAGGGCCCAGCCCGGCCGTGCGGGATCGGGCCCCTGTACTTCACCGGGTGTCACAGACAGCGAGGTCAAGATCGGCTTGTTGTTCGACGACAGCGGGCCGACGTCGGCCGCCTACCGTACGTTCCGGGCCGGTGTCGAGGCGCGTCTCGGAGTGGCCAACGCCGCGGGCGGCGTCCACGGTAGGAAGGTCGTGTATGCCTGGCGGGACGACGCCGGTTCTCCCGACGGGAACCGCGCCGGTGCTCGCGAACTCGTTCGGGACGAAGGGGTCATCGGCATTCTGGAAACAGCGGGGGTGGTGGTCGGCTCCGCGCAGTATCTCGACGATCTCGAAGTCCCGGTCGTCGGGCTGGCCGGCGACGTCGACTGGAACAACCACGACAACATGTTCTCCTGGCACTACTATTCGGCCACGCAGGGATCCTCCAGCGTCTGGGGGGATTTCGTCCGTAGCCAGGGCGGTACCCGCGCCCTGATAGTGAACACCGAGCTGAGCGACGCCACGGAGATCTTCTATCAGAAGCTCAGAACAAGCCTGCAGGCGGCCAGTATCCGCGTCGAGGCGAGCTTCACCGTGACCGCCAAGACGACCAGTTTCGGGGCACTGGCCGCGCAGATGAAGGCGGCGCGCCTCAACACTCTGGCCGGCATCGTCACTCCGGACATCCTCGCCCAGATTCTTCCGGCGGTCCGCGCCGCCGGTGTCAACCTCAAAGCGGTGATCGCTCCGTTCGGCTACGACCCGGCGTTGCTCAAGCAGCTCGGCCCGACCCTCGCCGGCACCGTCATCTACATCACTTTCGTCCCGTTCGAGGTGAACAGCCCCGCACACCAGCGGATGATCGACGCGATGACGCGGTACGCCCCGCAGGTGCAGTCACCCGCCCAGGACAGCGCGGTCTTCGGCTGGCTGTCCGCCGACATGTTCCTGCGCGGCCTGGAGGCCGCCGGCCCCTGCCCGACCCGCCCGGGGTTCATCCGGGGGCTGCGCGGCGTGCGCGCCTACGACGGCGGCGGCCTGCTGCCCGCCCCGATCGACCTCGCGACGAACCGCGGCAAGGCCGCCAACTGCTACGACTTCGTCCGCGTCAGTGACGACGGCAGCCGCTTCCTGCCGCTGGACCCGGTGGTGCGCTGCGGCCTCCCCATCAGCGACACCCCCGTCAGCTGACGTCCTCCCGTCGCGCCCGTGCCTCGGCGTCGGGCCGCTCCGCCGGACGACCGGCACCGGGCCACGGGGGATGCGGCGCGGACAGCCAGTCGCACCACGCGCCGAGGCCGGCGCCGGTACGGGCGCTGATCTTCAGGCTGGTCGCGCCGGGATTGACATCGGTGAGGTTGCGGCGGAAGAGCTCGAGATCGAAGTCCAGGTAGGGCAGCAGATCCACCTTGTTGATCAGGACGAGGTCGGCGGACCGGAACATGATCGGGTATTTCAGTGGTTTCTCCTCGCCCTCGGTGACCGAGAAGATCATCGCGCGCCGGTGCTCGCCGACGTCGAACTCGGCCGGGCAGACCAGGTTGCCGACGTTCTCGATGACGACAAGATCGAGAAGGTCCAGCGGCAGGCGCCCGATCGCCGAACGGACCATGGCGGCGTCCAGGTGGCACTCGCCGCCGAAGCCCTGACCGGTGTTGACCAGCGACACCACGGCGCCGAGCCCGTCGAGCCGGTCGGCGTCGATGCTGGTCTCGATGTCGCCCTCGATCACCCCGACCCGCAGCGTGGGGCACAGCCGGCGGAGGGTCTCCCGCAGCAGGGCCGTCTTGCCGGCGCCCGGCGCGGACATCAGGTTGACGACGTGCGTCCCGGCGGCGTCGAAGTCGTGGCGGTTCGCGGCTGCGAGCCGGTCGTTCTCGCCGAGGATCGCGGCCAGCACCTCGACACGCCGCGTCCCGGTCTCGTAGCCGGAATGATCTCCTATGCGCTCGTCCTGGCCGTGATGGTGATCGTTACTGTGATGATCATGACTGTGGCGGTGGTCGTCGTGCGTGCTGTCGTCGGTGTGCCAGTGGAATCGGCCCATGGTGATCCTCCTCCGGCCCGCGCCGCCGACCGAAGCCGCCGACCGTGAAACTCGTTGATCGAAGGTGTCGATCGAACCAGCCCGCGGCCGTTCACGCCTCCCCGAGCTCCAGGGAAGTGATCAGAAACTCCTCGCCCCGCAGCACCGACACCTCGTGGCCGCCGCACTGCCCGCAGAGCATGACCGGCGCGCTCAGCGTCCAGGTGTGACCGCAGCCGGCGCAGCGGACCCGCGCCGGCACGCTTTCGACCCGCAGCCGCGAGCCGTCCAGCGTGCTGCCCTGGCTGACCAGCGACCAGCAGTGGACGAGGGTGTCCGGCACGATCTGCCGTAGCTGCCCGATCCGTACGTTCACGGTCCGTACCGGACGGTCACCGGCGTGCTCGACGACGATGCCGGCGATGGCGTGGCAGATCGACAGCTCGTGCACGGTGCGCCCCCTCCGCGGCTGCGCCCGGCCCGCCGGACGCGTCCACCCCAGTTTTGATCATCTGGATCGCGCCCGCCGG
>NZ_JWIO01000013.1:61008-98879 GCF_001017755.1 Protofrankia coriariae
ATCTGGATCGCGCCCGCCGGTGGGCCCGGCGGCGCGGCGGGCGTGAGGTCGGCAACTTCACGATCAACGCGATGGTCCTGGCGCGCGGCGGATAGAAGATCGACATGGGACGGCTGGACGGGACGGCTGGAACGGATGGAGGCGCCCGGTGACGCAGCTCCCCGCGGGACCCGTCGGCGGCGGCACACCGGCGCGTCGCGAACTGCTGCTGGTGGGCTGCGGCAACATCCTGCGTCGGGACGACGGCGTCGGGCCGGTCCTCATCCGGCACCTGTGGGAGCGAGGCATCCCCGACGGGGTGCGGGTCGTCGACGGCGGCACCGCCGGGATGGATGTGGCGTTCCGGATCCGTGAGGCCCGCCGGGTGGTTATCGTCGACGCCGCCCGCACCGGCGCGCGGCCGGGCACGATCTACCGTGTACCCGGCCCGGAGCTGGCCGATCTCCCGCCGCTGGCCGGCCTGCACAGCCACGCCTTCCGCTGGGACCACGCGCTGGCGCTCGCCACCTGGCTGGACGCGCACTGGCCGGACGAGCACCGGCCGGACGAGCGGACGCCCGGCCCGCCACCGGCCCAGGAAGGTCAGCCTGCCCAGGAAGGCCGCACGGCCTGGGAAGATCAGATGACCGGCCGGTCACCGTTCGGGGAGGGGCGGGAAGGCGGCCCACCGCCGGTCGGGGAGGGGCGGACAGCCGGCCTGGTACCGGTGGCAGGCCGGCTCGGTTCGGCGGCGGCGAGNCGGCGAGCCGTCCTGACGAGGTCACGGTGTTCCTCATCGAGGCCGAGTGCGTCGACGCGGGCTGGGAGCTGTCCGCGGCGGTGCGCCAGGCCATGTGGGAGGTCATCGGCCTGATCGAACGGGACTTCCTGGCCGGGTTTCGCAGCCCGCAGACGGCGGACACGCGCCCGGGGTCCGGCCCGGCCGTCCGTGAGCATGGCAGGGGTGGCCGTACGGNGGGCCGTCCATATGACGGCCGAAGGCGTCTGTCCGGCCGTCATCGGTCATGCGCGTGCTGGGGAGCCTGGCCATCCCGGTGCTGTGTGGCGGCGGCGGGTGCGGGTCGAAGGCGTTGTGCAGGGGGTGGGGTTCCGGCCGTTCGTCCACCGGCTGGCCACCGCCCTCGGCGTCGACGGTTTCGTGGGCAACGACAGCGGCTCGGTGTTCATCGAGGTCCAGGGCAGCCCCGCGACGGTCGCGCAGTTCCTGCGGCGGCTGCGCGGTGACGCGCCAGCACCGGCGCGGGTCACCACCGTGCGGGTGGACGACGCCCCGCCGGTGACCGGAGAGGCCGGCTTCCGCATCGTGGCCAGCCGCGATGGCTGCGAGGGTGTTCACGCCGCTCACACCGTCGGCGCCGTCGTCCCCCCGGACACGGCGGTGTGTGACGACTGCGTACGCGAACTGTTCGACCCGGCCGACCGCCGCTACCGTCATCCGTTCATCACCTGCACTGCCTGCGGCCCCCGGTTCACCATCATCCGGTCGCTGCCCTACGACCGGGCGGCCACCACCATGGCGGGCTTTCCGATGTGCTCGGCCTGCGCGGCCGAGTACCACGACCCGGCCGACCGCCGCTTCCACGCCCAGCCGGTGTGCTGCCCGGACTGCGGGCCGCGGTTGTCCTTCGTCCCCTTCACGCCCCTCGCATGCTCTGCCCCTGCCGTGGCCGACGGCCACCACAGCGTGACCGGGCCGTGGGACGCCGCTGAGCTGGAGGCCGCCAGGCCGGCGGCGTCCAACTCAGCGGGGATCGGGCCCGAGGCGATCGGAGCCGAGGTGATCGGAGCCGGGGTGCCGGGGGCGGCTGAGACGCCGGAGGCGGAGGTGACCGGGTCGGACGGGGCGCTGGCCGCGGCCCAGCGGGCGCTGGCCGATGGTCGCGTCGTCGCGGTGAAGGGGATCGGCGGCTACCACCTGGCCTGCCGGGCCGACAGCCCGGTGGCGGTGCGGCTGCTGCGCGAGCGCAAGGCGCGGGTGGGCAAGGCGTTCGCGGTGATGGTCCGGGATCTTGACGTGGCCCGGCGGCTCGCCGAGATCGGCCCGGCCGAGGCCGCGGTGCTGCGCGGCCCGGCCCGGCCGATCGTGCTGCTGCGGCGCCGGGCGGACGCTCCCGTCGCCGCGGACGTGGCGCCGGGCAACCCGCTGATCGGCCTGCTGCTGCCCTACTCGCCTCTGCACCATCTGCTGTTCGCCCAGGTGCCCGGCGCGGCCGTCGTGCCCCCGGCGTGCGTCGTGCTGACCAGCGCCAACCTGGCCGACGAGCCGATCTGCTTCGACGACACCGACGCCCGCGGCCGGCTGCCGGCGCTGGCCGACGCGATGCTCACCCATGACCGTCCGATCCTGCTGCCCTGCGACGACTCGGTGGTCCGCGTCGTCGACGGCCGCGAACTGCCGATCCGCCGCTCCCGCGGCCACACGCCCCTGCTGGTCGAGTTCGGCCGGACAGCGCCCGTGGGCAGCCGAGGTCGACCGGCGTCCGCGGGCAGGGTTGGGCGGGTGGCGGACCAGGATGGTTCGCGTCGGCCGGTCGAGGTGGTCCTGGCCGTTGGCGGGGAGCTGAAGAACACCTTTTGTGTCACCGACGGTGAGCGTGCGTTCTGCTCGGCGCACGTCGGTGACATGGGTGGTCTGGCGGCGCTGCGCGCCTTCGAGCGGTCGGTCGAGCAGTTCACCGCCGTGTACGCCATGCGCCCGGCGCGGCTGGTCGCCGACGCCCACCCGGGGTACTCGACCCGCCGCTGGGCCGAGCGCCACGCCGGTGACCGGCCACCGCTGCTCGTCCAACATCATCATGCGCACGTGGTCTCCCTGCTCGCCGAGCACGGCAGGCTGGGTGAACCGATCATCGGAGTGGCCTTCGACGGCACCGGCTACGGCATCGGCGGCACCGACAGCGCGGTCCCGAGCGGCGCGGGCCGGGACGCACTGTCCCGGGACAGGGCGTCCCGGGACGGCGTGCTCCGGGGTGGTGTGCTCCGGGGTGACGAGGTCCGGGGCGACGAGGTCTGGGGCGGTGAGGTGCTGCTGCTCGGTGCGGACAGCCACCGCTTCACCCGCGTCGGCCATCTGCGCGCGGTGCCGCTGCCCGGTGGGGACGCGGCCGTGCGCAACCCGTGCCGGATGGCGCTGTCCCACCTGGCCGCCGCCGGCATCCCGTGGGCGCCGGACCTGCCCGCGGTGGCCGCCTGCCGGCCCGCCGAACTGGCCGCGGTGCGCTCCCAGCTCGACAGCGGCATCGGCTGCGTCCCCTGCACCAGCATGGGACGCCTCTTCGACGCGGTGTCCGCCCTGCTGGGCATCTGCCACCGCGTCGAGTACGAGGGCCAGGCCGCGATCGCCCTCGAAGCGGCCGCGCTCGAGGCGGTCACCGTCCCGGCCGCGGGCGCAGCGGCGTCACAGGAGGCCCGGTTGGGATCGGGAGCGGGACCGGCATCGGGGATACCGGCGGCAGTGGGGATGTCGAAGGTGCCCGGGATATCGGGGCTGACGGTGGCACCACGGCTGACGGTCGGCGCGGACGGTGTGCTCGACCCGGCACCGCTGCTGCGCGCGCTGGTGGCCGGGCTGCGCGACGGCGTGCCGGTGGCGGTGCTGGCCGCGGCGTTCCACGAGGCGGTGGCCGACGCGGTCGCCGAGGTGGTGACCCGGGTCGGCCGGCAGCGAGGGGTGTCGCTGGCCGGCCTGACCGGCGGGGTGTTCCAGAACGTGCTGTTGCTGCGCGCCTGCCAGGAGCGGCTGCGCACCGCCGGATTCGACACGCTCGTCCACCACCTGGTGCCGCCCAACGACGGCGGGCTCGCGCTCGGGCAGGCCGCGGTCGCGGTGCTGCGCCTGCGTGCCGGGGACGATGAGGAGAGGTGACCATGTGCCTGGGGATTCCGGGCCGGATCGTCGAGGTCTGGGACGAGAGCGGGACCAGGATGGCCCACGTCGCCTTCCCCGGTGAGACGCGGAAGGTGTGCCTGGCGTATCTGCCGGATCTCGCGGTCGACGACTACACCATGGTGCACGCCGGTTTCGCCCTGACCCGGCTCGACCAGCAGTCGGCACTGCACACGCTGGACGTGATGCGCGAATACCAGCTGATCGACGACACCGCGACAGGCCACCTGACGGAAGCCGGGGAAGTCGAGGAAAGAGAAGCCGAAGCAAAAAGAGGATTCGGGGAGACCGCGGAGACCATGGAGACCGAGGAGGTCAGGAGATCCGGGGAGGCCTGGGAAACCGGGGGAGTCGGGAAAACCGGGGGAATGCGATGAGCGCCGTGGCGGTCACTGGTGACGACGACGCTGTGACAGGTCATCCCCGGAAGACACGGCAGGAGCCGGCGAACGTTCCAGAGGCGACCGCCGGCGCTGTCGGCGGCGTGGACGACACCGACGACGGTGGGCTGACCGAGGATCTTGCGGCTGATCTCGCGGGGGCCTCGCTCGCGCTGGCCCGGCGTTTTGCCGGCGGTGCCACCCTGTGGTGTCTGTCGCCGGCGTGGGGGCCGCACGCGCACCATGTCGCGGTCGAGTTCGTCCACCCGGCTGTCGTCGGCAAGCCGGCGCTGCCCGCGGTGGCCGTGACCGGCCCGGATCCCGTCGCCATGATCCGGCTGGCGGCCCGGCCCGGTGACGTCGTCCTTGCCGTGGCCGCCGCCGATGACCCGGTGGTGCGTGCCGTGCTGCGCCGGGCGCCGGCCTGGGAGACAGGCACGATATGGATCGGTAGCGGTCCGCGTCCGCCGGCCGGTACAGCTGATCATGTGCTGTGGCTGGACGACCCGGATCCGCTGCTGCCGACCACCGGCCGGCTTGTGCTCCTCTACCACCTGCTGTGGGAGCTGACCCACGTCTGCCTCGAGCACACCGCCGTGCTCCACCCGTCCGCCCGGGAGCAGACCGGCGGGACGTGCGTCACCTGCGGTGACGAAGGCCGCCTCGGCGAAGTGGTCACGCCCCGGGGAGCGGCCGACGGACGGGCACTGGTGCGTACCGCCACGGGGATGGAGCTCGTCAGCACCCTGCTGGTCGATCCGGTGGCCACGGGTGATCTGGTGCTGGTCCATGCCGCGACGGCGATCATTCGTCTCGACCAGGACGGTGAGTGATGACCACCGAGCACACCGCGTTCCTGTACCCGTTCCTCCACCCCCAGGAGGACAACGGCGACGACCGGGACAGCAGCCCCCGGGCCGGCGCTGACCGGGACGACCGCGCCCGGCGCGACGGCGGCCACCGGAGGAGCGGCCAGCGGGATGACGGCCGGGACACCGGCGGCCGGGATGCCCGCGACCGGAAGGAAGGCCGCGGGGACACCGGTGGCCGGGGGGACGCACTGGGTGCGTTGCTGGTCGAACTTGCCGACTCGGCGCGGGCGAAGGCCCAGGAGAGCGTGCGACTACAGCACGCGACGCTGCGGGAGTGCGCCGGATCGATCGCGGCCACCGCGGCGGAGATGGCACACCGTTTCGCCCGGGGCGGACGTATGTACACCTTCGGTAACGGCGGTAGCGCGACCGACGCCGCCACCCTGGCCGAACTGTTCTCCCGCCCGCCGCACGGACGCCCGCTGCCGGCCTGGTCGCTGGCCGCGGACCAGGCGGTGGTCACCGCGCTCGGCAACGACGTCGGATTCGAGCGGGTGTTCGCCCGGCAGCTCATCGCGCACGCCGGCCCGAACGACATCGCGGTGGCGCTGTCGACCAGCGGCGACTCGTCCAACCTGCTGGCCGGGCTGGCCGAGGCCGGCCGCCGGGGCGCGCTCACCGTCGGCTTCGCCGGGTACGACGGCGGCCGGTTCGCCGCCGACGGCGTGGTCGACCGCTGCTTCGTCGTCCACTCGCAGAGCGTGCACCGCATCCAGGAGTCGCACGCCCTGCTCGGCCACCACCTGTGGGCCGCGACGCAGCGGCGGATGGCGGACCATCCGACTGCATCCCCGATGTCCCAGATATCCCCGATATCCCCGATGTACCCGGCGACCCCGATGGCGGGGGAGAACGCCCGATGACCGTGGCGGATCGGGCCGGCCGAACGGAGCGGGCAGATCGAACAGATCGTCCGAACCGGAGGGATCACCCCGACCGGGCGGACCGAGCGGACCGGATGATCCCGGCGGGTCGAACTGACCGAACAACCGACCGAACAGGCGTGACGAGCAGAACGGGCCGGGTGAGTCAGACGGGTCAGGCGAATCAGACGGGCCAGACGAAGTGGGCGGGCCGGGTGGAGGCGGAGAAGGCGGGCCGCGGAGACGGCACCCGGGGCGGGAACATGCGCGCGGAGGTCATCCAGGAGAGGGCGGCCCACGGGGACGGGGAGGCGGACGAGGCGCTGGTGCTGGCGCGGGTCGAGACGTTCCGGCGGCGCCGGCCGCGGGCGCTCGGCGAGGTGGTGACCGCGGCGCACGGGGCTGGCGGGAGCGCGTCGGCGGAGCTGATCGAGGCGGTCTTCGTCGACGCGTTCCGCAACCCCGCGCTCGACGCGTTGGGGGACGGCGCGGTTCTGCCGCTGCCGTCGGGGGAGTCGCTGGCCTTCAGCACCGACTCCTTCGTGGTCCGGCCGCTGCGTTTCCCCGGCGGCTCCATCGGTGACCTGGCGGTGCATGGCACCGTCAACGACCTGGCGATGACGGGGGCGCGGCCGTTGTGGCTGTCCGCGGCATTCGTGATCGAGGAGGGTTTCCCCGTCGACGAACTGCGCCGCGTCGCGGGGGACATGGCCGAGGCGGCGCGGGCCGCGGGGGTGGAGGTGGTGACCGGAGACACCAAGGTCGTCGACACCGGCGCCGCCGACGGGCTGATCGTCACGACCGCCGGGGTGGGGCTCGTCCCGCCCGGCCGGCAGCTGTCCGCGCGGCGGGTGCGGCCGGGGGACCGGGTGCTGGTGTCCGGCACGATCGGCGAGCACGGGATGGCGGTCATGATCGCCCGCGGCAACCTGGCGATCGACGCCGCCATCCGCTCCGACACCGCGGCGGTCAACGCGCTGGTGGAGGAGCTGCTGGCGGCGGCGCCGTCGACGCGGTGGCTGCGTGACCCCACCCGGGGCGGGGTGGGGACGGCCTGCAACGAGCTGGCCCGGGACAGCGGCCTCGGGGTCCTGCTCGACGAGTGCTCCGTGCCGGTGCGCCCCGACGTACGCGGCGCCTGCGAGCTGCTCGGCATCGACCCGCTCCACGTTGCCAACGAGGGCAGGTTCCTCGCGGTGGTGCCGCCCGAGCAGGCCCCGGCGGCGCTGGCCGCGCTGCGGGAGCATCCGCGGGGCCGGTCGGCCGCAGTCATCGGGGAGATCACCGAGGGGCCGGCCGGGATCGTCGCGATGCGCACCGCCCTGGGCGGCACCCGGATCGTGGACATGCTGGTCGGCGACCCGCTACCCCGCATCTGCTGACCATGCCGACCGCCCCGCCCGACGCACCGCCAACCGGCCCGTCCGCCAGCCCGCCAGCCCGCCAGCCCGCCAACCGGCCCATCCGCTCATCCGCCTGTTCTGTTCTGATCAAAAGAATTGAGTACGGAAGTGGCTGCTACAGCGACCACTTGTTCCCTCGTTCTTGGGACGTGTCCGTTTCTGGGTGGTTCGGGGAGGCCGGTGGCGCCAGGTGGTGGCGTCATGGCATGAGGAGGTTGTTGATGTGTCTGGGAATTCCCGGGCGGCTTGTCGAGATCGTCGACGCGGGCCAGCATCTCGCGACGGTCGATGTCAGCGGGGTGCGGCGGACGATCAGCATTCGGCTGGTCGCGGCGGACGGGCCCCAGGTCGGGGACTGGGTGCTGGTGCACGTCGGGTTCGCCCTGGCGGTGATCGACGAGGACGAGGCGACGCGCACGCTCGAGGCGATGGAGAAGCTGGGCGCGGCCTACCAGGACGAGATCGAGGCGTTCGGCTCGTCCGCGATCCCCTGACCGCCGCGCCCGTCGTGCCTGCCGTGTCGGCCGTGCCGGCCGTGTCTGTCGTGCCTGTCGTGCCTGTCGTGTTTGCCGTGTCGGCAGCGTCTGCCTGGACCGTCACGTCTGCCGGGATTGTTGCGTCTGCCATGCCTGCCGTGGCCGTTTCCGCCGCTGTCGTA
This sequence comes from Protofrankia coriariae, assembly GCF_001017755.1. Lineage (GTDB taxonomy): Bacteria > Actinomycetota > Actinomycetes > Frankiales > Frankiaceae > Protofrankia > Protofrankia coriariae. The sequence continues at coordinate 69,071 of NZ_JWIO01000013.1, forward strand.
CAGATCGTTTCGGCTCGCCGGTCGTAACCGTAAGCCGTCACTGCAAGGAGGATCCGTGATGCGCTTCGTCGACGAGTTCCGCGATCCCGCGGCCGCGCGTGCGCTGGTGGCCGCCATCGCGGAGCTGGCCGGGACGGACAGCTACGCGTTCATGGAGGTGTGCGGCGGCCACACCCACACCATCTACCGGCACGGCATCCAACACCTGCTGCCCGAGTCGGTGGAGCTGGTGCACGGCCCGGGCTGCCCGGTGTGCGTCATACCGATGGGACGGGTCGACGACGCGATCTGGCTGGCCGAGCAGCCGGGGGTCGTCCTCACCTCGTTCGGCGACATGATGCGGGTGCCCGGTGGCCGCGGCAGCCTGCTGGAGGCCAGGGCGCGCGGGGCGGACGTCCGCTTCGTGTACTCACCGCTGGACGCGCTCGGGGTGGCCCTGGACAACCCGGACCGGCATGTCGTGTTCTTCGCGGTCGGGTTCGAGACCACCGCCCCGTCCACCGCGGTGACGCTGCTGCGGGCCCGGGAGCTGGGGCTGACCAACTTCAGCGTGTTCTGCAACCACGTGACGATCATCCCGCCGCTGCGGGCGATCCTGCGCTCGCCCGACCTACGGCTGTCGGGCTTCATCGGCCCGGGGCATGTCTCGACCGTGGTGGGCAGCCGGCCGTACCGCTTCGTCCCCGAGGCGCACGGCAAGCCTGTCGTGGTGGCCGGCTTCGAGCCGCTGGACGTTCTCGCCGCGGTCGCGATGCTGCTCCGGCAGATCCGGCAGGGACGCTGTGAGGTCGAGAACCAGTACGGCCGGGTGGTGCGCGAGGAGGGCAATCCCCAGGCGCTGGCGCTGATGGCGCGGGTGTTCGAGCTGCGGCCCCATTTCGAGTGGCGTGGGCTGGGCTTCATCGCGCAGAGCGCGCTGCGGCTCACCGACGACTTCGCGCGGTTCGACGCCGAGCGGCGGTTCGACATGCCCGGCGTCCGCGTCGCCGACCCCAAGGCGTGCCAGTGCGGAGAGGTCCTCAAGGGCGCCATCAAGCCGTGGGAGTGCAAGGTGTTCGGCACCGCCTGCACACCGCAGACCCCGATCGGCACCTGCATGGTCTCCTCGGAGGGCGCCTGCGCGGCCTACTACACCTTCGGACGGATGGCCCTGCGGTGAGCGCGTCCTGTGACGAGGACGGCGCGCGGATGTTCGCCCGTTACGCCTACGCGCCGAACGAGCTCGGTTACTGCGGCCCGGCCGACGCGCCGCGGACACTGCTGACCGCCGGTGCCGCCGGTGCCGCCGGTGCCGCCGGTGCGACGGGTGCCGCCGGTACCGCGGGAGCGGCCGAAGCGACGGGTGCCGCGAGTGCGACCGGCTCCGCCGGAGCCGGCGGAGCTGGCGCCACGGAGGGTGATCTGCGGGCGTTGGCCCGCCGCTTCCACGGAGCATGGCCGTATCTGCGGATCCTGGCCCGGCTCACCGGTATCGACGACCCGCTCGACCGCCGGGTGGTCGAGGCGTACTGGCTCGGCGGCGGCGTGTCGGAGGCGGTCGACCCCCGCGAGTTCGGCGCGGCGCTGCTGGCTGTGATCGGTCCGCAGGCCGGGTGGTACTGGCGGCACCTCACCCCGCAGATTCTTGACGAGGCCGCGCCGAACCACTGCTTCCACGTCTTCGGGGTTTACCCCTGGTCCCGGCTGCTGGACTCGCCGGACCCCACCGGGCCACTGCACGTGCTGGACAGCTGCCGGATTCGCTGGGGGCAGGTGACGGAACGCGACAGCGATCATGTCGTGGTGCGCTCCGCGGGCCTGACCTGGGAGAACGGCCGGCTCGGGCTGTCCGGGCCCCGGCCGCTGCGGGCCGCGCTCGTCACCGGCGGTGTCAGCTTCGCCCCCGACGTGCGGCCGGGGGAGTGGGTCGCCCTGCACTGGGACCGGGTCAGCAGCCGGCTCACCGACGGGCAGGCCACGACGCTGCGCCGCGACACAGTGACCCAGCTCGAGCTCACCAACCGCCGGCTGGCCCGCACCCGGGAGGCCGGCCCGGCCGGGGAAGCGCTCACCCGACAGGTGCGGGACGACGCCTGACGGGTGGCGCGGCGGCACTGCCCATGACGTCCGGCTTCCGGCTTCCGGCCTCTGGCTTTCAGCCTTTGACCTCTGGCTTCTGGCCCGCTGTCGCTGCCCGCTGATCGCCGCTGCCCGCCGCTGGCGGTGGGCTGACATGGGCTGTGCGGATCGGTTGACATGATTGGTCCAACCATCATACCGTTCTGTCAACAAAATGTGACATAGGTCAAAGCGTTGCCTGGCGCCACCTGAGATTCTTCCGATCGGATGGTCATCCGCTGGTCATCCGCGTCGCGTGAGCACGGCGCTCGTACGCGGGGTTCCCGTCGCGGGGGTCGACGCCGGCCTGAGGAGCGATCGCTCGAGCGAACTCGGGAACGTCTCCCGCGAGCGGTGGGCCAGGCCAGCAGACACCATCCACGTCCGCTGTCCGCGCACGAGTACTCACAACCCTGAGGAGAACGATGAGCGAGACCACCACCGATGCTGGTCTGGACGCTGCTCTGACCGTCGCCGAGGAGTTCGTCTATCGGGCCGAGCTCAGTCCGCCGCTGGCGGTCGGAACCGGTCCCTTCGGAACCCGGCTGTTCTTCGGCTTCGCCGGCGGCCGCGTGACAGGCAGGCGGATCAACGCCGACGTGCTGGCGGACAGCGGCGGCGACTGGGTCCTCATCGGCCTGGACGGTTTCGGGCGTATCGACGTGCGGGGCCTGTGGCGTACCGACGACGACGCGACCATCTACGTCCAGTACACCGGCCTCGTCGAGATGAACGAGGCCGTCGGGACCGCGTTACAGACCGGTGGCACGATCAGCCACACCGACCAGTATCTGAGTATCACCCTTCGGTTCGAGACCGGTGACGAGCGATACGCCTGGCTGCAGCGCCGTGTGTTCGTCGGCCGTGGGCGTCTTGTCAACGGCGCGATCGAGTTCGGTGTCTTCCGAATCGACTAGCCGAATCGACTGGCCGAGTTGACAGGGCGAGTCGACTCGGCCAGTCGACCGGGCGTGACAGACCGAGATTCACCCGGGGCCGGGTGAACGGGCCTCTCCGGAGGGATTTTATCCCGATGGAGGCACCAGGTTGACTCTTATGAGGGGAGCGCACCAGAGCACGGAAGATTACGGTCGGACGCGTAGCGCATGCCTTGGGAGGCGTTGTGACCCTGACGGGTGCTGAAGATGCCGATGTCGTCATTGTTGGCGCGCGACTTGCCGGTACGGCCACGGCGGTGCCGCTTGCGCGGGCCGGGCGAAAAGTGATCCTGCTGGACAGGACGAGCTTCCCGTCGGATCAGCTGTCGACGCACGTCCTGGTACCCAGCGGCGTGTCGGAACTGCAACGCATGGGCGCGCTGCCGCACATTCTGAAGCTCGGCCCCGCGCAGGCCCGCTATCTGGGTGTCACGGTCGGCGATATTCGTTTACGTGAGCGTTTCGCCACGGTGGACGGGATCGACTACGGGGTCTGCGTTCCGCGGTACGACCAGGACGTGTGCCTGGTCACCGCCTGCCGCGAGGCCGGTGCCGACGTACGTGAGAAATCCGTGTTCGAGGACGTGCTCTGGGAGAACGGCCGAGCCGTCGGTGTGCGCTACCGGCACGACGGGCGGAAGTACGAAATCCGGGCCAGGCTCGTGGTCGGTGCGGACGGCAGGCAGTCCAGGACCGCGGCGGCCGTCGGCGCCTGGACACCTTATCGGGGGTCGAAGAACGGGCGGGGATTCGCCTTCCGCTACATGGACGACCCCGCGGTGGACACGATCCACCACGAGATCTACGGCATATACCGCAGTAGCCCGCGCATTGTTCTGACCCTGCCGTCAAGCCCACGCGGACGACTGCTCGTGGTGTTCATGGCCCCGGCGGACGACATTCCCCGTTTCCAGCAGGGCGGCGAGCGGTTCTGGCAGGAGGCCGTCGCCGAGGAGCCCGAGGTCGCGGAGCGGATCAGCGGCGCCCAGAACGTAAGCCAGCTCCGGTCGACCAGAAAACTGGCCTCCTACTACCGGCGGTCAAGCGGACCCGGGTGGGCGCTGGCGGGTGACTCCGGGCATTTCAAGGATCCCGTCGCAGGTCAGGGACAGCGTGACGCCCTGCGTCACGGGCGGCTTCTCGGCGAGGCGGCCAACGCCGTCCTCGACGATCCGGCGGCGCTCGACAGAACTCTCCGTGCGTGGGAGAAGAACCGGGACAACGACACACGCAGCAGTTATCACTGGGGTAACCGGGAGTCCCGTCCGGACGCTCCCTCCGCGCTGATCCGCGAAGTTCTGCGGACGTTCGGGGACAGGGGCGAGGGCCGGCCGGACTTCAGCGACACCTTCAACCGGACGCGGAAGGTCGAGCACGTGATCGGGCCGTCAAGGATGGTCCGTGGCCTGGTCCGGGCGCTGGCCGCCCCCGGTGCGGACCGCCGCGGCATCCTGCGGGAGGTCGCGGGCGAGATCCCGACGGAGCTCGCCATTCGCTGGGAAACCCGGTTCGGCGGATTCCGTTACGACGGCTGGGCGCCGTCCGAACGGCCGGGCTGGTCGGTGGGGGAGCCACCCCGGCCACGGACGGCCGAGGCGGAAGCCGTGCCCCAGCCGGCATCGTGAGGGCTGTTTCTCGTCCACGGTTCTTTCAGGGTTGGTTTTCGTTCACGGGTTCCCGTTCGGGGTGCTCGTCCATGGGCGTGCGGCTTCGCGGGGCCGGGGCCGGCACGCCGGGACGTTCGACCGCTGCGGCGCCGTGAGGCGCGCCGACATACGGGAGCGGCCCCGAAACCGCCCCGAAGCGGCACCGGAGTGACTCCGAAACGGTACTGACAGTCGCGGGGCGAGGCCCGCGGACGGTCCGCCGGCCGGCCCAGGCGCCACGCCAGGTGATCCAGGACGGTCCCGCGGGAACGCCGCCGTGCCCTCGCCTGGCCCGGGGCCGCGGCATGACTTACCCCTCGGACCGCCGGCGGCGCCGGCGAGAAATACACGGCCGCAGCCGCGTCGTTCCGTTGCCCGGCGATTACCCGCACCGGCGGGCCCGGCTATTTTCTTAACAGCCTGCAAACCAGTCTAAAGCCATTCTTGTGCCGCGCTGGACGGCGCTTCCCGCAGGGTTGACCGCTGTTCGGGTCCGCGTGTTTTCTCCTGGCAGGTCCGGTCACCTGGTACTTGGCATCCACGTGCGGGCCGGGCCGAAGGTGCCTTCGTCATTTCGGGAACGGAGTTTTCTGGTGGACACGCGGAGAAGATTTCTGTCGTTGTCCGCGGGGTCCTTTGTGGCGCTGTTCGCCGGTTCCGCGGTGAGCGCGTGCGGCACCGGGGAGGACCAGGCGGGTAACGACGGTACGCCGCGGCCGGGCGGCCGTCTCGTCTTCGCCGAGCCGACCTCACCGATCGGCTGGGACCCGCAGGTCGGCACCGAGGACGTGCTCGGCCTGATCCTGCGTCCGGTGTTCGACTCGCTGGTTTCCGAGACGCCGGACGGCAGGTATCTGCCGTGGCTGGCGACGTCCTGGACGGTGTCGGACGACGGGCTGACCTACACGTTCGTACTGCGCGAGGACGTGACCTTCAGTGACGGCACCCCGTTCGACGCGAACGCGGTCAAGGTGAACTTCGACCGGGTGGTCGCGCCCGAGACGAAGTCCAGGTACGCTAAGTCGCTGCTCGGGCCGTACAAGGCGAGCACGGTGCTGGACTCCCACCGGGTCGAGGTCACGCTGAGCAGGCCGTACTCGCAGTTCCTGCACGCGGTCAGCCGGCCCTACCTCGGCTTCCACTCGCCCAGGGCGCTCGCGGAGCATCCGGACTCCCTCGGCTCCGGCGGCCAGTTCACGGTGAGCACCGGCCCCTACGTCTTCACCTCGGTGGTGCAGGGCCAGCAGGCCGTCTTCACCAGGCGCGAGGGCTACAACTGGGGGCCGGGCACGGCCAGGCACACCGGCCGGCCCTACCTGGACGGGTACACCGTCCAGTTCGTCATCGACGACCAGAGCAGGGTCGCGGCGGCGACCTCGGGGCAGATCGGCATCGCCGACCAGGTCCCGGCGGCACAGCTGGCCGGGCTGCGCCGGCAGACGTCGGTGACCCTGATCAGCCGTGACGTGCCGGGGTCGCCGTACACCTACTATCTGAACACCCGCCGGCCGCTGTTCCGGAACGCCGACGCCCGGCGGGTGATCCTGTACGGGGTGGACGTCGCGTCCATCACGGGCGGGCTGTTCCAGGGCCAGTACCAGCGCGCCGGCTCGATCCTGAGCCCGTCGACCCGCAGCTACGACGACAGGCTGGCGTCGAGCTGGGGCTACGACCGGGCCAGGGCGGAACGCCTGCTCGACAGCCTCGGCTACACCGGCCGGGACGGCGACGGCTACCGGACGAAGGACGGTGCCCGGTTCAGCCTGCAGTTCCCCTTCGCCACCGCCAACACCACCTCCGAGCGCCGCAACTACGACACCGCCTTCCAGGCCGAACTGAAGAAGATCGGCGTCGAGGTCGTGCTCACCGAGCTGGACGCGCCCACCTACATCAAGCGGACGCTGGCCGGCGACTACGACGTGAGCGGGCTGGCCTGGGGCGGCTCCGACCCCTCGATCCTGGGGAACCTGTTCTCCGCCAGGAGCCTGGTCACCCAGGGCGGCGGCAACAAGGCATGGGTCGACGACCCCGAACTGGAGGCGCTGCTCGACGAGGCGTCCAGGACGATCGACCTGAACAAGCAGAACGATCTCTACCGGAGGGTGCAGGCCCGGGTCATCGACCAGGCCTACGGCCTGCCCACCTACGTGGCGAAGCGCAGCCTGGCGGTGCGCCCGACAGTGCACGGGCTGGAGTTCGACTCGGCGGGCTGGCCGTTCCTGTACGACGTGTGGGCCAGCGGCGCATGACCGCGGCGGTGCTGCGGCACGTCGGCAGGCGGCTGGCGGCCGGTGTGCTCGTCCTGTGGGGGGCGGCCACCCTGACCTTCGTCGCCCTGCACCTGGTGCCGGGCGACCAGGCGGACGCGATCCTCGGCCCGAGCCTGACCGCGACACCCCAGCTGCGCGCCCAGGTGATCGCGGACTACGGGCTCGACCGGCCGGTGGTCGTGCAGTACCTCGACTATCTGGGGTCGTTGCTGACCGGTGACCTGGGCCGCTCGTACCAGCGGGACATGCCGGTCGAGCGGCTGCTCGCCGACCAGGTCCTGCCGACGATGCAGCTCGCCGTGTCCGCCGCGCTCGCGGGCCTGGCGATCGCCGTGATCGCCGTGGTGGTGACCGCCGCCAGCGGCCGGGTCGGCCGCACGGCCGCCACCGTGCTCGAGCTGGTGGTCGCGTCCGTGCCGAACTTCTGGCTCGGGCTCGTGCTGCTGACCCTGTTCTCCTTCCGCTTCCCGATCTTCCCGTCGATCGGCGCGAGCGGTGGGCTCGGCCTGGTGCTGCCGACGCTCACCCTCGCGCTGCCGCTGGGGGCGACGCTGGCGCAGGTCATGCGCCAGGAGCTGGAGCGGGCCGACCGCGCCCCGTTCGCGCTGAGCGTGCGGGCGCGGGGGGCGGGCGAGCTGCGGCTGGTACTCGCCCACACGCTGCGTCACGCCGTCACCCCGGCGGTGACCCTGTCGGCCTGGATCGTCGGCTCGCTGATCGGCGGCACCGTGCTGGTGGAGAACATCTTCGCCCGCCCGGGAATCGGCCGGCTGCTGGTCGGCGCGGTGATGTCGAAGGACATCCCGGTGGTGACCACCGTGGTGCTGCTCTCCGCGGTGACGTTCGTGCTGATCAACACGGTGGTCGACCTGCTGTACCCGGTGATCGACCCCCGGCTGCGGGCGGAGCGCGCGCGATGAGCGTCGAGCTGGAGCTCGAGCGGGTCGCGACGGCGCCTCCCGCGCTGGTGGGCCGCCGGCAGCGCGCGGTCCTGCTGGCCGGCACCGTGCTGCTGGTGGTGTTCGCCGCGGTGATGCTCTTCCCGTCTCTGCTCACGGCGGGTGCCCCGGACGTCACCGACACCGCGCGCACCTTCCGGTCGCCGTCGCTGACGCACCCGTTCGGCACCGACCAGCTTGGCCGGGACGTCTACACCAGGGTCGTGCACGGGGCCCGGATCTCCCTGCTGACCGGGATCGGCGCCGTGATCATCGGCGTCGGCGGGGGGATCCTGCTCGGGCTGGTGTCGGCCGCGGCGGGCCGCGTCGTGGACGGGGTGCTGATGCGCTTCGTCGACGTGCTGCTCGCGTTTCCCGAGCTCCTGCTGGCGCTGCTGGTGGTGGCCATCATCGGCCGCGGGTCGGCGAACGTGGCACTGGCGATCGGCCTCGCGGCGGTCCCGCACTTCGCCCGGCTGGTGCGCGGCCAGGCGTTCGCGGTGATCCGCTCGGAGTACGTCGAGGCCGCACGCGGGCTCGGGGTGCCGCCCTGGCGCTACCTGACCCGTCACGTGCTGCCCAACGTGGCCGGGCCGCTGGTGGTGCTGGCGTCCATCGGCACCGGTTCGGCGATCACCGCGGCCGCGGGCCTGAGCATCCTCGGCCTCGGGCCGGCGGCACCGTCGCCGGAATGGGGCGCCATGCTGGCCGACGGCCAGGAGTACCTGGGCACCGCGTGGTGGATCGCGGTGTTCCCCGGCCTCGCCGTGGTCGCCGTGGTCCTGACGCTTACCCTGCTGGGACGCAACATCCAGGCCCGCGCCATCCGCTGATCCCAGGCCGTTGATCCCGGGTCGACGATCTCAGGCCGACGCGGGGGCGGCGAGGCCCACGGCGGCGGCCAGCCGGCGGAACGACGCCACCCGGTCGGCCGGCTCGTAGGTGTTGGTCACCAGCATCACCTCGTCGGCCCCGCTCGCCCCGGCCAGGGCCGCCAGCTGGTCGGCCACCTCCGCCGGCCCACCGACCAGGTCCGAGCGCAGGTCGAGGCGGTCCCGCACAGCGCGTTCCGGCTCGCTGAACCGGTACGCGAGCGCCTCGTGCACCGGCACCAGTGCCGCCGCGTCACCGGCGAGCTGCCACACGTTGGCCAGCCGCTCCGGCGCGGCGAGCGCCTCGGCGTGCTCCCGGTCGTCACCGACCCACGCCCGGAGCACCACGATCGCGTACGGATGATCGCCGTCGCGGGCCGGGGTGAACCGCTGTCGGTAGAGCCGCAGCCCCTCGACGGCCAGGGCCGGGTCGCGGAAGCCGGCGGTCATCGCGTACGGGAGGCCGAGAGCGGCGGCCGTCCGCGCGGCGGACGCGCTGGAGCCGAGCAGGTACACCGGCGGCAGCGGCACGTCGTCCGGCATTACCCGGATATCGGCGTCACCGGCCGCGGCCCCGGCGGGGAATTCCCGCCGGCCGCCGAAAGCGAGCAGTTCCCGCAGGCTCGCGTCGAACACGTCCCTGTCCTGTTGGAGCCCCCTGGCGGGGGCCGGGTCCCCTTGGAGCCCCCTGGCGGGGGCCGCGCCGGTGACCGCGTCGGTCGCGCCGGTCGCGCGGCCGACTCCCAGGTCGATCCGGCCGGGATACAGCGTGTGCAGAATGCGGAACTGCTCCGCCACGTGCAGCGGTGTGTGATTCGGCAGCATCGTGCCGCCCGCCCCGACCCGAGACCGGGTGGTGGCCGAGGCGATGGCGCCGATGAGGACTTCCGGCGCGGAGATCGCCCGGCTGGCGGTGCCGTGATGCTCCGCGACCCAGTACCTGGCGTAGCCGGCCGTGTCGAGTTCCCTCGCCACCGTGACGGAGTCGTGGATGGCCTGCCGTGGGCCGGCGTCGCGGCGTACCGGCCCCTGGTCGAGCACGGACAGCACGGTCAATCGAGCTCCTCGGCAGGCTGGTGTGTTGGGCGGCCTTTTCAGGAGCGGCCCCGCGCAGAGCAGCGTACCGCTGTTCCGTTGTCTTTTGTATTACGTGTTCTGGAGCAATTCTAAAGCCATACTAAAATGATAGTCGTGCCGCCTGCCGCGACTCTTGTCCGACCCTTCGGACGGCTGTAAGATCCGCCCAGTCGTCAGGCCGCGCAAAAGACCGACTCCGGTGCCGGCCGTCTCATTCGTGTCAGCTTTCGTGGAGGCTGCGTTGTCTGTTGGGAACGCCGCCGCGTCGGCTTTTCCCGAAGGCCGCGCACGCCTTTACCGGCTGCCACGATCATATCGAAGCGCCGGTGCTGGGCGATCTTTTTCTGATGGCCGCACCGGCGGTTGCGCCAGGACGTCCGGAAAGTGTGGTGAGCCGTGGCAGGTCACGCTCCGCTTCATCTCGCCGTCGCGCTGGAGGGCGCCGGCTGGCACCCGGCCGCGTGGCGTTTCGCGCCGGTGCCCGCGCGCGAGTTCTACCGGCTGCGCTACTGGGCCGGCCAGGCCGCCGAGGCCGAGCGCGGCCAGGTCGACTTCGTCACCTTCGAGGACGAGCTCACCGGGCCGGTGGACGACCGGACCGACCGCTTCGCCGGGCGGTTCGACGCCGTCCAGCTCGCCGCCGGGATCGCCCCGCTGACCAGCTCGATCGGCCTGCTGCCCACCGCGACCGTGACCCACACCGAGCCGTTCCACGTCTCCACCGCGATCGCCACGCTCGACTACGTCAGCGAGGGCCGGGCCGGCTGGCAGGTGAAGATGTCCGACACCGCCGCGGAGGCGGGCAACTTCGGCCGGCGGCCGGCCNCGAGTTCACACCGCGGGACCCCCAGCGGCAGGCCGCGCTGGCCGCGGACCTGCTCGCGGAGGCGTCCGACGCCGTGAAGGTGGTGCGCGCGCTGTGGGACAGCTGGGAGGACGGCGCGGTCATCCGGGACGTGGACACCGGCCGTTACCTCGACCGCTCCCGCCTGCACCACATCAACTTCCACGGCTCCAGGTTCGCGGTGCGCGGGCCGTCGATCACCCCGCGCCCGCCGCAGGGGCAGCCGGTCGTGGCCGTGCTGGCGCACGGCGTGGCGGACTACCGGTTCGCCGCCCAGGCGGCGGACATCGTGTACGTCACCCCACAGGACATCGATGACGCGCGGGCGGTCGTGACGCGGCTGCAGGCCGCGCAGGAGCAGGTCGGACGACCCGGCCCGCCCCTGAAGATCTTCGCGGACCTGCTGGTCCTCCTCGATGAGAGCTGGCCGGCGGCGGCCGACCGCAGGGCTCGCTGGGACGAGCTGGCCGGCGAGCCGCTGACCAGCGACGCCGAGATCTTCGTCGGCTCCCCGGCCGTCCTCGCCGAGCGGCTGGCGCGCTGGCGGGCCGTCGGCCTGGACGGCTTCCGCCTGCGCCCCGGGTCGGCGGCCGACGACCTGGTAGCCATCAGCCGCGGGCTGGTGCCGGAGCTGCGGAACCAGGGCCTGCTGCCCCGCGTCCACGAGGGCGCCACCCGCGCGACGCTCCGTGAGCGGCTGGGCCTCGGCCGGCCGGCGAACCGTTACGCCGCCTGACGCCCCGCCCCCGCCGATCCACGCGTGCCCTGGGAGTACATCGATGACCTCGTCGGAGCCCAAGCCCCGCAAGAAGCAGGTGATCCTCGCCGCCGGCTTCCCGCACGGCAGCCCCTGGATAGCCTGGAGCGACCCGGAGTCGCGCAGCCAGATCGACTTCTCCTCGATCAGCTACGCGGCGCAGGCCGCCGAGGCCGGCAAGTTCGACTTCTTCATGCTGGCCGAGGCGCTGCGCCAGCGTGAGCACAAGGGGGAGTTCTACGACCTGGAGATCAGCGGGCGTCACCACGGCCTGACCGTGCTGACCGCGCTGGCCGCCGTGACCGACCACATCGGGCTGGTCACCACGTCCAGCTCCACCTACAACGAGCCGTACGAGCTGGCCAGGCAGCTGTCCACGCTGGACCACCTCTCCGGCGGCCGGGCCGGCTGGAACATCGTCACCACCTCGGACCCGCAGTCCGGGGTGAACTTCCGGCGCGGCGGGTACCTGCCGCACGAGCAGCGGTACGAGCGGGCCAGGGAGTTCGTCGCGGCCGCCCGCACGCTGTGGGACAGCTGGCCGGTCGAGGCCGTCGTCGGCGGCCAGGAGAGCGGGCGTTTCCGCGGTGATCCGGCGGCTGGCAGCTACCGGCACCGCGGCGGCCAGTTCGACATCTCCGGACGGTTCAGCCTGCCCACCAGCCCGCAGCGGTACCCGTTGCTGATACAGGCCGGGGATTCCGCGGACGGCAGGCAGTTCGCGATCGACACGGTCGACGTCGTCTTCAGCATGTACGCCGACCCGCAGGCCGGACGCGCCTTCCACGCCGACATCCGGGCCAGGGCGATCGCCGCCGGCCGCGACCCTCGGTCCATCAGGATCCTGCCGGGCAGCCAGTGCATTCTCGGTGACTCCGTCGCCGACGCGCGGGAGCGCTCCCGGGTGATCGCCCGTCAGCAGATCACGCCGCAGAACGCGATCGCCCGACTGGAACAGGTCTGGGGGCGGGACCTGTCCGGCTACGACCCGGACGGCCCGGTGCCGCCGGTGCTCGCCTCCGACGAGCCCGGCGCACCCAGGTACGCCGGGTACACCGCGGGCGGGAGGCAGCCGCCCGCCATCGCCCGGGAATGGTACGAACGGGCTCAGCGCAAGGGGTTGACCATCCGCGAACTGATCATCGATGTGACCCTGCGGCACACCTTCCTCGGCACACCGAGCCAGGTGGCCGAACAGATCGACGAGGCGGTGCAGAGCGATGCCGCGGACGGGTACGTGCTCACCGGCCACACCACGTCCGTCGGTCTCGACGAGTTCGTGAAGACCGTCGTGCCCGAACTGCAGGAGCGCGGCGTGTTCCGCACCGAGTACACCGGCACGACCCTGCGGGAGAACCTCGGCCTGCCGGCTCCTGCCGGCCCGGCCCCCGCCGGCTGGGAGGAGCCCGGTGAGCCTGATCGAGGTTGACGGGCTCACCGTCGGTTTCGGCAGGCAGGCCGAGCCGGTCGTGCGCGGCGTGTCGTTCCATGTCGAGCCGGGGGAGTGCCTCGCCGTGGTCGGCGAGTCCGGATCCGGGAAGAGCGTCACCGTGCGTGCGCTGCTCGGGCTCGCCGGGCCCCGCGCGGTCGTGTCCGCGAAGCGCCTGCGGCTGGACGGCCAGGACGCCACGGCCTTCTCCCGGCGGCAGTGGCAGGCGGTGCGCGGCCGGGTCGTCGGGATGGTGCTCCAGGACGCCATGGTGTCCCTGGACCCGATGCGCCGGGTGGGCTCCGAGATCGGCGAGCCGCTGAAGCTGCACACCGGCCACCGCCGTCAGGCCCGGGCCGAGCGGGTCGCCGAGCTGCTGCGCGAGGTCGGCGTCCCCGACCCGCGGGCACGCCGCGGCCAGTACCCTCACCAGCTCTCCGGCGGGCTGCGCCAGCGCGCCCTGATCGCCTCCGCGCTGGCCGCCGGCCCGAAGGCGCTCATCGCGGACGAGCCCACCACCGCGCTGGACGTCATCGTCCAGGAACAGATCCTGCGGCTGCTCGGCCGGATCAAGGACAGCGGTGTCGGCCTGTTGATGATCAGTCACGATCTCGCCGTGGTGGCCAGGCTCGCCGACCGGGTCGCGGTGATGCACGACGGTGCGATCGTCGAGACCGGCGCGACCGCCCGGGTGCTGGACAGCCCGGCCCACCCGTACACCCGGCTGCTGATCGACGCCGTGCCCGACAGGCGCACCCGCCGGCGGCCGGGGCGGCGGGCTCGCGGCGCGCCGGTGCTCCAGATCGACGCCATCAGCAAGACCTACCCGAAGTCCCCCGGGATGGCGGTCGACGCGGTGTCGCTGTCGCTGCGCGAGGGGGAGACCCTCGGGCTGGTCGGGGAGTCGGGGTCGGGCAAGAGCACGGTGGCGCGGATCGCGACGGGCCTGCTCACACCCGATGACGGCCAGGTGCTCTTCGACGGGGCGCCGTGGTCGGCGCTGGCCGAACGCGAGCGGCGCCCCCGGCGGGGACTCATCCAGATCATCCACCAGAACCCGCAGGCCGCGTTCGACCCGCGGTTCACCGTCCGCCGGATCATCGGCGAAGCGATGCCCGGGGTGGCCCGCGGGCGCCGCGAGGAGCGGACCATCGAGCTGCTGGGCACCGTCGATCTCGACCCGCGGATCGCCGACCGGCGTCCGCACGAACTGTCCGGCGGTCAGCGCCAGCGGGTGGCCATCGCCAGGGCGCTGGCGGCACGGCCGAAGGTGCTCGTCTGCGACGAGCCGGTCTCCGCCCTGGACGTCTCGGTGCAGGCGCAGGTCCTGGACCTGCTCGAGCGCCTGCAACGCGACACCGGGGCGGCGTTGCTGCTCATCACGCACGATCTCGGTGTGGTCGAGCGGACAAGCGACCGGTTGGCGGTCATGAAGGACGGCCGGGTGGTCGAGGAGGGCGCCACCGAGGCCGTGTTCGACCACCCCGAGCATCCCTACACCCGCGCGCTGCTCGCGGCCGTGCCCAGCCTGGACGTCAGCGCGCGGTCAGCAGCGGGAGAAGAATCTCGTCCACTATCGCGGTGACCGTCGCCGGGTCCGGCACCGGGCCGTCGATGGCCTGGCTGCGCAGCAGGGCCGGACCGATGCCCGCGATCAGGTCGGTGACCAGCTCGGCACTGATCTCGCCCCGGCCGGTCGCGCGGCCCAGGACGCCGAGTATCACCCGGTGGGCGGGCACGAACACGCGTTCGTCGGCCAGCGCCCGGCAGTCCCCACCGGCCTCGGCGGCGACCAGGTGGAACGTGGTCCCCTTGGTGACCGTGAAGGCCGAGCGCACCGCCTCGAGCACGTGGAGCAGGTCCGCCCGCAGGCTCTGACCCGCGGGCGGCTCCGGCACGGTGGGCAGGCTCTCTCGCAGGGCGTCGAGCACGAGGCTTTCCCTGCTCTCCCAGCGGCGGTAGAGCACCGCCTTGCTGGTGCCCGCGGCGGCCGCGATCCTGTCCATGGTCAGCCGTGCGTAGCCGATCTCGTTGATCTGGTCGAAGACCGCACTGAAGATCGCTTCCTGTAGGGCAGGCCCCCTGCGGCGTCTGGAAGGGTGCGAGGCCTGGTCCGCCCCCTGGACGGCGGGAGCGTTGGTCGACACGCTCCGCACCTCCTTGAGCACGCCAGAAGAAGAAACGCTCCAGTTTCTTGACGTATGCTACCGCTTCAATAGGGTACGGATTAGTTTCTTATCGACGAGCAGTCGCGTCGACGATACCGCCCGATCCATCCCGACATCCCCTGGACTTTCTCGATCTTCCACAGCATCTACCGGTTTCTCCTGATTTATCCAGATCTTTCCCACCGGGTCTCTTCCACTGCCGACGTCTCACTGTCAACGGAGGGCTGATGGCTGCCTCGCCCAGCGGCGCGCCCACCACTGCCGGGGCCGCCGGTCCGGCACCCCGTGGCCGGCCGGCGCTGGTCCTCACCGCGATCGCGGTGAGCCAGCTGATGGTCGTGCTCGACTCCAGCGTGGTCAACATCGCGCTGCCCGACATTCGCTTCGACCTCGGGTTCTCGCCGACCGGGCTGTCCTGGGTGCTCAACGCCTACACGCTGACCTTCGGCGGGCTGCTCCTGCTCGGCGGGCGGGCCGGGGACATCCTCGGGCGCAGACGTGTCTTCCTCGCCGGGGTCTGGCTGTTCACCCTGGCCTCGCTGCTGGCCGGGCTCGCGCCGAACGCGGGAGTACTGGTGGCCGCGCGGGCCCTGCAGGGCGTCGGCGCCGCGGTCGCGTCACCGACCGCGCTCGCTCTGATCACCACCAACTTCGCCGGGCCGGCCCGGGCCAGGGCCATCGGCGTCTACGGCGCGGTGTCCGGGGCCGGCGGCGTGGCCGGGATGATCATCGGTGGGGTGCTCACCGAATGGGCCTCCTGGCGCTGGACCATGTTCGTCAACGTGCCGATCGGGGTGTTCGTCGCGGCGCTCGCGGCCGTCCACATCCGTGAGTCGGACAGGGCCAGCGGGCGCTTCGACATCACCGGGGCGATGCTGTCCACCCTCGGGGTCACCGTGCTGACCTACGCCCTGATCCGCAGCTCGTCCGACGCCTGGCCCGAGCCGCTGACGCTGGCCGCGGTGGGTGTGCTGTTGTTGGCCGCCTTCGTGGCGGTCGAGCGGCGGATCGAGGCGCCGCTGACCCCGCTCGCGCTGTTCCGCAACCGCAACCGGGTCAGCGCGAACCTGCTGCTGCTGCTTCTCGGTGGGTCGATCTTCGCCATCTTCTTCTTCGTCACCCAGTTCCTGCAGAACATCCTGCGGCTGACCCCGTTCCAGGCCGGGCTGGCGTTCGTGCCGTGGGGCGTCGGGATCTTCGCGTTCTCCCAGCTGGTGTCCGGGCTGTCCGCGCGGTTCGGCGCCAAACCCGTCCTGATCACCGGTGCGGTCGCCACCCTGACAGCAACCGTCTGGCTCACCCGGATCACCGAGCACAGCTCCTACCTCGCGGCCGTGTTCGGGCCGATGACGCTCTTCGGCGCTGGCATCGGGCTGCAGTTCGCCCTGGTCACCCGGATCGCGCTGGCCGGCGTGGAACCCGGCATCGCCGGCGCCGCCGCCGGGGTGCTCAACGTCTCGCAGCGGCTGGGCGGATCGATCGGGCTGGCCATCCTGGTGGCGGTGTTCGGCGCCGTCACCTCCGGCACGGCCGGCACCGCCACCGATGTCGTCCACGGCTACCGGATCGCGTTCTACGTCGGGGTCGGCTACACCGCGACGGCGCTCGCGCTGGCCGTGCTCGGGCTGACGGGTGCCAGGAAGCCGGCCGCGCGGCCCGAACTCGCCATCGAGAGCACCTGACGCGGCGCCGGCCAGATGTATCCCGATCACGCTGGTGGGGGCCATGTCACGCGAAGCGGGTTTCAGCCCGTCGCCCCGTCAGCCACATCCGTCGTCTCGGTATCCGCGAAGGACAGGGCTGTATCCGCGAAGGACAGGGCTGTGGAAACCGTGAGATTCGAGTTGCTTGGCCCTCTCCAACTGGTGAGTGACCGGGACGGCCCGAGGACGATCAGCGCGGCCAAAATCGAGACCCTGCTCGCCGTGCTTCTCATCCGCGCGAACCGCCCGGTCTTCTCCGAGGAGCTGATCAGCGAGATCTGGGGTGAGGAACGGCCCCGCCGGGCGCGCGCCGGACTGCACGTCTACGTTTCTCATCTACGTAAGATGTTCGCCCATTTCGGGGTGCGCAACGCGGTGATCGTAACGCACCCGCAGGGCTATCTGCTCGCGGTCGACGAGGCTTTGCTGGACACCTGTGAACTGCGGGTGTCGCATGCCCGCGGGCGGGAGAACCGCATGCCTGATCCGGAGCGGGCGCTCGTCAGCTTCAGCGCGGCGTCGCGGCTTTTCCGCGGGCCCGTGCTGGCCGGGATCGGCAAAGGCACGATCACAACCACCTTTGTGCGGTGGGCGGAGGAGATGCAGCTGGAATGCCTGGAGTCGATCGCGTACTGCCTGCTGCGGACGGGACGCCACCGTGAGCTGGTGGGCGACCTGACGAACTGGGTCGAGGAGCACCCGCTGCACGAGGCCTTTCGGGAACAGCTGATGCTCGCGCTGCACCGGTCGGGCCGGCGCGCCGAAGCGCTCAGAGTGTTCCAGCACACCCGGCGGGTACTACGGGACGAGCTCGGGCTCGAGCCCGGTGAGACGATGCGCCGACTCCAGAACGCCATCCTGAACGACAGTCTCGACTGTGCCGTGACGGGACAGGCCTGACTTCTTTCCCGCCCGGCTGCGTGGCCGCCCGGCTGCGTGGCCGCGTGGACCGGTGGCCTGATGGACCGGTGGCCCTGCCATCCCGACGTCGTGGATCGCCCTGTTTGTCCCGACTGGTGATCGGATCCCTGTTGCCGGGCGCTCCCAACATGAGAAATGCTCAGGCTGCCAGCGGGGAGACGCGAGAGGAGGGTCGATGGGAGGCGCCGTACCGTACATCGCCCACCGTCCCAAGCGGGCTGACGGAAGACGCAACTACGACGCGATCCTCAGCGCCGCGCGCAAGGCGTTCGACGCCGCCGGTTCCGACGCGTCACTGGAGGAGATCGCCAGCCAGGCGGGGGTCGCCATCGGCACCCTCTACCGGCACTTCCCGACCCGGGCCTGTCTGGTCGAGGCCACGACCAGGGACGGTCTGCAGGCGCTTGTCGCGCGCGCCGAGGGCATGCGAGCCGACGGCGTCGACCCGCTCGACGCGCTGACGGACTGGATGGCCAACGCCATCGAGCACTTCAGCACCTTCCGGGGGCTGGTCGAGATCCTGACGCAGAGCATGTACGACGAGGGCACACCGTCACATGCCGTGTGCATGGCTATGCACCGCTGCGGGGCGGAGCTGCTGCGGGCGGCTCAGGACGCCGGCCGGGTCCGCGCGGACCTCACCCCCGAGGAACTGTTCGACCTGCTCGGCGGCGCGGCATGGGTACGGGAGAACGCACTGCCCGACAGGGACGGCAGCACTCGCTTCCTCCACCTGATCCTGGCAGGCATCACCGTCCGGGACCGCTGACAGCGCATCGCCACCGGGCTGTCACGGGCCGTTGGCCAGTCGCGGGCAGCCGCCGGCGGCCGGCTGACCGAACTGATCCGCATGCGCCGGGGTTACGCTGATCGCCGCGGGGCGACGTCGGCAGGTGTCGGCGGGCGACAGCACTGGCGGGGCGGCGAGGCGGCGTGGACGAGCAGCGGGAGAACGGTCCGACGGGTCAGGCGAGCACCACCCCGCCCGTGGACGCCGCCCTACGCGCCTGGGCGGTCACACATGCCCGCACCGTGGGCCGCACGGGTGATCCCGCGAGGGTCTCACCCCTGTCCGACGACGCGCGGCCGACCGAAGCAGCTCCCTGGCGGGACGAGCCGTGGGCGCCGGGTGATGTCGCTGTCGCCGAATCGTCGACCACCCTGACCGGTGGCCATACCGGCCCGGTCATGTCGGTGGCGTGGGCGGCCGAGCGGGACGGGCGGCTGCTGCTTGCCACCGGTGGTGAGGATGCCACGGCGCGGGTGTGGGATCCGTTCACCGGCACCTGCCTGCACACCCTCGCCGGCCATGCCAACGGAGTCTGGTCGGTAGCGTGGGTGACCGACAGCGACGGGCGGCTGCTGCTTGCTACCGGCAGTGAGGATACGACGGTGCGGGTGTGGGATCCGTTCACCGGCGCCTGCCTGCACACCATGACCCGCCGCCCCACCCGTAGCGTCATGTCGGTGGCGTGGGCGACCGGCGGTGACGGCCGGCCGTTGCTCGCCGCGGGCAGCCGCGACGCCACGGTGCAGGTGTGGGACACCCTCGCCGACAGCTGCCTGCGCAACCTCACCGGCCACACCGACGGGGTCAACTCGGTGGCGTGGGCGACCGGCCGGGACGGCCAGCACCTGCTCGCCAGCGGCGGCGGCTACGACCGCACGGTACGGGTATGGGATCCCCTGACCGGCACCTGCCTGCACACTCTCACCGGCCACACCGGCGGGGTCGACGCGGTGGCGTGGGCGACCGGCCGGGACGGCCGGCTCCTGCTCGCCAGCGGCGGCGGCGACGGCACGGTGCGGGTGTGGGATCCGGCCAGCGGTGCCTGCCTGCACACCCTCATCGGCCACACCGACGGAGTCGGTTCGGTTGCGTGGGCCGCCGGTGGTGACGGCCGAGCTCCGCTACTCGCCTCCGGCAGCTTCGACGGCACGGTGCGGGTGTGGGATCCGGTCAGCGGTGCCTGCCTGCGCACCCTCACCGGCTACGCCGGCCCGGTCTGGTCGGTGGCGTGGGCCGTCGGCGGAGAGAGCCGGCTCCTGCTCGCCACCGGCGGCAGCGACGCCATGGTGTGGGCGGTGGAGGTGCCGCATCCGTCAGCATCGACCTCGACCACGTCTTCGGCGCCCGCGCGGACCAGCCCGGTCGGATCATCGCTTCGTACCGCGGCGGCCGGGCTGGTCCTGCTGGGCGCCGGCGGGCTGTGGCCCCCACTGTCCCTGATCGCGGACCTAATCACCCTCACCGGCGGCACCACCACCGGCCCCGCCGTCACCAACGGCGCTCCCACGGCCATCCCCACCGCGGGGCGTCCACCAGCCGGGGACAGCCCGGGGTTGTACGACCCGCGATTACACGTCCTGGCCAGCCATCCCGGCATCGGCCGACTGCGTGCGCTGGCCTGGCCGCCGGCCGCCCGCGTCGGGCTGGCCGCCCTGCTCGCCGCCGCCCTGCCCGCCGACTCCCGCGTCATCCCCCCGGCCGGCAGTACGCCCACCGGCCAGCATCGCGCCCTGACCACCGCCCTGCACAGCCCATCCGGCTCCCCGGCCGCACCGCTCACGCCCCGTCAGTTCGACCAGCTCGCCGCCGCTGCCGCCCGCGTCACTCCCCGACTCGCCGCCCTGCTCGAGCTCATCGGCCCCGCCGCCGTCGCCACCGACCCCACCCTCCCGCTGCGTGTGCGCGACCGCGCCCTGGCCATGCCGCCGCTGCCCACCCGCCAGCACACCCTCCTGCTCACCGTCACCGCCCTCACCACCGCCGGTACGGGGCAGGCCGTCACCAGCATGCGCGCTCCCGGCACCACCGGCATCACCCACCACGGCACCCCCCGCGCCCTGCTGCCCACCCATCACGCCCTGCCCGACGACCTGTTCACCCTCCGCCTCGCCCGCGGCGACCTGCTCTACCGCCACCACACCACCACCCCCACGCTTCCACCCCAGGCTGTGACGATCATCCTCGACACCAGCCCGCCCACCTACGGACCTGCCGAAACCCTCCTGCGCCTGACCGCCCACCTGCTGACCACCGTCCTCTGGCACAACGGCATCCATCCCACCCTGATCACCTTCGACCAGCCCGCCCTTGCGCTCCCGCTCACCAGCCCGGCCGACCTCGCCGTCATCTGGACCAGCCGCACCCTGCATCCCCCCGACCTGCCTGCGGCCCTGCGCACCGCGGAACACACCTCGCAGCCCACCACCGTGCTGCTCACCCATCACCACCTTCCCGACGACCGCCCCCTCCCGCTCGGACCCCACCTACGCCTCCTGACCACCCACACCCCCGGCGATGAACCCCCCACCAGTCAGATCGGCCGGACCCGGACCCGCGGCCACACCAACCACAGTCCCGACGGCCGCTACCACCATCACCTCCCGCCCCATCCGGACCCCGCCAGCCTCGCCGCCGCCATCCACGCCCTCCTCGCCTCCAACGACCAGGCTGACGGCATGAATCGTTACTTTTCGTATACGTCCGGGGTGCGCCGTGCCTGACGGCCCACGCGGGCCGGTGTGGCGGGCGGCTGTTCTCGGCGAGCCCGCCGAGAACTCGTCCGACGGGAGCCCGCCCGGTGAGAACACGTCCGCCGGCGGCGCGTCCGGGGCAGGCGGTGAGGGTGATCGGCGGATTCGTTGTCTGCTGTGCCCGCACGGGTGCGAGCTGCGGCCGGGTGAGACCGGTGTGTGCGCCGTACGGCGCAACCACGCCGGGGTGCTGGAGACCGCCACCTACACCCTCGCCGTCCAGCACCTTGACGCGGTCGAGCGCAAGCCGCTGTACCACGTCCGGCCGGGCAGCAGGGTGCTCACGATCGCCGGGCCGGGATGCTCGTTCCGCTGCAACTACTGCGTCAACCACCGGCTGTCCCAGTACGGCCAGGTCGCCGACGTCGCCTGGACGGGCCGGCCCGTGCGGCCCGCCGAACTGGTCGAACGGGCGGCGGCGGACGGCGCGTCCCTCGGCATGTCCTACACCGAACCCGGGCTCGCCCCGGAGCTGACCCTGGACCTCGCGGCCCTCGCCGCCCCGGCGGGCGTGCCGATCGTGTGGAAGACGAACGGCTTCCTCACCGCCGCCGCGATCGACCTGGTCGCGGGCGCGCTGGACGCGGTGAACATCGACGTCAAGGCCGCGGACGAGTCCGCGCACCGGCGGCTGACCGGTGCGCCGCTGCGTCCCGTGCTGGATGCGGTCGAGCGGCTGCGCGCTGCCGGCGTGTGGGTGGAGGTCTCCACACCGCTGATCCCGGGGGTGTCCGCCGGGGCGGACGCGCTGCGCGCCATCGCCGGCCACCTCGCCGGGATCGACCCGGGCATCCCCTGGCACCTGCTGCGTTTCACCCCGGACTTCCGGATGCGCCGGCCGCCGCCGACCAGCCCGCAGGTGCTGGAGGCGGCGCGGGCGACCGGGCGGGACGCCGGCCTGCGGTTCGTCTACGTCGAACGGGCCCTCGGCGCCGCCGGCCGGCAGACCCGCTGCCCGACATGTGACACCGTGCTGGTGCGACGCGGCATCTGGGAGACACTGGAATCCGCGGTCACGCACGGCCTCTGCCCGCACTGCGGGCAGTCGATCCCGGGACGATGGGGGACGATCGGTGCAGGAGCCCAGACAGCCGGTGCGAGAGCCAACGACCACACGGGGCCACGGGAGCGGAAGCCCCCTGGCGGCTGAGACCGATCCGGGCCGCGACCAGCGGGCCGCCGGCTCCGTCTCGACCAGGAGTCCGCTGCGGGCCGATGCTGATGCCGATGCCGCGCTCGGGGCCGATGCCGATGCCGATGCCGGGGACGCGCCCGGGGAACCCGGGGGTGCCGCGGGGCCGGCCGGCGGCGGCCGGCAGGTGGCGTCCACCGCTGCTGAGAGCCCGTCGTTCGTCGAGTCCCTGCCAGACCTCATCGACGCGTCCGAGTACGCCGACCATCCGGACGGGCGGCTGGTCCGGCTGCGGATCACCGTGACCGGGTCCGGGGTGGAGATTCTCGGTGACGCGTTCCGCCCGGCCGTCCTGGAGGCGCTGCTGGCCGATCTCGGCGGTGGCGCCACGGAACAGATGCTGTGCGGCTAGGGCGTGCCGAGTGCGGTGAGCCGGTCGCCGGTGAGGACGTGGCCGACCCATTCCGGTAGAGGGCGGGCGCCGAGGGAGTCGTAGAAGTCGAGGGCGGGCGTGTTCCAGTCGAGCACCGCCCAGTTGAGCCGGGCGTACCCCCGCTCGACGCAACGCCGGGCCAGCGTGGTCACCAGCGCACGGCCGTAGCCCCGGCCGCGCTGGTCCTCACGGACGAACAGGTCCTCCAGGTAGATACCGTGCCGTCCGGTCCAGGTGGAGTAGTTCAGGAACCAGACCGCGATGCCGACGATCTCGCCGTCCCGTTCGACGACGTGGGCGAACACCGCCGGCGCCGGGCCGAACAGCGCCGCGTGCAGGTCGTCGACCGTCGTTCGTACCGCGTCGGGCTCCCGCTCGTAGCGGGCCAGCCCTCTGACACAGTCGAGGATGCCCTCGACATCGCCCGGCCGTGCCGGGCGAAGAACGGCTCCGTCGGCCAGCGACAGCGTCTCCATGCCCCGAATCGTAGTGAGACCCGGTTGTAAGGAGATGTACGGAGATCCGTGGAGTTTCCACGGGCAGATGACCGAGCACGTGAGGCCGCGGAACGCCTGGTGGATGCCGACACGGCGGTCCCGCCCGCATGTCGGGACCGAGGTCATTGATCGTTTTTGGGGGAGGGGCAGTGCCCTGCGGGCAGCCCGCTCGATGTCGGTGAGTCGGTCTCGATGTCGGTGAGCTGGTGCGGTCGGGGTGCGGCCCAGCCGCCGGCCGCGGGCTCAACGCGCCGGGTTCGGGCGGGGAGGTCAGGCGAGCAGGGCGCGGCCGAGGTGGTCGGTGGAGTCGCGGACACCCGGCAGGACGAAGAAGTAGCCGCCGCCGGTGGGGCTGATGTAGTCGACCAGCGGCTCGTCGATGAGCCGGGTCTGGGTCGTCTCGAACTGCCGGGCGATGTCCTGCTGGTAGCAGCAGAAGAGCAGGCCCATGTCCAGGTTGCCGTTGCTGTCGATGCCCCGGTCGTAGTTGTAGCCGCGGCGCAGGATGCGGGAGCTGTCCGTGGCCGGCGTGCGTGGGTTGGACAGTCGGATGTGCGCGTCGAGCGGGATGATGCCGCCCTCGGGATCGCGGGTGTAGTCCGGGGTGTCGGCCTCCACGGTGCCGTCCAGCGGGGCTCCGGTGTCCCGGCGCCGGCCGATCATCATCTCCTGCTCGTTGAGCGAGACCCGGTCCCAGAACTCCACCAGCATGCGGATGATGCGGATGACCTGGTAGGAGCCGCCCTCGGTCCAGGCGGGCTCGTCGTCGCCGCGCACCCAGACCAGCCGGTTCATCTCCGCGGCGGAGGTGACGTCCGGGTTGGCGGTGCCGTCCTTGAAACCGAGCAGGTTGCGCTGGGCGCCCGACGGCCGGGGCGGGTTGTGGAAGCCGTCGACACGCCAGCGCAGCTGCATGCCGCCGCGGGTGTGCCGGGCGATGTCCCGCAGCGCGTGCAGGACCGTGTCGCGGTTGTGCGCGCACAGTTGCAGGCTGAGGTCGCCGTGACAGTGCGCCGGGTCCAGCGCGTCGTTGGGGAAGGTGCGCATCGGGGTCAGCCGCCGAGGCCTGCGGTCGGCCAGGCCGAACCGGTCGTCGAAGAGGGAGGCGCCCACTCCGACGGTGACGGTCAGCGCGTCCGGGGGCACCACCGGCCCGACGATGCCGCTGTCGGACGGCGGGGCGGTCGTCCCGAGGTCGACCGGGACGCCGCCCGCGGTCAGGAAGCGTGCGCGTTCGGTGATTGTCGTGAACAGTTCGGTCAGCCCGGCGCGGTCTGTGGCGATCACGTCGAAGGAGGCGAACATCGCCGCCGCCGGCGCCGGCGTGAGGATGCCGGCCTGGTGGGTCCCGTGGAAGTCGACCGTCTGGTCCGGATCCCTGCCGCGGGTACCGTCCTGGTCGTCACCGGCGGTGGTCGCGAGCGCGGTGCCGCCGACGCCCACCGCGGCACCGGCGGTCAACGCCCCGGCCAGGAAGGACCTGCGCCCGAGCCCGGCGCCGAACGGCCCGCCGCGGCGCCGGGCGGCCACCGGGAGGTCGTGTTCCGCCTGCTGCCGGTGCGGCGGCGAGGGCGCGGCCGTCTCGGCGGCCCTCGGCGAGGGGGCAGCCGTGGGCGGCTCGGGCGACGCGGGCGTTTCGGTCATCGGCGCTGCTCCGGGTGTTTGGAGGAGGTGTCGGGGTCGCGGTGGGAGAGGCCGGCTGGGCTCGTCCGGCTTATCCGGCGTTTCTGATCTCCAGGACGTCGGGGATGGGCGCGAGGGTCTCCAGCAGCCCCCCGAGGCTGCCGTTGAGCCGCTTCCGGTCGGCGAGGGGGAGAGCCTGTGGGGCGATCCAGGTCCCCGCCGGGCTGGCGGTCCGGCGCAGCAGTGTCGCGAAGGCGTCCAGCCGCCGGTCGGCCGCCGCCAGCGTGTCCGGCGCCCGGGTGGCCAGCAGCGGAGAAATGATCTTCAGGAGTTCGCGGGTGCCCTCGGCGTTCGCGCTCGCGGTGGCCAACGTGCTGCCGCTGCCCTGATCGGCCGTGCCGGTGAGCTGGAACTGCAGGGTGTTCTCGAGGATCTCGTGGGTGCGCAGGGCCAGGTCGTTGGGATCGAATTCCTGGGTCGGGAACGCCCTGCCCAGTTCGGTGACGTCATCGGCGAGCTGGGCCGCCAGCGGCGAGAGCGCCGCCGCGCTCTCGCCGTGCCACAGCCCGTACTCGATACGGTGGAAACCGGTGAAGTCCTCGTCGGTGACACCGCCGGGCAGGCCGTCGGGCCCTCCGTTGATCGCGGCGTCGAAGTCGCCGAACGTGCCGTACGCGGCGCCGAGGCGTTCGTAGTCGAGATGGGCGGTGAGCCAGTCGCGGCGGGCCGCGTCGAGGTCACCGGCCGCCACGTCCGCGCGCAACGTGTCGGTGTCGCGTTGCAGGGTGACCAGGCCGGCGGTGACGAACGCCCGATAGGCGTCCAGCGGCCCGGCCATGGCCTCGTCCGTCACCGGGATGATCGCCTGGCCGCCGGCGCTCGGGCCGGTCACCCGCTGGCTCGCCGAGACGATGGGCGGGTCGTTGCCGGGCAGGCACTGCCAGGCGTAGGTGCCGCCGCCGACGGTCGCCGACAACGGCCGGCTGGTGCCCGGCGCGAGCAGTTCGATCTCGGCGTGGATCGCCCCGCTCACCGGGTCGATCAGGCGGACCTCCAGACCACGGCCACCGCCGTTGTGGACGGTGAAGGTCTGCCGGCCGGGGCGTGGCGCCTGCCAGCCCTCGGCGCAGGAGCCCGCGGTCACCTCGATCGTCGTTGCGTGGGCGTCGTCGGACGGGCCGAGCGCGAGGATCGCGGCACCGGCGGCGATGGCCGGCAGCGCGACGACGGCCACCGGAAGCACCCAGCGGGGCACCGCGCGCGGTACCCACCGCCTCCCGCGAGGCGCCGGCCGCGTCGGATCCGCCGGATCCGATGCCGCCGCGGCCGGTTCAGTGGCCGGCGCGGTGGCCGGTTCGGTGGCGGTGGCCGGCGTGGTGGTGCCGGTGCCCCGCAGGAAGAGCGGCAGCACCAGCAGCAGGTAGGCGAGGTAGCCGACGACCTGGAGCACGGTCACCCGCGGGGTGATGTTGAAAATGCCCTCGGTGAGCCTGGCGTACCAGGAGCTCGGGTCGATGGTGGCGGTCAGGTCGAACGCCGTGGTCGCCCTGCCCGGTAGGAGACCGCTTTCCTGGAGGTCGGCCAGCCCGTACCCGGTGACGCCGGCCGCGATCACGATCAGCCCGATACCGGTGATCCTGAAGAACCTTGTCAGGTTGATCCGCAGCGTCTGACGGTACAGGGCGAAGCAGGCGGCGGCGGCCAGCGCGATCCCGGCGGTGGCGCCGACGAGCGGGCCGACCGACTCGTCCGCGCCCCGGGCGGTCGTCCAGACGAACAGGGAGGTCTCCAGGCCCTCTCGGGCGACCGCCAGGAACGCGGTGAGGACCAGCGCGCCAGGGCCGATCGCCAGCGCGGCGATGACCCGGCCGCTGATCTCACCGGACAGCGTCCGTGCCGACCGCCGCATCCAGAAGACCATCACGGTGACGAAACCGACCGCGATCAGGCTCAGTACACCGCTGAACGCCTCCTGGGCCGCGGTCGACATCGAGGTGGCCGCGAAGGTGAGGACCGCGCCGAAGCTCGCCGAGAGGGCGACGGCGGCGAGCACTCCCGTCCAGACCTGGGGGAGGCGGGCGCGCTGGTCGGCGCGCACGAGCGTGGCGACCAGAATCGAAACAATCAGGCTCGCCTCGAAACCCTCACGCAATCCGATGAGCAGGTTCGGGACAAAGTTCGTCCACATGTCCGCAGCCTCCGTCATCGTCCTGTGATCGCCGTTCGGCGAAAGGGCTCAGGGAAAGGTACCAGAAGAAAAAGTTAGGCTCACCTAATTGAATATCCGTACTCCTGGTGAGCGGGTGGACACGAAACGGATTTCCGGCGTCCGCGGCCAATGCCCGCGCCGGGGCGGCAGAGATCGTTACCACAGTGGGGGCTGACGGGCCCTTCGGCCCGTGCCGGGGGGCTACCTTGCAGGAGATAGATCGACACTACGGATACCTGCTGGGGGCAAGCATGAACGCCAGAGCCCTGCGCCGCGCCGGCGTCCTCACCGCTACCGGAGCGCTCGCCACGCTCCTCGGTGCGGCTCCGGCCAGCGCGTCCATCTCCTTCCCCGCCGATGCCCGGACCAGCGCCGACCCCAGCGCTGACAGCGGCGGCGCGACCAGCGTCGACACGAGCGTCACCCAGCTCTTCCAGGCTGCCGTGGGTCTGTCCGTCGGCGCTCTCTCCGGTGCCTCGAACACCATCTCGGTCGCGGCCGGCTCCCGTGGCAACTCAACGGCCGGCCCCACAGCGGGCCCCACGGCCGGCACCGTCGCGGACACCGGTCCCGCCGGTTTCGGTGCCGGGCCGGGCAACGCCGCCGGGGCGGATGCCGGTGGTGCCGGGACGAGCAGCCCCCAGGACATATACGGCGCCGCCGCGGACCTTTCCTACAGCGCGCTGTCACAGGCGGCGGACGCGCTCTCGCGCGCGTCGGGCACCGTCTCCGGCGGCCTGGGCGGGTAGCCGGTCGGCCCCGGAGCCGGACAGCCGCGGCCCTGACAGCCGAGTCCGGTCAGGCGGTGGCGGACGACACCCGTATTCCGCAGTATCGGCCGCTGGTGTCGATCAGATAGAGCTGCGAGCGGCCGGCCGGGTTCAGCAGCAGCGACTTGTCGGCGCTGGTGGTCTGGACGGTGCCGTAGTCCAGGTCGTCGCCGGTGGTGGCGTCGCGGAGGGTGAATCCGCATTCCTCGGCGCCGTTGAAGTCCAGGATCTCCACGGCGACGCGGCCCTCGGCGGTGAACGCGTCGGTGTCGCCGGTGTTGGCCTGGTGGGTGAAGGGCAACGTCGCGGCTCCGGCCCCGGCCTGCGGCTCGACCAGGCAGCCGGGGTCGCTCACCTGCCACCGGAAATTTCCCGGGTGGGAGACCTGGAACGACCACGTTCCGGACAGCCCTCCCTGGTGGAGGACGTTCTCGCCGGTGTCGGCGGAGGTCAGGATGATCTCGCAGGTGTCGGTCGGGACCGGGAGGGTGTTGCGGACGACGGCCCGCCATGGGCCGTCTGCCTGGTAGGAGGCATCCGCCACCGCCGTTTCCGCTCCGGAGTCGGAATCGCCGGCGTCGTCCCCGCTCCCCCGGGTGGCGAGGATCCCGGCGATCGCGGCCCCGGCCACGACAACCACGGCGGCGCCGAGTACGGCCGGCCGCGCCCAGCGTGTGGGCCGTGCGGGCCGTGCGGGGATGGCGGGCTGGTCGTGGACGGTGGCCGGCAACGGTGGTCCCGCCGTCACGGCTGTGGGCCGCACCGGGACGGTGACGGTGGGGGATAGCACAGTGGCGGATTCGGCGGGTGCCGCCTGCGTGCCGTCGGCTGCTCGGTCGCTGTCAGCGGGGCTGATGCCAGCAAGGTCGTCCCGCAGCGCCTGGGCGGACGGCCGCTGCCGGGGATCGCGGGCGAGAGCGGCGTGGACCAGCTCCCGCAGCGGCCCGGCGAGCTGGTCGTAGTCGACCGCCGGGCCGCCGGACAGGACGCGGCTGAGGACGACCTCGGGCCGGCCGGTGCCGAAGGGCGGCTGGCCGGTGGCCGCGAAGACGACGATCCCGGCCCAGGCGAAGATGTCGGTGGCCGCGGTGGTCTCGTCGCCGGTCGCCTGCTCGGGGGCGACCCAGGCCGGGGTGCCGACGAACTGGCCGGTGGTGGTCAGCGGGCGGGCGTCGGCCACCGCCGCGATCCCGAAGTCGATGATCCGCGGGCCCTGCCCGGTCCACAGCACGTTGGACGGTTTGAGGTCGCGGTGCACCAGCCCTGCGGCGTGGATGGCCGCCAGCCCCTCGGCGAGCCCGGTGGCCAGCGTCAGCTGGGCGTCCGCGGGTAACGGCCCGCCCTCGGCGCGTACCCGCCGGTCGAGGTCGGGCCCGTCGACGAACTCGGTCGCCAGCCACGGCTGCTCGGCGTCGAGCTCGAAGTCCACGAGCTGGGCGGTGTACGGGCTGCGCACCCGGAAACACGCCTGGATCTCACGCTGGAACCGCACCCGCGAACTGGCGTCGTCGACCAGCTCGGCGCGGACCAGCTTGACC
Source organism: Protofrankia coriariae (assembly GCF_001017755.1). GTDB lineage: Bacteria > Actinomycetota > Actinomycetes > Frankiales > Frankiaceae > Protofrankia > Protofrankia coriariae. The sequence continues at coordinate 98,473 of NZ_JWIO01000013.1, forward strand.
GCGACCCGACCGAGCGGGCCTTCGGCAAGGTAGACCACGCCCATCCCGCCGCTGCCCAGCCGGCCGACAAGCCGGTGGCGGCCCAGCGTCCGCGGGTCGGACACCCGCAGGGGCTGGACAGGGACCAGCGGCGCACCCTCGGGCGCGCCGACATCCTGACCGGACATGGACGGCTCCCCGTCGCGGTGAGAAAGGCATGGACACGGCGATGTTCGTGGAAGTCACCGCTTCGTGGAAGTCACCGTATCGCCCCGACAGTTTCTCGTCGCACACAGCGTGATCCGTCATCTGTCTGATCCAATGTCTGATTCGACGTCTGTCGTCGATCCGACATCTGTCATCGGCCCGCCAGCTGTCGCTCGTCGTCGGTGCGAGCCGCCGCGGGGCCGGGGCCGGCGGCGGGCCGC
>NZ_JWIO01000013.1:98886-108034 GCF_001017755.1 Protofrankia coriariae
GCGGGCCGCCGGCCCCGGCGGAGAACCGCTGGTTCCGGCAAAGAGCATGATCTACATGGGTGCCGTAATGCATTGTGCCGCTCCTGGACATACATTGCGCCGCTCCTGGACGAACATTGCGCTGCGCGTTCCTGGACGACGCTCCCGGACGAACGGCTGCCCTGGGACGAGCAGGCGGCCAACAACAGGTGGTTGTGGTCCAACGGGTGGCTGTGCGCCGGGCCCGAGGCCGGTGGGGACCGGACCAGGCGCCGCGGGTGCGCGGAAATTCGTGAATCCGTGCACGTCGGCCCGCACATCCGGGGGGATGCCGCGGATAGCATGATGGTCATGCAGCCGTGGCTGTGGTGGTTGGTGATCGCCGGTGTTCTTGGGGTGGGCGAGATGCTTACCCTTGCCCTCATTCTCGGGATGACCGCGCTTGCGGCCCTGGTGGCAGGCGCGGTCGCCGGGGTCGGCGGCCCGCTGCCCGTCCAGCTTGTCGCGTTCGCCGCCACCTCTGTGGTGCTGTTGCTCGGGCTGCGGCCGGTCGCGCGCCGTCACCTGCACCAGGCGCCGGCCGTCGCGACCGGTACCGATGCGCTGATAGGCATGACCGGTGTCGTCCTTGAGCCTGTTAACGGTGACGGTGACGGACGGGTCAGGATTCGCGGTGAGATATGGTCGGCCCGCGCGACGATCGACGGTCAGGTTCTTGAACCGGGCACGAGCGTGCGCGTGCTGCGCATCGACGGCGCCACAGCCATCGTTCACCCCGCGCAGCTGTAGCGGGCCTTGGGACCGGGGAGGCGTCGATGGCCGGGCTGATCGCCACCGCGGTCATTCTGCTGGTGTTGCTGGTTTTTCTCAGCCGTGCGGTGCGGGTTGTGCCGCAGGCCCGGGCGGTCGTGGTCGAGCGGCTGGGCCGATACCACCGGACCCTCACCCCGGGCCTGGCCCTCGTCATACCCGTCGTGGACCGGATCCGTGAACGCGTCGACCTGCGCGAGCAGGTGGTGACCTTCCCACCGCAGCCAGTGATCACCGAGGACAACCTCGTCGTGGGTATCGACACGGTGATCTACTTCCAGGTCACCGACCCGCGCGCGTCCACCTACGAGATCGCCGACGTCATCAGCGCGATCGAGCAGCTCACTGTCACGACGCTGCGCAACGTGATCGGTAGTCTGAACCTGGAGCAGACCCTGACCTCCCGTGATGAGATCAACACCAGGCTGCGCGGTGTGCTCGACGAGGCGACCGGCAAGTGGGGTATCCGGGTCAACCGGGTGGAGCTCAAGGCCATCGATCCGCCGTCATCGATCCAGGACTCGATGGAGAAGCAGATGCGCGCCGAGCGGGACCGCCGGGCGGCGATCCTGTCGGCGGAGGGCGTCAAGCAGAGCGAGATCCTGCGCGCCGAGGGTGAGAAACAGGCCGCGATCCTGCGGGCCGAGGGCGAACGGCAGGCGAAGATCCTCGCCGCGCAGGGCGAGGCGGAGGCCATCACCACGGTGTTCCAGGCGATCCACGCCGGCAACGCCGACCAGAAGCTGCTCGCCTACCAGTACCTGCAGACCCTGCCGCGCATCGCCGAAGGTGAGGCGAACAAGGTGTGGATCATTCCCAGCGAGCTGACCAGGGCGTTCGGGGGCCTCGCCGCCTTCGGCGGCCTCACCGACGGACCGGACCGGACGGATGGCGGGCAGGCCCGCTGACAGCTTTCGTCTCTTTTCCCCGCTCCGTCCACGCCGACGCCAGTATGCACGTACGGTCACCGTAGTGACGCCGCTGGCTGCTGCGTTCTCCTGACATGTCGGGGCCGGAAACTGGGAGCAGGGCCACAGCGGCGCCCGTACGGCCCCGACGTCTACCAGAGATCTGTCACCGCTGGATACGATCTAGGTTGCCGAGCTGATCGCGGATGCGGTTTCCGGCCGCGTCAGACGGTCGGCTCGCCCGGTCCGGGAGCCGACCGCGGGGGCGGCCAAACCGCGTCGCGGCCCGGCGCGGCTACCGGACCGGTACGTGTGGACCCGCAAGCGCCTGCGACGGACGTTGTGGGCGTCCTATGCCGACAAAGGGATGTACATGACGCCCACCGAGCAGCCGACCATCACCGACACGGACGATCTGTGCGTCGCGACGATCCGCACACTGTGTATGGACGCGGTGCAGGCCGCGGCCTCCGGGCACCCGGGTACCCCGATGGCCATGGCACCGGTGATCTACACACTGTGGCAGGAGTTCCTGCGCTTCGACCCCGACGATCCCGCCTGGCCGAACCGGGACCGGTTCGTGCTGTCGGCGGGGCACGCGTCGACGTTGCTGTACGCGACGCTGCACCTGGCCGGCGTCCGGGCGGTCGACCCCACCTACGAGACGCTCGGGGGGCCGGCGGTCACCCTCGACGACATCAGACGGTTCCGCCAGCTGGACGGGAGGTGCCCCGGTCACCCGGAGTACCGCTGGACGTCGGGGGTGGAGGCGACCACCGGACCGCTGGGCACGGGCGTGGCGACGGCGGTGGGCATGGCCATCGCCGGGCGCTGGCTGGCTGCGCGGTTCAACCGGCCCGGCTTCGACGTGTTCGACCACGACGTGTACGCGCTGTGCGGTGACGGCGACCTGATGGAGGGGGTCGCGGCCGAGGCGGCGTCGCTGGCCGGCCACCTGGGGCTGGCCAACCTGTGCTGGATCTACGACAACAACCACATCAGCATCGAGGGCGGCACCGACCTGGCGTTCACCGAGGATGTGGCCACCCGGTTCATCGCCTACGGCTGGAACGTCACCCGGGTCGGCGACGCCAACGACCGCACGGCCCTGGGCCGCGCCTTCGAGACGTTCCGCCGCGAACCGCACCGCCCGACCCTGGTCATCGTCGACAGCCAGATCGCCTTCGGCGCCCCGACCAAGCAGGGCACCGCCGCCGCGCACGGGGAGCCGCTGGGGGAGGAGGAGATCCGGGCGACGAAGCGGTTCTACAACTGGCCGCCGGACGCGCACTTCCTCGTCCCCGACGGGGTGTACGAGCACTTCGCCGCCGGTGTCGGGAAGCGGGGTCGGGCCGAGCGGGACAGCTGGCTGGCCCTGCTCGACCGCTACCGGGAGGCATATCCCGATCTTGCCAGCCAGCTCGACCTGATCTGGGGCGGGCAGCTGCCCGACGGCTGGGACGCCGACATCCCCGTCTTCCCCGCCGACGACAAGGGCCTGGCCACCCGGGACTCCTCCGGGAAGGTCCTCAACGCCGTCGCCGCCCGGGTGCCCTGGCTGGTCGGCGGCTCCGCCGATCTCGCCCCGTCGACGAAGACCCGGCTGACCGTCGACGGCGCCGGGGACTTCCAGGCCGCCAGCCCGGGCGGGCGCAACCTGCACCTCGGCGTTCGCGAGCACGCGTCGGCCGCGGTGGCCAACGGGCTGTCCCTGTCCGGGCTGCGGCCGCTGTGGTCGACTTTTCTGATCTTTTCCGACTTCGCCCGCGGTGCCCTGCGGCTGTCCGCGCTGATGGAGCTGCCGGTCATCCACGTGTTCACCCATGACTCCATCGGGGTCGGGGAGGACGGGCCGACGCACCAGCCGATTGAGCAGCTCGCCTCGCTGCGGGCCGTCCCCGGCCTGCTGGTGATCCGCCCCTGTGACGCCAGCGAGGTCGTGCAGGCGTGGCGGGTGGTCATGGGCCTGCGGCAGGAGCCGGCCGCGCTCGTCCTGAGCCGGCAGGCGCTGCCGACGCTGGACCGGGCCCGCTACGCCGACGCCGCCGGGCTCGCCCGCGGCGGCTACGTGCTGGTAGACCCCGCCGACGGCGATCCCGAGGTGATCCTGATCGGTACCGGCAGCGAGGTGCACCTGGCCCTGGCCGCCCACGAGGAGCTGACCGCGCAGGGGGTGCGCGTCCGGGTGGTCAGCCTGCCGTCCTGGGAGCTGTTCGAGCGGCAGCCCGCGCAGTACCGCGACCAGGTGCTCCCGCCGGCGGTCCGCGCGCGGGTCGTGGTCGAGCAGGCCGCTACGCTCGGCTGGGAACGGTACGCCGGCCCGGACGGGGTGATCATCGGTATGCGGACCTTCGGCGCGTCCGCCCCGCTGCGGGCGTTGCAGACCAAGTTCGGTTTCACCCCGCAGGCGGTGGTCAGTGCCGCCAGGCAGAGCCTGGCCGCCGTCAGCGCTGTTGGTGACCCGGCGTAGACCGCGAGGATCCGGATCCGAAGATTTCGGTCACGATGTCGACGGCCGGCTGGTTCCCGGGGGAGTCCGCGGGAGCCGGTCGGCCGACGGCCCGTCCCGGTGTTTCCGCGATCGTTCCCTGCCGATCGTTGTCGGTTGTTGTCGGTTGTTTTGCGCTCCGGGTGTCGGCTTGACCTGGCTGTGCGCACCTGAGACGGTGAACAGGCCCCATGGTCGTGCGAGCGATCCTGGGGTTTGGTTGTGCACAGGTTCGTCTGGTGTGCAGTTGACTGGGTACAGAGCTGGTTGGCACAGAGGTTGTACAGGGGCAGACGTGGTGGGTACCGGTAGGATTCTGCGTTTCGACGGGGTTCGTGGCTACGGTTTCATAGCGCCCGACGCTGGCGGCGACGATATTTTCATGCATGCAAACGATCTTCAAGATGAGAAGCATCTGTTCCAGCCCGGAACGCTGGTGGAGTTCGAGGCGGAGGAAAGCGACAGGGGCCCGAAGGCGTCGGTCGTCCGCCTGGCCCGTCGGGCCCAGGCCCGTCCGGCGCCAGCGCGTCCCCTGGCTTCCCCGAGCGCGGCCAACGGGCGTTCGGACGCCGATGACGACGACATGTGCGACGTCCTCACCGTCGGGGAGTTCCGGCACCTGCTGACCGAGACGCTCATCGAGTCGGTGCCGACCCTGACCGGCGGCCAGATAAGCCAGATACGGCAGCGGCTGACCACCCTCGCGCAGGCGCGCGGCTGGGTCGAGTCCCAATAACCGGCCCGCCCGGGCCCCTGCCGGCCCGGAATCTGTCGACCCGCGCCGGTGCCCGGGCACGTCGTTGCTGCCCGGACGCTGCGCCGGCCACACGGCTGGCCACGCTGCGCCGGCCGTACCACTGACCACACCGTGCGTACGGCCGGATCTGTGACGTTGCTCCGGCTGGCCGGTTCGCCTACCCGCGGGCGATCCGCCTGCCCGGCTGCGAAACACAGAAACACAACAGCGGAAAAAATGTTGTTGCCGGTCCGCGTCGGCTGTTGCACGATACGCACCGGTTATCCACGGAAGCGGTGTGTAGCGCCGTCACGCTGCGGCCAGCTTGTACCGTCTCGGCAGTCGTCCTGAGACGGCACGCGTAAATGATACGCACAGTGAGCGCTATACGTCGACATGCCGAGAAAACCGCCGCTTGCGACTACCGAAAGTAGTTCGCTACGTTGGCCGGGCTCTCAACAGCACCGGACCGCACGCCGAGTTCTGTCCACGGTCCGGTGTCTTCCGACTAGCGATCGTCAGGACAGAAGCGGGGGACCCACCTTTCCGCCGGACGCCGCCACCACAGTGGCCGTCCTTGGGGTGAAGTCGGCCGCGTGTATCCGCGCGTCGACCGGGCTTCCCGGCCCGAACCCGACAGCTAACCTCGCAGGCGTATGGGAAGGATCAGCGTTGCCTGCACATCAGGTGAATTCAGGTCCGGCTGCCGTACATCATTCCAATCCCAATCCCAATCCCAATCCCGGCCCCAGACGCGGTCGTCATCGCGCGCCCACGACCCGCTCCACCCTCGGCCGGATATCGGCGCGTACCGCGGTCGCCGCCGCGGCCACCGGCACTGTCGCCCTCTCCGGGCTGGCCTCGCCGGCCCTGGCGAACGACCGGGGCCTGGATACGGGCGGGACTGGCCGGACCGACGCCGCCACGACCAGTACGACCAGCACGAACGCTGCCCGGTCAGCCGCCTTTACGGTCACCCCGGCCGCCACCACGGGCACGGGCACGCTGGCGGCGCAACCGGTGAGTTTCTCGACGTCCTCCGCCAGCGGCTTCGGGGCGAAGCTCGTCTATCTGGCGTCGAAGCAGGCCGGCAAGCCGTACGTGTGGGGTGCCAAGGGGCCGCGGGCGTTCGACTGCTCCGGCCTCGTCCAGTACATCTACAAGCAGCTTGGCCGCAGCGTCCCGCGGACGGCCAACGCGCAGTACAACGCCTCCCAGAAGCTGTCGAAGAACGCTCGGCAGCCCGGTGACCTCATTTTCTTCGGCCGGCCGGGAGGCATCCACCATGTGGGTATCTACGCCGGGAACGGGATGATGTGGGCCGCCCCGCACACCGGGGCCGTGGTCCGGCTCCAGAAGGTCTACACCAGTAACTATCTGGTCGGCCGTATCAGGTGACCGGCCACCCGGGCCGGGCTGGCGGCCACGGGGTGTCCAGGAGCCCCGGGCGGACAGCGCGGGAAACCACGGGTGGACGCCACGAAAATTTCTCCCGGTTGTTTCCGGACAGTTTTTCCCGGAACCTCGTCGGATTCTTTTGGCTCCCGTTCCAGATGTTCGAAAAACGCCCGTAGAAGCGCATTGAATTACCCTTTTGGCGCCCTGTGGGCGACACCGGAGCCTCCTGAAACAATGCGGTAAACGGCCTGTTCGGCTACCCGAATAACGTTTTCCAAGCGGCTGGGAGAGAACTCGGGAAATATAGTTCTCGAGTTGTCCCCAGGGAGTACTGTGTCGGAATTTCCGGCAACAGGCGATCCTTTCGACGATACTTTTAGGTGAGAGTCTGATTATGGCCAGGGGAAGGCACAGAAAACCCGGTCGGTGCAACGGCGCCGCATTAGCGGGCACCGTCGGGCTCATCGGGACGACGGCTGGAATGATGCTGACCGCGGCCCCGGCCAGCGCGGCCGGGACGTCCGGGTCCGCCGTCGTCGCCGACACGACCATCGCCCGCGTCGCCGCGAACGCGGGGCTGCCCAGCTGCCGAGGGGTGCCGCTGGGCACCTGGGTGGCGGTGGCGCTCGCGGAGTCCGGTGGCAACGCCAAGGCGCGTAACGCGCGCGGTGAGGACTCCCGCGGGCTCTGGCAGATCAACGCGCGGGTCCACGCGAGCTGGCTGGCGGGTAGGAGCCTCTACGACCCGGCCACCAACGCGTGGGCTGCGAAGAAGGTGTGCGACAGCCAGGGCGTGCGTGCCTGGAGCGCCTACACCAATGGTTCCTACCATCGTTATCTGACGCGGGGAAACACCGCCGCGGCGGCGGTGAAAGCCAGCCCGGCGAGCGCGGCGAAAACACGGTCGAGCACCCCTGTCCCGGCCGTCAGCGGGATCAGCTACACCAGCCGGAACTGTTCGGTCCCATCGTCCGCGGCGACCGTGAGAAACGGCAGTAAACTGCGTACCGAGGTGGCCAGGGTACAGCAGCGGCTGACCGATCTAAGATACTCTCTCGCGGTCGACGGAATATTCGGTCCGCGGACCACCAGGGTGCTGAAGGATTACCAGCGGCAGCACGGCCTCGTGGCCGACGGAATAGTCGGCGCCCGCACCTACGCCCAGCTGTTCCCATGCGGCTGACAGCTGGGTGCTACTGACGGCCCTGGGTACCTCCCCCTCCCTCGGGTGCCCGGGGCGCCACCGTCCGCGGGCGGCCGCGGCCCTGGCCCACCAGGCCGGGGCCGCCCGCGGACGGTGCGTACCGCTGGACAACGGCCGTCAGGTCAGCGCCAGTTCCTGCGGGACGACGATGACGTCGACGAGCGCGCCGCGCCGCCACACGGTCAGTTCGAGCGGGCGGCCGATGGTGTCCTCGGTCATCAGCCGTTGCAGGTCCCCCGGGGTGGCGACCGGCTGTCCGGCGACGGAGAGCACCAGGTCGTCGGCGAACAGGCCGGCGTGACCGGCCGGGCTGTTCGCGACGACCTCGGCCAGCCGCACCCCGTGCCGCCGACCGAACCGCTCGGCCAGGTGTGGCGGCAGCGGTGCCCGGGTGCTGGCGACCCCCAGGTAGGCGCGCCGTACCCGGCCGTCGCGCATGAGCGCGGTGAGGATGCGACGGGTGGTGGTGTTGACCGGGACGGCGAGCCCGAGCCCGATCCCGGCGACGGCGGTGTTCACCCCGACGACGTGGCAGTCGGCGGTGACCAGCGCACCGCCGGAGTTGCCCGGGTTGAGCGCCGCGTCCGTCTGGATCACTTCGTCGATGACGCGGACGGTGGCGCCGGCCCGGGTGGGCAGGGAGCGCCCGAGCGCGCTGACGACCCCCGCGGTGACACTGCCGGTCAGGCCCAGCGGGTTGCCCACCGCGACGACGAGCTGACCAACGGAGAGCGTGGCGGCGTCGCCGAGCGTTGCCGGGGCCGGCGTGCCGCCGCGGGCCCGCAGCACCGCGAGGTCGGAGAGCGGATCGGCGCCGATCACGTCCACCTCGCTGTGGGTGCCGTCGGCGAACTCGGCCATGCCCGCCGCGCCGCCGCGGCCGGCCTGTCGTCCCGTGCGCCTCGATCCACTGTCGACGACGTGGGCGGAGGTGAGCAGGAAGCCGTCGTCGGTGAAGACCACGGCGGATCCGGCGCCCTCGCCGCGCGGCGTCCGTACCCGCAGGCTCGCGACGGCAGGGGAGACGGTTGCGGCGACTCGGGTGACGACCTGTGAGTAGGCATCGAGCGGATCCTGCATCCGGGCCTCCCATCCTGCTTACATAATTACGTCATTAGAAGCAGCGGATGACGCCCAATGTTCCCTGGGCCTGTTCGTTCCCCGTACTGGTCGCCCGGGGCGGCAGGGGCAGGATCTGTGCTGTGCTGGCTGACGCCGCGACCGACGGGGCCACGGCGGCGGGACGGCGGCGGGATGTAGGTTCACCGACGTGGTCGAGGTGTCCAGGCAGCGCTTCGAGGACCTGGTGGCCGAGGCGTTGGACAGCCTGCCGCCCCAGCTCGGCCGCCAGATGTCCAACATCGCGGTCGTCGTCGAGGACGAGCCGCCGTCACCGGGGCTGCTCGGGCTCTACGAGGGCGTGCCGCTGACACAGCGGGGTGACTGGTACAGCGGGGTGCTGCCAGACCGGATCACGATCTACCGGCGGCCGATCTGCGACCTGGGCCGCACCGAGGAACAGGTCGTCGAGCAGGTACGGGTGACCGTCATCCACGAGGTGGCCCATCACTTCGGCATCGACGACGGGCGGCTCGCCGAACTCGGCTGGGAGTAGGACCCGCCGG
>NZ_JWIO01000013.1:108041-109757 GCF_001017755.1 Protofrankia coriariae
CCCGCCGGCGGCCACCGCGGCCCATCCTGTCCGCCGACACACTGTCCGCCGACACGCCGTGCGGTACGTCCGCGGCTGGGCCGAGGCGGCGCGGCCGCTGTTTGAGCCGTGGAGCGTAGCCGCTGTGTGGCCGGGGCGGCTGTGGCCGCTGTGTGGCCGGGGCCGCTGTGGCCGCTGTGCCTGTTGTCCCCACTCCGGGTGAAGCCACTGTTTGTAGTGTCATTGTTGGCTGATAGTTGACTTGTGGTTGCTCTACGTGTCTACTTCATGTCGTGGTCGGGTAACTACGGAAAGTCGTCACCCGGCCATCTCGTCGCTGTTGGGGCGACGTGTCCCGCAGCACCGCGCCGGTGCGGAGCTGCCGGTGCATGAGCTAAGGAGCAACTGTGCGCAGAAAGCTGAAAGCGGCGTTCACCGCCGCTGCGGTGGCAGGCACTCTGGGGGCCGTGCCGCTGCTGTCCGGGCAGGCGGCCATCGCCGACTCTCCCGGCGCGAACACCAGGCCGCCCAGCCTGGCGGCGGTCGGTCTGACGAGCGACGGGATCAGGCTTGCCCAGTTCGAAACCCGGTCCCGCTCCGTCGAGCGTCCGAGGCGGGTCGTGCCCGTCAGCGGACTCCTTGCTGGTGAGTCGCTTGTGGGCATCGACTACCGGGTTCAGGACGGACTGCTCTACGGTGTGGCCAGCGGCGGCCGCATCTACACGCTCGACGCCTCCACGGGGCTGGCGACCTATACCGGCCAGACGCTGGGCGCCGCATTGGCGGGTAATACGGTCTTCGATGTCGACTTCAATCCCACCACGGGTGAGTTGCGCGTTGTCGGTAACGCGAACCTGAACCTGCGCCACAACGTCATCACCAACGTGACAACCGCGGAGACCGCGCTGTCCGACCTCGGTGTCACCGCCATCGCCTACACCAACAACGACAGCGACCCGGCGACCGGTACCACGCTGTTCGACATCGACACCGACACCAGCGTCGACCAGTTGGCGATCCAGTCGCCGCCGAGCACCGGCAGCCTCACGCCGACCGGCAACCTCGGCGTGAACGCGGCTCTGAACGCCGGCTTCGACATCTACAGCAGGGTCGTCGGGGGCACCTCCGTCGACTCCGTCGGGTTCGCGACGCTGTCGGTCGCGGGCCAGTACGGTCTCTACTCGATCAACCTGCTCACCGGGCACGCCGACCTGATCGGGCAGTTCCCGACCGGGACCCAGGTGTCCGACCTGGCCGTGAAGCCGTAACGGCGGATCCCGCCCACGGCCCCTTCCCCGTCCACGGCCTGTTCGCGGCCCCCGGTCGATCACGGACCGGGGGCCGCACCGCGTTTCCGACCGGAAAGGCCCGCCCGTCCTGGTCATCCCCGGCGGATCACTGTAGTCAACGCTGTTGACGGCACTGGCGCGACGATCTGATCTTCGAGGTGTTCCCGGCCGCGGGTCCTGTCCACCGGGGCGGTCGCCGAAACCGCTGGCAGCGACGCCGGTACACGGCTGGTGGGCAGGCCGGCCCTGACGGCCATCCGGGCGAACTCGGCCGCGTCGTGGACGGCGGCTCCGCCGTGGTCGTTGTTGAAGTAGACGTAGGCGTCTCCCTCCGGCCAGCACTCGGCGATCCGGCGGATCCAGCTGCTCAGGGCCTGGCGGCCGTACCGGGGGGCGGGGCGGGCACGACCAGCGTGCAGGCGCAGGTAGCCCCAGCCGGCGGGCCGCC
>NZ_JWIO01000013.1:109769-113647 GCF_001017755.1 Protofrankia coriariae
GCGGGCCGCCACAGCGGTGTGACCGGCCGGCTGTCCCGATCCGCCCAGCACAGTGCCGTGTCGTGTGCGCGGAGCACGCCGTGGACCTCACTGGTCCACCAGCTCGGATGCCGTGGTTCCACGACCACCCGGACGTCGGACGGGAAGCAGCCCAGGCACGCGTCGAGACGGACGGGATCGGCGCGCAGGTTCGGCGGCAGTTGAAGCAGCACGGGACCGAGCCGGTGGCCGAGACCGGCGGTGTGCGCCAGGAACCGTTCGACGGGCTCGGCCGGGTCCCGAAGGCGTCTGACGTGGGTGAGGAAACGGCTGGCCTTGACCGTCATGATGAAGCCGGGTGGAGTCTGCTCCCGCCAGCGCGCGACGACCCCGGGTGCCGGCAGTCGGTAGAAGGCGTTGTTGCACTCCACCGTCGCGAACCGGTCCGCGTAGTACCGCAGCCAGGCGCGCCGCGGCACCCCGGCCGGGTAGAACACCCCCCGCCAGTCGGCGTACTGCCATCCGGACGTCCCGACGAGCATCGGCACACGGCCAGCATGAGGGGGCGATCAAGGACCGCCCCGACGGTCAGGGTCCGCTGGTACCGGTCATGGACGGATCAGGGACGAAGGACGAACGCCCTGACGTCATGGACGGACACCCTGATGGTGCTGTGGCATGTGCAGGTGGGCCGTCTGGTGGGTGACAGCCTCGATGTGGCCGGCCGCGACGTCGAGTAGCCGGTGGGCCAGCTCGGACAGGGCGCGGGATGCCGCGACCTCATCGCCGATCTTGGGAATCTCGGCGTCGGCGGGGTGCCGCCGCGCGTGCCCGACGCCCCGCAGCTCGCGTTCGGAGTCCGAACGCGGTCCCGGACGCAGCGCCGCCTCCGCGCGGGTGTGCCCGTCGTCCTCGGTCAGGAGTACGTCGACCGTCCACCTCTTGGTGTGGATCATGATCGGTCGCCACCTTTCCCAGCAGACAGCCCCCAGTGGGATCTGGATCTCTGGCAGCGCGGGAAAACATGACCGCGTTGCCATGGTCCTTTCAGCCTGGCTCCTCCTAGCCTGGCACGGCTCGACGGCCACCGCGAACGCATCCGTAACCGGCACGGATCTCCAGAGAGGATCTGTCGAAGTATCGCAGTAGTCGTGCGCGGCCCGTGCGGGGAACAGCCTGCCGTTCCCGAACGGCACGGGATGAGGAGGACTGCCTGGTCAGCCGTGCATTCCTCGGAGGGTGTCCGGTACCGGTTGTTGTTCGGTACCGGTTGTCACTGGGCGCACGAAAGATCAGGGCTAGAGGTACTGGGCGGCCCAGGGGGCGCCCGCGGCTGAGGCTGCGGCCAGCCGGGCGGCGCCTCGGGCCACCACCAGGTCCGAGGCCTGGATGCGGGCCACGGTGCAGGCGGCCCAGAGTTCGGGGAGGGTGCGGGCGCGGGCGGTGACCAGGGCGGCGTCCCAGTAACCGGGGTAGTTGAGGGTGCCGCCGCCCACCCGGAGGACGTCGGGGTTGAGGATGTTCAGCAGGGTGGCCATGGCCAGCCCGAAGGCGTCCCCGGCTGCCTCGACGACGCCCCGGATGGCGGGGTTTCCGGCGGCGAGCGCCGCGTGCACCTGGGCCGGGGGCAGACCGGCGGCCTGGACGATCGAGGCGCCGCCGGCCAGTTCGTCGAGCCGGCGTACGCCCTGCGGGGTGGGTACCGGCATGCTGCCGACCTCGCCGGCCCAGCCCCGGCCGCCCCGCACCACCTGACCCTGGTGGAGGTACGCGGAGCCGACGGCGGTGCCGGAGAGCATCACCACGGCGGTCCGGGCGTCACCTATGTCGGCGGCCTCCTCGGCCAGGGCGGCCCGGATGTCGTTGACCAGCAGATGGGGGGCGGCGAGGCCGGCCGGGCCGGGCCAGCCGTTGAGCGCGGGCAGTACGTCGCAGACAACGACCCGGCCGTCCTCGACCAGCCCGGGGACGGCGATGCCCACTGAGGCGGGAGCCAGGCCGTGGTCGGCGAGGAACTTCTCGATGGCCGTGCCGATGTAGCCGGGGGTGGCGCCGGGGCCGGTGGCGACGCGGACGGTCAGGGGCTCGTCATGACCGGGCCGGTGGGCGAGCATGAGGAGCTTGGTGCCGCCGATGTCGATGCCGACGCTGGGGTGGCTTGTCATCGGGGTTCAGTAGACACCTTCCACGGCGGTCACACCGTCCCAGGGGAACCAGGGATGCGGGCCGGTGCGGCGGGCGGTATCGCGTTCCAGGAGGTTGGGAAGGAAGAGGTCCTCCAGCAGGGTGGTGGTGAGCACCCGGCCACGCGCCCCCACGGGGACCTCCCGCAGCGGGTTGGCGGGGTCCACCACCCGCTGGACGGCCAGGGGCGGGGGGAGGTGGTAGACGCGGGACCCCTCGGGCATCAGGGCGTGGCCCACCAGGGTGTTTCCGTAGGTGTCGATCCAGCGCACGCCCTGGAGGTACTCCTCCTCCAGGAAGCGGATCTCCTCGGCGGAGCAGGAGGTCCCGCCGGTGCACACAGCCTTCACGCCATGGGCGGCCAGGGGTTCGTCGAGTTCGCCGACCAGGGCGAGCAGCAGCTTGGAGGTGGTGAACAGGAGGGAGGGCCGCTGGCGGGCGAGGAGAGTGCGGGTCTGGGCGGTCAGGTGCTGGATGTAGCTGTCGGCGCTGCCCCTCGACTGGATCTCGGACTTCACCCAGCGGGGGTCGAAGTCGATGAAGGCGGCGGATCCGCACCACCGGTCGGCGAGGCGTTCGACGAAGTGGGCGTACTGGTGGGGTCCGCTGGGGGTCATGGCGACGATGTCGCCGCCGTCCAGACCCCGTACCTCCAGCATCACCCGGTAGAGGGTCACCTCGTCGTCGAGCTTGCTGACATTGACGACCCGGCACGGTTCTCCGGTGGTGCCGCCGGTCTCGAAGACCCGGAAGGGGCGGTGGCGCAGGCCACGCGGGAGGAGGTCGCGGGGGCGGGCGGCGCGTAGCTCGTTCTTGTCGAAGAACCCGAACAGGGCGAGGGCATCGAAGCCGGTGATGTCGCGGAGCGGGTCGAACGGCAGGGTGGCGCGCCGGCGCAGCCAGAACGGTGAGCCGGTCTCCTCGGAGAAATGCCAGTGGATCATCCGGAGCGTCCACTCGTCCAGGCCGTGGCGCAGGGCCGGGAGCCGTTCAGCCATGAGGTCGGCGGGGGTGCGGGTGGTGGGGGGCACGGTGGCTGGGGTCATGCGTCGACTCCTTGGTCGGGCGATGGGCCGCCCGGCATCGTGTGGACGAAGAGTGAACGCTGCTGGACCGCGTCGGCCAGGGCCGGCCCGGCCCGCAGGACGGCGGCGAACGGGAAGGGGAGTTCGCGGCCGACAAGCGGGTGCGGGGCGTCCGGGGTGCCGGGGTCGGCGAGACGGATCAGGGTAGGGGCCAGGAAGACCAGCGGGCCGTGCCGGTGGAGCAGTGGACGGGTGGTGACCACCTCGTCGGCGGGCTGGATCAGCCGGTGGGCCAGCTCCGCGATACGGGGCGCCATGACGGGGTCGGGGATCGCGGCCTGCGGATGGGCGGAGTCGGGGGGCTGGATGCCTATGGCATCCAGCCGGGCTCCGAGAGCACGGGCGACCGGGGCAGGGTCACCGGCGCAGAGCACGGTGCGGACGTTCTTGCAGAACCGGCCGCTGTTGCCGGCGACCAGGGGGGTCAGCCAGTCGGCAGCGGCCTGCGGGTCGTGGTCCGCCGGGACCAGAGCACAGCCCCGGCCGGGGCCGTGCAGGGTGAGGGTGGGCAGCTCGGGGAGCTGGGCGGCGATGCCGTCGCCGCCGTAGATGATCTGACGGTCGGTAAGGGTGATCAGCGTGGGGAGGAGCTCGGGGACGGTGGAGTAGCAGGCCAGCCGGTCGGCGGGC
>NZ_JWIO01000012.1:0-1607 GCF_001017755.1 Protofrankia coriariae
ACCGATCTTGAAACAGTCCCGGAAGATGATCAGGGAAAGCTCGTCGGTGCATCCAGGGTTAGAGGGTGTCTCATGTGGGGAGTTTCTTCCAGCAGCTTTACACCGATGCTGAGCGCAACAGCTCCAGCACCAAACATCCAGTGGAATCAGTAGACGTCGCGGACGTAGCGGTTGTCGGTGGCGAGCTGTCTGATGTAGGCGGCGGCTTCCTCGGGGTCGAGGTTGCCGTGGGTGGTGGCGATGTCGCGGAGTGCCTGATCGACGTCCTTGGCCATGCGGGCGGCGTCGCCGCACACGTAGACGCAGGCGCCGTCGCGCAGCCACGCCCACAGGTGCGCGCCATGCTCCCGCATGCGGTCCTGGACGTAGATCCTGGCGCGTTGGTCGCGGGAGAATGCCAGGTCAAGGCGGGTGAGGGTACCAGTGGTGGCGAGAGCTTCGAGTTCGTCGGCGTAGTAGAAGTCGGTCGCGCGGCGCTGTTCACCGAAGAACAGCCAGTTCGGCCCGCGCGCGCCGCGGGCCTGGCGCTCCTGCAGGAAGCCCAGGAACGGCGCGATGCCGGTACCCGGGCCGATCATGACAGCCGGTGCGTCGTCGGCGGCGGGCGGGCGGAAGCGCGGCGAGCGTTGCAGAAACACCGGCACCGGGTGGCCAGGGGCCGTGTCGGCGAGGTAGGTGGAGCACACACCCTTGCGGGGGCGGCCGCGGCTGCCCACGAAACGGACGACGGAGACGGTCAGACTCACCGCCGCCGGCTCCACCAGCGGCGAGGAGGAGATCGAGTACATCCTGGGCCGCAACCGTCCGAGCACCGTCAGCCAGTCGGTGACGCCGGCCCGCACCGGGTGTTCGGCGAGGACGTCGCCGGCCTGGCGGCCCCACATCCACTTCGTCAGTTCGAGCTTGTTGTCGGGGCGCAGCAGGGTGCGCAGCCGGACGTCGCGGGTGTGTTCGGCGACGAAACGCAGCAGGTCCGGGCGGACAGTGGTGATGTCCAGGCGGTGACGCAGCGCCTCGACCAGCGGCATCGGCTCGCCCACGTCGACGACGGTGTGGGGGTCCAGGCCGGTGGCGGCGAGCCACTCGTCGACCAGATCGGGGCAGTTCGTCGGCCAGACCCCCAGGGTGTCGCCGGCGGTGTAGTCCAGCCGGCTGTCGGTCAGGTCGAACGTGAAACGCCGCACCTCCTTGGCCGAGCCGGCCAGGCTCAGCAGCCGGTTACCGACCAGCGGCACCGCCCACGGATCGTTGCGGCTCGGCGCCGCCACCGCTGCCGCCGCTGTCTCGACGGATGCCCGCGGCCGTGGGACGGATCCCGACGGCGGCGGGACGGGAGATGCCTGGGCGGGAGAGGTCTGGGCAGGAGCGGTCTGGGCAGGAGCGGTGACTGGGGCGCCTGGTCGGGGTGGCGCGGCGGCGAGGGCGGAGATGACCTGCTCCAGCCAGCCGGCCAGAGCGTCGTGGTAGTCGGGTTCGCAGTCGACGCGCGGAACCAGCCGCCTGCCGCCCAGTTCGGCGAGACGCTGGTCGAGGCGGCGGCCGTGGCCGCAGAAGTCGTCGTAGCTGGAGTCGCCGAGGGCGAGCACGGCGTAACGGCGGCCGTCGAG
>NZ_JWIO01000012.1:1619-18182 GCF_001017755.1 Protofrankia coriariae
CGGCGTAACGGCGGCCGTCGAGCCGCGGAGGGTCCGCGGCCCGCAGCGTGTCCCAGAACCTCGCGCCGTTGTCCGGCACGTCGCCGTCACCGAAGGTGCTGGTGACGACCAGCAGGTCACCGGGCTCCCCCAGCACGTCACCGGCCGGCTCCGCCATGCCGCGCAGCCGTGCCGACCATCCGGCCTCGGTCAGCCCGCGCCGCACGGTGACGGCGGCATCCTCGGCGTTGCCGGTCTGCG
Organism: Protofrankia coriariae; assembly: GCF_001017755.1. Taxonomy (GTDB): domain Bacteria; phylum Actinomycetota; class Actinomycetes; order Frankiales; family Frankiaceae; genus Protofrankia; species Protofrankia coriariae. Next base: position 1,860 of record NZ_JWIO01000012.1, read on the forward strand.
ACGCCCACAGCACCTGCACCACCCGCGCCTCGGCAGGCCCGGGCTCGGGCACGTGTTCGGATCCGGCCGTCGTGGCGCGGTCGGCGGTGGGTGTCGCGGCGAAGCCGCCGGCGAGGAATCCGTTGACCCAGTGGGCGTCGTCCGGGTCGAACGGCGCCTCGCCGGGTAGCCGCGGCGCCGCATCCGGGACAGCCGGCGCGGCGGCCAGCGCGGTGAGGAACCCGGCCAGGTAACGCCGCTGCGGCTCGGTGAGGACCGGCGGAGTCAGGTCGATGCCGAGCGTCGCGCTCAGCGCCCGGGCCCCGGCGGGCAACGCGGCTGCCGGCGCCACCGGCGGAGCTTCCGCCGGGACAGGGGTGGGAGTAGGAGAATCGATCTTGGTCAGGGCGACGGCGCAGACCTTCAGCTCCGGTTGGAACGAGATCGGGTCGACGGCGTCGCTGGTGACGGCATTGACGCTCAGGTACTCGCCGAACAGGTCGTTCCAGTGGAACGGGGCGAAACAGCCGCCGGGCATGACCCGGTCGGTGACCACTGCCGGCAGTACGACCCGGCCGCGACGGGAGACGATCTCGACCTGGTCCCCGTCGGCGATGCCGAGCGTGCCGGCGTCGGTCGGATTGACCTCGACGAACGGACCGGAGTTGAGCTTGTTGAGCTTGGCCACCTTGCCGGTCCTGGTGAGGGTGTGCCACTGGTGTGGCAGCCGTCCGGTGTTCAGCAGGAACGGATAGTCGTCGTCGGGTAGCTCCGCCGGGGGCAGGTGCGGCCGAGCATGGAAGACGGCGCGGCCGGTCGCGGTCGGGAACACCAGCCGCGGGCGGGTGCCGTCCGGGCGTTCCAGTAACGGCTGGCTGACGCCGTCGTTGAGATACCGGATCGGGTTGCGTTCGCCGCACCCGGGCGCGGCCGGCCACTGCACCGGCCCGGCCCGTAACCGCTCGTAGGTCACACCACGCAGGTCGTAGCCGGTCTGGGGGTTGGAGAACTCGCGGATCTCGGCGAAGACGTCCTCGGCGCTGCCGTGGTCGAACGCCTCGGCGTAGCCCATCGCGGTGGCAACGCGGGCGATGAGCTGCCAGTCGGGCAGCGCCTGACCCGGCGGGTCGACGACACGGCGGCTCAGCGTCAGGTTCCGCTCCGAATTGATCATGACGCCGTCGGTCTCGGCCCACATCGCGGCCGGCAGGATCACGTCGGCGTGGGCGCCCGTCTCGGTCTCGGCGTAGGCGTCCTGAACGACGACCAGCTCGGCGGCGGCCAGGCCCGCGAGGACGGTCGCGCGGTTGCCGACCGAGGCGACGGGGTTGGTGCAGATGATCCAACACGCCTTGATCTGCCCGGCGGCCATCCGCTGGAACATCTCCACTGTGCCCTGGCCGACGTCGGCGCGTAGCCGGCCGGGGGTGAGGCCCCATCGCTGTTCGACGAAGGCGCGGTCGGCGTCGACGAGCACCGAACGCTGCCCGGGCAGACCCGGGCCCATGTACCCCATCTCCCGACCGCCCATCGCGTTGGGCTGGCCGGTCAGCGAGAACGGCCCGCTGCCGGGCCGACAGATCGCCCCGGTGGCCAGATGCAGGTTGACCAGCGCGTTGGTGTTCCAGGTGCCGTGGATGCTCTGGTTGAGTCCCATCGTCCAGCAGCTCATCCAGTTACCCGCGGTGCCGATCCACTCCGCGGCCTGGCGCAGGTCGGCCTCGGCGACGCCGGTGAGCTCGGCCACCGTCGCCGGCGGATAGTCGGCCAGGAACGCCGGCATCGCCGCCCATCCGTCGGTGTGCTCCGCGACGAACCGCTCGTCGACGTGCCCGCCCTCGACCAGCAGGTGCAGCAGCCCGTTGAGCAGCGCCAGGTCGGTGCCCGGCCGGACCCGCAGGAACAGGTCGGCCTTCGCCGCGGTCGCGGTCCGGCGCGGGTCGACGACGATCAGCTTGGCGCCGGCCCGCACCCGTTCCATCAGCCGCAGGAACAGGATCGGGTGGCAGTCGGCCATGTTCGCGCCGATGACCAGGAACACGTCGGCGTGGTCGAAGTCGTCGTACGACCCGGGCGGCCCGTCCGCACCGAGCGACAGTTTGTAACCGCTGCCGGCGCTGGCCATGCACAACCGCGAGTTCGACTCGATCTGGTTGGTGCCGATGAACCCCTTCGCCAGCTTGTTCGCCAGGTACTGGGCCTCCAGCGTCAGCTGCCCTGACACGTACAGGGCGACCGCGTCCGGGCCGTGCTCGTCGACGATCGCGCGCAGCCGCCGGGCCACTGTCGCGATCGCCTCGTCGACCGTGATGTCGACCGGTTCGCCGCCGCGCTCCCGGCGTATCAGCGCGGTGGCCAGCCGGCCCGGCGCGGCCAGCATGTCGGCGCTGGTCGCGCCCTTCGTGCACAGCCGTCCGCCATTGGCCGGGTGCGCCCGGTCCCCGGAGACCGCGCGTACCCGGCGACGGCCGTCCGGCTCCACGGCGAGATCGAGGACCATGCCGCATCCGACCCCGCAGTACGAACACACGGATCTGACCTGGGACGCGACCACCACACCCTCCCCGCACGTGATACGCCTGGCAGAGACATCCGGGCGCAGTCCGACCGTAGGATCGGCGCGTTTCCCCGTTGTCACACCGAACGTAGGACGCCGATTACGGCAACCACACAACCGACGCCGAGGCTCTGTGATCCGCGAGCAATCTCCGTCCGACGTGCCGAGCGAGCTTTCGCGACACAGCACCGACCAGCTTGCCGCCGCTCACCGTCGCCCCGGCCGCTGACCCGCGCGTCCCACGCGGACAGTGGTGTCAGGAGAGCCACGGCCCTGTCCGGCCGCGTAACACAGGCCTATTCCGGGCGTGGCAGACGGGGCGCTCACAGCACCCATCCAATGCGTGAGAGAACTGTTTTCCGGCCGCGTAATAACCGAGTCGAAGGCTGTGAAACAGCAGCCCCCTAGCGTCGCCCGCGACGCTTTCTTCCCGATGTATTCCCGACTGGCCCGAGGAGCCCATCTCATGAGCACACCCGTCGCGGACCCGGCCCGCTCCGGTCGGCGAAACCGCTGGTCCGGCCGGTGGATCGACGACTGGCGACCGGAGGATCCAGCCTTCTGGCACACCACCGGCAAGAGGACCGCCCGTCGCAACCTCATCTGGTCCGTGATCGTGGAACACTTCGGATTCTCCGTCTGGGTCATGTGGAGCATTCTGGTTGTCAAGATGGGCGCGAACGCGGGCGGCGGGCCGGGTCCCGCGGGCTTCTCGTTGACCGTCGACCAGCAGTTGTGGCTCGTCGCGGTGCCCTCCGGCGTCGGAGCGTTCCTGCGCCTGCCCTACACCTTCGCGGTCCCCCTGCTCGGCGGCCGGAACTGGACGGTCCTCTCGGCCCTCCTGCTGATCATCCCCTGCGGGGTGATGATGTGGGCGGTCCAGCATCCCGAGCTGCCCTTCGGCGTGTTGCTGGCGATCGCGGCCGTTGCCGGTGTCGGCGGCGGGAACTTTGCCTCGTCCATGACGAACATCTCGTTCTTCTATCCGGAGAAGGAGAAGGGGTGGGCACTCGGGCTGAACGCGGCCGGCGGCAACCTGGGCGTCGCCGTGGTCCAGAAAGTCGGCGCGGTCATGATCGCGGCCGGCACCGGTGCGGCCCTTGCCCGGATCGGGCTGATCTACATTCCGCTCGCCATTATCTCGGCTGTCGGCGCGCTGTTGTTCATGGACAACCTCGCCGAGGCAAAGGCGGACTTCGGCTCGACGGCGTCCGCGGCCCGGCGCGGCCAGACCTGGATCATGTCCTTTCTCTACATCGGCACGTTCGGCTCGTTCATCGGATACTCTTCGGCCTTCCCCGCGCTGCTGAAGAACCCGGCGCTTTTCAACCGGCCGGACGTCGCGTTGAGCTACGGATTTCTGGGCGCCCTGGTCGGTTCGGTGGCGCGCCCGCTCGGCGGCAGACTCGGTGACCGGATCGGCGGCGCGAAGGTGACCGTCGCCTCGTTCGTCGTCATGATGCTGGCAGGTCTCGGCGCGGTGGCGTCGATCGGCCCGAAGGGCAAAATACTCGACGAGCCGAACTTCGGTCTTTTCTTCGCCTCCTTCATGCTGCTGTTCCTGGCCAGCGGGATCGGGAACGGATCGACCTACCGAATGATTCCCGCCATCTTCGCCAGGCGCGGGCAGGAGAACGGCGGAGACCCGGAGACCATGCGGCGGGCACGGCGGGAGGCCACCGGCGCCATCGGTATCTGCTCGGCGGTGGGCGCCTTCGGTGGATTCCTGGTGCCGATCATCTATGCCGAGTCGAACAAGGCGTACGGCACGATCGCCCCGGCGCTGTGGGTCTACGTCGGCCTGTTCGTCGTGATGGCCGTGGTCACCTGGTGGTGCTACCTGCGCCGCGGCAGCATCGAGATCGAGGCCGCGCCGGCCTCGGTCCGCACCCTGGCGACCACCTCAGGCTGACCCGCGGGCGACTGCCGTCAGGACGAGATCCGTCCGGCGGCAGTCGTCGCGGGTGGGGATCGCTCAGTAGCGCCAGTCCTGGGCGCCGACGGCGCCGCGCTCCGGATCGAAGGCCAGCCGGTAGCCGCGCTTGGCCACGGTCTGGATGATGCGCGGGTCCCCGAGCGCTGTGCGCAGCCTACCCACGGCCACCTCGACGGCGTGTTCGTCGCCGCCACCGGGCGGCAGCAGCTCGCGGCGGGCGACCACGTGCCCCGGCCGGCTGGCGAGCCGGCGCAGTAACGCCATGCTCGTCCGGCTGAGCGGGACGACCCGGTCGTCGACAACAGCGGCCTGGCCGCGGATGTCGACCCAGTGATCCGCCACCGGGAGCAGCCGGCCGCGCCGGCGCGGGATCTGCTCCACGATCTCGCGCACCAGCGCCCCCAACCGGGCCCGCGGCGGCTGGATGACGGGGATGCCCCGGTCCAGCAGCGGACCGGCGGTCACCGGCCCCACGCACGCCGCCGTCACCGGACCGACCAGCGCCTCGTGCACGGCCTCGCCGAGGCCCAGCTCGTCCGCGGTCCGCAGGAAGCTCATTGCGGCGGGTGCGCTGGTGAACGCGACCGCGTCCACCTCGATGGTCGCGACCGTGTCGATCAGCCGCCGCAGCGGTGCGGTGTCCTCGGGCGCGATCCACCGGTACACCGGGACCTCGATCACGTCCGCGCCCGCGAGCCGCAGGGTCTCGACGAGGTCGGGCAACGGTTCGCCGTGCAGTTGGACGGCGATGCGCCTGCCGGTCAGGTCGTACCGCTCGATGAGGTGCTCCAGCACCTCGTTGGAGGATTCCGACTCCGGCGACCATGCCTCACGCAGCCCGCAGGCGCGGATCGCGCCCCGGGCCTTGGGCCCGCGGGCAAGCAGGTTCGCGGAGCCAATGGCCTTGCAGAGCGGCTCCCGCAGGTCCCAGGCGTCCGCGGCATCCATCCAGCCGCGGAAACCGATCCCGGTGGTGGCGACGACAACGTCCAGCGGCGCGGTCAGGCAGCATTCGGTCGCGTGCCGTAGCTGGGTGTCATCCGCCAGTGGCACGATTCGGATCGCCGGTCCGTAAAGGACCCGCGCACCGCGACGCTCAAGCGCGGCGCCGAACTCCTCCCGGCGGCGTGCCGCGGTGATCCCGACGGTGTAGCCGGCCAGCGGCTCGACGCCGGCATCACGGACGGCACCGTCATCACGGATGGCACGGTCACGGACTGGTCCAGCACTCACGCAACCCTCACCTCGACCATTCCCGCGCGGGCACGGACCTCGTATACAGGCACCGCGACGTCCTGGTTGTCCAGGCATTCCCCCGTGCGCAGATCGAAGACCTGCTTGTGCAGCGGGGACGCGACGGTCGGACGCTCCGCCCTGGTCCCGACGATGCCCCGCGACAGCACCCACGCGCCGGTGAACGGGTCCTGGTTGCCGATCGCGAAGAGGGCTCCGTCATGCGCGCGGAACAGCGCGACCTGGATCTCACCGACCAGCGCGGCCACCCCACGCTCGGGCAGCAGTTCATCATAACGGCACACCGCGGTCCACATCGTGTCGGCGTCCTCGTCCATCTGGCTCGGGGCGGTCATCGGAACGCGTCGGGGGCCGGGGCGTCTCCGACCGCGACTGCCGCTCGCGCCGGCTCGTCGCCGTCGGCCCCGCCCGCGGTGCCGGTCAGGTCGTCGGCACCGCGGGCAGCGGGGACGGCAGGGACAGCGAGAACGGTGGGGCCGGCGCCTGGGACCCCCCGGCTCGGTGCCGGAAGCGGCACCGGCCGCGGCTGATCACGTTCTGTTATGAAGGTGATGCTCGGGTCGGGGGTGTCCGGCGCGTTGACGAACGAGGTGAACCGACGCAGCCGCTCGGGGTCGTCGAGCACCGCCGCCCACTCGTCCTCGTAGGAGGCGACGTGCCGCCTGATCGCCGCGTCGAGTTCCGCGGCGATACCCAGCGTGTCGTCGACCAGGACCGAGCGCAGGTAGGCGAGCCCGTCGACGTGGTCACCGCCGTTACCGGCCGACAGCGACTCGACCCAGCTCGACGTGCGCTGCAGCCGGTCGGCCGTGCGGATGTAGAAAACGATGAACCGGTCGATCGTCCGGACCAGGGTCTCGGTGTCGACGTCGGTGAGCAGCAGATCCGCGTGCCGAGGCCGGAAGCCGCCGTTACCGCCGACGTAGAGGTTCCACCCGTTCTCGGTGGCGATCACGCCGATGTCCTTGCCCCTGGCCTCGGAGCATTCCCGCGCGCAGCCGGAGACCCCCGCCTTGATCTTGTGGGGTGAGCGGATGCCGCGGTAGCGCAGCTCGAGTTCGATGGCGAGCGCGACGGAGTCCCCGACGCCGTAGCGGCACCAGGTCGATCCGACGCAGGACTTCACCGTGCGCAGCGCCTTGCCGTAGGCGTGTCCGGACTCGAAACCGGCGTCGACCAGCCGCCGCCAGATCGCCGGCAGCTGCTCGACCCGGGCCCCGAGCAGGTCGATGCGCTGACCGCCGGTGATCTTCGTGTAGAGCCTGAAGTCGCGGGCGACCTCGCCGATCGCGATCAGTTTCGCCGGGGTGATCTCACCGCCGGGGACGCGCGGTACCACCGAATAGGTTCCGTTGCGCTGGATGTTGGCCAGGAAAGCGTCGTTGGTGTCCTGGAGCGCGGCCTGCTCGCCGTCCAGAACATGACCGTTCCCCAGACTGGCGAGAACCGAGGCCACGACCGGTTTGCAGATGTCACAACCCCGGCCCCGCCCGTATTCGCCGACCAGCTCACTGAAGGTCCTGATCTGGTTGACGCGGACGATATCGAACAGCTGGGCGCGGGAATAGTCGAAATGTTCGCACAGCGCCGGGCTGACCGCCACTCCGCTCTCGGCAAGCAGCGTTTTGAGCATCGGGACGCAGGACCCGCAGCCGGTGCCGGCCTTCGTGCGGGCCTTGATGTCGGCGACGGTGGTGAGGTCTGATTCGACGATCGCGGTGTCGATCGCGTCGCGGGTCACCGCGTGGCAGGAGCAGACCATCGCGTCGGCTGGCAGGGACCCGGTGACGGCCACTCCGTCACCGCTCGGCGCGAGTATTGCGAGTGGATCGCCGGGTAGCGGCCGGCCGACCAGCGGCCGCAGCGCCGCGTACTTCGAGGTGTCCCCGACCAGCACGCCGCCGAGCAACGTCGTCGCGTCGTCGGAGACGACGAGCTTGGCGTAGGCCCCGCCGACCGGATCACTGACGATGACTTCCAGCGCGCCGTCGGCGGTCGCCAGCGCGTCGCCGAAGCTCGCGACGTCGACTCCGAGCAGTTTGAGCTTGGTGGCGGTGTCCGCCGCGCCGAACTCGGCCGCGCGGCCGACGAGCCGGTCGGCGAGCACCGTGGCCATCGTGTAACCGGGTGCCACCAGCCCGTAGACCCGGCCGTCGACGCAGGCGCACTCGCCTATCGCGAAGACGGCGGGGTCGGAGGTCCGGCAGGCGGCGTCGACCAGCACACCGCCACGCTCGCCCACCGCCAGTCCCGCCGCCCGGGCGAGCTGGTCGCGGGGACGCACCCCGGCGGCAAACACGACCAGGTCCACGGACAGCAGAGTTCCATCACCCAGCGTTACCGACATCGGCTCCCTGGCCGCCGCTGCCCCGGCTACCGAGGCCGCGAAGGTGCCCAGGTGGACGGTGACGCCGAGTTCCTCGACGAGCCGGCGCAGCAGCGCGCCGCCGCCACCGTCGACCTGCAACGGCATCAGCCGCGGGGCCATCTCGACGACGTGCACGGACAGCCCGAGCAGGCGCAGCGCCCGCGCGGCCTCCAGGCCGAGCAGGCCGCCGCCGACGACAAGGCCCACCGGCGCGGCTCCGCCGCCAGTGGCCTTGCTGCCAGTGGTGTCGGTCTCGCCAACGGCGACCCGGCCCGTTGCGTGCAGCGCCGCCGCGCGGATGGCATCCAGGTCGTCCAGGGTCCGGTAGACGAAGCAGCCGGGAAGGTCGGCACCAGGTACGGGCGGGACGAACGGGTAGGAACCGGTCGCCAGCACGAGCCCGTCGTAGCCGAAGGCCCGGCCGTTGCTGGTCGTCACGGTGCGTCCCGCCCGGTCGATGGCGGTGACGGCCTCGTCGAGGTGCAGGACGTAGTCGCGCCCGTCGTAGCAACCGTCGGGGACGAGGTCCAGCGCGTCCGGGTCGACCCCGTCGAAGTAGGAGGACAGCGCGACCCGGTCATAGCAGCGGCGGGACTCCTCGCCGAGCACGGTGACCTGCCAGCCACGGTCGACGTCCCGCTCCCGCAACGCCTCGACGAACCGCTGGCCAACCATGCCGTTGCCGACGACGACGAGCCGACGGCCCGCATCCGTTCGCATGACCAACACCTCTTTCGCCCGGATCCGAACCGGCCCGACTCCGCGACATCCTGGCGAGGCGTTGTTAGCCGGACCGTTCAGGGACATTAACCCGAGGGAAATTTGGCCTCACCGCCCGCGCCGGGCCGTTGTGCGTTTACTTCTCGCGCCGCCGCCGAAAACAGAACATACTCGGCCGATCGGAACCGTTTCCTGCCGCGTGGACGACACGGAAAAGAATATGAATACGGCATCGCCGGCCATGCCAACCCGCTTCGGTTCCCGAACGCGGCTACATCTTCCGCGGCACCCCGACCATCACAGCGATCACGATCTGGCTCCGTGGTCGATCCCGTCCAGGAGCCGTCAGACACGCTCTAACGCGAGCGCAGGGCACGGATGAAGCGGGTGGCTTCGGGGCGGATGGATGCCGGAACCCGCAGCATCTGGGGGCCGGCGGGGGTTGCCAGGGGGATGATGATCAGATCACCGTGCTTGCGTCCCTGTGACGCCGACACCATCCGCCGGTCGAAGGCGACGTCGAAGTAGTCACCGGGCCGGGGGAAGGGCGCGACGACCAGCAGGCGGCGGGTGGTGAGCAGAATCCAGCGGGACGTCCCGAGGCGGTGCCCGATGAACCGTTCGGCCCGCGCGGTGAACGCGCCCGGGCTGGCGGGGTCGGTGAGCCGGCCCCGGAGCACGACCTCGGTGAACTCCCCCGGCTCCAGCGGAACCTCCGGCGGGCGAGCCTTCCGTGCTGGATGTACGCGCACACCGTCCAGCCTTCCACCACGAACGCCGTCCGCGCGGGGCCGGCGCCGGCTGCCCACACCCACCCGTCCTCCTGAGCGCTCCCGACCTCGCCCCTTCCCCTGGACACCGTCCGTGCGGGAGCGTCTCCGACGTCCACGCGGCGCCGTCCCCGATGCCCGCCCGGACGAACCCGCCTCCACCCGGCCCGGGCCGAGCTCGGCTCGGCGTTGTGATACTTACCGACCGCTGGCGGATCCTTGTGATACCAAACGGCCCGGTAGGTATCACAAGACCGCCGTCGCAGGGCCGCCGGGGTTTCGCCCGCGCCCGGTCGCCGGGATGCGGGCGGAAGCCCGGCAAGGTCGAGGAGCCGCCGCGTACCCGGAGGGTACGCAAGGTGACGAGAAACGCCGCCGGGGTTTCGCCCGCGCCCGGCGAGGTCAGAAGGCGTCGGCGGGGTGGTAGATCCCCCAGACGGCGCGCAGGGCGTGGCAGACCTCGCCGACCGTGGCCCGGGCGCGCAGCGCCTCCTTGAGCGGGTAGAGGACGTTGTCGCTGCCCTGCGCGGCGGCCTTCACCTCGTCCAGCCGGCGGGTCACCTCGGCGTTGTCGCGGTCGGCGCGCAGGGCGGCCAGCCGGGCCGACTGGTCGGCCTCGATCGCCGGGTCGACCCGCAGCGGGTCGTACTGCTCCTCCTGCTCGGCACGGAACCGGTTGACGCCGACCACGGTGCGCGAGCCGTCCTCGATGCCCTTCATGACCGCGTAGGCGGAGTTCTCGATCTCGCTCTTCTGGTAGCCCTGCTCGATCGCGGCGACGGCTCCGCCGCGCTTCTCGACCTGCTCCATGAGCTCACGGGCGGCATGCTCGACCTCGTCGGTGAGGGCCTCGACCGCGTAGGAACCGGCGAACGGGTCGACGGTGGCGGTGATGTCCGTCTCGTAGGCGAGCACCTGCTGGGTGCGCAGCGCCAGCGTCGCGGCCTTGACCGTCGGCAGGGCGATGGCCTCGTCGTAGGAGTTCGTGTGCAGGCTCTGGGTGCCGCCCAGCACGGCGGCGAGGCCCTGTATCGCGACCCGGACCAGGTTGACCTCGGGCTGCTGCGCGGTGAGCTGCACGCCCGCGGTCTGGGTGTGGAAACGCAGCATCATCGACTTGGGGTTCGTCGCGCCGAAGGTGTTCTTCATCACGTCCGCCCAGATCCGGCGGGCGGCGCGGAATTTCGCCACCTCCTCCAGCAGGGTCGTGCGGGAGACGAAGAAGAAGGACAGCCGGGGAGCGAACTCGTCCACCGCGAGTCCCGCCTCGACGGCGGCCCGGACGTAGGCGATGCCGTTGGCGAGTGTAAAGGCGATCTCCTGCGCGGGAGTGGCTCCGGCCTCGGCCATGTGGTAGCCGGAAATCGAGATCGTGTTCCACCGGGGAATCTCGTTGCGGCAGTATGCAAACGTGTCGGCGATCAGCCGCAGGGACGGTGCGGGCGGATAGATGTAGGTACCGCGGGCGATGTATTCCTTGAGGACGTCGTTCTGAATGGTTCCGGTGATCTTCGAGCCGGGGACGCCCTGCTCCTCGGCGACCAGCTGGTACAGCAGCAGCAGGACGGACGCCGGCGCGTTGATGGTCATCGACGTGGAGACCTTGTCCAGCGGGATGCCGGCGAAGAGCACCCGCATGTCCTCGATCGAGTCGATCGCCACCCCGACCTTTCCGACCTCGCCGTGAGCGATCGGGTCGTCAGAGTCGTAACCCATCTGGGTTGGCAGGTCGAACGCGACCGAAAGTCCGCCGGTGCCCGCGGCGACAAGCGAGTGATACCGCTCGTTGGACTCCCTGGCGGTACCGAAACCGGCATACTGCCGCATTGTCCACGGCTTGCCGGTGTACATGGTCGGGTAGACGCCCCGGGTGAACGGATACTCACCGGGTGAACCCAGGCGCTCCGTCAGGCCCGCGGGCAGATCGGATGCACTGTAAACCGGCTTGATCGGCTGGCCGGACTCCGACAGACGCTCGCTCATGGCCAGATCGTAGGGAAACCCGGCCCACTCATGCGCGATTCTCGCGCCGGGTTCACCGCTGTCACGGCAACGGCCTGACGGGATCGCCGCCGGGATGGCCAACGCGCTGGCGAGGAGCGAGGGCTGAACCACTCCGGATGCGCCAGCCGACGCCCGGCAGGGTGGCGCCGTCCGCGGAGCCGCTGGGCGGGTTGGCCTTCCGCCAGACGGTGCCCGGCGGGCTGGCGGCGGGAGGCAGGTGCCGACGCCCACCGTCACCGCGAGCGCTCGGCGCGACCGGCCCGTGCGCCGCACCGGGCGGCTCCGGACGACCGCGGGTGACATCAGGTGGCGCTGTCCGTCCCGACCGCCGTCCCCGGGAGCGATTCGACGACAGCGGTTCGCTGGCCCGAGGCGCACCACGCCGTCCCGTCGTCCCGAGACGACCCGCCGGCCGGGGCCACCCGGTGGCCGTGCCCCGGCGACGGTCGTCCGGGTCCGGCCACAAAGCAGGCAAAAGCGATTATTCTTGTCGGCGCTCACCGGGAAAACACACATGTGCCCGCGATTACGTCTACCGTTGATGGAAAGGCTCCACGGCGCACGCCACCACCGGCGGAACCGACGCGCGGCCGCGCGGGTTCACGCTGCCCGGCCGGCGCGACCCGCCGGGAGTCCGATCGGTTGTTTCCAGGACGGGAACGGGGCTGCCCATGACCGGCGACACCATAACCCAGTTGACCGTCGAGACGATCAGGGCGGAGCTTGTCGCGCTCTCGGCGGGGCCGGGTTTGAACGTCGAGAAACTCAGGAGTTCACCACTGGTACGGCTGCTGCCCGCGGCACCTGGAGAATGGTCGGACGACCAACGCGCCGCCGCATTACAGAACATCATAGCCGAGTGCTGTCACGCCATCCCCCAGGAAAAACTGCGGACCGGCGCCCAGATCGGTTTCAATATTGACGGCGAGAATCCGGACGAGCCGTCCCTGACAGCCCGGATAGACGCGCTCGCCCGCCGTCGGGGCCGGCACGAGCGGACCGTACGGGAATGGTTCTATCGGGGGACCGTCGAGGCCGCGCTCCTGCTCAGGCAGCGGGTCGCGGAGCTGGGGACCGGTGCCGGCTGGCAGGACTACCTGACCGGCAGCGGCGCACCGGGCCCCCTCGACGCCAGCCGGCCGCGGTTTCTCCTCGACCGGGCTGAGCTGCTGGTACGACTTTCCGGCCGGATCCCGACGGAGGTGCTGATATTCCGGTCCCTGGTCGCCCTCGACGAAGGAGTCGATCACTACGTCGCGACCGCCCGCTATCACAGCGACCCGCGCCCCGGGGTGATCTCCGTCGAAGCGCTGGCGAACTGTGCCGTCCGGCGCTCCACCTTCGCTCCGAACGGGTACGAGGTGACCGAGCTCGAGTTTTCGACGGCGCTTTCTCCTGGCGACCGGATTGCCTTCGCGTACCGGCTGCGAGTACACACCGACCGCGAGATGGCACCAGTTCTGAACTACGTACCGAAAGCACAGCAGAACAGTCGACACATACTGCAGCTCCAGTTCGACCCGACGGTACCACCGGTTCGTGTCTGGTATTTCAATGGTGTGCTCGGCCCGGAGACCCGGCTGCACCCGGAGGATGAGGAGCACTGGCTTGTGCCGAGCAGCCTCGGATACGTCCGCAAGGACTTCGTCGAGCTTTCCCGCGGGCTCCACTACGGCGTGGCCTGGGACTGGCCCCGCAACTCGCACGGCCCGGTCACCCGGGAACGCCCGGACCACGACTTCCGGCCCGCCGCCGGCCCCCCTGGCAGCTGACACACAATCATGATCAACCGTCGGCCGTCAGGCGTCGGCCCGACGTGACCGGACCGTCGACACCAGCGATCCGTAAAAGACCAGGAACAGTCAGTGATGACCATCCACTCGCTCCAGAAGGAGAACGCCGTCTCGACCAGGCTGCCGTGGCCGGCACAGCCCGGTCCGTGAGGACCGGGCCACCACGGCCGGACACAGCCCGGTCCGTGAGGAGCAGCCACCCGTTCCGGGCGGGGAGAGCTGCGGCTCCCGTGCTGGTACTGGGTCAGATCACCAGTCTGCAGGTGGGGTCGGCCATGGCCAAGGGAGCCTACGACCATGTCGGTCCCACGGCTCTGGCCGGTATGCGCCTCACCTTCTCAGCCATGATCATGATACTGCTGGTACGCCCCCGCCCACGTCGGATCGCGGTTCACCAATGGCGGGTCGCGATCTCGCTCGGTCTTGTCCTCGCGGCAATGAACGTGGCGTACTTCCAGGCAATCGGTCACCTGCAGATCGGCGTGGCCTCCACCCTGGAGCTGCTCGGCCCACTGACGTTGTCGATCGTCCTGTCCCACCGGTTGGAACACCTTGCGGCAGCATTACTGGCCCTGACGGGTGTGCTGCTGCTGACCGCTTCGGCTCCATCGCTGAGCCTTCTCGGAATCCTCCTGGGCGTGCTGGCCGCGCTGTGCCGGGCCGGGTACACGGTTCTGAACCAACGGGTCGGGCATCTGTTCCCGGACTGGAGCGGCCTCACGGTGGCGCTGGCCGTCGGAGCCTGCATTCTCGCGCCGGTCACCGCCGCCACCGACGCAAACACCGTGGCTGCGCATCCGTCCGTCCTCATAACCGGTCTCGGGGTGGCCCTGCTGTTGGTGCCGGCGTCGGGTTCGCCGTACTCCACGAACATCTCACCGTACGGCAGATCTGCGCGATTGCCCTGGTGATCGCTGCCAGCGCCTGGTCGGTGAGCCTGGACCGGCCGCCGCGGAGCGGCAGATCCCCAAGCGGGACCAGCCAGGACACGCCGAACATCGACCACCGCTGACCAGGTGCGGGTGGCACGATTCATGGCTCATATGACCCTGGATACCGTTCCAGCGGCACCGGAATCACAACCATCGCAGCGTCGACGACGGCTGTCGCCGGCGGACCGGATCCGGTGAAGGTATGCGTTTCAGCACACCGGCCTCGAATTTCACAGGGTGATCGCCCATTGGGTACGCCAGATATGAGAGGTGTTCCTGAGTCGGGAGGATCAGCCTGGTCGCGGATCTGCCTGTCGATGACGGCCACTCACCATCGGCCCGGGCAAGGCGTCTTCCCGCGCAAGCCGTAGGTGGAAACCGTCATCACGACGACCGTTTTCACCTACGGTCTCCGCGGCTGTAGGTGAAAACCGCTGCGATAACGACGGTTCTCACCTACTGAGTCGCCTGCGTGGGCGGTGACGCCACAAGGATGACGTCACAAGGATGAAGCAGCGGCAGGACGGTGGCGGAACCGATGACGCACCGGGAGGCCGCGCCGGAAGGCTAGAGTCACCGCATGCGGGACACCACCGCCGCGCAGACGGCGACTGGCCCAGGCGCGCGGACGGCGGCCGACCCAGGCACACGGGCTGCCGCGGACGCGACAGCTGCCGCGGCCCAACTGGCCGAGATCACCGGTGTCGGGCGTCACGACGTCGCCGTCGTGCTCGGCAGCGGATGGCTGCCGGCCGCGGACGTGCTGGCCGCGGCCGGAACCGTGACCGGCGAAGTAGCCGTCACCGACCTTGCGGGCTTCCCGCCGCCGAGCGCCCCTGGTCACGCCGGGACGGTGCGCTCGGTCGCCCTTGGTGGGCGTCATCTCCTGCTGTTCCTCGGCCGGGTCCACGCCTACGAGGGCCATCATCCCCAGGTCGTCACCCACGGTGTCCGCACGGCCTGCGCCGCGGGCGTGTCCACCGTGGTGCTCACCAACGCCGCCGGGGGGCTGCGTGCGGACCACACGGTCGGCCAGCCCGTGCTGATCTCCGACCATCTGAATCTCACCGGCCGTTCGCCCCTGGTCGGACCGCGGTTCGTCGACCTCACCGACGCCTACTCACCGCGCCTGCGCGCACTGGCACGAACCGCCGACCCGGCCCTCACCGAAGGGGTCTACGCGGCGCTGCCCGGACCGCACTTCGAGACCCCGGCCGAGATCCGGATGCTGCGGACGCTCGGCGCGGACCTGGTCGGCATGTCGACCGTGCACGAGACGATCGCGGCGCGGGCCGAGGGCGCCGAGGTGCTGGCGCTGTCCCTGGTGACCAACCTTGCCGCCGGCATGACCGACGAGCCGATCGACCACACCGAGGTGCTGGCCGCCGGCGCCGAGGCGGCCGGACGCATGGGCGCGCTGCTCGCCTCGATCGTCACCAGGCTTTGAGCGGTGGAGGTGGACGCGCCCGCCGGCATGGCTACGCCCACCGGGATGGCCGTGTCCGCCAGCGGCGAAAGTGCCCATCGGCGACGAAAACGTCTGCCGGAGATGAATGTGCCCATCGGGGATGAGCATGTCGCCCGCCGGGGATGACGCGGGCCTCCCGGGCCTCCTGCTCGCCCGGGCCCGGCGGTGGATCGCCGACGACCCGTGGCCGCCCGACCGGGCCGAACTGACCGCCCTGGTCGACGCCGCGCACGCCACCGGTGACCTCGCGACCCTGTGTGAACGGTTCTCCGGCGCCCTGCGCTTCGGCACGGCCGGGCTTCGTGGGCCGCTTCGCGCTGGCCCGGCCGGGATGAACACCGCGGTCGTCCGGCGAACGGCGGCGGGCCTGGCCGCCTGGCTGCTCGCCCGGCAGGCCGGCCCGGGAGCGTCAGCGGACGGCGATCTCCCGGCTCCGCTGGTCGTCGTGGGCGCGGATGCCCGGCATGGCAGTGAACGGTTCGCCCTCGACAGTGTCCGGGTGCTCGCCGGGGCGGGAGTGCGGGCGGCTCTGCTGCCGGTCC
>NZ_JWIO01000012.1:18190-29205 GCF_001017755.1 Protofrankia coriariae
GTCCGCCGGCTCGGCGCGGACGCCGGCATTATGGTCACCGCAAGTCACAATCCGGCGACCGACAACGGCTACAAGGTGTACCTGGGCGCGCCGCCCGGCGATCCGGCGAACGGGGCACAGATCGTCGCTCCCGTCGACAGCGAGATCGAGGCTGCGATCGACGCCGTCGGACCGGCCGCCTCCCTCCCCCTTGGTGACGGCTGGATCCACCTCGGCCCGGAGATCCACACCGCCTATGTGGCCGCGGCCGCGGCCACGCTGCGGCCGCCCGGCACCGGCACCACCGGCAGCCTCGCCGCGGGAGATCTGGCCGCAGGCGATCTCGCTGACCTGCGGGTGGCGTACACGCCGCTGCACGGTGTGGGCGCGGACACCCTGACCGCGGTGTTCACCCGTGCCGGCCTTGCCGCGCCGTTCGTGGTGGCCGAACAGGCCCGTCCCGACCCGGACTTCCCGACCGTCGCGTTCCCGAACCCGGAGGAACCCGGCGCGCTGGACCGGGTGCTCGCCCTCGGCCGAGCGGTGGACGCCGATGTCGTCATCGCCAACGACCCGGACGCCGACCGCTGCGCGGCCGCGGTCGGCAGCCGGGTCCTCACCGGCGACGAGGTCGGGTTGCTGCTCGCGGACGAGGTGCTGCGCGCCCGGCCCGGCCCGGTCGCCACGACGATCGTGAGCTCGGGCGCGCTGGCGACGCTCGCGACCGCACACGATGTCCCCTGCTTCGAGACCCTCACCGGCTTCAAATGGATCATGCGGGCGCACGCCGGCCTCGTCTTCGGCTACGAGGAGGCGCTCGGCTACGCGGTCGCGCCGACGCTCGTGCGCGACAAGGACGGGATCACCGCGGCCCTGGCGATCGCCGGGATCGCCGCGGCGGAGAAACGCCACGGCCGGACCCTGCTCGACCGGCTCGACGATCTCGTCCGCCGGNGACGATCTCGTCCGCCGGTATGGCCTGCACGCCACCGCCCAGGTGTCCGTCCGGGTCACCGACAGCGCGCGGATCTCCGCCGTGATGGACGCGCTGCGCGCCGAGCCCCCGGCGAGGATCGGCACCGTCGACGTGCTCGACATCCACGACCTCGCCACCACACCCACCCCAGCCACCGGGCCTGCGCCGGCCGCCGCGCCCACGACAACAGGTATGCCCGCCCTCGCCGATGGGTCTGCCCGTACCGGCACGGCGGGGGACGAGGTGCCGTCCGCGGACGTAGTCATTTTTCGGCTGGCGGGCGGAGGGCGGGTGGTCGTCCGTCCCAGCGGCACCGAACCGAAGATCAAGGCCTACCTGGAAGTGACCGTCCCGGTCGAGCCCACGGCGGACGCCGACAGCCTCGCGCTCACCCGCCACGAGGCGGGCACCCGCCTGGCCACACTCGGCGACGCCGTCCGCCAGTTCCTCCTCGGCCGCTGATCAGACCGCGCCGAACTGGCGGTCGCCTGCGTCGCCGAGGCCAGGGACGATGAAGGCGTCGTCGTCCAGCCGTTCGTCGATGCAGGCGGTGACGATCCGCACGTCGAAATCGCCCGCGTCCAGCGCGGCGACCCCTTCGGGCGCGGCGAGCACGCAGACCAGGACCATGCCTTTCGCCCCACGCTCGGCCAGCAGGTTCAGGCAGTGCGCGGCTGATCCGCCGGTGGCGAGCATCGGGTCGAGGAGCAGCACGGGATAGTCGGCGAGGTTCGCCGGCAGTGACTCCAGGTAGGCGTGGGGCTGGAAGGTCCGCTCGTCCCGGGCCAGGCCGACGAAGCCGGTCCGGGCCTCGGGCAGCAGACCGAGGGCCGCCTCCAGCATCCCCAGCCCCGCCCGCAGGACCGGCACGACGATCGGCGCCGTGGCCAGCCGGCTGCCCACGGCCGGGGTGAGCGGGGTGGCCACGGTGTGCTGGACAGCCGGCAACTCCCGGGCGGCCTCGTAGATCAGCATTGTGGACAGCTCCCGCAGCGCCGCGCGGAACACCGGCGGCTGCGTCCCCCTGTCGCGCAGCACGGTCAGCCGCGCTGCCACCAGAGGATGTTCGACGACGTCGACCCGCACAACTGCCTCCCGCCGTCCAAGGGCCTTCACCTGGCCCGGTGGAACTCCGGCTGCCACTTCACCCGTAATGATGGACGCTATGACGAGCCTTCCAGCCGGAGCGGACCGTCCCGCCGGAACCGGTGGAACCGGTGGAACCGGTGCGACGGTGCCGGGCCCTCCCGCTGCCCCGCGCCGGTCCGAACTCGCCCGGATGATCGATCACACCCTGCTGCGCCCCGAGGCGACCGGGGAGGAAATCCTCGCGCTGTGCGGCGAGGCCACCGAGCTGGGCGTCGGCGCGGTATGTGTGGCGCCCACCCATGTCTACCTGGCCGCCGCCGCGGCCCGCCGGGGTCNNCGCCGCCGCGGCCCGCCGGGGTCGGCCGAAGGACGAGCGGGCGGCGGCGGACGACCCGGCGTTCGCCGTGGCCTCGGTGATCGGGTTCCCGCACGGCACCCACCTGACGGCGGTCAAGGCGCAGGAGGCCCGCCGGGCGGTGGCCGACGGCGCGGACGAGATCGACCTGGTGATCGACCTGGCCTGCGCGATGGAGGAGAACTGGCGGTCGATCGAGACCGAGATAACCGAGGTGCGGCTGGCCGTCCCACCGCACGTGATCCTCAAAGTGATCATCGAGAGCGCGCTGCTGCCGGACGCCAGCATCACGGCGGCCTGCCGGGCCGCGGAGGCCGGTGGCGCGGAGTTCGTGAAGACCTCGACGGGTTTCCATCCGGCGGGCGGGGCGAGCCTGCGGGCGGTGCGGGCGATGGCGGCGGCGGTCGGCGGCAGGCTCGGGATCAAGGCCAGCGGGGGCATCCGTACCGCCGAACAGGCTCTCGCCTTCGTCGGCGCCGGCGCGACCAGGCTGGGCATGTCCGCCACCCGGGACGTGCTCGCCGGTGTCCCGGAGTAAGCGCCGGGTCCCGCGTCAGGGCCGCTGTCCCGGAGTAGCGCCACGGTCCCGTGTCAGGGCCGGTGCCCCGCGGCGGCGCCTACCGCTGGGCGGAGAGGGCCTTCTTCGCGGCGGTGAGGAACTTGGTGCCGGCCGCGGTCAGTTCGGCGGACTCGGCGCCGGCCTGCTGCTCCCAGGCGCCGTAGGTGTCGCCGGCCCGGTAGCCCCGCAGCACGTCGGTCAGCCGTCGCATGCACTCGACGGCGTCGTCGTAGTGACGGGTGACCGGGGCGGTCGGGCCGAATCTGACGCGCAGCCGCCCGTAGGCGGTCCGGGCCATTTCGTTCGCGTGGTTCCGGCGCTTCAGATATTCTATCGCCTCGTCGTCGCCATCCATGATTCCCCGGGACCACAGTGAAATACAGTAGGCAGTTACCAGCTGGGACCGGGTCAGCTGCTCGGCGGCGAAGTCCAACACGTCACGACATTCTTTCTGAACGGCGAGACGATGTGATCGTCGTGTTTCCATACGGCCGGAGAAAGCGGTGATTCCCGGCGCGCCGATGCCGGTGACGACAACACTGACAATCGCAAGTACCATCACGTCCGACATGATCAGCCATGGTAGCGGAGCGGCCCGGTGCGGCCGGTTCACGCGCGGCGCGGCCGGAGCGCGGAGAGGCTCGCAGACACCGGCGACGCGGGGGCCGGTCAGCCCCCCAAGCTCCTGACCGCGCAGGCCGCAAGGTGGTCGTTGACCAGACCACACGCCTGCATCAGCGCATACGCTGTCGTGGGGCCGACAAAGACGAAGCCGTGGGATTTCAGTTCCCGGGCCAGCGCCGCCGACTCGGCCGTGGCCGCCGGCAGGTCCGCCGNNNNTGGCCGCCGGCAGGTCCGCCGTTACCAGCGGCACTGCCGTGGTCACGGGCCGGAACGACCAGATCAGTTCTTCGAACGACCCGTCCAGCGCCAGCAGCGCCCGGGCGTTGGTGATTGTCGCGAGAATCTTCCGGCGGTTGCGGATGATTCCCGCGTCCGCCACCAGCCGTTCGACGTCGGCCGGGCCGAAAGCCGCGACAGCCACCGGGTCGAAATCCGCGAACGCGGCCCGGAAGGCATCCCGTTTACGCAGGACGGTGAGCCAGGAAAGACCGGACTGGAACGCCTCCAGGCTGAGCCGTTCAAAAAGCCCGGCCCGGTCGCGGACCGGGCGTCCCCATTCGTCGTCGTGATAGAAGATGTATTCCGGCGCGGACAGCGCCCACGGGCAGCGCGGGCGCCCGTCCGGCCCGGTCACGGCACCGCCGGGCGCCCCGGCCCNGCACCGCCGGGCGCCCCGGCCCGCCCGGAGCCGGCGTCCGGGCCGGTTGGGGCGGACGGGTCGGGCTGCGGGTCACCCATCGCCGCACACCGGCGCGAACCCGGGCTTGATCACGTCGTTGATGAGCGTCAGCCGCTGGTCGAACGGGATGAACGCCGACTTCATCGCGTTCACCGTCAGCCAGCGGATGTCCGGCCATCCGTACCCGAAGGCGTCCACCAGCGCGGCGAACTCGCTCGACAGCGTCACCCCGCTCATCAACCGGTTGTCGGTGTTGACCGTCACCCGGAAGTGCAGCCTGCGCAGCAGGCCGATCGGATGCTCGGCGATGCTCGCGCACACGCCCGTGTCCACGTTGGATGTCGGGCACATCTCCAACGGCACGCGGACGTCCCGTACGTAGTTGGCCAGCTGCCCGAGGATCGCGTTCGCGTCGGCGTCGACGGTGATGTCGTCGGTGACCCGGACGCTGTGGCCGAGCCGGTCGGCGTTGCACCACTGCAGGGCCTCCCAGATGGACGGCAGCCCGAACGCCTCCCCGGCGTGGATCGTGTAGTGGCCGTTGGCCCGCTGCATGTACTGGAACGCGTCGAGGTGACGGGTCGGCGGGTAGCCGGCCTCGGCCCCGGCGATGTCGAAACCGACGACCCCCCGGTCCCGCCATCGGACGGCGGCCTCGGCGATCTCCAGCGAGCGGGCCGCGTGGCGCATCGCGGTCAGCAGGGCGCGGATCTTCAGCCCGGTACCGGCCGAGCCGGCCCGGAACCCGTCGATGACGGCCTCGATCACCGCATCGAGCGCCAGCCCCCGCTCGACGTGCAGCTCGGGGGCGAAACGGACCTCGGCGTAGACGACACCGTCGGCGGCAAGATCCTCGGCGCACTCGCGGGCGACCCGGGCGAGCGCGCCCGGGGTCTGCATCACCCCGACAGTGTGGCTGAACGTCTCCAGATAGCGCACAAGAGACCCGCTGTGGGCGCCGCCGCGGAACCAGGTCGCGAGCTTGTCCGCGTCGGTGGTGGGCAGCCCGCCGTAGCCCACCTCGTCCGCGAGCTCGACGACGGTCGCCGGCCGCAGCCCACCGTCGAGATGGTCGTGCAGCAGCACCTTGGGCACCCGCCGGATGGCCTCCAGCGTGGGCGGGGACGGCGCGGACACGGTCATCGTCCGAACATATATCCGAAGGCGCGGCCGTCCTCCCCAGGTCCTGTGCCCAGATGGTGAGCCGAACAGAGGATCTACCAGCGAATCCCGGCAACGGAGATCTACTCGGGGGAGCCACCCGGGAGAATCCACCAGAAAGAACCGAAACGGGCGGGGAACCGCGGAAAGATCTGTCGGCAGAAATCACCGGCGAAAACCATCGGTAGGTATCCGGGATGCCGGTGACCGGCATCCGCCAGCCAGCGCCTGCAGGTAGGCCGCCTACAGGTGGACGTGGGCGAGGACGAGCGGCTGGACGGACTGCGGCGTGTCCGCGATCTCGACGGCGTCGGCGAGCGCCGCCCGGGCGGTGGCCAGCCGGGCCGGGTCGTCGGTGTGCAGCTCCAGCAGCGGTGCCCCGGCGACGACCCGCTCACCGGGGCCGGCGAACCACCGCACACCCGCGACCGCCGACACCTCGTCGTCCTGGCGCGCCCGGCCCGCCCCCAGCCGCCAGGCCGCCAGGCCGACGGCGCGCGCGTCCAGCCGGCGCAGGAAACCGGTCGCGGGCGCGGGCAGCGTCTCGACGTGCCGGGCCACGGGCAGGGGCGCGTCCGGGTCGCCGCCCTGCGCGGTGACCATCCGTTGCCACACGTCGTGCGCCCGGCCCGCCGCGAGGACGTCCGCCGGGTCCGGGCCGCCGGCCAGCCCGGCGAGGGTGAGCATCCGCCTGGCCAGCGCGACCGTCACCTCGACCAGATCGGCCGGGCCGCCGCCGCGCAGGGCCGCCACCGCCTCGTCGACCTCGAGTGCGTTGCCGGCGGTCCGCCCCAGCGGGGTGTCCATGCCGGTCAGCAGCGCCTCCGTGCGCACCCCGGCCGCGTCACCCAGGGTGACCATGGTCTCGGCCAGCTCCCGGGCCGGCGCCTGGGCCGTCATGAAGGCGCCCGAGCCGACCTTGACGTCCAGCACCAGCGCGGACGTCCCCTCGGCGATCTTCTTGCTCATGATCGACGAGGCGATCAGCGGGATCGACTCGACCGTGCCGGTCACGTCCCGCAGCGCGTACAGCTTCCGGTCCGCCGGGGCCAGGCCGGCGCCCGCGGCGGCGATGACCCCGCCNNGCGATGACCCCGCCGACGTCGGTGAGCACCGACCGCATCCGCTCCGGGGCCAGCGAGGCCCGCCAGCCGGAGATGGCCGCCATCTTGTCCAGGGTCCCGCCGGTGTGGCCGAGCCCGCGGCCGGCGAGCTGCGGCACCGCCGCGCCACAGGCCACCACCAGCGGCACCAGGACCAGCGAGACCTTGTCGCCGACACCGCCGGTCGAGTGCTTGTCCACGGTCGGGCGGCCAAGCCCGGACAGGTCGAGCCGTTCGCCGCTGGCGACCATCGCCGCGGTCCACCGGGACAGCTCCGCCGGCCGCATGCCGCGCCACACCACGGCCATCAGATAGGACGCCATCTGCTCGTCGGGGACGGCGCCCGCCGTGTACGAGCTGATCAGCCAGTCCACGGCCGCGTCGGGCAGCCGGCCGCCGTCCCGCTTCGTCCGGATCAGGTCGACGACGTGAAAAGTCACCGAAAGTCACCATCGTCCTGGCCTGTGCCGGCGTCCCGTCCGGTCTCTGCGCCTGTACCGGTGGCGCGGGTAGCGGGCGGTGGCAGGTCGGTGGATGGCAGGTCGGCGGGGCCGAAGGCGTCCGGCAACAGATCCGCCAGCCGGCGCGGGCCACCGGCCGTCGCCACGAGGAGATCCGGGCCGCCGTGCTCGTACAGCAACTGTCGGCAGCGGCCACAGGGCAGCACCGGCGCACCGGTGCCGGTCACGCAGACGAACGCCACCAGCCGGCCGCCGCCTGCGGTGTGCAGAGCGCCCACCAGCACGCATTCAGCACACAGCGTGAGACCGTAGGAGACGTTCTCGACGTTGCAGCCCACGACCAGTCTGCCGTCGTCCACCACGGCGGCGGCACCAACATGCAACCGTGAGTACGGGGCGTACGCACGGGCCGCCACCCGGGCCGCCTCGGCCCGCAGCCACCGCCAGTCGACGGCATCCACCGCGGACGCGCCCGCGGGACCAGCTCCGGTGCCGCCCGCGGGACCACCCCCAGGAGCGCTTCCTGCTGCCATGCGACACCTCCCGGAGGCCTGGACCCGTTCCCGGGTGACAGCGCACAGTCCAGCATGCCCCACCCGGACGCCCCGGGAAGCCGACTCCCGGCCGTGCGGAGAAACACACTCGCGGCCCAGGCCTGCCCGGCGCTCGCCGGCCCGGGCCGCCGGCCACGCGGGAAACATGATCGCTACTGCCGGCCCGCCGGTCACAGGGCTCCCGGTGTCGAGGACGGCGCTTCTCCGGACGGCGACTGTCCGGACGGCGACTGTCGGACCTGCGGTGACAGCGACTGATGTAATGCTGCTGATTCGCAGAGTAAGAACGGTCGCGGACAGAGCGTTCGATCGACAAACGACGCCCTGATAAACGGACGGTATGGCCGCGCTCACACGTTGTCGGCCACAGGAGGACGCGTTGGATCCCGCCGACACGGACACGCCTGCGACCGGGGAGAAAGCCACGCCGCTGACCGTCCGCCGGGCCGCGCCCGCCCCAGAGCCCGGCGCAACGCCGGTCACGGAGCCGGTCACGGAGCCGGCCGCAGCCGGCGGTACGGCCGTCCGCGGGCGGCGGCGCGGGCGCCTCCGGACGCACACCCTGATCGGGTCGAGCTATCTCCTGCTGGCCCTGTTGCTGACCGCCCGGGTGTGGTCCGACCCGACCCGGAACATCATCGCCGGTAACCCGAACGACACCTCCCTGTACTGCTGGTGGCTGGCGCACACCGCGCACGCCGTCACGAACCTGTCGAACCCCTTCGTCACGCACCTGGCGAACGCGCCGGAGGGGATAAACGCGCTGTGGAACACGTCCGTACTGGTCCCCGGCCTGCTGCTGACGCCGGTGACCCGGGCCGCCGGACCGGTGGCCTCCTACAACCTGCTCGTCATGCTGGCGTTCTCGCTGTCCGCGTTCAGCGCCTACCTGCTCGCGCGGAAACTGCGGGTGCGTACCGCGGCGGCCTACGTGGCCGGGCTCGTCTACGGTTTCTCGCCGGCGCTCGTCGCGGCCGGGACGGGGCATCTCAGCCTGGCACTGGCGCCGGCCGTACCGTTGCTGCTCGGCCTTGTCGTGGACGCCGTCCGGGGGACGCACCGGCCGGCACGGACCGGCGTACCGCTCGGCGTCGGCGCCGGCCTGCAACTGCTGACCGGCGAAGAGGTGCTGTTCATCACCGCGGTGACGGCCGCCGTCGGGATCGTCCTGCTGCTGGTGAGCCGGCCGGGGTACCTCCGCCTGACCGGCGGGCCGCTGCGCACGTTCGCGATCGCCTTCCTGACCTGCCTGGCGCTGACCGCGGTGCCGCTGGGCATCCAGTTCCTCGGGTCGTTGCGGGCCCACGGCAGCCCGTTCCTGGCGAACTTCTTCAAGAGCGATCTGACCGGCCTGTACGTCCCCTCCGAACGCCAGTGGCTCGCGACATCCGCGCAGAGCGCGCGGGCGGCCGAGTTCCCCGGCGGTGCGCCGGAGTACATGAGCTTCCTCGGCTGGCCCCTGCTGAGCGTGTGCGTGTGCGCCGTCGTCCTGGGCTTTCGCGACCTGCGGATACGGATAGCCGGGCTCACCGGCGCGGTGCTGGCGGTCCTCTCCCTGGGCGAGACGCTGCTGGTCAACAACGTGGAGACGGGCCTGCGGCTGCCCTGGGGCCTGGTCGCCGGCCTGCCGGTCTTCGATGCCGCCCTGCCGAACCGGTTCTCCCTCGGCACCGCTCTGATGGCCGGGCTCGTGCTCGCCTGCGCCCTGGACCGCCTGCCTGCCCGGCTCGCCGCCGCCGGTGTCCCGGCGACTGCCCGGCTCGCAGCTGCCGGTGTCCCGGCGACTGCCCGGCTCGCAGCTGCCGGTGTCCCGGCAGCGGTGGCCCTTGCCGTGGCCTGCGTGCTCCCACTGATTCCTCGGCCGTACACCGTCGAACGCTCACCCGACGTGCCCGCGTTCTTCACCACCGACGCCGTGAAAACCCTTCCGGCCGGCTCCAACGGGCTTCTCCTGCCCTATCCGACCGGGTTGCGGGCAACCGCGATGTCCTGGCAGACCGCGGCGGACTTCCATTTCTCGATGCCGGGCGGCTACTTCATCGGTCCGGGCCACGACGGGAAGGCCTACATGGGCGGAAAAAAGCCGACGGTGACAGCTCAGTTACTTGACGACATCGAAAGCGGCAGCTTCACCGGTCCGGTGGCCCCGGCACAGATCGCCCGAAGCCGCGCCGACTTCGCCGAGCTCGGTGTGCGCGCGGTCGTGCTCGGCCCGGCAAGGCACCGGGACGGCCTGCGCGACACGGTGACGTCGCTGACCGGGCAGCCGCCGGAGCTCACCGGTGGCGTGTACGTCTGGCGCCTTCCGTGACACCCCGCGCTGGACGTCCTCTGCTGGATAGCTCGTGGCGCCGGTATACAACGCGCCCTGAACCGGTGCGGTCGACGTGTGATGAAGTAGGCCGAGCGACGTCCACGGGCGATGTCCACGAGTACGGGCAATGTCCACGGGCGAAGTCCACGGGCGAAGCCCACGAGCGAAGTCCACGGGCAATGTCCAGGGGCAATGTCCACGAGCAAAGTCCACGAGGAGGTGGGACGGCCGGATGCCGCTCGAACGCCACCCGACGTCGAAAACCGGACAGGAACCGGATTCCGGCCAGCTCGTAGCGGGTCGTTACCGGCTCGGCGCCGAACTCGGCCGCGGCGGTTTCGGTGTGGTGTACGCGGCCACCGACGAACTGCTGCGGCGGGACGTCGCCGTCAAGGAGATCCGCCTCCCACCGTCGATCTCCGCCGACGAGCGGGCGATCCTGCGCCAGCGGGTGCTGCGCGAGGCGCGCTCGGCCGGCCGGGTCCAACATCCCGGGCTCGTCCCGGTCTTCGACGTGCTCGAGGCGGACGGCCGCCCGTGGATCGTCATGGAGCTCGTGGAAG
Source organism: Protofrankia coriariae (assembly GCF_001017755.1). Lineage (GTDB taxonomy): Bacteria > Actinomycetota > Actinomycetes > Frankiales > Frankiaceae > Protofrankia > Protofrankia coriariae. The sequence continues at coordinate 28,608 of NZ_JWIO01000012.1, forward strand.
GCCGCTCCCTGGCAGAGATCATCTACGACGAGGGCCCGCTGCCGCGTGAGCGGGTGGCCCGGATCGGCATCAGCCTCGCCTACGCCCTGGAGGCCGCGCACCGGACCGGGATCGTCCACCGGGACGTCAAACCGGCGAACGTCCTGATCAGCGCGGACCGGCGCGCCCGGCTGACGGACTTCGGCATCGCGTTGTCCGCCGGGGATCCGACCCTGACCCGCACCGGCATCCTGCTCGGCTCACCGTCCTACATCGCCCCGGAACGGGCTCGTGGGGAGGCCGGCGGCCCGGGCAGCGACATCTGGGCGCTGGGCGCGACCCTGTTCACCGCGGTCGAGGGTGGCACGCCCTACGAGCGCGACAGCGCCATCGCGACGCTGACGGCGATCGTCGAGGGCAGACGCCATCCCTTCCGGTTGGCCGGGGCCCTCGCGCCGATTCTCGCCGACCTCCTGGCGGTGCAGCCCGCTGACCGCCCGTCGCTGTCCCTGACCCGGCGACGGCTGCGGAAGGTCAGCGAACGGGAGGCCTCCCGGCGGCTGCCGGGCACCCGCGCGGGCCGTACCGACCGTGAGCGTCCGCCGCGGGCACCGGCGGG
>NZ_JWIO01000012.1:29263-92937 GCF_001017755.1 Protofrankia coriariae
GGCGGCACCCCGCCGGCCGGCGGCACTGCCCCTGCCGGTGACGCCACGCCCGACAGCACCGAAGCCGGTCACCAGCGGGCCGGCCGTCCCGTCGACACCCCGGCACTCGACATCCCGACGCTGGACGCCCCGGCTCCCGACATCCAGGCGGCGGTAAGCGCCGCGGCCGCCGCCCGGCAGCCGGCCGCGCCCCCTGCCGGGGAACCGGCCACGTCCCCTACCGGGAAAACCGAGGAGCCGGCCACGCCGCCGGCCCACACCCGGCAGCAGGCTCCCCCCGCACGCTCCGGGCCAGCGAAAACAGCGGCCGAACCGACCGGGACGGCCACCCCGCCGGCCGGCCTCCAGGGTCAGCTTCCCGCCGCGCGTCCCGGACCAGCGAAGACATCCGAACCGGCTGAACCGGCCGGGACGGTCAGTTCAGCGGCAACGCCGGGAACAGCCGCGGCGGCAGCAACCGCCGGAGCGGCTCAGACGCCCGGGTCCGTCCGGACGGCCAGGACGACCACGGCCGCCGAGCCGGGCGAGCCAGGCGGGCCGGGCGTCGCGGGGCCGACGGGCGCCGTGGCGGCCGACCGGCCCAACCGCCGGCGCCTCGGCGTGATCGCCGCGGTCCTCGCGGCGGTGCTGGCGGGTACGGTCATCGTCCTCGCCGCGGCGCTGACATCGGATCCGGACCGGCCAGGGGCGGGCCGGCTGCCGGCCGCGGCCGCGACCGGCCAGGGGGCCTCGGGCGGGACCACCACGGGCCAGGCCACTCCCACGATCACCGGCCCGCCGACCTCCGCCCAGGCGTCACCTGGCGCGAGCATCAAGGCTGCCACGGTCACAGCCGATCCGGGGGTGGCCCCGCTGGACAGCACGCCAGCGCCCCCGCCACCGGGCTGGCGTACCTACTCCGGCCCGTCGGGCTGGTCGATCGCCTATCCGGAGGGCTGGGAGGAACGGCCCGCGCCCGGAAACGAAGGGCGAAACTTCACCAATCCGCAAACCGGCGCCTACCTGCACATCGACATCACCCAGCAGGCCAATCCGTCCGCGCTGGCGGACTGGACGGCGCACGAGGACGGTCTGAGCGCCCAGGTGCCCGACTACCGACGAGTGAAGATCGCACCGAGTGACGGCGGGGACGGGGCAATGCAGGCAGACTGGGAGTTCACGTACACATCAGGCGGAAAGACGGTGCACGTTCTCAATCGAGGATTTGTGCGCAATGGCCATGGCTACGCGTTGTACTGGCGTACCGCGGACTCCCGCTGGGAAATGGACCTTCCGTTGATGTGGCAACTTTTCTCGACGTTCCGGCCCGGCCCCTGACCGTCTTCCGGGCCGATGTCCGACCATGCGCGCCGGGCCAGGCCAGATGAGGGCTGTCTGCACGTCCGGCCGTGCATCTGCAAGACTTGACGGTGATGGCCAGATCGGCACCGCCGCCCGGAGACCCCGCGCGCCACAACACACCCCGATATGTATCTCAGCGTTACCGTCTGGATACTCCAATCGGACGAGGTGGCGCCGGTGTCGTCTGGTGCGGTGAGGACGAGCTTCTCCAACGCCCGGTCGCGGTCAAAGAAATTCTGATTCCGCACACCGGCTCACAGGTCGAGCGCGACGGGCTGCGAGCGAGGGTGCTGCGGGAGGCCCGCGCCCTCGCCCGGCTGAACAGCCCGGCCATAGTCTCCGTCTACGACGTGGTCGAGGAGGCCGAGCGCCACTGGATCGTCATGGAACTGGTGGACGCCGACAGCCTCGGCGAGGTCATCCGTGCCGAGGGGCCGCTGCCGCCCGACCAGGTGGCGGCCATCGGGCTGACACTCACCGAAGCGCTCGCCGCCGCCCACTCGGCGGGCGTGCTGCACCGCGACATCAAGCCCGGCAACGTGCTGCTCGGCCGGGACGGCCACGTCCGGCTGACCGACTTCGGCATCGCGGCCACCGAAGGCGACGCGACTCTCACCGGCACGGGTGCGCTCGTCGGCTCCCCCGCCTACATCGCCCCGGAACGGGTGCGTGGCTCCTCCGGCACCCCCGCGAGTGACCTGTGGGGGCTGGGTGCCACGTTGTACGCGGCGGTGGAGGGGCAGCCACCGTTCGAGGGGCCGGAGACCTACGCCGTTCTGACCGCTGTGGTGGAGGGGCGCCGGCGCCCGTTCCAGCTCGCCGGCCCCCTGCGCGGCCTGCTCGGCGACCTGCTTGACCGGCCGGCCGAGAGCAGGCCGGACGTGGCCGAGGTACGTCGGCGGCTGCGCCCGATCGCGGGCGGGGCCGTGCCCGTGCCGGCTTCGGTCACCGGACCCGACGCGGAACCGGTGACCGAAGCGGTGGCGGACACGGCGAGGAAGTCCGGCCCCGGGCTCGCGGTGGGTGCCGTGGAGCACGCCAGCGGCGATCCGGCATCCGGCGGGGACGCGCGGGCCCGCGGCCCGCGNNNNCGGGCCCGCGGCCCGCGGGTAACTCCTCCCGTCACCGGCGCGCCCACGGCCGACCCGGCGACCGTGGACCGGTCGGTGGGCGGCCCGGCCGAGGATGGCGGCGCGGTGGCCGGCGGCGCGGCCGAGGATCCGACCGAGGCCGGGACGCTGGTCGCCAGGAGGACGGCCGCCGCCGCGACGGTGGGAACGGACGCGCCGAGCACCGGCCGGGCGGTCAGCGCCCCGGCGGCGTCCGCGCGGCGTGACCGTGCTGGCAGTCCTGAGGAGCCGGCGACCGCGGTGGCGGTCCGGACGCGTGCCGGCGGCGCCCCGCTGCTGGACACCTCGGCCGCAACCACCCTGGCCGGCAACCGGTTCACCCCGCCCCCGTTCGACTTCGGCGGGTACGGCGTCGGCAGCCAGGACGACCCCGATGACGGTCTGCTACCGGTTACCAGCAGTGCCGTGGGTAGCCCGCCCGGCAACAGCACAACTCATGATCACCTGGGAAGCGGACGAACGTCAACCGGCTGGTGGCGTGACAGAACTCCCCTGCACCGCGGTGCGCTCGCGGCGGTGGCCGCGTCCGTGGTCATATGTGTGGCGCTCGTGATCGGTACGGTGCTCCGCTCAGGTCCCGAGACCGACGTGCAGTTGCAGCCTGGCGGGGGCACCAGCCCGTCGGCGAGCGGGGTCGCCGGGCAGCGCAGCGTCAACCCCTCCGCGCTCACGTCCAGCCTGAAAGCCCCGGTGGGGGTGGACAGGATCCCCACCTCCCGCCCATCGTCACCGCCCGTAGCAAGCACACCGGCCGAGCCGCCGCCTACCGCGACCGAGCCGCCGCCCGTGACCCCCTCGCCGACGCAGGTGGGCGCGAGCCCGACCACTCCGGCCCCGCCAACGAGCCCGCCCCCCAGGACGCCAACGCAGGAACCATCGACGCCGCCCACCGAGCCCCCGCCCCCTCCGCCGTCCGGCGGAGCACCGCCGCCTGCCGGAGGGGCCTGATGTCACGATGCCGCGCCTCCGGCAGAGGCCCCTGACGGCGAGGCCCCTTACCCTTCAGAGCGCTTCGTCACACAATGAAGACGATCACTATCTGTGACATACCTCACCTAAGTGTCACGGAAGCCGGCATGCCCCGCCAGGAGGCCAGCACTAGCATCGGGTGCACACAAACCGTCGTCCACATCATGATGTCTCCGGGTGCCCTGGTTCCTCGGTGACGCGAGCTGCCTGCCCGTCAGATCACTGCCCGGATCATCGGCTCGAGCGCGGCCCCCTGTGCCACGCTCGTGAACTGGCGGGGCCATGACAGCCGTGTCATCTTTGGCCGGACAAGCCACCATGAGTCATCGGACGGATCATCAGGACCAGCCTGTCGGAAGGCCGGTCCGGAGGAGCTTTCAGTGCCGAAGGCACCAGCGGGCACGCTCTACCGCGGCCGCGAGGGTATGTGGTCCTGGGTTGCTCACAGGATCACGGGCGTACTGATCTTTTTCTTCCTGTTCGCCCACGTCCTGGACACCGCGCTGGTGCGGGTGTCCCCATCGTCCTACGACACCGTGATCGCGACGTACAAGAACCCGGTCGTGAACCTGCTGGAGGTGGGGCTGGTAGCGGCGGTTCTCTTCCACGCGCTCAACGGGATCCGGATCGTGCTGATCGACTTCTGGGCGTCCGGCCCCCGTTTCCAGCGCCAGATGCTGTACACCGAGATCGTACTGTGGGTCATCCTGGTCGTTCCAGGCACCTTCTACATGCTGAAACACACGGTCGAGACCCTGTTCGGGAGCGCGTCCTGATGGCGACAACGATCGACGGCGCGGCCACCCCGGCCATCGAGGCTCCGCGCAGCCCACAACGCCGGCCCGTACGCACCAAGGCGCGGACGAACTTCGAGCTCTACGCGTGGCTGTTCATGCGGGTCTCCGGCATCCTGCTGGTCTTCCTGGTGCTCGGTCACCTGTTCATCATGAACATTCTTGACGGCGGTGTGCAGCGGATCGGCTTCGGTTTCGTCGCGGGCCGCTGGGCCTCGCCGTTCTGGCGGACCTGGGACCTGCTCATGCTCGTCCTCGCCGAGCTGCACGGGACCAACGGCCTACGCACCGTCATCAACGACTATGCCGAGCGGCCACAGACCCGGTTCTGGCTGAAGATGTTGCTGTACGTGTCGGCGTTCCTGGTGATCTCCCTGGGATCACTGGTCATCTTCACGTTCGACCCGAACATCTCCTGATAGCGCCTGGGAAGGCGGAGGTCCAAGCGGTGCAGATTCACAAGTTCGACACGGTCATCGTGGGTGCCGGCGGCGCGGGCATGCGCGCGGCACTCGAATCCGGCAAGCGGTGTCGCACCGCCGTGCTGACCAAGCTGTATCCCACCCGCTCCCACACCGGCGCGGCGCAGGGCGGCATGTGCGCGGCCCTGGCCAACGTCGAGGAGGACAACTGGGAATGGCACACCTTTGACACGATCAAAGGTGGTGACTATCTCGTCGACCAGGACGCCGCCGAGGTCATGTGCAAGGAGGCCATCGACGCGGTCCTCGACCTGGAGAAGATGGGCCTGCCGTTCAACCGGACCCCCGAGGGCCGCATCGACCAGCGTCGTTTCGGCGGCCACACCCGCGACCACGGCAAGGCGCCCGTCCGCCGCTCGTGCTATGCCGCCGACCGCACCGGCCACATGATCCTGCAGACCCTCTACCAGCAGTGCGTCAAGCACGACATCGAGTTCTACAACGAGTTCTACGTGCTGGATCTGCTGCTGAACGGCGGTGTCGCCGCCGGTGTGGTCGCCTACGAGCTGGCCACCGGCGAGGTGCACGTCTTCCAGGCCAAGTCCGTGGTGTTCGCCACCGGCGGTTTCGGCAAGGTCTTCAAGGTCACCTCGAACGCGCACACGCTCACCGGCGACGGCATGGGCATCATCTTCCGGCGCGGGCTGCCCCTGGAGGACCTGGAGTTCTACCAGTTCCACCCGACCGGTATCTGGAAGATGGGCATCCTGCTCACCGAGGGTGCCCGCGGTGAGGGCGGCATCCTGCGCAACAAGGACGGCGAGCGCTTCATGGAGCGCTACGCGCCGACCATCAAGGACCTCGCCCCCCGGGACATGGTGGCCCGGGCCATCTACACCGAGATCCGTGCCGGTCGCGGCTGTGGCGTCGACGGCGACCACGTCTACCTCGACCTGACGCACCTGCCCCCGGAGCAGCTCGACGCGAAGCTCCCGGACATCACCGAGTTCGCCCGTACCTACCTGGGCATCGAGCCCTACACGGACCCGATCCCGATCCAGCCGACCGCCCACTACGCCATGGGCGGCGTCCCGACGAACATCAACGCCGAGGTGCTGCGGAACAACACCGACATCGTCCCGGGGCTCTACGCCGCGGGCGAGGTGGCGTGCGTCTCCGTGCACGGCGCGAACCGGCTCGGCACCAACTCGCTGCTGGACATCAACGTCTTCGGCCGTCGCGCCGGCATCGCCGCGGCGGCGCACGCGAACGAGGTCCCCACCCACGCCGAGCTCCCGGACGATCCCGCCGGCTTCGTCGAAGGCCTGCTCAGCCGGCTGCGCGACGGCAGCGGGACGCAGAACGTGGCAGCGATCCGCCGTGAGCTCCAGGAGACGATGGACGTCAACGCGTCGGTCTACCGGACCGAGGCGACCCTGAAGCAGGCGGTCGGCGACATCGCCGGGCTCAAGGCCCGTTACCAGAACGTCGGCGTCACCGACCGGGGCCGCCGCTACAACACCGAACTGCTGGAGGCGGTCGAGCTGGGCTTCCTGCTCGACCTCGCCGAATGCCTGGTCACCAGTGCCCTGGCCCGCAACGAGTCCCGAGGGGGGCACTCCCGCGAGGACTACCCCAACCGCGACGACGTGAACTTCCTGCGGCACACCATGGCCTACCGCTCCGGGCCGCTGGCCGCCGCCTCACCCGACTCGGAGATCCGGCTGGACTACAAGCCGGTGGCGATGACCCGCTACCAGCCCATGGAACGCAAGTACTGACCGCTACCAACCGCGCGCCGGGTGGCGGGCGGTCCTGGCGGGACCCGGCCCCGGTGCTCGGGACCCCGCCAGGATCTGGCCGGCCACCCGTTCCGCGCGGTGATGCCGCTGCCTCGACGACCGTGGGAAAACGCGGGAGGGTACTCGGGGTGGCAGCCGCGGGAAGACGGCTGAAAAGAGACAGGAAGACGTCGTAAGGGTGCTGGTCAGCACGGCCACCCGTACCCGCACCAGCGTGCCCCGGCACTCCCGGACGGCGGCCACGATCCCGGGCCCGGTATTCCTCCGGGCTCGGGGAGCGAGGCACCGACGGTCGGGAGACCGGCGGCACGGTCTATGATTTGCCGACCCGCCTTGTGGGTCCGATGTGAGAAAGGTCCGGCGTGACTGTCACAGACGATCTATCAACCACTGTACCGGCCGGCGCCAGTCCCAGTACCTCGGATGGGCGGACCATCACGCTGAAGATCAGGCGCTACAACCCCGAGGAGAGCGACAAGGCGTACTGGCAGAGCTTCGCGGTTCCCTTCGTCCCCAGCGACCGACTGCTGGACGCCCTGCACTACGTCAAGTGGAACCTCGACGGCTCGCTGTCCTTCCGGCGCTCGTGCGCGCACGGCGTGTGCGGCTCGGACGCCATGCGGATCAACGGCGCGAACCGGCTCGCCTGCAAGGTGCTGGTCAAGGACCTCGGCTCGGAAATCTCGATCGAGCCCATCAAGGGGCTCCCGGTCGAGAAGGACCTCATCGTCAACATGGAGCCGTTCTTCGACGCGTTCCGTGCGGTCAAGCCCTACCTCATTCCCGAGGGGCACGAGCCGACCAAGGAACGGCTGCAGTCCGCCGCCGACCGGGAACGTTTCGACGACACCACCAAGTGCATCCTGTGCGCGGCCTGCACCACGTCCTGTCCGGTGTTCTGGAACGACGGCGACTACTTCGGGCCGGCCGCCATCGTGGCCGCGCACCGCTTCATCTTCGACAGCCGGGACGCCGCCAGCGACGAACGCCTGGAGATCCTCAACGAGCGCGAAGGCGTCTGGCGCTGCCGGACGACGTTCAACTGCTCGAACGCGTGCCCGCGTGGCATCCAGGTCACCAAGGCCATCGCGGAGGTCAAGCGTGCGCTGATCTTCCGGCGCATATAACGCGGGCGCGGCTGGCGATCCGGTGGTGCGGTGACCACGTATCTTCACCGGGACTCCCGACGCCGCGGTCACAACGATCACATGGCCCGGACCCGGCCGATGGCACTGGCCACCGTGCCGGCCGACGCGTGACACGGCCCGCGTCGGCCGGCACGGACGGCCAGGGAGGACGGACGGTGATGACCATCAGCGGGCCCGGGGCGACACAGTCACGTTTTTTGTACGCTCTCCATTTTTTCAGCTTTTTCCGCTTGTTCGGCCGGCCCAGCTTTTTTGGCTTTTCCCACTCTGGCTTTTCCCGCTCTGGCTTTTCCCGCTCTGACTTCTCCCGCGCCGCGCGGGTCACGGCGTCCGCGCTCGCGCTGCTGGCGCCGGGCCTGCTGCTGGCCGCGGCCGGCTGTTCGTCCGACGACTCCCCCGCACCGCCGCCGGCGATCCCGACGAACGTCGCACCCACCGAAATCAACGGGGTGCCCGCGCCCCTCGCCGGCGCCTACCAGGCGACGATCAACCGAGGGACCGCGCGTATCCGCTTCAGCGACCAGGCGAACTTCGTCTCCTCGTCCGGGCGCAGACAGATCTCCATCACCGGCACCGGCACGGTCGACTTCGTCAACAGCGCCAGTCAGACCGTGCGTGACGTGGCCGGCGGGGGCCGCAGCGAGCTGCTGATCGTCGGCTCTGATCTCTACCAGCGCAGCGTCCCGCCCGCCGACGTGCCGAACCCGCCTCGATGGACCCGTGTCGTCCCCGGCGCCAGCGGCAGCCGCCCGGCGACGCCCGCTCCGACACCGACCACCCAGCCCACGACCGGTGACGCCCTTGCGCTGCGGCTCGGCTTCCTCAGCGGGGCCTCGGCCCCGGCGACCACCGTCGGCCAGGAAACGATCGACGGTGTCACGACCACCCACTACACGCTGTCCGTGAACCTGGACACCGCCGCCACCCGGGGAAACATCAGCGCCACGACGGTCGAGTACTACAAGAACACCCTGGGGACGGCGATCCAGCCAACCGAGGCATGGATCGACGCCGACGGGCTCATCCGCCAGCTCCGCGTCACCGTCGCCACCTCCAGCACCGACGCCGACACCAGCGCTGGACGCAGCGAGATCGTCCGGACGGTGACCTACTCGGACTTCGGCGTGCCCCCTCACATCACCGCGCCATCCCCCGACCAGATCGCGCCAGGCTGACCGCGGCCCCTTCCCTTCCCCACGCGGCACCACGGCACAGCCCGCGCTGATGCCGATCGCTCAGGCGCCCCTTTCCTTCCCCACGCGGCGCCACGCCTGCCTGCTGTCAGGTCTGTCGGCTGTAGGTGAGAACCGCTGCCGTGACGACGTTTTCCACCTACAGCTCCCGCGGCCGTAGGTGGAAAACGCTGCCATTGCCACGATTTTCACCTACGGCTGGGGAGCAGGCCCGGCGTTGTCGGGCTCGGCGATGGGCGCGTTCGGCGGCGCGGACGTGTCCGCCGCGGATCTCGAAGCCGCCGGGCTCGCGGCGGCCGGATCCGGGACCGCCGGGCCTGACGCGTCCGATGCCGGCCGTGGCGTGTCCGGAGGCTCGTGAGCCGTGCCCGCGGCCGGCGGCTCCTCGGAACGCTCGTCCGCGGACGCGGGGCCTGCGACAGAGGCGGGAGGGCCGGAGCCGGCGGTGGAGCTACCAGGAGCAGAGACGCCAGGAACGGAGGTAGCAGGAACAGAGCCGCCGGGAGCGGAGCTGTCAGTAGCGGGGGTGGGGGCGGCCCGGCCGAATCCGGGGCGTACCAGACGGGGTTTGGCGGCGGCCGGCTCGCCGAAGTCCGCCCGGCGGATCCGGCAGTACACGGTCTGTAGATCGCTGCCCGACCGGCCGATGCCGAAGACAGCCGCCGCGGACAGGTAGGCAAGTGCGTCCGCCCGGTCCATCCCCAGCCGGCTGGACAGGAAGAGCACCGCCGACCGGGCGGCCTGACGGGCGGCGTCGGTGAGATCGGCCTGCGCCCCCAGCGGCACCCAGTGGGTGTCGGTTTCGGCAAAGGGCTCGCGCAACGTCCCGAGAGCGGCCCGGGCGGCGGGTTCCTTCAGGACGGTCAGGCGGAACGTCGCCCGCAGCGGCCCCTCCAGGCCACCCGTCGCAACCTTTCCGTCACCTAAAGAATAGTGCGGATCGCCAACGGCGAACAGCGCGCCGGCAACCCGCACTGGAAGAAACAAACGAGAGCCAATAACTAACTCGCCGCAGTCAAGCGCCCCGCCATGTATCCCAACGGAAGTCGAGCGGACCGGGCCAGGGCTGTCGACGGCGACCGACATGATCCCCATGAACGGCGACAGCGGAAAACGCACCTTCCGCCCCTTGGAGACCTCCAGCGCGCCGAAGAGCCTGCCGCGGCGCCGTTCGACAGCGCAGAAGCTGCTTGTCGTCCGGAAGGCCGCCCAGTTCCGGGCGTTCGCGTCCGGGCCGGGCGGGTCGTTCTCGGGGAACTCCCCGGTGAGCAGCCCGGCACCGTGCCGGGTCGACACCACCCCGTACCTGGCCCGCGGATGCAACGAGACGACGTCCACCCGCAGCACGTCGCCGGGCTCGGCACCGCGTACGAACACCGGCCCGGTCACCAGGTGCGGGCTGTCCACCCCGAACCGGTGCGGAATCCCGGAGGAGGCGATCATCCGGGCGTCGTCGAGGACCTCGGACGCCGGAACACCGAAACGGCCGAAGAAGGCGTCCGGGTCACGTCCCTGATCGTCGAGGATTCCCTCCTGGCTGACCGTGTCGATGGTGACCGTGGCCCCCGACTCCACGCTCAGTACGGGTCGGGTGTCGGCGGTCGGCAGCCGCCCCCACAGGATCGTCTCCGGGGTCGACGGCAGGTAGTGCCTGCCGTCCATCTTGCCCTTGCCGGGCTGTAGCGCCACGACGCCGTTACCGTGACATCCGGGACTGCCGCCCGCGGCGCCCGGTGCCAGGACGCCCAGCGTCGGAGCACCCGGCGTCGAGGAGCTTGCCCAGGGACGCGGTCGGGAACACGGCCATTCCGAACATCGCCTGACAGGAGCGGCGTAACCCGCCAGATTCCTGCCCAACGGGCTGGTGACGACACGGCAGACACGGCACGGGCGTCAGAGTCGCAGTGAAATATGACACATATGTTTCCGACACGTTGCGGTCCCCTCATCTGCCCATATGGAACCCGCGCGACAATCTCGGCGCGCGGGCCGGGGGGCATCGCCACACGGGAACTGACGATGTGGGAGAAGCGCACAGATGGAGCCCGTGCGGCAGTGCTCGGATGTCGGTGAGCGGGTCCGGCAGGCCAGGCTCAGGCCAGGCTGGCAGCCGGTCTCACGCAGGCGGAACTGGCATCGAAGATCTCCCTCAAGAGATCCGCTCTCGGACGAGCCGAAGGCGGATCCCGTCACCTCGACGCTCTGGAGCCGTTCCGGCTGTCAGACGCTCTCGGACGGCCTCTCGCCCGCTTCTTGACCTGTCCGCCGGCAGCCGTGGTCTCCCGGCGGACCGCGCTCGTGGACGAACCCGACCGGGCCGCGCGGGAACGCTACCCACCTTGTCGGCCCTTGTCGACGCCGACCTCGAAACCCATCTGCGTGACACGCACCGTTGGGCTCACCCACGGCCGGCTGCGAGAAATTCGGTCTGTATCAGTGGACGCGGGTGAGCAGGAGGGAGCCGGCGGGGTCGACCTGGGCGTGCCAGGTGGGGCGGATCAGGCAGGTCGCCTCGGGGAACTCGACGACGGCCGGTCCCGTCACGGTGTCGCCGGGGCCGAGGGCGGCGCGGGGCACGACGTCCACCTCCCGCCAGGAGCCGTCCAGGTAGATCGGACGACGGGTACGGGCGGCGGTGGGGTCGGCGGCCGGGGCCCGCAGTTCGGGTCGGCGGCCCGGCACCGTGGCCACCAGCCGTACGGCCACCACCTCGACCTCCCGGTCGGGCGCGGTGTGCCCGTAGCGGCGCAGGTGCTCGGCCTCGAAGGCCGCCCGTATCCGCGCGACGGAAAAACCACCGCCAGCACCACCCCCGTCGGCGGTGGCCACCACCGTCAGCTCGTGTGACTGACCCACGTACCGGCAGTCCACCTGGTGTTCGATCACGAGCGCGGGGACGTCCGCGGCGGGGGTGTCCGCGTGGGCGGCCCGGGTCAGCTCGGTGAAGGCGGCGTCCAGGCCGGCCGTTGCCAGCGGGCTGTGCAGCGGACGCAGATAGTCCCGGCGGACGTCGCCGATGGCCAGCCCCAGCGCGGAGAGCACCCCGCAGGCCAGCGGCACCAGCACCCGGCGCATCCCGAGATCCTCGGCCAGCGCGCACGCGTGTGTCCCGCCGGCGCCGCCGAAGGCGACCAGGGTCAGCTCCCGCGGGTCGAGGCCGCGTTCCACCGAGACCACCCGCAGGGCACGGATCATCTCCGCGTCGGCGACCGCCACCACCCCGGCCGCCGTCTCCTCCACCGACAGGCCGTGAGGGCCGGACCCGAGCAGCGCGCCCAGAGCGGCCAGCGCCTTGAAGGCGGCCGCCCTGGACAGGGTGACCTCGCCGCCGAGGCTCGCCCCGTCCGCCAGATAGCCGAGGACCAGGTCCGCGTCGGTCACCGTCGGTTCGACACCGCCGCGGCCGTAGCAGGCCGGGCCCGGATCGGCGCCGGCCGAACGGGGCCCGGCCCGCAGCGCCCCACCGGAGTCGACCCAGGCGACGGATCCACCGCCGGCGCTCACCGAGTGGACGTCCACCGTCGGCAACGTGACCGGTATGCCGGCGAGCACCGCCTCGGCCGTGGTCTGCACCCGACCGCCGATCACCGGGGCGACATCCGTCGACGTCCCGCCCATGTCGAAGGTCAGCAGGTCGGCCAGGCCCGAGCGGGCCGCGACGTAGGCGGCGCCGACCACGCCGCCGGCCGGCCCCGACAGCACGCACGCCGCGGCGTGCTCGGCGGCGATCGCGAGCTCCACCACTCCCCCTGAGGAGCGCATGACCAGCGGGGACGGCAGCCCCGCCGCGGCGCACCGGCGGGCGAGCGCGCCAAGGTAGGTCGACAGCGTCGGCGTCAGATAGGCGTCGGCGACGGTGGTGGCGAACCGCTCGTACTCCCGGAACCGTGGGAGCACCTCGTGGGAGGCCACCACGGTCACGCCGGGCAGCGCGGCCCGCAGCGCGTCGGCGACCTGGCGTTCGTGCTCGGGATGGGCGAAGGAGAACAGCAGGCACACGGCGACGGCCGCCAGCGGCCTGACCACCCCGCCGGCCCTGGCAACAGCCGGCGTCCCGCCGGCCTCGGCAACAGCCGACAGTGCGGTGAGGGCGGCGACGACGTCCCGCAGGCTGTTGGCGTCCAGCGGGACGATCACCCCGTCCGGCCCGGTGCGCTCGACCACGGTGTACCGCAGTTCGCGGGGCACCAGCGGGGGTGGGCGGTCCCGGGTGAGGTCGTAGAGCGCGGGCCGGTTCTGGCGGCCGATCTCGATGATGTCGGCGAACCCGTGCGTGGTCACCAGGGCTGTCCGCGCCCCGCGCCGCTCGAGCAGGGCGTTCGTCGCGACGGTGGTGCCATGGGCGAACCGCTCGACGGCCCCGGCTGCTCCGCCCCGGCCGGAGCCGGGGCCGGCAAGAGGGCCGGCAAGACCGGCTCCGCGGACGGCGTCGAGCACCGCTTCGGACGGGTCGGCGGGCACCGATGGCACCTTCCCGAAGATCATCCGACCGTCGTCGCCGACCGCGACGAGATCGGTGAAGGTCCCACCCACGTCGACACCGAGCCACACCGCCACGTGGCGATCCTGGCATGTCGCGGCGGCCCGCTCCCAGCCGTCCGGGACGGACCGCCTACGGCACCGCCCAGGATGAAGACCGACGGTAACAGTGCTAATGACCATCAGTAATCAACAGGCAGGCCGCAGTCATCAAACCAGCAGGCCACCAGTTACCCAACTCACAAACTACAGCCGCCTACGGCCGCCTGGATCGCTCGTGGCCCGGATCACGGGCCACGACCTTCAGACACATACAGGTGAAGGTGACGAGTAGCCTGATTACACGGCAGCGGAAGGGCCCGCGCCTCGGGCCCCAGCAGAAGGTGGATAGAGGGGAACGCCCCCGTGACAGCACCGACGGTACCCGAGTCCGGCCCCGACTTCGGCCCCAACGAGTGGCTGGTATTCGAGATCTACCAGCAGTACCTCGCCGATCCAGAGAGCGTCTCGCCGCAGTGGCGCGAGTTCCTCTCCGACTACCGGCCAGAGGGTGTCAACGGCCAGCCAGGCGTGGCGGGGCCCATCCCGCCAGCCGTCGCCGACGGTGCGGTACTGGCCGCGGGCGGTGTCCCCGACGCGGCCCCAGCCGGCCAGCCGGCCACCGCGACCCCGGTGGCCCCGGTGGCCCCGGTGGCCCCGGTGGCCCCCGCGGCCGACGCGCCAGCGGCAACAGCCGCACCAGCGGCCGGCCAGAGCGCTCCCGCCGCGGACGGTGGCGTCCCGACGTCACCGTTGCGAGGCGCCGCCGCCCGCGTCGTCGCGAACATGGAGACGTCCCTGCACGTCCCCACGGCGACGTCGGTGCGGGCGGTGCCCGCCAAGCTGCTCGCGGACAACCGGATCGTCATCAACCGGCATCTGGCTCGTTCCCGCGGCGGCAAGGTGTCCTTCACGCACCTGATCGGCTACGCCATGGTCAGGGCGCTGCAGGCCACGCCGGTGATGAACCACTCCTACACCGAGGTCGGTGGCAAGCCCGCCCTGGTCACGCCGGAACACGTCAACCTGGGCATCGCCATCGACCTGGTCAAGGGCTCCTCGCGCCAGCTGGTCGTCGTCGCGATCAAGCAGGCCGAGACGATGGACTTCAGCCAGTTCTGGCTCACCTACGAGGACCTCATCCGGCGCGCCCGGACAAACAAGATCACCGCCGACGACTTCGCCGGCGTGACGATCACGCTGACCAACCCCGGCGGTATCGGTACCGTGCACTCGGTGCCCCGCCTGATGCAGGGCCAGGGAACGATCGTCGGGGTCGGCGCGATGGAGTACCCGGCCGAGTTCCAGGGCGCCTCCCAGGAGACCCTGTCGAGACTGGCCGTCTCAAAGATCATCACCCTGACCAGCACCTACGACCACCGGATCATCCAGGGTGCGCAGTCCGGCGAGTACCTGCGCCGCATCCACCAGCTGCTGCTGGGCGCGGACGACTTCTACGAGGAGGTCTTCCGCTCACTGCGCGTCCCGTACGAGCCGGTGCAGTGGGTCGCCGACATCACCTCGTCCCACGAGGGCGATCTCGACCACGGCACCCGGGTGCTGGAACTGATCCACGCCTACCGGGTCCGCGGCCACCTGATGGCCGACACCAACCCGCTCGAGTTCGCCATCCGCAGCCACCCCGACCTCGACATCATCAGCCACGGGCTGACCCTGTGGGACCTCGACCGCGAGTTCCCCGTCGACGGCTTCGCCGGCCAGCGGACGATGACCCTGCGCGACATCCTGGGCGTCCTGCGGGACTCCTACTGCCGCCGGGTCGGCATCGAGTACATGCACATCCAGGAGCCGGACGAGCGGGTCTGGATCCAGCAGCGGGTCGAACGCTCCGCCGAGCGCCCCGACCCCGCCGAGCAGTTGCACGTCCTCGAACGTCTTGGCGCGGCCGAGGCGTTCGAGTCCTTCCTGCAGACCAAGTACGTCGGGCAGCGGCGTTTCTCCCTCGAAGGCGGGGAGTCGGCGATCCCGCTGCTGGACGAGGTCCTGCAACGGGCCGCCGAGGCCGGCATGGACGAGGTCGCCTTCGGGATGGCCCACCGCGGCCGCCTCAACGTCCTGGCGAACATCATCGGCAAGTCCTACCGGCAGATCTTCGCCGAGTTCGAGGGGTACGTCGACCCGCAGACCGCGCACGGCTCGGGTGACGTCAAGTACCACCTCGGCGCCGAGGGCGCCTACACCACCCTCGACGGCCGCCAGGTGGCGGTCTCCCTGGTGTCCAACCCCTCCCACCTGGAGGCGGTCGACCCGGTGCTCGAAGGTGTCGTCCGCGCCAAACAGGACCTGCTCAACAAGGGCCCGGAGGGCTTCACCGTCCTGCCCGTGCTCATCCACGGGGATGCCGCCTTCGCCGGCCAGGGCGTGGTCGCCGAGACCCTGAACCTCTCCCAGCTGCGCGGCTACCGCACCGGCGGCACCGTGCACGTCGTCATCAACAACCAGGTCGGGTTCACCACCTCGCCGGTCTCCAGCCGGTCGTCGGTGTACGCCACCGACGTCGCCCGGATGGTGCAGGCCCCGATCTTCCACGTCAACGGGGACGACCCCGAGGCGTGTGTGCGCGTCGCGCGGCTGGCCTTCGAGTTCCGGCAGGCGTTCCACAAGGACGTCGTGATCGACATGGTGTGCTACCGGCGGCGTGGCCACAACGAGATGGACGAGCCGTCGTTCACCCAGCCGCTGATGTACGACACCATCGCCACCAAGCGGTCGGTGCGCAAGCTCTACACCGAGGCGTTGATCGGCCGTGGCGACATCACCCCGGCCGAGGCCGAGCAGGCCATGAAGAACTACTCGGCGCAGCTGGAGAAGGCGTTCGCGGAAACCCGCGACACCACCAGCCGGCCGGCCAGCCAGCCCCGGCTGGTGACGACCCCGGCGGAGGCCGCCGCCGCGGCCGCCGTGTCCACCGCCGTGTCACTGGACGTCGTCAAGAAGATCATCGACACCCAGACCACGCTGCCGGATGGCTTCACCGTCCACCCGAGGCTGCGCCCGCAGCTCGAGCGCCGGGCCCAGATGGTCGCCACCGGGGCGATCGACTGGGCGTGCGCCGAGACCATCGCGTTCGGCTCGATCCTGCTGGACGGGCGGCCCATCCGCCTCGCCGGGCAGGACAGCCGGCGCGGCACCTTCGGCCAGCGGCACGCCGTCCTGGTCGACCGGCACACCGGCGAGGAGTACTCGCCGCTGAAGTCGCTGGAGGTCGAGTCGGGCGCCGGCACCTTCTACGTCCACGACTCGCTGCTGTCCGAGTTCGCCGCGATGGGCTTCGAGTACGGCTACTCGGTGGCCCGGCCGGACGCGCTCGTGCTGTGGGAGGCCCAGTTCGGTGACTTCGCCAACGGCGCCCAGTCGATCATCGACGAGTTCATCGCGGCGGGCGAGGCCAAGTGGGGGCAGCGCAGCGCGGTCGGCCTGCTGCTCCCGCACGGCTACGAGGGCCAGGGGCCGGACCACTCCTCGGCGCGCGTCGAACGCTTCCTCAGCCTGTGCGCCGAGAACAACATGCTGGTGTCGGCCCCGTCCAGCCCGGCGAGCTACTTCCACCTGCTGCGCCGGCAGGCGCTCTCGCCCGTGCGCCGCCCGCTGGTCGTCTTCACCCCCAAGTCGATGCTGCGGCTGAAGGCGGCGACGTCGACGGTCGAGGAGCTGACCGGCGGGTCGTGGCTGCCGGTCATCGACGACGCGAGCGTCGATGACCACGCCGGCATCCGCCGGGTGCTGCTGTCCAGTGGGAAGGTCTACTACGACCTGCTGGCCACGCGGACCAAGAAGGAGATCACCGACACCGCGCTCGTCCGGGTCGAACAGCTCTACCCGACCCCGGTCGCGGAGCTGCGCGCGGTGTTGGCGACCTACCCGAACCTCACCGAGGTGACCTGGGTGCAGGAGGAACCCGCCAACCAGGGTGCCTACCCGCACATGGCCATCCATCTGCCGGAGGCGCTGCCCGCCGGCCTGGTGCTGCGCCGGGCCTCCCGTAACGCGTCGGCCGCGCCAGCCTCCGGCTCCTCCTCGCGGCACGAGAAGGAGCAGGCGGAGCTGCTCGGACAGGCGTTCGCCGGTTAGCCTTCCCTCTCATCTCAGCGTGGCTGTCATCTCAGCGTGGGGCGGAGTACGCGGTGTATTTCACCGACCGGGGTGTCGAGGAGCTGTCGCAGCGTCGCGGTGAGGAGTCCGTGACGCTCGACTGGCTCGCCGACCAGTTGCGCACGTTCGTCGACCTGCATCCCCAGTACGAGGACGCGGTCGAGGAACTGGCCACCTACCTGGCCCGCCTCGACGACCTGGACGACTGAGGCGGACGGCCGGCATAGCGGCAGGGGCACCCGTTCCCTGGCCACCGCGCCGGCCAGCCGGCCTCCCACGGTGCGGCTCCCCGAGCCGAACAGCCGAAAGAAAAAGGCAGGGACAGACCGATTTCGATCTGCCCCCTGCCTTTTTCGTACCGTTTTTCGCCTGTTTCAGATGGTTCAAATGATCCAGACAGCTCAGACGGTGAGGACGAGCTTGCCGAAGACGTCCCCGCGGACGAGTTTCGCGAACGACGCGCGAGCGTCGGCGAGCGGACGGACGTCGTTGACGAGCGGGCGGACCCCGGTCCGGTCGATGAAGGCGGCGAGTTCGGCCAGCTCGTCCCGGGTGCCCATGGTGGAGCCGACGACGGAGAGCTGGAGGAAGAACAGCCGGTTGAGCTCGGCTGGTGGGTTGGCACCGGTGGTCGTGCCCGAGCAGACGATCCGGCCGCCGGGCCGTAGCGACCGCAGGGAGTGTCCCCAGGTCGCCGCCCCCACGGTCTCGATCACCGCGTCGACCTTGACCGGCAGCCGCGCGCCGGGCTCGAACGCCTCGTCCGCACCGATCTTCAGTGCCCGCTCCCGCTTGGCGGCGTCTCTGGAGGTGACGAGAACGGTGTGGCCGGCGGCCTTCCCGAGGATGATCGCGGCCGTGGACACCCCGCCGCCGGCGCCCTGCACCAGCAGGGTTCCGCCCCCGGCGGCCGGCAGCGCGGACCGGTGGACGACCATCCGGTAGGCCGTCAGCCACGCGGTCGGCAGGCAGGCGGCCTCCTCGAACGACAGCGAGGGCGGCTTGGGCACCAGGTTGCGCCGCGGTACCGCCACCGCCTCGGCCAGGGTGCCGGGGTACAGCTCCGAGAGCAGCGTCCGCCGCGGGTCGAGGGTCTCGTCCCCGCCGCCGGCGGCCGGGTCACCGATGACCGCGTGGACGATCACCTCGTCGCCGTCCGCGCTCACCCCGGCCGCGTCGCAGCCGAGGATCATCGGCAGCCTGTCCGCGGGCAGCCCGACCCCGCGCAGACTGAAAAGATCATGATGGTTGAGCGTCGCGGCCCGGACGGACACGGTCGTCCAACCGTCGGGGACGTCGGGGGCGGGCTGCTCACCGACGTCCAGAGCAGAGAGGGGGTCGTCGGCGTTCTGGGACACAGCGGCGACAGCGAGCACCAACCAACAGTAAAGCCACGGCCGGCGTGACGCTCGTGATCACATCGATCGGGAGGAGTGGCCGGAATTTTCTCCATCCACATCCATCGGAAAAACAACAAATAAACTACTAGATAACTACACACACATGAAAAACCATGTGCGCTACACCGCCTGCGTCGCACGACAGGGGCGGCTGTGCTCCACTCTTCAACGTGACGACACACAGGCGGGTGCAGGAGCCCAGCTCGGGTGTGTCCCGGTGGTTCCGCCGGAGACAGCAAATACCCGTGTCGGTGGCCGATCCTGCGCCAACCGCTTACGCCGACGGCACCACGATCGTCGTTTCCGTGACGGATTTCGTCTCCTGCACCTACAAGGGATGCGGAACGCTGCGGCCGCTGGCGGAAGTGTCCGAGAACCGGCAGTGCCCCGGCTGCGGCCGGGTCTGAGCGGCCCGCTCCGACCGCGGCCAGGGTGACGGGAGGCCGGGGCCCGGTGGCGGCGCGGCGGACGGCCTGTCCCGGCTGTCCGAGGCCGCCGCAGGACGCCTCCGCGGTACGACCCCGGCCGGGGGCCCCACGCGCCACCGGCCACGCGCCGGCCGACAGCACATCCACCAGCGGCGCGTGGTGCGTCTACCGGCGGGCCACCCCGTCGGCGTGTGCCTGGCGGGCCACCGCGGCGGCGACCGCCGGCGCCACCCGGTCGTCGAAAACGCTCGGGATGATGTGCTCCTCGGTCAGCTCGTCCGCGATCACAGCGGCGAGCGCGTCCGCCGCCGCCAGCTTCATCGACTCGGTGATCCGGCTCGCGCGCACGTCCAGCGCCCCGCGGAACACACCGGGGAAGGCCAGCACATTGTTGATCTGGTTCGGGTAGTCGCTGCGCCCGGTGGCGACGACCCGGGCATGCCGGCGCGCGACCTCCGGATCGACCTCGGGGTCGGGGTTCGCCATCGCGAACACGATCGAGTCCGGCGCCATCGAGGCCACGGCCGCCTCGGGCACCGTGCCCGAGGACAGGCCGAGGAAGACGTCCGCCCCGGCCAGCGCGGCGTTGATCGAACCGGAGATCCCGGCTCGGTTGGTCGTGGCCGCGATCTCCGCCTTGACCGGGGTGAGATCGGCCCGGTCCGGGTGCAGGATCCCCCGGCTGTCACCGACCGCGATGTCCCCGATGCCGGCGGCGAGCAGGATACGGGTCACCGCCAGGCCCGCGGCGCCCGCGCCGGAGACCACCGCGCGCAGGTCGTCCAACCGCCGGCCGGTCAGCCGCGCCGCGTTCTCCAGCGCGGCGAGCGCCACGATCGCCGTCCCGTGCTGGTCGTCATGGAAGACCGGGATGTCGAGACGGTCCTGGAGCAGCCGTTCGACGGCGAAGCAGCGCGGCGCGGAGATGTCCTCCAGGTTGATGCCGCCGAAACTGGGCGCCAGCCGGGCGACCGTCTCCACGATCTGCTCGGTGTCGGTGCAGTCCAGGCAGATCGGGATCGCGTCCACCCCGGCGAACTGTTTGAACAGCGCCGCCTTGCCCTCCATGACCGGCAGGGCCGCGGCCGGGCCGATGTTGCCCAGCCCCAGCACGGCGGTGCCGTCGGTCACCACCGCGACGACGTTCGACCGCCAGGTGAAGTCGTCCGCCAGGCCCGGCTCGTCCGCGATGGCCGTGCAGACCCGCGCGACCCCGGGGGTGTAGGCAAGCGAAAGATCCTCCCGGTCGTTCAGCGGGACGGTCAGCGCAATGCCGATCTTGCCACCCCTGTGCAGGGTGAACACGGGGTCGATGTCACGGGCCAGCGACCCCGGCCCATCCGACTCGACGGCGGGCCGGGGCACGGCCGGCGGCAGATCCCCCAGCGCGTCGGGAACGGCCTGGTTGACAGAATGATCGGTTGTGGCAGTCATCACTACTCCCTCGGACGAGATGCCTCGACGGGTGGGAGGCGTGGACGGCAGGTCCGGGGATCGCCCGGGGATGCCTTCCAATATGACATGCGGGCCCCGCCGCCTCCTGCGCGGACACCCCATGTCCTCGACTGAAGCATGCGCGTGCCCCGGGTGTCCCGAATAGTTTTTGTGGCCGGCCCGGCGTACCGGAACACCAATGGATCGATACCGGAACAGGCACGGACCAACGGTGACCAGCAGCGATCAGCGGCGATCAGCGATGGCCGGCGCTGGCCGGCGTGGTCCTCGTGCGCCGGCCGGGATGCCCACCTGGCAGGTGGGGGCGCATTGGCCCCCATGGGGCATCGTTACCGGGTACGGTGCGCGTTCGTGGAGGTTCACGAACTCGAGATAGCCGGCGCCTGGGTGTTCACCCCCCGCCAGCACACCGACGACCGGGGCACCTTTCTGGAGTGGTTCCGGTCCGAGACCGTGGTCGAGGCGGTCGGCCACCCGCTCCACCTCGCCCAGGCGAACCACAGCGTGAGCCGGCGCGGGACGCTGCGCGGCATCCACTACGCCGCCGTACCGCCCAGCCAGGCCAAGTACGTCACCTGCGTCCATGGCCGGGTTCTCGACTGTGTGGTCGACATCCGGCTCGGTTCGCCGACATACGGAACGCACCAGGCGGTGCTGCTCGACGACGTGGACCGCAAGGGCCTCTACCTCGCCGAAGGACTCGGCCACTCCTTCATGGCGCTCACCGACAACGCGGCGATATCGTACATCTGTTCGACGCCCTACAGCCCCGCGCGCGAGTACGGCATCGACCCGCTCGACCCCGACCTGACGCTGCCCTGGCCGCGGGACGTGACTCCGCTGCTGTCCGAGAAGGACGCGCGGGCTCCGTCGCTGAAGGAGGCGGAGGCCGCCGGCCTGCTGCCGTCCTACAGCGCGTGCACGGCCTACTACGAGACCCTGCGGATCCAGGCGGGCCGCGGCCAGTAACGTGCGATCACCCGGCCCAGCACGTCCTCGGCCGGGACCGAGCCGAACGTCGCGCTGTCGGTGCCGGCCGCCACGTTGTCGGATCGCAGCCACCACGACCCGTCCGGCTCGACGAAGGCGGCCCGTTTCACCCCGAGCCCACGGCCGGGTAACCGTGCGACGACCACGTCACCCACTCGTGGCGACATTCCCCACAGGACCACGCACGCGTCCCCGTCCCGCAGCGTCGGTGTCATGGAGCGGCCGCTGACGGAGACCATCCGCACGGCAACATGTCGGCCCACCCGGGTAAGTTGCCACAAGGTGGAGCCATGCATCGACACCATCCGAGGGCCGCTGGGGCACGTCCGCGGCGTCCCGGCCTTCGACCAGGCGGCATGCGCACCCACCCGAGAGTTGCCTCAGGCGTCCAACGAGACGAGAAGGGATGGCAGCATGAGCCTCCTACGTCCGAAGACAACGGTCAGCGCCCACTGTGATCTGCCCTGTGGAGTCTACGACCCGGCCCAGGCGAAGATCGAAGCGCAGTCCGTGAAGGCGATCCAGGAGAAATACCAGAGCAACGACGACCCGGCCTTCCGCGCTCGCGCCCTGACCATCAAGGAGGAGCGGGCGGACCTGGTCAAGCAGCACCTGTGGGTGCTGTGGACCGATTACTTCAAGCCCAACCACCTCGAGAAGTACCCCGAGCTCCACGACCTGTTCTGGCAGGCCACCAAGGCGGCCGGGGCGGCCGGCGCCAAGGGCTCGGTCGACCCGGCCGACGGGCAGAAACTGCTCGACCTCATCGAGCGGATCTCCACGATCTTCTGGGAGACCAAGGCCGCATAGGCCGCATGGCCGCGCGGGACACCCACATCCAGGCCACACGTGTGGGCCATGTGGGCCGCGTAACCTCCGCGCAGGGATCCGGGAACCCGGGCTTCCGGCACCACGAGTTGGCATGACCGGAACAAGCATGACTGCCTGTTGCCGGCTCGCTGGTGGCCCGGGGAACCGGGCTCTGCGCGATACGGCCCGGCCCGGCCGGTCGCGACAATGAAGATCTACCGGACCGGAAGATCTACCAGGCTGGCCGCGGAGCATGCCACAGAGCACGCTGCCACTACTGCTGATCACAATCCCGGCTCCGGCCGGAGCCCGCGGGCAGGAGCATCCCCGAACGACGAC
The DNA here is from genome assembly GCF_001017755.1 of Protofrankia coriariae. Classification (GTDB taxonomy): domain Bacteria; phylum Actinomycetota; class Actinomycetes; order Frankiales; family Frankiaceae; genus Protofrankia; species Protofrankia coriariae. Next base: position 52,116 of record NZ_JWIO01000012.1, read on the forward strand.
GGGACGTAGTCGGCATCACCCACACAATCCTCAGAATCGATCACCCGACCTGCGGTGGCGCCTCGGCACTGGGTACGGTGGTCTCCACGTGGCATGAACTGGGCACGGACGTCTCCAGCCTTGACCGGCACGACCGCTGCCCAGGTGGGGGTCAAGAGATCAAATGGGATACGGAATCACAAGGCACACAAGGGGGTAACACCGTGGACACAACGCCGAGGACCGAAACCACCAGCGGTCAGGGCGGTGTCCCCGGGACAGGGGTCCCCGGTGGACGGCTGCGAGACGTCGTCCAGCTCACCCTGCCCGCCGCGAGTGCCTACCTGTCGGTCCTGCGGACCGCCACGGCATCGCTGGCGGCCCGCGCGGACTTCACCCTCGACGACATCGAGGACCTGCGGATCGCCGTCGACGAGGCATGCGCTCTGCTGCTGCTGTCGGCCGTTCCCGGTTCGGGCCTGGAATGCACCTTCGAGCTCTCCCCCGGCGTCATCGACGTCTCGGTCACGGTGCTCAGCCTGGACGGCGAGCCACCGTCCGTCGAGACGTTCGCCTGGACGGTCCTGACCGCGCTGGCCGACGAGGTGTCCTCTTCCGTGGACGCGGACTCGCGAGTCACCATCGTGCTACGCAAGCGACGCGGGATACCCGAGGAACACATCCACAGTCCCCGGGCCGCGGCGCCCGAAACACCAGCGCCCGCGGCAGCGGCCCCCATGGCACCGTGGACCGAGAACGCCGGCGCGCCGGCCACCGGACCGGTGGGCACGCCGTGACCGCAGGGCGTACCCGACCGTTTCAGGACGCCGTGGCCACGACCAGGCAACGCTCGAAGGCCTTTCTCGACGACAGCCACGATCTTTTCCTCGCCGCGGACGAGGAGGCCACGGACGAGACGTCGCCCGGCACGCCGGTGGCGGAGGCCGCCCTGACGCCACGCTCGCCCAGGCGGGCGACGGTCGCGGCCCAGGGCCATCCCAAAAATGATCACTCCAACCCCGATGCCGACGCCGGTCATTCCGGCCATGACCATCCCGGTGAGACCAACGACCGGGTGCGTGCCCGGGAGCTGTTCACCCAACTGGTCGCCCTTCCCGAGGGGGACCAGCAGCGAGCCGAGATCCGCGACCAGCTCGTCCGGATGCACCTGCCGCTCGTCGAGTACCTCGCGCGCCGTTTCCGCAACCGCGGCGAGCCCCTGGACGATCTGACCCAGGTGGCGACGATCGGCCTGATCAAGTCGGTGGACCGCTTCGATCCCGAGCGTGGCGTGGAGTTCTCCACCTACGCGACGCCGACGATCGTCGGCGAGATCAAACGGCACTTCCGGGACAAGGGCTGGGCGATCCGGGTCCCGCGGCGGCTCCAGGAACTCAAGCTGGCGCTGACCAAGGCCACCTCGGAACTCTCCCAGACGCTCGGCCGCTCACCGACGGTCAGCGAGATCGCGGCTCATCTCCAGATGAGCGAGGAGGAGGTGCTGGAGGGCCTGGAGTCCGCCAACGCCTACTCGGCGGTCTCCCTGGACGCACCGGACTCCGGCGACGACGAGGCCCCGGCGGTGGCCGACACCCTGGGCGTCCAGGACGAGTCCCTCGAGGGAGTCGAGTACCGGGAGTCGCTCAAGCCGCTGCTGGAGAAGCTGCCCCCACGGGAGAAGCGCATCCTGCTGCTGCGGTTCTTCGGCAACATGACCCAGTCGCAGATCGCCACCGAGCTCGGGATCTCCCAGATGCACGTCTCGCGGCTGCTCGCCCGCACGCTGGCCCAACTGCGCCGCGGCCTGCTGGACGACACCTGACGAGCGTTCACCGCGCGGCCAGGCGGCTGCCGCTCGGCCCCCTCGCTCCCGGCCGAGCGGGCCGCCCCCGGCGGCGGTGGCCCGCTCGTGCCAGATCGTGCCAGGTCATTCAGAGGAACCACCCGGGCCCGTGGGCTGGTGCGGGCGGTAGGCACCGGCCAGACCGATCAGCACCAGCACCCCGACCGGGACCACGACCAGCGGGACACCCTCGCCATAGCGGTGGGCCTGCAGAAGGCCAACAGCAACCGGAATACACAAAATTTGAACAACAACAAGCGGAGAACGGGCCCACTGTCGGCGCGCGAGCAACGCCCATGTGAGCAGCCACAGAACAACTCCGGCGACAACCGCGAACAGGCCGCCGAGCTCGGCCCGGCCCCGGTCGTCGGTGTCCGCGCCGAAACCCCGCACCACCAGAAAGACGCCGAGGGAGACGAGTAACAGCCCCTCGGCGGCCAGCAGTACCACGGCGGCCCGCAACGCGCGTACGGCACGCCGGGCGCCATGCCGGGCATCGTCGTGTTGTCGACCGCCCGCCGGCGTCGGTATGATCCGCTCGGATCCAGCCCTGGAACCCACATGCCGACAGTACGTGTTCCCCACGGCCACGTAACCCCGGTGGGTATGCCTGACGGGCCCCCACCTGACACGCGGATGTCCGCCGGCGTCGGGATTCCACCGGTCACGGGATTCCACCGGTGGCAAGAATTACGTCATGACGCCTGGAAAGCCCTGAACGGCTAACGTAGACATCATGCGTGCGCTGCTGGTCGTTAACCCCCTCGCCACGGCTACGACCCAGCGCATCCGGGATGTCCTGGTCAGTGCCCTGGCCGCCGATCTGCACCTGGAGACCGTCGCCACCAAGGGCCGCGGCCACGCCATCGAACTCGCCGAGCGCGCCACCGACGCCGGTGTCGACCTCGTCGTCGCCTTCGGCGGCGACGGAACGGTCAACGAGATCGCCAACGGTCTCCTGCGGGCGGGGCCGGTTCCGGGCGCGCCCGCGCTGGCTGTGGTGCCCGGTGGGAGCACCAACGTCTTCGCCCGCGCGCTCGGCTACTCCGCCTCCCCGGTGGAGGCCACCGGAGAACTCCTGGAGGCACTGCGCGAAGGCCGCAGTCGCCGGATCGGCCTCGGGCACGCCACCTTCACCAGCCGGTCGGGCATCAGCCAGTCCCGCTGGTTCATGTTCTGCGCCGGCCTCGGCGTGGACGCGGCCGTGGTCGAACGGGTGGAGCGCAAGCGGGTACGCGGACGCCGCAACACCCCGGGGCTGTACCTGCGCTCGGCACTCGGGCAGTTCGTCCGTGGCGCCGGGCGCCACCGTCCGCCCATCACCATCACCACCGACGAACCGGGCCAGACCGCCGGGGCAGCCAGGGCAGCCGGGGCAGCCGGGGCAGCCGCCGACGGTGCCGACCCGGGCACCGCGCGGCCCGGCACCGTCCAGGCCGTCGTGGTGTGCAACACGACGCCCTGGACGTATCTCGACTCCCGGCTGGTACGTGCCTGTCCGGCGGCCTCGTTCGACACCGGCCTGGATCTTCTCGGCCTGCGCCGGCTGACGCTCGCGCGGACGGCCCACGCCGGCCTGCAGATGCTGCACAGCGCTCGAGGCCCCCACGGCAAGAACGTCCGTGCGCTGCACGACCAGCACACGATCACGTTGACGGCCGCGCGCGAGCTGCCGTTCCAGATGGACGGCGAGTACATCGGCCCGCAGGCTCAGGTGACGCTGCGATCCGAGCCGAGGGCGCTGCGCGTCATCGTCTGAGACGGACGCGAACGTCCGCTCAGGCCGCTCCCCGGCCCAGTCCTCGGACGACCTCGGCCGGGTCGTCGCAGATCACCCCGTCCACACCGGCGGCCCGCAGCCGGTCGGCGTCCCGCACCGAGGTGACCGTCCAGGTCACCAGGCCCACGCCGGCTGCCCGGGCCCGTTCGGGCACGTCCGGGGAGCCGAGCACCGAGGAGATGTGGGCGTGCAGCTCCTGATGGCCGGCGGAGCGCACATAGGCGATGCCGCCGCTGACCGACATCCGCGGCATGGTGAGGAACGCGGTGGACACGCCGATCCCGGCGTCGCGCACCGCCTCGATCGCGAACCAGTCGAACGAGGAGACGGTCACGGCCCCGGACGCGCCGCCGGAGGTCCGGGTGAGCCCACGGGAGCGCAGGAGTTCGACCAGGGCCCGGGCGGTCCGTTCCCGGGGGGCGTCGAAGTCGGGCTGGCCCGGCTGATTCTTGATCTCGAGGACGAGGCGGCCGCGGCCGTCCCAGGCGTCGAGGATCTCGGCCAGGGTGGGCACACCCAGACCGGTGAGCTCGCGGGTCGTCCGGCGTATCACGGCCCGGCCGGTCAGCCGCCCCGGCAGCCGAGGATCATGGACGCAGACCAGATCCCCGTCGGCGCTGCGCCGTACGTCCACTTCGATACCATCAGCGCCGGCGCGCAACGCGGCGTCCACCGCCTCAGATGTGTTCTCCGGACCGGGAACCCGGCTACCGCGGTGACCAAGAACCTGCATGCGCCAACGATGCCATCACGGCCACGCCCCCGGTAACGCCAGGGCCGCCGAGGCCAGCTGCGTCGAAACGCCAAAAGCGGCGTGATCACGGCTTGGTACGCCCATGAGCCGGAAGCCAGCCAGAGATCCGGGAGGCCCGGACTCGGGAACTGAGCGAGAAACCCAGGATGACAACCTCGAATGCCAATTCGGCATGTTGTCCGCCTCTGCCGGGCGTGCGTGTTCACTGAGTTGGCGGTACTAGGACGGTCTGTGTGTCGCTGTCGTCTGATCCGCCGCAAAGAGTGGTCCACCTGTGTCTCTAACGGACGAAGCCAGGTGGTCAGGGGTCGGTAAGGGGCGGGAAGCCACTTGCAGGTCCTTGCGCCCATGCCAGTTGCGGTGGGAGGGTGGCGAATGTCCGAGGTGGATGGACCCACACACCTCGGGTTCACACGCGACGGTGCATCCGGTTGAAAGATCGAGAAGCCGCGCGGACCCGGCAGCCGTTTGGCCGCCGGAAAGTGCGACACAACCGTGGCGGCTCGTAAAGCGTCTCACGTGCAGTGTGGCCCGAGACGAGAGAGGGAGTTGTACGCATGGACTGGCGCCACAGAGCGCTCTGTCGCGACGAGGATCCCGAGCTCTTCTTCCCGATCGGTACTACCGGTCCGGCTGAACGCCAGGTCGAAGAAGCAAAGGCCGTCTGCCGGCGGTGTGCTGTGACAAGTGATTGCTTGAGCTGGGCTCTTGACACCGGGCAGGACTCCGGGGTCTGGGGCGGTTTGAGCGAGGATGAACGCCGAGCGCTCAAACGCCCAGCGCGCACCCGCGTTCGCACCGCCTGAGCAGTATCCACCAGCACCACACCAGCTCGAGCCGTACGACGACTTCCCAGATGGCCATGCCGTGAGGTATCGGTCACCGGGGTGCTGTCGTGCGCCTTGGAGCTGCTCCTGTCCGTGTCCGCATCGTTTGCCAGCGAAGCCGACGGAACTCGCTGTACCGGTGTTGAGACGGCAGGAAACGACAGGCCAGGACGGGGTGGGACGGCGCCAGGCACGGTGGTGCTGTACCCACCTCGACGGTCCTCATAACACCGATCTTGGAAAAATTTTTCAGTCCCGCAACGGGATGGAGAGCAGGGCCTCGGTGCCACGCTCCGCTCCCGCCTGAAGACGGATTGCTCCCTGCATCTCACCGAGGACGAGCTGGCGCACGATCTGCAGACCGAGCCGGGGAGAGTGCTCCAACTGGAAGTCCTCAGGCAACCCGGCGCCGTTGTCGGCGACCACCACGTCCAGCCGGTCGGGATACCGCCGGACCCGCAGCTCGATCGAACCAGCGGAACCATCGAACGCATGTTCGACGGCATTCTGTAGAAGCTCGGAAAGCACAAGTGCCAGCGGCGTGGCAAGCTCACCGGGCAGCCGGCCGAACGATCCCCTGCGGGTCGTGCTCGCCCGGGTCCCGGTCGAAGCCAGATCCACTGTCACCGATGTGATCTGGTCGGCGATCTCGTCGAAGGGCACCGACTCGCCGAGGCTCTGCGAAAGGGTCTCGTGCACGACGGCGATCGAAGTCACCCGCCGCACCGACTCCCGCAATGCCAGGCGTGCCTCGTCCACCTTGGTACGACGCATCTGCAGGCGCAACAGGGCCGCGACCGTCTGCAGGTTGTTCTTCACCCGATGGTGGATCTCGCGGATGGTCGCGTCCTTGCTCAGCAGCTGCGCCTCCCGGCGCCGCAGATCCGAGACATCGCGGACGAGGACCAGCACCTCACGGGTGGCGCCGGGAAACAGCGGGATCGCGCGCAGCAGCACCACCGTGCTCCCGACCGCGAGCTCCACCTCGACCGGCCGGCGACGCCCGATCGCGTGCCACACGGCCGGCGTGGTCGCGGGCAGGTTCAGCGTCCGGTGCACCGAGCGCAGGTCCTCACCGGTGACGTTGCCGGTGTAACCGAGGCGGCGGTACGCCGACAGCGCGTTCGGACTGGCGAAAATGACCTTCCCCGAGCCGTCCAGACGCAGCATCCCGTCACCGACGCGCGGCGCCTCGGGCAACTCGGCGTTGCTGCCCCGGAACGGGAACGCCCCCTCGGCGATCATCAGTGCCAGGTTGTTCGCGCACTGCAGGTACGCCGACTCCAGCGCGCTCGGCGTCCGGGTGGTGGCCAGGTTGGTGTCCCGCGCCAGCACGGCGATGACCCGGTCGGAGTGCAGGACCGGAATCGCCTCGGTACGCACCGGCACCCCGCCGTCCCATTCCGGCTCACCCTCACGGGCGATCCGGCGCTCGCGCCACGAGTTCTGCACCACCCACCTGTTGATCACAACGCTGCCGACCTCGTCGTTGTGGTACGCCGTCGGCCCGGTGGTCGGCCGCACCTGCGCGACCACCAGGAACTCGGCCCCCGGGCCGGCTCCGCCGCGGGCCGCCGTGGCCCGGCTGGGCACGAGCAGCAGCAGGTCCGCGAAGGACAGGTCGGCCAACAGCGCCCAGTCGGCCACCAGGGCGTGCAGGTGGTCGATGTCGTCCGCACCAAGATCGGTGCTCTCGCGTAGAAGGTCCGCCAGCGTTCCCACGCAGGCAGACTGCCAGACGCGGCGCCGGCTCGGAGCATGTGTGCCCGATCAGCTTTCCCGGATCCCGGCACCGCCATGATCCGGCCACTCTCCCGACAACGCGAAAATCATGATCGAATCATCTCTGACGCCAGCGGCTTTGTGTCTCCGGCAGCGCGACAAACCACGATCGCGCTGCCTTCGAGCGAGCCAGCTGAGCGTCTCCGGCAGCGCGACAAACCACGATCGCGCTGCCTTCGACGGACCGACTTGCGTGTCTCCGGCAACACGAAAACCATGATCGCGTCGCCTTTGACCTAGGCTTCCTGGTGTGCATCCGCATACCACCAAGGCGGTCGCCGATCCGCTTGGCTGGCTGGACAGCCATGCCCGGCGCCGGGAAGAGGCCGGGCTGCGCCGGGTCGTGCGCCCACGTGCGCCCGACTCAGGGGCGCCGGGCGACCCGGCACGCGGGGATCCCACCCGCCTGCTGGACCTGGCCGGCAACGACTACCTGGGCCTGTCCCGCCACCCCGAGGTGATCGAGGGCGGGGTGCGGGCACTGCGCACCTGGGGTGCGGGCTCCACCGGGAGCCGGCTGGTCACCGGGACGACCACCCTGCACGGCGACCTTGAAGACGCCCTCGCCGAGCACACCGGCTTCGCCGCGGCGCTGGTCTTCGCCTCCGGGTATGCGGCCAACCTGGGTGTGCTCACCTCGCTCACCGGGCCCGAGGACCTCATCGTCTCGGACGAGCGCAACCACGCGTCACTGGTGGACGCCTGCCGGCTGTCCCGGGCACAAGTGATCATCGTCCCGCACGCCGACGTCGAAGCGGTCGACGCGGCGCTGGCCGAACGGTCGTGGCAACACGCGGTCGTGGTCACCGACTCGGTGTTCTCCGCCGACGGCGATCTGGCCCCGCTGGCCGCGCTGCACACGGTCGTCCGCTCCCGCGGCGCGCTGCTGGTCGTGGACGAGGCCCACAGTCTCGGCGTCGTCGGCCCCGGCGGGCGAGGCGCGCTCGCGGACGCCGGGCTCGCCGGCGAGCCGGACGTGGTCGCCACCGTCACCCTGTCCAAGGCGCTGGGCAGCCAGGGCGGTGCCGTGCTGGGCCCGCCAGCCGTACGCGCGCACCTCATCGACACCGCCCGCACGTTCATCTTCGACACCGGCCTGGCGCCGGCCTGCGCCGGCGCGGCGCTCGCCGCGCTCGGAATCCTCACCACCACCCCGGATCTCGCGGACGGCGTCCGACGGCACGCCCGCCACCTGGCCGACCTCACCGGCGCGCCCCGACCGGCCGGCGCGGTCGTCTCGGTCGTCCTCGGTGAACCGGAACGCGCGGTGCGGGCGACGGAGATCTGCCGTGCGCACGGGGTGGCCGTCGGCTGCTTCCGCCCCCCGACCGTGCCCCCGGGCACGAGCCGGCTGCGGGTCGCGGCCCGCGCCAACCTCACCGCCACCGACCTGGCCCGGGCCGCCGACGCCTTCGCCGCGGCCATCGGCGCACCCGGCTGTCCCGGATGACGGTCCTCGTGGTGACGGGGACCGGGACGGGGGTCGGGAAGACGGTCGTCACCGCGGCGGTGGCCACCCTCGCCCGGGATCGGGGCATCGACGTCGCCGTGGTGAAGGCCGCCCAGACCGGCGTCGAGCCCGGTGAGCCCGGCGACCTCGACCATGTGCGCGCCCTGTCCGGGGTCGAGGAGCTGTACGAGTACGCCCGGTTCCCGGCGGCGCTGTCGCCGGCTGCCGCGGCCCGCCNACCGGCGTACCCCGGTGGAGCTCGGCGACGTCGCCCGGCATGTGGGCGAGCTCGCCGAGCGCCACCGGCTCGTCCTGGTGGAGGGTGCCGGCGGGCTGCTGGTCCGCTACGACGACGAGGGCAGCACCGTTGCCGACCTCGCCCGTACGCTGGCCGCGCCGGTGCTGCTGGTCAGCGAGGCCGGGCTCGGCTCGCTCAACACCACCGCGCTGACCCTGGAGGCGCTGGCCAACCGTGGGCTGGAACTCGCCGGGCTCGTCATCGGCTCCTGGCCGGCCAGCCCCGATCTCGCCTGTCGCTCGAACATCGTGGACATGGAAATGCTTGCCGCGCGTCCACTCGCCGGAGCGGTGCCAGCGGGGGCGGGGCACACCGACGCCGCGGCGTTTCGCGCCACCGCCCGGGCCTGCCTGGCGCCCGCTCTCGGCGGCACCTTCAACGCCCACGACTTCCGAGAGAGTCACAGACCGTGACTCTCTCGGTTCGTCAGCCATCCCGGGGACCTCGCGGACCTGGGCCACCCGGATCCTCGGACGAATCGACGGTCCGTAACCTACCTACCACAGGGAGACCGCTTTGCCGCCGTCAGTAGTCACCGTGCCCGTGCCCTCGCCGACGCAACCGCCGACACCGGCCCGGTCGGCGGCTGACCAACCAGCAGTCGACCAGCCGACAGCCGTCGGGCGACCCGGCGGGAACGCGCCGGTCACCGACATCCTCCAGGTCGCCCGTGAGCAGGTGCTGGAGCATGGCCAGGGGCTCTCCACCGAACAGACCCTTCAGGTGCTACGGCTCGACGAAGACCGGATCGGCGAGGCGCTGGCGCTGGCGCACGAGGTGCGGATGCGCTGGTGCGGCCCGGAAGTCGAGGTCGAGGGGATCGTCAGCCTCAAGACCGGCGGTTGCCCGGAGGACTGCCACTTCTGCTCCCAGTCCGGCAAGTTCGACTCACCGGTGCGCTCGGTCTGGCTGGACGTCCCGTCGCTGGTCGAGGCCGCGAAGGCGACCAGGGAGACCGGCGCGACCGAGTTCTGCATCGTCGCAGCCGTCCGGGGACCGGACAAGCGTCTGATGAGCCAGGTCCGGGCGGGGGTCGAGGCGATCCGCGCCGCCGTCGACATCAACATCGCCTGCTCGCTCGGGATGCTCACCCAGGAACAGGTGGACGAGCTCGCCGCGCTGGGCGTCCACCGCTACAACCACAACCTGGAGACGGCACGCTCGCACTTCCCCCAGGTCGTGACCACGCACAGCTGGCAGGAGCGGTGGGACACCTGCGAGATGGTGCGGGCCGCCGGCATGGAGCTGTGCTGCGGCGCCATCATCGGGGTCGGTGAGACGCTGGAGCAGCGAGCCGAACTCGCCGGCCAGCTCGCCGCGCTGGAACCCGACGAGGTCCCGCTGAACTTCCTCAACCCGCGGCCGGGCACACCGTTCGCCGATCTTCCGGTGGTCGGCCCGAAGGAGGCGTTGCGCACCATCGCCGCGTTCCGGCTCGCGCTGCCGCGCACCATCCTGCGCTACGCCGGCGGACGCGAGATCACTCTTGGCGATCTCGCTGTCGACGGGATGCTCGGCGGCATCAACGCGGTCATCGTCGGCAACTACCTCACCACGCTGGGACGGCCCGCCGAGGCAGATCTTGAAATGCTCGCCGACCTGAAGATGCCCATCAAGTCCATGCAGTCCACGTTCTGATCACAGGTCGTCCCGGTCGTTGCGGGCCGGACCGCAACGACCGGGACGACCGAGGCGCAGGGCGCGCCGGTGGAGCCGCGACCGGCCGCGCGGTGGTGGGTGGCGGGCCGGCGGGTCCGGGTAGAACGACCGAGGGTAGAACATCGGCTGGGCCGCTCGATGTTCTACCCTCGGAAGCATGACTACCGAGGGTCAGAGGCGCCACGATCACGCTTCTGCCGCACCCGGGGCGCCGACAGACCGCCGGCAGCCTGATCATGCTTCTGTCGCCCTCGGGGCCCCTCCCGGACCGGCACAGCCGATCCGGGAGGTCCGACGCAGCCCGCTCCCCGGGTCACCCGGTGCGGCGGAGACGACCTTCTGCGACCGGTGCGGGCGGCCGCTGGCCGACAGCGGGCACGACAGCTGCGTCCAGGCCCGGTTGCTGGAACCGCCACGGTTCTGCCAGACCTGCCGGCGGCGGATGATCGTCCAGGTCACCCCGACCGGCTGGACGGCCAGCTGCGTCGAACACGGCACGATCGCGGGCTGACCCCCAGCCCACTCGTCCCCGGGCCCGCTCGTCACAGGCCTGACGGTCAGGCCACCGGAAGCTGGTCGAGGAGGGCGATCAGATCGCCTTCCTGAACGACGTCCCCTTCCCGCACGGCGATCTGGGCGACCAGGCCGCCGTCCTCGCTGAGTACCGGGATCTCCATCTTCATGGAGTCGAGAATCACCAGCGTGTCACCGGCCGACACGGTGTCCCCGACACCGACCACGACCTTCCACACGTTGGCCACCATCTCAGCCCGAACTTCCTCGGCCACGGCTCCCCTTCCCTGTTCCGAGCGTTCCCGCTCCGGCGCGGACATGTGCACAGCGTGAGCGTAGTGTGCGTCGACGCCCGACCGCTGCGCGCCACGTCGACAAAGAAAGTCCCCGTTCGACCACCGATCCACCCAATTTCTTGACACGGTGGTAACAACTCCCGCCCCAGGCTCCCTCCGAGCCCACCAACGATCTTCGCTGGACGGACGGGAAACCGGCGCGGGCGGCCAGTCCGCACAGCCGGGGACGCGGCAGCGGAGAACCCGCGACGGCGACCCGGACATGCCGGAATGCCACGCCTGCGATCGAAGGCCCCGCGGACAACGCACACTACGAGTGTGTTCGTTCTCCTTGTGCTTGCCCTGGTGGGCGGTGTCACCGTGGGACTGATCCGCGGTGGCACGCTGGACGCTCTGGTTCGTGTCTATGTGTCACGCCCGTGGATGTTCGTGGCCACGATCGCGGCCCTGAGCGTGAGCCGGTTCATCCCCGGCCTGTACGCGGCCGCGTGGGTACTGGCCACGGTGGCGGTCGCGCTGTTCGCCGCGGCGAACTCCCGACTGCCCGGCGTCGGCCTGCTGTGGGCCGGGATCGCGCTGAACACCGTCGTGATCCTCGCCAACGGCGGTCAGATGCCGGTGTCACTGTGGGCGGCCGAACGGGCCGGCGTGTCCGCCAGCGAGATATACGCCTCCGCCCAGCACACACCGGGCGGTGACAACACCGTCCTGCGCCCGGCCACCGACGTGATCCCGCTGGCGTTCCCCGGCGCGGGGGCCGTCATCAGCATCGGCGACGTCCTGGCCGCCGCCGGCGTCGGCATGTTCGGCGCGGTCGCCCCGGTACGGGCACGCCGCACCCTGGAGTCCCGCCTGACCCCCAAATAGTGGCTTTGCCACTATTTGGGGACCCCTGGCGGAGTGGCTGGTCGTCGCGCGGGCTTATCGATCATCTGATGATGATCGATAAGGAAAAGGAGTGGGGCGTCCTGGGGGTCTCGCCGTGGGGGTCCTGGGGTCTCGCCGTGGGGGCGGGGGCTTCGGCCCACCAAGGCCCGTGGCCGGCCCGCGGTCCCGCGGTCTCGCCGGGGGCGCGGGGGGGGCTTTGGGCGTGGGGCCGGAGGGGGCTTCGGGTGTGACCGGGGAAGGTGTTTCGGTGTCGTGGATGGGCTGATCCACATCGTTCGGATGGGCCGGGTGGCCGGGGCCGTGGGCGTCGGTGGGTGTGGTCTGCGGGCGGGCGGGGTCGGCTGCGGTGGGTGGGGGTGGCGGTCTGGCAGGATGGCCCGAGCGGAAAGGAGGTTCCCGACGTGGCGAAGAAGAAGCGCAAGCGGCGCGCACGCGCCAAGAGCAAGGCCAACCACGGCAAGCGCCCGAACACCTGATCCCCACGAGCACCTGACGTTCCTCGGATGACGTTCTTCGGGCCACGGGCGAGCTCAGACGCGGACAGTCACGGATCTGTCACACTGCTCGCATCCCGTGTGCGGCCGCGAAGCCACCTGCCGGGAGCGGCAACGGCCCGGTGGCGACCCACCGGGCCACAGCCCAGTCCAGCGGGCCACAACCAACCGGCCAGAACCAACCGGCCAGAACCAACCGGATGGTCGGCAACACCGGCCGGGACACAGCGTCCGCCGGCCTGTGACGAGCGGCGAACCCGCCGCCCAACGGCGGGGAGGCTGCGGGGATGGCCGGGAGAGGCGCTGGTCAGCCGGTGGCGGTACGGGTCCGTAGCCACTGCACGGTCTGCCGCAGCCCGTTGTCCAGATCGACCTGGGGCCGCCAGCCGACCAGCCGGGCCGCCCTGCCGATGTCGAGCGCGATCCGTTGCAGCTCACCCGGCCGGGACGGGGCGAACTCGGGGGCGTCCGCCACGCCGACGATCTCCGCGATCGCGCTGTGCAGATCCCGGACGGTCGTCTGCGTGCCGGTACCGATGTTGAGGCGTTCGCCGTTGGCGGCATCCGACGGGACGGACCGGGCGAAGGCGTCCGCGACATCGCCGACGAAGACGTAGTCACGGGTGGTCGTGCCGTCACCGAAGATCCTCGTCGGACGACCCTCGAGCATCGCCGTCCCGAAGATCGCCACCACGCCGGCCTCGCCGTGCGGATCCTGGCGGGGCCCGTAGACGTTCCCCAGCGCCAGCGCCGTCGTGGCCAGCCCGTACGTGGACCGGTACACGGACAGGTAGAGCTCGCCGGCCGCCTTGCCCGCGGCGTACTGCGACTCGGGGGCCACCGGCACGGTCTCGTCCACCGGCAGGTGTTGTGGCGTCCCGTAGATCGAGCCGCCGGAGGATGTGTGGACGAACTTCCCGACGCCGGCCAGCCGGCTCGCCTCCAGCACGTTGATCGTCCCGAGCACGTTCAGCCGGGCGTCGAGCAGCGGGTCGCTGACGCTCACCCGCACGTCGATCTGGGCCGCCAGATGCAGGACGACGCCGGGACGGATCCGCTCGACGACACCGATCAGCTCGGCGGACGTGATATCCACCTTCTCGAAGGAAAACCGGTGGTCACGCAGGGCAGGGCCGAGGTTCTCAAGCCGACCGGTGGACAGGTCGTCGACCCCGACGACATCATGGCCGTCGGCGAGCATACGGTCGGTGACCGTGGAACCGATAAAACCGGCCGCGCCGGTGACGAGGATACGCACGGCACAAGAGCCTAACCGCCAGTCGGACGGTCGGCTGTCATGGCCAACCCTCTTGTTCGGCCTTATTCGGCGCGGAACTCCGCGGTGTCGGCGTCGATGCGGGCAGCCCGCAGCCGTTCCAGGACGCTCTCCCGGAGCGACTCGGGAGCGCGCTCCCCGCCGCATCTGCGGGCCACCAGCAGCTTCACCTCGTGTTCCACCCCGAACTCCCGAAGGCACGGAGAGCATTCGTCCAGGTGGGAACGAACCAGATGTTTGTGATCGAAGTCGATCTCACCGTCGAGATAGAGGTAGACCGCTTCCAGAACCTTCCGACAGTCGACCGCGTGCGGGTCCCCACAGCTCACGATCCACCACCGTCGATCTCGGAGCTGCCGGCCCGGACCAGGCCGCGTTCCCGGGCGTAGTGCTCAAGAGCGGTACGCAGCCCGCGACGGCCACGATGCAGGCGTGACATCACGGTACCGATCGGGGTACCCATGATCTCCGCGATCTCCTTGTAGGCGAACCCCTCGACATCCGCAAGATACACCGCAATACGGAAATCCTCGGGCAGCGCCTGGAGCGCCTCCTTGACATCGCTGTCCGGCAGATGCTCCAACGCCTCGGTCTCAGCGCTCTTCAGACCGCTGGACGTGTGCGACTCGGCGTCGGCGAGCTGCCAGTCCTCGACCTGCTCGGTCGGGCTCTGCAACGGCTGGCGCTGACGCTTGCGGTAGGTGTTGATGAACGTGTTCGTCAGGATACGGTAGAGCCACGCCTTGAGATTTGTGCCTTCCTGGAACTGGTGGAAGGCGGCGAACGCCTTGACGAAGGTTTCCTGCACCAGGTCTTCGGCGTCGGCCGGATTACGCGTCATCCGCAGCGCCGCCGCATAAAGTTGATCAAGAAAAGGCAGGGCGTCTCGCTCGAAGCGGCTGCTGCGCTCCTCGACGGTCTCGTCGACCAGGACCACTCCCTCGTTCCTTGGGTCGTCCGCGGGATACCGGCTCACGGACGTGCCGGCGGCCCCTGGAACGGACGATACCCTGGCAGGTGCGTACGCGCGTGTGGAAAAACCACCGGTACCGGCCGACTCCGGGACGCTTGGCCACCGGGCGGAAGGGTCAATCGGCCCATCATGCGGCCGGGGCGCCGGAGCGGGCGTCGACGCGGTGGCGCGGGCACAGGTTACCAGCGACCCAGGGGCCGCGGCTCCGGCCGACACAGCCGCGGACGATACAGCCGCGGCCGACGCAACAGGCATACCGTCGCGAACGTCGTCGCGTCGCCACCGGCCCGCCAGCCCGGTTGCGAACTGGGCAGTCATCGAACCTCCGAACGGATGTCCCCGCCGACCGGAAGCAAAACGATCATAACGGCCTGCGGATCAAGAAACGATCAGCTCGGCCCGTCGTTCTCCTGCGTCACGGACGGCTCCAAGAATCCCTGCAGGTGGCGTAACTGCCCGACCAGCCGTCGGATTCCCGGCGACGACCCGGGGCCCCGACCTCGGCGAACGGACGACAGAGGTATCATCACGCCTCCATAAATACGCTGGAAGAGCAACATGAGAACATGCAAAAGTCAATAGAATGTTATTTATCAACACTAATCACTACTAATCGCCATGGGGCAAGGCGAGGAGCGCGAGGCGGAGGGCGGGGCGTACGGTGCCTCGGCGGCCGCCGGGTACTCACGGCCCGGTGGAAGCCAGCCGGGCAATGATCCACTCTGTCGCGACGGTCGCAGCCTCGTCGACGACCTCGGCTTCGTCGCGGCCGTCCTTGCGGCGCGTCCGCATGGCGTGGTCGGCGCCGGCCAGGACGTGCACCTCGATGTGCCGGGCCGGGTCCGGATCGGGCATGCCGAACGTGTCCCGGTCCCCCTGGAGCACAAGCACGGGGACGCCGACGGCAAGCAGTTCGGGCAGGCGTGACGGCCGGCTCCCCAGCGGCTCCCGTCCGCCGTCGTGACCGACATCCTCCCCGAGATCTTTTTTAGCCGGGGCGGCGGGCTTTCCCGGTGGACACAGGGGGAAGCCGAAGGCCACTACCGCGGCGGCTCCGGTCGTGCGGGCGCACCGGCAGGCCACCCTCGATCCCATGGAACGGCCGACGAGGACGACGGGCCGCGGCCGCCCCAGGGCGTCCATGACCGCGTGCAGCACCGCGTCCAGCCGTGCCGGACGATCCGGCGCACGGCGTCCGGCGACGCGGTAGGGCATCTCGAGGCGGGCCACGCCGATCCCGCGCCCCGGCAGCCGCGCGGCGAGCACAGACAACACACCGACATCCGTTCCACTGCCAGCACCGTGCAGAAGGACAACGGATCCTATCGACGCCCGTGTCGCGGGAACCAGGAACACCCGTGCGCCGTCGACATCCAGGGAAGTCCGATCGGTGGAGGAGGCGTCGGCCATGGCCGTACCCGGGAGAAAAATGTCACCGCTGCCCGTGTGCATCTGTCAGACTTCCCGTGAGTGTGTGTGACTTGTTTCGCATCTTCCCCCCTGAAGGGTAGGAAAGGTCCATGCTGCCGCGTCTCGACGCCGAGCCAGATCAGCCGCGCGGACGAACGCCGACCCTCGTCTACGAGGCCCCCACGGACAGTGATGATCCGTACTGGGCGTTCTACGAAGATGTCGCCGCGACCCAGCTGGCCAGCTGGCTGCCGATGCCACGGATCCGGGTGCTGGACGTCTCCGGCCCACGGACGAGGTTCGCACGCCAGATGGTCACGGCGGGACACGACGTCGTGCGCGTCGTGCCGGCCCCGGACCGTCTGGGTGCCCGCGGTGTCGGCAGGCGCGCGGACGGCCATGCCCGCTTCGGTGGGGCTTCTCTCCGTCTCGGCGAGGCCGGTGGGCCCGCCACGGTCCGGCTGGGTGACATTACCGGCCCCGGGCGGCTGGTGCAGGTGGCCGGTGACCCCCGGTCACTCGACTGGTTCGCACCGGAGAGCTTCGACGCTGTCCTGGCCGAAGGCCGCGCGCTGTCGTTCTGCCTGGCCACCGAGACGACCCTGGAAGAGATCCACCGCATGCTGCGCCCCGGCGGACGGCTGCTGCTGTGCGTCGACTCGCTGCTGCTGGGCCTGGCCCGGCTCGCCGAACAGCACCGTTGGGCGGAGCTGTCCGATGTTCCACGGGCCGACGTCGTTCTCGTCCCGGCCGAGGACGGCTCCATCACCCGCTGTTTCTGGCCGGAGGAGCTGCGCGCCCTGTTGACCAGCGCCGGCCTGGACGTCGACTGGATCCGGCCGCGGACGGTGCTCTCGGCCGAGGCGGTGACCCGCGCGGTCGCCTCCGATGTCTCCTGCTTTCCCACCCTGGTCCGCACCGAGGTCGATCTGTCGGCCGAACGCGAGGGCGAGTCGATCGGCATCCACCTGGTCGCCAGCGCCCGCCGCCCCGACTGAAGCCCCGCCGTCCCGGCTGGAGTCCCGCTGTCCTGACCGGAACGCTGTGGAGCATCGTCCTGGCTGGAACGCCGTCCTGGCTGGAACGCCGTTCCAGCCGTGGCCGAAGTGCGCCGGCGGACGCCGCCGGCCCTCCGCGTCCCGCGTCCGGCATGCTGAACGGGTGACCGTCACCACGGACGTACCCACGGATCCCTGGCCGGCGCCGACGGCCGACCGGCCGGTCGACGCGACCGTGACCATGCCCGGGTCCAAGTCGGCGACGAACCGCGCCCTGATCCTCGCCGCGATCTCCGCCGGCACCAGCCGGCTGACCAGGCCGTTGCGCTCCCGGGACTCGCTGCTCATGGCCGCCGCCCTCGGCGAGCTCGGCGTGGCCGTCGCCGACGACCACGATGACTGGCTGGTCCACGGCCGCTACCCGCTCCAGGCGGCCCCAGCTGCCCGGGTCGACTGCGGCAACGCCGGCACCGTCGCCCGGTTCACCCCCGCGCTGGCCACGCTGGCGCACGGCGACGTGGTCTTCGACGGCGACCCGCGCATGCGGGAACGCCCGCTCACCCCGCTGCTGGACGCGCTGCGGACCCTGGGCGCGGCCGTCGACGGCGACCGGATGCCGTTGACCGTGCACGGCCGGGGGCACCTGCCCGGCGGCGCGGTGACGGTGGACGCGTCCACCTCCAGCCAGCTCGTCTCCGGTCTGCTGCTGGCGGCCCCCCGCTACGATCAAGGGGTCACCGTCCGTCATGTCGGCGCGCGGCTGCCGTCCTGGCCGTATCTGGAAATGACCGTCGCGGACCTGCGCGCCGCTGGGGCGACGGTCGAGGTGGACGTCGACCGCCGCCCCGGCGGCGAGGCGCGCTGGTCGGTGGCGGCGGGGCCGCTGCACGCCCACGACCGGGTCATCGAACCCGACATCAACAGCGCGTCGGCCTTCCTGGCCGCGGCCGCGGCGACCGGCGGCCGGGTCGTGCTCGCCGACTGGCCGGGCGGAACCGTCCAGCCCGGCCGCATGCTGCCCGACCTGCTGACCGCCATGGGATGCGTCTGCACCCTGACCGCGGCCGGCCTGGAGGTCCGCGGGCCCGGCCGGCTGCGCGGCATCGACGTCGACCTCAGCGACTACGGCGAGGCCGCCCCGACGCTCACGGCGCTCGCAGTCCTCGCCGACTCGCCCAGCCGGCTGCGCGGCATCGCCCACCTGCGCCTGCAGGAGACCGACCGGCTCGGCGCGCTCGCGGCCGAGCTGGGCCGTCTGGGCGCGGACATCACCGTGACCGACGACGGGCTGGCCGTCTCCCCCGCGCCGCTGACCGGCGCCCGCCTCGACCCGCGGGCCGACCATCGCCTGGCCATGGCCTACGCCGTGGTGGGGCTGGTCGTGCCGGGGGTGCTCGTCGACGACATCGCCACGACCGGCAAGACCGTGCCGTACTTCCCCAAGTTGTGGGCGCGGATGCTCGACGGGGCGGACCCACGCCCGTGAGAACCGGCCGCCACGACCGCACACGGGGTCACCCCGCGCTGTCCGGCTCCGAACAGCACCACCCCGTACCGCGTGGCCCGGCGCGCCACCCCGAACGGCACCGCCCTGAACAGCACCGCTCCGAACAGTGCCACTCCGAGCAACGTCATCCCGAGCAACGTCACCTCGAACGGCGCGGCTGAATGCCCCGCGAGCTCGACGAGGACGACGTCCGGGTGCGGGCCGGGCGCGGGTCGCGGCCGCGTACCCGGGACCGTCCCGACCACGCCGACGCGGTGGCAGCGACCGTGGTGGCGGTCGACCGCGGCCGTTACACCTGCCATCTCGTCGGGGTGGCGCCGCCGGGACCGCCGGGACCGGCAGGAGAGCCGGCGCCGGAGGCCGGCGGGGCGCTGGTGGCCGCCGTCCGCGGTGGCTCGGTGCGCCGGACCAGCGTGGTCGTCGGTGACGAGGTCGCCCTGGTCGGGGACGTCTCCGGCCGTCCCGGCAGCCTTGCCCGGATCGTCGGGCGGGCCGAGCGCCGCAGCGTGCTGCGCCGTACCGCCGACGACACCGATCCGGTGGAGCGCCCGATCGTGGCCAACGCCGACAGGCTGGTCATCGTCTGCGCCCTCGCCGACCCGCCGCCGCGGTCGGGGCTGATCGACCGCTGCCTGGTCGCGGCCTACGACGGCGGTCTGGAGCCGCTGCTGTGCCTGACCAAGGCCGACCTCGCCGATGACACACCTCTGCGCGCACTCTACGCGCCACTTGGCCTACCTATGGTGACCACCAGGCCGGACGCCGGTCTGTCCGGGCTGACCGCCCTGATGGCGGCCCACGTCTGCGTCATGTTCGGCCATTCCGGGGTGGGCAAGTCGACGCTGGTCAACCGACTGGTACCGGACGCCGCCCAGACGATCGGCGCGGTCAACGCGGTCACCGGCCGTGGCCGGCACACCTCGTCCGCGGCGATCGCCCTGCCGATGCCGGGCGGCGGCTGGGTCGTCGACACCCCCGGGGTGCGCTCGTTCGGGCTGGGCGCGGTCTCCACCGACCGGCTGCTGCGGGCCTTCCCCGATCTGGCGCCGGCCACGGCGGCCTGCCCGGGCGGCTGTACCCATCTGGCGGGCCTCGCCGACTGCGCGCTTGATCAGGCGGTGGCGGACGGCCAGGCGGACCCGGCCCGGCTGGCCAGCCTGCGCCGGCTGCTCGCCGCCCGCTTCGGCGCCGACCCGTCATGACGACCGCAACCGGCTACGGTGGGCGCGGCTACGGTGAGCCCTCCGGCGGTGATGCCGGGTGCCGCGATACTGGATACTGCGGTACCGCTCGTCTCCCGGTGCCGGCCGAGGAGCGGGAGATCGTCCGTGGCCGCCCGTGGTAGTGTCGTCGTCTTCGCCACGCCTGGTGGGCCTCGTTCACGAAGGCTGCCATCCGTCCGGGTGAGGCGCACGCGGGTAGGCTCCCCGCGTGACCAATGCCGCCCAAACAGACGCCCTGGAAGCCGTGGGGACGGACCTGCCGGGATCAGACCGACAGCCAGCTTCCAGCGGCGCTCGGCCCACCGTCGACGGGTACGCGACCACCGGACAC
The DNA here is from genome assembly GCF_001017755.1 of Protofrankia coriariae. GTDB lineage: Bacteria > Actinomycetota > Actinomycetes > Frankiales > Frankiaceae > Protofrankia > Protofrankia coriariae. Next base: position 72,397 of record NZ_JWIO01000012.1, read on the forward strand.
CCGATCGGTGACGACCTCGCCCTCGCCCTCGCCCTCGCGGACGCCGCCGACGCAATCACACTCGCCCGTTTCCAGGCCGTCGACCTGCGCGTCGAGGCGAAACCCGATGCCACCCCGGTCACCGACGCCGACACCGCCGTGGAGGCGATGATCCGTGCGCGGCTGGCCGAGTCCCGGCCCGGCGACGCGGTACTCGGCGAGGAGCAGGGGCTCATCGGTGCCGACACCCGGCGCCGATGGGTGGTCGACCCGGTGGACGGCACCAAGAACTTCGTGCGTGGGGTGCCGGTATGGGGGACGCTGCTCGCCCTCGAGGTAGACGGCGAGGTCGTCGTCGGGGTGGCGAGCGCCCCCGCGATGGGCCGGCGCTGGTGGGCGGCACGCGGCCAGGGCGCGCACACCCGGACCGCGGTCGGCGAGACCCGTTCCCTTGCCGTGTCCGCGGTGGCGGACCTGGCCGACGCCTACCTGTCCTTCGCCTCGGTCGAGAGCTGGTCGGCCGCCGGGCGGCTCGCGCCCTTCCTGGGCCTGGTCGACGCGGTGTGGCGGACTCGCGCCTACGGCGACTTCTGGTCCCACATGATGGTCGCCGAGGGTGCCGTCGACCTCGCCTGCGAGCCCGATGTCTCCCTCTGGGACATGGCCGCGCTCCAAGTGATCGTCGAGGAGGCCGGTGGCACCTTCACCGACCTGACCGGACGCCGTGGGCCCGGCGGTGGCTCGATCCTGACGACCAACGGCCGTCTGCACACCCGGGCCCTGGACATCCTCAACCAGCCCGCCCAGCCCGCCGTTCGGTGACCCGTCCCGCCAGGGCGGCCCCGATCGGGTTCGCCCACCGGGGCGCGCCGGGCCGCTTCCGGCGGGAGAACACCCTGGCCGCGTTCAGCCGGGCGCTGGCCGGCGGCGCAGGCGGGTTGGAGTCGGACGTGTGGCTCACCGCCGACGGCGTCCCGGTGCTCCACCACGACGGCGTGCTCGGGCCACCGGGCCGCCGCCGCCGGATCGGTGACCTGCCAGCGGCCCGGTTACCGGGCTGGCTGCCCACCCTGGCCGACCTCTACGCCACCTGCGGCAGCGACTTCGAGCTCAGCCTGGATCTGAAGGATCCCCCGCCGGCCGCCGGGCGGGCCGTCGCGGCCGTCGTCGCGGTGGCCCGGGCCGCGAGCGCGGCGGGACGGCTGTGGCTGTGCGGCAGCCTGCCGGCGATCCGTCACTGGCGGTCGCTCGATGATTTTGTTGGGCCGGAGCCAGTGCGACTGGTCAACTCCGCGTCCGCGCGGGATGCCGGCTTTCGCGGCCGTGGCCGCGGCGGCAGTGACCTGTTGGACGGCCTGCTGGACGCGTACGTGCGCGATGCCGCGGCGGCTGGCGCCACGGTGCTGAACCTGCGGGCCAACGAGTGGACCGCGTCGATGGTGCCGGTGGTGCACGCCGGTGGGCTGCTCGCCTTCGGCTGGCACGCGCAGACGTCCGGGACGCTGAACCGGCTGGTGGGATTCGGCCTGGACGGCGTCTACTCGGACTACCTCGGCCGGCTTGTTCGCGCCACGGGCAGCGATACGACAATCACGGACGCGGATGACGTCGACGGCAGGCGATCGGATGAGAGCGATCAATCATCCTCGCTGGCGGAATGACCGGCGCGAATCACCGGGCCCACATTAGGGCCGGGCCACGGATGCCGGCGCAATCCAGCAGGTCAAAAGCGACGTGGCCACGCTTTTTACACGCTGCCGGAAGGCCTCGCCCCCCGGGTCGCTGCCAGGCTCCGCAGGGTGACGGCCCGGGGCATCGGTACGGCGCTTGGCGCTTCCCCGCCCCGCCAGCTCGGGGCACCCCACCGGAGCCTGTCGCTATAGGCGTCGCGGAGCGTGCTTATTTCGCGGCCGAAGCGGATGGTGACCGGCCGACTCACTCGTCGGCGGCGACTTCGGCGACTTTCAACATCTGCGGCGGAAATCCTGTGCGTTCCGCTACACGCTCGACAGAGTAACCCTGCCGTACCAGGTCACGGGCCTGCTCGAGGGTCCAGCCGCGACCGGGGTCCACCCGGCGGACGACGACCTCACTTGCCTGGCGACGCTCTTCTGGCCAGCTCAGACGCGCACGACGTGCCAACGGTCGACCTCCGATATATCTCTGACTTCAGTTACTACGACAAGGATAGGCCATATTGGCATGACCGCGCTCGACGAACTCCACGATAGCGGGCGTCGGCGACCCAATACGACACCGGGTTGGAACATAGAAGTGGCATCTGTCTCGACGATCTGACGTGATGGCCGGCGGCGGCGTCGTGGCAGGCCATCATACCTGGCTGATCACGGCCACTGGACCAACCGGCCCACGGTTGTTCATGCCCGGGAACAGCACGAGGCTGTCACCAGTATGAACCGTTGCGGGTACGACTCAAACACAACTCCTGACAAGACGATGCCCACGAGCGGCACGCCGACAACCTGAAGCGACAACCGCCGTGCGTTCACCACCGGCCACCGGAGCATCGACGTGTCTTCGTTTCCAGCTCACCTTCTTCACCGTGGTTCGGTCATCCGGTTCCCGGCCGGCCCCGTGGCCAGGCAGATCCGCCTCCGTCCGCATCATCACCCCGCCGGTGCCGCCGGTGCCGCCGGTGCCGGCGGCGCTGCCGGTGCCGGACGCCGATGAACCGGCCGCCGACGGTCACCGGCAACCGACCATGTCCCGCTCATGGGTGGGCCGTTGATCCACCCGTCCCCGTGAGCACAGCAGATCCCGCCACTGCCGGGCGGAGTACGTTGCCGGACGGGTGGTGGCCAGAAAGTCCTCCAGTACCGCTCGGAAGCGCTCCGGATCGCTGTGATGGGGGAAATGCCCGGCACCCTCGAAGATCTCGAGACGGCTGCCGGGCATCGCCGCGTGCGCGATCCGCGCGTGCTCGACCGGAATCACCGCGTCATGCTCACCCCAGATGATCATACATGGCATTCCGGCGGCAAGATAGCAACGGTCCAGCATGGTGATTGCCTGGCCGTGGCTGTCCACCGAGGAGCGCAGCGTCCGCAGAAATGCCGCCCGGGCGGTGTTCACGTGCAGGTTGTCGAACATCCGCATCAGGTCGTCGGCGTCCCGGCCCAGATCGGTGCGCAGCCATCGCAGCGTCCGGGTCACCGCCCAGCCGACCTGGCGTAGCGGGGACGCGGTGGCCAGCGAAAGCACCAGCCCCGACCCGGGAGTGGTCGCCACGGTCCGCAGTACCGGATGCAGATCCGGGCACACCCCGCCGGTCGCCACCAGTACCACCCGTTCGCAACGCTCGGGGAACTGGTAGGCGAACTGCATGGCGATGCCGCCGCCCAGGGAATGACCGACCACTGTCACCCGGTCGATACCGAGCACCGTCAAAAGGTCACGCATCCCGCACGCGTATCCGCCGATGGAATAGTCACCGCGCGGCTTGTCGGACTCACCGTGACCGAGCAGGTCCGGCACAATCACCGTCCGCCCCCGCGCGAGCAGCGGAACGATGCCGCGCCAGCTCTGCGAGTTGTCCCCGACTCCGTGGATGAGCAGCAACGCCGGGCCACGGCCCACCCGTATATAGGCCCTCCGATATCCGTGCACCGTCACATATCGGGTGGCATAGCCCGACGAGACCGATGGCTGGACGGCTCGCGTCACATCCGTGCCGTCCACCGCCGTGGCCAGGTCGTCCCGGCCGTCACCCGGCAGGCTGATCAGGTCGTGCGCCGTACGAGTGCGAATCTCATCCATGGCCGTCCTCCGACCATTCGCCATCGGTCGGCCGGGTACCGCGCGGTGTGGCGGGATGCCCGCCCGTGGCACCGTCACGACCCGGCCGGCCTCCAACAGCCCGAACCGGTCAGAACTCGATGTTGCTCATCACGTGTTTGACCCGGGTGTAGTCCTCCAGACCGTAGATCGACAGATCCTTCCCATAGCCGCTCTTCTTGAAGCCTCCGTGTGGCATCTCGGCCACCAGCGGTATGTGGGTGTTGATCCATACACAGCCGAAGTCGAGCCGGCGGGCGACCCGCATGGCCCGCCCGTGGTCGCGCGTCCACACGCTGGAGGCAAGCCCGTACTCGACCCCGTTCGCCCAGGCCACCGCCTCGTCCTCGGAGCTGAACCGCTGGACGGTCACGACCGGGCCGAAGATCTCGTTCTGGGTCATCTCGTCGTCCTGGCGCAGGCCCGCGACCACCGTCGCCGGGTAGAAGAACCCGGGCCGGTCCAGGGGCTCCCCGCCCGTGAGCACCTCGGTGTGCGCCGGCCTGCGCTCCACCAGGCCGTGCACCCGGCCGAGCTGGCCCAGATTGTTCAACGGGCCGTAGGCCGCCGCCGGCTCCTGCGGTGGCCCTGTCCGCGTCGCCCGCGCCTGCTCGGTGAGGGCCGCGACAAGATCGTCGTGGATGCCCGGGGCGGCCAGCACCCGGGTGGCGGCGGTGCAGTCCTGGCCGGCGTTGAAGTAGGCCGCGCCCGCGATCCCCTCCGCCACCTCCTCGGCGTCGACGTCGTCGAAGACGATGACCGGCGCCTTGCCCCCGAGTTCCAGATGGACCCGCTTGAGGGAGTCCGCGGCCGTCCGGGCGACCTCCGTGCCCGCCCGGACGCTGCCGGTCACCGACGCCATCGCGGGCAGCGGGTGGGCCACCAGCGCCCGGCCGGTGTCCCGGTCCCCGCACACCACGTTCAGGACGCCGGGCGGCAGGAACTCGGCGGCGATCTCGGCGAGCAGCAGCGTGCTCACCGGGGTCGTCTCCGACGGCTTGACGACCACGGTGTTCCCCGCGGCGATCGCCGGGGCGAACTTCCACACCGCCATCATCATCGGGTAGTTCCACGGCGTGACCTGCGCGCAGACCCCCACCGGCTCACGGCGGACGAAACTGGTGTGACCGGCCAGGTACTCCCCGGCCGAGCGGCCCTCGAGCAGCCGGGCGGCACCGGCGAAGAAACGGATCTGATCCGCCGTCGGCGGGATCTCCTCGTTCATGGTCAGTTCGATCGGCTTGCCGGTGTTCTCGCACTCCGCCCGGACGAGATCCGCGGCGCGCTCCTCGACCGCGTCGGCCAGCCTGAGCAGCGCTCTGGCCCGCTCGCTCGGCGTGCTGTCGCGCCAGGACTCGAAGGCGCGTGCGGCCGTCTGGACCGCGGTGTCCACGTCGGACGGGCCGGACAGGGGCGCTTCGGCGAAGACCTCCGCGGTGGACGGGTTCACCAGCGGCATCGTGCGGCCGCCCGTCGCCGGAACGCTGGTACCGCCAATGAAGTTCGTCAGAATCCTGTCCATACGCACACTCCGGTAGCCAATATGGATCGAACGGACCTGGGACCGTGCCGGCGTCGGTCGGATTGCCACCCGGCGTCGGCATCAGGTTCCCGGCCGGGCTCCGAGTGCGCGAGAAGAGCTGTGGACGCGCGTTCCTCGGCCGGTCGCGGAACCCCCGGGCGCGAGCAGGCCACTGACAGGCAGACTAGACCACGGATTGCGTCCTCGTCAGAAGGATCTGGCGAGGAAATCATACCGAAGTATCCCTTGAGCGCCATATCCCTGGTCATCCTTAAGTCACCTCTCAGGAAGTCCCTCGGATATCCTCAGCCCTCCCTCGGTATCCCCCACCGCGCCCGCGGGCACTCCCGGGCGACCGATCGGGCCGTCCACGCGCCCGCGAGCCCCTCGCCGGCGGCCCGACGATTCCCACAGGTCAGTGGTTTTCGTCAGCGGGTGACGCCCTCCGGCCATGAGGTGACATTCCGTCAGTAGGCGATACTCCGTCGGTCGGTGATATTCCGTCAGCCGGTTACATTCCGTCATGAGGTGACGTCTCGGACCAGCGCGTCGAGGGAGTCCAGGTAGCGGTCGACGTCGGCCTCGGTGTGCTGCACCGACAGTGTCCACTCCTCCTCCCGGCCCGGCGCCATCAGCACGCCTCGGTTGGCGTTGTACAGCCACGCGAGCTCCGGCAGCGCCGCGTTCTGGTGCGCCATGAAGGAGGTGTAGTCGCGAATCGGCGCGTCGGTGAAGTGGACGCAGCCCTTCGAGCTGATCCCGACCGTGTAGCCGGGCAGCCCGCGCCGGCGAAGGATCTCGTCGCAGCCGGCGATCAGCAGCTCACACAGCCGGTCCAGGTAGGCGTAGGCCTGCGGGGTGAGGACCTCCAGCAGGCTCGCCCGGGCCGCAGCCATGGTCAGCGGGTTGCCGTTGAACGTCCCGACCTGTTTGACCCGGTCCGACGCCACCACCTCCATGATCTCGACGGTCGCGCCGACGGCGCCGGAGGGCAGGCCACCGCCGAGCGCCTTGGCAAGGGTGACCATGTCGGGCCGGACGCCGAACCGCTCGGTCGCTCCCCCGGGCGCCACGCACAGCCCGGTCTTGACCTCGTCGAAGATCAGCACGATGCCGTGACGCCGGGTGATCTCCCGGACGGCTTCCAGGTAGCCGGGCTCGGGCAGGACCACCCCGAGGTTCATCATCGCGGCTTCCATGATCACGCATGCCGGTGGTCGCCCGTCGGCGGCGAGCGCCTCGATCCGCCGTTCCATGGCCGGGGCGTCGTTGAACGGCACCGGCACGGTCAGGTCGACGACGGCCCGCGGTATGCCTTCGCCATAGGCGAGGGACGCCATGTTGTCGGGCGGGCCGATCTCGTCGTACGGGGTGCCGATGGAGACCATCACGTAGTCGTGGTGGCCGTGGTAGGAGCCGAAGATCTTGATGATCGTCTCGCGCCCGGTGACGGCCCGGGCGATCCGGATCGCGTCCATCGTCGCTTCCGAGCCCGAGTTGAGATAGCGCCACTGCGGCAGGCCGAAACGACGGGCCAGCTCCTCACTGACGATCACGGAGTCCTCGGTCGGCATGGCGAAGTGGCTGCCCAGCCCGATCCGCTCCCGCACCGCCCGGACGATCGCCGGGTGCGCGTGCCCCTGCACCATCGACCCGAAGCCGTTGTGGAAGTCGCAGTACTCGCTGCCGTCGACGTCCCACACCCGGGAACCGCGCCCGTGCGTGAGGTAGATCGGCCAGGGATCACGGGCCTGGTAGGACGACGGAACCCCACCGGTCATCGACCGCACCGCCCGGGCGTGCATCGCCCGTGAGCCCGGGGTGCGCGCCTGTAGCCGCAGTTCCTCACGCTCGGTCAGGGCGGCCACCCGCTCGTCGCGACGGGCCGACAAGGCGCCTTCCTTCGGTTCGGACGCTGTTCCGGCCATGTGCTGCGCCCCCTCCCAGTGACCTCGCTTCCTCCCAGTGACCTGGGAATCCGGAAATCGCGAGGACTCGATCGGGCCACTCGGACCACCGGCGCTCGGTATGGAAAGCGTAGCCCGCCCGGCACCTGCCGACCCGGTCCACGGCTGACGCGCAAAAGACAGGACCGTCCTACCGCCGGCCTGGCGCGAAGCACTAGGAATCCGCGCCGACCACCGGCCCGGAAATACCGGGCCCATACCGGATGAATCACTCCGGCAGACTTCCCGCTACTTACGGAATTCCTATTACTTACGGACTGCCAGTTACTTGCGGAAGTATCCGACAAAACAAGTCATGCTTACTCCCGGTTCGCCCGGTCCGATGCGGAGAGGCCCCACAGGGACGGCGTTGCCCCGCCATCATCATCCGGGCGGGGCCCCGGCAGGCACCCGACAGGCACCCGACAGGCGGTGCGCACACCGCGTCCGCGCCACACCCGCACCGTGCCTGCGCCATGCCCGTATCACGCGCCGGAGCCCCAGCCGGACCGAGCCGGCAGAACGAGCCGGCGGGACGGCGGGGCTGTTGCGACGATGCCCGGGACGTGCGCTACTTGCCTGCATGCCACACCCCGCGCCCGCGTCACACCCCACCCAGCCGCGATCCGCCGCTCAGCCGCACCCCGCCCAGTCACATCCCACGGTGGAGGAACCGGCGGGACCGGGGCCGCTGCTGCACCCGTTCGCGCGTCCGGCGACGCCCGCGGGGTCGTTCCTGCGGATCGTCTCCGGCCAGGGCGCGTACGTCACGGACGACTCCGGCCGTCGCTACCTCGATGGGATGGCAGGCCTGTGGTACTGCGCGGTCGGACACGGCCGCGAGGAGATCATCCAGGCGATCGCGGCACAACTGCGGGAGCTGGACGCGTTCCACCTCTTCGAGCGGTTCACCAACGCCCCGGCCGAGGCGCTCGCCGAACGGCTCGCCGCGCTCGCGCCCATGCCACAGGCGCGGGTCTTCCTCACCAACGGCGGGTCCGAGGCGGTGGACAGCGCGGTGAAGATCGCCCGTCTCGCGCACGCCCTCGCGGGCCGACCGGAGCGGACGATCATCATCAGCCGCTCCCCGAGCTATCACGGCGTCACCTACGGCGGGATGACCCTGACCGGCCTACCGGCCAACCGGGAGGGATTCGGCCCCGGGGTCGGCGACGTTGTCCAGGTCGGCAAGGACGACCTGGACGCGGTGGGCGCGGTGCTGGCCGGCAACCACGGCCGGGTCGCCGCGGTGATCGCCGAGCCGGTGATCGGTGCCGGTGGCGTCCACCCGCCGCGGCCGGGCTACCTCACCGGACTGCGCGAGCTGTGCGACCGTCATGGCGCGTTCCTCATCCTCGACGAGGTGATCACCGGATTCGGGCGGCTGGGGAACTGGTTCGGCGCGGGCCACTTCGGCGTCCGGCCCGACATCGTCACGTTCGCCAAGGCCGTCACCAGCGGCTACCAGCCGCTCGGCGGGGNNNNCCAGCCGCTCGGCGGGGTGCTCCTCGGCCCTGCCGTGCACGAGCCGCTGGGCCGTCCGGATGTGGTGCTGCGGCACGGCGGCACCTACGCGGGGCATCCGGCGGCGTGCGCGGCCGCGCTCGCCAACATCGGCCTGCTGGAGTCCGAGGGCCTGATCGACCGGGCGCCCGCGATAGGTGACCGCCTCGCGGCCGGGCTGCGCTCGGTGGCGCGGACGCACGGCCTCACCGACGTGCGCGGCCGCGGCGCCATGTGGGCGGTCGACCTGCCAGCCGGGGTGGACGCCACCGCGACCCGCGACCGCATGCTCGCCCACGGTGTCATCGTCCGTCCGATCGGCGCGTCGACCCTCGCCTTCTGCCCGCCGCTGGTCGTTGACCTCGCCGAGGTGGACACGCTGTCGGACGCGCTGCGGGCGGCCCTCGACGCCGGCCCCGGTCCCGGGGCCTGATCCGGCTCCGGCATCCGATCCGGGCCCGAAGCCCGCGTCGGCCCCGCGCCCGACAGGGCCCGCACCGGTGGCGGCTGCCGGGCGCGGGGCCGGCCATCAGGCCCTGATGGCCGGGGCCGTCAGGGCTGGTAGACGTCAGGGCTGGTAGACGGACTGGAACAGACTGTTCCACTCGACGGCCTCGAGCTGGGTCAGGACGCGGTAGCGCCGGAGCCGGGAAAGATCCGAGCGGACCGGGAAAACCAGCGGGCTGTCGGCGGTGGCGACCATCTGTGCCTGCGCGGGTCCGCTGGCGGCGCCCGCGTCCCGGATGATCTTATCCCGCGCGAACGGGACGGGGGTGATGTAGTTGATGCCTTCGGCGAGTTTCGCGGCGATGTCGGTCTGGTAGACGAAGTTCATGAAGGTGATGGCGTCCACCGGATGTGGCGCGGTGACCGGGATGCACATGCTGTCGGTCCACAGGATGCCGCCCTCGGCGGGAATCACGAAACGCAGGTCGGCGCCCTCGGAGTTGGCCTGGAAAATATCCCCGGACCAGGCCATGGACAGCCAGATGTCCCCCTTCTTGAGTGGCTCGATGTAATCCTGCTGGTAGTAGTCGCGGACGATACGGGCGTCCCGCTGCCGGCGCAGGAGCTCCGCGGCCTTCTGCCAGTCCGCCGGCGTCGAGGTCTCCGGTGTGATCCCCATGCCTACCAGGGTGAAGTTCGGCAGGTCCCGAGCGTCCCCGAACATCCCGACCCGGCCCGCGAAGGCCGGGTCGAACAGGTCACGGAAGCTGTTGATCTCCCGGCCGGTACGGTTGGGGTCGTAGGCGATCCCCGTGATCCCCGACTGCCAGGCGACCGTGAACCGGTTGTTCGGGTCGTAGGAGGGATTCACCACGCTCTCGTCCGCGTTGGCGAAAAAGGCCGGCAGCCGGCCCGCGTCCAGCGGCGCCAGGTGGTTGCGCCGGATAAGGTCGGCGAGCACCTGCCCATTGGGGATGACCATCAGGTCGTAGCCGGTCGGGCGGCTCGCCTCCAGCAACGGTCGGATCCCCGCGTAGAACGACTCGTCGTTCTCGATGGCCTCGCGGTAGGAGACCGTGATGCCGGTTGTGCTGGTGAAGACGTCGAGCGTCGGATGGCTGTTGGGCTGGCCCGGGGAGGTGTCGATGTACAGCGGCCAGTTCGCGAAGTCGAAATGACCGGCCGGTGTCCGGCCGGCCCAGTACTCGGCGATGCCGCGTGCCGGCAGCGGACTCGGTTCCGGGGGCAGCGGCGGCGGTGCGGGGTGCTCCTTGCTGCATGCCGCCAGCAGGGCGCCACCGCCGGCCAGCGCGCCGGACAGGCTCAGGCCGGCCAGGCCGAGGAACTCCCGCCGCCCGATCCCGCTCCGGCCCGCTACCGGCCGTCTGTGTGCCCCCCGGCGCGTGGATGTGCGTGGCATGGTCAGGCCGCGCAGCAGGGCGGGATGGCAGGGATCACAGCGGCCCCTGTCCGGCGTGTCGGCGGCGGAGCCTCCGGAGCTCGGCGTCATCTCGACCTCTCCAAAAATAGACGAAAAGTAGCGACACCACTGCTGATCGCTGATTACGATCGATGTCTCTCTCGCCTATATTCAACTGCGTGTCCGGATGACTACTTTTAGGACCACAATGTGGCCCCACGGTACGGACACCGCCAGCACGCCGCCAGCACGATGATCATGCTGTTCCCGCGGCCGCGGTCGGAAAACCGACGTCCAATCGGAGCAACCAGTACCAGTGGACGAGAGTCCAACATGTGCGACAGCCGGAACCAGTTCGGTTCGGGAGGAGTGGATGACCATGGCGCTGGTTCATCACGATCCACACGACGGGGTTCTGACCACCCGGATCGGTCAGGCAGAGATCACGGTCCGGCCCGAACCACCGGCCGCCGCGGGACAGGCTCCGGTGATCCTGCTACGTCTGGACGCCCCGATGCTCGACGCCCTCGCCGCCGCCTACCTCACGCCCGAAGAGGCCCGCCTGCTCGCCGAGGTGCTGCTGCGTTCGGCCGACCTGCTACGCCCCGCAAGCCCCTGGCGCACCCCCGGCACCTGAACCCACGGCACCTGGACCCACGGCACCGGCCCAGTGGAACGCGACGTGACGGAACAACAACCGTCCCGCCCTCGCCGCCGGACACGAAGACCGGCCGGCGTCCCGCCGCATTCCGACGGTATTCATCGAATCTCAACAGGCTGACGGCGATTTTACGCTGTCGATATCCGGACAGGCTCACCGCGGCACGATGACCTCGTATTCATCCGAGTCAGCGGATATACCGGATGAAAGCTTTTACGGCTGTGGGGAGCATCATGCGTGTGTCCGTGCCATCCGCTGTTCCCGTCACCCTGGTGGTCGCCGCGGCGCTCCTGCTGGTGGCGGGCTGCAACGGTAGCAGCAGCGGTAGCAGCCGCTCGTCCAGCGGGCGATCGTCGCATGTCTCGAAGTCGTCCGACAGCAATCGGACGGGAACTACGGGAACGCAGCGCTCCACGCCGCTGGCAACGGCGTCCGCCAGCGCCTCCCCGGCGCGGGATGGCGATGTCGACGGCGACGGCCGCACGGACTCGATCGCCCTTCCCGCCGCTGGCACGCTCCGCGTCCGCTACGCGACCGGCCACACCGACGAGGTTCCCTTCCAGGGCAACCCGGACCTGACGGTGCAGGGGGTACTCGGCTCGGTCGACGCGGACCGGGACGGGCACGCGGAGGTGTTCGTCCGGGTCGACCGGGGTGCGGGGCTGCAGGCGGCAACGGTCTTCCGATATGTCGGCTCCCGGCTGCGGCTGGTCACGCTCGACGGGCAGCAGGCGTCGCTGCCCTACGGCGCCTCGCTGCGGAACGCGGCGAAATGGGGATGCCGCCGCACACAGTCACCGGCCGCCGCGATCGAGATCTGGACGGGCACCAGCACCGACGGCAGGAGCTATCAGGGCCGCGCCACCTTCTACAACTTCTCCGACTCCCGCCTGATCACCCGCGGCCAGTCAACCCCGACCCCACCACCGCAGAACCTCACCTGCGGCTCGGTGAAATTCACCTGAAACCCCAGCCACACAGCTTCCACACCCCTGGCGCTCCGTGAAGGTGTCAGCAGCCTCGTTCTTGTATCTGAACCTGAGACGAACAGGTGAGATCTGACGGCATTCCGCTCTGTCCATGGTCGCCGCGGCGGCCTGAGGAGCCGCCGCTCGGCGGTTCCCCGCCGGTCCCGGGGCGGAGTCGGGGAGTCTGGCCGAACCTGCGACTGTGGCCTCCAGCCGGCCACGGTGGTCGGTGTGACCCACCGATGGGCGGCGCGTACGTCCTCGACGGCGTCGCCCCTGCGGACGACGGTGCTCACCAAACCGCCCGCAGATAATAGAAAATCCCGGAAGTCGTCTGACTTCCGGGATTTTCTTTGGTAGCGGGGACAGGATTTGAACCTGTGACCTCTGGGTTATGAGCCCAGCGAGCTACCGAGCTGCTCCACCCCGCGTCGGTGTGCCTTCACCATACAAGACGCGGGGTGGGGGGTGTCAAACGGACGTGATCGAGTCTTCCGATGGGCTGCCAGCCAGTCGCCCGCGGGCCCCGACGGCCGGGCCCGGCCACGCGATACGCGGAACCGGGCCCGGCCTCAGTGGGCCCGGCCTCAGCGGGGCCACACGGTCCTCCCGGGCTCCCGGCGGACGGCTACCCTCCCGGCGCCCCGGCCGGCGCCACGGTGGTCGGTGGCGCGGCCGGCGCGGCGTCGGGGGCGGCGGCCGGCGGCGGAGAAGGCGGCGGCTCGGGGCCTGCCGGCGGCGACGGTGGCGGTGGCGCCGCGGTCAGCCGTCCCAACCGGTCCAGGGCGTCCGCGAGATCCTTCTGCGCGTTGCCGTAGGCGGTGAAGTCGGGCGGGTCCTTGCGCAGCGCGTCCTGCCCGGCGGTGAAGGCACGGTCGGCGTCGGTGATCGCCTGCCGGATCTGCGGATCGTTCGTGCCGCCGCCCGGCGGGGGGCTCTCCGGTCCCGTACCACCTGTGCCGCCCGTACCGCCGCCGGGCGTGCTGTCGGGAGTCGTGCCGAAGACCTGGCTCAACGCCTCGCCCAGGGTCGGCGCGAAACCGATGTTCTCGCCGTAGACGGCCGCCACCCGTTGCAGGGTCGGATACACGGCGTTCTCCCGCGCCTGGACGTAGTACGGCTCGACGTAGAGCAGCCCGCCCGCCACCGGCAGGGTCAGCAGGTTCCCCTGAATGGTCCGGGAGCCCTGGCCTCGTAGCAGGTTGAGCTCCTGGGAGATCTTCGCGTTGGACTCGATGAGGTTCTGCACCTGGACCGGCCCGTTGATCGTGACGCCCTTCGGCAGTTGCAGGACCTGGAACTCGCCGTAACTGCCGGGATCGCTCGACACCGCCATGTAGGCGGCGAGTTTCGACGATGCCCGCGCCAGCAGCGGGGAGGTCAGGTTGAAGGTGGGCTGCGACTGCCCGACCAGCTGGCTGTAGACGTAGAACGGCGGCTGTGTCTGGTTCTGGTCGTCCGGGGCCGGTGAAACCGCCCAGAAGTCCTCCTGTGAGTAGAACTCACGCGGATCGGTCACATGGTAGGAGGCGAGAAGGTCCCGCTGCACCTTGAAGAGGTCCTCCGGGTAGCGGAGATGGCTCAGCAGGGACGCGGGAATGTCCTTCTTCGGCTTCACGCTGCCCGGGAACGCCTTCATCCAGGTCTTCAGGACGGGATCCGCCTCGTCCCAGGCGTAGAGCGCGACGGTCCCGTTGTAGGCGTCGACGGTGACCTTCACGGAGTTCCGGATGTAGTTGACCTCGTTCGCGGCCTGGTTGGCCCGGTTGGCCACCCGGGTGGTCACCGCGTCCGCGGTCACCGAGTCGAGGGTGCGGCGCTGGGCGTAGGGATATCCGTCGGTGGTCGTGTAGCCGTCGAGAATCCATGTCACCCGGCCGTCGATGACCGCCGGGTAGGGGTCGCCGTCCAGGGTCAGCCAGGGTGCGACCTTGCTCACCCGGTCCCGCGGGTTACGCACGTAGAGGATCCGGGAGCTGTCGGTGATGTCGCTCGACAGCAGGATGTTCTTCTCCTGGAAGCGCAACGCGAACAGGGCCCGCCGGAACGTCGAGCCGATCGAGACGCCGCCGCTGCCGTCGTAGCTGGTCGTCGCCTGGCTGCCCGCGGCGTCGCCCGGCCCGTCGATCTCGGCCTGCCGGGTGCCGACGATCGAGTAGTCCGGGGACATCTCGCCGAAGTAGACCCGGCTCTCCCGCACGTTCAGCGGGCCGGTCGGCGGCAGGTTCTGCTCGGTGAAGACCGGGCGCCCGGAGCTGTCGACGGTGTTCGCCGGCGCCGCGACGAACCCCTTGCCGTGGGTGTACGTCAGATGCAGGTTGATCCAGTTCCGCTGCTGCGGCGCGAGACCGCCCTGGTCGAGCTCACGGACGGAGACCACGTAATCCTGGGTGCCCTCACGCCCGTCGGAGCCGGCGATGGCGTAGCGGTCGATGTCGAGCGAGGCCGGGAACCCGTAGTAGCCGCGGATCTGCTGGAGCTGGTCGTAGGTCGCGGAGAGCACGTTCGGGTCCAGCAGGCGGGCGTTGGACAGCGTCGCCGAGTCCGCGCCGAGCTTGGTGGTGTCGGGTGTGGTGGACGCGTCGTAGGGCTGCGGTCTTATCTGGTCGATCCCGTACGCGGCGCGGGTGGCCGCGATGTTCCGGGCAATGTAGGGCGCCTCCCGGGAGGCCTCGTTCGGCCGGACCTGGAACTGCTGGACGATCGCCGGGTAGATACCTCCCACCACCAGGGCGGACAGCACCAGTATTCCGGCGGACAGCAGGGGCAGCGTCCATCCCCGCTGGAAGATGTTGTAGATGAACAACACCGCGCACAGCAGCGAGATGAACAGCAGGATGAGCTTCGCGGGAAGTACCGCGTGCGTGTCGGTGTAGGACGCTCCGTGCACCGCCCCGCGTGAGGAGAAGACCAACCCGAAGCGGTCGAGGTAGTAGGCCCATGCCTTCAGCAGGGCCAGCAGGCCCAGCAGGACGGAGATGTGCACCTTCGCCGCCGGCACCACCCGTTCACCCTGCGTCTGCAGCCGGATACCGCCGAACAGGTAGTGCGTCACCAGCGTCACCAGCAACGACAGCACCACGATGGTCAACAGAAAGCCGAGCAGGAAACGCTGGAACGGGTAGGTGAAGGCGTAGTAGCTGATGTCCCGGTGGAACTGGGCGTCCTGCTGTCCGAAGGACTCACCGTTGCGCCACAACAGCCAGGTCCGCCACCGGCCGGACGCCGAGACACCCGCTACGATGCCGAACAGGATCGACACGCCGAACAGGATCAGGACCGCGTACGGTTCGATGGCGGCCCGGTAGCGCTCGAGATTCTGCTGCTCGAGGGAGAGCGGGCGTACCGACGGCCGCAGCCGGTACGCGAGCAGCAGGTTGGCGCCCACCGCGACAGCCATCAGCGCGCCGAAGATGACGAACAACAGGATCCGCGTCGACAGGACGGTGTTGAAGACCTTGCCGAAGCCGACCGACCGGAAGAAGAGCAGGTCGGTGTAGACCCGGGTGAAGACGCCGAGCAGAACGACCAGAACGATGAGCACGACCAGAGTGGGGATGAGGATGCGGGTACGCGCCACCAGTGGCCTGCGGGCTGCTGCCACTCGCTTCTCCTTGTGTCGGGGGCACACGACCGGGTTGTCCACCTGGAAGGCAACCTACGCCAGTGCCCGACTGGCACCATCGGAGAGGATGGGCTAGTGAGCAGCCCCGACATCAGTGAGTTGACCTCCGTTGTGCTGGAGGTCGAGCGGCACGTGGCCGATCTGGGCTGGGACCAGCCCAGTCAGGTGTACGCGCTGGCGGACACGTCTGACCTCATCGCCCGTGAGCCGGCCCTGGCCGCGCACGTCGGCCAGATCGTCCCTGGCTCGCTCACCCCGGTCGAGCAGGAGCCCCTGCCCGTCGGGCGCCTCGACGAGGTACTGGCCGGCATCGGCTGGCCGCCGGAGGTTCTCGGCTGCGTCCTGGTCACCGAACTCGTCGTGCTGCCCCCGAGCGCCGAGCAGGAAGCCCCCTACGAGGAGGCGGACATCGAACTCTGGGCGGCCAGCCATCCCGAACGCCAGGACGTGCGGCTCGCGGTCGGAGTGACCCGCGACGGGCAGCACGCGTCCTGCCTGCGGGTGCGTGGGGACGAGGAACTGGTGGTCGACCCGGATCTCGCCGACGGCCTCGTGGACGGCCTGCTCGCAACCTTTCACTGACCGCACCGGCCGCCCGTTTCCCGACCGGGGCGGGCCTGCCGGCCGGTGCGTCCGTCGGGTGGCCGGCAACCGGCCACTCGGGACGGTTGTTCTCAGGCGGGTGGGGCTTCTCAGACGGATGGGATGTTGTTCAGCAGGTGGGGACGTTCGCCTGCGGGTTGTCGGCTAGGGCGTGCAGGTCGCCGATGGCGTCCTTCAACGTTTCGACCCGGATGAGCCGGAGGCCGTCCGGCGCGGACTCCCGGGCGTCCGCGCAGTTCCCGGCCGGGACGAGGAAGGCCACCGCACCGGACCGGCGGGCGCCGAGGAGCTTCTGCTGGATGCCCCCGATCGGCCCGACCGTGCCGGCGGCGTCGATGGTGCCGGTGCCCGCGATCGTCTGGCCGCCGGTGAGCTGTTCGGGCCCGAGAAGGTCGACTATGCCGAGAGCGAACATCAGCCCGGCGCTCGGTCCGCCCACGTCCTTGAGCCTGATCGTCACCGTGAACGGGTAGCTGCGCTTCTCGGTGGTGATGATCCCGATGACCGGTCGGCCCTGGTCGTCCGGCGCGGGCACCGTTGTGATGTCGGCCCGCGCGGGCTCGCCGCCGTCCCGGACGTAGGAGATGGTCACCGGCTGCCCGGGGCGGACCCGCGCTATCTCGTCCCGCAACTGCCCCTGGGTGGTGACAGCGGTGCCGTTGACGGACACGATCGCATCGCCCGGCAGCAGCTTGCCCTCGGCGGGCGAGCGCTCACCGAGCCGGTAGACGACCACGGACGTCCCGGTCGCGGCGACACCGAGCTCACCGAGAGCCGCGGCGGTCGCCTGGTCCTGCGAGTCGATCATTGCCGCGGTGTTCTCCTGGCGGATCTGCTCGTCACTGGTGCCCGGCGGCTGGACCAGTTCCCGGGGCACCACGGCCTGGTCGCTGTTGAGCCAGCCGCGGACCGCGCCGAGGACGTTGAGCCGGGGAATCTCCTCGACCGTCGTCAGCTCAAGCCGCCCCGAGGTCGGGTAGGTCTGCCGGCCCTCTATCTCGATCAGCGGCTTGCCGTCGGGACGTCCGAGCGTGTCGGTGACCGGCCCAGGCGAGAGCAGCACGAACGGCACCGGCAGCCACAGCCCAATGACCACGAGCAGTAACGACAACGTGGACGCAACAACGAGTGTCTGGATACGCCGCGTCATGTTCGCAGTCTAGCGGGTTGACAAAAAGTCGATCATGAATGTGGCGCAGGCGCTCGCGGGCCCGCAACGACCCGGCCACGCGAGCGGATCCAGCACGGACGGGCGGCTACGGCGCGTCCGGCGACCGCGGGTCCGGTGGGCGGCCGCCGGCTCGGAACGTCCCGTTCCGATCATGACTGGACGGGTCACGGGACGAGTGCAGCGGCCGCGCCAGAGCGGCCATGCTGCGCCGGTAGCCCTCAACGGTGATCAGTGCTTCGGGCCGGCGTTCCGGGCGCGAACGCAGGGCGAACCAGACAAGGGTGACCAGGACGGCGACAGGCGGAATAAGCAGGAACCACATGGCGGCCTCAGCGTCGAGACGGGGAAGGGAGGCGACCTTCATGGTAGAGGCAGGTTCAGCAGGCGCCCACCCACTCCGACGAACCATCCGTAAAGACCTGCCGCTTCCAGATCGGCACCTGGGCCTTGACCTCGTCGATCAGGTGACGACAGGCCGCGAACGCCTCGTCACGGTGCACGGCGCCCACCGCGACGACAACGGCGATGTCACCGATACCGAGCAGACCGGTGCGATGGGTGACAGCAACGGCCAGCACCGGGTGGGCGGCAGCCACGCCGGCCGCCACCCGTGCGATCTCGGCTCCGGCACGCGGGTGGGCGGTGTACTCCAGTTCGGCGACCGCACGCCCATGGTCGTGGTCGCGTACCGTGCCCACGAAGAGCGCGACCGCCCCCACTCCGGGCCCGCGGACGGCACGCAGGCACTCGTCGACCGACAGTTCCTCCGCCCGTATCGACCCGAGGACGACCCGTCCCACGCTCGGCCGGCCAGCCGCGTCGCGGACACCGCGGCGCAAGCCGGATCCAGCCTGGATATCAATGTCGCTCATGTGCCCGACCGTAACCCGACCGCAGAGCACTCACCCGGACGGTGCCGGCCTCGAGCTGCCGCGGACGTCGCCGGGGATGTCCCGGTACCGACACCCGACGGGTGTGGAGACGGAGCTCACCGACGGCCGGGGCAGCCGCCAGCCGAAACGCGACAGTTGGGACGTGACAGCCGGAACACGACAGTTGGGACGACGGTGGGATCCAGCGGCGGCCGGCGGACGGGTTGTCCGGCTCGTGGCTTTCACCGGCGCTCATGGGCCGCCCCGTCGATAATCCCGGTGACGTCGTTTCGGCATCGCCAGGAAAACGCACTACCGTTGGTGCATGTCCGGATCCAGGGTCCATGAACCGCAGCGCACCTCCTCCCGGCGGGGACGGCGGCGATGAGCGGCGGCTTCCCCTTCGGCTTCACTCCGGGCGGTTCGTCCTCGGGCGGCTCGGGTGGCGGCTCCGGCATGCCGTTCGGCACCGGAGCCCCGTTCTTCGCCGAACTCGAACGCCTGCTGTCCTGGCACGACGGACCGGTCAACTGGGAGCTCGCGCGCCAGGTCGCGGTACGCACCCTCGGTGATGGCGACCGGGCCGTCACCGATGCCGACGTCGAGGCCGTCCGGCAGGCCGTCCGGCTCGCCGACGTCTGGCTCGACCCCGTGACGACCCTGCCTGCCGGGGCCACGGCCGCCGAGGGGTGGACGCGGGGCAGATGGATCGAGGTGACGCTGCCCGTCTGGCGGACGCTGTGCGATCCGGTGGCCGCCCGGGTCGCCGAGGCCATGCGCGGCGGTATCTCCGGCGGGCTCGCGCAGATAGGCGATCTCGGTGCCGGGCTGCCACCGGAGCTCGCCGCGCAGCTCCCGCCCGGTCTTGACCTGGGCCAGCTCGCGTCCGCGGGCGGCCCGATCATCCAGATGATCAACAGAATCGGCGGGATGCTGTTCGGCGCCCAGGTCGGCGAGGCGATGGGCCTGCTGGCCAGCGAGGTGGTCTCCGCCACCGACGTCGGGCTGCCGCTGGGCCCGGCCCGCACGGCCGCGCTCGTACCGGCCAACGTCGAGGCGTTCGGCACCGGCCTGGAGGTCGACCCCACCGAGGTCCGGATCTACCTGGCGTTGCGCGAAGCCGCGTCCCAGCGTCTGTACGCCCACGTCCCGTGGCTGCGCGGGCACGTCCTCGGCACAGTCGAGGAGTACGCGCGGGGTATCACCGTCGACCCGAACGCGGTCTCGCGGGCGATGACGATGCTCGACCCGTCCAGGCTGATGGATCCGTCCCGGCTGATGGACCCGGCGAGTTTCGCCGAAGCGCTCGGTGGTGACGTCTTCGACGACGCGACCACGCCCGAGCAGACCGCGGCGCTGGCCCGCCTCGAGATGATCCTCGCGCTGATCGAGGGGTGGGTGGAGACGGTCACCGACGCCGCCGCGGCGAAGAACCTGCCGGCGGCGTCCAGGCTGCGCGAGATGGTGCGCCGGCGACGGGCCGAGGGCGGGCCGGCCGAACAGACCTTCGCCACGCTCGTCGGCCTCAACCTGCGTCCCCGCAAGCTGCGCGAGGCAGCCGCGCTGTGGGCCGCCGTGGGCGAGGCCAGAGGGATCGACGGGCGGGACGCGCTGTGGGCCCATCCCGACCTGCTCCCGGACGCCGACGATCTCGCCGACCCGCAGCGGTTCGCCACCAGCGATACCGCCAGCACTCTGGGTGACCCCATCTCAGAGCTCGAGCGGCTCCGGGACACCCCGCCGCCAAAGTCACCGGGTGAGCCGCCGGACGAGCCGCCCGGGCCAGGAGGCACACACGACCCGGATCCGCCCGATGGTCCGCGCGGCGGTCGTTGACCGTAACCACCATGCGGCCATAGCTTGACGGGCACGAAACCCCCGGTCATCGGAGAACCCTCCAGAAGGGGAAGCTGGAGAGTTCAACCGCATGCCGGGGGTTTCTCCCCATCCGACGTATGTGTCGTCGCTACCCACCGCGACGCACCGGCCGGTCGGGCAGGGACGCGCGGGCCGGCCGGGCAAGCCGGCC
>NZ_JWIO01000012.1:92971-95275 GCF_001017755.1 Protofrankia coriariae
GCGAACGAAGGCGGCCGCCGGTCCAGCTGTGCCTGGATCCCCTCGGCGGCCTCACCGTTGGCCATGGTCGTGGCCTGGGCGAGCGCCTCCCACTGCAGCACCTGCTCGATGTCGTCCTCACCCCGCAGCGCGACCTTGGCCAGCCGGGTCGCGACCGGGGCCGCCGCAACGATCCGCAGCGCGGTCTCCAACGCGGTGGCGACCAGGTCGACGGCCGGCACCACCGCGTTGACCAGACCGATGTCCACGGCCTCCCGCGCGTCGACGGCCCGCCCGGTGAAGATCAGTTCGCGGGCCCGCAGCACCCCCACGGCCTCCGGCAGCAGCCGGGTGGCGGCCATCCCCGGATGCATCCCCAGCCGGGTGAAGGGAGCGGAGAAGGTTGCTCCCTCGGCCGCGAACCGCAGGTCACAGGCAAGCGCCAGGCACAGGCCGGCGCCCACCGCGGCGCCGTTCACCGCGGCGATCGTGGGCACCTCCAGCGATCTGATCTTCAGCCAGGTTCGGTAGAAGGGGAGCATCTTCGCCCGCAGCCGGTCCGCGCCGGAGTCGACGTTGCGCCTCGGGTCGATCCAGTCGAGGTCGCCGCCCGCGCAGAACGCGCGCCCCTGCCCTGTGACGATGACGGCCCGCACATCAGGATCGGCACCGATCTCGTCCAGCACCGCCGACCATGCCGCGGTCAACGCCACGGTCATCGCGTTGCGCCGTTCGGGCAGGGCCAACGTCAGCAGGACCACGCCGTCGGCGGGACGTTCGACCAGCAGCGGTTCGGACACAATCGACTCCTGAAGGCCCACGTTGTCTGATTGATGTTGCCTGGTTGATATGGGCGAAGGCGGCGCGGTCGTGTTTTTCCCGCCCCGTCAGCGGCCCTCCCGAGCGTAGAGCCTCCCGGCTTCCGGTGCTGTCGGACATGACCGGACACGCACCGCTTCCACCATGGCCCATCATCGGCCCACCACTTTCCCATCACCGACTCCACCACTGGGCCACCATCGGCTCCGCCGCCNGCCAGCTCCGCTACTGCCGCGGGAGCAGGCGGCGAACACGGCAACCACTGTGGGACAACGGAAAACCAGCCGCGGCCCCGGCCAGGGGGTGGCGCGCGGCGGGATTCCCGGCCTGAGGAGGATGGCTCCCGGCCGGCTGTTGGTGCCGGCTTTCTTCGTTGCGCTTCGTTACGAACCCGCGGCCCGTCAGCGGGCGCCGGTGAGAGGGAGAACGAGTGGCAGAGACGTACGAGGGCTACTGCGTCAAATGCAAGGACAAACGGCATTACCAGGGTGAGGTCCGGGTGAGCGAGTCCGGGCGCCGGATGGCGCGGGGCACCTGCCCGGTCTGCGGAACCACGATCAACAGAATCCTCGGCAAGGCGCCAGCCTCATAGTTCCCCGACAGTCCCCCGAGGGATGGTCCGTCCCCAGGCTCTGATCCCCAGGCCGGGCGGATCCCCCGAGGCCGCCGAGCGCACGGCGGATCATCGCGCGCTCGGCGGCTGTACGGCCCTCCCGCGGCCATGGCTCCCGACGCCGCCGTCTGCGAGAACCGTCTTGGCACGCGCACGGGTGGCCGCTCGCCCGGATGAGCACGCGGCCCGGCAGCCAATAGCCGACTCTCCGGGCGGCCGCGCACAGGCGCTGCCCATCCAGGTGGGCAGCGTCAGCACCAACCGTCTCGGCGCGTCACTCGGCAACGCCACATGGTGACAGGCGGGCCTCTGCGGCGACCGCGGCCTGGCAGGGACTTGTCCACAACCACCGGCGCACCCTCCTCGGCGCCGGTTGCATATCCACAGAAAAACGGACATATATTCACAGCGGGGAACAGCATGAGACCATATGATCACGATCCGGTCACCTGCTGTCGGGGAGGACGCCGATGCGCCCCATGCTCAAACCCGGCCTGCGCCGGCTCTGGCGGGACGGATCCACCCTCCAGATCGGTGTCGACCCGGCGCGGGCGATCGTCCTCGGCGGGCTGACAGCGCGGGACGCCTCCGTGCTCGACCTGCTGGACGGTACCCGCTCCCGTGAGCAGGTCCTCAGTTCGCTGGACGCCACCCGGGCGGAGCTCGTCCTCCTGCTGGAGCGGACGGGCCTGCTGGCGGACGCCGGCCCGGCCGGTCAGTCCTCACCACCCGTGCTGGACCAGGAGCGCCTCCAGCCGGACCTGGCCGCGATGGCCCTGGGCTCGGCCGACCCGAGGCATGCCCGGCGAGCGATGGCGGCCCGCGGCCGGGCCCGGATCCAGGTCCGCGGAGCGGGCCGGATCGGCGCTCAGGTGGCGGCCCTGCTGGCCGCC
>NZ_JWIO01000015.1:0-17554 GCF_001017755.1 Protofrankia coriariae
CTAAACAAGCCCGCAGAGCGAAAACACGACCGACCGCCCGCAACGGGCAACCCACCCGGCCGGGCGAAGCCCGGCACCGGGGGTCCGGGGGTCGCCCCCCGGGCAGATATAAGGCCCCCGCGAAGCTGAACGCAGTTCAGCGAGCACGCGCGGAGGATGCGAGATTCGAACTCGCGAGGGGTTGCCCCCAACACGCTTTCCAAGCGTGCGCCCTAGGCCACTAGGCGAATCCTCCGTCGACCACACTATCGGATCCGAGGGACGATCGAGGCAGCGGGCCGGGTGATCCACCGCTGGTCAGGGCGCGGCGATGGAGATCTCCGTGGACTTGATCAGAACGGTGACCGCGGAGCCCGCCGCGAGGCCGAGGTCGCCGACGGCCGCCTTGGTGATCGCGGAGGTGATCGTTTCTCCTCCTTCGACAGCGACCTTCACGATGGCTATTGCCCCGCCCTGGTCGATCGCGGTGATCGTGCCGGGGATCTGGTTGCGGATGCTCAGGCCGGACACCTCACCCACGGCCAGGGACACCTCGGTCGCCTTGACCAGGATCTGGACCTGCGCGCCGTTGGTGATGCCAAGTTCCCGGACCGCCTCGGTGGTCACCGCGGCGACCACTTCCTGCCCTGCGGCGAGACGAATCTTCACGGCGCTGATCGCCTCACCTGAAGTGATTTCAGTCACAGTCCCAGAGAGCTGGTTGCGAATACTGATGCTCATGCTCGACCTCACCGAGTTTCCTGCGTGTCGTGGGCGATCGGGTGCCGCTACCTTCGCACGGGACGCACTCGTGCCGTCGTGACGCTGAGCGGTATGGAACAGTTTGCCGGGGCTCACCGTGCGGACAATGGTCACCGCTGGCAGGTGCCCCCGCCGCGAAGATCCCCCCGGCAGGCCATAGACTGTCGGACAGACCCCTCGTGCGGCGTCACCCTCGTGAAACCCCCCAGGGCCGGAAGGCAGCAAGGGTAAGCAGGCTCTGGCGGGTGTGCGGGGGGTCGCCCTTCGTTACGGGGTCTTCTTCGTCACGAGGTCGCGGTCCTGGGTTACGACGAGGTAGGTCCAGTGAGCGGTGCGCTGTACAACCGATACCGTCCGGCGACCTTCGCCCAGGTCGTCGGCCAGGAGCATGTCACCGGCGCGCTCATGCAGGCGCTGCGCACCGGCCGCATCCACCACGCCTACCTGTTCAGTGGGCCGCGCGGCTGTGGCAAGACGTCGTCCGCGCGCATCCTCGCCGCCTCCCTGAACTGCGTGGACGGCCCGACGCCGCAACCGTGCGGGGTCTGTGACCAGTGCGTGTCGATCCGCGCCGGGGTCAGCATGGACGTCACCGAGATCGACGCCGCCTCCCACGGCCTCGTCGACGACGCCCGTGACCTGCGGGAACGCGCGTTCTTCGCGCCTGCCTCGGCGCGTTTCAAGGTGTTCGTCGTGGACGAGGCGCACATGGTCACCGCGGCGGCCTTCAACGCCCTGCTCAAGGTCGTCGAGGAGCCCCCGCCGTATCTGAAGTTCGTGTTCGCGACCACCGAGCCGGACAAGGTCATCGCCACCATCCGGTCTCGGACGCACCACTACGCGTTCCGGTTGGTCCCGCCCGGCGTGCTGCGCGATCATCTGACGTCGATCTGCGCGCAGGAGGGCGTGGACGTCGACCCGACGGTGTTACCGCTGGTCGTGCGGGCCGGCGCCGGGTCGGTCCGGGACTCGCTGTCCGTCCTCGACCAGCTGCTCGCCGGCGCCGGCCCGGACAGCCTGGGCTACGACCGGGCGGTCGCGCTGCTCGGCCTGACCGACGGCGTCCTGCTGGACGAGGCGGTCGACGCCCTGGCCGCGCATGACGGCGCCAGCGCCTTCACCGTCATCGACAAGGTCGTCTCCTCCGGGCACGACCCGCGCCGCTTCGCCATGGATCTGCTCGAACGCCTGCGGGATCTGATCGTGCTCGCGGCCGTCCCGGACGCCCCCGCCAAGGGGCTGCTGGAGACCTACTCGGCCGACCAGCTCGAACGGATGCGTGACCAGTGCGCGCGGATGGGCCAGGCCGAACTCTCCCGCGCCGCCGACGTCGTTCACACCGGCCTGGTCGAGATGCGCGGCACGACCAGCCCCCGGCTGCTGCTCGAACTGACGCTGGCGCGCGCGCTGCTGCCCGCCGCGGGTTCCGATCCGTCGGCACTGCTGGTCCGCATCGAACGGCTGGAACGTCAGGGGGTGGTCACCGGTGCCGCCATCGGTGGCGCCACCGCCCCGGCCGCGGGCGCCACGGGCGTCGCGAGTACGGCCCCCGGCACGCAACCGGCCGTCCTTCCAGGTCCGGCCACCGCCGCGAGCATGGTTGCCGCGGGCCCGGCTGCCGCCGCGGGCGCGGTTGCTGACGCGGCGGCTCCGGGCGTTCCGACGGCAGTTCCGTCCGCCGCGGCCAGACCGGCATCCAGAACAGCTCCGGCCAACGTGGCGGGGCCTGGGCCTGGGCCTGGGCCTGGAGGAACGGTTCCCAGCACGGCGGCCGCGGCCGGACCCGGCGCGCCGGTCCAAACCTCGCACCGGCCTGCCGCGGCTGCCGCGGNGCGGCGCAGGCCCCCGGTCCGGCTGGCTGGGCTCCCGCAGCCGAGGTGCCGCCACCAGCCGACGTCCGCGCTGGCTCCTTCACTCCCGTTCCTTCCGCGGCTCCGCCGGACGGGCTGGGCGGGCCGGGCGACGGAACCGACGCCGGCAGGCTGCGTGCGGTCTGGGGCGACGTGCTGCGCGCAACCCGGTCACGCAAAGCCACCACACACGCCCTGTTGCAGGAGTACGCATCGGTCGCGGATGTCCGCCGCGACGAGGTCGTTCTGGCCTTCTCGGCGCCACCGATCGCCCGGATGTTCGGACAGGGCAGCAACGTGGACGTCCTGTGCGCCGCGCTGACCGAGGTCGTCGGCGGCACCTGGCGGGTCACCATCGCGACGGGCGGCGGACCGTCAGGCGGGCCGTCCGGGGGGGCAGCGCCATCCGGCGGCGCCGGACCGTCCGGCGGCGCCGGCCCGNGCGGCGCCGGCCCGTCGGGTGGCTTCGGGGGATCCGGCTGGTCGGGCGCCGCACGCCCGGGCGCGGGGCCGGCCCCCGGCAGCCCCTCCGTCCCACCAACGGCTTTGGGCTCCTCCGATTCTGGTTCCTCCGGTTCGTCAACGGCTACCGGCTCGCCGGCAGCGTCTGCTGCGGTGGCCCCTGCCGCCGCGCCACCAACGGCGTCGTCGTCCTGGGGCCAGGCCGCACCTGCCGCCTGGCAGGCGGCCGTCCGGCCTGTGAACGGCTCGGCGACGTCTGCGGCCCCGAACTCGGTCTCAGGGGCCTCAGGGGTGGTCCCGCAGCAGACACCACGGGCACAGGCGGCTCCGAACACCGCCGCACCGTCCGACAAGAAATATCAACACAGCGTCACGCCCACCTCTGCGACCGTTCACAGCGACATAAACAGAGGCACGAACAGCGACGCGAACAAGGACACGAACGAGACGCACACGCCACCGGCAGGTTCGTCGCCAGTGGGTTCACCGCCGGGAGGTCTGTCGGGGGCAGGTCCGGCGACGAGCTCGGCGACGCCATCGGCCGCCTCGGCAACCGATCCGGAGGCCGACTACGACGGGGCCGACGACGAGTGGTTCCCCGCCGACGACCCGTCCGGGCCTGCCGGCTCCTCACCGGAAAGCCGAAACCAGCACGGCGCGTCCTCCGCGCCCGGTGTGTCCTCCCCCGCGTCGGCGAAGTCGCCCTGGGGAGGAGGAGGCCAGGAGACCTTGGCCACCGGATCGCTGTCGGGCGAGGACGCCGCAATGGCCCTGCTACGAACCGGCCTCGGCGCCACCATCATCGAACAGCCTGCGAAGTGACACCTACCGGCCCCAGGTCGCATCCAACCGGCTCACACCATATGATCATTTGCGGATGATGCCGTACCGTACAATATCGCTCACGGTGCGACACAAAACCTCAACCAGGGAGTTACCACGATCGTAGGAGGGGATTAGCATATCCATATGAGTGTCAAGCAGCGGCTCTCGGCCTCCGTGGACGCCGAGTTGCTGGCCGTGGCCCAGGAAGCGGTCGCGCAGGGCCATGCGGAGAGTGTGAGCACCTGGGTGAACGACGCCCTGCGCCTGAAAGCCGACCATGACCGTCGGCTGCGGGCCCTCGACGACTTCCTCGCCGCCTACGAGGCCGAACACGGTGAGATCACTGAGCAGGAAATGCGTGATGCCGCCCGGCAGGCTCGTTCCCGAGCAGTCGTGGTGCGCGGCGCACCAGGCACGGATACTCCTCCTTCACCTGGCCGTGATCGGGGAGCCGCCTGATGCTCGTGCTGGACGCCGGGGCGTTCCTCGCGGTCGAACGCGGTGACCGGAGCGTGGTGGCCCTGGTCAAGAGGGAACGCCTGGCAGGCCGCCCGCCGGTCACGCATGGGGGTGTGGTCGCCCAGGTCTGGCGGGGTGGGTGGGGACGGCAGGCCGGGGTCGCCCACCTGCTCGCCGGCGTCACCGTCACACCGCTCACCGACGCCCTGGGGCGCCGGGCGGGCATGCTGCTGGCCCGCAGCGGCCAGTCGGACGTGATCGACGCGGCCGTGGTGTGCCTGGCGGCCGACGGAGACGACATCCTCACCTCCGACCCAGGTGATCTTCACATGCTCGCCCAGGTCGCCAGTATCCACGTGGAACTCATCGCCGTGTAAAGAAGCCGGCGGCCATGATCTCCGTCGCTCAGGCAAAGACACAGGCCAGGACATCAGTGGGTTGCGTTGATCGGCCGGAGGCTGGGAGGTGGATGTGGTTGACGATCCCGCGCGTTTCGATACGCCGCTGTACACCGTGGCTGAGGCCGGCCGCTACCTGGGGGTACCGACCTCGACGTTCACGACCTGGGCCTACGGCTACACCCGCCGCTCGCCGGTGCACGGCAAGTCGATCGTGACCGTCCGGCCCCGTACCATCCCGGGCGGGGCGGTGGTACCGTTCGTCGGCCTGGAACTGACCACGCTCGCCGGGCACGACGGCATTCCGCAGGACGAGACCGTCGCCGACGTCACCTGGCGGGCCGACACCGCCCGGCTGGGCTGGGTGGCGTTCATGAAGGACGAACGGATCCGCCGCCGGCCCGCCGAACAGCAGGCCGTCCGCACGCACCGCGCGCTGTTTCTACCTCACCCGGCAGAACCTGCCCGGGACGGTGATGGCCGACTGGCTGCTGACCAACCTGCTCGCCATCACCGCGGCCTGCGCGCAGCCGGGACCGTTCCTCTACGCCGTCCACGCTCGCCAGATCAAGAAAATGGATCTCAACTGATCCCGGCTTACACAATATTGATCGACAACAGATCCGCAGTTCAAAGATCCGCGACAAATCCAGACCGGACTACCAGCCGTCGGCTGGACCACGTTCTCATTTCGTCTTGCGCGTCGCGAATTTTAGTATCGAACGTGCAACGTTCGCGAGTACCTGCTCGGCTTCCGCCGTGGGCAGCGAGGCCAGCGTCTGATCCGGCGAACGCTACTGGCCCGCCGGGAGGCACCGGGCCGTGAAAATTGCTCGCAGCCTCCTCGAGGTCGCTCGGCCTGGCGAACTCCTCCTCGGTATCCCCTGAGGTCGGCCCGGAGTCGTCGGGATTCGACGTATCAGCCGCCTCACCAGCCCCTCGCTCGGAAGCTGGGGGTGATGAATCCCCTGCCCTTTCATCGCCTTTCCCGCCAGGCGGCGTGCCAGCAGTGGCCTCGGAGCCGGTTTCCGCGGATGACGATCCGCCGTCGGCTGGTTCGACCGACCCCAGACCAGGTTCGCCCGACGAAGCGGAGTCCGGATCCTCAGCGGCCATCGCCGTCGACCTCGTCGAACGGGTTGGCGCCATACCCACGGCCGATGTCGTGGCCAGCTATGTTCGGCCGGTCGAGATGACTACCTATGATCACGATGTTGCCGCTGATGACGTCGCCGCTGGCGCTATCCCTCCTGGTATTGGCGTCCCGCTGTCCGGTATCGGCATCCCGCTGCCCGCCGCCCTTCCCTGGCCTACCGGGAAAGGGCGGTGGGGTGGGGGCGCCGGGCCGCTGTCGCCAACCGTCCGCGTTCGGCACGTAGATCCAGGCTCGGATCCGCAGGCTTTTGATCGTCACGTCGACGCATTGGTAGGCGCTTGGTGGGACCCGGCCGTAGTCCTCGGCGACCACGGACTGGTACACCCGGTCCGAGACGATGACCGCCAGATCGGCCTCCGGCGCGGCGGTGAACGCTTCGTGCAGCGGATCGGCATCGACGAGCCGGCACACCTCGACCGCGTGCCGGCCGCTGATGACACCGTCGTCGATGAGAACGTCGCCGTCATGGATGGCGACCCGCAGTCGCATCCGCGCGGCTGGGCTGGCGCGCTTACGGTCATGCCGCAGCGCGGTGGCCAGCCGGTCGAGGAAGGTGTCGGTCAGGTCGGCGAGGGACACCGCCGGGTCGATGGCGATCAGCAGACTGTCGTATCGGTCCTGTATCGACGGCGCGGTGCCGTGCCGGGCTGACAGCCCGACCGCGTCCAGGCCCTCCTCGACCACCAGTTTCAGTCGATGTCGTAGGTCGACCTGTGTGGGGGTGTCACGCTCGCTTGAGCCCTCGATGTCGACAACCACGAGCCGCCGGTTGACCGGCCGATGCACCATCAGGCTCCTTCCAAACGACTTTCGGAACGCCATCCGACAGCGCCCGTCCGCCTACAGGGTCCGCACTCGGGCCGCGGTATCCGATCATCGTGGTGCGACGCCGAGTGACACGCCTGAGTGGGCGTGCAGGTGCGTCCTACCGGAGCGCTGACGGCGTCAACTACGCCATTGGCACATTTTCGGGCTTGGCTACTCTGGCCTTTTGAGCTCATTGGCGACCCGCGCGAGACCCACCGGATCCAGCACGGTAAACCGCTCACGGGCATAGTCGATCAGCCCACGGCGGCGGAGCTCGGGCAGCTCCCGGCTCGCCGAACGCAGGCCCACACCGGCCGCGGCGGCAAGATCCTGCTGGGTCAGCCGGATTTCGATGACGGCCCCGTCCGCGATCGACCGGCCACGCTGCTCGACAAGCTCCAGCAACTTGCGCGCGATCCTCGCCCGCGCCGGCATCATCGGTCCGAGAACACGTTCCCGGTCCGCGTCACGCAGCCGGGCAACCAGGCGGACATGATGCCGGCCGCCAGCTCCGGTCGGTTACGCACCTCGCTGAGGAACACCGACGCTGGGATGACGCGCACCCGCACCCGGTCCCCCGCGACAACGGTCGCGGTCCGGGGCCCACGACCGACGACGCCCATCTCGCCGATCACCTCTCCGGCACCGCGGTAGGCGAGCACCGTGGTACGTCCATCGTCAGCGGCTATGGCAACCTTCACGAGCCCGCGCTCGATCAGCATCACCACGTCGGCGACCGAACCGTGCAACATCAAAGTCTCGCCCGGCTCATACCACCTGGGCCGGCCAAGCGCCTGCAGCGCGGCACGCGCGGCAGCATCGAGCTCCCCGCTGTTCACCGGATGCCGTCACACCGAGGTGTGGACTCCCGTCGCAGGCCATCGTCCGTCTCCTCGGACCGTGGCATCGCCGTTCGGGCACCGAAAACCCTCGACGCGTCCCCCATAATTCTGGCTCTGCCAAGATTCTGACCCCCGTCGGTCGCAATTGATCGGGAGCATAGCGTGCATAGCGAACGTCGGATGCCATATCCGCACCTATCCGGTTACCAATACGCTCTTACACTGGATCTATTCGCTACTTTCAGTGATGCAGTCAGCCGGTTCGTGTCGTTGACGCTGTGGCGGGCTCGACCTGGAGGTCTGGCAGGGGAGTCACCAAACGATCTGGGAGCCTTCGGGCACGGCCCGGGTGGTGGGGTTGGTGGGTGGACGTAGGCTCGTGGCATGTCGAACCCGCAGATACCGCCGGGCGCCGGGCCGAGCATCGGCCAGCTTCTTCAGCAGGCCCAGCGGATGCAGGCCGAGTTGCTGACCGCCCAGCAGGAGCTTGCCGACGCCAGGGTCGACGGCACCGCCGGCGGCGGTCTGGTGAAGGCCACGGTGACCGGCGGGGGTGAGCTGGTCGATCTCGTCATCGACCCCGCCGCGGTGGATCCGTCCGACACCGAGACGCTTGCCGACCTCGTCCTCGCGGCGGTCCGGGACGCCGCCGACAACGCGCGCAGGCGTGCCTCCGAACGGATGGGCCAGGTCACCGGCGGGCTCGGTGACATCCTCGGCGGGTTCGGCGGCTCTGGCGGTATCGGGGGCCTCGGCGACGTCGGTGGTCCCGGCGGAGCTGGTGGTGGCCCGGCGGGTCTGCCGGGCGGGTCAGGCCCGGGGTCGATACCTCCCGGCCTGGGATGACAGGCGCACGATGAACGACTCGCAGGCGGGCGGGCAGGTGCCGCCTGGACACGTGCCGGCCAGGCCCGCCGGAAGAACGCCCGCCGGAAGAACAGCCGTCAGAATGGCGATGGCCGGAACACCCAGCCCCGGCACAACGGGCCCCACAACAGCAGGCCCCACAACAGCGGGCTCCACGACAGCGCGCCGCGGGACGGGTCGGTGACGATGTACGAGGGGATCGTCCAGGATCTGATCGACGAACTCGGCCGGCTGCCCGGCATCGGCCCGAAAAGCGCGCAACGGATCGCCTTCCACCTGCTTTCCGCCGACCCGGTGGACGTGCGGCGGCTGGCGGCCACGCTGAACGAGATCAAGGACAAGGTCCGCTTCTGCCGGACGTGCTTCAACGTCGCGCAGGCGGAACTGTGCCGGATCTGCGCCGACCACCGTCGCGATCCGGCGCAGATCTGTGTCGTCGAGGAGCCAAAGGACGTCGTCGCCGTCGAACGGACCCGGGAGTTCCGTGGGCGCTACCACGTTCTCGGCGGGGCGATCAATCCGATCGGCGGGGTCGGCCCCGACGATCTGCACATCCGGGAGCTGATCGCCCGTCTTGCCGACGGAACGGTGACCGAACTGATTCTCGCGACCGATCCGAACACCGAGGGCGAGGTCACCGCTTCCTATCTGGCCCGGCAGATCGCTCCCATGGGTCTGAAGGTCACCCGGCTGGCCAGCGGCCTGCCCATGGGCGGAGACCTGGAATGGGCGGACGAGGTGACCCTTGGCCGCGCCTTTGAAGGCCGCCGCGTCGTCGCCTAGACAGTCGTCCTGACGCACGTCTGGATAATCCTTCGGACGAAGCCGGACGAAGGCTGTCCGAACGACACCGTTCAGGAGGGCCCGTAAGGCCGGATCCTCACCCGAACCCGTCAGTTCCCCGAACGGACGGTGGCCGGACGCGCCGGTGTGATCCTCCTCAGCACACGCATGCCGCCAGATACCCGTGACCGGTGCATACGTTGTTCTGGCCGGACAACGTGACCACCGGAAACCGTCACGAGATCCCATGAAGGTCAGGAGCACACGACCAATGATCATAAGTGCGCACGTGGGCGCCGGAGCACTGATCGGCACCGCACTGCGTCGGCCTCTTCCCGCATTTGCCGCCGGATTCGTCTCCCACCTCGCCATGGACATGGTGCCGCACTGGGGAGCCGGGCCGGGCCGAAGCTGGGTTCCGGTGGCCCGCCGCGACGGTGTGGCCGGGCTGGTCGCCATGGGCATCCTGACCGCGGCGGCGCCGCCGGGACGCCGCCTCGCGCTCCTGGCGGGCATGAGCGGGGCCTGCCTGCCCGACACTGACAAGATCGGTATCTACTTTGTCGGACGCAGCCCGTGGCCGCGCCGCTTCGACCGCTTCCACGGGCGTATCCAGCGGGAGTCCACCGATCTGCTGCCCCGGGACGTGCTCGTCGCCGCCGCGCTCAGCACGGCCGCCGGTGGGCTGCTGCACCTGCTGAGCCGGAGCAGACCGGCACGGCCGTGAAGGCCCGGCTGGCTCCTGCTCGCCGTGCGGCGCTCGCCGTACGGCCCACGCCCCGGCCCCGCGCCCGGTCATTCACCTCTTCCAGGCAATTCATACGTCCCACTGGTCGTACCGCCGCTGCTGGCATGCTGAAAACACCGAAACAAAAACACTGAAAACAAAGGAATCCGGCGATGGGTCGATACGGGGAGCAGCTGTGGTCCCCGGATCCGGCCGCGCCGGCACGTGGACGCCGGGTGGGCGTGTACCGTCCCTACTGCCCCGACCCGCTCGCCGCCAGCCCACCGGCTTTCCCGAGGGATCTGCTCTCCCGGGCCACCGCCATCGAGGCCAGTATCCGTGCGCTGCGCGGCACGGCCACGGTGAGCCTGGAGCGGGCGGCCGGCTTCCTGCTCCGCTCGGAGGCCATCGGATCGGCCCGGATGGAGGGCATCCGCGTCGCCCCGCAGCAGGTCGCCCTGGCGGAGTTCGCCGCCACAGCCGCCACGACCGCCACAGCCGCCACGGTCGCCGCTGGCACGGCCATCGAGGGTTTCAGCGTCAGCGCCCGCGAAGTCGCCCACACCATCGCCACGCTCCGCCAGGCGGTCACCGATGCCGCCCAGGGCAGGACGATCACGGTGGACGGCATCGTCGACCTGCAGCGCACCCTGTTGCCGGAACACTCCGGCATCGGCCCGCGAACCGTGCAGACCTGGCTGGGCGGAAGCGAGTGGAACCCGCTCGACGCCGCCTTCGTGCCGCCGCCCGCGTCCGCCGTCGAGGGGCTGCTGGCCGACCTTGCCACGTACGCGTCCGACGGGCGGCATCCGGCCCTGATCCTGGCCGGGCTTGTCCACGCGCAGTTCGAGACGATCCAGCCGTTCGCCGACGGCAACGGACGGGTCGGCCGCGCGCTCATCCACGCGCTGCTGGCCCGGCGGGGGCTGCTCGGCCCGGCCGTGCTGCCGATCAGCCTCGTCTTCATGACCCGGTCGGACGAGTACGTGGCGGCGCTGACCGCTTTCTGTCATGACGGCCCGCCGGACAGCGCGGCCGCCCACGCGGCACTGCGCCAGTGGCTCACCTTCTTCCTGGACGCCGCTGCCGCCGCTGTTGAGGAGACCCGCAGGTTCACCGTGGAACTGGCTGCGCTGCGCCGCTCCTGGGACGTCCGACTGTCGGCTTTCCGTAACCGAACGACCGTGTTTCGGAACAAACCGTGGGAGCCGTCCATGTCCGACCAGCTGCTGGCGGCCCTGCCCGAATCCCCGGTGCTCACGGAGGTGAGCGCGGCGCGGCGGCTGGACGTCCCGCCGCGGACGGCCCGGGCTGCGGCCGAAGAGCTTGTCGCGGCCGGCATCCTGCGCCGCCGGCAGATCGGCCGCGGCACCATCGGCTATCTCAGCCGGGAGGTGTCCGACCTGTTCAGCTCCGCCGAACGCCGGCTCACCACGTCCAGAAAACGCTCCTGACCGGCGGCCGCCATGCGCCAGCCGGACGGAACGCTCAGGCGGACGGGACGCTCAGCCGGATGGACACGCTCAGCCGGACGGGAACAGCACCGCGGCGCCGTTGACCCGGTCCGCAGCCAGGTCGACGAGCGCGTCGTCAGCGCGGTCGAGCGGATAAGGCGTGATCGTGACCGCCAGGCGGTGCCGGCCGGCGATCTCCAGGAACTCGTGGCCGTCCGCTCGGGTGTTCGCGGTTGTGCTGCGTACGGAGCGTTCCTGGAACAGATGCTGTTGGTAGTTCAGTACCGGCACGTCGGAGAGGTGGATGCCGGCGATCGACAGCGTCCCGCCCCGGTCGAGGGCACGCAGCGCGACCGGCACCAGATCGCCGACCGGGGCGAAGAGGACCGCGGCGTCCAGCGGCTCCGGCGGTGCCTCATAGGCACCGGACGCCGACGACGCGCCGAGCGAGAGCGCGAGCTGGCGGGCCGCCTCGGACCGGGTCATGACGTGCACCCGCGCTCCCTCCGCCAGCGCCACCTGCGCGGCCAGGTGGGCCGACGCGCCGAAACCGTAGATCCCCAGCCGGCCGCCGGGCGGCAGCTCCGCCCGGCGCAGCGCCCGGAAGCCGACGATGCCCGCGCACAGCAACGGCGCCAGCTCCCCGTCGGAATAGCCGGCCGGCAGCTGGTAGGCGTAGTCGGCGCGGACGACGGCGTACTCGGCATAGCCACCGTCGGCGTCCCAGCCGGTGTAGCGGGACGCCGGGCACAGGTTCTCCGCGCCGCGCCGGCAGTAGCCGCAAGCGCCGTCGGTCTCCCGCAGCCAGGCGATGCCGAGGCGGTCACCGATGGCAGCCCCGTCGACGTCGTCACCGAGCGCGTCGACGTAGCCGACGACCTCGTGCCCGGGGATGGTGCCGGGCCGGCGTGGCGGCAGGTCGCCTTCGGCGAGATGCAGGTCGGTGCGGCAGACACCGCAGGCCGCGACCCGCAGCCGAACCTGGCCGACGGCCGGTTCGGGTACCGGGACGAGCGCCCGGCGCAGCGGCCGGGCCGCGGCCGGAGCCGGTGTGGCGACCTGCCAACCGATCATCGTCGGTGTCATGTCCCCGATGTTCCCAGCTCCGACCGGCACCTACCGGGCTTCGACGGGCAGCCCGCCGACCGACAGGGCCCGGACGTCGGGCCCCTCGTACGTCGGTGCCCCCGGACATCGGTGCTCTCAGACGTCGGTGCTCTCAGACGTTGACACCGTGGTCACGGGCGAGGCCGCTGAGGTCGTTGTGTCCCTGGCCGACCGCGCGGAACTTCCATTCGGCGCCGTTCCGGTAGACCTCGCCGAAGATGACGACCGTCTCGGTGGAATAGTCCTCGGACAGGTCGTAACGGACCAGTTCGGTGCCGGTCTGGTCGACGACGCGGATGTAGGCGTTGCGCACCTGGCCGAAGTTCTGCTGCCGCTCCTGCGCGCCGTAAATCGACACCGGGACGACAATCTTGTCGATCTCGGCCGGCACCTGGCCGAGGGTGATGACGATCGACTCGTCGTCCCCCTCCCCCGCGCCGGTGAGGTTGTCTCCGGTGAGCTGGATGGCGCCGTCCGGGGACTTCAGATTGTTGAAGAAGATGAAGTACTGGTCGCTGAGGACCTTGCCGTCGGCCTTCACACCGATGGCGGAGGCGTCCAGGTCGAAGTCGGTTCCGGTGGTGGTGCGGGCGTCCCATCCAAGCCCGACGGTGAGCGCGGTGAGCTGGGGCGTGCCCGCCTCGGCCGCCTGCTTGGTGAGGCTGACGTTGCCACCCTTGGCAAGGCTGATGGCCATGTGCAGTCATCCCTTCCGATCGGGCTCCGTCTGCTGGCGGGTCGTCCCGACCGATGTCCGACAATGGATTCCTGGAGAACCCTCGCACACGCGTGGTCACCCGGCCCACAGCAGGTCGGGATTTGTACATGGTAGGTCCTGCCGCCGGCACGATCCGTCGATGACCGCAGCTCTTCCCGCATCCCGGCCTCCAGGGGCCAAAAGCGACACAATCACGCTTTCACCTCCGGCGAAGCGGCACATGGAACCGGCGCCTCCCCGAGCGACGGGACGGGCCGCCATGGGTCCCAAGTAACCTGGGACCCATGGCGCTCGTCGTGGCGAAGTTCGGTGGCTCCTCCGTGGCGGACGCCGACCGGAT
This sequence comes from Protofrankia coriariae, assembly GCF_001017755.1. Classification (GTDB taxonomy): domain Bacteria; phylum Actinomycetota; class Actinomycetes; order Frankiales; family Frankiaceae; genus Protofrankia; species Protofrankia coriariae. Next base: position 13,537 of record NZ_JWIO01000015.1, read on the forward strand.
CAAACGGGTCGCCGAGCGGATCGTGGCCCAGCGCCGCCGCGGCGACGACGTGGTCGTGGTGGTGAGCGCGATGGGTGACACCACCGACGACCTGCTCGACCTCGCCGAGCAGGTCGCGCCGCTCCCCCCGGCCCGCGAGCTCGACATGCTGCTCACCGCCGGTGAACGCATCTCCATGGCGCTGCTGGCCATGGCCATCTCGAACCTGGGTGCCGAGGCCCGTTCCTTCACCGGCTCCCAGGCCGGGGTGATCACCGACTCGGTGCACGGCCGGGCCCGCATCATCGATGTCACCCCGGGGCGCATCCGAAGCGCCCTGGACGAGGGCGCCATCGCGATCGTCGCCGGTTTCCAGGGCGTCAGCCAGGACACCAAGGACGTGACAACGCTCGGCCGGGGCGGCTCGGACACGACCGCCGTCGCGCTCGCGGCCGCTCTGGACGCCGACTTCTGTGAGATCTACACCGACGTGGACGGCGTCTTCACCGCCGACCCGCGAATCGTGCCGGACGCCCGCCGTATCGAACGCATCTCCTACGAGGAGATGATGGAGATGGCGGCCTGCGGGGCCAAGGTACTCATGCTCCGATGCGTCGAGTACGCACGCCGCTACACAGTCCCCGTGCACGTCCGTTCGTCGTTCTCGTCACGGCCGGGGACGTGGGTCACCGAGATTGCGGAGGCAGAGCTGGTGGAACAGGCCATCATCCGGGGAGTCGCGCACGACAAGGGGGAGGCGAAGGTGACCGTGGTCGGCTGCCCGGACAAGCCCGGGGTCGCCGCCGCGGTGTTCCGGGCGGTCGCCGACGCCGACGTCAACCTCGACATGATTGTCCAGGTCGGGTCGGTCGCCGGCAGCGGCCGGACCGACATCTCCTTCACCCTGCCGAAAACCGACGGCCGTAACGCCCTGAACGCGCTGGAGAAGGTCCGTGCGGAGATCGGGTTCGAACGGACCCTGTACGACGACCACATCGGCAAACTCTCCCTGGTCGGCGCGGGGATGAAATCGCATCCGGGGGTGTCGGCCCGCTTCTTCGGGGCGCTGGCCGACGCCGGGGTCAACGTGGAGATCATTTCCACCTCGGAGATCCGGATCTCGGTGGTCATCCGGGACACCGACCTGCCGGTCGCGGTGCGGGCCGTCCACGGCGCGTTCGAGCTCGGCGACCCCAACGGCCAGGCCGTCGTCTACGCGGGCACCGGCCGATGACCGGCGGAGCGCACGAAACGGCGACCACGGCGACCACGGCGGCGGCACCGGCTGGTCCGCTGCCGGCCACCTCGGCGGGCTCGGCGGGCTCGGCCCGGCGGCCGACGCTGGCGGTGGTCGGGGCGACCGGTGCCGTGGGCACGGTGATGCTGTCGTTGCTGGACGAACGTCCCGACATCTGGGGCGAGATCCGCCTGATCGCCTCGGCCCGCTCCGCCGGGCGCCGGCTGCGGGTCCGCGGCGAGGACGTCGAGGTGCTCACGCTCGCGCCGGAGGCCTTCGACGGTGTCGACATCGCCATGTTCGACGTGCCGGACGAGATCTCGGCGCGGTGGGCGCCGATCGCCGCCGCCCACGGGGCGGTCGCGGTCGACAACTCAGGGGCGTTCCGGATGGATCCGGACGTCCCCCTCGTCGTTCCCGAGGTGAACGCGGACGCGGTTGCCGACCGACCGCGCGGGATCATCGCCAACCCGAACTGCACGACGCTGTCGATGATCGTCGCACTCGGCGCGCTGCACCGTGCCTTCGGCCTTCAGTCCCTGGTCGCGACGTCCTACCAGGCGGCCAGCGGGGCCGGCCAGGCCGGTGTCGACACCCTCTACGCCCAGCTTGCCGCGGTCGCGGGCGACCGTGACCTCGGCCGGAACGCGGGCGACGTCCGCAAGGCGGTCGGCGCGGACGGGCTCGGCCCGTTCCCGGCCCCGCTCGCGCTCAACGTCGTGCCGTGGGCCGGTTCGCTGAAGGACGGCGGCTGGTCGTCCGAGGAAACGAAGATCCGCAACGAGTCCCGGAAGATCCTCGGGCTTCCCGGGCTGAAGGTGTCCGCGACCTGTGTGCGGGTGCCCGTCGTCACGACCCATGCGGTAGCCGTGCACGCGTGGTTCGCGCGGCCGGTCACGGCGGATGCCGCGCGGGCCGTGCTGCGCGCGGCGCCGGGTGTGGCCGTGCTGGACGATCCGGCGGCTGGCGAGTTCCCCACTCCGGCGGACGTCGTCGGTACCGACCCGACCTGGGTCGGCCGCGTCCGGCAGTCCCTGGACGATCCGCACGAACTGGCTCTGTTCGTCTGCGGTGACAATCTGCGCAAGGGCGCGGCGCTCAACACCCTCCAGATCGCCGAACTGCTGGTGTCCCATGACCAGGTGCGACGGTAGGCCCGGCCGGACGGCGGACCGCGGCCGGCAGGACGGCGGCAGGCCGGATCGGCATACCGGGGGAGGATTCAGCCGTGGCGCCGCCGGCAACACAGCCGCGGTGAAAACCGGGGAATCCGCCCGCTGTCAGGCGTCCCGAGAACGCCGTTTTCACTCGATGTGACGCGACCCGACCGGATGTGATTCCTGTCACGATACGACGGAAACGTCCGACAGGATCGGACAGTTAACACGATTGGTTCCGGAAAACAGAATCGCGGTGTCGCTCGATGGCAACGAACACACCGTCGAGACGACGCTATCAGGGCGAAGACGTTTCTCTGGCGCACGCCCGCGACAAAAGGTGAACAAATATTCTGGTCGGCATCGGCGTCAGTGGACGATCCGGGTGGGATCGGGCATAACAGACATCATCCGCGGTCCACGGACACTCGGCCGGGATCCGCGCGGGTAGCCGACCGCCACCGGCCTGGCAGGCGCGAAGCCGGAAAGCGCGGAAAACGAATCGGCGGCGCAATTCGCGATGATTGGTGGTGATTCACCGAACCCCGAACCGCCTACACGCGCCGACAAGCAACGAGGGCCCGCCCCTGACAACAGATGGCGGGCCCTCGTCCTATGACTGTGGAAGATATCTCGGAGTTACGTCCGTACGTGGCTCAGACGACGACACGAACGGCGTCAGCCTGCGGACCCTTCTGACCCTGGGTCACTTGGAACTCGACCCGCTGCCCCTCTTCCAGGCTCTTGTAGCCGTCCATGTCAATTGCGCTGTAGTGGACGAAGACGTCCGAACCGCCACCGTCCACGGAGATGAAGCCGAAGCCCTTCTCCGAGTTGAACCACTTCACCGTGCCCTGAGCCACGTGCCGTTCTCCCTGCTGGTGCAGTCAGGACCCACACCGCGCGGGCCCCGGACCGTCTGCCGCAGAAGAATTCTGCTTCTCCCGCGTCAGCGTTCGTCGTCGCCGCCCCTTGTAGACGTCAACTACCGAACTTGGCCATGGAAGACGCTACACGGCTACCGGCCACGGCGGGAGCCCTCCGGGCAAGGAAGTCCACTACATACCTCACGCACCGGGTGATGCCACAACATCCCAGGTAACCCACCGCAACCGCCAGCCAGGGAGCCGGACGGCCCGGTGAAGTCGCCCACACCCGCGTGTGCGCCCCGGCCCCGGGTGGGGGCCGGAACAGGCACGGTTGACCAAGCCCCCACAGCGGCGCATGTGCCCCAGCCGCAGGCGGACCCGGAGCGGCACGTCGGACGTCCCACACCCGCTCGGACGAGAGCGGTCCGTACGGAATGAATGCGGAGTCGGGACGACGCGCCGGACGAACCGTCGGCGCCGGGTTCTAGGGTTTCGGACGTGGCAACCCCGACCTCCGAGACGGCCCGCGCCCCCGATGTCACCGGCGGGCCCGGGACGGCCGAAGGCCCGTCGTCGGGCAGAACCGCGCTCCCGGCCGCCCGGGGAGCGACCAGCGTCACGGATTCGGTCACCCACCGTAAGATTCGCGGTGCCTTCTTCACGCCGGCGGCGCTTTGTGATCATATCGTCACCTGGGCGCTCCGCGACCGGCGGGACAGCGTTCTCGAGCCCGCCTGCGGTGAGGCGGCGTTCCTGCTGGCGGCCGCCCGCCGGCT
>NZ_JWIO01000015.1:17562-19461 GCF_001017755.1 Protofrankia coriariae
CGGCCGCCCGCCGGCTGCGGGCGCTCGACGCCGCCGGCCACCAGCCCGACAGCAACCTCGACCGCCACCCTGGCTGCGACAACCATGGCGACCGGTCCCATGACGGTGGCCGTGACGAGCCTGGCCGTGACGAGAGAGGCCGTGACGAGCCTGGCAACACGGGCAACCTCGGCGGCGAGGGCGGCGAGGCGGGCCAGCCCCGCGGCAACCGCCAGGGCGGCCTGCCGTACCGCGTCCAGCTGCACGGCATCGAACTGCACGCGCCGACCGCGTCCGCGGCAGCCATGGCCGTGACGGCGAGCGGCGAACGGGCCGAGATCACCGTTGCCGACTTCTTCGCCGTGCCGGCGCAGCCCGACTTCGACGCCGTCGTGGGCAACCCGCCGTACGTGCGATACCAGAAGTTCCACGGCGAAGCCCGCGGGCGCGCCCAGGTCGCCGCCGGGCAGGCCGGTGTCCGCCTGACCAACCTGGCCAGCTCGTGGGCCGCGTTCACCGTGCACGCGGCCCGGTTCCTGCGCCCGGCCGGACGTCTCGGCCTGGTGCTCCCGGCCGAGCTGCTGGCGGTGAACTACGCCGCGCCCGTCCGGCAGTTCCTGCTGGAACGCTTCCGGCACGTCCAGCTCGTGCTGTTCACCGAGCGGGTCTTCCCCGGGGTGCAGGAAGAGGTCCTGCTGCTGCTCGCGGAGGGCACCGGGCCGGCCGACCGCTTCGACGTCCACCAGGTGCGCGACCTGGCCGAACTCGCCGCCACCGGGGCCGGGCACACCGCGGGCCCGGCCGGCGGCACGACACCGTGCGGGGGAAGCCCGTTCGACAGGGACCAGCCCGCGGAGCGGGCCGTGGGCCCGGCCGGCGGCGTGGCGCGCCAGCGGGCACCGGGCCTGCCTACGGGTGTGGGCCTGCCCGCGGATGTGCGCCGGCTGGCGGCGGTGAGCCGGCCCGCGCTCCTGGTGCCGACCACGGCTGGCACCCCGGCGGCTGACGGGCCGCCGGCGGTTACCGGGCCCTCCGCGGCTGACGGGCCACTGGCAGCGGCCGTACCCCCGACAGCGATCGCTTCCCCGACAGTGATCGCTCCCTCGGCAGCGATTGCGTCGCCGGCAGCCGTCACGGCCGCGGCGGTGGTCGTGCACCCGGCGGCGGGCGCGGGTACACCGGCGCCCGAGCCGCAGGCCTCCTGGATGCCAGCGCTGATCAGCGTCGCCGCCCGGCAGGCCATGCTCGAGCTCACCATCGCCGGCCTCTTCGGGACGCTGGCGACCTGGGGCCGCACGACGCTCGGCGCGGTGACGGGCAACAACCGCTACTTCGCACTCAGCCGGGAGCGGGCGGACGCGCTCGGCCTCGGCGACGACGAGCTCGTTCCGATCTCGCCGCCGGGCTCCCGGCACCTGCGGGCCCTCACGCTACGGACCAGCGACTGGCAGCGGCTGACCGACACCGGCCTGGCGACCCTGCTGTTCCGGCCGGGGCCGCGGCCGTCCCCGGCGGCCCGGGCCTACATCGCGGCGGGCGAACGTAACGAGGTCGACCTGGCGTACAAGTGCCGGATCCGCAGCCCCTGGTGGCAGGTCCCCCTCCCGGTCACGCCGGCGGACCTGCTGCTGACCTACATGAACGCGGACACCCCGCAGCTGGCGACCAACCGGGCCGGGGTGGCGCACCTGAACTCCGTCCACGGGGTCGTCCTCGCCCCCGAACACCGGCGTACCGGACGGGACCTGCTGCCGCTGGCTGCGCTGAACTCCGTGACGATGCTCGCCGCCGAGACGGTCGGGCGCGCCTACGGCGGCGGCATGCTCAAACTCGAGCCGCGGGAGGCGGCCCGGCTGCTGGTACCCGCCCCGGAGCTGCTCGAACGGCTGCGACCGCAACTGTCCGCGGCCCGCCGCGGCG
>NZ_JWIO01000015.1:19470-31019 GCF_001017755.1 Protofrankia coriariae
CGCGGCCCGCCGCGGCGTGCTGCGCGCGCTGGCCGCGGGACGGCTCACCGACGCGGTGGCGGGCGTGGACGAGGTGCTGCTCGTCGGCGGGGCCGGGCTGGGCCCCGCTGCCATCGAACAGATCGTGGCCGCCCGTCACGCCCTGTGGTCTCGCCGCCATGCCCGCGCGGGCCGTGCGGGCCCGAGCCGCCGCGCGGACCCGAGCCACCCGGACCCGCAACGCGCCGCCCCGCAACGCCCGGACCCGGGCCGTGCGGATGCGCCACGTCCGGACCCGGAACGCTCGGGTGGCGGCCCCGCGTGAGCCGCCGCCCGGACAAGCTCGTCGCCTACGAGCCGGTGCTCGCCCGTCATCCCCCGACGGATCCGTGGCGGCACACCGCTGGCGCGCGACCGTGCTACGCACCCGACTACGGCCTGCTCGGTGAGCTGCTGACCCAGCCGGTGCGCGGCGGCGAGGCGTCCGAGAGCGGCGCGTTCGCCAAGGGGATCGACGCCTGGATCGCCCACGAGCTGCGCCGCGCCGGGTTCGGTGCCGACGAGGTCTGGCCGAGGGCCAGCCAGCCGAGGGTGCTGCCGCGTGACGTGGCCGTGCTGCTCGACAAGCTGCCGAAGGCGCTGGCCGACGAGGTGCGCGCCCGGGTGGGCGCGATGCCGGCGGTGACACCGGCAGACGCGGTGATCCTCGGGCGCGCCTACGACAAGCAGGTCGACGTCGTGATCTCCCGCTGGGAGCGCGGCCCCGAGCTTCTGATCAGCACGAAGGCGCAGGTCTCGTCGTTCGGGAAGAACCTGCCGAACCGTTTCGAGGAGGCCTACGGGGACGCCGGGAACCTGCGGGGACGCTACCCGCTGGCTGCGGTCGGCTTCCTGTTCGTGCAGCGCTCGACGATCCTCGACACCGAACCGGACGCGTTCGAACGGACCATCGACATGATCCGCAAGCTGCGCGCGGGCGCGGGCGTGCCGGGCGGCGTGGGCGTGGGTGCCGACAGCGGCGGCTACACCGCGACGGCCCTCGTCCTCGTCGAGTGGGACGACATCGCCGACGGCCCGGCCGCCGGCCCGGCGCTCGCNGCCGGCCCGGCGCTCGCGCCGTCGGGGGTGCGGGTGCGCCACGACGTCGTGCCCGCGGACGTGGCCGCGCCGCAGTTCTTCACCACGCTGATCCGGCACATCACCGCCGTGACCCCGGTCGTCCACCACGTCCGCGTCCGGGAGCTGCTGGAACGCCGTAACCTGCCGGTCGCCGAGGCGGACGCCGACGCGCTGACCGCCGAGGCGAACACGGCCGCGGGCACCGACCCGGCGACGAGAGCGACCGAGCCGACCGGCCCGCTCCTGATCGATGTGCCGCTCTTCCCTGATCTCTAGGTTCGATCTCCAGGACGACCCCGAGTGATCTTCCTCCAGGACCGCACATGCGAATCTCACTCTCAGTAAGTAGAACGCATGTCAACTGGATAATCATGACACCATCAAGAGCACGACGGCCGCCTCCCCGGATGCTTTCATGCTTGTGCAGGCGTTCGCGCGCAGGCGTTCAAAGTCCATAGTCAGTCGCCGGAACAACACAGTCAGCCACCGAACATCGGGTGGCACCTCCCAACCGGGTGGCGTTATCGGCCGGATGGTGGCATCAGCCGGCCAGCGATGACGGTTGGTGAGGTCGGTCGCCCTGAGTCCCGATCTCGCATGGGGGTAGGCAGTGACAGTGACCCTTCCTACGACACCGTTTCCTACGACACCGTTCGGCACGACCGGCATGAACATCACCCGGGTCGGCTTCGGGGCCTGGGCGGTCGGAGGCACCGGCTACGCCTTCGGATGGGGCGCCCAGGACGACGAGGAGTCCGTGGCCGCCATCCGGCACGCGGTCGCCTCCGGGGTGAACTGGATCGACACCGCGGCCGGGTACGGCCTCGGGCACTCCGAGGAGATCGTGGCCCGCGCCCTGGCGGGCATCGCCGAGGCGGACCGTCCGTACGTGTTCACCAAGTGTGGGCTGATCTGGGACGGTTCGGCGCCCGGCGGTGGCGCCTTCGCCCAGGTGGGCGCCGCCGACTCGATCCGGCGGGAGGTCGACGCGTCCCTGCGCCGGCTCGGTGTCGAGCGGATCGACCTCTACCAACTGCACTGGCCGCCGCGGGACGGCACACCGGCCGAGGACGCCGTCGCGACACTGCACGAGCTGCGCACAGCCGGGAAGATCCGCTCGGTGGGCGTGTCCAACTTCGGCGTCGACCTGCTCGAGCGCGTCGCGCCGGTGGGTGGCGTGGAGACCCTGCAGCCACCGTTCTCCGCGATCAGGCGGGAGACCGCCGCGGAGATCCTGCCGTACTGCGCCAAGCACGACATCGGCGTCATCGTCTACAGCCCGATGCAGGCGGGCCTCCTCACCGGCTCCTGGTCCGCCCAGCGTTCGGCCACCCTGCCGGCCGACGACTGGCGGCGCCGGTCACCTGACTTCACCGGTGAGTCGCTGCATCGCAACCTGGCCCTCGCCGACGTGCTGCGCGGCGTGGCAAAGCGGCATCAGGTCAGCGTCGCCGCGGTCGCCGTCGCCTGGACCCTCGCCTTCGACGGGGTGACCGGCGCCATCGTCGGAGCGCGCCGCCCGTCCCAGGTCGACGGTTGGATCGCGGCCGCCACCCTCACCCTGACCGCGGACGATCTCGACGACATCGAGCTGGGCATCGACCGCCTCGGCGTCGGCTCGGGGCCGTCCCGGCCGATGTGGTGACGGGCAGCGCCGGCGAGGTTCAGATCGCAGTGAGCCCGATGTCGATACTGGATGATCTCAATGAAGTCACCATGAACAGGTGCCCTCCCGCAGTCAACGGCCACGCCGACCGAGCCCTCCGCCACGATGACCCCGGACAGCGCGGCCCCCGGCGACGCGACCTCCGGCAACACGATCCCGGGCAGCATGATCCCGGGCGAGGTGACCCCCGCCGAGGCAACCCCGGGTGAGGCGCCCCCCGGTGAGGTGATTCCCGGCGAGGTGATTCCCGGCGAGATGCTCCTGGCCTCGGAGGCCGCGACGGACAGCGACGTCCGGCAGGAGGCCCGGCAAGGGGCGCGGCAGCGGGAGCTCGGCAGGTTCCTCCAGGCCCACCGCGAGCGGGTGCCCGGCCTGCCGCGGGAGCAGGTGGCGGTGGCGTCCGGCCTGCAGCCCGTCTGGTACACCTGGCTCGAGCAGGGGCGGGTCCAGGCGTCCGAAGAGGTCGTCGAGGCGGTCGCGCGGACGCTGCGGCTGGACGCCGACGCCCGGCGGCACGCCCTGGCGCTGGTGGGCTCGCCCGCGCGGACGTCCCCGCGACAACCACAGCAGCCGCAGCAGTCACTGCGGCCGCAGCGGCCACCGCAGCCACCGCAGCCACCGCAGACGCGAACCGTCACCCGCCTGCTGCGTCCCGTCCTGGAAAGCTGGCTGACGTCCCCGGCGCTGCTGCTGGACCACAGGTTCGACATCATCGGCTGGAACGACGCCTACGCGGCATTGTGGACGGATCCAGGCCTGCTCGACGAACGACGGCGCAATCTCGTCTACCTGCTGATCACCAGCCGCCTGCTCGCGACCACCCTGCACGAGTGGGAGAGCGTGACGAAGGATCTGCTCGCGCAGTTCCATGGCCAGTTCCACGACCAGTCCGGTGACGAGCGTGACGACGAGCGCATCCGGGAGATATTCACGCTGCTCGAAGCGGAACGGGCCGAGCTGAGGCCGTGGTGGGAAAGCCAGTCGGCGCGCGAGTTCACCACCCGGACGGTAACCGTCAACACTGCCACTGTCGGTGAGATCAGGCTGGTGCTGTCCCTGTTCCGGCCGATGGACGACCCGGATTCCGGCATCCTGCTGCAGACCCCGGTCAGCCACACCGACCGGACCAGGATCCGGCAGCTCATCGAACTGCCCGCCCGCTGGGTCGGCAACGACCGGGCGCGCGGCTTCTACGACCAGTAGGCCACTACGGCCAGTAGGCCGCGCCTGGCGACGGGCCTGGTGACGGATGGCCACCGGCGCCGGGCACGGACGCCGACCGACCGGGCTCCGGTCCGCACAGCCGGGGATCCGCCGGGCCCGGCGCGGGCCCGGCGACGCTGATCACACCTGCAGCCAGCGGCGGTGACGCCGGCGGGACGCCTCGGGCCAGAAGTCGATGAAGTCCCGTTCCGCGGTGCGGGCCCGGAGCTCCTCCAGGCCCAGCAGGAGTCCGAGGGTGAAGGCGGTCGGCTCGCCCGCCTGAACCGCCGACGTCCCCCACTGCCGCAGCTGCCCCTGGGCGATCGTGGCGTCCTGGTGGGTGCCGAGCAGTTCCTGGATCTGCTCGGCAAGCCTGGCGAACGCCGCCGCGTCGGGCCCGAAGACCGCGCCGGCCGTCTCGGCCGCGTACCGCAGCCGCTTCGCCTGCTTGCGGGCGCTGTGCAGCTGGATGTCGCGTTCGTGGCCGGGCGGGGTGGCCAGGGCCGCGTTGACCTTGCGGGTCAGCCGGTTGTCGGCGCGTCCGACCAGCTTCGGCAGGACGACCCTGGCGGGCTGCGCGGCAAGTCCTCCCGGCTGTGTGGCGGACGTCTCCAGCAGCCCGCGGACCAGGTCCTTCAGGTCCGTGACCAGGGTCAGGTAACGCTCGCTGCGCAGCATCGTCAGCGCCTCGGCGCGCGCCTGCTCCTGCCCGGCGAGCAGCTGGCTGTCGATCGTTTCGGCGACGGGGCCGTGTACCAGCTCGGCCGGCAGCGACGCCACCCGTCCGTCGAAGTACTCGACCATCACCTCGGCGTCGCGGGCGGCGGACAGCGCGCCGGCCAGGTCACGCAGTTCCCCGTCCAGGTGGGCCGCGCGCGCGTCGTCGAACAGGAGCGCGAACGTACGCAGCGTGCTGCGGAACCGGCGGGTGGCCACCCGCATCTTGTGGACGGCGTCCGGGACGTCGAGACGGACGTGCGGGTCGGCGGCGAGCAGCGCCTGGACCTGGGCGGCCAGGTAGGCCCCGACCACCTCGCCCGCCGGGGAGCGCGGCCGCAGCTTGCCGGGCGAGGGCAGCGCCTCGGAGCGGGGCTGTCGCGCCAGCGCCGGGCCGAGCACCCGGGAGAGCTTGGACGCGTCCGGGGACACCGACGCGCCCGAGGCCGTGAGCAGCACGCCGACCTCGTCCAACAGGCTGGTGTCATCACCGGTGCCGACGTGTTCGATCTCGATCTCGTGCCACAGCTGCCGCTGCCCTTCAGCCGCCGGTCCTTCCGATCCTGCTGCCGGCTGCGCCCCCGTCGACGGGTCCCCCTGTTCCCCCTGTTCCCGGTTGGCCGCCGCGCCGAGGGTCCAGGCGCTGACCTGGTCGTCGACCACTTCGGCCCGGTCGGCGCCGGCGGCGTCCCGGAGCCGGATGGAAGTACGGTCGGTCACCAGCCGGGCCACCGGTCGCAACGGTGCGTCACGAAGATGGACGCGTACCAGATCAACGAGGTCGTCCGGTGGCGTCAGCTCGTCCGCCGGGGTGTCTGCCGCGCCGAGCGGACGCTGGATCTCCTCCCGTTCGCCGGCACGCAACGGCAGCTTGAGATGCCATCCTTCGTCGTGCCCGCCCGTCCGGCGCCGTAGTGTGATCTTGTTCTGGGCCAGTCGGAAATCGTCGGAGTCGTAGTAGACGGCCTCCAGGGTCGCCCGTTCCGGTTCGCTGACCGCGGCCACACCCGGCAACTGTTCCAGGGCGGGCAGCACGAAACCCGGATCGACGGCAAACTTGCGCTCTATTTCTCTAAGCCCGCCGCCCACGGTCACCCTCCGTTATATTCGCGTGATGCGATCGCCGTCTGCGTTCCTGCCACGGCCGCATCCGGACAATCCGACGCGACTGGGGCGGCCAGCCGGCCCGGCACAGCACGACCATCCGGGACAGCATTGACCGCGTCCGACATGCCGCGGCGAGACCACCGTTGACTGTTGTTCATCCCATGTTAAACGTATGACAGTCTGGCGGTTTCCCGAACAGCGATCACGATGTGGGCAGCCAGGAGACCCTGCCGGCCATGACGACATAACCAACAAAAGCCACAATGTCGATCAGAGCGTGCGCCACCACGAGCGGGCCGACCCGTCCCCGACGTTGATAGATCCACCCGAACAGCAGGCCCATAACCAGATTTCCGGCGAAACCGCCAAGCCCCTGGTACAGGTGGTACAAACCGCGCAACACCGCGCTCGCCGCCAGCGCGGCACGCTCATCCCAGCCAAGCTGACGCAGTCGCGTCAGCAGGTAGCCGACCACGACGACCTCTTCGAGCACCGCGTTCTGCACCGCGGACAGCACCAGGACGGGGATACGCCACCACACGTCCGGCAGGCTGGTGGGGACCACCGTCAGGTTCGCGCCCGAGTGCCAGGCGAGCAGGTACAGCCCGAGCCCGCCACCGCCGACGACCGCGGCAAGCCCGGCCCCGAAACGGGCGTCGCGGACCAGCCCACCGCGGCCGCGGCCGAGGCCGATCGAGGCCAGCCCTCCACCGTCCCGGACGAGCAGGTGCAGTGCCAGGAAGGCGGGGACGATCGCGGTGGCGATCCCGGTCAGCTGCAGGGCCAGGTCGAGCCACGGGCGCCCTGGCGCCGCCGACGAGTTCAGCTCGGCGACCTGCTGGCGGACCGGCCCGGGGGCGGTCAGATCGCCGATGTAACGGACGAGTGCCCACAGTCCGGACGCCCCCAGCGAGACGCCCAGCACCAGCCACACCTCGTGAGTGAGCAGCCGCCGGGAACGCACGCGACCGGCGCCATGGTCGCCTCCGTGGTCGCTGCCGCGCTCGTCACCGCCGTCACCGCTGAAGCCGCCAGGGCCTCTGGGACTGCTGTCTGGTTGCGCAGCGTGACCAAGCTTCCCGGCCGGTTCGTGCCGCGGTCGCCCTCCCGGGGCCGCCCCGGCGGTGTCGCCGGTGCGTGTGCCGGTGTCGGTTCGCGCCGCTGCCCGCCCGTCGCCAGTTAGCCTCACCTGGCGAACGTAACGGCCCGAGCGAATCGGCCGACCGGGCCGGCAGCCCACGCACCGGTCCGCGCCCGCACCGGGCGTTGTGTACACATACGCCCGGTGCGGGCCGGCGCGAGCCAGCGCCGGCGGAACGGCAGCTGAACGGCGGGACGGCGTCAGTGACGCGGCTCGCCGCCGGTAGGCTCCGGGTCGGCGAACACCCTGAACAGCAGGAGCAACGCCGGTAGCAGGACAGCCACCCCGCAGCCGATCGCGATCAGCATGGCCCGCAGGTTCTGCGCGGGTGCCGCGGCCGCGGCGACGGCGACCTGCCCGACCACCAGGTCCGGGTACTGGGCGACGGCCCAGCCCCACAGCACCCCGGCCACCGCAAGACCCGCCGCCAGCCGCGCCGCGGTGTAGTGCCGCCGCCAGACCAGGACCAGCGCGCCCACCCCACCGCACACCGACACGGTCACGAACGGGACGCCACGGGTGGGGAACCGCTGCGCGACCACCGGCGCGTCCCGCCACAGCAACGGCAGCAACGCGGCCGCGAGCGCCCCCGCGACCATCGCGCCACCGAGCGCCCGGCGCCGGAAACCGGCCACCAGATGCTCGCTCCCCGGTCGCCGGGACGCGTCCCGGCACAGGTAGACGGCGGCGAGAAAAGCGGTCGCGGCGACCGCGAAGGCGCCGGCCAGCAGCCCGAACGCGCTGGTGAACGGGGCGGCCGCGGCATCGCGGCGGCCGACCCCGCTGGCCATGGCCGCGCCGCACACGCCCAGCATGAACGGCGTGACCGTGGACGCGGCCGCGAACACCCGCCCCCACCAGTGGTCGGGGCCGGCCGCCCCGGCGCCGTAGGCACGGTAGACGTAGGCGCTGCCCCGCAGCACGATGCCGACGAGCGCCAGCGCCATGGGCAGCTCCAACGTGCTGCCGAGCACGCCGAACGCCTCCGGGAACCCAGAGAACATCGCCACGATCACGAAGATCAGCCAGACGTGGTTGGCCTCCCACACCGGTCCGAGGGCGGAGGAGATCAGTGCCCGCTGCTCGGCGGCGTGCCGTCCGTGGGCGAACAGGTCCCACACGCCGGCGCCGAAGTCGGCGCCGCCGAGCAGCGCGTATGCCGTCAGCCCGCCGACCATGACCAGCAGCAGGGCGTCCGCGGCGGTCATCGCTTCGCCCCGGCCGATCGCGCGGGTTCCGCCGGGACGGCCTCGCCCCTCCCGGCCTCCGGTACGGCATCCGCCGCGACGCCGCCGTCCGGCGTGCTGCCAGCCAGCGGCCTGCCAGCCGGCGGCCCGTCAGCCGCTGAGACATCGGCCGGGAGCGCATCGGCCGTGACGGCACCCGCCGCCTCGGACGTGCTCTCAGACGTGGTCGCGGACGTGCTCTCGGGCGTGGCCTCGTAGGTGGGTCCGCCGGCGGCCATCCGCCGCAGGATGAGTACCAGCGCCGTTGCGAGCCCCAGATAGAGCAGGAGCGTGCCGCCGAAGGCCCAGCCGAGGCCGGGGCTGTGGGTCACCGCGTCCGTCACCAGCATGCGGCCGTAGACGATCCAGGGCTGCCGGCCACCTTCGGTCACCTCCCAGCCGGCCAACATCGCGATCATGGATGCCGGCCCGGTGGCGCTCGCCGCCAGCAGCCAGCCCCGGCCGGTCGGGAGCGTCGGGCGGACGCCACGCCGTCGACGGCGCGCCGCCACCACCGCCACGGCCACGGCCAGCCCGACGAGCGCCGTCCCGAGGGCCACCATCGTGTCGAAGGCGAGGTGGACGAGCAGGGCGTTCGGGCGCTGCTCCGGTGGGACGGCCGCGAGTCCCGTCACCACGTGGTCACGGCTCCAGCCGGTCATCAACGACAGCAGGTCGGGGATCTCGATGCCGTGCCGGACCTCGCCAGTGGCGTCGTCGTAGATGCCGCCGAGGGTCAGCGGTGCGTATGACCGTGTCTGGTACAGGGCTTCCATCGCGGCCAGCTTCAGCGGCTGCTGGGCCGCGACCACGCGCGCCGCCCAGTCGCCGACGACCGCCTGGAGCGGGGCGCAGGCGAGCACCGTGACCAGGCCGACCCGCAGGCCGCGGCGGTGGTAGGCGTCCCGGCGTCCGCGCAGCATCCCGACCGCGTATACGCCGGCGACGGCACCGCCGGTGCACATCAGCGCCGCGAGCAGCATGTGGATCACCTGTGCCGGGGTGGCCGGGGAGAGGAAGGGCGCGAGCGGCTCCGCGCTGACGACCCGCCCGCCGACCTCCCGCACGCCGCGCGGAACGTTCATCCACGCGTTCGCGGTGATGATGAACAGGGTGGACAGGGTGCCCGCGATGGCGATCGGGAACATCGTCAGCCAGTGGGCCCGTGGGGACAGCCGCTTCCAGCCGTAGAGGTACAGGCCGATGAAGATCGCCTCGATGAAGAACGCGAAGCCCTCGAGCGTGAACGACAGGCCGAGCGCGCCTCCGTAACGGGCCATGAACGCCGGCCACAGCAGGCCGAACTCGAAGGACAGCACCGTCCCCGACACCGCGCCGACCGCGAACAGCACGGCGAACGCCCGCGCCCACCTGCGGGTGAGGGCGAGCCAGACCGGATCGCCCGTGCGGATCCAGCGGCGTTCGGTGTACAGCAGCAGCCAGGGCAGGCCCACCCCGAAGACCGCGAAACAGATGTGGAAGGCCAGCGAGAACGCGGTCTGGCCACGAGCAAGATCCGTGGACGCGGCGAGGATCATGCGTGATCCCTCCTGCCTCCCGCCCCACGGCGCCCACCCGGAGCCCACGCGAACGGGAGATCTTCTACGCTCTGTCGAACTTCTACGCTTTGTAGAATACGGGACGTCCGCCGGCAGCATCCGCCGTCGGCCACAAGGTCACAGCCGGACTCCCGATGGGGCGATGGGGGCACAGAATTTCGTGGCGCGTCGTACAGTGAGATACATGGCGCGCCTTGGTGACCTTGAGCGGTCAGTCATGGACGTGCTGTGGGACGTCGACGTCTGGCTGACCGCGCGTGATGTGGCTGCCCAGCTCGACCACGAACGCGACCTCGCCTACACCACGGTCCTCACGGTGCTCGAGCGCCTCGAGCGCAAGGGCTTCGTCCAGCGGGAACGCGCGGAACGCGCGCACCGCTACCGGGCGTCGAGCAGCCGGGACGCCGTCGTCGCCGAGGCCATGCTCGCCGCCCTGGACACCACCGAGGACCGCGGCTCGGCGCTGGTGCGCTTCGTCGGTTCCGTCTCCCCGGCCGAAGCCGAGATCCTGCGCCGGGCCCTCGCCCCGTCACCGGAGGCCGCACCCGAACACGACGACGCGACCGTCACCGGGACCGGCCTCGCCCCAGGTGATCCTGTCTCGACCACTCTCGCCGCCGTCGCCACCGCCGCCGCCGGCATCGCCATCGGCACCCTCGGCGAGGCGACCGACACGGAAGCAGGCGGGGGCTCCGACATGCCAGAACACGCCGGCGCCGAGGGCACCCGCCGCACGGCCACCGTGTCGGAGATCGCGAGCTCGGAGATCACCAGCCCGGAGGCCACCGCCTCGTGACCTTCGTATCGGACGCCGTAACGGACACGACACACGCTCAAACCGAACCTCTGTCTGCGGCCAGAGGTACTGTTCACCCGCTATGACGACCGCGGCCATCCTCGCTCTGTTCGCAGGTGTGCTCGCATGGCCCGTTCCCCGCCTGCTCGCCAGGGCGCACTGGCCGTCCCGCTGCCCGCGGTCCGCGATCGTGCTGTGGCAGGCGATCGGGCTTGCCGGCGGAGTGTCGGCGCTGCTCGCGGTGATCGCGTTCACGTTCGCGCCGCTTTCCACCGACCTGCCGCTGGGCGTGCTCGACCACGCCGGTCATGTGGCCGCCGGCGACCCCCTCGCCGGGCTCGGCTGGATCAACGTGATCGGGCTCGGGGTGGCGTCCGCGCTGGCCGCCCGACTGTTCGGCGTCCTCGCCCTGTCCACCGCGCAGACCCTGCGGCATCGTCGCCACCACCGCCACCTGGTCGACCTCGCTGGCCAGGACCACGGCGAGCACGACGCGACAGCGGCGTCCTCAGCCGCCCGGCCGGGGGACGCCGGGGGCGGCGGATGCCAGCCGCCGGACGGGCTGCCCGCCTGCGCCGGGGAGATCCATCGGCGCGGACGGCTGCGTGTCCTGGACCATCCGGTCGCGGTCGCCTACTGCCTGCCCGGCGTCCGCCACACCCGGGTCGTCGTCTCCAGGGGGCTGCTGGCCGCGCTCGCCCAGGACGAGTTGGAGTCCGTCCTCGAGCACGAGGAGGCGCACGCCCGCGGCCGGCACGACCTCGTCATCCAGCCCTTCGTGGCCTGGCAGCAGACCTTCCCGTTCCTCCCGCCCGCGCGCGACGCGACCGCCGCGGTGTCCCTGCTGGTCGAGATGCTCGCCGACGACACCGCCGCCCGTCGCACCAGCTGCCGGACCCTGGCCCGGGCGCTGGCCCGGCTCGGGGTGGCCCGCTCCCCGGTACCGGCCGGCGCGGTCGGCATCACCGGCATCTCCCATGGCAGGGCGATCCGCTCATCGCGGGCGAGCGGCTACGGCAGGGGCCTGCGAGCCCGA
>NZ_JWIO01000015.1:31029-47429 GCF_001017755.1 Protofrankia coriariae
GAGCCGGCTCCGCGCGCCGGTGGCCCGGGAACGGCCGCGGCGGTCAAGGCGGCGCGGCGGACCACCTGACGTCCCGGCCCACCAGCTCCTCCCCCATCCACGCCCCGGTGATCGCGCGTATCTCGCGCCTGCTGGAGCCCACGCGCCGGGCGCCGCTGTGGGCCCATATCGCGATCTATCTCACCGCCGCCGCCATCTGCGCCTTCCCGCCCGCCGTCCTGCTGGCCAGCTGATCGGGCCAAGCCCGGCGGAGCAGGTCCGTACCGATCCGGGCCCGGACGTTACGGCCGACCCGACGTAGTCCGGTTCCGGCTGTCGCTCCTCGGTCCATCCCGATGGCCACCGCGGGCCAAAGCCAGGCAGATCATGACAGCGCCCTGTGGCACGGCCTTCCGCGACCTGCCGGTCATGCCGGCCATGGCACACCACGACACGCTGCATTACTCATAGTTAAAGTCTGCACACTGAGAGTAGTATCTTTTGATTTGCGACCCAGATCGGGTCAATTCCGTCCAAATCAGGACGTATCATTAATCACCACTGTGAGGCATGCTTTGCGCAAGATCACGCCGACTCTCCTGGGGGCCATAGTCCTGGCCACCGCCACCGCACTACCCGCCGCGGCAGCCGGATCCGGAAATACCACGGCAAACTTCGACCTGACCGGGGGAACGCTCGACATCAGCGTGCCGGCCGGCCCGGTCACGCTTGCCACGGGACCAGTGACCTCGTCCACGCTCAGCGGCCAACTGGGCTCGGTGACGGTCACCGACAACCGCAGCGTCGACCCCGCGTCCTGGACCGCCTCGGTCTCGGCGACACCGTTCCAAAACGGGACGCACACTCTCACCGCCTCATACGACACCGGCGTCGTCACATCCACCGGAATCCCGATCAGCCAATGGACGATCACCACACCCCTGACGCTCTCCACGACTCCGCAGAACCCGGTCGTGCTCAACCCCACATGGCCTGGTGGGGGCGACAACACGGCCACGTGGAATCCGACCATTACCGCGACCATTCCCGCAGGGGCGATCTCCGGAACCTACAGCTCGGTCGTCACTCACTCGGTCATCTGACGGAGCGTAATCTACCGTGCGACGTGTTCTGACCACACTCGCCGTGCTTGTGGCCGGGATGCTCATCCCGGCCACAAGTGCGCTCACCGCACCCGCGCGAGCTGCGGATTCCCAGCCGGGAAGTATCGGCATCCGGCTGCTGGACGCCCCGACCAACGAACGGGACAACCCGCGAGCGCGGATCTACATCGTCGACTACCTGCCACTTGGCGCCGTGATCCATCGGCATATCGAAGTCACCAACAAAAGTGGCTCGGAAGCGCGGCTGACGGTCTACCCGGGCGCAGCCTCAGTCGAAAACGGGACGTTCAACATCGCCGCCGGACGCACTCCCAACGACCTGACCACCTGGATCAGCCTGGACCCTGGCACCCTGGTCCTGCCGCCCGGCGCCTCCGCCCCTGTCACGGCGACCATCACGGTGCCCCGTGACGCCTCTCCCGGCGAGCGTTACGCCGGCATCTGGGCCGAAACCACCGCGCCCGCGTCGCAGGACAAAGGCGTCGTCGAAGTCAACCGGGTCGGCATCCGGGTCTACCTGGCCGTCGGACCGGGTGGACCCCCAGCGCCGAACTTCACCATCGACTCGCTGACACCGAAACGCCTATCCGACGGGCGGCCGGCCCTCACCGCGCAGGTCCACAACACCGGCGGCCGGGCTCTGGACATGAGCGGCGAGCTGACCCTCACCGAAGGTCCCGGTGGTCTGAACACCCGGCCCTTCCCAGCGAAACTCGGCACAACTCTCGCCCCCGGCCAGACCGAACCGGTCACAGTGGTACTCGACAGCCAACTACCCGACGGCCCGTGGAAGGCGCGGATTCACCTCAAGAGCGGGCTCACCGAACAGAGCGCCCAGGCCACTGTCACCTTCCCCCGTCGCCCCGGTGCGGCAGTGCCCGTGAAAACAACATCGACAGCCAGCAGGAACTACCTAATTGGCGCGATCGACATCGCCGTACTGCTGCTCGCGCCCCTGGGATTCACCATCCTGCGCCGAAATCGCCGAGCGTCCCGGACCCGGACAATCGCGGAATCCTGACCAACCTCGATTCCTCCTCCGAAGCTGGTCGGAGACAACGAGGGCGGAGCAAGACGGAAGGAGCCGCTGTCAGGCACCATCCCGCTCATGACCAGTCGCCCTTGTCTGGGCCGTCTGGTCCAGCGAATCCGGCCGGTTCGTTCGGCCCGGCTGGTCCCGCCCTGGCCGGCCGGGGAACTCGGGGCCTGGCCCGTACCGGATTCCTGGCCCGGACGACCGCCCCTCGGTCATCTGCACCAGCAGCTCCCGCCTACGAAGATCAGCCAGCCAGCGACGTGCCTGGTAGACGTCCACCGTGAACAGGTTCTGAACGGTCCGGTTCGTGATCCAGCCGTACTCCCAGACGTGCTCGACGACCCGCCGGTCGATCTCGTCGACGTTGCGCACCCATAGACAAGAGCCGTCCCGAGCGCCATCCGGGCGTGCTCACGCAGCCGGTAGCGGCCGTAGCGCCGGCGCGCGGTCGAGCGTGAGACGTCAAGCAGCCCGTCCTGGCCGGTGGCCAGACACTGGAGAATCGACTCAGCCTCCTCCGCGGGCCACTGGAGCCTCCGAACTGAACGCTGTCGCAGATCGGCTACGTACAGTAGACGATCGTGGCCCGGTGGCCGTGTTGGGGCAGGCTGCGATCACCACGCTTGCCGCTCATCAGGCACGTGCCATCGCATGAGCGGGTACGTCCTCGACGATCGGGCATTAGACCGCGGTCATCCTGGGGGCCGGCCTGGACACCTTCGCCCAGCGCAGGCTGGAGATCGCCGCTCGTCTGACGGTGTTCGAGGTCGACCAGCCCCGCCCCATGCCTGGAAGCGCAGGCGCCTGATCGAACTCGGCTACGGCATCTCCGGCTGGCTGCGACACGTATCGGGAGCCGCGCTCGCCGAGCGCTACCTCGCCGGTCGGACCGACGGCCTGCGCCCGTCAACCGGAGAGGACGTGCTGGTAGCCACCACCTGAACCAGCTCAACTCACGCCAGCAGGTAGCACAAGTGCTACCTTGGAAAGGTGAATGAGATAGGGCTTCGTGAGGTGCGGCAGAATGCCAGCGAACTGGTGCGGCGCGCCCAGGCCGGCGAGCGGTTGACCATCACCGTCTCCGGCCGGCCGGCGGCCGTTCTCGGCCCGGTGACCCCGCGCGCATGGCGGCGCTGGGACGACCTCGCGGATGTCTTCGTCCTGCCGGCCGACACCGACTGGCCCGGTGATCGCGACCTCGTCGACGGCACCGTCACAGACCCCTGGGAAGATCGGTGAACCGTGGCATCCTCGACACCAGCGTGCTGATCGCCACCAATATCGCGCCGATCCCCGGCGAACTCGCGGTCAGCGTCATCAGCATCGCCGAGCTCCAGTTCGGCGTCCTGGTCGCGAAGACCTCCGAGGCCCGCGCGAACCGGCTCGCCCGTCTCAGCGCACTGCAACGACGATTCGACCCGCTACCCGTCGACGATGCCGTCGCCGACAGCTACAGCCGGCTCGCTGCCCGCGTCGTCGAGATCGGACGCCAACCGCGCGCCCGGACGATGGACCTGCTGATCGCGGCCACCGCGCACGCCCACGAAGCCAGCGTCTACACCCGCAACGCCGCCGACCTCGCCGGTCTCGAGGACCTCATCAACATCATAACGATCTAGAGGCTCAGGCCCCGCCCACCGCTCCGTCGCTCACCGCGCGGCAGGCGGCGCCGCACCGCTCGCCTCAGAGCGCGGCACGCCAACGCCAGAATGCGGCAGGCCGTCGGCAAGAGGCGCGCGGCAGCTTCACCGAAGCGGCCTGATCGGCTGCCGTGGCGGGCCGTCGGACGAGCAGGCTCGAACGAGAGTCGAGGAGGTAAGTTCGCCTGACGTACTTCCCTGGACGCCCCCGGTTCTTGCCCGCGAGGTGCGGAGATCCGTGACGGCGGTGTGCTCGGCTCCAGCCAGGGCGGGTCTGCTGGGGGATGGTCCCATCATCGAGGAAAGGCCGGTCACATGGGCGTATCGGTTGAGACCCTTTCGCCGGGGGACGGCAAGACCTTCCCCCAGAAGGGGGACACGGTGCAGATTCACTATGTTGGCACCTTGCTCGACGGCACGAAGTTCGACTCGTCCCGTGACAGAGGCTCGCCGTTCGTGACCCAGATCGGTGTCGGCAAGGTGATCAAAGGGTGGGATGAGGGGGTCCCTCAGCTATCGCTCGGTCAGAAGGCTGTGCTCACCGTCACACCTGACTTCGCGTACGGCTCCCGCGGCTTCCCGCCCGTCATCCCGCCCAACTCCACTCTCCGCTTCGAAGTGGAACTGCTCGGAATAAAGGCATGAAAGGGCGGTCCGTGCAGAGAGATACCAGTCCAAGCCGGTCACGGCGACTACCTGAAGGCCCCACAGCGGGCACCGAACCCGGCGAGGCGCGGGCTGGATAGCCCGCCTCCCCAGGCGGGCGCCCGTCGCGACGCGGCTCATTCAGTCGAGCGACTCGTGGGTCATGACGTAGCCGACCGCGTCGCGGCGAGCGGCGCGCCGGTGGGCAGCTCACGGACCAGCGGGAGGAACTTCTCGGTGAGCCGGCCGGCGACGCCGGGGAACACCGCGGCTCTTCCTGACAGCAGGGCACGGCGACCTCATGGCAGGGCACGGCGACGACTCGTTCCAGCCTGCCACGAGTATTGCTGTCAGATCTTGCTAGCATATTGCGCATGACGCGGACGATCACGCTTCGGCTCTCGGACGAGGCGTACGAGGCTGTCAAGCCGTATGCCGAGGCCGAGGACACGTCGATGAACGCGTGGGTCGAGCGCGTGCTCGACGCCGAGGACATGCGCCGGCGCTGTGCGGCCCACGCCGCCTGGGTGCGGACGAACCCGGCGGTCACCCACGCGGCTCTCGCCTTCGGCGAGGCCAACCAGCGGGCACTCGCAGCGGCCGGCCTGCCCAACCTGGGGGACGCCGCCGAATGAGATCGCCGCGGCGCGGCGAGATCTGGACCACCCGCACCGGGCCGACGCCCCAGGCGGTGCTGGTCATCAGTTCCACGGTCTACAACGAGATCGTCGATGAGCCGACCGTGCTGGTTGCACTCGTCGTGGAGCACGCCACCGACGAGGGGTTCTGCGTCAGGCTGGGCGAGGGTCAGTGGGCTGTGATGGGCCTGGTCACGTTTGTGGCCAGGGCCGCGTTAGAAGAGTGCCTGCGCCGGGTCGACGTCCAGACGCTCACCGACGCCAACACCATGCTTTTCAAGATCCTGGCCACGCCCGAACGCTGACGTCCTATTCGTTCTTTCCGATACCTGCTGGTCCAGCACCATCCCGATCAACAGGGCCAACGGGTCGTTCGTCAGCAGCTCGTCCGCTGCCTCGATTCCGTCGCGAACCGCTCGGCGGGCCGACCGCTCAACGCGTCTGGGAACTGCGGGAAAACATGACCGCCCACGACGCCGGCTACGTCGCGCTGGCGGAACAGATCGACGCGGTCCTTCTCACCTGCGACGCCAAGTACGCCGCCGCGGCCGGCCCCCGCTGCGCCATCGAACTCATCACATAGACATCAGCAGAATCCGGCGGCCCTCGCGCCACAGAACAAGGTGGACACCGACAATAAGGCCGCGGCGACGAGAGTCGATCAGGGCTTCACGCCTTGGCGGCGGCTTTCATCGCCTTCTTGAAGTCGCGGACCTTGATGCGGGTCTCAGGGCTGGTGATGTCCGCGACGGAACGGAAGCTGCTCTCCTCCCCGAACGGGGCGCATGCCTCCTGCCAGCCGGGCGGGGTGACGCCGAGCTGCTTGCCGAGCAACGCCACGAAGATCTTCGCCTTCTGCACGCCGAACCCCGGCAACGCCGACACCTGTTTCAACAGCTCCTTACCGTCAGCCGCGGTCGTCCACACCCGCGCCGCGTCCCCGTCATAGGTGTCCACGACAATCCGGCACAGCGCCTGCACCCGCTTCGCCATCGATCCGGGGAACCGGTGCAACGCCGGCTGCTGCGAAAAGAGCGCGCCAAGCTTGTCCGGATCGAACCCCGCCAGCTCATCGGCATCCAGCCCCCGGCCCAGACGCCGAGTCAGCTCGTACGGCGCAGCGAACGCCCGCTCCAACGGAATCTGCTGGTCCAGCACCATCCCAATCAGCAGCGCCAACGGATCATTCGTCAGCAGCTCGTCCGCCTCGTCGATCTGGCTCAGATGCAGTCCCACGACATCACCGTAGCCGACCTCGGCGCAGCGACGGTCGCGCTGCTGGTCCGTCGATGCGCCTCGCGGCCGTCCGACCACCCGAGGCTGAACATGCTGTCACGATCAAGCGGGCTACGTCGCCAGTTAGGTATGAGCGAGATCGTGCTTACCGGATCCACAGGTGTGCTCGGGCGGCGCGCCGTGAGCGAACTGCTCGCCGCGGGCCACCGCGTCACGGGCGTGACGCGGTCCGCGCCCGGCCGTGAGCGGCTCGAGAGCCTTGGGGCACGCGCTGTCGACGGCGACGTGTTCGACGAGGCGTCGCTGCGCGACGCCTTCGACGGAGCCGATGCTGTCGTCAACCTACTGACACACATCCCAACCCCCGACCGCATGGCCGACCCGTCCGCGTGGGCGGAGAACGACCGTCTGCGTATCGAAGCTTCGGCGGCCATCGCGCGTGCCGTGCAGGCCGCGGGGGCACGGCGCCTCGTCCAGGAGTCGATCGCGTTCGTATACACCGAGGGCGGCGAGACGTGGCTCGACGAGGATGCCCCAGTCACCGGCGGCGGCGTGACGAGCAGCTCGCTGACGGCCGAGCGCAACGCGCGCGAGCTATTCGACGGCGACACCGTCGTCCTGCGCTTCGGGCTGTTCATGGGACCCGACAGCGGATCCACACTGGCCACGCTCCAGGCCGCGCACGCCGGGACCTCGACAGCCGCCGGACCCCCCGGCGCCTACCGGCCGACCATCTGGCTGGACGACGCGGCAGCAGCCATACCGGCCGCGCTGTCCATACCAGCCGGAACCTACAACGTCGTCGACGCCGACCCACCCACGAACGCCGAGATCGACGCCGCACTGGCCGCCGCTGTCGGGCGCGACGCGCTACGCCGCCAGGCACCACGCGACGGGCCCATGGCACGTTCACAGCGGGTGTCGAGCCGCCGGCTACGCGAGGCGAGCGGCTGGACGCCGCGCCTGCGCGCCGGCACCGAGATCTGGAGCCAGATCACCCGATGAGCGTCGCGGAGCGTTTCGCACAGGCTCGTCCACGGCTGATCCAGCTCGCCTACAGCGAGCTCGGCGACATCGGTGAGGCGGAGGATGTCGTACAGGAGGCGTGGCTGCGGCTGGAACGCACGGACGTCCGGGCGATCGAGAACCTCGGCGGCTGGCTGACGACGGTCGTCGCCCGGCTCGCGCTCGATCGACTACGGAGCGCGCGCGCGCCGGGAGACTTATGTCGGCCCATGGCTTCCGGAGCCGCTCGTATCGGACGACCCGGCGGACCGCGTCACGCTGGACGAGTCGGTCAGCTATGCGCTGCTGGCCATCCTTGAGCACCTGTCACCCGCGGAACGCACGGCGTTCGTGCTGCACGACGTGTTCGACGTGCCGTACGCCGACATCGCCGAGATAGTCGGCCGCACGACCCAGGCGGTGCGGCAGTCAGCCTCACGCGCGCGCCGCCGCATCAGGCAGGAGCGCCCCCGTTTCGTGGCCTCGGGCGCCGAGCACGACCGCGCCGTACGAGCGTTCGCACAGGCGGTCGCCGAGGGCAACTTTGAGGGCCTCGCCGCGGTGCTGGATCCGGACGTCCTCTGGACGTCGGACGGCGGCGGGCGCGCCACTGCCTCCCGCAAGCCGCTGCGGGGAGGGCCGCGGGTCGCGCGCGTGGGCGGCGCTCAGCCGCACGTTCAGTCACGAAGCCATCGAGATCAAGATCAACGGACGGCTCGGGGTGGTACTCCCAGGCGGCGACGGCCATCGCGCGGCACTCTCGTTCGTCGTCAGCGACGGTCGCATCACGCGCATCGACGCGGTCCGCAATCCGGAGAAGCTGCGGCGTATCTGAGCGGACGAACTGGTCACAACCGGGGCGTGCCGCTGTCCGCAGCAGCGGATCGCCCCGTTCCACTCGTTCTTTCCGACACCCACTGGTCCAGCACCATCCCGATCAGCAGCGCCAACGGATCATTCGTCAGCAGCTCGTCCGCCTCGTCGATCTGGCTCAGATGCAGTCCCACGCCATCACCGCAGCTTCCTCGGCTCGGGTCCACCGTCATGAGGTCGGCAGTCTCGACGCCAGGCATCGACAGTCTCCCGTCGAGGGGCCGCGGTGGCGGGGCGCGCGCCGACGCCCCGTCCACAGGGTGCGTGACCGGCTATCGAGGCGGGGCCGCATCGGGGTCGGGCAGGGGCGGCGCGAGAACCGTCCGGTGGCGCGCCATCAGTTCCTGCGTCAGGGCTCGGCTGGGCGTGGCGCCGGTCCTGGCGACATGCTCCGCGACCTCGGCGAAGTAGTCCTCGTAGCCGCTGGGGGTGAGGATAGCGACGTAACGGGCCGGTTCCTCGAAGGGATTACCGAAACCGTGTGCCAGCCGCCGGCTGGCGAACACCGTCTCGCCGGCAACGGCGGTGTGGAAGCCATCCCCGACACGGAACCGCAGCCGGCCTTCGAGGACCACGAACGTTTCGTCATGGCCCTCGTGAACATGCGGTAGCGGTCCAGGTTCCCGCCCGCCCATCCGCCCCTCCAGTACGGTGAACCGACCGAGGGTGTCGCCGGCCGTGACCTTGACGAGCATCGACCAGTTCGGCAGGTCGATCGGCTGGCCCTCATCACTGCCCCGGACAAAACCCCGAGAAGGTTGCTCTCCGTCCGGAGCATGGACGCCGAATGTCACGTGCCCCCCAATTTCAGGAGTGGGCCGGCGAGGCCACGTTCGTTCTTTGCGAAACCGGCTGGTCAAGAACCATCCCGATCAGGAACGCCAGCGGGTCGTTCGTCAGCAGCTCGTCCGCTGCCTCGACCTGGCTCAGGTGCAGGCCCACGGCCCTGACAGTAGCCGGCTCGGGCGGCCCGCCGGGTCAGCGTGCCGGCTGACCGGCGCCGTCCGGTGGACCGCCAGACGCCGCGACGCGATCCGGGACCGGGGGGCGCCCCGATCAGCTCTGCCTGCCCGATCCGGCGCGACCGTGCGAGGGTGCGGCGAGCCTGCTCGCCGGTACGGCCGGCCCGGTGGGCGATATCAGCGCGAACGGACCGACAGGATCATCGCCGCCGTCCCCGACCGGTCCGCGACACAGCCGCTGCTGGAGGCGCCCTGGCACGAACCGGGCGCGCGGCACGGCGTCCGCCGGTTTCCGCTCCGCGTCATCGCCGAGACTCGACGTGTGACCCGACCAGCTCCGGCAGGCCGGCCTGCCGGACACTCTGGGATCCCGGTGGTCGCCGTATCGTTGGATCACCGGCATGGCTCGCGGTACGCGCGGGTCACGTACAGTCCGAGGAGGTGCGATCCATGGCGACGAGCAGGGCGATGCTAGGCGCTCTCGGATTCACATGGGATCGGTCCACGGTGAGCCGGGATATTCCGCGATTCTCGGTCGAGCGCGCCGTCTGGCGGTTCCAGCGGTCGCTGCCGGAGTACGTGTGGGACGCGGCGGTGCTCGAGGGCAACCCGTTCACCTACCCCGAGGTCCAGACGCTTCTGGACGGGATCACCGTCGGCGGACGGAAGATCAGCGACGAACGTCAGATCCTGAACCTGGCCGAGGCGGCGAGCGAGCTCGGCCGGCTCGTCAGGACGCGCGATTTCCGATTGTCCAAGGAGGTCTCCGACAGGCTCCAGTTTCTGCTCGCTCGAGACGAGGCACTGGAGTCAGGCCATTTCCGCGGCGAAGGCAGAGAGACCCTCACCCCTGGCGTCAGCCTCGGAGAACACGGCCGCTACCTACCGCCCGCCACCGAGCACGGCGGCGGGAACCTGCACCGCATCTTCTCTCAGGGGCTGGAGTTCCTCTCCAGCGAAATCGACGACGAGTTCGAGCAAGCAGTCGCCTACTTTCTCTTCGGCTCGCTGCAACAATTTTACTACGACGGCAACAAGCGCACCGCGCGCTACATGATGAATGGCCATCTCATGTCCCAGGGAATGGACGCTATCAGCGTCCCGGCCGCGCGCCGCCACGAGTTCAACACCGGGATGGTGGACTTCTTCCTACGCAAGGACGGTACCAGCATGTTCGGCTTTCTGACATCCTGTCGGCTTGCCGCCGACAACGGGGTCCTACCGCCCGGCGGCGAGTAGACACTCATCGTAGTCGGCCGTTCGCCGCTGTCCCGGCTGTGGCACCCGACGGCGCACGGCCGCTCATCCGTTGATGGCCTCATCCGTTGGCGACACTGAGGACGATCTTTCCCTGGATGTGGCCCCGCTCGGCTCGTTCGTGCGCACGCCACGCCTCGGCGAGCGGGTAGACACTGTCGACGGCGACCCGGACGGCACCGGAGTCGAGCAGTCCGGCCAGTTCGGCGAGCTGGCGGCCGTCGGAGCGGACCTGGCCGCCCAGGAGCCGGATGCCTCGCCGGGCGAGGTCGTCCTCGCGGTAGTCACCGAAGAAGACCGGGCTGAGCACTCCCCCGTCCCTGATCGCCGGGGTGAGACGGTGGCCGAGCGGGCCACCGACGGTGTCGAACAGGTAGTCGACGTCCTTTGCCGCGTCCGCGACGTCGGTCGTCGTGTAGTCGATGTACTCGTCGGCCCCCAGCCCGCGCAGGAAGTCCTCGTGGCGGGTGGACGCGACGGCGATGACCCGGGCGCCGAGATCGCGGGCAAGCTGGACGAGGAAGTGCCCGACGCCACCGGCGGCGCCGTTGACCAGCACGGTGCTCCCGGAGGTCACGGCAGCGTGGTCGACGACGTACTGCCAGGCGGTCAGGCCCGCCATCGGGGCCGCCGCCGCGTGGACGTGGTCGATTCCGGCCGGCCTGCGCGCGAGGTCGCCGACCGGCGCGGTGGTGTACTCGGCGTAACCTTTCGCCGCGCCCACCGTCGTCGGGAAGCGGAGCAGGCCGAAGACCTCGTCGCCCTGGGCCCATTCGGTGACGCCGGGGCCGGTCCCCACGACAACACCGGACACGTCCGTCCCAGGGGTGAACGGGAACTGGACCGCGGGCCGCATCGACTCGGGTATGAGGCTGAAGCCCGACCGCGCATACCAGTCCAGCGGGTTCACGCCCGCGGCGTGCACCCGGACGAGAACCTCGCCCGGGCCGGGCTCAGGACGGTCCATGTCATCAAGCTGGAGCACGCGGGGCGGACCGGTGCGATATACGCGAACGGACTTCATGTCGGGTCGCCTTCCCTGGGGTCCGGCGGACGGGGTAACGTCCGGAGCAGTGCTCCGTATATTAGACGGAACACTGCTCCGCTTGCCAGGGGAGGTGCGCGATGATGCCCCCGGCCGAGTCCGCCAGGTCACCGTGAACGGCGCGCCGATGTACGCCGCAACTACGACCACATCCTCGTCATGGCGCGAGCCGTGCCGGCGGAGCAGGGAGTGCAGGCGTCGCTGCACGACGTCGCCCGCCGCGCGGAGGTCGGCCTCGGCACGCTCTACCGGCACGTCCCGACCCGCGAGGCGCTGCTGCGCCAGGGCTTCGACCGGCTCGTCGCGCTCGCCGACAGCCTCTCGGCGACCCGCCCACCCGCGGCGGCGCTGACCGAGTGGCTGCGCGAACTCGCCGCCGGAGCCAGCGTCTACCAAGGACTCCCGGCATCGCTGGTCGCCACGATGCACGACCGCGAGTCGGCCCTGTGGGCATCGGGCGCCGCCCTCCAGGAGGCGGGCACCCGCCTGCTGGAAAACGCCCAGCGTGAGACGGGGCCATCCGCGCCGACGTCACCGGAGCCAACGTTTTCGCGCTGGTAAGCGCTGTGGCCAAAATGTCCGAAAGCGCCCTGTTTGCCGACCGCCGCGACCACCTCTCGGCATCGTCCTCGACGGCCTGCTCAACCATTCCGCCACACCGTCAGCGGCGCACGAAAACAACCCACCCGAATCGGTTCACGTTCGGTGATGTCGCCGACCAGGACACGTCGTGACCTGGGCCGCGAACATGACCCTCCACAGCCAGCCAACCACGGGAGGCCGAAACAGGCTGAATGCCGAGAAGCAGACATTTTGACAATCAAGAAAGATCACAACTCGTGGGGACATGACGTGGCCGACTCAGAAAAAAGCCCCGCCAGTCCCGGATGACGGCGGGGGAAATGTCTATAAGACAGATGCTTGACGGGCACCCCGTCAAGCGCGGGGAGCGCAGGACACACTCACGACCACTTCCTCACGACGACCACCGTTGCGTCCTCAACGATTGAGCTGGTCCGACACCATCCCGAGCCGATCAGCAGCGCCAACGGGTCGTCCGTCAGCGGCTCATCCGCCTCGGCGACCTGGCTCAGACGTAGCCCCGCGAACACCGTCAGATGGTTCTCACCCTGGCCTGCCGGGATGGCCTGACCGCCGACGAAATAGCCAGCATCCTGCAAATCACCCCGTCGGCGGCCCGTCAACGCCTCCATCGTGCCCGTCGCCGCCTACGCCAGGCGCTGGTCGACCATCAGCCGGTGGCGTGACCTTGCCATAAGGGTATGCCCGGTCTCGCCGGGCATACCCCGTACTCATCGCCAGCCTGCTCCGTCTGACAACCGGCCCGCGAT
This sequence comes from Protofrankia coriariae, assembly GCF_001017755.1. Lineage (GTDB taxonomy): Bacteria > Actinomycetota > Actinomycetes > Frankiales > Frankiaceae > Protofrankia > Protofrankia coriariae. The sequence goes on from NZ_JWIO01000015.1 coordinate 43,822, forward strand.
GCGCAATCGAACTCATTGTGTAGACGACTGTTCGCTGCCGCCCCGGCCATGGTCGCCCTCTGTCACGGCATTTGCGACCGCCACCGCAGGAAGGTCAACAGGCGTCAGATCGGTATGAACAAAATCTTCCCCCTTGAACAACAACGGCTCCCGCCGCGCGGCCGCCAGCGCATAGGCGAAACAGTCGCCGAAGTTCAACCGGGCGGGACTGCCGCTACCCCGACCGAAATCTCGGTATGCCTGCCTCGCAAGGACCGCCTGATCCACGGTGACCGCGACCACTTCTATATTGGCCACCCTTACAAGCTCGTCGAAGTTGCGGCTCGCCACTGGATCGCGAGCCGTGTCGACAACCACGGCCGCCTCGACGTAGTTCACCGCCGACATGGCGGGNCCGATACCAGTGCGGCGGCGTAGCGAGGCGCGTCAGGCTCCGCCCGGACGATCACGACGAGCGCGGACGAGTCCACGATCATGCCGGCAGGCCGCGATCATCATAAAGATCGTCTATGGTCGGACCGGGCGGGGAGACGGCTGCTATCTGACGGCCCAGGGCAACGATGCGGGCGACCCGCCACTCGCCATCATCACGACCAGCGCGCATCCGCTCCAGACGCTCCCGGACCGCGACAAGTACAGCCGTCGTGATGCTCTCCCCCGTCAACTCGGCGAGCTCACGGCTGAGCCGCTGGGCTTCGTCATTTTTGATGTTCAACGCCATCGAAGCTCCATCCACCATGGAAGCTTGCACTTCCACCATGGAACCCACGGGCCGGGCTGGCGAGGGAGCCGATCGCCTGGTGGCTGCGTCGCCCCGCGCCGTTCGTTCTTTCCAGAACCCGCAGGTCAAGATCACGGCATTCGGCGGCGTCAACGGTCGTCCGTCAGCGGTTCGTCTGCCTGAAGCGATCTGGCTACCGTGGGACCAGGGAGCCGTCAGGGCATGTCCCGCTCCGATGCCACGTCTGGCCGTCACGACAGACACGACCTGCCATGACAGACACGACTGGCACGCTACGCTTGCCGTAGAACATCGGCCCTGACGCCGAGTCAGGAAGGTGCGACGTGACCGCGGAGGTGGCCGCTCCCGCCTGGATGCACCGGCAGATCACGGCGGAGCAGTACGACTCACTGTCCGAGGAGCAGTGCGAGGGCATTGAGATCGTGGACGGGATGGTCGCCATGCTCCCCGGCGCCTCCCTGCAACACAACCGGCTCGCCAAGAAGGTGGCTGTCGCGATGGAAGCGGCGGGGGCGCCGGAGTGGTTTTCCGATCTTAATTTCGATGTCCGGATCCATGACGTGCCGCTCACCGTCCGTCGACCTGACATCGTCGTGTACCGGGCGAGCACGGTCGACGTCACACCGATGCGCCCGGAGAACATCCTCCTGGTCGGCGAGGTGGTGTCACCGGGCTCCGAAACGACCGACCGCGTCTTCAAACCGGAGCAGTACGCCAGGGCCGGCATTCAGTTCTACTGGCGGATCGAGCAGTCCGCCGCCGGCGTCCCACTCGTCTACACCTACGTGCTCGACCCCACGGCGCGCACCTACCGGGTCGGCGACGTCCACACCGGCGTGGTCGAGGCCATGGTTCCGTTCCCCGTCAAGATCGACCTGGCCCGGCCGTAGCCCCGGCACACCGCCGGGCGAGCGGTCCCGGCCGGGACCGCCTTCAGCGAGAGGCGCGGGCGCTGGAGACGGCATCGGCGATCGCGTGAAGCGCGCCGGCACGGTCGTCGCCGAGAGCGGTGATGCCGACGTGGTCGGCGCCGGCGGCGAGATGCGCCAGGATGCCGGCGGCCACCGTGGCGGCATCGCCGTGCAGGACGAGCGCGTCGATGAGCCAGTCGCTGCCGGAGCCGGTCAGATCGGCGTCGGAGAAGCCGATCCGCCGCAGGTTGTTGGTGTAGTTGGTGACGTGCAGGGCTGGTGTGACCACGGAGGCTCGGCCCGTGGCACGGGCGCGCTCGACATCGGTGTCCAGCACCACCTGCTGGCCGGGCAGCACCAGCTTGCCGGGGCCGAGAATCTCCCGCGCCCGCCGGGTGTGCTCGGGCGTCACCAGGACGGGGATCGTGCCGGCGGTGCGTTCCCGGGCGAGCCGCAGCATCTTCGGGCCAAGGGCGGCCAGCCACACCGTGCCGTAGCCGGCCTTCTCGATCTCCACCACCAGTTCCGGAGTCGCGTCGGCGAGGCGCAGGAAGGCGCCCAGCACGCCCAGTCGGATACCCATGCACCGAATTTCAGCACCGGGCACAGCCGTGAGCCAGATCCACCGCCCATGCGCGGCAATAGCATCCTGCGCGTCCCGCCTCGGGCCTACGACCCGCCGCTGCATCACGCCCTCGACGCCGCGCTGGGCGAGGCCGGGGCCCGCCCGAAGATCGGCCGCCCCGCCGGCACAGCTCAGGACACGATCGTCGAGGTCGGCTCCAACCCGCTGAGCTGGACGGTGCTGCCCGCCGACCAGATCGCCGAAACCGACTCCGCCCGCGTTCACGCGATCCCGTTCGACCCACCGCTGACGATCGTCGGCAGCGTCATCACGTCCGAGGACACTCCGAGCCATGCAGCGGCCTGCGCCGTGGCCGCCTTCCGCGACGCCACCGGCACCCACGACGAGCTCGACGTCGGCAACACCGGCCGTCAGACGACGATCCCCTCACCCGTGTCGAGCCGCCGGCGTTCCTGAACGTCCAGCAGTTCGTCGCCGTGCTTGAGCGTCCAGTCTCCGAGCGCCTTCACGGGGCCGTCGACCAGGCTCTGCCCCAGTGGGGTCAGCGCGTACTCGACCCGCGGCGGGGCCTGCGCGAAAGCGCGGCGGTCCACCAGGCCGTGGCCGCACAGCCGGTGTAGCGCTTCGGTGAGGACCTTGTCGCTTATGCCGCCGATCGCGGCACGCAGCTCGCGACGCCGACGGGGACCCGGACGAAGAGCCACCAGCACGACAGGATCCCAGGTGTGGGCGAACAGGTCGATCGCCGCTCGGATGCGGCAGTCCGCGACCAGTTCCTCGCAGTGGTGTCCACGCTCGCTCATTACTCGCCATCGTCGCAGGTTCGTTACGCACCGATCGGTGCGTAACGACTTCCCTACCGTTGTCTCCGGCCGCTGTCTCCGGAGCGGTCAGCTGCCTTCGGCAGCGGCCGGCGCGAACGAGGAGGGACCATGCGGATCGGGATCCTGGGCACGGGAGCCCTGGCCGAGGGGCTGGGAAGAGGCTGGGCCCGCGCCGGGCACGAGCTGGTGGTCGGCGGGCGGTCGCGGGCCAGAGCGGACGCGCTCGCTGGACGCCTGGGTGGGTCGGCACGCGCGGCCACCCCGCGTGAGGCCGTCACCGGGCGGGACGCGGTGCTGCTCGCCGTGCTGTGGAGCGGCGTCGAGGACGTTCTGCGCAGCGCCGACGCGGCCAGCGGCCGGCTCGCGGGAACACCGTTGATCGATCCGACCAACGCGGTGGAGCACGGTGTCGGCGTGTTGCTCACCGAGCGCGGCAGCTCGGGAGCGGGCCGGATCGCCGAGCTGGCACCCGGGGCGCACGTCGTGAAGGCGTTCCATCTCTTCCCGGCCGAGCGGTGGACGCACCCTCCCGCCAGCGCTGGCGG
>NZ_JWIO01000015.1:47438-57491 GCF_001017755.1 Protofrankia coriariae
CCCTCCCGCCAGCGCTGGCGGTGACGGTGACAACGGCAGTGACGGCAGGCAGGCAACGACGGTGGCGATCTGCGGTGACGACGCGGCGGCGTTGCGGGTCACCAGCGAGCTCGTCCGGGACGTCGGCGGCGTACCGGCCGTGCTGGGGCCGCTGGACCGCGCGCGTCAGCTCGAGGAGGTCGCGGGTTTCGTCATCGGCCTGGCGTTCGCGGGCTTTGATCCCGCCTCCGCCGTTCCCCATGTCCCGACGCGGACCATACCGGCTTAAAATCGAATACCGACTTAGAATCGAATACCGGAAAATTCCTGAAGATCAAGTCGCATACAGACTCTCGGTCACCTTCATGCGATGTCGCTCCAGGTCGAAGGCGGGCGGGGACGGCGCTGAACACAGCTCATCATCCGCATGATCTGCCGTTCGCCGGCATCGTCTACTGTTCGGTGCGGGTGCGCCGAGATCTGCGCCGGACGGGCCTGCCCGGCGGGCCATGCGGTACCGGACGAGTCGGGCGCGGCGGATGGGGGCAGACTTGCCATATGAGCCCCACCAGCCGTGGCCGCGGGAGCAGGCGGAGGACTTCCTCCAGGGACGCCAGGAGCGGGTCACGCCCCACTGTGCCGCCCACGTCGGACACCCCGGACACGCTGGACGCCTGCGACTGCCCGCAGTGTTCGGGCGGCGACGAGCTGGATCTGGTCATCGACGGGCTGCTCGCGAGCGGGGAGCTTCTGCTCACCGTCGACGACCCGATGGAGGCGGAAGCTCTCGGCGCGACGTTGCTCTCGGCCGGTGACCTGATCGGTGAGGAGGCCGAGGAGGCGTTCGTCCGCGGGCTTGTCCCGGCGTTGGAAACCGCGGGCACCGCGGAGGCGCTGGCGACGCTGCTGGCGATCGGTTCCGTCGCGCCAGGCCGCCTCGGCACGGCCGCGGGCGACGCCGCCGACCGTCTGGTCGAGGACGGCATCGTCCGCCCGGTATGGGCGGACGAACTGGAGGCACCGGTGACGGCCGGTGACTTTCAGCGCCTGAACGACGATCAGGGAGAAGCGTCGATGCTGGTCTGCTCGTTCCATCGAGCGGGACGCGGGCACGCCGTCATCATCAATGTCGACCACAACGACTGCGGCGCCGCCGTCGACATTCTCGTCCTCGACGCCGACAAGCTATCTGAAGCAGTCGAAATGCTGCATACCGTTGCCAGTGCCGACGGCATCCGGATCAGGGCCGAAAGCCTGAGCCCGGAGGAGTTCCGCTGGCAGGCCGAGAACGCCCTCGCCGCCCGGGCGGTGCACGACGCGGGCGACGTCGCTCTCAACCTGGCCGAATTTCTCGACGGCGATGACGACAACGACGGCCCGGCCTATCCGGCCCTGGCGATGCTGCTACGGGCCCGGCTGGCAACCCTGCCGGAGCCCAGCAGGCCGCCCGCGCCGCATCCCACCGACGACGAGGACGGCCTCGGCCTCGACCCCGGCATCGACCCCGGCCTGACGCTGCTGGAGCGGCGGGCAGGCGGCGCGGGCCTCGTTCGCGGCGGCCGGCCGCTGCCAACATCCGGTGGCCCCGTGCTGATCCCTGACGGCTTCGCACTGGCCCCGCCCAGCATCGCGCCGTCGGTGGCGCTGCCGGCGAAACGGAAGAAGGCAGCCGGACCGGCGCCGATCTACCAGATCAAAGTGGGTCTGCGTGGTACAAAACCGCCGATCTGGCGCCGGCTGGAGGTGCCCGCCGACATCCGTCTCGAGCGGCTGCACAACGTCATCCAGGCCGCGTTCGGCTGGTACGACTCCCATCTGCATGTCTTCGAGACCCGGTACGGCAGTTTCGGCCGCCCCGACGCGGAGCTGGACTACCGCGCCGAGGCGGCGGTGACGCTGGAACAGGTCGCACCCACCTCGAACGACAGGATTCTTTACACCTACGACTTCGGCGACAGCTGGGAACACGACGTCCTGGTGGAGAAGGTTTTCAGCCCGGACCCGGCGGTGCGCTATCCCCGCTGCACCGGCGGGCGCCGCGCCGCCCCACCGGAGGACTGCGGCGGTATCTGGGGGTATGTCGAGCTGCTGCAGGTGCTGAAGAATCCCGACCACCCCGAGTACGACGAGAAGCTGGAATGGCTGGGCGTCGACAACGCCATCGACTTCGCCCCGGAGCGGTTCGACGCCGCGGCGGTCAACCAGGCGCTGTCCGCCATCCACTGACGCTCACCGTCGCCACGGGAAGAACCGTCTGGACGGAAACCCGCCAGCCCGCAGGTCAGGCGGCTGACAGACCGGTGTTCTCGAAGACGAGCGAGGGCGTCCTCGCCCCGGTCGGCCGGGGCCGGCTGGGATGCGGGAGAGTACGCAGCGCGTCGAGTGCGGGTTCGACGAACATGGCCCACTTCTCGGTGGGGAGATCCCACAGCTGCGACCACGTCCGGCGCTGGATCTGATCGACGACGGCCGCCGGAGTTGCCGGCCCGCCGGAGCGGTCGATGGCGAAGTCCGCGACAAGGCGCAGACCGCTCTGCGCCGCGAGGCGGATGACGGCATCCGGGGCGTCCGGACGCGGTGAGCCGCCCGTCAGCCCGTTGTTCATCGACCGGATGATCTCTGAGATGTCGGAGGTGACGACCGATTCCCCGGCGCCGGCGACCGCGAGCCGGCCGCCCGGCCGCAGCACCCGGGCGACCTCACGCAGGACAGCCGGTATGTTCCCGACGAGGTGCAGGACGTGGACTGCGACGCACGCGTCAACGCTGCCGTCGGCGAACGGGATCGCCGAGGCGTCGGCTCGCGCGATACGCCCCGGAATTCGACGGTGGGCGTGGGCGAGCATCCGCTCGGAAAGATCGATACCGGTTACCGACCAACCACGCTTCGCGAAGACACTGGCGATCAGCCCGGTACCGACTCCGATCTCCAGCAACGCTCCGGCGGGCAGGTACGGCGCGAGCGCGCCGGCGACGAGATGCCCACGCTCGGCTCCGCCGCGCGTCGCGTCGTAGCGGTCGGCCATCCGGTCGAAGTTCACGGGCTCCGGCATGCGCCCAGAATAGGCGGAGCCGGTCAGCCGCCAGCACATCCCGATCCCCGGTCGGACCCGGCAGGGGCACGAATCCGGTCAGGCGAGCGCGCTGATGCCTGCCGGAGACGACCCGCGGCCGGTCATGCCGTCGCGGTGCCCTCGTCGTCCGGACGGGGGTCTGCCCACCATGGCAGCAGGATGAGCTGGAAGGTCGCCCCGCCTCCCGGGGTCGGCCGGTACTCAACCCGTCCGCCGTGCGCGGCGGCGACGGCCGCCACGATGGACAGGCCCAGTCCGGTCCCGCCGCCGTCCCGGGAACGACCCGTGTCGGCCCGGTAGAAACGTTCGAAAAGGTGCGGGACGGCGTCCTCGGGGACGCCGTCCCCGTGGTCGATCACCGAGATGACGACCTCACCGGTTCGGCTGTCCTCCGCCGGGCCCACGCCGCGGTGGGCGGCCGGATCCGGGCCTGCGGCGCCGGCCCCGCCCGGTGCCGCAACAACGGATATCGCGGTGCCGGGCGGGGTGTGGACCACGGCGTTGCGGACGAGGTTTCCGACGGCCTGGCGCAGCCGTCCCTCGTCCCCGGCCACCTCGAGGATCGACGGCACCTCGTCCTCGATCGTCCGGTTCGGGTTGACCGCCCGGGCGTCGGTGACGACGTCACGGACCATGGCCGAGACATCGACGGGCTGGCGTTCCAGCACCGGCCGCTGGTCCAGCCGGGCGAGCAGCAGCAGGTCGTCGACCAGGACGCTCATCCGGGCGGACTCCTCCTCGATGCGGCGCATGACCGTCGCGAGATCCTCGGGCCGGTTCGCGGCGCCCCGGTGGAACATCTCGGCGTAGCCGCGGATCGAGGTCAGCGGGGTCCGCAGTTCGTGGCTGGCGTCCCCGACGAAGCGGCGCAGCCGCCGTTCGGATGCCTCACGGGCCTGGAAGGCCGCCTCGATCCGGGTGAGCATCGCGTTGAAGGTGAGCCCGAGCCGCCCCACTTCGGTGCGGGGGTCGGCGTCGGCGACCCGTTTCGTCAGGTCACCCCGTGCGATCAGGTCCGCGGTCTGTTCGATCCGGATGAGGGGACGCAGGCCAAGACGGATGATGACGTAGGCCGACACGGCCAGCGCGGCCAGCATCACCGAACTCGCGACGATCTCGATCCTGGTGACGTTGTCGAGAGTGGCGTCCATCTCCGTGAACGGCACGGCGACGACGAGGACGTCCGCGTTGTCGAAGCGTTCGGCAAGCATCCTGAACCGGCTCCCACCACCCTGGGCGGGCACCGTCCACAGCGGGACGGTCGCGAGGTCCGGATGGGTCTGCGCGGTGGCGAGCAGGCTCGGTGTGACGTCCGGACGCCGGGTCGGAGTGCTCGGGCCGCCGGGGCTGGGACTGGGGCTGGTCTCGGCCAGTCGGCGGCCGCTGCCGTCATACAACGCCCCGTAGGTGCCGACCAGGAACGCGCTGCCGAAACGTGGGTCATGGTCGTCGGAGTCGCCCCCGCCGGAAGCGCGCTCGCCAAGATCATAACCACCTGAGTCGCCGGAGCCGCGGTCACCGTATCCGCTGGCCCGCAGGAGCGTCTGTTCCATGACCGGATGGGCATCGCGTACCTGCTGGTCCAGCCGGCCGCGCAGGTAGGTCGCCACCGCGCCGTGTGTACCGGCCGCGCCGAGGGCCATGCCGACCGCCAGCAGACCCACCAGAGCCAGCAGCAGCCGGGCGCGCAGCGACATGACCGGTCCACTCAACGCGGCAGACGCAGAACGTAACCGACGCCACGCACCGTATGGATCAACGATGGCGGAACAGGGTCGATCTTGCGCCGCAGATAGCTGATGTAGGTCTCCAGGACCCGTGCCTCCCCGCCGAAGTCGTGCCCCCAGACGTGGTCGAGAAGCTGGGCCCGGGTGAGCACCTTGCGGGCGTTCGCCAGCAGGTAGTGCAGCAGGCGGTACTCGGTGGCGGTCAGCTCCACGTGCCGCCCACCACGCCGCACCTCTCGGGTCTCCGGGTCGAGTTCGAGATCGCTGAAGCGCAGTGGCCCGGGCGCGCTGTCGGCGGCCCCGGCCCGACGCAGGATCGTGCGGACCCGGGCGACCAGCTCGCTGACAGCGAACGGCTTCGTGACGTAGTCGTCCCCGCCGAGGGTCAGCCCGTGCACCTTGTCCTCGGTGGCGTCGCGGGCTGTCAGGAACAGGGTTGGCATGCCCCGCCACGAACCGCGCAGCCGCTGACAGAGCGTGAACCCATCGATGTCGGGGAGCATGACGTCCAGCACGAGCAGGTCCGGTGGTGACAGCGCGACCCGGGTCAGCGCCGCCTGTCCGGAATGCACGGCGTGCACGTCGAAACCCTCGTAACGCAACGCCATGACGACAAGATCGGTGATCGCCTCCTCGTCGTCGACGACGAGAACTTTGAGCGGACGCTCCATCCGCCCAGTCTCACCCGTCTCCCGCGTCGGGCCAGTCATCCGGGCCCGGCAGCGGTGGGAGTGGACCGGGTGAGTGCGGAGGAAAGCCGCTCTGATGGGTGCATATCCGGCGGTATGATGCCGTTGGACGGCGCGGACGCGGTGGCGGCCACCTGACCGGGGAAGCCGGCCGAACGGGCCAGCCGACCGGTGGCGTCGACCGTCAGCCAGGCCCATCCCTGCCGGGCGAGATCGGCGAGCAGGGCCGGCGCGGCGTGGCCGGCGGCCAGGGCGGCCGTGGCGTAGGCGTCCGCCAGGGTCAGGTCCGCCCCGACGATGGTGACCGAGGCCAGCGCACTCGCCGGGGTCCCGGTGCGCGGGTCGACGACGTGTCCGCCCCGCTCCGAGACACCGGACGTGGCGACGGCGAGATCCGTACCTTCGACCACCGCGACGAGCCGGGCCCGCTCGAAGGGGTCGGCGATCCCGACCCGCCAGGGCCGGCCCGTCCCCGAGGCTCCCCGGACCAGCAGGTCTCCGGCCGCGTTGACGCAGTGGTCCGGGGCGCCGGCGTCGGTCAGCGCCCGGGATGCCGCATCGGCCGCCCAGCCCTTGACCAGACCGGTCGGATCCAGGGTGCCGTCCACCCGCCAGGCCGGGTCGAAGCTTCCGCCGGTCCGCTCCCGGCAGGCGTCGGCTGTCCGGTACACCTCGCGGACGTGGTCCGGGCAGTCGTCGAGGCCGATCTCGCCGCGCCGCAGCCGGGAGACCCAGGAGCCCGGCAGGAAGGTGCTGAAGTCCTCGTCCGCCCGGTGCAGCACCGCGACCGCCGCCGCGATCGCCGTGTCCAGTTCCGACGGGCCCAGTTCCGCGGCGTCGGGCAGGCGGCGGATGTCGATGCTGACGACCGTGCCCATCACCGGTTCGGCGTGGACCCGGCCCGGCCGGCTAGGCACCGGCCCTGTCCAGGGCGGACTGGACGGACTGCGCGTAACCGTAGCTGGTGTAGGAGGCCCCGGAGACGGTGTCGATCCGGGCGCTCTGGGCGTCGAGCACCTCCTGGCGCAGGATCGGCACCGCCCAGTTGTTGATCTCAATATCACGCCGCTCCCGGTCCGGTAGCCGCAGGGCCACCACATCAGTGATCGTCTTTCCGCTCAGGACGACCTGGACCTGCACGGAGCCGTAGCGGGTGCTCACGGCGTCGCCCGTCACCGTCTGGGCGGTGGCCGTACCCGATGGGCCCGAACCCGACGGCGAACCGGCGGAGCCTGGTCCGGATGAGCTCGAACCGGAGGAGTTCGAACCGGACGAACCGGCGTCGCCGGACGCCGAAGTCGAGTTGCCGTCACCCGAAGCCGACGTCGGAGCCGTAGCCGGAGCCGGAGCCGGGTCGCCCGTCGTGGCGGGCTGCTGGCTCGCCCCGGCTGTGGCCGGCGTGACGGCGAGCGCCACGGGCCGCTCACCGGGCCCGGTCGCGGTCTTCGCGCCGACCGCCAGGGCGACGGTCGCCATCAGCGCGGCGAAGCCGAGCCGCGCCCGGTAGGGCTTTCCGGCATTCTCGTTCATCTCAGCGTGAACTCCTCGGTGTGGATCTGCTTGTCGGACAGCCCGAGGCCGCGCAGCGCCTGGACGACCGCGCGTGTCATCCCGGGGGGGCCGCAGACGAAGACATCCCGTTCGGCGACGTCCGGCACGGCCGCGACGAGGAAACGCGCCGCCAGCGGGTCGTATCCGAGGTCGTGCCGGGAACCGACCACGCGGTGGACGATCAGCCGTCCGTTGCCGGCCAGCCTCTCGAACTCCAGCCACAGGATGAGATCGTCCGCCCGGCTGACCCGGTGCACCACGACGACGTCGTCGCCGCGGGCGAGCAGGTCCTCCGCGAGCGCCCGGACCGGTCCGATCCCGCTGCCCCCGCCGACGAGCAGCGTCCTGCCCCGGGTGGCGTGCTCGGCGGTGAAGTGCCCGAACGGGCCTTCGGCCACGACCGGGGTGCCCGGCCGCAGGTGGGCGATCGCGCGAGAGTGGTCGCCCGTGGCCCTGACCGTGATGCGCAGCCGGTCCGGCCGCGGCGGGGCGGACAGCGAATAGGGGTGCGCGCTGACGAGATGCCCGCGGACGGCGAACCGCCAGAGCAGGAACTGCCCCGCCACCGCGCCGAGACGATGCAGGTCACGGCCACGGATCCAGACCGAGACGACCCCGGGTGCCTCGTGGACCACCCGCTCCACCGTCATCCGGTGCCGGGCGACGGCCACCGCCGGCAGGACCAGCCGCCAGACGACCAGGCAGGCGGCGACCGCCAGGTACATCCCCTGCCACAGCAGCCGGTTGACCGGATGGCCGACGAAGTCCACGCCGGTCGCCGTCTGGTGGGAGTACACCAGGAGCACGGCAAGGTAGACGGTGAGGTGCAGCAGATACCAGGCCTCGTAGGAGACGCGCCGCCGGACCGCGCGGGCGCTGACCACCCCGACGGCCACGAACAGCAGGGTGCCGACGGTCGCCTTCCACATCTCCGGGTAGGTCGTGACCACTGTGACGAGCTCGGACAGTGGCTGATGATGCGTGGTCAGGCCGTAGCCCCACACCGTGAGCAGGATGTGGACAACGATGAGCAGCACGACGTTCGTGCCCAGCCCGCGGTGCCAGGCCGCCAGCCGGTCGAACCCGACCGCCCGTTCGAGGACGGGGATCCGCGCCATGAACAGGAGTTGCACGAGCACCAGGTAGGCCGCCAGCAGGCCGCTGACCCGGCCGGCCGCGGTCATGGCGGGCCCGGCACCGTGGACGCTGGACGCGGAGGTGTCGAACCACCACAGGGCCACGACCACGACTCCCCATGCCGCCAGGGCGAGCCGTACGGCGAGCCCCGGCGACCAGCGCGGCGGCACGGGCCGGCCGCGGGCCGCGCCCGACACGACCCGGCCTCCCGGCAGGCGCGGGGGACCTGGTTCCCGCGTGGGCGTCGCCGCGCCCACGCGGCTCGATCCGCGCGTCCGTGTCCCGCCGGCCGGATACCGCGTGAAGCTCATGGACACGGACGATGACCGCGGAAGCTGGGAACATGCTGTGAAGAGCCTCAGAACTTGCCGGGACTTCCACAGGCCTTCCCATCTTGATCACAAAACTTGATCGCAGGACTTCTGACCGGCCGCAGGCGTCCTGACGAGATGTTGACGGCTTCCGACGCAGGCGGCGAGGGACCGGACCGCCGGGTCGGTTAGTGGACCGTGTCGGATTGGAGATAGCACAGCGGCGACGCAAAAATCACCCTTGGTAGCCAAGCCCGAGGTCGTCGTCTTGGGCCACGCACAGGGGGAGGCCGGTCATGGCGCGTTCTGGTTGGGACCAAAGCCAGTGGATCGACTACGACGCATACGTCCTGAACGTCTTTGCGGGAGGCAGCACGGCCTGGATCGAGTACCGCTACACGATTGGCTATGTCGGATGGCGGCGGATCTACACCGAGCCGGACCCGACCGAATCAGAAGTCCTGACAATCGCCACCGCCGCCAAGGCTTCCGGCCGACCGGTACGTGTCCGGGTGACCAACAGCAGTGGCCCCGGCGGCACAGCCGAAATCGTCGCCATTCAGACACTGTGACAAAGGAGCCGTGACGCTGTGGCCAGGCTTTCACCCGGGCAGGAAACGGAAACGACACCGCTCGGCGCCGACCTCCGACCCTTCACCGACGGTGACTACATAGCCGTGCCCGACCGGATCCGTCCTGACGATCTCGCGGAGCCCGGACCGACAGGCGCGGACGTGCGGACCGTCGACGGCGTCGACCGAGCGGCGCTCGCCCTGCGGGACGCGGCCGGCGACGAGCCGCACCCGCTGGGCGCGGTTCTGCGTCCCGCTCCGACGGAACAGCAGAACTGATCTTCACCTGCCCGTTCTCGCCTTTTCTTTTCTCCTCTTCTTCTTTCTTTCTTTTCTCTCCTCCTCTTTCTGTTTTCCTCTTTCTGGCCAGGTGAAGGCCCGGAGCCCCACGTCCGCGCACCCCCGGCCCTGAGCTCTCATCTCCCGCAGGACCACGGCCTGCCGGCCGGACGGAGGGCGGCCGGCAGGCCGTGGTAGGGGATCCCTCCCTACCGGGTGGGCTTCGTTCCGATGACGACGGTGGCGTTCAGCTCATCGGACGTGACCACCTGTGGGAGCAGCCCGTTGCGGGCGACGGTTTCGACGGTCCGTGCCGCCTGCCGCCCGCTGGTCTCGACCAGCAGGCGGCCGCCCGGCGCCAACCACTGTGGCGCCTCGGCGGTCACCCGCCGTAGGACGTCAAGCCCGTCCGCACCGCCGTCGAGTGCCATCCGCGGCTCGTGGACACGGGCTTCGGGAGGCAGCAGCCCGATCTCCTCGGTGGGCACGTAGGGCGCGTTGGCGGCCAGGATGTCGACGCGTCCCCGCAGCGCGACGGGCAGCGGCTCGTAAAGATCGCCCTCGTACACCTGGCCTCCGGCGCCGGCAAGGTTGCGGCGGGCGCACCGCACCGCGGCCGGGTCGAGGTCGGCCGCGTACAACTCGACCGCGTCCAGGGCCGTAAGCAGCGCGACGCCCACCGCGCCCGAGCCGCAGCACAGGTCGACGACGACCGCCGCCGGCCGGTTTGGCGGC
>NZ_JWIO01000015.1:57509-74952 GCF_001017755.1 Protofrankia coriariae
GGCCGGCGGCCAGCCGCCGGACGAGAGCGACAGCCTGCTGGACGAGGAACTCGGTGCGGCGTCGGGGCACGAAGACACCGGGGTCCACGGCTATCCGCAGGCCGCAGAACCACGCCCAGCCAAGGATGTGCTCAAGGGGCAGGCCGGCGGCCCGCCGATCCGCCATGGCGGCAAGCTCGTCCTCGGTCCGCGCCGCGCGAAAGAGCAGCCGCGCCTCATCCTCGGCGAAGACACAGCCGACGGCCCGCAGCCTGGCAACGACGGCGGGCAGAGACGACGGTGCTGGAGAAGGTGCTGGAGAAAACGACACGGGAACCTTTCGGGATGCCGAAGGGCGCCCTCCTGGCCACCTAGCGAGCCGAAAGCGGCACGATCATGTTTCTTTCGTGCTGCCGGGAGGCCTGAGCCCCCAGCGCACCGTGCGGTCGGATCACACGGCCGTAAGGTGGGAGCGCCCAGCCTGACACAGTGGAACCTGATGCCATCGGACCTGACGTCATGGGACCTGACACCGCGGGACCTGACACCGTGGGAATGGGACTCACCTCCTCGACGCGTCCTGCGTTGCTGAGAACAGCAACACTACCTGAGCGGACCCGCGACGCCGGACAGGGATCCGACAGACAAAAAAACAAATCTGCCGTATACGGTTCCGCGCCGCTCGGGCCCTCTCCGGCGAATACGGATTAGTCCCCTGGCACGGCCGGCGCGGATCTCCGATCAGGGACACGCCGGGCAGGCACGCCCTCGTCCGTCTCCGGTTCACGGCGAGCGGACGTTACGGGCCCCGCCAGGAGGAACCCGGATGAAACACAGGACGCCGGTCCCGCGCCGCCGCGCATTTACCGGCACCCAGCCGGAACACCGTTCAAACGATCAGGACACAATTAACATGCCAGAAACGAACACGGTGAGATCTCCTCACATCCTCAAGATTCTGTAACTATTCATACCGGCAGAATCGGTTGACCGGCGACAGCCCGCCCCGACTGTGGGTCATTCTCGACGAGGCGGTGCTCCATCGAAGCTGAAAGAACTGGACGCTGAAGGATCCGGACAATCGACGGCGGCACGGCGGACAGCATGATCGCGTCGTCGTCGGACCTCGCTTCCCGGGCCCCGGGAACCGGGCCACCCGGGATCGAGGCCCGGATCCCGGGGCCGCTGCCGGGTCCCAGGCGCAAGAGCATGATCATATAAAGGTGTGACCGCCGTAATCTCCGGCCGCCCAGGGCACGACGCCCAGGCGGCCTTCGTGTTCGCGGCAACGCCGGCCGGCAGCGGCCGACCGGCGAGCCACCGCGATGGTCGCTGTCAGGATAAGATCGATGACCTGACAGAAAGGGTCTTGCGATCGGGCCCACAACAGCGCACTCTTGTAGCTGTCCGGTCGGGTTGTGGTTCTTCCAGCGTTGGTCTTGACGACGGACGCGGGCAGACGTCATCCCGACCCTGCTGGCGGGTATCCACACCCGCTGTTGCCGTGGAGGAGCGTAGGTGCCATGAACGCCATCGACTGGGCGGAAGCCCCAGGGTCGGGGCGTCTCAGGCTTCCCTTCCGCCCGGCCTGCAGATCCGATTGGTTGCCACGATCACGCGTCGGCGGGACGTAGGTAAGCGATCACACGGCGCTCCGAACGACGATCGTCATGGAGCGCGAACCCTTCCCTGGATCCATTGCACCTCTGACGCTGTCAGACGGTCTTTTTGTCGCTGTTGTTTCCGCGCAACGGGAGGTGATCAGCGTGGCCACTGTCACGACTAACCTGCTCAGCACCCCGCTGGAGGATCCGCGTGCCGAGCGGGTGCGCCGCACCGCCCTCGCCGCATACGTTGACGGAAAGATCAGCTTTGCCCAGGCGAACTCCCGTGTCCGTAGGGCAATGGAAAGGTTCCACGTCTGATCTGACCGTCGTACACGCGACCGCCAGCCGGTCAGGTCCCGGTCAGCAGGTTCAGCCGAGCCGATCCGTCGGCAGGTCGGACAAGAACGAACCCATCAGGGCCGTCTCGTTCTTCTCCCGTATCGCCTGTCGCCGCGCATCCCAGCGATGCGGGATCCGCTCGGCTGGTCCGGGCGTGCCCCGCCTCCGGACAGCCGGTCCGGCAGAACGGCAGAGCGAATCACCTGGATCACCGCGTTCGCCGACGACAGATCGTTTCCGCGCGGAGCTGTCCTTACGAGAAGTACGCTTTCATGAAAAATCCGGTTTCGTGAAGAACGTGGGCAGCGGCTGTCCCGCGGACGGCATCGGCGATCCGCTGTACCAGGTGGGGTCTTCCAGGTCATCGCTGTGATCGTTCGGACAGCGACTCGGGCCGGGATTCCGGCTCGGGCGCACTGGTCGCCACCCGGTCCCTGCCAAGACCGAAAATCCCGACCGCGACCAGCAGCAGGGAGGCGACGAAGGCCACCATCCGCGGTCCTTCGGGCGCCGACTCGCCGAACAGGGTCAGGCCGAGCATCACCGGCAGGAAGGCCGAGACCCCGCTGGTCACCGGAAACGCGATCACCGCAGCCTGCCCCTGCAGCCCCCGCTGTTCCAGGCCCAGGGCAAGCACGGAGAAAAGGATCAGAACGTACGGGGTCGGGGTGGCCAGCAGACGGGCCAGCTCATGATCGTCCAGGTAGAGGCCGATCTGACGGGTCGCCAACGTCGCGATCGCGTAACAGGCCCCCGCGGACAGCCCGAACAGCAGCGCTGCCTGGGCGATCCGCTCCCCTCTGCCCGCCCGGTTCGCCAGCCACGCGCCCACAGCCGTGAACGTCAGCCCGCAGGCCAGGAACAGCCCCATGTCATGGTTGCTCGCCCGGTCGCCGACCTCGGCGCCGCGGCTGAAGGCAAAGGTGAGCAGGGCGATTCCGGCGACCATGGATGCCATCCCGCGCCAGCCGGCCCGGCTGATCCGCTCCCCGAGGAACCGTCGGGCCAGCAACGCGAAGACCACCATGTCGCCCGCCATCAGCGGCGCGACAAGGGCCACCGGGGCCACCGACAGGGCCAGCACCTCCAACAGGAACGATCCGGCCTCGACCGCGAGCCCGAGCAGCCACAACGGGCGCACCGTAAGACGGAGCAACAGCCCGAGCCCGAGCCCACCACCAGGTGGTGCCTGCCGCGCCGCGACAGCCTGGATCATGGGAGCCATCCCGTAGAAGGCCGCTGACACGACCGCGATCGGTGCGCCGACGGCGAGCGCGTTGTTCACGCGCCGCCCGGAATCCGGCCGGGGTGTGTACGTGTGCCACCGCTGCGTCCCACGTCCCCTACCATCCCATCTCCGCTGCCGCACCACGCCCGCGCGGGCTGTCTCTTACCAGTCCTACCAGCCATTACCCAGCTCGACCTGGCTGAGTGCGGCGCCGAACGCCTGCTCCCAGGCGTCCGGCGTACCGACCACGCGGACCGAGGGCGGCTTGGTGCGATCCAGCGCGGCAAGCACTGACCGGCGCAGGGACGCGGTGTCCGCGGAGGTCACGTCCGCCCGGCCCCGGTCGAGTTCGAGCTGGAGGTTGTCCCGGCCGTGACCGGGCACGACGTCGAGCAGCAGGAGATCTCGTCCGATCACGCGGGCCTCGCTGCAGGTGTCCCCCGACGAAGTGACCACAAGATCACTTGCTGTCATCAGTTCGGGAATACGGTCAGTGAAACCGAACGGGATGACCTGCTGACGGGTGCGTGCCAGCCCCCGCAGCCGGGCCTCGAGCGAGGCGTTGCGCCCGGCCACCGCGATCACCCACACGCCGGACTCGGCCAACGCCCGGGCACCGGCGACCAACGGGCCGAGGCCCCAGGAGCCTGACATCAGCAGTACGCAGCGCGCGTCAGCGGGGATGCCGAGGGCGGCCCGGGCCGCGGCCTGCGTCGGCGGGTCGTAGAAGGGTTGACGCACCGGCGTCGGGACGACGGCGATCCGCGCCTGGGGATGGAACCGGCGGACGAATCGCGCCGCCGTGGCCGAGGTGACCAGGTACAGATCGGTGTTGTCATGCACCCAGAGCCGGTGGACGCAGACATCCGTACAGAACACCGCTGTGATCATGCCGGGATGCTCGGCCTTGATCCGACTCGCCGCCGCGGCCCCGGTCGCGAAGATCGACAGAAGCAGTTCGACCGGCTGCTCGCGCAACGTCGACGCCAGCCTGGGGACAAGGAACCGGGACGCGGTCGCCTCGATCACCCGCGCCAACGGGCCGCCCGGCCGCATCTGCGAAAAGTGCACCGCGTCGTAGAGGCCCGGTACGGCCAGCATTCCTCGGAACACGGCCTCCCCCATGGCACCGGCACGGCCACCCATCATGCGCAGGGAGTCCAGCGTGCGGGTGGAGAACCCACGCAGGGTCAGCGAGTGTGCGCAGGCCTGTGCCATGACATCGTGGCCCATCCCGAGCGAGCCCGACAGCAGCAGCGCCCGCTTCCCAGCGTGCTGGGGCTGCCGGGCCGGGACCGCCACCGGGCCACCCGTGGGACCGTCGGCCATCTCGTCGGCCATGACTTACTCGGACGACGCCGGGACGCCGACCACGTCGGCCGCCTGGCGGGGTGGTATCGGGGCCAGCTGGTCACGGGTGGGCCGCCGATCGGCCAGGTACCACTCGACATACTGCCGGACCCCGTCGGCGAACCGGGTGGTGGGACGCCAGCCCAGCAGCGCTTCGGCCGCCGCGTTCGACACCGGCCGCCCCCGGAAGTCGCCCGGGCGCGCCGGAACATGCTCGATCCGGACGCCGGGGACATGGTCGCGGACCGCCTGTGCCATCGCCAGCACGCTGACCCGTTCATCGCCTTCGAGCGCGATCGTCGCATTACGCGCGGAGTCGGCCAGGGCGAGTACGTGCGCGTCGGCCAGATCACGGACGAACACATAGTTGCGGAACTGCTGGCCATCGCCGGCGATCGTGAGCGGTTCCCCGTCGAGTGCCTTCCGGAGAAACCGGGCCAGGACCAGTTCGTCCCGCATGCCGGGACCGTAGGGAATGCCGTAGCGCAGAATCGTGAAATCCACACCATAGGTCTGCTGGTAGCTGTGGAGCAGCAGCTCCGCCGCAATTTTGGTGGAGGTGTAGACATGACCGGCACGAACCAGCGCGAACTCGACGTCCTCGGTCAGCGGGTGCGGGTCGTCCGGATCGCCGCCGGCCGCGCCGTAGACCCAGACGGTGCTGGCGAACAGCACCCGGCGCACACCGGCAACACGCGCCGCTTCACAGACGTTCGCCGTGCCCTCGACGTTGAGCCGCACGGTCCGGATCGGGTCGGCGAAGGCATGGTCGACATTGGACATGCCAGCGAGGTGGAAAACCACCTCACAGCCGGCGAACGCGCTGGTGACAGCGGGCAGGTCCAGAACGTCGAGCACCCTGTGATCAGCGCGTGGATCTGCCCTGTGTGTCTGTAGGTCGAGTGCAATCACGTCATGGCCGGCATCGGCGAGCCGGTCCGCTACGTGGGCTCCGATGAACCCGGAGCCTCCGGTGACGGCTATACGCATGGTCATCAGTCCAGAATTGTCGGTTGCGGGCCGGGTCGCCCGATGAAATTGCCCCGAGAACTGTTACGAGCGATGATCACATGATCAGGGCTGTACCGCCAGGGTCTCGAGAGCGGACGCGAGCGACGCAAGCACGTGATCCGCCTCGGCCTCGGTCATGTCCGAGTGGACCGGAAGACACACGTGACGGGCACACAGATCCTCGGCGACCGGCAGGTTGCCGCCGGCATACGACGCGAAGGCCGGCTGCTGGTGCAGCGGCGCCTCATACACCTCACCCGACAGCGACACGCCGTGGCGCTCCTTGAGCTCCTTTTTCAGCCGGGCCCGATCAGTGCCCGGACGCGGCAGAGCCAGATATTTGTAGAAGTTGCTGTACCCGCCGGCCGGCACCCGGACCGGCTCGATCCCGTCGATACGGTCGAGTCCCGCGTCGTACCGGGCGGCGACCCGGCGGCGGACCTCGAGGAATTCGGACAACCGGCGCAGGTGTACCAGCCCGGTCACGGCATGCAGCTCACTCAGCCGCCAGGCGTAGCCCTGTTTGATGTGAACGTTGCCGAGAAAACCGGCTTTCCCCTGGTCCCGGAATATCACCGCCTCGTCCCGCACGCGTTCGTCGGCGGTGAGTATCATCCCGCCCTCGCCGCTGGTTATGACCTTGGTCGGGTAGAACGAGAACGCCGCGGCCGTGCCGAAGGACCCCGCGGGGCGACCGTCATGGCTCACTCCGTGGGCGTGCGCCGCGTCCTCGACCAGAAAAATGCCCCGTTCGTCACACAGTGCCCGAATAGCGTCGACATCCGAAGTGATCAGACCGCCTATGTGCACCAGAATGACCGCCCGGGTACTCGGTGTAAGCACGTCGGCCACGGTGGCCGCGCTGAGCGCGAACGTGCCGGGGTCCACGTCCGCGAAAACCAGGTTCGCGCCGGCCCGCAGGGCGGCGAAACCGGTGGCCGCAAAGGTGTTCGTGGGTATAATGACGTCCGAACCCGCCACGTCCAGCGCCCGGAGAATAATCTCAAGCGCCGCTGTGCCGCTACTGACCGCAATGCCAAAAGGGGCGTCGTGGGCCGCGGCAAACGCGGCCTCGAACTCCCTCGTATACGCGCCGAGCGTCAGCGCCCCACTGGCCAGGATCCCCGACACCGACGACGCAATCTCCGCGCGATCGGCTTCCGGGAAGACGATCCGCGCTGATGGAACCTGCATCTGCACCCCTTCAGAGTCCCGCGTCCTGTCAAGTCACCACCTGCCGGTCCGGGCACGGTGGACAGCGACGCTACCGGTTCGCCCACCGGGTGGCCGTCAGGATCATCCCGCTCTCGGACATCCTCCCCTGATCCTTTTCACGGCCACCCACCGGAGAGCCGCCCGCCCGGCCCAGGAATGACCGCCGAGCACCCGGTTTACGTTTTGGCGTATCCATTAAATAGTAGATCTCATTGCCGTCCAATACCCATCCGACAGATACTCGTCCGACCACAGTGGGACAAGTCACCTGGACGATCCGACAAACCGGCCACAACGGCCGCGAGCCAGAATCACAACAACGCAACCAT
This sequence comes from Protofrankia coriariae, assembly GCF_001017755.1. Taxonomy (GTDB): domain Bacteria; phylum Actinomycetota; class Actinomycetes; order Frankiales; family Frankiaceae; genus Protofrankia; species Protofrankia coriariae. Next base: position 64,568 of record NZ_JWIO01000015.1, read on the forward strand.
GGTCTTGCGATCAGTCGGCGGGTGCATTTTACGGCTCGCCGACGACCGGAGACTACCTCGTGTCACCGCGCCATAAACAGGTAGCAATATCGATCTTCGGGGAAAGTACCCGACCGCCAGGTGTGTCCACAGGGCGGGCAAGGCCGGCAAGGCCGGTGAGGTCGACGCAGGGCCTGGTCGTCCAGGGGCATCGCCGCTGTGGACGAGCGGCGCCCGGCACACCCGCCGCATGGTCGCCGACCAGGTCTGACCAGGCACGGTGACAGGTCACGGACAGCATGAAAGGCCCCGGCAGAGGGTAGACATGATCTGACGTACGGGGGGAACGCAGATCATGTACCACTCTGCCGGGACGCACAACAAGACTATCGGGAAGGCGCCCATAAGGGGAGCCGGAACGGCCAGGACTTTGGTCCCGTCTCGAGTCCCCTCCCAGTACCGTGACAGCGCCGCGAACCGTCCGTTACGGATATGAGTCCGATCGGGATATCAATGGACACAGTGGACATAAAGGGGCGCTCGGAGACAGCGCCGAACCTGACCCGCCAGCGGATCTCCCACGGACCGAAAACAACACGATCATTTTTCCCGGGCGCTCGACAGCCCGGCGACAGGCACGGAAGATCCAGAAGATCACGAAGATCTTTGAAGCCCGACAGATCCGAGAGGACTGAATGGCCAGAAAGGCCCGGAAGCTGGAACCGCCGGCCCGGGATGCCGCGGATCCCCGGCTTGCGAAGCGGTCCGAAGGAGCCACAAGGTGACACGGAACAAGATCGTCAGAAGCCTCGCCGGTGTCGTGGAACTCGTTGACAAGGTGGAGCCCTGCATCGAACTTCGGGACACGATGACCGGCGGCGAGGCAGCTCGGGAAATGCGCGACGCAAATGTCCAGTATGCCCGTCTCGTGCATCTGGAGAAAGATCTTGCTCGATCGTCGATCGTCACTGTCGGGGATCTCGACAGGCTTTCCGATCCCGCCCGCCCACTGCTGGAAATGATCGACACCTTCCAGCCTGAGATCTTCCTCGACTGGCGCGACTTTCTCACCGATGCGGTCAACAGGTCACTGCGTGGCATAACGGCCGAGACGACCATCACGGTCGAGGACGACGGCCAGCCGCTCGGCCTCCTTTCGGCCGGGACCGTCCAGGCATTCGTCGCGGCCAGCCGGGAGTGAGCAGCGGCAGCCTCGGTCGGGCGTCACCGGTTCGCATCGGCCCGACGACTGGGAGCCGGCAGCCGGCGATGTCCTATCGGCGCCGCGCTCCGCAGCGTACCGGTTGGCGTTGGTATTGACGTTGGTGGTAAGGCGAACCCGCCACCACACACTGCCCCGCCATGTGGGCCGACCCGTGTCGACGGGCCACACAATATGGGACCATATCGCTCGACAGTGCTCCCATATCGCATGGGAGCACCATGCAGCACCCAACACAGGAAGGCTGCTATTCAGCCATGAGAGCATCCCCGGTGTGCCGTACGGATATCGACGAACACAAACCGGGAGAACTCGGCCGGATCCCGGATCGGCGCCGGCTTTCGGTCAGCTCCGCCCCAGCCGCCCCGCCAGTCACACCAGGTGAGCACATCCAACGATTCCTGCCATCGGGACCGTCCTGGTCCGTCCGATGACAGGATTCCGGTCAGACTGGATTACGACACCGTCCAGCACCGCATAACCGGAACGGCAGACCGACATGGCAGACAGAGCATGAACATCGAAACTCCCGGCTGGTTCCGGACCGCACTCGAGCGGCGGCCCGAACAGTATGTAACGGAGGTCGAGGGATGCCGGATCAGTTACCGATGCTGGGGGGAACCGGACCGGCCGGGAATCATCCTCGTACACGGGGGCTCCGCGCACGCCGGCTGGTGGGATCACATAGCGCCATTGATTGACAACGAATACCGGGTCGTCGCCATCGACATGTCCGGCCATGGCGACAGTGGGCGCCGCGATGACTACAGTCTCCAGAACTGGGCTGCCGAGATAGTCGGGGTCGCCGAACACGCCCACCTGGCCGGCAACCCGATCGTGATCGGCCACAGCATGGGCGGCTGGGCGTCGATCATGGCCGCTGCCAGCTACCCGGAACGGATCAGCGGGATCGTTATCCTCGATGCCCCCGTCGCCGACGTCACCCCTGAGGAAAGAGCCGCCCGCGAGCGTACGGCGTTCGGACCGCTGCGGGTCTACCCGACCGTGACCGAGGCGCTGGCCCGCTTCCGGGCCGTGCCCGATCAGCCCAACATGCTGCCCTACGTCGTCAACCACGTGGCGCGGTCGTCCATGGGCGCTGTCGAGGGAGGCTGGACCTGGAAGTTCGATCCGGGGATCTTCCGCGGCCGCCGGCCCTCCCCGCAGATCCTCAAGGAGGTGCGTTGTCGGGTTGCGCTGTTCCGGGCCGAACACGGTCTGATCACCCCGGACATCGGCACCGAGATGTACGAACTGCTCGGCCGGGTCGCGCCGGTCATCGAGATCCCGCTCGCCGGACACCATCTCATGCTCGACCAGCCGCTGCTGCTGGTCACCGGTATCCGGACGCTGCTCGCGGACTGGCAGCACTCGGTCCCGCAGACCCGCCCGAAGGTCGGGACGAACATCGGGTAGCCGCCCGGCGGAAACGCTGGAGCGGGCTCTGGGCCGTTCCAGCTGGAATCTGGTCGATCGCGCGGCCTGGGCCCCGGGCCGTCACCCCGTATATCCGGACGACTCCGCTTCTCCGAGACGATGGCCGGAAATCAGGCCCGCTCCCGGTTCCCCGCCCCGCCGCCGCCGCACGCTCACCGGCTCGACGCCCACCGGTTCGGCGTTCACCGGCGCGGTGCCCGATGCTGGTGCCGTCGGCTGGCCGGATCCAGCGACGAAGGACGCGATCGCGGCGATCACCAGCGTTGTGATCGAGAACACGAACACGGCGGCAAGGCCGTCCGCGAACGGCCCGGAAATCAGATTCGGGAAAAAGGCGTGTCCGGTCACGTGGGCACCACCGTCCGGCAGCGCCGCCAGTGTCTGCGGTGTGAGCAGCTGTTCCATCGGGTTGTAGCCGAGAAATGCCGAGAACAGGACGCCGATCGGTGGGAGGTCGGCCACCGTCCGCGCGGTGGCGTCCGGTACGCCCTGCGCCAGCAGGCCGTTGAACATGGTCGCCGGCAGGGTACGGGAGAGCCCGGCGACGATGAGGGTGAAGACCAGACCGATGGACAGCACGATGGCGGAGTTCTGGAAGGTCGCCGTCATACCGGCGCCGACCCCTCGCTTGTTCGCCGGCAGCCCGTTCATGACGTCGGCACGGTTCGGCGAGGAGAACAGGCCGGTACCGATGCCGTTGATGAACAGAATCAGCGCGAACGGCAGGTAGGAGAAGTTCACCGGTATGACCATGAACAGCACGAAACTGGCGATGACGATGACAAGGCCACCGACCGTGAAGATACGGGCGCCGAACCGGTCGGAGAGCGCCCCCGCCACCGGCGCGGCCAGCAGGAACCCGATCGTCAACGGGATCATGTAGATACCCGCCCACAGCGGCGTCTCGGTAAAGCTGTAGCCGTGCTGCGGCAGCCAGATCCCCTGGAGCCAGATGATGAGCACGAACTGCAGCCCACCGCGTCCAAGCGATGCCAGCAGGGAGGCGATGTTGCCGGCGGTGAACGAGCGGATGCGGAACAGTCGCACGTCGAACAGGGGTTCTCTGATCTTCGACTCGATGATCGCGAAGGCGACCAGGATCGCCAGGCCACCGATCATCGCGCTGAGCACCCAGGGGTTGGTCCAGCCCATCGTGTGCCCGCTGTAGGGCTGGATGCCGTAGGTGATCCCGACCAGCAGTATGATCAGCCCGCTGGCGAACGTCGCGTTTCCCCACCAGTCCATCGAGGTGCGTTGCCGCACCCCGTTGTCCCGGAGTTTGGCGTAGGCCCAGAAGGTCCCGAACACGCCGAACGGCACCGACACCAGGAAGACGTAGTGCCAGTTGACGGGGGCGAGCACACCGCCGAGCAGGAGCCCGATGAACGTGCCGGCGATACCGGACACCACGTTGATGCCCAGCGCCAGCCCACGCTGTTGGACGGGGAAGGCGTCGGTGAGGATCGCGGTGGAGTTGGCGAAGATGAACGCCCCGCCCACACCCTGCACGATCCGCCAGCCGATGAGCCACAGGGCCGCCGCACTGCCATCCATCCAGGTGAGGGCCAGCAGAACGGAGGAAACGGAGAAAATCGCGAAACCCATGTTGTACATGCGGACGCGTCCGTACATGTCCCCAAGACGCCCGAAGGTCACGACCAGGACGGCTGTGACGATCAGGAAGCCCAACATCATCCACAGCAGATAGCTGGTGTTACCCGGCTCCAGCGGGTTGATGTTGATTCCGCGGAAGATGTCCGGCAGAGCGATCAGGACGATCGAGGAGTTGATCGTGGCCATGAGGATGCCCAACGTGGTGTTGGACAGCGCAATCCACTTGTAGTGCCGGCCCGGTGCGGCGGATTCGTCAACCACAGCGGACGGTCGCGCCGCGTCGCGATCGTCCGCCGCGTCCGGCTCTGCATGATCCGCGTCCCGCACCTGGCGCCCCTCCTCGAACGTCGACGATGCTTCGCATCGAAAACTTGCTTAGTAAGACTAAACAAGTTCCGCTCATCAAGGAAGACGGAAAAATCCGATCAAGAGGCAGACGTCGGAGTTACGGCAATAATTTCACATCACATACACAACGGAATCTCTCCTGGTACCATCCGATGGTCAACCGCAGCAGGCGCCGCCACAGCAGGCGCCGCCGCCTGACGGAACGGGCACAGGCGAGGCCGACGCCGACCCCCCACGGCTGACGGCGACGGCGGTGAACACCCGGGTGGTGTCGATATGACCGTCCGGGCACGGATTGTTGACGGCGGCCGGTTCGCTGATGCCGCGTCGCACCTCGAAACTGGTGTCGCACGCACGGCAACGGTACTGGTACGCAGGCACGGACCGATTTTACGCCGGTCGACCCTCGCGATGACGGATCACCGTCATCGCGATCACGGCGCACCCGCACGCCTCCCTGGCCGCCTGTCCGGGCCGCGGGCAGCGCGACGGTGCTCCTCGCGGATCCTCGCGCTGCCGGAGGCCCGGTTTCCTGGCCGTCCGGGCGACCGGGTACCTGGAGCTCTCGCCCGGCGTCATCTTCTCGGACCGTTCCCGCCCGGAGTCATCTTCGGACGGGCCGGTCGCCGTGGATCAGCGGAACTGAACCGGCTGGCCGGTCGCCTCCAGAACCGACAGCCAGAGGTCACCGGCCGGATCGACCTGGCTGCGGTGGCTGATGGCCATCGTGATCGGGACGTGCACGAACCGGCGGCGCCACCGTCCGACGATCACTTCGGTGCGGCCGGACATCGCCGCGTGCACCGCGGCGTGCGAAAGCCGGATGCAGTACACGCTGTCATAGGGGTTGGCCGGCACGCTGCGGATCACATAGCTCGGGTCGATGTACTTGAGGTTGACCTCCATGTTCACGGCGGTGAAGTGGTCCGTGATCCGCTGGGTGAGGAGCTTGCCCACGTCCCGCAGCTTCACGTTGCCCGAGGCGTCGCTGCCCTGGGGCGTGCCGGCATCCTCCCGGGCGAGGAGGTCCTGGCCGGCGCCTTCCGCCACGACGACGACCGCGTGCCCCCGTTCCTCGACGCGCCTGTGCAGGAAGCGCAGGAGACCGCCCCCGCCATCGAAGGTGAAGGGCACCTCGGGGACGAGCACGACGTCCGCGTCGCTGTTCGCCAGGGACGCGTAACATGCCAGAAAACCCGAGTGTCGGCCCATGAGTTTGACGACCCCGATACCGTTGGGCGACGACATCGCCTCGACGTGCGCCGCCCGGATCGATTCGGACGCCTTCGAGAAGGCGGTCTGGAAGCCAAAACTCTGGTCGATGTACGGCACGTCGTTGTCAATCGTCTTCGGCACGCCGACAACGGCAATCTTGTCTCCGCGTTCACGGGCGACCCGGCCGATTTCAAGCGCGCCGCGCAGCGAGCCGTCGCCGCCGACCACGAACAGGATGGTGATGCTCATCCGCTCCAGGCAGTCGACGATCTCCTCCGGGTCCTGCTGGCCTCGGGACGTGCCGAGGATCGTTCCTCCGTTCTCGTTGATGGTGCTGACGAGCTCGGGGGTCAGGTCCAGCACGCTGTGGGCGTACCGGGCGATGAACCCCTGGTAACCGTTGCGGAAACCGAAGATCCGGGTGACGCCGTAGTGGGACGTCAGCTCCAGTACCAGGCCTCGGATGACGTCGTTGAGGCCGGGGCAGAGGCCCCCGCAGGTCACGATTCCGACCCGGGTCTTCGACGGGTCGAAAAAAATCTTCCGTCGCGGCCCTGCCGGCTCGAAGCCGGGCAGACTGTCCAGCGAAACGTTGCGCTGAGTAACCATCGACAGCGTGTCGTCGAGCAGTACGCGATCGTCCTCGTCGACGTAGTGCTGGGTCGTCCGCTTGTCGTCGATCAGCGGTGCCAGCGGCGACGCGATCCGACAGGGCCCCAGCACTCTGACCGAAGCATCCGGGACATCGTCCATCAGTAACACACCCTCGGCGACCGGTAACACGTCCCCGGCAGCCCCGGGACCAAGCCCCCGCGTACCGGCTGGTTTGCCGGCGGCCGACCGGCCGACAAAGCAGCCGGTACGCCAGCCGAATTTCCGACACAAAGCAGATATTCTCGAGTGAGACGCACCACGATTGTCAAATCTCCTTTCTCGCCCACTCACCTCGAAGCGTACCGGCCGAACTCCCGATGCCGATACGGGAGACCACAAACCACGTAACAACGGACGGCGGATGAAACCCGCTCTTTACCGGACGGATACACGTGGGAACGGTACCCGGGCCAACTGCCGACGGCTGCCGCCGGGCTGCCGGCAACCGTCGGCAGCCCGGCGGCAGGTCGCGGTCAGCGCCCGCCCACAGCCAGGCCGCCTCGGCGACGGTGCCCACACGGGACAGGAGTGAGATGACTAACGACGCACGAAACAGGAAGTGACAAAAAAGACAAAAGGCGTGCCAGCGGATGACCTGGACCGCCGGGTTCCGCAGCCGCCGTCACCGCGGGGCACGCCCGCCCGTACCCGCTCACCTACGTCAGTTACCCGCTTACACCAGTCCGGCGGTCCGGTCGTGCGGGGTCCCGACACGTTCGACCGGCCGGGCGGTCAGCGCGGGCAGACGCTCGGCGATGAGCAGGGCGAGGTCGTCGTGCAGGTTGCCACCGACGTGACCGTGCACGTGGGAGACGAGCCCGTCCAGCGCGGCGTCGAGAGTGACGGCTGTGAGCGCGGCAAGGTGGTCGTCCAGGCGGAAGAAGGCCCGCTCGCTGTTACGCGCCTCGATCAGGCCGTCGGTGAACAGCAGCAACCGGTCACCGGGATCCCACCGGCCGGTGGTCGCCGTGAACTGCTCGGCGATACCGAGCGGGGGGCTGGGGTCGATGATCTGTATCGGGCTGGCGGAGTCCCCGGACAGGAGCACGGGCGGCGGGTGCCCAGCCGAGATCATTCGCAGCATCCCGTCCGGATGGACATCGACGATCAGGGCGGTGACGAAATCCTCGGGCCCCGCCTCCCGAGAGACCGCCCTGGCGCAGGCCTCGGCGACCCGTTCGATCTCGGGGTAGATGACGGCGGCCTCCCGGAAGGCGCCGAGGACGACCGTGGTCAGCCGGACCGCCGGCAGCCCCTTGCCCTTCACGTCCCCGATGATCATTCGGGTGCCGGTGGGTGTCGTCACCACCTCGTACAGGTCACCTCCGACCAGGGTCTCGGCCGCCGCGGAAAGGTAGCGAGCGGCGAACGCGATCCCGTCGACAGCCCTGGGGACGGCTGGCAGCAGCGCCCGCTGGGCCACGTCGGCCACGGCGAGGGCACGTCCCAGCTCCTTCTCCCTGCGCAGCCGCGTCACCGCGACGTAGCCGGCGACGCCGGCCTGGATGGCGACCAGGACACAGGCTGCGACGTACTGCCCGCTACCGAAGTCCTCCCAGGCTCCTGACACCACGCTCGCGGCCACCGCTACCAGCCCCACGATCACGGTGACGACCGGCGCTCCGGTGGCCGAGGCGAGCAGCGGCACCAGCCCGTAGAAGCCGGTCAGGTTGCTCCACGGGACGACGATGTCGGCGACGACCAGCACGACCAGCAGGCCCAACAGGCCCAGCGGGCCGCTGTCGGTCGTCGCGACCGCGTTTCCGTCTGTCCGCACTGTCCGCACTGTCCCCATCATGACCACAACCAACGAACAAGGAAACGCCGATCACCACGATACGACCACGAGCGGGCCGCGCCACGCGGCAGGGATGCGGGCAGGATCGCACCCCGTCACCCGCCGCCGGACGAGCGACGACACCACCATGATCCGGCCACGTACGGGCGATCATCGACGCTCGCGCTACAGTTTGCAGTCGTCAACAAGACATGCCCAACACAACACTGCTGGATCGCAGTAGACACGGGAACATCAACTGTGCACCATCGGTGGCAATGCAGACGAATGATGTGAACCCGACAGACGGCCGATACCCGCCCGCCACCGGCAACGGGCCCGGACTGGCGCCGGCCGCCACCCCGCGGATCGTCGCAGTTTCCCGATCCGCATAGGGCCGACGGCCGGACGACCAGCGGGGTGAACGCACCTACGTCTGTCGCCGGAGACGGCCTCAAAGAAAGATCGACAGTAGTCGACCACCGAGCACGCGATCATGATTTCTCTCGCGCGCTCAGCAGCTCTGGAAGCTCAGACAGAACGTCCGTGGGGAGGGGGGAACACGGTGTGGAGGCAGACGCTGCTTCAGCTACGAGTAAAGATCTTCGCGTCGGCGCGGAAGCGCTCGAGCTCCTCCGCGCTGATGGTGGGCCGTGACGAGCGGGCCGCGGCGAGCAGGTCGTCGGTGGTCACCGGCAGCCGCTCCCCCTTGTCGACCGCGCGGAGGAAGGCCGCCGCCACCGCCCGCTGGACCATGGCGGCGAGGTCGGCCGGCGTGAACAGCTCCGTCGCCGCGACCACCGGTTCGGTGTCGACCTGCTTGTTGTCGATCCGTTCGAGGAAGCGGTCTAGCAGCAGGCGGCGCCCGGGCGCGTCCGGCGGTCCGACCGGGAGAATGAGATCGAAACGACCCGGGCGGACGAAGGCCGGATCGAGCGCCGCGATCGAGTTCGTTGCGCAGATCAGCAGACGCCCCGGGGTGCTGCGGAACTGGGGGATCGCCTTCAGCAGCTCGTTGACCACGGACTGGCTCTCCGGCCCGACGGCGTCCCTGGCCTGGGCGATCTCGTCGACCTCGTCGATGAAGACCACCACCCGCTCGACCTGCATGAGCTCGGTGATGGCCGTGCGCAGTTCGGCGGCGAGGTTGCCGTCGCCCGCCGCGACCAGTCGGGACGGCAGCAGCTCCACGAACGGCCACTCCAGACGGGCCGCCACCGCCCGGGCGAACGACGTCTTACCGGTGCCCGGTGGCCCGAACAGGAGCATGGCCGTCGGGGTGACGAGCCCGTACGTCTCGGCCAGTTCGTTTTCCTTGATGGGCAGCAACAGGCGTTGTTCCACCAGCCTCTTGCCGTCGGCCATACCGGCCAGCCCGTGCCATTCGGCCGCGGTGAGCAGGGTGCCGCCCCAGCGTTCCACGGTCGTGACGTCCACCGGCCGCAGCGGTTCGTACTTCTCGTAGAGCGTGAGCCCGGTCCTGGCGAATCCCCGGTTGCGGAAGGCAAGTTCACCGAACTGTCCCGGCGCGAGCAGCGTCGTGATGCGACGGTGTCCGGCATGCAGCAACTGGTTCTCCAGCGCCTGTAGGAGGGCGGATCCGATTCCCCGGTAGCGCCAGGCCGGCGAAATTGCCAGCGCAATCACCTGGGCGTGTCCGCGCTCGTATTTCGCGACCGCGACGCCCACGAACTGGTCAGGTGTGACGGCGACAACCGCGGGGGTGCCCTCCCGCAGCGCGAGAACCGTGTCGGTCAGGTCAAAGGATGGTCCTTCCGCGTCAGCTCTGACCTCCTCAAGCAAATGGACCGTCGCAGTGTGATCGTTGGTGTCGTAGGACCGCACGTGCCAGTTCGTCACAGCCGGCTCCCTTCACTCGTGTCACTCGTGCGCAAGTAGGTTAGATTACCTGTCGCGTCGTTTACACTCGGGCGGCCACTCGTGGCGGCGGCAAGAATCCCGCAACGCAGGATGAGGAGCGCCCACGGGCAGGAGTGTCATTTCGTGACATCCTGCCCGCGGGCGCTCCGAAGGAATCGGATCACCACCCCGCCATGTTCTCCTCCGGGGTCACGGGCGGAGCGAGAAAACAGTGGTATCCGATCTGGTGAGCTGGTCGACTTCACCGGCCGGGGCGGG
>NZ_JWIO01000015.1:74972-98170 GCF_001017755.1 Protofrankia coriariae
GGCCATCCATCCGCGGAGGGGAGCGCCAGATGACCCGCGCCGGGGTCTCACCCAGGGGCCACGACTACTGTCGACGGCCGTCCGGGGAGCTTTTTCACCACGTGGTTACCGGCCATGCGGGCCGGACCCGGTGCGGCCGGGAACAACCGGCGTCCGGCGAGCGCCCGCCGTTCGCCACCGGTTCGCGACCGAGGTGGCCGACGTGTGGCGCGGGGATCCACGTGGTGTTGTGTCGTAACGATTCCCGGTCGGATTCGCACTGGCCCCGGAAGGGGAACCGTAACCGGCCCGAACGAGCAGTGAATATTTCGTCGTGGTAACGGTTTCCGCATTTCCGGTAAATCCGCCGACGTTCCCACGGCGTGGGCGTCCCGACACGTCGGGACCGCGGCGGACCGTTCCTCGCGGGCTGCGGCCCGCTGCTCGAGGACGGTCGACGATCATTGTCGCCGCCCCTGCGAGTCGGATCATCAGGCCGCGCCCTGCCGGGGCCGTGGGATCGCGCACTCCCGCGCCGACGGGACGGCGGACAGCAGTTCCCGGCCGACCCGAGCCAGCTCATCCGACAGTTCGGTCAGACCCAGCCGCCGGCCGACGGCAGCCCGCACGGCCCTCAGATGCGTGAGCAGGGCACGGGCCTGGTCGATCTCCTCGTCCGGCGCGCCATCGGCGATCAACCGGGCGAGCGACGTCATAACATCGCTTTCCGAGGTCACAGCCTCGGCATATTCACGTGCGGCTATCCATAGTCGGGCCGCGGTGTGCTGCCAGTCGGCCATCGCGGCGGCCATCGGTACCGGGGCTGTGATGCGCTGCAACGTTGGCGTGCTCACCGTGGCATCCGTGGTGCCGGCGGGTTGACCAGCTGGCGGCGCAGCGCACGGCGCTCGTCCTCGTCCAGGCCGCCCCACACCCCCGCCTCCTGCCCGGTGCCAAGCGCCCAGTTGAGGCATTCCCGGATCACCAGACAGCGGCGGCAGACGGCCTTGGCCTCCTCCAGCTGCCGCAGGGCCGGCCCGGTGGTACCGACGGGGAAGAACAGCTCCGGGTCCTCGTCCCGGCAGGCGCTGCGCTGGCGCCAGACTTCCAAATCCTCCGCGGACGGCGGCTCCTGTGTCCGGACCCGGCTCCACATGTATGCGGAGTTCGCGTCCTCGAACTGGCCGCGCAACTCGCCGTCGGCGTCCAGCACAAGAACTCTTCTACCCATACGACACCGTCCTGTGGTCGCGTCGACATGACGACTAAATCGAGCAGAAGCGTACGGCCGGCCCATGTTGCTGTCTACTCACAATGTTTCAGAACGCAGGATCCGGGAATAGCACCCACGGAGACCCGCGGAACCCGGAAATAAGGCCTGGAGAACAACAGTCGGTGTTCCCAGTTCGTTCGGGATGGTGGAATTCAGGGCCCGACGGTACAGCTACCGGCCAGTTCGCAGATCCGCACGATCACCGTCCGGATACTCCGCGTGCGCCCGAGTCCCGCCGCGGCGGGGTTCCGGCCGGGGCCGCATACGGGGCCGACGAATACCCACGGGGGCGGAATCCGGGAAAAATCAAGGTGCTCCTCCGCGGACCAACCAGGAACAACGACTCACCACAGGTGACCGCGGGTCCTTAGACTCCGGTGGGGGGGTTGGCTACGTTCCGAGTACATGCCTTGACATGACGGCCAAATGGGAGAAGGTCAGATGCCTCCTCGAAGGGTTACCATCGGTCCGTTGCAGCATGCACGCCAGATCCGCGGCCTGTCTCTGGCGCGGGCAGCGGAAGAGATCAAGAGTCTCGCCGAGGACATCGGTAGACCGTGGGATGCGTTGACCGCACAGCGCCTCTCGGAGTACGAGGGCGGCAAGCGCCCAAGCTGGGAACACTGTGATCTCCTTGCTCGCTATTACTGCACGAATGTCGTTGCCCTAGGCTGGGCGTGCGACTACACCGGGCCCGAAAGCGGGGCCCTGGCACTCCTGTCCAATTCAGTTGACGATGGGGAGGCTCGATGGGCAGACGCCGATCTCGACCTTCTGTGGAGACCTGACGGATTGAACGTCGGGTTCGAGGAGGTGACCGCCAACATGGAAAGGCGGAAGTTTCTAAGTGTGTCCGGCGTGGCACTGACATCGGTCGCGCACCACTGGCTCATGACCGATTCAGCCGGGCTCGCCGCGACACTCGAGGGAAAGCGTGTGAGCGACTCGCTCGTCGCCGGCTTCGAGCGGCGGGTCGAAACGCTTCGCCGAATGGATGACGTTCTCGGAGGAGATGACATATACGAGCTGTCCATGGCGGAGCTGCGGGTCGCCGTACGCGTCCTGCGGACCGCGCTGTACGGCCACGCCCACGAGGCACGGCTGTACGCCGTGGCCGCCGAGCTCGCCCGGCTGGCCGGCTGGGCGGCGTTCGACAGCGGCTACCACGGGGGTGCCCAGCGGCTGTGGATGGTGGCGCTACGGGCTGCTGGGGAGGCCGGGCAGCCGGCGCTGGGGGCCAACATCCTGCGCTGCATGGCCGAGCAGGCGTCCTGGTACGGCGACCCGAACGACGCCATCACCATGCTCCGCTCGGCTCAGGCCGGCGCCCGCACGGCGATGACCGCCACCGAGAAAGCAGCTATCTCCGGCGCACTCGCTCTCGCGTACGGTCGCGCGGGTGAAAGCGCCTCGGCCGCAAGAACTGCCGAGGACGCGGTTCACCTCATCAATCAGTCCCAGCCGGCGGAGGATCCGCCGCATATTTACTGGTGCGTGCCGCCCTGCATTTCACTGTTCGCCGGTGAGGCGTTGTTGTCCAGTGGCGACGGGGCCGCCGCGATTCCCTACCTGGATGCCGCGGCCGAGGGTCTGGCCGGTGATTTCCCACGCGCCCGCGTGGAAGCCATGACCAGGTTGGGCGTCGCGCACGTGCGGGCCGGAGATGCCGAAGCGGCGGTTCAACTCGGCCATCAGGCCGTCGAACAGGCAGCCCTTCTCGACTCCGGTATGGCTGGCAGAGATGTGGCGACGCTGTGCCGTGAGATCGAACTTACCGGATACCCCGGAGCCGCCGATCTCACGGACCACGCCCGCGTCGCGCTGACCGCCGTCGGCTCAGCCTGACGGTTCACAGGCAACACAGTCATGATCCTTCCACGCCAGAGGCTCCGATCGGATCGGTTCCATCGGTCGGACGGAGCCGGCAGGCTCAGACCGCCTGATTACTGACGGCGACATAATAGCTGGTCTCCGTAACAGGAACCGGCCCCCGCTCCGGCGCCGGACAAGGCGCCGAGGGCCTCGGAGGCAGTCGGGACGACATCATCGCCCCGACTGCCTCCTTCCCTTTTGCCCCGAACACCCGATTCAGCACAATTGAATGATCTTCAGAGTCATTGTCAATGGTGTGATACTCGTCATACGCAAGGATCAATCCGGGACAACCCAAGGCCAAATTTCCAAGATCCAATCTTCCGGGGAGCACTCAGGGATCACATATATGATCTCCGTCGACGGCTCCCATGAGCGACGATCCCGATCCTTACGGTAATGGCGATTACGGAGAGTTAAATATGCCCGAAGTGTCCCGCCAAATGCCCATCCGCGGGGTCCACCTCGACCACACCGCGAACGGGGCAGCCGGTAAGACAGCGGCGGAAGAGTCCGGATCTTCAGGGCCTTTCTGCCCCGCCACCGCGCCGGGAAACTGATAGCCAGGTCACGCCCGGGCGGGCCGCCCGGGTTTGTCCACGCGATCGGATGGCCGGCGCCCGGTGGGTATGCGGTGGGTATTCCATCCACACCGGTATTCACGCGCGCCCGCCACCGGCCCGACCGGACGGCCGGCCCCACGGGCCCGCCACGGAAAAACATGATCGATTCAGTCGCGTCCCCGGGTCGGGCCCGGTGGATACTGATCATCCGAATGTCGATCCACGCTCATGAAGATCAACCAAACGGAAGGCCCATCAAACAAGATCGATTTTTCTGGCCCTCGGCGAGCCGTCAGAGACAGGTCGCACCGGGCAACCGTCCCAGGACGGGCAGGGCCACAAAGCCCTCGGCGTAGGCGACTCCGATCCGGGCGCCCCACAGCCGGCCGAGATTCTCGGCCATGGGAGCGAACTCCTCACCGATCGGCTGGGTGCCACCGTGCGCGCGCAGCGCCTGGAGCTTGACGTCGAAGGTGGCCGTGACATCGACGATCGCGGTGGCCCGCACCGGGCCGTCCATGGTCAGGGAGTTGTAGCTGTCGCAGGTGTAGAGCCGGCGCGGACGGCCGGTGGCAAGCACCGCCCGCGGCAGCGCCTCGAGCACGGCCGCGGCGACCCGCCGGTGGCGCGGATGGACATCGGCTGGCGGATGGGTCACCACAATCTCGGGACAAAGATCGACCAACAGCTCCTGGATTTCGACGGCGAGCCGTTCCGGGTCGAGAACGTGCAGGCGCGCGCCGAGAACGCGCGCCCCCGCCGCGGCCTCGGCCATCCGGTCGGCGGTGTTGCGCGGGACGGCGATGGTGACCCCGGCGGCCCGAGCGTGCAGGGCGAGGGTGCCGCCGGCCCACAGCTCCGCGTCGTCGGGATGAGCCATCACCGCGAGCACGCTGCCCGGACGGGCTGTCCCGGCCGGCGTGGGCGTTCCAGCCGCCGGACCATGGTCATTCATACCGCTGCCCGTTCCCGTCCACCCACGTGCGAGATCCCTTCCGGATCCGGAGCCACCGGCCGAGGAGCGCAGCCGCCGGCCGCGACCGCGCCGGCCACAGCCTGTGGGCCTTCGACCGGAGCACGCTCTAACCCATCCCGAAGTAGCTTGCGTTGATCAGGTCGGGATCGGCGGCGAGAGCCGCCGCGGTGTCGCTGAAGGCTATCCGGCCCCGGTCGAGGATGTACCCGCGGTCCGCCGCGGCGAGGGCGAGCGACACATGCTGCTCGATCAGCAGAATGCCGGTGCCGTGCTCGTCCGCCAGCCGGCGCAGAACGGCCAGCAGGCTGAGTGCGAGATCGGTCGCCAGGCCGGCGGAGAACTCGTCGACCAGCAGCAGCCGTGGCCGGCGGGCGACGGCGCTGGCCAGCGCGAGCTGCTGCCTCTCGCCCCCGGAGAGCTCGCCGCTGCCCCGGTCGAGCAGCGGACGCAGGGTGGGGAAGCTCTCCAGCGTCTTCTCAATCTGGTCACCGGGCCGACGGCCGACAGCCAACCGCAGGATCTGGCGGACCGTCAGGCCGCGCAGCGGTGTGCCGCCCTGCGGCACCACCGCCAGGCCGCGGCGGGNGCCAGGCCGCGGCGGGCGAGCCTGGCCGGGTGCGCCCGCCGCGCCGGCTGCCCGAGCACGGTCACCCGGCCGCCAAACGGCGCGATCGTCCCGGCCACCGTGCGGACCAGGGTCGTCTTGCCGCCACCGTTGGGCCCCAGCAGGGCGACGACCTCGCCGGCCCGGACCTCGAGCGAAAGGTCGTGCAGCACGGGGACACCCGCGTACCCGCTGACGACCTTCTCGACGACCAGCGCCCGCTCCGGCCGGGCCTGTGTGGGCAGCCGTACCGTGCTGGCCGGCGGAGCGCCGAGGTAGATCTCGCGGACCTCGGCGCGCTCACGGACCTCCGCCGGCGGGCCGTGCGCGACCACCCGGCCGCCACTGAGCACCACGACGTCGTCGCAGGCCTCGAAGACCAGCTTGATGTCGTGGTCGACGAGCAGGATCGCGCAGCCACGTTCAGCCAGTCGTCGTATCCGACCGGTGAGGACGGACCGGGCAGTCGAGTCCAGACCAGCCGCCGGCTCGTCCACCAGCAGCACCTGACCGCCCGCGGCCAGCGCACGGCCAAGGCCGACGGCGAGCCGTTCGTCGTGGTTGAGCATGGCCGGCTGCTGGTCCGCGACCGAACCCAGCTCCAGTGTCCAGGCGGGTTCCGGCCCGGCGACCGCCAGGTTCTCGGCAACGGAGAGATCCTCGAACAGCTCCAGCGACTGGAAGGTGCGGGCCAGGCCCCGGCGGAACCGCTCGTGCGGCGGCAGCGGGTTCAGCACCGTCCCGTCCAGGACGATCCGGCCGGCGCTGGACGGAGTGAACCCAGTGATCGCGTCTATCAGAGTGGTCTTCCCGGCGCCGTTCGGCCCGATGAGGCCGGTCACCCGACCGGCACGCAGAGCGAACGACACGTCGTGGACGATCTCGACCTTCCCGTAGCGGACGCACAGCCCGTCGACGTCCAGACGTATGGTCACCGGGCCACCTCGGCATGTCGGGCCAACCGTCGGGTCGGCTTCGATTGTCGCGGATCGTAGGCAAGTCCTTCCGGACGTACCACCGCCAGGACGGCCAGGGCCACACCGCACAGCAACGACTGGTAGCGCGCGAGATGGCCGAAGTTGTCGAGCACCGTGAACACCACACCGCCGGGGGCCAGCAGGCCGCCCAGCATCGCCCCGCGCACGCTCATCACCCCGCCGACCGACGCGATCGCCAGGAAGAACAGGGACGCGAACACCCCGAAGGAGTCGAACGACAGCCTGCCCTGACCGTAACCGATGAGGCATCCGCCGAGGCCGGCGATCCCGGCGGAGACGGCGGACGCGAGCAGCTTGGTCCGGGCCGCGTCGACGCCCACGGCCGAGGCCGCCCGCTCGTTGGAGCGGACCGCGAGCATGCGCAGGCCCGACGTGGACACGCGCAGCCGGGCCACCGCGAAGCCGCACAGCGCGAACACGGCAAGGCAGAGCAGCCCGTACTCCAGCCGTGGGAAGCCCTTCCCGGCCACGCCGAGATCGAGGCCGAAAAGCTTCGGCGGCGGGACGACCGAGCCGGCAAGCCCACCGGTAATCAACGGATTCACAAAGACGATCTCTTGGAAGGCGACCCCGGCGGTGAGCGTGACGATGGCGAGATCGACCCCTCGTATCCGCCGTGACAACGCCCCGAGCACCAGGCCCGCGGCGGTGGCCGCCGCGGTGGCGAGCAGCGGCGCGAGCGGGAACGGCACACCGAGGCCACCCTGCAACCGGGCCAGCAGGAATCCGGCCACCCCGGCCAGTGACATCTGCGCGAGGGAGAGCTGGCCGGCAAACCCGGTCAGCACGACGAAGGACAGGCACACCACGGCGGCGGCCAGGCTGCGTTCCAGACCCAGCCGGTAGGGGCCGGTGAGAACGAGCAGTGCGATCATTCCGGCCGGTACGAGGATGGCGAGATCGCGCAACGGACGCCCGGTCTGCTCCGCGCGGGGCAGCCGCGCGACCGCTGACACGGCCCTGGCCCGCCCGGGTATGAGCTGGCCACGGGTGACCGCGACGACGATGAGAACGAGCAACGGGAACAGCGTCCGCAGACCGGGCTGGTTGAGCCACGGGACGTCGTGCTGCAGGGGCAGGAGAACCGACTGGAGCATGCCGAGCAGCAACGCGCCGACAATAGTGGCGCCGAACGACGACAGCCCACCGAGCAGCGCCGCCGCGAGCGCGGGAACAATGAACAGGGTGTAGGTGGACGGGCTCAGCACGCTGATCGGGGCGACGAGTATTCCGGCGAGCGCGCCGAGCACGGACGCCACAACCCAGCTCACCGCGGCGACGGCCTCCGGCCGGTAACCGAACTGTTCCACCGCCTCGTCGGATTCGGCGACCGCCTTGGTGGCGAGCCCGAACAGCGTCCAGCGGGACACCGCCCACATGATCATTCCGATACCCGTGACCAGTATCGCGAGCAGCGGACGGTCGACCGGAACGGTCACCCCGAACGCGGAGAAGGATTTCTGCGGAAGTACGGAATCAATGAATCTGTTGTCCGACCCGAACTGTAGCACCGCCAGCGCCTGCAGGGCGATCATGAGACCGACCGAGGCGACCAGGGACAGGGCCGGCGGGGCGTGCCGGAGCGGCCGAAATATGAGAAAATACACAAGCAGGCCGAGCAGCGCGGTCATGGCCAGTGACACGGTCAACGCCAGCGCAAAGGTGGGACTGTTGGTCAGATGAATACGGGGCGGAAGACCCACGACAGGCAGGACGATGTCCCCCACGTCCCGCAGTTCCGCATACTGGTAGGTGGCGTACATTGCGAATGCGGCGTGCGCAACATTGACCACCCCCGAGGCACGGTGTATCAGCACCAGCCCAAGTCCCAGCGCCGCATACACCGCGCCCGCGCCCAGACCCAGGATCAGTGCCGCGACATACGTGGACACAGCGCTCTCCAATCGACAGGGCAGCCTGTTGTGGACCAACACGGTGCCTTGTGGGCTAAGGCAGTGTAACTTCTGGCAATATGACGCTGTCCCGCCGTGTCGTCGCAGCAGCCGCAGTCACGTTGGCCGTCCTCGCCGGGTGCACCAGCCAGCGCGGCAGCGGCTCCAACAGCCCAGGTCAGCCCGCAAACCACCTGAACGGACCGCCTGTCAAGATCGGCTTCGTCTCCATGGAGAACACCCCGCTCGGGTCGTTTCCCGAGACACGAATAGCCGCCGAGAGCGCCGTTGCCTACGCCAACGCGGCGCTCGGCGGGGTTCACGGCCGACCGCTTGAACTCGTCCCCTGTGCAACAAATGGCTCACCGGAGTCGTCCCAGGACTGTGCCAACCGGCTCATAGCCGCCGACCCCGTGGCCGTGATCGGCGGGGTGGATCTGAGCACCGAGGCGGCCATGCCGCTCTACCAGCAGGCCAGCATTCCCTATGTCAGCGGATCACCCCAGCTGAGCGGGGAGCTGAGCTCGCCCAACTCCTTCTCGCTGACCGGCGGCACGCTCACGGAACTGCTCGGAATTACCGATTATCTGACCACCACCAAACATGTCACAAAGGTCCATGCCCTGTACGCGGACCTGCCCGGGCTGTTGACCGCCGCCATCCAGGGATCCAGGAGCATTCTGCAGAAAAAAGGGGTGTCGGAGGTCCGGCTGGTGCCGGAGAAAGTTGACACGGCGGACTTCGCCCCGGCTGTCAGCCAGGTCGCGTCCGGAAACCCGGACGCGATTGTCGTTGTTTTCCCGGCTCAGTCGTGTGCCCGTATAGCCCAGGTCGCGGGCAGCCTTCAGGTGAAAGCACCGATATACTTCGTCGGCTCCTGCGCGACGGCCGCGGTGGCGCGTGCCGGCGGCCAGGCCACCGGTAACATGAACTTCGCATCCGGCTATCTTCCACTCGACGCCACCGGCGGCGACCAGGATTCCAGAGCATTTCGCGAGAATGTGCCGGAAGCATCACGCTCGCCATTGTCACAGGCATCTTTCTCGACCGTTCTCGCGGCGCGTTCACTGCTCACTGAAATCACACAGACAACCCCTGGAGATCTTCGGAACGCATTTAGGGCAGCCCGGGATCATCCGAACGTGATGGCCCATTCGTTCACCTGTGACGGCACCCTTATAAAAGCGTTCCCGGCGGTCTGCAACACGGCGGTACGCATTCTGCGGTGGTCGGACGGAGGGTTTGTCGACGCCACCGGCACCTGGGTGGACGGCCGCGAGCTCATGACACTGATCGGATGATCATCAGGCCCACCGGCCGATCGGGCTATCGTCCGACCGGCCCACCGGCACTGCTGATCGCTGGCGGTACCGGTGGGTGGGGCATCCCCGCGCCCTGACATCGAGGTAACCGCTCCGCGACCACCTCGATGCAATCCGTATTGACAATGGTTTCCAAATCGGAGACAGTGCGGCTCGGATGAACCGCCCCCGAGCCGTCCCAGGAGGTTCCGTGTCTCTGACCGTCTCCCCCGATCTGCTCGCCCAGGCCGAACGCGGCCACGTTCCGGACGACGCCTTCCTCACCTGTGTGCGCGACTCGCTGCCGTATGCCTACGAACTGGTCGAACGGCTCGCCGGCGAGCTGCCCGGCAGCGATCGCGACTTCACGGACAACCTCGTCCCGCCGCCGGACGACGCGGCGCAGGGGCAGCTGCTGCGGGCGATGGCGAGCACCTCCATCCGGGCCGCGCTGGAACAGCGCTTCGGCGTGGCGCTCGCCTTCCAGAACTGTCACCGCCTGGCCGCGTTCCGCCCACAGGCCGTCGGCGGGGAGCAGTACCGGCGGTTCGTTTCCAACGAGAGCCAGGTACTCAACCAGCAGCCGGAGTTCGTCAACTGCTGATCATCGACTGTTGGTTCCGCCACTGGCTACCGGACCCGGCGTACCGCCGCGCGTGGGCGCGCCGCCGCCGGGCCCGGGCAGCGAACCCTCCTCGCCCGCGGCACCCATGGTCGTCCGCGCCCCCGGGCGGGCCTGCCGGCGGCGGGCCNCGGCGTCCCGACGGCGGGCGCGAGCAGCACCGACAACGCGAAGATCCCCGAAGCGGTGAGCACGATCGCGCCGCCGGCCGCCACGGACCACTGCTGGCTGATCGCCAGGCCGATGACACCGCTGGCGACCCCGAGTGCGACCGAGAGCATGGTCATGCCCCGCACGCTGTCGCACCACAGCCGGGCCGTCGCCGCTGGCGCCACGATCAGCGCGACCGACAGGATCGTCCCCACCGCCGGCACCGAGGTCACGATCGTCACCTCGACCAGCAACAGGAAGACGACGTCGAGCCGGCCGGCCGGATAGCCGGCCGCGACGGTCGCGTCCCGGTCGAAGGCACCGAAGACGAGTTCCTTGGACAGCAGCGCCAGCACCACCAGCACGACGGCCGCGACAATCCCGGAGGTCACCAGGTCGTCGGCCTGCACGGTGAGGATGGATCCGACCAGGTAGGCGGTGAGATCCCTGGTGAACCCCGACTGGGCCGACAACAGCAGCACCCCGAGGGCGAAGCTGCCGGACAGCACGACGCCGGTGACGCTCGTGTTCTCACCGCGGGCCGACAGCGCGGCCACGGCAAGAACCACCAGGAAGCCGAAAACCCCCGAACCGAGGTAGAGGTTGATCCCCAGGATCGCCGCGAGCACCACCCCCGGGAAGGTGGCGTGCGTCATCGCCATCGCGAAGAAGCTCAGCCGCCGCAGCACCACGTGCACGCCGACCGCACCGCACAGCGCACCGACGAACACCGCCTCGACCAGGGCGCGGCGGGTGTAGGAATCCGACAGCAGGTCCAGGGCGGCCATCTACCGGACGCCTCCGCCCGTACGGGCCCCCGGGGCAAGCCGGCCGGCCGGCAGCTCGTCGACGTCCGCGACATCCTCCGGCAGCCGCGCGCCCCGCCGCCAGCGGCGCCGGACGAGCGGGCCGACGCCCAACGCGAGCAGGTAGAACACGACCAGCGCGAGCACGACCGTGGCTCCCGAGGCGAGCCGCACCCCGTGGTTGATCGACGCCTCGTAGCTGGCCGCGAGCCCCAGCCAGCCGCCGAGCATGCCGAAGAGGACCGCGAGCCCGGTCACGACCAGCAGGCGGTCGGAGAGCAGTCGGGCGGCGGCCGCCGGAACGACCAGGAGCGCGATGCTCAGGATCGTCCCGACGGCCTTGACCGCGGCGACGACGACCAGAGCGATCATCAGGTTCAGGACGAGGTCGAGCAGCACCACGCGATAGCCCATGGCCTGCGCGGTCTGCTGGTCGAACGTCCGCAGCAGCAACTCCTTGCGCAGCGCGTACAGCACCAGGCCGACCGCCACGGCCACTACCGCCGTCTGCGTGATCTGGGCGGAGTCGACGGTGAGCACCCGGCCGAACAGGAACGTCGTCAGGTCGGCGGTGTAGGACCGCTGCCGCGACACGAGCACGACCCCCAGCCCGAAGAACGAGGTCAGCAGGATCGCGAGCGCGGCGTCCTGGCCCACCCGCGCCCTGGCCGCGGCAACGGTGAACAGCACCGCGGCCAGGACCGCGAAGACCAGTGCCCCTGGGACGATCCCGGACTGCCCCGACACCAGATAGCCGATGACGACGCCGGGGAAGACCGCGTGGGTGAGCGCGTCCGCGAGAAAGGCCAGCCGGCGCAGCACCACGAACACTCCGACGCCCCCCGCCAGCGCGCCGAGCAGCAGCACCTCGATCAGCGCCCGCCGCATGAACGGCAGCGCGAACGGATCCAGCAGCAACCGGCTCAGCACAGCGGATCCCTCGTCGGCGCATCCCCTGTCCGGACGCTCCTTGCCGACGCATCCGTCGCCGACCCCCGTGCCGGCGCCCCTCCCACCGACGGCTCCGCTGCCGGCGGACGATCCGGGAACGGGCGATGCGCCCAGGTACGGCTCATGCCGGGTGGCTCGGGGATGGTCACCTTACGGATGGTCGGCTCATGGACGGTCGGCTCACGGATGGGCAACGATGACACCTTCGCCCCGCAGCTCGAGCGCGGCGCTGCCGTAGGCCGCCCGCAGTCGCTCGGGGGTGAGCGTCGCCGCGGTCGGGCCGAAACCGAACTGGTGCCGGTTGACCAGGCAGACGTCATCGCAGGCCAGGTGCGCCAGGGACAGGTCGTGGGTGCTGATGACAACGGTGGTACCGGCCGCGCGCAGACCATCGATCGCTGACAGCAGCGCCTGCTGGGAGAGCGTGTCCACCCCGTTGAACGGCTCGTCCAGCAGCAACAGCCTGGGCTGCTGGGTCATCGCTCGGGCGAGCAGCACCCGCTGCCGCTGACCACCGGACAAGGTGCCGAAACGGTCGCCACCGCGGTGGGCGAGTCCCACCGCGGCCAGCGCCTCGGCGGCGATCAGCCGGTCGGACCGACGCGGCCGGCGTACCCAGCCGATCTGGCGGTAACGGCCCATCAGCACGACCTGGCTGACGGAGACCGGAAAATCCGGATCCAGGACGTCGGCCTGCGGGACGTAGGCGACGTCCTGACGGGCCCGGGCCGGTGTCCGGCCGAGCACCTGGATGCGGCCGCGGACGACCGGGACGAGCCCGAGGATCGCCTTGATCAGGGTCGACTTGCCGCCCCCGTTCGGGCCGATGAGGGCAACCATGTGCCCCGCGCGCACCACCCCGTCCACGTCCTCGAGGACGGGCACCCGGCCGTAGGCGACGCTTGCGCGATCGAAGACCACAGCGGGGGAGGGGCTGTCGTCAGCGTTCACCGGGACTGTGCCGACGCCGACGTCGGCGCTGGCGTCGGCGTCGGCGCTGACCTGGGAGTCGACCACCTGTTGCTTCACTTCACCATGCCTCACCTCAGACCCCGACGGCCTGTCGCGGTTCACAACTTCAGCAGCCCCGTCCCGGACCGGCCCCGCTCCAGCCCATCCGAAGGATCCTCAGGCCCGGGTCAGGTCCCACCTCGCCCCCGTGCCGGCCCCCGTGCCGGCCCCCGTGCCGGCCGTCATATCGGCCCCGTGCCAGCCGTCACGTCAACGCATCATTGCAGCTCATTTCAGAGCGTTGACGATTGTCCTGGTGTTGTGCTCCTCCATCTGCAGGTAGGTCGCACCGTCCGAGCCCTGCGGGCCAAGGGTGTCGCCGTACAGGGAGTCCTCACCCGCCACCACCTTGACGCCGGCCTCCCGACCGATCGTCTCAGCCGTGTTCGGCGGCAGCGACGACTCGGAGAAGACCGCTTTGGCCCCGGTAGATTTGATCTTGTCCACGAGATCGCTGATGTCGCGACCGGACAGCTCCGCCGACGTGTCGAAACTCGGGATGATCGACCCGACAAAGGTCAGCTGGTACCGGTCGACGTAGTAGCCGAACGCGTCGTGATTGGTCACCAGCTTGCGGTTGGCGGGCGGCAGCGAGTCGATCTGTCGCCTGATGTCGGCGTCCAGCGCGTCGAGCCTGCCGTCGTAGGCGGCGCGGTTGGCCTGGTAGGCGGCGGCCCCGGCCGGGTCCGCGGCGGTGAACGCCTGCTCGATGTCAGCAGTCATGATCTTGACGTTGAGCGGGTTGTGCCAGATGTGCGGATCCCCGTCCTTCTCCTCTTCCTCACCGTTGCCCGGACGGATCTTCACACCTCGGCTGGCGTCGACCCGGGTGCCTTCGAAACCCGCGGAAGCGATCGTCTCGTCGAGCCACTTCTCCAGGCCGACACCGTTGGCCACCAGTACGTCGGCCTCACCGATCGCCTTGACATCGGCCGGTGAGGGCTCGTAGTCGTGCGGGTCGACGTTGGGCCGCAGGATCTGTGTCACCTGGACCCGGTCACCGCCCACCGCCCGCACGAAGTCGGCGACCTGGGTGGTCGTGGCCACCACCTGGAGCTTCTCCGGCGGCGCCGCCGACGCGGGCCCATCGTCATCATCGGAGCCACAGCCGGCGACGAACAGGGCGAGCAGCGCGAGCAGCGCGAGACCGGCAGCGCGGTGGACGCTGACGACGCCTGCGGACGAACGAATCCGGGACATACGTGGGACGACTCCATCCTGGGGACGACAACCACGTAATGGAAACGGTTCCCGGTTCGGGTGTCAAATCAGGCCGTCACCACCCTCCCGGGCACCACCCACCCTCCCGGGCACCAGTCCGGCATTCCGGGACGCGCGACAAACATATGATCACGAAAAGCGGCCACCCGGAGTTCCTCTGGAGTGGGCCCCGCCCCCGCTGCGCACAACCGGGCACGTAAACACTCAGGGCACGTAACATCCACGGCGCATGACCTGGCGACGCGCGGCAGACGGCAGATCGTCCGGCTGTTGGCGCGGTCCCTACCGCGCCGAACACCAGCATCACACCTGGACAATCATGAAGCCGTACACCAGCCATCCCGTCGCCGAACGGCCCGGACCGGCGACCCCGGAACAGTTCACCGGGCCCGACCAACGGCCGGATTTCACTTCTCGACGGGCGGATGTTTCCGGACACGTTCGTGACGGCGCGTCCAGAAAACATCCGAAAGGCCTCTCCAGGCCGGTTGCTCCCGGCCGGCTACGGGACGAAACCGAAGCCGTGCGTCCGGCCCGCGGCCATCACCGGCCATCACCGGCCAGTGTTGTGGATGATCTGCCGCGGTTCCACCCGAACCGTGATCCGCTGTTCGTCCGGCCGGCGGAAAGGATAGCTGTCCACGCCGAGATACTTCTTCGCGAGACGGTCGATGACGGCGTCGGCGCTGTCGATCTCGAGGCGGGCCGTCCCTGAGACGCTGACCAGGTGGTAGGCGTCCTCCGGGTCGAGCACACCGATCGAGACCCGCGGATCCTTGCGCAGGTGCCGTTCCTTGGCCCGGCCGACCGCCGTGTTGAAAATGATCTCGTCGCCATCCACGTCGACCCAGACGACCGTGCTGTGCGGCGACCCGTCCGGGCGCAGGGTGGTCACCCAGGCGTACACCGGCCGGCTCAGCAGATTCCGGGCATCCTCGTTGAGTGTGGCCATCGAGTTCCTCTCCGCTCGACATCGAGGTCAGGTTCAGGATAATCCCAGACCCGCCGAGAAAATTTCCGATCGAAACCAGGAACACGCCCGGAATTTTGCACCCGCCGGACGAGCTGGCCGGAAAAAACAAGTGGAACATCCGAAAATGCTTCCAGCGTCCGGGAAAAGGCATGTTCGACCACAAAACGGCGATCGGACGGGCACCACACTGAGCGGGCTGACGGAACCGCAGCCGGGACAGGCCCGGTCGCACCCGGCCGCGCAGGCGCGTAAAGACCGTCGTAAAGACTGTTCGGTCACATGGCTGTCCGGTCACGTGAAGAACGCGTTTCGAGCCGTGTTTCCAGGCGTCGATGGCCCCGAAGAGACCGCTCTCGCGGATGTCACGTGCTGGACGACGGCCTACCGACCAGCACGCCGAAGCCGGCGTCGATGCGGATCAGCGCCCCCGTGACGCCTCGCATACCCACGTCGACGGTCTGCGCGATCACCACGGCGATGTCCTCGGGCTCGAGCACGCGCCCCAGGATCGAGTGGTCCTCGAGATGCTTCTCGCGCTCGGGTGTGAGGACCGCGGCGGTCGCCTCGGTGCGAACGCCGCCCGGGGCGATCGTGTTGACCGTGACCCCGTACACCGCCGCTTCCGCGGCAACATGGCGGCTGAAGGTGTTCAGCGCCGACTTCGCCGTCGAGTGGGCGAGCCTGCCGGGCCCGACGTAGTCGGCGGCGGTGCTGGAGACGTACACGATCCTGCCGCCGCCATGGCGTCGCATCGCGGCCAGTACGTGCTGGGTGACGAAGAAGGCCCCGGCGAGCTCACCGCTGACCTTGTCGATGAAGTCCTTCCACGCCAGGGACGCAAACGGGGCGAACGGCGGGGCCACGGTGTTGGCGTTGCAGACCAGCACATCGATGTGGCCCCGGTCAGCCAGGACGGTGTCGACCATCCGCTCGACCTGGTCAGGATCGCAGACGTCGGCCTGGACGCACTCGGCCGTCGCCCCCGCGGCCGCGATGTCGAGGGCGACCGCGCGGGCGGCATCGGCGTTGCTCCGAAAATTGATCACTACATGATAGCCGCGGCGGCCCAGTTCGCGGGCTGTCGCCGCGCCGATGCCGCGGCCTCCACCGGTGACCAGCGCCACCTCGCGTGATCCACTCATCGCGCCTCCGTCCCAGGCCCCCGACTCGACTCTCCGGTGTCGCCCCTCTGGTAACCAGAGTATAGGAGCTTACTTTTAGTAAGAAGCGATACCCGGGTATGCTCTGTGGCGTGTCGGCACGTCCGCAGCCCCCCGAGAGCCTCCCGGGAGGTACAGCCGACGACGCGTTCCGCAGCGACTGCCTCGCTCGCGTGGTGCTCGACCACGTCACCAGCCGTTGGGGCGTGCTGGTCCTCACCGGGCTGGCCGCTGGTCCGCTCCGGTTCCACGAACTGCGGACGAAGATCGAAGGAATCAGCGAGAAGATGCTCTCCCAGACGCTGCGCACCCTCGTCCGGGACGGCTTGGTCGAGCGCACGGTGGAGCCCTCGTCCCCACCCAGGGTCAGCTACAGCCTCACCCCGCTTGGCGAGGGGCTGACCCGGCCTCTCCAGCAACTGTTCGTCTGGATCCGGGACCACGCCCAGCTGGTCAGCGCCGCGCAGGACCGCCACGACACGCGATCAGACGGCCAGTCCGACTGAAACCGCGCCGGAGGCCGGACGCCCGATTCCTCGCATTGCCCGCCCCGC
Source organism: Protofrankia coriariae (assembly GCF_001017755.1). Classification (GTDB taxonomy): domain Bacteria; phylum Actinomycetota; class Actinomycetes; order Frankiales; family Frankiaceae; genus Protofrankia; species Protofrankia coriariae. The sequence goes on from NZ_JWIO01000015.1 coordinate 91,879, forward strand.
CAGCGGCCCGGCGGGCCGGGCCTTCTCGTACGAGCACCTATCCGACTGGTACGGAAATTTTTTCTTTTTCTGGACAAATATTACAAACGGTCGCCTGTCGAGCGGACAGCCCCGGACACGGCGGGAGCGCGACATCGCCGTCCACTGTCAGATAGGCGACAGTTTCCAGGAAGGTACTCGGAAGACAGCCGCCGATTACTCGACAGCCACTCCAGGCGCCGCTGCCACGACTCCTAGTAGTCATCGCATAGAGTTGCCAGCAACTGTTACTCTGCGTAAGAGATTGGATCCAGTGAGCGGTTGATTTGGCGCTTATCAGTTCAAGGAGCGGAGATGCGCTGGGGTCGGGGTCAGCGGGTCGGAGCCGGCGAATCGGGCTGTGGGCTCCCACGATGACCGCGCGATCACATCGCCAGCCGCGGCCGAAGCTCCGGGCGGCCGGCTGTTTCGCCTCCGGGACGGCTGGCCAGAACGCAGCCACCGATCGGGGCGCGTCCAGTGGACGCGGGCCGACACGGCCGGCGATCCGATCGGTCTCCCGCACCATGGAGGGTAGCGAGGTCCCCGGACAGCGTGACCAGGGATCCGTGCCGTCGCCCGATGGCGGCACGGATGGTGGTGGCCGGGAAAAGCCCTGGTTCCCCGCGCACCGAAGAATCGAAGACGACGTAACCATGCTTCTTTCGCGCCGCCGGCGACCGAAAATCCCCGGTTCACCGAGCGGGAGCGCCCGAGAACAGGGCATTCGATCAACCAGCGGCGACCGGGTGGATACCTCCGTAAATCGATGTATCCGTATACAGACACGCCAGGCCGACATCGACCTCGGCCGTGACCGGCTCCTGGCAGCAACCGAATGCTCCGCACTCCAGAAAGGACCACATGACAACACTGACGGAGCGAGTTGGCCGGCCGAGCCGATCCGCCCTTCTCGCTGACGCCCCCGCCGTTCGCAACCGCACCCGGCGGCCGTACCTTGTCGGTTCCGCCGTGGCCACCCCGCCACGAGTCGACCAGGACGACCTGTGGGAATTCTTCCGCGAGCACTTCGCGGCCAACCCTCTCGTCGAGAAAATATGGGCCTCGTCCGGAATCGTGACCCGGCACTACGCCGTCGATCCGCGCAAGGAACCCAGCACCGAATGGACCACCGGCGAACGGATGCGCCGCTACCTCACCGAAGCGCTCCCCCTCGGCCGCCAGGCCGCCGCCGACGCCCTCACCTCAGCCGGCCTCACCCCCGCCGACCTCGGACTGTTCGCCGTCGCGTCATCCACCGGGCATGTCACCCCCGGTCTGGACATCCTGCTCTCCCACGAACTGGGCATGCCGGCGAACATGCGCCGCGTCATCATCGGCCACATGGGCTGCCACGCCGCGGTCCCCGGCCTCGGCACGGTCGCCGAATACGTCGCCGTCCACGGCAAACCCGCACTCCTGCTCTGCGTCGAACTCTCCAGCCTGCACGCCCAGCCCAAATCACCCACCCTGCACGCGGGCAACCCCACCATCGAGGACTTCGAGCAGATCGTCGCGCACTCGCTGTTCGCCGACGGGGCCGCCGCCGTCGTGGTCGCGCCTTTCGAACGGGCATTTTCGGCGGGTGGCACAGCAAATCTGGAAGTCCTTGACGTCACGGCCCTCACCGATGGCAGCGTCAGCGACTACATGGGTCTGGTCGTCACCGACCACGGATTCCGGATGCGGCTGTCACCCCAGGTCCCGGAGGTGCTCGAACGCCACGTCGCAGACCTCGTCACCACCCTCCTCGCCGCGCACGGCCACACCCTCGACGACGTCGACGGCTGGGCCATCCACCCCGGCGGCGCGCGCATTCTGCGGGTCGTCGCGGACCAGCTCCAGCTCAGCGAGGAAGCGACCGCCCCCTCCTACGACATCCTCCGCGAGTACGGCAACTGTGCCAGTCCCACGGTGCTGATAGTTCTCCAGCGGCTGCTGCGGACCCGCGAGATCCGACCGGGCAAGGTGGCGGTCGCCCTCGGGTTCGGCCCCGGCCTGACCCTGTTCGCCGCCCTGCTGAAAGCCCACTGACAGCCTGTTGACAGCCCACTGACAGCCACCGAAAACCGATGGCCAGAATATTCATGAGATCCGCTCAGGAATTATCCGTATGAACCATTCGTGTCCGGAAAGCCCCGGAAGTGGACGAATGTAGCCCGACCCACAGTTTGCCCCGAGAATCGCCCCGGAACCTGCCCCGGCACGGACCGGGCTCCGGTACCCGCCCGAGGCCCGGCAGCCGTTGTCGTCTCCTTAACAGCACCAGCCTCAATCACACAGAGTAATCGATTCGTGTTACTCTGTACGAGGACTCGGCTTCGAAGAGCGGAGCGGCAGCCGAGGCCGGCAGGCTCGCGCAACGGGTCCGGATTCAGCGGCGGCTCGTTCCTCCAGGCCGCCGTGTCCGGGCCCGAAAACATATCGCAAGGTGACAGGAGGGAAGCGCCGGAAATCCTGGGCGTCGACCGACGATCCGGAACACCCACGCCGTGACGAGCGGGGACCTGTGTCATCGCGACACAACGACACAGGCCAGGAACGGCACGGGGGTGATGTACGGGAAGCAAGGAAACGCCACACCCCCGGCACCGTGAGCTGGACAACCCTGTCCTCGACGGCTCCGGAAACGCCGCCGGACCGACACCGGCTCACCAGCCGTGACCACATGCTCCGTACCTAAGGAAGGACCACATGACGCTGACCGAGCAGATTGACCTGCCGGGTACGTCCACTTTTCTCGCCGACACCCCTGCCGTTCGCGATCTCGCCAGGCCGTACATTGTCGGCACCGCCGTGGCCACCCCACCACGGCTCAGCCAGGACGACCTGTGGGAAGCTTTCCGCGAGCACTTCGCGGCCAACCCTCTCGTCGAGAAAATATGGGCCTCGTCCGGAATCGTGACCCGGCACTACGCCGTCGATCCGCGCAAGGAACCCAGCACCGAATGGACCACCGGCGAACGGATGCGCCGCTACCTCACCGAAGCGCTCCCCCTCGGCCGCCAGGCCGCCGCCGACGCCCTCACCTCAGCCGGCCTCACCCCCGCCGACCTCGGACTGTTCGCCGTCGTGTCCTGCACCGGCTACGTGACCCCGGGCCTGGACATCCTGCTCTCCCACGAACTGGGCATGCCGGCGAACATGCGCCGCGTCATCATCGGCCACATGGGCTGCCACGCCGCGGTCCCCGGCCTCGGCACGGTCGCCGAATACGTCGCCGTCCACGGCAAACCCGCACTCCTGCTCTGCGTCGAACTCTCCAGCCTGCACGCCCAGCCCAAATCACCCACCCTGCACGCGGGCAACCCCACCATCGAGGACTTCGAGCAGATCGTCGCGCACTCGCTGTTCGCCGACGGGGCCGCCGCCGTCGTGGTCGCGCCCGATCAGCAGCCAGCCAGCGCCGTGGCCAGCCAGCTCGAGATCGTCGACGTGATGGCGAGCACGGACAGCAGCGTCAGCGACTACATGGGCTGGCTCGTCACCGACCACGGATTCCGGATGCGGCTGTCACCCCAGGTCCCGGAGGTGCTCGAACGCCACGTCGCAGACCTCGTCACCACCCTCCTCGCCGCGCACGGCCACACCCTCGACGACGTCGACGGCTGGGCCATCCACCCCGGCGGCGCGCGCATTCTGCGGGTCGTCGCGGACCAGCTCCAGCTCAGCGAGGAAGCGACCGCCCCCTCCTACGACATTCTCCGCGAATACGGCAACTGCTCGAGTGCGACCGTTCTGATCATCCTTCAGCGGCTGCTGCGGACCCGCGAGATCCGACCGGGCAAGGTGGCGGTCGCCCTCGGGTTCGGCCCCGGCCTGACCCTGTTCGCCGCCCTGCTGAAAGCCCACTGACAGAACGCCGACAACCACACAGGCCACCAGCGGCTGCCGGTGGCCTGTGTGGGCCAGGCTGCCGGCAGCCGCCACTCCGCCACTGCCCGGACCCGCCGACACCCGATGATCCGCGCGGGGTGCGAGGACGTCCGCCGCACTCCATGCGACACGAGACGCGGCGCCGGGCACAGCCACGGCAATGCCGCCCGCCCGGTCCCGGTCCCGGTCATCCGCGCCGGGCCGGCCGTGGCCCGTGCACGTCCCCGCCCCGCAACGCCCGAAGGATGCCGGCATGCCGTCGCTCACCCCCCGAGAAATTCCCGTCGTCATCGTCGGTGCCGGGCCCAGCGGTACGACAGCGGCCAATCTTCTCGGCCGGCAGGGCATCGCCTGTCTCGTCGTCGAGCGCCACCACGACATCTACCCGCTGCCCCGGGCCGTACATCTTGACGACGAAACGTTGCGGATCATGCAGTCCGCCGGTCTCGCCGACGAGGTACGGGCCATCACCAGACCCGCGCTGGGCCTGCAGCTGCTGAACGCCGACCACCAGCCGTTCGCCCGCTTCCAGCGGGATCCCGTCGACAGTGGGCAGGGCCATCCCGGGGCCAACATGTTCGACCAGGCCATGCTGGAGGCTGTGCTCCGCCGGGGGCTCGCCCGCTTCCCGCACGTCGACCTGCGATGCGGTGCCGAAGCCGTCGCCGTCGAGACCGGGCACACCCACGGCCCAGCCCCGCTGCGCGTCACGATCCGTGACCACGTCTCCGGTCGTCTCGAGCAGGTCTGGACCCACGCCGTCCTCGGCTGCGACGGCGCGAACGGCAGCAGCCGCGCAACCGTCGGCACCACCATGGAAGATCTGCGTTTCACCCAGTCCTGGCTGGTCGTCGACGTGCACAGCGAGCAGCCGCTGGCGAACTGGGACGGCATCCACCAGGTCTGCGACCGACGCCGTGCCGCCACGTACATGCGGATCGGCCCGCGGCGCTACCGCTGGGAGTTCCAGATCCGGGCCGGTGAATCCGCTCACGAACTGTCACGAATCGAGGTCGTCCGCCAGCTCGTCGCGCCCTGGCTCGGCGGCGTCGACCCACGACAGCTCACCGTCGTACGCCAGACCACCTACACCTTCCACGCGCTCGTCGCCCGGCGCTGGCGGCGCGGGCGGGTGTTCCTCCTCGGTGACGCCGCGCATCAGACACCGCCGTTCCTCGGCCAGGGGCTGTGTGCCGGCGTCCGCGACGCGGCGAACCTCACCTGGAAACTCGGCCTCGTCCTGGCTGGCCATGCCGACGAGCGGCTTCTGGACAGTTACCAGAGCGAGCGTCGGCCGCACGCCCGCCAACTGGTCCGTATGGCGGTCATGCTCGGCCGGACGATGACCAGTGGCACAACCGCCGTGGGCACGGCGCGCCAGGCCCTGTTCGTCCAGGCCGCCGGCCTGGACGCCTTCCAACGGCTGATGGAACGCTCGGCGAGCCCGCCGCTGCGCCCCGGCCCGCTCGTCAGGCCGGCGTCGCGGCTGTTGCCGGGCCGCCGGCAGCCCGCCGGGCGGCTGTGCCCGCAGCCGCTGGTCCGCACCGCCGCCGGCACCGACACCGCCGCGCCCGTCGAGATCCCACTGGACGACCTGCTGGGCGACGGCTTCGCCGTCCTCGCCCACTGCACCGACTGGATCTTCGCCTTCAACTGGGCCTCCGTCATCGGCGAGGACACCCGGGCCTTCTTCGCCCGGTTGCGCACCCGCTACGTCGGCATCGTCCCGGCACCCGCCCCCCTCCCGGCGACCTCGGACGACGTCAGGCTCATCCATGATCCGAGCGGGGCGCTCGACCGCTGGCTGACCCGTCACCGTGCCCACGCCGTGCTGCTACGGCCGGACCGCACCGTGTTCGCCACCGCTCGCACCCTCGACCTGATCCGGTGGCGCCACGAACTCGCGTCCGCCGGGATGCGGGACATCCTCCCGCCTGCGCGCCTGGCCGGCCTGGAGCGGCAGCCACAGCAGTCCGCNNCGGCAGCCACAGCAGTCCGCTGTCAGTAGCGCCGGCCGACGAGGTCACCATGCCCGTACGCCGGTTGAGCCGGGTTCGATGGATCTTCGGTCGTAACCTGTCCGGGAGGTTCGGAAGCACCGAGACTGTTCCCGTCGCCGCTGCGGGGATTTTCACCCCGTCCGCGGTGATGTGTTGTAGATGATATGTCATATATCTGACATACCGGGTGCTGCTGGCCTGGCCCCCTGTCCGCGATACCCACCGCGCCCCGCGGGTATCGGGGTTTCGATCATCGATTCGATCAGTCCGACCGAGTCGGCCGGCCCAGGCCTGGGGGCTTCGCCCGTGGACCTGCCGGCAGGCCGCGCGTGGACAGCGCCGTGGCGTTCACAGCCGGGCGCCCGCCGGGGCGGTCGAGCACCCGCCGAACCGGCGGG
>NZ_JWIO01000015.1:98181-98602 GCF_001017755.1 Protofrankia coriariae
CCCGCCGAACCGGCGGGCGGACAGGTCCAGGCGGACGGACGTGGCCGGTGTCTCCCGCCGCACCGCCTAGATCGCGATTATCGTGAAGATCAGTCTGCCGGTCGTCCTGCTTGGTTGAGCGCCCCCTGCCCCCGCCCGTGTTCCCGAGGAGGGTCCGCGATGACCGTTACCCCGCCTGCCACCGTCACGCCGGGGCCCGTGCCGATACGCGCGCACCCTGTTCCAGGATCGGCCGGTGGCCTGCGCGCCGCGAGGAAGCTGCTGCGCGCCGATCCGCTCGCTGGCCTCGTCCGCCTGCGCCAGACCCACGGCCCGGTCGTGCAGCTGTCGTCCCGGCCGCTGTCGGCGTTCCTGGTGGCGGATCCGGACGCGATCGCCGACGTGCTGGTCGGGTCGCACCGCTCCTACCGGCGGGGGTTCG
>NZ_JWIO01000015.1:98611-102999 GCF_001017755.1 Protofrankia coriariae
GCGGGGGTTCGTCCGCCGTGGCCCCGGCTCTCGTGGCACCGCGGTGCAGCCCCTCACCATGGTGCTCGGGCAGGGCCTGCTGACCAGCTCCGGTGAGCTGCACCGCAGGCAGCGGCGGCTCATGCAGCCGCTGTTCCACCACCAGCGGATCTTCGAGTACGGAGAGACGTTCGCCGCGATCGCCGACGCGCGGGCCGCGCGCTGGCGGAACGGGCAGCGTCTCGACATACACGACGAGATGATCGAGATGACGCTGGCGATGGTCACGAAGACCCTGTTCGACGTCGATGTCGACGCCGATACCGACAGCGACATCGTGGCCGTGATCCGGGCCGCCATCAGTGAGAACACGGTGGCCGCCCGCAAGGCCCTGCACACCGGTTTCGAACTGCTGGAACGGCTGCCGCTACCCTCGGCCCGGCGCCGCCGCGAGACTCGCCAGGCCCTCGACCGGGTCGTCTACGACCTCATCGAACGCCGCCGCCGCGAAGGGGCGGAAGGCCGGGATCTGTTGTCGCTACTGTTGTCCGCCCGTGACGCCGACAGCGGGGACGGCATGGACGACAGCCAGGTTCGGGACGAGACCCTGACCATCATGCTCGCCGGTCACGAGACCACCGCCAACGCGCTGACCTGGACCTTTCATCTCCTCGGCCAACATCCCGAGGTGGCCGAGGCACTGCACGCCGAACTCGACGGCGTCCTGGCCGGCCGGCGTCCGACGGTCGCGGACCTGCCCCGCCTGCCGTTCACCGACGCGGTGCTCAGCGAGTCGATGCGGCTCTACCCGCCCGTGTGGGCGATGAGCCGGTATCTGGTGGAGGACCGTGTCGTCGGTGGCTATCCGTTGCCCGCAGGGTCGACGCTGCTGCTGAGCCAGTGGGTCGTTCACCGCGACGAGAAATGGTGGCCGGAACCGGAACGGTTCGACCCGGCCCGCTGGCTCGGGGACCGGGTCGACCCCGACCGGCCCCGCTACGCCTACTTCCCCTTCGGCGGCGGCCCGCACCAGTGCATCGGCAACAGCTTCGCCCGGACCGAAGGGGTGCTCGCGCTCGCGACGATCAGCCGCCACTGGACGTTCGAGCCCGTCCCCGGCTTGAAGATCGCCCCTGAGCCGCTGGTGACCCTGCGGCCCCGGGACGGACTGCCGATGACCATCCGTCGCCACGGCTGACGGCACGCCGCCCGCGCCCGACCCCCGGTCTCGCTCAGTCCCCGGCCTCGCCGATCCCCGTGCGGAGAGCACGGGCGAACGAAATACCACCAGCCGCTCCTTCACCGCGGCCGGCCGCCGGAAGCGTCGTTCTTCCGGCCGGTTATCCGACTATCCGACCGGCCGGCCGGGTAGCCAATTGCCGAGCGATCCCGGCTCCCGCCATGTACCCGGACGCCGTGCGGAACATTGTGATGAAGCCAGCGCCACAGTGCACAGCCTTCGGGTTCCGATACCCTGCCGGCCGACCTACTCTTGAAGAGGAACATCCGTCACCTGTATCCGCTGGGAGTAAAATGACTGCCAGAACCCTGCGGCGTGCCGTGGTCGCTATTGTCACCGGGCTTTTCGCCGTGTTCCTGGGCACAGCTCCCGCCAGTGCCCTGCCCACCAGCACCGACACCGGAATCGGCGGCGGAACCGCCATAACCATCGACGACCCCGCCACCGGCACAGATCCCGCCACCGGTGGGGACTCCGCGGCCGGCGCTGGCTCCAATGCCCTGGGCGCGATCTCCGGCGTGGTGGGGGGCCTCTTCTCCAGCGCCTTCTCCCAGGCCGGGAACGCTGTTTCCGAAGGATTGTCCAACGGGACCCCGAACTAACTCCTCCAAGAACGGCCGATAATACTTCCAATATTTTCGTGCTCGTCGTCCCGGCCGGGACAGCGAATTCCACATGTTGTTCCGGCCGGGAGATGGCAGCCGGCCGCCAGAAGATCATCCATGTCTCCCGTGTTCGACCGGACGGTGTCGTTCCCTGCCCACCACCGGTGCGGCTCCGGTCCACGGTCGTGACGGGGCGCCGCCCGCGATTCCTCCCCGGCGCCGCCACCCGCACCACCCACGAGACCGCACCGGAAGTGCTGTTTTCAAGGTGTTCATCCTGCTCGCAGGCTTTTGCCCCGGTCACGGCAACGGGTGCCGGGCCAGGGGCCGCCAGGGTGGTCTGTTCCCGGGAATGCCGATCGGAGAGCTGATGGTTGGGGCCGGATATGACAACCATTGGATTGATCGGTAGCGGGAACATCGGCAGCACGCTGGCCAGACTGGCTGTCACGGCCGGATATGACGTGGTCCTGAGCAACTCGCGAGAGCCTGAGACGCTGAAGGAGCTGGTCGACGAGCTGGGCCCGCGCGCCCGCGCCGCAACCCCAGGCCAGGCCGGGGAAGCCGGGGACCTGGTGGTCGTGACAATTCCGCTGCGAGCCTACCGCAGCGTGCCCGTCGAACCACTTGCCAACAGGACTGTCATTGACACCAACAACTACTACCCGCAACGAGACGGGCAGATCCCCGAGCTGGACGACGAATCGACCACGACCAGCGAGCTCCTCCAGAGGCACCTGCCAACGTCCAAGGTCGTGAAAGCGTTCAACAACATCTATTTCAAGCATCTGCTGTCGCTGGCCCGGCCGGCCGGGGCGCCCGACCGCAGCGCCCTGCCGATCGCCGGGGACGACGCGGACGCGAAAGCGGCGGTGATCGCCTTCCTGGACGCGATCGGCTACGACGCCGTCGACGCCGGCCCGCTCTCCGAAGGGTGGCGTTTCCAGCGCGACACCGCCGCCTACGCGACCTTGTACTTCGACCGAAGCTCGGCCAGCGGGCAGGACGGGTTCCCGGCGGCGGGAGTACCGGCCGATGCCGCGACGCTCCGCGCGGCTCTGGCCGCTGCCCGTCGTTATGCCGACGCTGGCGGAAACTGACCCGGAACGACCGGATGGAACGTACGCCGCCGGCGGTGATCGGCGGCGTACGGCGGCCATGCCCCAGTGCCCGGTATCCCCCTTTCCGCCGGATATCCGGCCAGCATCCCCGCCGGACTTCCAGCGAACGCCACTCGCACCGTCATCTCGCGGCAGCGCAGGCCCGCGCGGATCTCGGTCGTGACAGCGCGAGTCGCCGGTCACGCCGAGCGGAAGTCCCGCCTACCCGCTCAGTACTCCATCCGCCCCCGGCTCCATCCGCCCCCGGCTCCGTCCACCCCCACCGCCGGGCATCCTGATATGTCCATCGAAAGCGGCCGACCACCTGGTGGCGGTAAGGGCACATTACGTGACCGTCAAACGTCATATTGCGGGACGACGCGCGAAAGTGCACGAACCACGCCGGTGATGCTGGTCAGCGCGCGGAATCACGGGCGCCCGAACCTGCGAACCAGGTGGTAAGAAGACCCGGAAACGGAAATGAAAAGGCGATGAGGAGGTAAGTAGGGTGTGACGATGCCGGTTCGTCCACGGCCTCATGCGAAGGCGGGATCCGATGAACGGTGACAGACCGTGTACCGACACGCCGGCTGACCGGTCCGATGAGCGACCGCTCGACCGGCTGGCGGGGCGCTCGGACGTCCACCTGGCAGGGGGCAGCGTGACAGCCGCGGTGGACGCGCACGGGATCGTGACAGGCTGGAGCGAGAGCGCATACCAACTCCTGGGCTACACCCCGGCGGAGGTCATCGGGACGGCCGTGGGCACGCTGCTCGCCGATGCGCTGCCGAAGCCGGCCCGGCATGCTGTCGCGCACGGGCAGAGCTGGCAAGGACTGGTCACCGTTTGTCACCATGACGGCTGTATCCTCCCGCTGGGGATTCGCGCCCATCCCCTCCTGGACGCCGCCGGGGCTGTCACCCTGTGGTATGTGGCCGTGCTCCACACCGGCCTCGCACCCGTCCGGGCTCCTTCCTCGGCCTCTCATGACAGGCACGCGTGCGACCCGCGGGAGCCGCGGGAAGCGAGGGAGACACCGGTGGACGACCGGTCTCTGATCGGCTGGGCGTTCACGCAGGCCCCGATCGGCCTGGCGCTCGTCGACACCGAGATGCGGATCCGCCGGCTGAACACCGAAACCACCCGCATGATCGGTAACACCGACACCGACCTGCGCGGCCACCGGCTGATGGACGCCTTACCCCACCCCGCCTACCAGGCAACCTGGGACCATCTCCGCCACGTGATGGCCACCGGCCGATCCGCCCGCCACGAAAGCTTCAGCCGCGCGCAGGGGGAGACCCGCAAACGCGCCTGGGCGGTCCGCACCTCCCCGGTCCGCGACCCCGCCGGCCGGATCCACGGCGTGTTCACCGCCGCCATCGACATCAGCGAACAGTACTGGGCCCAGCAACGCCTGACCCTGCTCAACGAGGCCACCACCGCCATCGGCAGCACCCTCGA
>NZ_JWIO01000017.1:0-34816 GCF_001017755.1 Protofrankia coriariae
CCGCATCAGGCAACGTTTGCCCGGTCGACGATCCGCTTAAGTTTCCGATCTTGGGTGTGCTGGTTCCGCCAGATAATGTAGCGGCGGATCATGCTGGCCTGGGCGCGGTGGTTGCGGTGGTCGGTGCCGTCGATGGCGAAGTAGCGCAGGGCGGTGAACTGGGCCTCAATCCGGTTCAGCCACGAGCTGTAGGTGGGGGTGTAAGCGATCTCGACGTTGCTCGCCGCCGCCCAGTCCCCGACTCGGCTGTCCTGACCAGCCTCGACCCCACCGGACGAGGCAGAGCGAAGTGGATGATCCGCTGGAAGGCACCCCTCAACGCCTTCGACCTGGCGTTCGACGGACGCCTGTCCGCCGGCCGGAAGTAGACCAGCTCACAGCAATGGTCCGGATGTAGCACCAACATCACCCGTTACACCGTTAACTTGGCTCTGTCTCGGATTCGGTGGTGACGGAGAGAGCCCGATCATCTCACGATAAGTCATGTGCGATGACAGCAAGCTTGTGACCATGGCGTTCTCGGGGTTATCGCCGCTGGTCGTGGAGGATGTGACGGACGACGGTGAGTGGATCCGGGTGCGAGCACGGACACCGGACCTGCCTGCCGCCTGCCCGGGCTGCGGCGCCCCGAGCAGGCGGGTGCACGGCTACCACCAGCGGACCGTGGTCAACCTGCCCATCGACGCCCGCCGGGTGGCCGTGACCGTCCGGGTCCGCCGCCTGGTCTGCCCGACCCGCGGCTGCCGCCAGACCTTCCGTGAACAGCTGCCCGGGGTGCTGGAGCGCTATCAGCGGCGCACGTCCCGCCTGACGGTCCAGATCGGCGCGGTGGTCCGTGTCGTGCAGAAGGATACGTGACCTCGTCGGAGATCCACCGACGTTCGCTCAGGCGGCGCTGGTCGCGGCTGCAATGTCGTTGACGACGTGGACCGGTAGGTATGCACGAGCTGGTTGACTCGCCTCCGAGGCGAGGAAGTCCAGCAGGTGCCGGGGTTGTTCGGGCGGACCGAGCGGTACGGGTTCGAGACGGCGCCAGCCTCGGGCTGAGGCTGCCTTGATGGCTGTCAGGTAGGTGCTTTCGCTCATGCGCTGCAGTGTGCGGGCGCGCATGAGCAGAGCCGCGAGGGATACCTGCCAGTGCCGTTTCAGCTCGAACAGTTTGGGCCAGTCAACGGTGATCGGGAGCTGGTCGCGGATCTCGTCTGCGGGCATGAGTAGCGCGGCCGCGAACCGGTGCGCTTGGGTTTCGACTTGCTTGATACCCCACATCTGTTCGCCGTGTAGGACGAGATGGGCAAGTTCGTGGGCGGCGTCGAACCTCGATCGGGCACGGTCGTTCTTGTCAGCACCGAGGACGACGACGGGATGGTCAGGGAACGGCAGCGAGAAGGCGTCCACGTCGGCGCTGCCCAACGGGAGCCTGATCACGACTACTCCGTGGTTCTCCAGGAGCTCGACGACGTCGGTGATAGGACCGGGCGGTACACCCCAGCGCGCCCGGATCTGCCAGACGATGCGCTCGATCTCGTCGACCGGGGTGTCGAGGTCGCTGGCGGGGATCTCCGGCACGTTGCTGGCGGGGAACCGGCCGGCTGCAGCCGCGTACAGCGCGAGGTCATGTGCAACGTGCGCGACCGCGCGGGCGCGACGTCGGTCCACGACGGCGGTGCGGCGCAGGGAGCGGAAGAAGCCCTCGTGGGTTTCGGTCACCGGCTGAGCGAAGAACCCGGCCGGCACCATGAGCGCGGTGCTGAGAGCGGCGACGGTATCGGGGCTGGGCTGCACGGCCCCGCTCTCGAACTGGCTGATTGCGGCGGGCGAGAGAGCGACCTCGGTGGCCAACCGGCTCTGGCTGAACCCAACGAGTTCGCGGGCAATGCGTAGTCGCGCATGTTCGAACGTTGGCGTGTCCATCGCTCCCCTCACCCGATCTTGCTCTCCGCATTGTGGCTGATCCGGGCGTCGCCTGGCATCACGACACAGTAGAACAGGTGCCCTTCAAGTGCAGAAGTACGCACCGAAATCAATGCCGTGATATTAAGTATGATCGACAGCACGGTCAGGGCGGAGGAGCGCATCGTGGGCTGGGGTGTGAAGCGGTTGGGTGGCGGCGGGTGACCGACGGACGGTTCCAGATCCTGTCGTTGGACGGCGGTGGGCTACGGGGGATGTTCTCGGCCGCAGTGCTCGCGCGCCTGGAGGAAGACCTCGATGTGCGGATCGTCGACCACTTCGACCTGATCGCCGGCACTTCGACCGGCGGGATCATCGCGCTCGGTCTCGGCCTGGGGATGTCGCCCCGGCAGATCCTGCAATTCTATACCGACCATGGCCCGCGGATCTTCCGTGACCGGAGCCGGCTGCGGGGGGTGCGGCATCTGCTGCGTGCCAAGTACGCCTCTGAGCCGCTGCGCGCCGCCCTTACCAAGGTGCTCGGCGAGCGGACGTTCGGGGAAAGCACCAAGCGGTTGCTGATCACGTCGTACAACATCGGTGCCGACGACGTGTACCTGTTCCGTACGCCACACCTGCCGACGTTGAAGCGGGACTGGCGTGAGAAAGCGGTCGACGTTGCGATGGCCACCGCTGCGGCCCCAACGTACCTGCCCGGCATGTCCCTGGATGGCGCACGCTTGGTCGACGGCGGAGTGTGGGCGAACAACCCGGCGATGGTGGCCCTGACCGAGGCCGTCGGACCGCTCGGCCAGCCTTTGGATGCCGTCCGGGTGTTCAGCCTGGGCACCACGATCGACCTGCCCCGCCGCAGCCGTCGCCTTGACCGCGGCGGGCTGCTGCCGTGGGCCCGCGACGCGGTCGAGGTTCTGATACGCGCCCAGAGCGAGAGCGCGACCAAGCAGGTCGGGCACTTCCTGAGCAACGACCGGGTACTACGGCTTAACCCCACGGTGCCTACGGGCGCCCTCTCCCTAGACAAGGTCGATGCCGACGACCTGATCGGCCGCGCCAGCCACGAGAGCCGTGTGGCCTCGCCCAGCTTTACCCGTTGCTTCGCCGACCACACCGCGCCGGCGTATGTGCCCTACTACCCGGCCCAGGAGGACTGACCGTGGACACCATGGAACAGATGTTGTCGATGCTGCTCGACGGCGCCGTCGAAACCCTCGACATTGCGCCCCACCTGCAGCAGCTCGCCGTTGAACGCTATGAGGAGGTCGGCTCTTGGCTCGCCGAGCACGGTGGGTACCGGTGCCGGATCTACCCGCAGGGCTCGTTCCGGCTCGGCACCGTCGTGCGCCCCGACAGCCGCACCGGCGAGTACGACATCGACCTGGTGTGCTGGCTGCTGATCGCCAAGGAGAGCATCACCCAGGCCGAATTGAAGCAGCGCGTCGGCGATCTGCTCCATGCCTACCTGCGGTGGAAGAAGCGGCACGGCCATACCGACGGGCCGAAGACCTGCCAGGCCCGCCGCCGCTGCTGGACGCTCAGCTACCCTGACCACGGCTTCCACCTCGACGTGCTGCCAACCATCCCGGACGTGGACCACCCACCGACCGGCATCCTGCTGACGGACAAGCAGTTGTACCGGTGGCAGCACAGTAACCCGATCGGCTACGCCACCTGGTTCCGCCGGCAGTCGGAACAGCTTCAGCAGCTTCTCGTCGAGGCCGCCGCCAAGCGGCACATCAACGTCGCCGACGTACCCGAGTGGGAGGTCCGCAGCACGCTGCAGCGGGTTGTACAGATCCTCAAGTGGCACTGCATGCTCCGGTTCGCCCATAACCCGGACAACCGGCCCCCATCCATCCTGATCACCACGCTGACCGCCCAAGCGTACCACGGGGAGGTGGACCTGTTCACTGCGACCCGCAACTTGTTGAACCGCATGGATGACTTCATCGAGAACCGTCACGGCAAGTGGTGGGTGCCCAACCCCGCACACGAGGAGGAGAACTTCGCCGACAAGTGGAACGAGTACCCGGAACGGCGGGAGGCGTTCTTCGCCTGGCATCGGGACATCACCACTGTGCTCGACGACCTGGTCCAACTGCAGGGCAAGGGACTGCAGGTAGTGGCTTCACGTATGGCGGAAAGCTTCGGCCCCGATGCGGTGCAACTGTCCGCGCAACGCTACGGCGACTGGCTGCGCCGCCAGACCGAGAGCGGCGCGCTCCGCATGACCGGCACCGGCCTACTCACCACGACTGTGGCCGGTACGCCCGTCCGCAGGCATACCTTCCATGGCCAGCACACCGACCCGCGCGGTTAACCTGACCAGGCAGTTGATCGCGATCCGCGCCACACTGCCCACCGCTACGGGAAGAGTCCGCCGTGGCGAACTGGACTGCCTTATGTGCATCAGGCCGTCGCCAGCCAGCCAGGTCTACACAGTGCGCCTGCTTTATCGGCATGGACGCCGCCCCCGGATCACCGTCACCGATCCGCAGCTTACGCTGCGCCCTGATGCGCACGCCTTACCGCACGTCTACGCCGGAGATGAGCTGTGCCTTTATTACCCCGGCGAGTGGAGGCATGACATGTTGTTGTCGGCCACTATTCTGCCTTGGATCGCTGAATGGCTGATCCACTACGAACTGTGGCTTATCAGCGGCCATTGGGTCGGAGGCGGATCGGGATACACCTATATAGGGACGCAGGACCCAGGCTGCGTCCAGCAAGCAACCAAGCCCGAGGCCGCTTGACGTAGGACCGAGTTACAGTTCTACACTCCCTGCCAGGTACGGCCATAGTGGATGCGTCACGGAACTGCCGGTACCCCCGCGCAGAAAGTCACCCGTTCTGCGACCTCGGGTGGGAGAGCAGTTTGCGGATCTCATCGGCGCTGGGATGCTGTGGGCCGTGAAGACGGGTCAGGTCGGCGAGTAGGTCACGCAGTGTGGTTTCTGCTTCGTCGCGTCGGCCTGTGGGGTGCCAGAAGTCGGCTTGGGTCTGTGAGCTGGGATGATGTGACGGCGCGACTGTTGGCATGATGGTCAGCTATGTCCGTGTGAGGTGCTCTATCTGATCTTCGTGCGGGTGTGTGGCTGGCTTGTCCTACTCGGCCGTTCGTCGGCGTCCAAGGACATCGAGTTGCTCGTGCTGCGGCACGAGGTCGCGGTGCTACGCCGCACCCAGCCGAAGCCCCGGTGGGACTGGGCGGACCGGGCGGTACTCGCCGCACTGATCCAACTTCTGCCGAAGACACTGCGAGCGCACCGGCTGATCACCCCAGGGGCCGTCCTACAGTGGCATCGCCGTTTGGTTACACGGAAGTGGACCTACCCGCAGCGGACTGGACGACCGCCGGTCAGCACGGAGATCGCGACCCTCATCGAACGACTCGCGACCGAGAACATGACGTGGGGGTACCAGCGGATCCAGGGTGAGCTACTCAAGCTCGGCCACCGGGTCGGCGCGTCCACGATCCGCCGAATCCTGACGTCCCTCGGGCTGCCCCCGGCCCCGAAACGCCAGACCGACACGACTTGGCGGCAGTTCCTGCGCACCCAGGCATCGACCATGCTGGCGGTGGACTTCTTCCACGTGGATTGCGCCGTGACGCTCCAGCGTCTGTACTGCTTCTTCGTCATGGAGGTCGGCTCCCGTTACGTCCACGTCCTCGGGGTCACCGCCAACCCGGACGGACCGTGGACCACCCAACAAATCCGGAACCTCCTGGTGGACCTCGGTGACCAGGCGGCCGACTTCCACTTCCTGGTCCGCGACCGGGCCGGGCAATTCACCGCATCCTTCGACGCGATCCTCGCCGACGCCGGCATCACCACGGTCAAGATCCCACCCCGAACTCCGCGGGCGAACGCCTACGCGGAACGCTCCGTCCGCACGGTCCGGACCGAGGCCACCGACCGGATGCTGATCTTCGGCGAGCGGCATCTGCGTACCGTTCTGGCCGAGTACGCGACCCACTACAACGGACGACGACCCCACCGCGGCCGTGACCTTCAACCACCACGGCCCGACCACCCCGTTGCAGACCTGACCAAGGAACGGATCAAGCGCCAGCCCGTCCTCGGAGGCCTGATCAACGAATACGAGCGAGCCGCCTAAAAGACCAGGTCAACGCCGGTGGCCGAGTTCTGGCACCCCACAGGTGTTCTCCTCGAGGATCGACAAGGTCGACTGGAACACCCGCCTGGTCACCGGCGACGCGATCGCCGAGATCACCCGGCTCAAGGCCGAGGACGGCGGCCCAATGAACATCGGCGGCGCAACGCTCGCCGGGGCGGCCATGCGCGCCGGGCTGATCGACGAGTACGCGATCGCCGCCTATCCGGTCCTGGTGGGCAGCGGCACGCCGTTCTTCACCGCGCTGGACAGCTGGGTGAACCTGAACCTGGTTGAGACGCGGACGTTTCCCGGCGGCGTGGTCCTGACCAGGTACGAGACGAGGCGCTGAGCAGCAGCACCCACGCGCTAGTCTCACGGCGATGTCGTATACGACATCGGTACGACACGGCCCGTGAGATTACGACATCAGCCGCGAGACCCTACAAAGGAACGATTGACTGGCAGAGTGCTGTTATTCGAACCCTGCCGTATTCCGCCATCGTCGTGCGACGCTGCACTCGGGACTATCGTTCGAATCCGTCCAATGAGGCGGAAGTGTCAAGCAACGCGGGCGGACCCCCGCGTTGGCCTGGAAGGCGCTCGTGCTCCTTGCGCGGCTGGCCCGTGGGCATGCCGCTGGGCGTGGTCCGACTCCGGCGCGAGGCTGTCGCCCATGTCGTGATCCCACCGGAAGAAGATCTGTCGGCCGGCGTTCGGGCCGGGAGTAGCCCTACGGAAAGCGCAGATCGTCAGGCTAGCCTTACGAGTACGCAGTTCTGGATCTGGAGCGGCCCGGTACCGTTCTGGCCAGGCACACCCCACGCTGCGGGAGAGGTACGCGATGATGGTCGGGTGAGTACGCGGCGGGTGGTGCTGGTGGTGACATGCCTGGCGGTTGCCGGGCTTGCAGTTCTCTTCCTGGTGACGCAGCGGGATGAAGCCGCGTGGGCGGCGACGGTGGTCTCGGCGGGGCTCTGTTGCATTGGGCGGAGGCAAGGCACGGTGGACCTGTGCCGGGCGGGTGCTCAGACGGCCAGCGCGAGCTCGGTGAAGGCAGCCGTCAGCCGCTGGCGGGGNGGATGTTCTGCACGAACGCCTGCCCGGCGCCGATCACCTGCACGGAACGGAAACGTTTCAGCCCGCGCATCGGCCGCAGCCGCGCCTTGAACCTGCCATGATCTGCTTCGATCGGGTTGTTCGCATACCGTTCGTCGATGTGCTGGGCGGCGGGTAGCTGCTCGTCAAGGACCCGCGGGTAGGCGGCGGCCCGGTCGGTGGTCACCTCGCACGGCCGGCGGCCGTGCGACAGCGCCTGGGTGAGGAAGCATCGGGCCGCGGTCAGGTCCCGATGCTCACTGGCGAGGACGTCGATGACCTGGCCGAACTGGTCGATCGCCCGGTACAGGTAGGTCCACCGACCGGCGACCTTCACATACGTTTCGTCGACAAACCAACGATCACCCGGCGTGTGCCGGCACGGCCGGGCCGCGTCGATCAGCAGCGGGGTGAACCGGCGCACCCACCGGTAGATCGTGACGTGGTCGACGACGAGACCGCGTTCGGCGAGGAACTCCTCGACGTCGCGGTAGGACAGGGCGTAGCGCAGGTACCAGCGAACCGCCAGCACGATCACCTCGGGTGGGAACCGAAAACCGGNCGCGAACGCCGACGTCAGGACCGGGGACGGACGCGACGTCGGCGCATCATTCGATCATGACTGATCGGCAGTGGCAACGGCGGACTTCGCCAACGCGACAGTGCCGTCGGCGCCGCTCAGGGCCTGCACCTGTGCCTCTCGCCCTGATCCGACAACGGTGTCGTGGTCACGGGACGAGGTCCGGACCCGCTGAGCCAACAGCCGGACGGCTCGCCGGAGAGTTTGTGTTGCGCTCCAGGTCAGCATGCCTGTGCCGAGGCAGAGGAGCAGGACCGCGAGGGCGGGCAGGTGCGGCAGGGCCGCGGAGTAGACGGCGTAGTGGGTGAGGTAGATGTAGAGCGAGGCGCTCGCGATCGACCCGGTCATTCGCACGACGAACCTCGGCAGCGCGAGCCGCGGAAGGAACAACAGCGCCGCGAATCCCACGGTGATGACGGTCTCCCGTAGCGGGTTGGCGAAATATCCGGGGATCATCAGCAGCGTGATCGCGACGACGAGCGCCTTCTGCCTGGTGCGGGTGGCCCGATAGCCGAGCCAGCCGAGGACGAAGAACCAGACGACGCCGTGTGTGGCCATCCACCGTTCGGCGAAGGTGTTGGTGTCGTGGGCGAACTGATGCGCCAGCAGGGCGACACCCAAGGTCGCCAGCGCGAAGCCGAAACCGTGCCGCCGCTCCCATCGACGCGCGGCCGGGATCGCGAACACGAGCGTGAACAGCAGCAGCGTCTGGACCAGGACCTCGACGAACCAGTAGCCGTACGCACCGTGGCGGACGTAGTTGTTGATCAATAGAACGTTCGACCACCCCACGCTGGTGCTCTCCACGGCCCGCCAGGTCAGCCACAGCATGGACGGGATCGCGATCCGGGCGGCGCTGCGGAGGATGGCGTGGCTGGTGCCGCTGTCCCTCGGCGCGAGACGGAATCGGGCGAAGCCCCACCCGGCGACGATCAGCAGCAGATGAGCGCCGCCGAGAATGTGGAACAGGCCGATGTGGTTGCTGACGATCAGTATGATCGCAACCGCCCGCAGCACGATGCCGGTCTCGACCGTCGTGGTTCTGGTGACGGTCGTGCGTTCGGCCCGACCGTCGTGCTGGGCGGCGAGCCGGTCCAGTTCGCCGATCGGCGTGGTGGGCCAGTCGTCGGGCAGGTACCCCAGCGTCCGCTCGATCTCGAGGGACATCTGGACGTAGGACAGTGAGTCTCCGCCCAGGTCGACGAACGTCGCATCGTCGGCGATGTCGGCGCAGCCCAGAACCTTGGCGAAGCATTCCCGCACCGACAGGTCGGTGTGGCGCGCCGGTCGGAGGTCCTGGGAGTTCGCCAGCTCCTGGATCGCCGAATAGTCGATCTTGCCGTTGGTCAGGCGCGGCAGTTCGTCGACGGCGACGACGCGGATCCGGTCCGCTGGGAGCCGGAGCCTCTCCTGGACGAGTCTACGGATGGCGTATCGGTCCGGCGACAGGGTTGCGATGGTCAGGGCGTCGTCGGTGCCCGCGCACGCGCAGGTGCGTCCGTGGTCGGCCAGGAGAAGCTCCACCTGGCAGAGATCGATGCGCAGCCCGAACAGCTTCACGAAGCGCGACGTACGTCCGACGACCACGTACAGTCCGTCCGCCGTGCGCCGCGCGATGTCGCCGGTGGCGAGCGCATCGATCGTCGCGCCCAGCGCGAGATCGGCCGGGCTCTCGGCATAGCCGAACATCACGTTGGGGCCGCGATAGACAAGTTCGCCCTGCCCGGGCGTTGAGGGGTCTTCGGAGGGCAGGATCTCGAACGAGCCGCCGGGAATCGGGACGCCGATCGCGGAAGGATGCGACTCGGCGAGTTCGGGCGGCAGGTAGGCCATGCGTGCGGTGGCTTCGGTCTGCCCGTACATGACGAACAACCGCCATCCGCGGCGCCTGCCCAGTTCGGCGATGTGCCGGACGCGATGCGCGGGCAACGCGCCACCCGCCTGGGTGACGTAGCGCAGGGAAGGCAGGTGTATCCGGTCGAAGCCGACCCGCTCGAGCAGGTCGAAGGTGTAGGGCACGCCGTGCAGGCTGGTGCCCCGATACTTCTGGAAGGTCGCCCAGAAAGCCGGGTCGACGACCGAGTCCTCGGTCAGCAGCAACGCCGCACCGCGCAGCAGGTTGCTGTTGATGATCGACAGCCCGTAGCAGTAGTGCATCGGCAGTGCCGCGGACGCGCGGTCTGAGTCGCGGATGTCCAGGAACCGCGCGATGGACTCGGCGTTGGCCTGGAGGTTTTCGGCGGAGAGCCGGACCAGTTTGGGGGATCCGGTCGACCCCGACGTCGAGAGCAGGAGAGCGAGGTCGGGGTGCAGGTCGTGGCACGTGCCGTCGCGCCGCTCCCGCAGCGTCCACTCGTCCTCGCGGCGGAGCACGACATCCGGATCGTAGATCGATAACAGCGTGTTCCAGTGGCGGTCGTCGGGCGCGGTGAGGAGAACCGGATGTCCAGCGGCCAGCGCAGCCAGGTAGGTGACGAGCGGCTCGAGATCGTTGGCTGCCGCGATCATGACCAGCCTGCGGTCGGTACCCAGCCGAGCGGCCGCGTCCTCGACGCGGCCGGCCAACTGGTCGTAGGTGAGCTCGGCGCCGTGCGGGGTGACCACCGCGAGCCTGTCTCCGTGCGCGCGGAGCGTGGTGGCGAACGGGACACCGGGTGCGCTTCGAACGGGCGACCGCATTGTGGCCGTGCCTCCCCTATCGTCCATCAGGTATAAAAGGCAAGGGTTACTTAACTTAGGCTAACCAGCATGATCGAGCCAGACGTGTGATCCACGTCAATCGACGCCTTCCGGCTCGCCGCGGCACGATGTACCGTTCTAAGGCTCGCCTTACCTAATCGACCCGACTCTGGAGGTGCTGGTGCGCGTGCGGCTCGCTGGGCGGATCACAACACTGGCGGTGGCGGTCGTCATGGCCGCGGCGGCTACGGCGTGCGGCGGATCGGAAGGCGCCACCATCACCCTGTACAACGCCCAGCACGACGACCTGATCACGGCCATGGTGGATGGTTTCACCAGGGAGACCGGCATCAAGGTCAACATTCGGTCCGGTAAGGACTCCGAGTTCGCGAACCAGATCGTGCAGGAGGGCGACGCCTCACCCGCCGATGTGTTCGTCACGGAGAACTCGCCGGCGATGAGCCTGGTCGACGGCCGGGGCCGCTTCATCAAGGTCGACGACGCCACCCTGGCCCAGGTGCCGGCGCAGTTCGTGCCATCCAGCCGCAACTGGACCGGGTTCGCCGCCCGCGCGACCGTGCTGGCGTACAACAAGCGGCAGCTGACCCCGGACCAGCTGCCCGCCTCCCTGATGGATCTCCAACAGCCCCAGTGGCAGGGCAAGTTCGGTGTGGCGGCCGCGGGTGCGGACTTCCAGGCGATCGTCAGCGCGGTGTTGGCGAGCAAGGGAGAGACCGCGACGGCGACGTGGCTCGCCGGTCTGAAGGCGAACGCGAAGATCTATTCAAACAACCGGGCGGTGCTCAAGGCCGTCGACACCGGGGAGGTCCAAGCGGGCGTGCTGTACCACTACTACTGGTACAAGGACCGCGCCGAGTCCGGTGCGAACAGCAACAATACCGAGCTGAAGTTCTTCGGAGGCAAGGATCCCGGAGCGTTCCTGAGCGTGTCGGGCGCGGGGGTGCTCAAGGCGAGCAAGAACCAGGACAAGGCGCAGCAGCTCGTCCGCTACCTCACCGGCAGGGCAGGCCAGCAGATCCTGGCCGACAGCAACGCCCTGGAGTACCCGATCGCCAGCGGCGTCCCGGCGAACGCGAAGCTCAAGCCGCTGAGCGAGCTCGACCCACCGGTGATCGACGTCGCCAGCCTCAACGGCCCCAAGGTCGTCGAGCTCATGCGCAACGCCAGTCTGCTCTAAGTGGCCGTCGGTACTCCCACGGTCCCGGGCTCCGATCCTGTGGTCCCGGGCCCCGGTACGAGCAGCCTGCCGGCCCGGCGCCGTCGGCACGGCGCCGCGGGCTCCACGCTCCCACAGCTGCCGATGCTCACTGCGGCACTCCTGGTCGCGCTCCTCACGACGGTGCCGTTGCTGTTCGTAGTGGACGCGGCCGTCGAGGCGGGCTGGGCGGAGGTCGTCCATCTGGTCGTCCGCCCGCGTACCGGAGAGCTGTTGTGGAACACGGCCCGGCTCGCGGTGGGCTGCATGCTTTTGTGCGCTGTGCTCGGGACCGGCGCGGCCTGGCTGGTAGAACGATCCTCCCTACCGGGTCGCACGGTGTTCCACGTCATGCTCGTGGCTCCGCTCGCGATCCCGGCGTTCGTCAACAGCTACGCCTGGGTCTCCCTGCTCCCTTCGGCCGCGGGCTTCGACGGTGCGCTGCTGATCGTGACCCTGTCCTACTTCCCCTTCGTGTACCTCCCGGTCGCCGCTACCCTGCGCGGCCTCGACCCGGCCTACGAGGAGACCGCCCGCTCGCTGGGCCACAGCGGATTCCAGATCTTCACGCGGACCATCCTGCCCCAGCTGCGGCCGGCTGTCCTGGGTGGCTCGCTGCTGGTCGGACTGCATCTGCTCGCCGAGTTCGGCGCGCTGCAGATGCTGCGGTTCCCCACCTTCACCACAGCCATTTACGACCAGTATCAGTCCGCGTTCAACGGGCCCGCGGCCAGCATGCTGGCCGGGGTCCTGGTGGCATGCTGCCTGATCCTGTTGCTGGCCGAGCTGACCCTGCGCGGCCACGCGCCCTACGCGCGTATCGGCGCAGGCTCGGCACGCCCCGCCAGAGCGCATCCGGCTGGGCCCGATGACGCTGCCCGCGGTCGCCGGACTGTCCACTCTGGCCGTGCTGTCGCTCGGTGTTCCGCTGGCGAGCCTCGGCCGCTGGTTGGCGGAGGGCGCCTCATCCGGACTCGACGTCGACCAGATAGCGGTCGCGACCGGAACGTCGCTCGGGCTCGGCGCGCTGGGCGCGCTGGTCACCACGGCGGCGGCGGTCCCCGTGGCCTGGCTGTACGTGCGCGGGCGAAACCGGCTGTCGACCGCTTTGGAGCGCGCCACCTATATCGGCAGCGCGCTGCCAGGCATCGTCGTAGCGCTGGCCCTGGTCACGGTCGCCGTCCGCCTGGTACCTGGCATGTACCAGACCACCAGCGTGCTCATCGTGGCGTACCTGATCCTGTTCCTGCCGCGCGCCATGGTGAACGTGCGCGCGGCCCTCGCGCAGACGCCGCCGGTCCTCGACGACGTCGCGCACTCGCTCGGCGCGGGACGACTCGCCACGCTCCGCCGGGTCACGCTGCCGCTGATCGTGCCGGGGCTGGGTGCGGGCGCGGCGCTGGTCTTCCTTGCCGTGGTGACGGAACTGACCGCGACTCTGCTGCTCGCACCCACCGGCACCCAAACCCTGGCCACCCAGTTCTGGAGCCACAGCGACAGCCTCGCCTACGGCGCCGCCGCGCCCTACGCGGCGCTGATGGTGCTGATCTCCGGACCCGCGACCTATCTGCTGACCCGCCAGGTGCGAAAGGAGTCAGTGGCATGACCGCGCTCACCATCACCGGCGTGACGAAATCCTACGGCGGCACTCCCGTGCTGCAGGGCGTCGACCTCCACGTGCCTCAGGGCAGTCTGACGGCGGTGCTTGGTCCGTCCGGGTGCGGGAAGACGACTCTGCTGCGAGTCATCGCGGGCTTCGCCGATCCGGACGGCGGCACCGTCGCCTTCGGCAACGAGATCGTGTTCCGGCCAGGCAGGTCCACCAAGGCCCAACATCGCAAGGTCGGGTACGTGCCACAGGAGGGGGCGCTGTTCCCTCACCTCACCGTGACCGCGAACATCACCTTCGGTCTGCCGCGCACGCAGCGAAAGCAGGGAAGCCGTGTTGCCGAACTGCTCGAGCTGGTCGGCCTCGCCGCGGAGCTCTCCGACCGCTACCCGTACGAGCTCTCCGGTGGCCAGCAGCAGCGGGTGGCCCTGGCCCGAGCACTGGCACCACGACCCGCGGTGGTGCTGCTCGACGAACCGTTCAGCGCGCTGGACGCCGGACTTCGGGAGGCTACCCGCCGCGGAGTCACCCGGGCCCTGCGCGCCGCGGGAACGACGGCGGTCCTGGTCACCCACGACCAGGCCGAAGCCCTCTCCCTCGCCGACCAGGTCGGCGTGATGAGACAGGGCAGGCTGGTTCAACTCGACACTCCCGCGACTGTCTACAGCCAGCCGCGCGACGTCGACGTGGCCGGTTTCGTCGGCGAGGCCGTGCTCCTGCCCGCGACCATCCACGACGGACAGGCGTGGTGCGCGCTCGGCACCATCCCGGTCACCGACTCCGAGCACAGGGGCGACGCCCAGGTGCTGATTCGCCCCGAACAGCTCCGGATCCACACCACCGACCGTCCCAACGGCGTGACGGCCCGGGTACGTGAGATCAACTACTACGGCCACGACGCCACCATCCGACTCGACCTGCTGCCCGAGGGTCCATCCGTCGTCGCCAGGGTCGTCGCTGGCCAACGCCTGCCCGGCCCTCACACCGACGTACAGCTCACCGTGTCCGGCAACGCCGTCACCTATCCGGCGACGAGATGAGGTCTGCACGATCGTGGCGGGCCAGACGGTAGTGACCGCGTCCGGCAGGCCGGTCAGCCCGTCGCAGACGAGCATGCACACGTCTGCCGATCCCCGGTTCTTGATCTCAGTGAGGAGGTGCGCCCAGTATGTCGCGCCTTCCCCGCCGGCGCCGGCCCACCACCCCCGACATGGCTGCGGGATGCCGCCGCGGGACCCCGGGCTCCAGGATTTTGACGATGGGTAGCGCGAGTGTGGATGCCAGGCCCACCCCGGTGGGGGGACGCAGGGCACCGGCATCAAACGGAAAAGGAGAAAAGGAGAGGTGCCGAGGCCGTGGACGTGAAGCTTGAGGTTGCGGTGCTGCCGGTCGCCGATGTGGACCGGGCCAAGAACTTCTACAAGGCGCTCGGGTGGCGGGAGGATGCCGTCTTCGCCGCCGGTACGGATTTCCGGGTGGTGCAGCTGACACCTCCGGGCTCGGCGTGCTCGGTCATCTTCGGCACCGGAGTCACCTCGGCCGCGCCCGGCTCGGCGGACGGCTTGCAGCTGGTGGTGGACGACATCGAGGCGGCCCGGGCGGAGCTGGCCAGCCGAGGTGTGGAGGTCAGCGAGGTGTTCCACGACGCGGGCGGGTGTTCCACCACGCCGGGACCACCGCACGGGTCGCTGGTCCGGCCTCGGGCCACCGGAGCTACGGCTCGTGGGTGTCGTTCAGCGACCCGGACGGCAACAGCTGGTTCGTCCAGGAGGTCACGACGCGCCTGCCGGGCCGCGTGACACCCGCGCCGGCGGCTTACGACTCCGCTGCCGACCTGGCTGAGGCGCTGCGCCGGGCGGCCGCCGCGCACGGCAAGCACGAGGAGGAGACCGGGCAGGCCGACCCGGACTGGCCGGACTGGTACGCGCAGTACATGGTGGATGAGCGGAACGCGCAGGCGGCCGGCGTATGAACGGCTACGACTACGACGTGATCGTCCTCGGGGCCGGCTCGCCGGGTGAGCACTGCGCCGGCGAGCTGGCCGACGGCGGCCTGCGGGTGGCGGTGGTCGAGCGGGAGCTGGCCGGGGGCGAGTGCTCGTACTGGGCGTGCATTCCGTCCAAGACGCTGCTGCGCCCCGGCGAGGCGGTGCATCAAGCGCGGGAGGCGGCGGCCACCGCGCAGGTCGATGCCAGGGAGGCGCTGGCCTGGCGCGACTTCATGGTCTCGGACTATTCCGACGCCGGGCAGCGGGCCTGGCTGGCGGGCAAGGGCATCGACCTGATCCGCGGAACGGGGCGCTTGGCCGGGCCCGGCGTGGTCGAGGTCGGCAGCAGGCGCTACAGCGCGGCGCACGTGGTGGTGGCGACCGGCTCAGATCCGGTCGTGCCGCCTGTCCCGGGCCTGCGCGAGTTGGACGGCATCTGGACCAGCCGCGAGGTGACCGGCATGAAGGACGTCCCGCGCCTCCTGCTGATTCTCGGCGGCGGGCCGGTCGGCACCGAGATGGCTCAGGCTGTGCGCCGCCTGGGCGGCGAGGTGGCCCTCGTCGAGGCGGCGGGGCATCTGCTGGCCCGCGAGCCCGCGAGCCCGCGCCGCTGGGCGAGGCGCTCGGCGAGGTGCTGCGCCGTGATGGCGTCGAACTGCTGCTGGGCGTGCATGCGGCCGCCGCGCGGCGCGACGGCGAGGACTACGTCCTGGTCCTCGATGACGGTCGTGAGCTGCGTGGCGACCGGCTACTTGTCGCCACCGGCCGACGCCCGCGGGNNNCCGGCCGACGCCCGCGGGTGGCCGGGCTCGGCCTGGAGAGGGCCGGTGCCACGTTCGACGAGTACGGCGTCCGGGTCGACGCGCGCCTGCGGGCCAGCGAGCGCCTGTGGGCCATCGGCGACGTCACCGGGGTGCGGCTGCTGACCCACGTCGGCAAGTACCAGGGCGAGGTCGTCGCCGCGAACATCCTCGGTGAACCCCGCGAGGCCAGCTATAAGGCTGTGCCGGACGTGGTCTACACCGACCCGCAGGCGGCCGCCGTCGGCTCCACCGAGGCCCGGTTCAGCGTGACCGCTCTGGTGTCCGAGGTGGCCAAGACGGCCACCTACACGCACGCCTACGCCGAGTCGAATGGCTTCCTGACGCTGCTTAGTGACGGCGAACGGCTGACCGGTGCGTACGCGCTCGGCCCCGAGGCGGGTGAGTGGCTGCAGCAGGCCACGCTGGCCATCCGCGCCCGCGTGCCGCTCGATGTGCTGCGCGATGTCATCCAGCCGTTCCCCACCTTCTCAGAGATCTACGTCAGCGCGCTGAAGGCGCTGCGCAGCGAGATCATGGCGGACCGCTACCCGGTCCGGGTGGATGCGCCGTAAGCGTCTCCCACTTGGCCAGGCTCGGCGCTTGTGTGGGGAGCGCCGGTCCGGGTCAACCTCATCGCCCCCGGCTTCGTCGACACGCCGTTGTCCGCGTCGAGCGCGGCCCGGAGGCGATGACGGCGGCCGAGGTTGATGGCCTGCCGCACCTGCCGGGCCACGCACGCCACGATCTGATCCGCAATAACTTGACCTGGATCAGTGATCGAGGATTTGGGCTTGCCGGACCTGGCAGGTCCGGCGGACCTGCTTCCGGACCTGCCAGATCGACTTCGCCGATCTGGCAGGAATCCCGGATCCGACAGGGACCCCGGACGCGCAAGAAGCGTGATCGCGCCGCCTTTGGCCCTTCTGTATGACCGTTACCGTTCCCCGGTGCCGCTCAAGGCTTCACGGAAGCCCCGAGGTCTGCGCCTCCCCGAGACACACCGGTTCCCGCATCCGCTCCTCCTGGGGAGACAGCGGCTCCCGAGCCCGCTCCTGCCGGGGACACACTGGCTCCCGAATCCGCTCCTCCCTGCGGTACTGAAACGCCGAGGTTCGCTCCTTCCTTCGACACGGAAGCGCCCACGGAGCCGCCGGCGACCCCGACCTGGCCGTCGACGCCGTTGACACCCCCGCCCACGGTTGCGGTGGCTGAGACACCGCCGACCGTCTGGCCTACGACTTCCGCGGCTGATGCGGCTGCTGCGGGGACCTTGAGTATCTCGCCGCAATAGGCTGTGACCTTGCCCTTGCCACCCGCCGCGGCGATCAACAGGGAGAAGGCCGGCTCGTCGAGGGCCTTGCCCGACCTGTCCGGGTGCTCCGCCGCGGTGGCCGTGTAGGTGTGGCACAGCGCGGGCAGCGACGCCGGGGCAATGGCGCCCGCGGCCGGAACATGAGCCGACGGATCGGCCGCCTGAGCCGAGGCGGAGGTTGTGATGCCGGCGGCGGCTTCATGCTCACCGGGCGAGGACAGAGCACCAGTGCTGGCGGCGACAGCGACACCACCAACAGTTGTAGCAGCGACTGCCGCAACTGCGATCTTCACCGTGAGGAGCTTCGCGAGGGCAATTTTGATCATTGGTTCTCTCCGGAGCTGGTTGACAGGAACAAGACGCGCCTCCCGGAAGGCGGCAACAGCCGCTTCCTCCCCGGCGAACTCGTCGGCACGGGCCGGAGCGGCCACGGCGGCGAGCAGGTCGGCGAGGGGGCCCGAACCTGCCGTCGGATCGACCGGGACGCCGCGAAGCATCCGCTCTGCGTCTTCCCGGTCGATCCGACGGGGTCGGTAGGTGCTCATCTCACGTCCTTCAGCGTCCAAGCTCTCACTGGTGTCACACCCAACTGGCAGTCACTGTCTTCAGCACATCGTGTCATCTTGACCGTCTTCACCCGCCGTGTTTCCGTCCGCTCCGAGCTGTTCGGCCAGACGGCGCAACCCGCGATATGCCGCGGTGCGGACAGCGCCCGCACGCTTGCCCAGCACGCGTCCGGCGGTCTGAGCATCCAACCCGATGACCACCCGCAGGAGCACGGCTTCGGCCTGATCGCGTGGCAGGCCGGCGATCAGCCGTATCGCCGTATCGGTCGACAGCGTTTCCAGCGCCCGTCCGGCGGTGTCGTCGGGAGAGGGCAGATCGGTCATCTGCTCGACCGGCACGTCGTGCTGGGGACGGCGTCGCTGACGGCGTATGTGGTCCAGAGCGCGGTGACGGGCGATCGTCGCCGCCCAACCGCGGAACCCGTTGGAATCCCCGCGAAACGACGGCAGATCCCGGGCGATCTGCAACCACGCCTCGGACGCCACGTCCTCGGCGTCGTCGCCGACAAGCACCCGCAGGTAGCGCAGTAACCCCGGCTGTACCGCTCGGTAGATCACCTTGAAGGCATCCTCGTCACCACGCTGCGCCTTGGCCACGTCGAGGGAGATGTCCGCCAGGCCCACCCGTAGCGCCTGCGCCTGTACCTCGTGACCGTCGTGCGGTGCCGCCGCCGTGTCGGCGCACGATCGTCGCCGCGGGATGCCGACACCGACGGTGCTGGCATCCGCACCGCTCATCTCCGTGCTGCGATCCACCGGCCAGATGATGCGGTACGCCCGGCAACCTGCCGACGCAGGGGCCCCGACCTTACAATCTGTTAAAAACATGCTACTGAGAAGATATGGGTAGATTTTTACTCATAGATGTCTATAACTAGTCCCGTGTTGTGATCTGAAATTTTTCGCGGACGCCGGATCCCGGTCCATGCCTCGGTGGTGTCGGCTTGGCTTCCAAGGATCTGAAGCACGCGAATGGTCGAAAGTAAAGTTGGCCCGATTCCGTTCGTACCTGGACTCCCTGAGGAAATAGTCTCAGGGAGGAGTACGGATGTCGAGATCACAGCCGTCGTACACCGCCGAGTTCCGCCAACAGATGGTGGAACTTGTCCGGGCCGGGCGAATACCCGAGGAGCTGGCGAAGGAATATGGCCCGCCGGGACAGCCAATCCGTAACTGGGTCCGGAAGCCTCCCGCAGGGAAAGCGCCGCGCAGACGAGCCAAGCGCCACGGAACGCGAGGAGCTGAACCGTCTCCAGAAGGAGAAGGCAGCTCCGCGAGGAACTCGAGATCCCTTGCAAGGCCGCGGTTTTCTTCGTGACGGAGACCGGTCAGACATGACGTTCGCTCTGATCGACGCGGAGAAAACCGCCATGGTGTCTCCCTTCCCCGCGTGCTCGGTGTACCACGCGAGGGCTGCTACGCCTGGCGCCGCCGCGGCGGACAGCCCATCCGCACCGCCGACGACCAGACACTGACCACGAAGATCACCGTGGTGAACACCGCCCGATCCGACACCGGTGTGGTCCCCCGCCCCGGAGACGCGGCCCGAACGCGGGGAGCAGGGGCTCCGGTAGATGTCAAGTCAAATGAGACAGTTGGTCGTTACTCGGTTGGCTTGGGACTGGCTGGTTGATCCACACGGTCTCGGGTAGACGGGGTGGCCGTGGCCGGCGCGCGAACCGCTCGGGGTGCGCTGCGCGGGCACGGTCGAGGGTGGCCTGCCGGTGGGCCTGGAGCTGCTTGGCGGTACCGAAGTGCACCGAGGCGGGCGTGTGGAACCCGATCCCGGAATGGCGGTGGTCGTGATTGTAGGCGGTGAAGAACCCCTCGCAGAAGACCCGGGCATCCGCCAGCGACCCGAACCTTTCCGGAAAATCGAACGTGTACTTGAGTGTCTTGAACTGCGCCTCCGAGTAGGGATTGTCATTCGAGGTCCGCGGTCGGGAATGAGACCGGTGGACGCCCAGGTCGACGAGAAGTTCGGACACAGGTTTGGAGACCATCGCCCCGCCGCGGTCCGCGTGGACTGCTCGGGGTGGGATTCCGTTCCGGTGGATGGCGTCGGCGAGGAAGTCCTTCGCGACCACCGCGTCCTCCGCCGCGGCGACGAGCCAGCCGGTCACATACCGGGAGTAGATGTCGAGAATGACGTACAGTTTGTACCAGACGCCTTTGGCGGGTCCTTTCAACGCGGTGATATCCCAGCTCCAGACCTGGCCGGGTCCGGTCGCGGACAACTCGGGGCGGACCCGCGGCGGATGCGACGCCACCGCACGGCGTTCTCGGGTCTGCCCGGCCGCCCGGGCAACCCGGTACATCGTCGCCAGCGAACACCAGTACCGGCCGGCGTCCAGCTCGCGGGCCCAGACCTGCGGGATCGCCAGGTCCTGGTAGGCCGGGCTGTTCAGCACCGCCAGCACCTGGGCGCGCTCGGTTGCGGTCAGCGCCGCCGGCGGGGGTTTCCGCGCCGGCCACGGCCCATGGCGACGCCCGCCCGGGGCAGCGTGACGGTAATGCGTCGCCCGCGACCGGCCGGTGAAGGTACACGCCCGGCTCACGGGAACACCCACGGCCCGTAGCTCGTCGAAAGCGTCGTTCAATACCTGGTCTACGGCCGTTCGGTGTCCGCGCTCTCGGAGATCTGTTCCAAGAGCGCGCGCGCTTTTCCCATGATGTCCAGTGCGGTCTCCGTGGTCACGAGACGTGCCTTTAGCCGCTCGTTCTCCCGCCGCAGCTTCTCCACCTCGATCTGCTCCGCCGATTTCCCCGGCTTCTTCTCCGCAGGACCGCGGGCCGCAACGCCCGATCCCCCGAGAGCACCCGCATCACGGGCACGGGTCCACTCCACCACATGCGACGAGAACAATCCCTCCCGGCGCAGGATCGCACCTTTCTCCCCGTGCGGGGCGTTCTCGTACTCGGCGACGATCCGCAGCTTGTACGCCGTGCTGAACACCCGCCGCGACGGACGCGGCGCCGGGTCACGCGGTGAGGACCGGCCAGGACGCTCCTGGGACTCTGACTCCACGAACACGAGGATCTCCGATCACGCCCTCTGTAGCCAACCCGCACCCAGCGGATGTCTCACCCGAGACTGACACAGAGGGGGATTCCGACGAAATGCACATAGCCAACGTCCGGCCGCGCAGGCGAAAGGAAAGCGACGAGGAAGCCGGCCAGGCCGCGATGATCCTCGCCGACACGGCTCGACGTATAAAAGTGATCGAGGAACAGCTGTGGCAGTCCGGCGCTGACAGGCCGCCCCCACCAGTCGTCGACAACAGACACGATGTCGTCATAGTCCTCTGGCCGCGCCGCACGAACCTCGACGGTGGTCATGCGCATGATGATGCCAGCCGTACCAATGCCACCCTCGGGAGGGTGAACCGCTCCTGGCTACCTGTCGAGAATGTGGGTGAAGTGGTGCGCGGCGATGGCCATACCTGCGTTCATGTACAACCGGTGGGCGTCCGTCCGCGTCGGTCCGACGCCGGAGTCCAACTGCACCTGGTCGCATCCGAGACGTCGGGCCTCCGCGAACAGCCACTCGAGGAGACGTCGGCCGTATCCCCGACGGCGGGCATCCTCGAGCGTCGAGAGATCGTCCACATACAGGTAGCGCCCGAAGTTGGCGCGGTGGGGTTAGCGCGGCCGCGGCGGGTACGTGGGGTCGAACGGCTCGTTCCACGTAGATCCTTCGTCATGTTCGTAGCCGCGCCGACAGGTTCGGGGTACGAGTCCCCTCGTCTCCATCGCCACCAACCAGAGCCTTCGCTGTCCTCCTCCCCGTCGATCAGGGGTGAAGCGGGGTGCCGACGTGACCGGTTGACGCGGCCCAAGAAGGCTCGCACAGCTATGAAGGGCCGGAGCGAGGGGGAGGGAGGTGGCCATGGTGGCAGGCGAACAGGACCACCGCAAGGCCATGGTGGATCTATCGGAGGGGTTCGGCGAGCGGCTGCTGGGTGTGCTGCTGGACCGTGCTCACGAGATGCCGCCGCAGCTGATCGCTCCACTGGTCGCGGAGGAGGTGGGCAGGATCGGTGGCCGGGACGTCTCGATCCTTCTGCAGGACTATGAGCAGCTGATGCTGACGCCGCTGCCGGGCCGGAGCCTCACGGTCGGGGAGCCCGAGCCGATCGACGACTCCCCGGCCGGTACGGCATTCCTCCGCGCGATGATCGTCGAACAGCCGCAAGCTGACGGCATACGAATGTTCCTGCCGCTGCTGGACGGTAGCGACCAGGTGGGGGTGCTGGCCCTCACCCTCGACACCGTCGACGATGACGACCGGCGGTTGCTGCGGCGGCTCGCCGGCCTCGTCGCCGACATGCTGGTCACCAAGAGCAGTTACACCGACCAGTTCTTCCAGGCCCGGCGCCGCGAACCGATGAGCGTGGCCGCGGAAATCCAATGGTCACTGCTGCCCCCGTTGACCATGATTACCCCGCAGGTCGCGGTAGCCGGCATCCTCGAACCCGCCTACGACATCGCAGGCGACAGCTTCGACTACGCCCTCAACGACGACATCCTGCACGTGGCCGTCATCGACTCGATGGGTCACAGCCTGGACGCCGCCGTGCTGGCGACGGTCGCGATCGGCGCCTACCGGCACGCCAGACGTGCCGATATCGGGCTTGCCGAGCTGTACATGTTCATGGACGCGGCCATCGACAAGCAGTTCGGGCCCGACCACTTCGTCACAGCGCAGATGATGCGTCTGGATATCGGAACGGGCCACCTGCAGTGGGTCAACGCAGGCCACCCGGCAGCACTGCTAATCCGCGATCATCAGGTTATCCGGGCACTGGAGAGTCCGGGAACCCTGCCGGTCGGCTTCGGTGGTGACATACCGCAGATCAGTGAGCAGACGCTCTGGCGCGGCGACCGCGTACTGTTCTTCACCGATGGTCTCATCGAGGAGCATGAAACCGGCGGAGAGCAGTTCGGCGAGGAACGCCTGATCAGCTCTGTTGAGAGTATCCGGGGCAAAAGTGTGCGGGAGATGGTGCGGGGTCTGTCCCATGCGTTGATGCGGGAACGGCGCGGGATCACGACCGACGACGCGACTCTCTTCCTGGTCGAGTGGCGTGGGGGCACCGCCGACCATCTCGCCAGCGTAGATGTGTAACCAGGAAGAGGCAGGTAGGGGACGCCCGGTCGTCTCGGTTTCCGCTCGTTCGCGCGTGTCCGCTGCCGTCCGCGGGGATGGGGGAACGCGTCCGACGCGCGAAGCGAACGGCGACGGAGCGTGGCAGACGCACCACCGCGGCACGGAAAGGCAGACGGTCGGAGCCGATTCTCCACGTCAGTGGATCCGCAAGCCATGCCATTCGCGTGCCAGTGGCAACGGTCAGCATCTGGAGGGACCGGTGGCCCGCGGAGGGGGCACTGGACCGTCCCGCCCTGGTCAGCGCCGCAAGCCGCACAGGTTTCCCAAGCTCGGGGTATGCGCCAGCCTCGTACTGCGCGTACAGCCAAGCCCACGGACTCTGGCCTCCGTCTTTCACCGGTGTGGTGATATGCCGGGCTGACCCTGGCCGAACGTGATCGAGGTGCACCTGACCAGCAAGAATGTGATTTGTCTAGGATCACGTCTCGTTGAGGCTGGTGCACCTCTTCCGCGCAGGTTACGCCATGCGCCGCGTGGGCTGATCGGCTCGAGTTCGTCGGCGACGACGACCGGTGGTGTGCCGGTCGCCGTGGCGGACACGAGGCATTGGCCCTTCCAGCGCTTCCCGGCTGTCTCCCGCTCCGCATCCTGCGCCTTACGGCGCTCGGCGAACGCATTGACGATCAATCCCGGCAGCGAGAGCGTACGCTCCGACATGTCGGCCTTGAGCCCGACAGCTATCCTCCTGCCAAGATTCTCCGGAACGTCACCATTGATCGCCCTGGGCCGTTGTAATCAGCCACAGGGCTGTTGGCCGTGAAACCGAGACGTTTATGAAATTTGATGGAAGCTTCGCTGCCTGGCGCGGTGACTGCTCTGACCTCCCGACAACCGTTTACCCGGGCGCGCTGAAAGAAGTCTTCGCAGAAAAGACGCGCCAGACCCGCGCCGCGACGATCCGGTCGGACGCCGACGAAATGCACGTAGCCAACCCCTGGCTGCGCAGGCGAGAGGAAAGCGACGAGGAAGCCGGCCAAGCCGCGACTGTCCTCGCCGACCCGGCTTGACGAATGAAAGTGATCGAGGAACAGCCGGGGCAGTCCAGTACTGACAGGACGCCCCCACCAGTCGTCGACAACAGATACGATGTCGTCATAATCTTCTGGTTGCGCCACACGAACCTCGACAGTGGTCATGAGTATGATGATGCCAGTAGCGCTAATGCCACCCTCCTCGTTTTCTTCCATGCGTTCGCGCATGCGGAGCGAAACCTTGCGAAGCACCCCCGCGCGGCGACGGCCTCGGGGATGCTGGGGCGTCCGAGAACGTCTGTGAGCAGGCGCTCCTTGCTGACGGAGAAGAAGCTCAGGGTGGGCCCGGTGCTGATGACTGGCCGCACGGTTGTGCTGTGATGCTCCTGGAGGAGGAGCCGGGCGGGTCGCCCGGGGCGCTGAGATCGACGTCCGGTTCCGGCAGGTCGGCGCTGTCGGCCCCCAGCACCTCCGCAATCATGATCCACACTGCCGCGATCGACATGCGGGCGACGCCTGGCGGCCCGGCGGATGCGGCAGAGCTGTTTCCGCTGTTCGGCAGCGGCCGACGCCGGATGGGGCAGGACGGGCCATCCGGCCGTGTCGGACACCGCTGGAGCGCCGGTCAGGTAACCATACGTATCCCCCCGAACGATGGCACGCTTCGATGGACGCCGGCCACCGGAGAAGATCGGCACGATTTTGTCGTTGTGTACGGTACGCTTTTGCGGCCAAAAAGCGTACACAACGACAAAGTCGCCTGGATCATGGCCTGTGCGGGTGGTCGTGGATGGGATCCGCGCCACTTGACCGACGCTCTAGGATCACGCCTTGTACGCGGAGTATCGGGGGGTTGGATGGTGCGCGGTCGACGTCACCGCCAGTGTGGGGCGGCTCCCACGTCATGATTGTCGACAGGGCCCGGGTGGCCGCGGCGCTGCCCGGCTACGACCTGGGCGGGCCCCTCGGCCAGGGCGCGTTCGGGCTGGTGCTGGCCGGCCGGCACCGCGGGCTGGACCGTCCCGTGGCCATCAAGATCCTGGCGGCGGGACGCGACGGGACAGAAGCGGGGTTTGCCCCCGAGGCACGGCTGCTCGCCGCGCTGAGCCATCCGCATGTGGTGCAGGTCTATGACTACGTCGCGACCGACGATCTACATCTGATCGTCATGGAACTCCTCGACGGAGGGAGCCTGACCCGCCGCCGGGCCGGTATGCCACCCGAGGACGCCTGCGCCGTCGGCCTGGCCGTGGCCGCGGCCCTGGCCTACGCCCACGGCCGCAATGTCCTGCATCGTGACATCAAAGCCGACAACATCCTGTTCGACGCCACCGGCCTGCTCAAAGTCGTCGACTTCGGCATCGCGAAAATCGTCGAAGGGTCTGATACCACCGCCAGCAAGATCATCGGAACGCCGAAATGCATGGCTCCCGAGCAGATCGCCGAAGGCCGGCTGAGCCCGGCCACCGACCTCTACGCGCTCGGGGTGCTCCTCTACGAACTGCTCTCGGGGGCGCCGCCGTTCGACCCGCAACTACCACTCCCCGTGCTCTGGCAGCACCATCTGCACACCATCCCCGCCCGACCCTCCGGAGTACCCACTCTCATCGCCGACGTGGTCCTCCACGCCCTGGCCAAGAACCCGGCCGACCGTCCACCCTCCACACGCGCCTTCGCTCTCGACCTGGCCCACGCCGCTGCCGGCGCCTTCGGCCCGGGCTGGATCACCCGTACCGGCATCGGGCTCCGTCTCGACGACGACATCCGCACCGCCGGCGACCAGCCCTCTACCGCCCCGAGGGCACCGGCACCGCCCGGGAGCCGGACGGACACGTCACCGGGCAGGCCGGGCAGGCCGGGCAGGCCGGACGTGCCCGTCCCGGTGCCCATCGACCGCGATCTCTATCCGACTGCCATCCGTGACGTGGGGCGTTCCTGGCCACCCACACCGGCTCCGGACGGGCCCGCCCCGTCCGAGCACGACGCCCCGGCCTCTTCGTCCCGGCGCCGGTCGCGCCGGATACGTACCACCGCGCTTGTCGTGTCCGCCGCGGCAGTCGCGGTGCTGCTCGCCATCGCCGTCACCGCCTTCCGCGGCAAGGACTCCCCTGCCTTCAGCGTCAGGGCCTCCCCCGTCCCCCAGCCGCTGGGCTCTCCCCTGACCAGCCACACGAGCTGGGTGGAGTCGATGGCCTTCGCCCCGGACGGGCATACCCTCGCCAGCGCCAACGGCGATGGGACCATACGCCTGTGGGACGTCTCCGACCGGAGCGCCCCTCGCCCCCTGGGCGCCCCCTTGACCGGCCACACCGACAGAGTGCGGTCGGTGGCCTTCAGCCCGGACGGGCTCACCCTCGCCAGCGCCAGCCACGACCACACCGTACGGCTGTGGGACGTCTCCGACCGGACCGCGCCCCGCCCCCTGGGCGTCCCCCTGACCGGCCACACCAACACGGTGGTCTCGGTCGCGTTCGCTCCGGACGGGCGCACCCTCGCCAGCGCCGGCGACGACCACACGGTACGGCTGTGGGACGTCTCCGACCGGAGCGCCCCTCACCCCTTGGGCACTCCCCTGACCGGCCACACCGACTGGGTGGGTTCGGTGACGTTCGCTCCGGATGGACGCACCCTCGCCAGCGCCAGTGGCGACGGGACCATACGCCTGTGGGACGTCTCCAACCGGAGCACACCCCACCTCCTGGGCGTTCCCCTGACCGGCCACACCAGTTGGGTGGTGTCGGTGGCCTTCACCCGGGACGGGCGCACCCTCGCCAGCGCCGGCGACGACCACACGGTACGGCTGTGGGACGTCTCCGACCGGAGCGCCCCTCACCCCTTGGGCACTCCCCTGACCGGCCACACCGACTGGGTGGGTTCGGTGACGTTCGCTCCGGATGGACGCACCCTCGCCAGCGCCAGTGGCGACGGGACCATACGCCTGTGGGACGTCTCCAACCGGAGCACACCCCACCTCCTGGGCGTTCCCCTGACCGGCCACACCAGTTGGGTGGTGTCGGTGGCCTTCACCCGGGACGGGCGCACCCTCGCCAGCGCCAGCGACGATCACACCATACGGCTGTGGGACGTCTCCGACCGGACCGCACCCCGCCCCCTGGGCGTCCCCCTGACCGGCCATACCGGCTGGGTGTGGTCGGTGGCGTTCACCCCGGACGGGCGCACCCTCGCCAGCGCCGGCGGCGACCGGACCGTGCGGCTGTGGGACGTCTCCGACCGGACCGCGCCCCGCCCCCTGGGCGCTCCCCTGACCGGCCACACCAACGGGGTACGGTCGGTGGCCTTCACCGCGGACGGACGCACCCTCGCCAGCTCCAGCGACGAGGCGATACGGCTGTGGGACATGGGCTGACCAGCCCCGCGAACGTCCCTGGGAGCCCGCGGTCACGCCCTGGCGACACCTGAGGCCCCGCCAACGACAACAGGCGTTGGGATTTTCCCAATCGATCAGGTAATCTGACCGCATGAACGGCATCGGGGACCGGGTGTTGGAGCACATCCGGCGGGTCCGCCACACCACCCCGCAGCGGGACATCGCCGAGGAGATCGGGATGACGCCTGACGCTTTCTCACGCGCTGTGAACGGCAAGCGGGCTTTCTCTTCGATCGAGCTGGCGCGCCTGGCCGACCTCCTGGACGCGGACATCCACTGGCTGATCACCGGGCAGCCCGACCCGAACCGGCTCGTTGTCGCGGCCCGGCACCGTTACGACCACGAAACCGGCCACCGGGATGTGCCCGGACGCGACGCCGACGACCGGATGCTACGTGACATCGCGTTGGCCTACCGGCAGGCCGGCCTGCGGCGGCGGCACGCGCCAGCGCTCCCGGGCACTCCGGAGGGGGCCAGAGCCGCGCTGGGCGAGGATTTCGTGCGGCCGTTCGCGGAACGACTGGAAAGCCGTCTCGGCATCAACGTCGTCCGGGTCTCGGACCTGTCCACCGCGTACTCGTTCACCCTTGGCGGGCATCGGGTGATCGCGGTTCCGGCGGCGGGCAACTGGTTCCGGGAGAACTGGTCGATGGCCCACGAGCTGGGCCACCTCGCCCAGGGCCACCACGACCAGGAGCTCTCCAGGACGGAGTGGGACCAGCGCGAGGCGGCCGCGAACGCTTTCGCCGCCGACCTTCTGCTCCCCCGCGACTCACTGGCCGCGGTCGACTGGAACCGTCTCGATGCCGCCGGACTGGCGGATCTCGTCTGGCGGTGGGGTGTGTCCACCGATGCCCTCGCCCGCCGGCTGAGCGTGCTGAACGGCTATCTGCCCCCGGTGGTACGAGAGTGGGCCGAACAACCGACCCAGCGCCTGTTGCGCCGTCACTGGGTAGCCGACTCGGGCATCGATGAGATCACCCTGCGCATGGACGCGGCCGCCCGGCGCCGCTTCCCCCTCACCCTCCAGGAGGCGCACCTCGCAGGGATCGAGTCCGGTGCCCTCGGCAAGAGCACGCTTGCCTGGATGCTCGGCATCGACCCGGACGCACTCGACGTCGACGTGCCATCAGTACCCGAAACGGACGTTGACGACCTCGTCAGGGCACTGGGCCTGTAGACCGTGGCAGTTCTCCTGTTCCCCGACAACACAGTTCTGATCAACTTCGCGATTCTCAACCGCATGGACCTGCTGGAGCGGCTGGCGAACGGCAACGGCCGCTGGTGCGCCACCGTCGCGGCGGAATGCGATGCCTCGGCCCGACAGCCCGGTCTCGCCACGCTGGCCGAGGCCACGAACATCTTCGGGCCGCCCTGGTTCCCTGATACCACCGAGCTCCAGAACACCCAGCTCCTGCGCGACGAGCTCGCAAGCCCGGCGATCGCCCCCACCGCCACCTTGGTGAGGCCGAGACACTCGCCATCATGATCCACCGCCAGGCTCACGGCTTCTTCGTGACCGACGACAACGACGCCGCCCGGCTCGCCGCTCGCAACAACATCCACGTCGTCAGGACCTGGCATTTATTGAAGATCGCCGCGAAGGCGGACTGGATCGACGCCGACACTCTGTGGGGCTACCTTCAGACACTGCGCGCCCGACGACGAGGCGGCCCGTCCGGCGTCACAGACAGGCCCTCTTTCGACAAATGGCTGGCATCCTGACACCGACCACAAAGCCGAGGAGCACGACTTACGTTCCGGCTGTTCTGTGTGTTGGCGAGCTGTACAGGGCGGCGAGCGCCTTTGCGGCTTGGGTCATTGTTTCCCGTAGCTCCGGAGGGTCGAGCACTTCCAGGTCGGGGCCGAGGCGATTCCATGGGTTTCGCCGGTTCATCCGTTGTGGTGACGCCCGCGACCAGTATCCACAGGGGCCATCCGCGGAGGTGTTGGTTGTCCACAGGTACGGACCGGCGGACGCGGCTGGTGGCCGGACGCCCATAGAGTGGCCGGGTGACCTCCCCTCTGGTCGACAGCGATGCCCCGCTGGCCGACAGCGTGAGCGACGCCGCGCGGGTGCTGCGTCGCGTCTTCGGGTACGAGTCGTTCCGGGACGGCCAGCAGGAGATCATCGAGCATGTCGTCGGTGGTGGCGACGCGCTCGTGCTGATGCCGACCGGCGGCGGCAAGTCGCTGTGCTACCAGATCCCCGCCCTGGTGCGGCCGGGCACCGGCGTCGTGGTGTCACCGCTGATCGCGCTGATGCAGGACCAGGTCGACGCGTTGCGGGCGCTCGGCGTACGGGCGGGGTTCCTCAACTCCACCCAGGAGTTCGACGAGCGCCGCGAGGTGGAGTCCGCCTTCCTCGCCGGTGAGCTCGACCTGCTCTACCTGGCACCGGAGCGGCTGCGCGTCGACGCGACGGTCACGCTGCTCGACCGGGGCAAGATCGCGCTGTTCGCGATCGACGAGGCGCACTGCGTCGCGCAGTGGGGGCACGACTTCCGGCCCGACTACCTTCTGCTGTCCGAGTTACGCGAGCGCTGGCCGGACGTGCCGACGGTGGCGCTGACCGCCACCGCGACCCCGGCGACACACGCCGAGATCACCTCCCGGCTCGGCCTGGATGACGCCCGCCACTTCGTGGCCGACTTCGACCGCCCGAACATCCAGTACCGCATCGTGTCGAAGAAGGAGCCGAAGGCGCAGTTGCTGGCGCTGCTGCGCGCCGAGCACACCAGGGACGCGGGCATCGTCTACTGCCTGTCACGATCATCCGTCGAGAAGATCGCCGAATTCCTGGTGGCGAACGGCATCTCGGCGCTGCCCTATCACGCCGGGCTCGACGCGCGCACCAGAGCCGAGCACCAGGCGCGCTTCCTGCGGGAGGACGGCATCGTCATGGTCGCGACCATCGCCTTCGGCATGGGTATCGACAAACCGGACGTACGCTTCGTCGCCCATCTCGACCTGCCCAAATCCGTCGAGGGGTACTACCAGGAGACCGGACGCGCCGGGCGGGACGGGCTGCCCTCGACCGCGTGGCTGGCCTACGGCCTCCAGGACGTCGTCCAGTTGCGCAAGCTCATCGACGCGTCCGCGGGTGACCTCACGCACCGTCGGCGGCTGAGTACCCACCTCGACGCCATGCTCGCGCTGTGCGAGACGGTCGAGTGCCGCCGCACCGGGCTGCTCGCCTACTTCGGACAGCAGCGCATTGCCCCGTGCGGCAACTGTGACACCTGCCTGACGCCCCCGCGGACCTGGGACGGCACGATCGCCGCCCAGAAGCTGCTGTCGGCCGTGCTCCGGTTACAGCGGGAGCGTCGCCAGAAGTTCGGCGCGGGCCACCTCGTCGACATCCTGCTCGGCAGGAAGACCGCCAAGGTGATCCAGCACGACCACGACACCCTGAAGGTCTTCGGCGTCGGCACCGAGCTCGGCGAGCCCGAGTGGCGCGGCGTGGTACGGCAGTTGCTGGTCCAGGGGCTGCTGGCGGTCGAGGGCGAGCACGGCACCCTCGTGCTCACCGACACGAGCGCCGACGTGCTGCGCGGGCAGCGCACGGTCCTGATGCGGCGCGAACCGGAGCCCGCCGCCAAGTCCGCATCCACGGGCGCAGCCGCGTCCAAGGGCGCGAAGCCCCGCCGCGTCGCCGTGGCCGAGCTGTCGGAAGACGCGATGCCAGTGTTCGAGCGGCTCCGCACCTGGCGCGCGGCCGCCGCGAAGGAACAGGGCGTCCCGGCATACGTGATCTTCCATGACGCCACCCTGCGCGAGATCGCGTCACGCCCGCCGGCCACGTTGGCCGAACTGTCCACCATCAGCGGCGTCGGCGAGCACAAGCTCGCCAAGTACGGACAACAGATCCTCGACACCCTCGCCGGGTGAACAGCCCCTGTTCACCCGGTCCCACCTGGGACAGCCGTCGGTATGACCGCTGTTGCCGCTCATGCCATGGCGGCCAGGGATTATGGTCGGCGCGATCAGTAGTGATAGCGGACCTGGACGATGACCAGATCGTCGCCGCGCACCTGGTACACCAGCCGGTGCTCCTCGGTGATGCGCCGCGACCAGTATCCCGACAGGTTCTGGGCCAGTGGTTCCGGCTTACCGATCCCGACGGCCGGGTCCCGGGCCGACTCCTCGATCAGACGGTTGATCCGGCGGAGCATCTTGCGATCGTCTGCCCACGACGCATAGTCAGCCCAAGCCCGTGCGGTGAACACGATCCTCATCAGGTCAGTAGATCGTGTTCCTCGGCCGCACCGGCGTCGGCCTCGGCGATACTGGCCGCGAGGTGCGCCGCATTGGCGGGCGACCGCTGTAGATAGGCGGTCTCCTGCATGGAGCGGAACTGGGCTTCGGAGACCAGGTAGGCCGAGCCATGCTTGGACAAGATCTCGACTGGCTCCTGGTCGGCATTGACCTGCTCGATCAGCGGGAACAGACGCTTGCGGGCCTCACTGGCGGTGACAGCCATAGCAACCTCCAAAGTAGTACAAGATATTGTACCGCTCCAGCCGACATCCCGCCCCGCCGACCATGCCAGCCGTGCTGACGATCGTCCCAATGGATGCCAACGACCGCTGGCGCGTACGTAGCGCTACCACCTGGGACTCGGGGAGCCGTCCGCACACCCGGTGAACACCGGCATGGAACCCGGGGTGACCGGGATGTCGGATGGCTTTCCGCCATGGGATCCGATTGTCGAATCTCCGGTCCGGGCCACGTGGCCGCGGATTTCCACTGGGTGTCCCAGCTGTGTCCTAACGATTATCAACCCCATCCTCGACCGTCTTTTCCTGTAACGGGAAGACCCGGCCATGACATCCGAAAATCATGATCGTGCGTTCCTCGCGTCTCCGCATCCACCGGGAGCACGTCCACATCGCGGATCAGGAGAGAGAGGGGGAGACAAACCGTGGATACGCTCGATAAGGTGCCTGGGTGGCGAATCTGCGGATCTCGGATGAAGCCGGCC
The DNA here is from genome assembly GCF_001017755.1 of Protofrankia coriariae. GTDB lineage: Bacteria > Actinomycetota > Actinomycetes > Frankiales > Frankiaceae > Protofrankia > Protofrankia coriariae. The sequence goes on from NZ_JWIO01000017.1 coordinate 32,391, forward strand.
GACCGGTGGCGCTGACGGCACCGACCGGCAGCGGACAGGCGCCGGCGGGCTACTCCGCTTCAGGACGCAGACCCTCGGCGGGACGTCGGCGGCTCACCGTCGCGCTCCGGGCGGGCGGGGAGCGCACGGCATCGGCCCACGGGTTTCCGTGAGCATGACCGCGGACGCGGCGGTAACAGGCAGGTCTACCCGCAACTACCGACCAACATCATAATCTGTGCCAGGCACGACGGCGTGCCAGCTCAGATGAGGATCCGGACCGGTCCGCACCGGATCGCATCCTCGGCGTGCCGTGCGCCCACGGCCGGCCCCGGCCCCGGCCCTGACCCCGGCTCCGGCTCCGGCTCCGGCTCGGTCACCGCGATTTCGGCGAAATCCGCCGACGTGGTGACGGAATTTTCTCAGCAACGTCGCTGAACCATTGTCCGGCCGGCATCGCGACTCCGGCGGATATCTCGACGACAGTGAGGGGGACGCGTGAGAACACGTTCGAAGCTCTGGGCGCTGTGCGCACTGCTGTGCGCGCTCCTGGTGGGCTGTGGCTCGGACACGGACAACACCGGTCCGACGACTCCGTCCGGCACGGCGACGACGACACCGTCTGTGACCGGGACAGTGACGGTGTTCGCCGCCGCGTCGTTGACCGAGTCGTTCACCGAGCTCGGCAAGCAGTTCGAGGCGGCGCATCCCGGGGTGACCGTGAAGTTCAACTTCGCCGCGAGCTCGGCCCTGGCCACCCAGATCAACCAGGGGGCGCCGGCGGACGTCTTCGCCTCGGCCAGCACCACGAACATGACCACGGTCGTCGACGCCGGCAACGCCGCCGGCCCGAAGACGTTCGCCCAGAACAAGATGGCGATCGTTACTCCGCCCGACAATCCCGCGAACATCGCCTCCGTGGCCGACCTGGCGAGGCCCGGTGTGAAGGTCGCGCTCTGCCAGGTCCAGGTCCCGTGCGGCGCGGTCGCGGCGAAGGTCTTCTCGAACGCGGCTGTCACGGTCACGCCGAAGACCTACGGCGCCGACGTGAAGGGTGTGCTGACCACCGTCGAGCTCGGTGAGGTCGACGCTGGCGTGGTGTATGTCACCGACGCCCAGGCCGCCGCGGCAAAGGTGAAGAGCATCGAGATCCCCAAGGAGCAGAACGCCTCCACCACCTACCCGATCGCGGTCCTGGCCAAGGCGCCGAACGCGGGCGGCGGGCGGGCGTTCACGGAGTTCGTCCTGTCGTCGACCGGCCAGGAGGTACTTGCCAAGGCCGGCTTCGCCTCCCCCTCCTCATAAGGCTCCCTCCTCCGTAGCTGGCATCCGCCTTCCTGCGCGAGCCCATTTCGGGGGTGTACTCCGGTTCCCCGTGAGCCGGAGTACACCCCCGAAAACGTCACCGGGACCTCTGCGCCGCATATCCGACGCGCCAGTGCACGGTCCATCGGACGCCGGTGGCCCCTGGTCACGTCCAGCTCCGCCGACGTGACCAGGGGCCACCGAAAGATGACCGACCCGACCGGGTTGCTCCAGCTGACAGGATCTGTCAGCTACCGACCTTGACGAGCTTTATGGAGACGATGCCGAAGACGTAGCGGCCGCCGTGCAGATCGCCCGGGGATGTCACCCGCGGGCCCTCATCGTCCAGCGGAGCAGCGTCCTCACTGACAGCCACCAGCACCTGCCGGCCGCCGAAGTTCGGGTCGATCTCCCCCCATGACCACACCGATTCGTAACCGTCGCTGGCCCTGCCCAGGCCGACCGGGTCGCGGACTTCACACTCGCCGCCAGCAGCCGTTACCAGCACCTCGTGGTCCAATCGCTTGAGGCCGGCGAAAGCCTCGAGTCCGCGCTCCGGGACGACCGCTGCCCGCCGGAGGCGGACATTCTCGTGATCTGCCCGGACCTTTTCCTCGTCTCGCCCAGCCCGGAGGCGGTGGGCGAGACACGCCGGATCGCGGTGCTGCCGTGTGGGTCGACCCCGGTCACGGACGAACAGGTCGCCTATTTCCTCTCTGTCGTCGAGCGGACCGACCCGGTCGCGCTGGAGGCACGCGCCATCCGGTTGTTCGAGGCCCTCGAGGACTCCGAGACCGTCACCCTCACCGACAGTGATCGTCAGGCGTCGGCGACCTTCGGGGTGTGGGGTGACTACGAGTGGAACCAGCAGGCAGGCGTCCTGGAAGCGGGCGAACAGCAGATCGCGCCCTCCGGTGAGGCCAGTGCCGTCCCGACGGATCTCTTCCGCTTCGACAGCTCGCGCCGGCTCGACCTGAACGGTTCGATCGCGGTCTACGGCGCGCCCATCGTGCACCGTGGCGACCAGCCCGAGATGCTGGCGGAGCANGGAGCAGGCCCGCCTGTTCGACGACCTGGACGTGCTGCGCGAGCATGCGATGATCTTCGAGGTGACCGACGGAATGGTCACCGGCTGCCGCCCC
>NZ_JWIO01000017.1:34824-56607 GCF_001017755.1 Protofrankia coriariae
CCGGCTGCCGCCCCGTCGACCCGGGCGCGAAACGCGCGGTGGCCGCGCTGACCGAGCTCTACACCGTGGACGACAACTACCGACTGGTGTGGGAGTTCGGGATCGGCCTGAACACCGCTCTACGTCAGCAGCCGGGAAACTGCGGGATGAACGAGATGTACGGCGCCGGCAACGGCGTTGTCCATCTCGGTTTCGGGCTGACCCCGACGACCCGATACGCGCTCACGTTCACCCCCGCCGGGGTGGACGCGGCCGTCTTCAGCGCGGGGGCGCCGATCAGCCGGCAGTGGGCACCGACCGTCGGCGCCGCCGGGGCGCTCGTCGTGGACAACAGCTCCGCGTTCCGGATGGACGACGACGTGCCGCTGGTCGTGCCCGAGGTCAATCCCGACGCGCGCGCCACCAGGCCGGCGCGCAACATCGTGGCGAACCCGAACTGCTCGACCATCCAGCTCGTCCGCGCGCTGCACCCGCTGCGCTCACTCGGCACCCTCGAGTGGGTGGTCCTGTCCACCTACCAGTCCGGCTCCGGCGGCGGGCTGCGCGGTCTGGAGGAGCTCGCCGCGAGTACCCGGGCCGTGCTCGACGGTCTGCCCCCGGCCACCAGCCCGAGCAGGTTCGGGCATCCACTCGCCTTCAACCTCGTCCCCGAGATCGGTCTGCGGGACGACGACGGGATCTCCCACGAGGAACAGAAGCTGCGCCGGGAACCCCGCAAGATTCTCACGATGCCATCTCTGCGGATCACGGCGACCGCGGTCCGAGTGCCAGTGATCAACGGCCATTCGGAGGCGGTCCACCTGGGCTTCGACCGTCCGGTGTCGCCCGCCGACGCGATCGCCGCCCTGCGCGGCGCGCCGAACCTGCGGGTGTACGGCGCCGACGACGGCTACCCGATGCCCCGGCCGGTGTGCGAGTCGCCGACGCAGCGCAGGCTCGTCCACGTCGGACGGGTCCGCTCGGACCCCGACGACCCCCGCTCGCTGTGGCTGTGGGTGGTCGCGGACAACCTGATCGTCGGCACCGCGCTCAACGCCCTTGAGATCGTGCGTCTCGCCACCGGGACGACCTGGCTGACCCGGCGGTGACGGACGAATCGGGCGTCGCCACCGCCGTCCCCACCGGCATCACCGACGACGGCAACAGCGACGACGGCGACGTCCTCGTGCTGAAGTTCGGCGGTGCCGCGTTCGCGGCGGCAGGGGCGCACCGCGCCATCGCCCGCCATGTCACGAGCCGGCTCGCCGGCAGTGTCACGAGCCGGCACACCGGCGATGCCGTGGGCCGGCACACCGGCGGTGCGGCGGCGGGCACACGGACCGCCGTGGTGGTCGTCAGCGCGGCCGCGGGGGTGACGGACCGGCTCGGCGCTGCCCTGCGCGCCGTCAGCGCCAGCCCCGACCGGGATCTGCTCGCTGCCACGCTCATGACCGGTGAGACCATCAACGTCCAGCTCATGACCGCGGCCCTGCGCGACGCCGGGCTGGCCGCCGTGGCACTGACCGCCGCCGACACCGGTTTCCTCGCAGGAGGCGAACCCCACCACGCGGACCTGCACGAGGTGGACGCCCGGGCGCTGACGGATGCCGCCGCCCGCGCCACGGTGCTCGTGCTCCCGGGCGGGCAGGCCAGTGGGCCCGACGGACGGCCGGTGATGCTCGGCCGTAACAGCTCGGACCTGTCCGCGATAGCCGCCGCCATCGCCCTGGGCGCACCGGCGTGCGAGATCTTCTCCGACTCCCCAGGGATCTGCACCGCGGATCCCCAGCTCGTACCGGAGGCCCACACCCTGCCGCGGGTCGACTACCAGACGATGACCACGATGTCGGTCCACGGCGCGAAGGTCCTGCACCACTCGGCCGTCGCCTGGGCCCGGCGACACGGCGTCGAGATCCGGTGCCGGTCGCTGCTGCCGGACGGCCGCGTGCACTCGGTCGTCTCCGCGCGGGCGTCCGCCACCGCGGCGGTCATGGCGCACCGCAACGCGGCGGTGTGGGCGGGACGGGCCGAACAGGTCCGGTCGTTGCTCGACACCCCGCGCTGCGCCGGCTCGGACCTCCTCGTCGTTCCGGGAGCCGAGGACGGGGCCGATGTCACCTACCTGGTGCTCGCCGACACCGCCCGTGATCTGAGCGCCGTCGGGCTTGCCCGCCGTGATCTCCAGATGGTCACCACGCTGTTCCCGGACGGCCGGCTCGACCGTCATCTCGTCCCGGCTGCCGACGTACCCGCGCTGCCCGGGCGCAGCACCGGCTCGTCTGCTCCTGAGAGCCGGCTGTCGCCGCCTCGCTCCGGCCCCGACCTGGCTTGAGACGGACAGCCGGTCGGGAGCCGGGCCTGAGGTACATCCAACGCCCCGGAGCCGCCGTGTGCTGGCCGCATCCACCGCGTGCCTGCCCAGCCTCCTCAGTGGTGCCATCTGGTCAGGGATGGGCCGCGATCCGGGCGGCGGCCCGCTCGACGACGACCGACCCGTTGCGGAGCACGTCGGCGCGCCAGTGGTCGTCCTCGGGGTCGAACGCCTGGCGCATCCGCTGCCGGATCTCCGCGACCCGCGCGCTGTCCACCGGTTCGTGCTGCTGCCAGAGCCAGTTGTCGGCCTGCAGGGCCCGCAGCACCGTCAGCCCGTCCTCGGTGCCGAACTCGAGCGTGATCGCCGTCAGCTCGGCGTCGGGAAGTTCCCGCATGAGCGCCTGAGCGGTGTTGCCACCGATCGGTGTCGAGCTCGACGTCCCGGTCTCGGAGCGGGTGAGGGCGTCGCCGAACCAGTCCTGGGCACGGGCGAGCGCGCCTTCGTCCGCGCCACCACGAAAGATCGGCTCGGCGGCGCCGCGGTGGCCGAGCCCGGTGTGCAGGTCGATGTAGGCGATCCGCTCGTATCCCGCCAGGTGTTCCCGGATGATCGAATGCCAGATGTCGTTGGATCAGCAGGCGGCTTTTCCACCGTAGAAAAGCCCGTCGGGATGCTCGTACTGGCCTTCGGTAATGATCTGTTGAATCGTGCGGATTCCCTGGCTGGCGACATGTTCCATGAGCTGCCTGTCCGCGACGGCGTGCGCGGGGCCGTTCCAGTCCGCGGGCAGGAGCGCGGCATGGAGCGCGAAATACGCGCATCTGTGCGGCAGCCGGCCGTGGTCGACGAAGTTGCGGTTGACGTCGATGTTCTGTTCGTTCACCCGGCGCCGGTGGGAGAAACCGAACGGGTTGAGAGCGTGTACCAGCACGATGGCGATGCCGGGCCAGGAGCTCTCCCTGAGGAGACGCAGCTGGCAGGCTGATCCGGCGAATCCCTCGGCACCGTGGGTGCCGCTGACCAGCACGAGCGCGGACCGGGCACGGGCAGCACCGAAAAGTGCCACGTCGGTGCGCAGTTCCTCGCCCTCGGCGCCGCTGTACGCGCTGTTGACGAGCGTCTCGATCCGCGCGCCGCGATCGCCGGCCGCCGCCAGGAAACGCTGCCGGGCCTGCCCGTAGCTCACGGAGAAATACATCTGCCCGCCCATGTCACGCATCCTTCGTCCAGCCGGCGGATATTACTTTTTCAGCGGGTGAGTCGCCGCCCCGGCCAGGTCATCCGGCCGGGAGACGGACCCTGGTGCGACAGCCGCGGATTCCTGGCTGGGCCGGGGACGGCGTGGCAACTGGCCAAGCACCGCGATGGCGCATGCGATGGCGACGAGAACCGCGGACAGCCCCTGGTAACCGGCGATTCCCACAATCAGGCCGGCGACGACCGGGAAGACCAGGATCGCCACCTCGAACAGCAGCCCGGCCATCGGCAGCATGCGCACCCGGTCCGCCGCGTCGGCAAGATTGACCGCGCGGGCCTGGAACGCCGGCAGGCCGAGGCCGTAGGTGCAGCCGAGCAACGCCGACGCCACCACGTAGAGCGCCGCGTTCGATCCGACGAACGCGAAGGCAACGGCGGCCACGGTCATACCCACCGTCGTGGCCGCCACCACCCGGTCCGAGGCGCTGTCGGCCAGGAAACGCGACAGGCCGAGCCGCACCGTGATGACCGCCACCGTGTACGTCACATAGAAAAGATCGAAGTCGAGGCCGTGGCTGTCCGCGAACGTCGTCTGGAAGCTGTTCATGGTGGTGAAGACGCAGGCGCACAGCAGGACCATCGCCAACGGCACCGCGCTGGGCGACCGCAGCGGGCTCCGCCGCCGGGGCGCCGGGGACGGGTGGGGCCAGCGGGCAGCCGGAGACGGTGTCGTGTCAGGCCGGACGTCGGCCGCGCCGGCGGGCTCGCGGTCGTCGGCGGCGTCGGCGACGGGACCGGGGGTGGCCGTGGCCCGGCCCGCCTCATCCCGCTCTGCCGCCACCCGGCGTAGCTGCACGCCCAACGGCACCACGAGCAGCGCGGCGCCTGCGGCGAGCAGCGCCCCGGCAAGGAAGACCTGCTGGTAGGAGAAGTCGGCCCGGCGCAGGGCGTTGCCAAGAACAGGGCCGATACCGAAGCCGACCTGGATGGTCCCGGTCGCGTAGCCGATCAGCGTCGCGCGGTTGTTGTCCACCGCCAGGTCGGAGGCGATCATCGGCGCGGCCGTGTACGCGACCGCCCAGGCCGTTCCCAGGACGATGGACGCGGCCACAAGCTGGACGTTGAGGGAGTGCATGGCCGACACCAGCAGGGCGGCGCCCGCGTACAACCCGCAGGATCCCGCGAGGAGACGATGGGCCGGCACGTCCCGCGGGAAACGCAGCAGGAGCAGCAGCACCCCGGCGGTCGGCGCGGCCGCGGCGGCGCACAGCATCCCGTAGGTCGCCTCACTGCCACCGACCGTCTTGACGAACGGCCCGACCAGCAGCAGCACACCTTACGAGCTGGAGATCAGCAGTGTGCAGCCCAGCAGGAGCAGAAGCACTTTCGTCTCGCCGCGCGGCCGCCGCCCCACAGCCGTCGCACCGGAGGTGACGTACCCGTTCCCGATGGCTCCTCCTACCCCTGTGCCGGCCCGGCGCCCCGTACAGCTCGTCCACATCAATCGCACATCTACGGATGAACAGTAGCAGATTGAACGTATCTGCGTATTAAGACTGCGAAAAACACCGTAGATACGGATATCGATCAGACGTCTCCGCCGGACCAGTCGCCCGTCACCCGCGAGGCAGGGAGGGCTGCCGGCACCCAGATCAAGAAGAAGATCAGAAATGGCCCGAGGCGAGTGCAGGAGAAGGATGACGACGGGAGGACGGCGGGGCGGGCTCCTCGACGCTCCAGCGCGGTCCGCGTCGGAGCGTCCGGGCCGACGCGGACCGGGAGTCGATCAGGGCCCGTCCGCCCTCGCGGCAGCCGGAGCGGGAGTGCCGTCTGATCAGGGATTCGGCCAGGGATCCCGGACCGGGCCAGAGCAGCCGATGATCATGATGTCAGCGCTCCCCCGCCGCCGCACCATGCGCAGTCGGTGACCTCGGCGCCGTCGAAGTGGCCGTCCCGGTCGCGTTCGAGCCGTGGGACCTCCTTACGGCCGGTGCCCCGGCAGTGGGGGCAGGTCCGCACCCCCCGGTTCTCCCGCTCGGCCTCTTCCCGCCTGGCCGTGTCGCGTTTGTCCCGTGCCATGTCACCTCCGTATCCACCGACTCCGCCGATGTGGCGGAATCAGCGACAGAGATGCTACGGACGGGACATGCCCGAGAACTCCGTACGGGCACCGACACACCGTTGTCCGTGACGTGGTCTTCGGTACCGGGCTCCCACATCGCGGGCGGCCCGACACCGATTCGCCACACGATGTCGACTCATCACGCCGGCCCGTCACGTCGACTTGTCGCGCCAACTCGTCACATCAGTTCATCACGCGGATTCATCATGTCGGCTCGTCCGTGCGCCGCCCGGTCCGGGCCACGGTGGCCCGCAAGGAGTCTGCCATGAGGATTCCAGGCTGTCGCCGCCCGTCATATGTCCTTTTTCGCCGAGACATCCGTCCGTTCTTCGCCAGGCGTTCGACACGGTGGGTATGGTGCATCCTGGCGAGTGGCCCGTCGATTCGCATACATATCGTGTTTCCAACCGGTAAAAGCAGGATGACCCAGTCGCTCCCGACGATGGGTGGCGGACGGCCGGTAACGACTCCCGCCCGGCCCGGAAAACCCGTGACAGCGGCACCACCGGGCCCACACCGACGGGCACCGGAACTCCGCGGGCACCTCCGACACCGGCAGCGGCTACCGGATCAGCCCCGCGAGCTGCGGCTTCAGCCAGCAGACAACCGTCCGCATCATAATGGTTACACGTTTTCCGTCTCCCGGAAACGGGCCGGTCCAATATTTCACAGGCCCGCCGNCCCGCCGCGAGCGGCTCCCGAAGGCCGGGTACTCCGGCCCGGGACTCTCCGGCCACAATGCCCGGGCACGCTTTTCGCCGGCCCCGCCCGGCGACCGGCAGCGGCCGGCAGCNAGCAGCCACCGCGAACGCGCCACAACTAATGCACGGCGCCACAACGAATGTGAGGTGTGACGTGGCGAGCGAGAAGCGCCGACTTCCCATGAACGTCGAGGGACCTTTCTTCGTCGATTCCGAGTGCACCGACTGCGAGAACTGTCGGGGAGTCGCACCGGACTTCTTCAGGCACGACGAGGAGCGCGAGGTCCACTACATCTGCCGGCAGCCGGCGAACGAGGACGAGGAGGAGATGCTGCTGCAGGCTCTCGAGTTCTGCCCGGCCGAGGCGATCGGGCGCGTGGCGGCCTGACGGGCCGGGACAGCACGCTCACAACCCCCTCGTACCAGGGGTTCCCGCCGGGTCACCCCACCGGCTCGGCGGGTCCGGCGGGCCGGGTCCTGCCCGGCCCGCCGGACGGGGCGCCGACGGAACAACCGACGAACGAAGCGCCGATGAGCCGCCGGCCAACAAGCCGTGACAGGCCGACGGCGGGAATCCAGACGGATTCACTCGATCTCGTTGAGTGACATTCCGGGCACAATTTCCGCCGTCCGCTACTAAAAGAGATCACCGTCTACCGGCAGGTAGTCACTCGACAAGCGGCTGACATATAGTCGACACAATGGCCGATTACAGCGCTCTGTAACGCTGCGATCATCGAAAATGCGGTTAGCGTGGACACCCTCGCCTGTTGAGGAGGGAAGTTGTCAAAGACCGCGCAGGATTTACCTTCACTCCACGCTTCTCCTGAGCGCCCGGAAGCCCACCGTTGGCTACCAGCCCGGCCACTCGGTCCGATGTCAGAGATGGCACGGCTACGGAAAACACATCCGATGATGGAGGCGATTGTCGACGAGGTGGACGGTCGCCAGATGCGGGTCGGCGACCACTGGCTGACCGACTTCGCGTCCTGCAACTACCTCGGCTTCGACCTCGAGCCAGAGATCATCGCAGCAGTGCCGGAGTACCTGGCCAGGTGGGGCACGCATCCAAGCTGGTCACGGATGATCGCGACCCCACGGCTGTTCATCGAGATCGAGCAGGAGCTCACCGACCTGCTCGGCGCCGAGGACAGCCTGGCGCTTCCCACGATCACGCACATCCATCTGTCGGTCATCCCGGCCCTCGTCGGGCAGGGAACGATCTTCCTCGATCGCAACGCGCACCGCTCCATCCACGACGGCTGCCTCATGGCCCGGGCCTGGGGCGCGACCGTGCAGCGCTTCGACGACAACAACCCCGCCGAGCTCGAGGAGATGCTGCGGGCCTGCCGCAGCCACCCTCGGCTGGTGTGCGTCGACGGGCTGAACAGCATGACCGGCAACATCCCGCCGGTGGCGGAACTGGCCCGGGTGACCCGCGCGAACGACGCGCTCCTCTACATCGACGACGCGCACGGTTTCGGCGTCATCGGCGAGCGCCGGCCCGATGAGCTGAGCCCCTACGGCAGCCGTGGCAACAGCCTCATCCGCCATGTCGGCGAGAGCTACGACGGGATCATCCTGGTCGCGGGCTTCTCCAAGGCCTACTCGTCCCTGCTGGCCTTCCTCGCCTGCCCGACCGAGGTGAAGAACCACCTCAAGGCGGCCACCGCCCCACACACCTTCTCCGGGCCGTCCCCCGTGGCCTCGCTCGCGACCGTGCAGGCCGGGTTCGCGTTCAACGCCCGGCGGGGCGACACGATCCGAGCGGACCTCCACCGCAAGACGGCCCGGATCCTCGACGGGCTGGGGCAGCTCGGGCTGACCTCGCCAAACCGCTCGGGCAGCCCGATCATCGAGATACCGATCGGTGCCCCGGAACGCATCGACGCCATCGGCGACCACCTGTTCGACCGGGGGATCTACACCACCCTGGCGCCGTACCCGATGGTGCCGCGCGAGAAGGTGGGGTTCCGCATCCAGGTCACCGCGGCCAACACCGACGAGGAGATCAGCCACCTGCTCGAGGTGCTCGCCGAGGTCGCCGACATGCTGTCGGACTCCACGCCCGCCCGGGACGAGTAGCACCCGTACCCGCGTAACGCCATGACAGCCGCCCACCAGCCGGCTCGGGGGAAACGGCGGGGCGCAGGAAGCCGTACAAGGGAGCCCGACAGGGATCGGTGGGCAGCCGGTCAGGTCGTGCCGTGCCCGGCGCCCGGATGGCCGGGCACGGCCCCGGGTTCCCAGCCGGCGGACAGCCGGCCCAGTGGCAGGGCCCGCTGCCGGCGCTGCCATGCCTGGCCTGCCCGGATGCCCGCGGCACCTGTCGGGCCTACTCGGCCTGCTCGGCCTTTTGTACCTGCTGGGCCTTTTGCGCGTGCCGAGCCTTTCGCGCCTGTCGGGCCAGCTCGGCCAGGCGGGTGACCGGTAGGCGGCCGCGATCAAGCCGCACCTCTGCGTCCCGTACCTGCCGCAACACCGTGAGAAAGCGCACACGCGGGATCTCGACCGCTCCCATGGACTTCGCGTGCGCGGTGACGAACTGCACATCGACGAGCCGGCCACCGACCGGCGCGAACCGCGCGTCGAAATCGACGAGCGCGACCTTGGACGCGTCGGTGCGCACGTGGAACATGGACTCGGCCATGAAGACGGCGCCGACGAGCACGCCGAACATCCCGCCGATGAGCTCGTCGTCCTGCCACACCTCGATGCTGTGCGCCCAGCCGAGCCGGTGCAGTTCCTGGTAGGCGCCGGCGAGCTCGGTGGTGATCCAGGTACGTCGGGTGCCCTGGCCGCAGTTGTGCACGACGTCGGCGAACGCCTGGTCGAGGGTGGTCGTCCAGTCGCACGCGCGCATCCGCTTGAACAGCGACTCGGGCACGCGCACCCCACCGATGGGCAGCACACCGCGTGGATCCGGGCTCCACCAGGCGATGTCGGCCCGTCCTCGGGCGTCCCGCGACAGCTCCTGGGCGTCGCGCGACAGAACGGGTGGTCGGGTGCCGGTCGCTGCCGGGTCACGGGGGCCCGGGGCGTTCGCCGCCGTGGTCGGGCCGCCGGCCGGCTCGTCGAGCGGCCAGGGAAAGACCCCCCGCCGGTAGGCCCCGACCAGGGTCGCCGGGGAGAGATCACCGCCAAAGGCGAACGGCGTGTCACCGGGATCAGCCGGATCGACCTCCGCCACGGCGTCCCACAACGACCAGCCAGGATGCCGGGGCGTGCCGCCCGGATCTGTGCTGCCCGAACTCATGCTGGTCAGATCCACGGGCGGCCGGCGCGGGCAGGTTCGGCCCGGTCGGCCATCAGGTCAGCCGCTGTCACTCGCTCTAATCGGGACGGCGGGCAGCCGCCCTCCCCGGAGGAGGAGGAAGAGGAATACGCGCAGCGGTTGCGATGCCACAGCAGCGGGGTCAGCTTGTCGGCGGGCTGGGGGGCGCCCAGGTAGAAGCCCTGGGCGAAGTCGCAGCCGTAGTCGGCCAGCCGCCCCATGGCTGTCTCGGTCTCGACCCCCTCGGCCACGATCCGCAGGGCCAGGGAGTGCGCAAGCCCCACCGTGGACTGCACGATGGCCGCTGAGAGCGGGTCGGAGTCGAGGTGGATGACGAACGACTTGTCCAGCTTGAGCACGTCCACCGGCAGTTCCCGCAGGTAGGCCAGGGACGAGTAGCCGGTGCCGTAGTCGTCGACGGCAATGCGGACGCCCATCTCCCGCAGGCTGCCGAGCACGGCCGCGGTCCGGATCCGGTCGAGCATCAGAGCGGTCTCGGTGATCTCCAGTTCGAGCGCCCTCGGTGGCACCCCCTTCGTCGTGAGGAGCTCCCCGACCTCGGCCGGGAATCCCTTGTCGAGCAGGTTGGGCGCGGAGAGGTTGACCGCGACGCCGATCTGGAGGCCGGCGTCCCACCACTGGCGGCACTGGTCGAGGGCCAGCCCGAGCACCTCGAGGGTCAGCGTGCGCATCAGCCCGGTGTGTTCGGCCATGGGCAGGAACTCGTTGGGCTGGAGCAGCCCCCTGGTGGGATGCTCCCAGCGCACCAGGGCCTCCACCGCGTGGCAGTTGCCCGTGCGCAGGTCGACCTTCATCTGGTAGTGCAGGCGCAACTGGTCCTGACCGAGCCCGGCCCGCAGGGTCTCGATGACGTCGAGGCGGTCGAGGATGTGCAGGTCGGCGCCGGGCCGGTAGTGCTCGATCCGGCTGCGGGCGGCCTTTGCCGCGTACATCGCGATGTCCGCCCGCTGCAACAGGACGTTCCCGGCCACCGCGTGATCGGGGTAGACCGCGACTCCGATGCTGGCGTCGACGTGGAAGCTCACCCCGTCGACGTCGAACGGGCCGTCGAGAGCGGCCAGCACCCGCTCGGCGACGGTTCGTGCCGCGGTGGCGTCGGCGTCCTGCAGGAGCACGGCGAACTCGTCGCCGCCGAGCCGGGCCAGCAGGTCTGTCGGGCGCAGCGCCGTCTCGATCCGGCGACCGACGAGTTTGAGCAGGTCGTCGCCGACCTGGTGGCCGAGAGAGTCGTTGATCTCCTTGAAGCGGTCCAGGTCGAGCACGAGCAGCGCGAAGCGCGCGGCGCCGCCGCCGCGTGTCTCCTCCTCGTTGAGACGCTCAAAGAAGCCACGGCGGTTGGCGAACCCTGTCAGCTCGTCCGTGCGTGCCTGCATCTTGCTGTCCGCGAGCTGACGGACCTCGGTGAACGTGATGCCGGCACGGACGATGGCGGTCAGGACCGTCCCGGCGGCGAGCACGACGGTCAGCGGCGGCAGCCTGACGAAGGCCCCGAGCACCAGCAGCGTGAGCGCGCTGACGGCGAAGAAGACTGGGACGAACAGCACCTCCCAGCCGGCGACCCGTTCGGACATCTCCCGCGGGGTCCGTTGCCACGCGGCGCAGGCCGGCAGGACGAGCGCGAGCACCCAGAGCGCCTCGACCGGGCCACCCGGGACATAGGTGCCGCTCGCCATTGCGCCGGTGACGATCGTGTCGGCGACCGCGAAGCCGGCAAGGGAGACCCCCAACAGCCACCAGGCCTTCTCGGGGCGCCAGCCCCGCAGCCCGAACGCGCTGGCCACGAGCACGAGCAACATCAGATCGGCGAGCGGATAGGCGATGTTCAGGCCGAGGACCGACAGCCCTACCGGGTTGTCCACCCCGATGACAGCGGCGGCAAGCCCGCTTGCCAACGCGGCCACGCCGAGGCCGCCCACCAGCGCGTCCAGCCACACGCTGGGGTGAAATCGGGTGACCCGCCCACGCAGCAGGAGGATCACGGAGATACAGGTGGCCACATAGAACACGAGCCAACCGATGTCCGCCGGTGACGGCGTGCCGACATGCTCCATGATCTCGGTGAAGTAGATGCTGCCGGCGCCGTAGAACAGCAGACCGGTGCCGAGCACGGCCCAGGCGAGCCGCTCACCGCGGACCAGAATGGCACGCAACATACAAAAGCCACCGGCGGCGACGCTGAAGCTGTTGCCCAGCCATCTGTCGACCTGGTTGACGACGGACGACACATCACGTAGGCCGGTGAGCGTCGTGACGGCGAAAAATACGGCCGCCACCAGCAGCACGACCCGCCCCGCACCGATCAACCGCAGCCGACGAGCGGTGTGAACTGACATCGTCAAGCGGTCATCTCCCCATTATCGCGTCAGCGGGATACATTCTGACACCACGACACCTATTCATCCTGAACCACCCACCCGGTAACCCGGAGCCCGGGGCCGCGGCTCGGGGATGTCAGGGCCGCTGGCGGTACCGGCGAGGATCATTCCCGGGTTGCCGTCACCCCGCTGGGATGCGGCCGAACGGACCTGCCAGACCCACGATCCTGGTGGGCCAGGGGCGGCGTGACCATGTTCCCGCCACGCCCGGAACACCTGGATCACCAAAGGTGGGTTGCTTCCGCGCGGAACGCTCCCACACCGCTAGTTCAACACCGTCTCGCCGCGACGGCACGCCGAACCCTCCCGGCACCCAGCCAAAGACGTCAAGAGGACGACGAAAAGTCAGGCAGGTAAACGCACATCGTATAAGCGACTACAACGGGCCGCAATCGACGTGAACCCGTCACGCTCCGTGCTGTCGAAGCGTGGCGGGTTCAAAGCGTGCACACCGGAACACGTATATGTATCGCCCCGGCATCTGCACCTGCATCTGCATCTGTTTTTGCACCGTATACCGATCTCCGGCATTACCGAAAGAAGGCTCGATTCTCCGGTTGACTGCCGATAATCGATCAACTACGGATTTCGCATTTGGTCACCCCGATCGACGGGCGACCCGGTGCGGCATGAGGGCGTTCGGGGGAATGACACCGAGACGGCCCTCCTGGTAGTCGGCCACCGCCTGGCGCAGTTCCTCCTTGGTGTTCATCACGAACGGGCCGTACATCTCGACGTGCTCCCGGATCGGGCGCCCACCGAGCAGCAGCACCTCCAACCGGCCATCCGTCCCGGACTGCTGGTCGTCGGCCGCGAGCGTCAGGTAGTCGCCGGGCCCGAACACGGCGAGTTGCCCGGTGCGGACCGGCCGACCCTCGCCACCGACCCGCCCCGAGCCGGCAAGGATGTAGGCCAGCGCGCTGAAACCCGGCTCCCAGGGGACTGTCACCCGCACGCCCGGGAACAGGGTCGCGTGCATCATCGTGATCGGGGTGTGGGTGGCGCCCGGCCCACGGTGACCGGCCGCGTCACCGGCAAGACCGCCAGCGATGATCCGCAACAGCGCGCCCCCGTCCGGCGACGCGAGCAGTGCGACCTGGTCGCCTTCGATGCTCTGGTAGCGCGGCGGGCTGAACTTGTCCCGCGCCGGCAGGTTGACCCACAGCTGGATGCCGTGGAAGAGCCCGCCGCTGACGACAAGCTGCTCGGGCGGGGTCTCGATGTGCAGGATGCCGGCACCCGCGGTCATCCACTGGGTCGCCCCATCCGTGATGACCCCGCCTCCACCGTTGGAGTCCTGGTGCTGGAACGTCCCATCGATCATGTATGTCACGGTCTCGAAGCCGCGATGCGGATGCCACGGCGTGCCCTTGGGCTCACCGGGCGCGTAGTCGACCTCACCCATCTGGTCCATGTGGACGAAGGGGTCAAGATCGGCAAGGCTGACCCCGGCGAACGCACGGCGGACGGGAAAGCCCTCGCCCTCACGGCCCGACGGCGCGGTCGTGACCGACCGGACGGGCCGCTCCACCTGGCCGGGCAGAGGTACGGCCAGACGCGGCAGGGTGGTTGTGTCGGCGGTAACGGCAGGCATGCTGTCCCTCCCAGAGTTTCGTTGCTAATGCAACTACTGGAAGAGGATAACTCCGAATCGCCCGGATCGCTTCCCGAGAACCGCGGCCTGCCACGCCGCCGATCATCACCGTAAGTGACCGTTCACCGTCATCTATAACAGACAGTAACTTTTCGTAGCCGTCTTTCCCGGATTGGATGACCATACGACCGATCGACCGGCCATCTACATGTCCGCGGTAACCAGCTGGTTGCGCAACCGGCCAGGCAGGCCAACCGGCTGGTCATGCACCCGGCTGGTCATGCACCCGGCCGGTCACGTGACCAGCTGGGCAGGCGCTCAGGTCAGAGCGCCGTGGCGATCGTCTCCGCCACCTGCTCCCGCCGTCTGGCGAGCTCGGCATCCTGCGCTCGCGTCCGGTCGAGGCCGTCGGCGATGTCGGCGTCCCGGCGCATCAGCTCGGCAAGATCGAGACCGGCCAGCTCGAGGACGCCCATCCGCTCGTAGGCGGTGCGGACCCTCTCCCCCCACAGGCCGATGTCCTTCACGCACGGCACTATCCGGCTGAACAGCAGCTTGCGGAAAGCCCGCATGTACTCGGAGGTCTCCACCGCGGCGAGGCAGGCGTCCACGTCGAAGCCGAGGTTCTCCCAGACCTCGGCGCCGCGCAGCCGGTCACGCATCAGCCAGCAGCTCTCGACGACGAACTCCTCGCGTTCGTCGAGCTCCCGACGGGACAGCTGCGCGTAGTAGTCACGCAGCGCCAGCCGTCCGAAGGCGACGTGCCGGGCCTCGTCCTGCATGATGTAGGAAAGGATCTGTTTGGGCAGCGCCGCCGTGGCGACGTCCCGCAGAACGCCGAAGGCGGCCAGCGCGAGGCCTTCGATGAGCACCTGCATACCCAGGTACGGCATGTCCCACCGGCTGTCGCTCAGCGTCGTCTCCAGCAGCGAGCGCAGCTCGGGGTTGATCGGATACAGGAGGCCGATCTTCTCCCGCAGGAAGCGGGAGTAGATCTCCGCGTGCCGCGTCTCGTCGATCGTCTGGGTCGCGGCGTAGAACTTCGCGTCCATGTCCGGGACGGACTCGACGATCCGGGCGCTACAGATCATCGCGCCCTGCTCGCCGTGCAGGAACTGGCTGAACTGCCAGGCCATCAGGTGCTGGCGCAGTTCGCCGCGCTCCCGCCGGCCGAGCTTGTCCCACAGCGGAAGCCCGTAGATCGGGACCGTCCGGTCGGACAGCCCCAGCGGGTGGTGCGGATCCACCTCCTGCGACCAGTCGATTCTGGTCGCGGCATCCCACTGCTTGTCCTTGCCCTGCTGGTAGAGGGCCAGCAGCCGGGCCCGGCCGTCGGCGTAGTCCCAGGAGAACCGGGCGTTGCCGGCCATGGGGACGCTCCAGGTGCGATCGCCGGCCGACGCGTCGTAACGGTCATGTGCGCTGATGGGCCGAACCTCCAGTCACCAGGCCCGGACCGGCCGGCCGGCAGCGCGATCCCGGTCATTCGTACCGCTGGAGGCCGCTCGCGCGGGCCGGGCAGGCAGCCCCGGTGGGACGCCACGACAGACCGGCCACCCACTGCCGGGCCGGTCGTACCCGCCCACATCGTCCATGCCCACATCGTCACGGTACCTGGTGGGTCACACCACCTGCTGGACAGCCACCGTGCCGTTGGACGGACGCCGCGCCGCTGGACAGCTGTCGCGTCGATGTCATATCAACAGACGCACAACATATTGACATTGAGTGACGACGTGGCCGGACGCCGCCCCACCCACCCCCTGCGGGGGCTCATCCCCTGGGGGGGTGATGGTGCCCGACACGCCGCCGGTAAAGTTAATGGTTTGTGACAACTGGCCCCGAAAGCCGACTGGACCGCTACCGTCGGGGCCGTGGACCGCATCTGCAGTCGACCGGATTTCCTGCGACAAGAGCGCCTGCGAGCGGCGGGGCGCCTCCGGAGCCGTCAACGTCCCCGTGACAGCCATCGCCACCGTCGGGTGGCGGTCCGGCCGCCGGGGCGTCCGGCCCGGCGCCGCTGAAACCGGACGGACCGCCCCTTCGCGGACCGGTATGGCAGCTCGGAGCGCTCACCAGCTCGGCGGCCCGCCGTACACGATGTCGCGGAAGCCGTACGCGATGTCGCGGGAAGGGCGCAGATGCCGATGTCCGAGCCTGGAAACGGGCCACCGGTGAGTGACAAGTCACATTCCCGTCATGTTCGGGAGATGATCGCCGAAGCCGCGCGAGCGCTCGGCGGCGAGTTCCCCGGCCAGGACGCGGTGACGATCACTGGCCCACCGCGGACCCTGCCGTCACGGCTACCGGTCAGCGCGCTCGCCCAGGCGAGCGTGGCCGTCGTCGGGCTCGCGGCCGGCGAACTCAGCGCCGCGCGCGCGGGAGCGGGCCCACAGCGCGGGGAACCGCTGACGATCGACAGTGGTGCGGTGGCCGCGGCCTTCACCAGCGAACGGCACCTGCGCCTCGACGGGCAGCCACAGATCGGCATGGATCCGCTGTCGGCCTTCCTGCCGGCGGTGGACGGCTGGGTGCGGCTGCACGGCAACTACCCGCACCATCGCGCCCGACTGCGGGCGGCGCTCGGGATCGCCGACACCGTGACCGACCCGACGGCCGCCGTCAGGGCGGCCGTGGCCACCCTGCCCGCGACCGAGGTCGAGGACAGGGTGGTGGCACACGGCGGCGTGGCCGCGGCCGTGCGGGACACCGCTGGGTGGCGACGGCACCCACAGGGCCGCGCCCTCGCCGAGCTGCCCCTGGCAGGTGTGCGCCGGCTGGACGACGAGCACGCGCCCGGTGCGGGACACCCGGCCCACGAGCGCGGCCCGGTCGACGAGCACGGCCTGCCCGCCGCGGGGATCCGTGTCCTCGATCTGACCAGGGTCATCGCCGGCCCGATCGGCACCAGGATCCTCGCCTTTCTCGGCGCCGACGTTCTGCGGGTCGACAGCCCGCGGCTGCCCGAGATCCCGGCCCAGCACCTCGACACCGGCCCGGGCAAGCGATCGGCCTTTCTCGACCTCGAACGCCCGGCCGACCGGCAGGCGTTCGAGGAGCTGCTGGCATCCGCGGACGTCGTCGTGAGCGGGTACCGCCCCGGAGCGCTGGACCGGTTCGGGCTGTCACCGCGGGCGCTGCACGAACGGCGCCCCGGGATCCGTCCCGGGATCGTGGTGGCGACACTGAGCGCATGGGGACCGACCGGGCCGTGGGCCGGGCGGCGCGGGTTCGACAGCATCGTCCAGGCCGCCACGGGCATAGCCACGACAGAGGCCGGCGACGAGCCGGACGGCGGCCGGCCAGGGGTGCTGCCCGCCCAGGCACTCGACCACGCCACCGGCTACCTGACGGCGGCGGCTGTCCTGCGCGCCCTCACGCTGCGCCACCGGGAATCCGGTTCCTGGCACGTCCAGCTGTCACTCGCCCAGACCGCCACCTGGCTGCTCGCCCGGCGCGCGAGAACCGACGGGAAGGCCGACGGAACCGTCGGAACCGTCGCCGGTGCTGCCACGGCTGGCGGCGTGGCCGGCGGCACGGCTGCGGCGGGTGCCTCCGCGGATGCCTCCGCGATCGGCGTGATCCCGTGGCTGGACACGGTCGGCAGTCACGCCGGACGGCTGACCTACGTACTTCCGCCTCTGCGGGTGGACGGCGGCCCGCGCACCTGGTCCCATCCGCCGCTCCCGCTCGGTGCCTCACCCCCGGCCTGGCTGTGATCACACTGCCTGCGATCACGGTGTGGCGGCGGCCTGTGACCGGCGAGGAGCGGGCCCGCGCGTGACGTTCCGGCCCGAAGACCCTATGGTCAACCAGATATGGATCGCCTCGTCTGGATCGACTGTGAGATGACCGGGCTCGACGCCGCCTCCGATCTCCTGCTGGAGGTCGCATGCCTGGTCACCGACAGCGAACTGAATATCCTTGGCGACGGTGTGGACGTGGTCGTGTCCGCGCCGGAGACCGCACTGGCCGGGATGGATGCCGTAGTCCAGCAGATGCACGCCACCTCGGGGCTGACCGAAGCTGTACGGGCATCGACGCTGACCGTGGCCGACGCCGAACGACAGGTGCTCGACTACATCCGCGATCAGATCCCGGACGCGGGCAGGGCCCCACTGTGCGGCAACTCGATCGCTACCGATCGCAACTTCCTCGCCCGGTACATGCCGGCGCTCGACAGCTACCTGCACTACCGAATGGTCGACGTGTCGACCGTGAAGGAACTCGCCCGACGCTGGTACCCGCGGGCCTACTATGCGGCACCGGCCAAGCGTGGTGGGCACCGCGCCCTGGCCGACATCCAGGAGAGCATCGACGAGCTGCGCTACTACCGAAAGGCGATCTTCGTACCGCAGCCGGGACCCACCAGCGAGTTCGCTCGGGCAGCGGCGCAGGAGATCACCCGGGCAGCGGGCCGGGAGA
This sequence comes from Protofrankia coriariae, assembly GCF_001017755.1. Lineage (GTDB taxonomy): Bacteria > Actinomycetota > Actinomycetes > Frankiales > Frankiaceae > Protofrankia > Protofrankia coriariae. Next base: position 52,827 of record NZ_JWIO01000017.1, read on the forward strand.
CCGGCACGGACAACGCGGGCGACGACGCGGGCAGCCCACCATCCGCGCCGGCGGGCGTCCCCCGGACGGGCACCACCTCGGCAGAGACCGCCCCCACCAGCCGCACCCCGGCGGATGCCGCGCAGACCCCACCGGCGGCCGTCTGAACGACCAGAGCGGCCGTCCGGGCGCGGCCACCGTCCGGGCGCGCTCGCCATCCGCCGAACACAGCCACCATCCGAAAGTAGTAACCGTCTGATCACGCTCTCGACCCACCCGTGGCACCGCAAGGCGTTTCGCCAGAAGGACGATCGGACCGGTACTATGGGCCGGGCCTGAACAGTTGGCCGGCTGGTCACGGGTGTACGACCGCTGACGGCCGACGGTTCGGTTTCAGTGTGCGGTTTTCAGCACGTGGTGGGTGTAGCTCAGCTGGTAGAGCACCGGGTTGTGGTCCCGGGTGTCGCGGGTTCAAGTCCCGTCACTCACCCTCGGTTGGATCCTGTTCGGTGGCCTTCGGCCACCTTTCCAGGCTCCCGCGTCATGCTGGCCCAGGGGGGACCCCCTGGAACCCCCATGTCAGGGGGACTCCGTCCCCCCGACACCTCCCTGGCGGCTGGTCGAATGCCTGGCTGGCATCGAAATATCGATCATTGTGTTCAGTTATGGCGCTGGGATGGCGATCTCGGAGGGTGACGCCGGGGCCGCCGGGCCGGCGACGATCGCCCGGAGCGTGTCGCCCGCGGCGAACCGGGCGATCTGGTCCCGGAGAAACGCGGCGGCGCGGGGCTTGAACGCGCTGGTGTTGCCGCCGAGATGCGGGGTCAGCAGCACACCGGGCACGGACCACAACGGGTGCGCGTCGGGCAACGGCTCCGGCTCGACGACGTCCAGAGCCGCCAGCAACCGCCCGTCGTGCAGCTCACGGAGCAGGGCGTCGGTGTCGACGACCGCTCCCCGGGCGACGTTGACCAGCAGCGAGCCGTCCGGCATCGCGGCGAGGAACCGGGCGTCGGCAAGGCCGCGGGTGCTCTCGTTGAGCGAGCAGGCCAGGACGGCCACATCCTGCTCCGGGAGCAGGGCCGGCAGTTCGGTGACCGCGTGGACGTGACCGCGCCCGTCGTCCCGGGCCCGGCTCGCGACGCGGGTCAGCGACACCTCGAACGGTTCGAGCCGGGCTGCGATGGCCGTCCCGAGGCCGCCGGCGCCCACCACGAGCACCCGCCGGTCCGCCAGCGAGCGCAGCGTGCGCGGCTGCCAGCGTCCCCGCGCGGCGCCGCTCGCGCGGACCGCGGCCGGGATCCCCCGCAGCTGCGCCAGAATGAGCCCCACGGCCAGCTCGGACGTGGAAGCGTCGTGCACACCTGCCGCATGACACAAAGTGACCTTCGGGGACACGTTCGCGATGGCATCCTCGTAACCCGCGGTAAGCGTCTGCACGACCCGCAGCCGGGGCAGGCTGTTGACCAGGGACCAGTCCGCCCGCTTCATGTACGGGGGGACGAGGAACTCGGTGTCCAGCACACCCGCCCGCCGCGGGTCGGAATCGGCGTCCCACACCACGGCCCGCACGGCCGGGATCGGGCCGACCAGGTCGATCCAGCGCTTGTCCGGAAGGCTGACCACGACCGTGCCCGCTTCGGTTCCTGCCATGGACGAAGGCTAACCGGCCCGGAGCGTCACGATCACGCTCCTTGCGTCCCGGGCGCCGGGGCACCCGCGAGCCAGGTCACCGGTCACCGGGGCGCTCAAGAACCGGGTCGCTCGAGAGGCGGATCACCAGGCGGCCGGCTGGTTGTCGTCCCGGATCTCGCCGACAAGTTCCTCCAGGACGTCCTCCAGCGCGACGACCCCGAGGATCCGTCCCTCCTGGTCGGTGACCCGGGCCAGATGCGCCCCGCTGCGCTGCATCGTGGCGAGCACCGTCGCGAGCCGGTCGTCGGAACCGACCCTGGCCAGCGGGCGGACCCACTTGGCGGGGACTGGCGCCGCCCGCTTGCGCGGGTTGGTTTCCAGAACGTCCTTGAGATGCAGGTATCCGACGAGCTCGCCGGTGGCCGCCCGGACCGGGAAGCGGGAGAATCCGGTCCGGGCAGCCACCGCCTCCACCCCCCGGGGGGTGACCCCGACCTCGACCGTCTCCAGGCTGTCGAGGGGCAGCAGGACGCTGCGCGCGCTGCGTTCGTCGAAGTGCAGCGCCCCGGAGAGCAGCCCGTGCTGGTCGGCGTCGAGCAGCCCCTCCCGGCGGGACTCCTCGACGAAGCCGGCGACCTCGTCGCGGGTGAAGGCGCTGGCCACCTCGTCCTTCGGCGCCACCCGGACGATGCGCAGGCTGAGGTTGGCGACCGCGTTCAGGGCCGCGATCGCCGGGCGCAGGTAGCGCACGACGCCGACGAGCGGCGGGACGAGTAACAGGGCGCTGCGGTCCGGCCCGGCCAGGGCGATGTTCTTGGGCACCATCTCGCCGATGACCACGTGCAGGAACACGACCGCCGTCATGGCGACGGTGAGCGCGACCGGGTGCAGCAGGGCGTGCGGCATCCCGGCCGCCTCGAGCGGGCCTTCGAGCAGGTGCGCGACCGCGGGCTCCCCGAGCGAGCCCAGCCCCAGGGTGCAGACCGTGATACCCAGCTGGGTACCGGCCAGCATCAGGGAGACCTCCTCCATCGCGCGCAGCGTGATCCGCGCGCGGGCCGAACCGGCCTGTGCCAGCGGCTCGATGGCGCTGCGCCGGGCCGAGATCAGCGCGAACTCGGCTCCCACGAAGAAGGCGTTGGCGAGCAGCAGGACGACGGTGAGGAAGAGCGCGAGCGGGATGTTCACCGCAGCGCCCCCATCGCGTCCTCGGCGGCGCAGCCGCGCCGCCCGCCCCTGGGACGGCCGCTGTTTCCGGAACGGTCGCCGTCCGCGGAACCGTCACCGTCCCTGGGGGACGCGCCTCCCACGGGAGAGTCACCGTCCACGGGAGAGCCGCCGTCCGTTGGCGGCTCGCCGTCGGCGCGGACATGCGCGGGAACCAGGCGGACCCGGTCCACCCGGCGGCCGTCCATCAGCTGGACGGTGAGGGTGACGCCGTCGACCTCGACCACGTCACCGGCGACCGGCACCCGGCCGAGACGGTCGGCGACAAGCCCGCCAAGAGTCTGGTACGCCTCGTCCACCGGCAGGTGGACGTCAACGGTCTGCGCCACCTCGTCGAGGCGGAGCAGACCGGAGAGCAGCCACGTCCCGTCCCGGCGCCGGGCCGCGCGCAGCCCGACCCGGTCGTGCTCGTCGACGACGTCGCCGACCAGCTCCTCGATCAGGTCCTCGATGGTGACCAGGCCGTCCGTGCCGCCGAACTCGTCGATGACGACCGCCATCTGCAGCCCGCCGCGGCGCAGTGTCTCCAGCAGCGGATCGAGTTCGATCGTGGACGGCACGCTCAGATGGGGGATCATCACGTCGCTGACGGTCACGGTGTCCCGGTCGTCCTCGGAGACGGCGACCGCGTGCTTGACATGGACCAGGCCGACCACGTCGTCGAGGCCCTGCCCGACAACCGGGAAACGCGAGTGCCCGGTCCGACGGGTGAGCGCGATCACCTCACTGACCGGGTCGCCGACCCCGACCGTCCACATGCGGACCCGGGGGGTGAGGACGTCCGCGGCCTGCTTGTGCCCGAACGCCAGCGAGCGTTGCAGCAACGTCGCGGTCTCCGGCGCGAGCGTGCCCTGCTCCGCGGACCGGCCGACCAGGGAGAACAGCTCCTGCGCGGAGCGGGCCGAGGCAAGCTCCTCCTGCGGCTCGATGCCCAGCCGCC